>NZ_RZHF01000009.1 GCF_003990185.1 Vreelandella nanhaiensis | reverse complement strand
ACACCCTGGTGGTCACCGACGGCAAAGGCAACGAACTCCTTAACCGTCCCGTTACCCAGGCGGATCTGGATAACGGCCTCACCGTCACGCTCACCGACCTGGAGAACACCGACACGGCRCTCAGCGTGACCGCCACGGTCACCGACCCGGCGGGTAACCGCGACACCGCCACCGACACCGGCGTGATCGACGGCAGCGTCCCTATTGCAGATCCGATCAAGACAACCGCTGACCTTTATGATGGCAACGGCACCATTAATGACGCTAATCAAGTGCTGTTTAAAGCGTTTACGGTGGGGGGAGGCGTAGATCAAGTCTCAGGTGAATATGAGCAAACACCAGTTGTTGATGAGGTTAATCCTGCGTTTGGCGGTTTTGATGAAAATTCTGATGAAGAAGATTTAACGTTTGTTCTTACTTCGCTGCCTGAGTTTGGCTCCCTCTACTTGAATACAGGTGATGGCTACGAGTTAGCGACAACTAATAGTGAGTTTACTACTGTTGATACGCTTTACTGGGCAGTCAACGAAGAGCAGCTTATAGCAGCTATGCAAGGGGTAGATGCTAGTACATTGAGCGGCCGAACCTTACAAGATTGGCAGTCTGACGATAACGTCGATATTTACTCTTATAATCTAGATGGAACTAAAAGTGCAGAGTTGCTTAATGTAGCGTCGGATGGACGGTTAGGTGTTGCTGATAACACTGGCAATCAATTAGAAAAGCCCGAGCAGCTAGGCCATCGTAATGAAAATTCCGAAACACTAATTTTCGATTTCCAACGCCCAGTTGGTGAGGCTAGCGTCAGTGTCGCTAACTTAATTGCCAGTGAAGGCGAAGTTGGCTCAGTCGCTGCTTATCTCAATGGTGAGAAAGTGGGTGAATGGACCTTTAGTGGTGTAGAAGGCGCTACTTTAAATGGGGTCAATGTCGACTTTACCCCTGGTAATGGCTACAGCAATGAAAGCTTTACACTAGAGGGGGTGATTTTTGATCAGCTTCGTTTTACTGCCAAGCCCTATGCAGATGGCGTTACAGGGCAGGTGCCTACCGATAGTAGTGATTATTTTTTAACCTCTATCCAGTATAAAGAAGTTCCGCAGGCTGGCTTCCAGTACAAAGTTATGGATAACGCCGGTAATGAAAGCGATGTGGTCGATGTCCTGATTGGAGAGCCCGCAACCCAGAGCGCTGTTCCCGATGACTTGGGTCCTGAAGTCACTGTTGAGCTTTTAGGCGCTGGCGAAGATGACGTTTATAACGTTCAAGAAATAGCAGAGGGCACTAAAGATCATGTAGAGGCACGCATTGAATTAGGCGGAACTAGTCAAATAGGAGATTTACTGGTTGTTAGTTCGAATACCTCCGACGAGCCAATTTTGAATCGTGCGATCACCCAAGAAGATTTAGACAATGGTGTGAGCATTCAAGTGCCAGTTTCTGCGGAAACGACCTTTGTCAACGTTATCGCTACGGTTACAGATGCTGACAATAACAGCAATAGAGCTGAAGATGAAAAAGGTGTTGCTAACTCAGCACCTGAAGCCACCATCAGCGTCGATGACATCGCCCGAGACAACGTAATCAACGGCGACGAAGCTACCCAGACCATCACCGTGACCGGCAGGGTGGGCGGCGATGCCCAGGCGGGCGACACCGTCACCCTGAGCGTGGGTGAGAGTACTTACGAAGGCCAGGTCACGGCTGACGAGAATGGCAACCTGACCTACGCCATCGACGTGGCTGGTGGCGTACTGGCTGACAATAGCCAAATCATTGCAAAAGTCACCGGCGAAGACGCCGCAGGCAACCCATACGCCACCACCACCGAACACGGCTACGGCGTCGACCTGGATGCCCCGATAGTCAGCGTTACACTGGACGCTGAGGGTGCACCGTTAGCTGAGGGTCAAGAAACCGGCATTACTATCGACTTTAGCGAAGTAGCCTACGGCACCGAGGGTGGCGAGCCGCTTACAGCAGGGCAGGTCGCTGACCTGCTGGTCCTGAACGGTTTGGAGCTGATGGGTGAACTAACCCAAGGTAGCGACAGCACCATCTGGACCGGCACCGTGGTCGCCACTGACGGCTACAACGGTAACGCCAGTGCCAGCATTGCGGACGCGAGCTACGCCGATGAAGCGGGCAACCTGGGCAGTGAAGGAAGTGATCATATATTGGTGGACACTACCGCCCCCATCGCAGACCCGGTTTTAACAACGGCAAATATTTACGATGGCAATGACATTATTAAGGAGTTGAATCCGCTGTTATTCAAGTCGTTTGCCGTTGGAGGTGGAGTCTCTCTATTACTCTCTGGAGAATTAGAGCAAACGCCTGTTATTGATGAAAATGAGCCATCTTTAGGGGGGATAAATGGAGAATCTCCTGAAGAGGATTTGACGTTTGTACTCACATCGTTGCCTAATTTTGGATCGCTTTATTTAAATACAGGCGATGGCTACCAACTAGCAACAATTAATAGCGAGTTCAACACCGAGGGCGCTCTCTATTGGTCAGTTACGCAGGATCAGCTTAAAGAAGCGATGCAGGGGATAGAGGCTAGTACAGTAAGTGGCAGGACCTTGTCTGAATGGTTTTCACACGGGGTTGACGTTTATTCCTATAACCTGAATGGCACTAAAAGCACAGATTTGCTAAATGTTTCCAGTGGCAAGTTAGGGATTAGAGATAACACGGGCGAGCAGCTGCAGAAGCCTGATCAGTTGGCCTATCGCGGCGAAAACTCAGAAACAATGATCTTTGACTTCAAGCGTCCGGTTGGTGAGGCTAGCATTAGTGTAGCCAACTTAATCGACAGTGAAGGAGAAGTAGGCGCTGTTGCGGCTTATCTAAACGGTGAAAAAGTAGGCGAGTGGACATTTAGCGGTACTAATGGCGCTACCTTAAATGGTGTACCGGTTGATTTTACACCGGGCCATGGTTATAGCGATCAAAGTTTCACGCTTGAAGGCGTAATTTTTGATCAGCTGCGCTTTACCGCCAAACCATATGCTGACGGCGTGAGCGGTCAAGAACCTACTGACAGCAGCGATTACTATTTAACTGCTATTGACTATAAGACAGTGCCGCAGTCTGGTTTCCAATACAAAGTAGTGGATGAAGCAGGCAATGAGAGTAGTGTAGTAGATGTAGTGATCGGAGAGCCTTCCACTCAGAGCCCGGTGCCCGATGATCTGGGGCCCAATGTAACTGTTGAGCTTCTGGGGGCAGGGGAAGATGGTATTTATAATGTAGAAGAAGTAGCCGCAGGTACTGAAAATCATGTTGAAGCATATATTCAACTTGGCGGAGCTACCAGGGTAGGAGACTCCCTTGTCGTTACTTCTAATACGACTGGTGAGCCGATTTTGAGTCGAACTGTGACGCAGAGTGATTTGGATAATGGCCTACGTGTTCAAGTCCCTGTGTCTGAAGGAACGACAACAGTTAGTGTAACGGTAACGGTCGTTGATACCTTAAACAACAGCAGCAGTGCTCAGGATGAAAAAGGCGTTGCCAATGTGGCTCCCGAGGCCACCATCACCATCGACAGCATTGCCGGTGATAATGTGGTTAATGGCGAAGAGGCTCAAGGCAATATTAGAGTGACCGGTACCGTGGGTGGCGACGCCCAAGTGAATGACACTGTCACCCTGACCATAGGCGAGAGCGGCAATGTGACGACCTACACCGGCCAAGTTACCGCTAACGAAGACGGCAACCTGGTCTACAGCATCTACGTGCCCGGTGCAGTGCTAGCCAAGAATAGCCAGATTACTGCGGAAGTGTCCGGTGAAGACCCTGCGGGTAACCCCTATAGTGTCGGGGCTGACCGTGACTACGGCGTCAACCTGGCACCAGTCGCTGAAGATAATCATCTGATTGGTAAAGAAGATACAGCGCTAGTACTCAGATGGAATGACTTCAGTATTTCAGATGCAGATTCTGCTGATGAAGAACTGGGTGTGACCATCACTCGATTGCCTGAAGCAGGAACACTGCAATACAAAGCTGCCGATGGAAGTTGGCAGAGTGCTGAGGACAATAGCCACTTCACTAAAGCTCAAATTGATGCAGGTGGGCTTCGTTTTATGCCTGCGGCTAACGAATCAGGTTTTGATGGCTATCATGGCGGCGGCATGGGTAATCAGCAGTCAGATTACGCGCATTTCTCTTTCAGGCCGACAGATGTGCTAAATGAAGGTAAAGAAGCGACGCTCAAGATCGACATCAACCCCGTTGCAGACGCCCCACAAATTTCAATGGTAGTGACACCCGAGGAGAGCGAAGGCAGCACGGGTGAAAGAATTATCAAGGTTAACGGCGGTAGTGGTGTAACGGGTGGCTTTGATGTGCAAGATGGGCAAATTGTTAAGGTTGGCGATGGCGTTCGCGTATGGTTGACCAAAGGCGATAGCATTCCAGAAGTAGCGCATCCGGGCACTACTAACGCGGGTGCTATACAGTATTACGGCCAGGGTAATGCCAGCGGTAGCGATAGCTATGCAGATGTATTTGTTGTGCATTCCGGTAGTGGCTACATGCAAGATGGCAATTGGAAAAATCTGGACTCTTTGGCTGGTAATCGAGCACAAGCGACAAGCGATGCGAAGAAAGACTATATTTTTGTCGCTCAAGAAGAGGGTTACAACTATCAAGTTACATGGAGCACGAATAACAATTCGGCAACCAGCGTTAATACACTAGATGGGGTTCGTGTTTCCTACTCTTCTGGTAGCAAACAAGGTTATCTGGTCGGTCAAGTAAGCAATCAGCTTGAAGGTGTCATCTACGCAGACGGAACGACTCATACCGCCTCAAATGACCGCACAGAAATTGAGATGGTGGCTGGAGAAAGCTACCAGAAATTTACGGTTGAACTGTCTGCAGCGCTTACCGATACGGATGGCAGCGAAGTGCTATCGGGTGTCACGCTGAAAGGCGTGCCGGGAGGGGCGACGCTTGTATTAACTAATGGGCCTGAGGGAGTCATCCTTTCTCAAACAGAGAGCGGCGACTGGGTAATTAGCAATCCCAGCAAAGAGTCGCTGCATGATATTCAGTTAACGTTGGAAGTCGCAACTGATGCCGATGATTTTACCCTGACGGCAGAAGCGATATCGACAGAGGTGGATGGAGAGGGTAAGCCGTTATCAGGTATCGATACTGCAACCGGTAGCGCTACTGCTAACGTAATGATTGATGCACCGGTTGTCTTGGACTACCCAGATCACAATACGGATATTGTGTACCCGATTGCTGATGTATTGGCGAAAAATGGCGATGCACATAATGCTTTTGCGGCTAAGGGAAATACTAACCATTACAACACCAAACTTCTGCTTACTGAACATGGCTATGGCGTATCTCCATCCAAAGATAACACTTCAAATAAGAATGATAGTAACACCCAAGAATTGCTATTTCAGTTAGTGGAGCCAACCGATACCTTTACGTTTACTTCAAATGGAACGGGCACTTCGGGACGTTGGATTGCGTATGACGAAAATTATGCTCAAGTGGGCGAAGGTGGCTTTGCCACTGGAACAACGATCATTGAAAACATCGGCGAATTCCAGCATGTGATCGTAACAGAGGCCGCATCACAAAATAGTGACCTCTTTATACAAGTGAATAAGGTAGGCGATATTCTATTGGCGCCTGTTGCAGGTGGAAAGGTGGAGGGCACTGAGGTTAACGATACACTAATGGGCGGTAGTGGCAGTGATGAGCTGTTCGGAGGTGTAGGTAGTGATCTGTTAATCGGAGGAGACGGCGACGACTTCCTGTTTGGTGGGTCGGGTAATGATACTCTGACTGGGGGGGAGGGAAATGATACCTTCGTTTGGCAAAATGGTGACCAAGGCGTATTAGGCGCGCCAGCAGTTGATGTAGTCACCGACTTTGGCAAAGGTGAGAACAAGCTTAATTTGGGCGACCTACTCCAAGGTGAAAGCGAAGAGAATATAGCTGACTATATCATAGCAAAAGAGGATGCTGGAGAAACCTGGCTTTATATTAGTTCTACCGGTGAACTTGATAGAAAAATTGGCAATGCTGATCAAGTCATTCATTTGCAGGGACAGGGTTTTGACAGCTTGGCGAGCAGTGGTGTTAATGAGAGCGATGTTATTCAGGAAATGCTACAAAACGGCAAGCTGAGTATTGACTAAGCTAGCTATATAGCAACTACAAGGCCGCCCATTGGGCGGCCTTGTTCTATCCTGCTTAATGTATCTATGGACACTTATTTACCGTTTTTACTTTCATAGGGAGCAATTATGTTCTACATCAAACGTAATACCCAGGGAGAGGTTGTCATGCTCAGTAAAGAGCGATCCCTTGAGTGTGCTGAATCCATCTCGCCTGATTCGCCAGAAGTGTTGGCATTTCTTGCCAGCCAGCCAGGATCGGCAGCGAACTTCCTCGCCTCTGACTTGGCATTTGTACGGGTTGTAGAAGATATTTTGGCAGTGCTGCTGGAGAAGGGAATTATTTCCTTTACAGATCTGCCTGCCCCGGCGCAACGGAAAGTAATGGAGCGCCAATCGCTGCGGGCGAAAAATGATGTGGGGCTGTTAAGCGACGACGACACGATCTAGAGCGCCGTCGCTTGGGCCCGTTTGCTTTAGAAAATTAAAGGCGGACGCCTGGGCCGGTAACGCCGTCCATGCCACTTAAGAAGGCATACATTAGTTCCTGCGGCTCAGTGACACCTTCCGCAATTACTTGAATACCCAGCGAGTGACACAGTGTTGCCATTCCCCGCACGATGGTTTGCTGCTCGTTGGAGGTATCCAATCCCCGAATCAAGCTGCTGTCTACCTTGAGATAGGAAAGCCCCACATCATGCAGGTCGGCGAGCTTTGTAAAGTCCGCGCCCACATGTTCGATGCCGAACTGGCAGCCTAAGGGACGAAGCGTATTGCATAGGCCGCGCAGGCTAGCCAGAGCCTGTGTATTTAACGTAGCCGGCACCTCAAAACAAAGTTTACCTGCCAGCGAAGGTGCTGCTTCAAGCAGTGAACGAAGTTCAGTGACAAACTGCGCATTGGTAATAGAAGCAATTGAAAGATTGATACCCAGGCGGTGGTTGGGCGCTTTTTCTAGCTGTGCCAGGGCTGCTTTGGCAACGGCAAGGTCTAGCACCGGCTCTAACCCAAACCGCGTTACCCAAGGAATAAAGACGCCCGCCGCTTGCCACTGTTGGTTCAACTCCAAGCGGGCCGGGCACTCATGATGAAGTATCTGGTTCTGAGCATCGACCACCGGAAAGTAAGCCAGCTGCGGCCCTTTGGCAATAGCCTTGTCCAGCGCACTGCGCCAGTCGACATGGGTGCTAAACAGGGAGCGTCGCTGGTGTTGGCGAATAACAATACGGTGATGCACGCTGTCACTTTCCGCTTCGGCCAGGGCATCATCCAGTGTGGCAAGCAGAGCACCCCGCTGGTCGCTAGCAGAGTAAGGGGCTATCGCGGCAGGCAGCTCAACATCATTTGCTTGAGCAGCGGTGTGTGCCAATGCGTGCTGCAAGCTTGTCTTCAAGGTATCAAGGTCATCTGCAAGGGGGAGAAGCAGGACAAAATCGCTGCCGTTCAGGCGCCCGATCAGCGGGGCTTCGCTATGTTCACCCAGCGCAGTCAGCTCGGTGACCAGCGTGTGCAGCAGAAGATCGGTGGTTTGATGCCCTGAGCGTTCATTGAGCTTGTCCAGATTACGCACGCGAACCATCACAATTAGTCCATTGGCGCGTGCATCATCTCCTTCCAGCAGAGCATTAAAGCGGGCCATGAATACGTCGCGATTGAGTGCGCCCGTTACCCGATCGTGTTGTAATCGGCGGCGTAGTTCATCAAGTTTCTGGCTTTCGTTGCTCAGCATCTGGCGCACGTTTGCAGAGAGCAGATTCATGGCGTTGGCGAGCTGGCGAAACTCTAGCGTGCGGGGCTCACTAATGGTGGTGAAACGTTGTGCACTGATGTCCTGAGCCTGAGCCACCACGCGCATCAGCGGGCGCTTAACGCCGCGTACGATCACCATGGCAAGCCCTAGGCTAATAACGCCTGCGAGTATAAACCAGCCTGCCAGCTCTAATGTGCTGCGCCATAGCGTGCCATAGGCAAAGCTGTGCTGGCTTTCAAGTTCAAGAGTACCAAACTGCCGCCAGCCGTCTTGAATGGTCGCCACGCCGCTGGGCACGTTAAATTTAATCAGTTGGCGAAACCACGACGGCACATCGCCTTGGTAGCCACTGGCTGAACGCCCGATCAGCACATTGCCTTGCGTATCGCGCAGGGTAATCTGGCGGTAGTAGCCGGTATCAAACTGGGCTGAAATCAGAAGTTCCAGAATGACCATATCCTTGTCGAGCTGGCTCATGGAGAGCGCAAGGGCAGTGGCGTTGTCTTCATTCTTGATGCGCACTTCCTGCTCAATATAATCACGACTGGACGTAATGCTAATCGCAAGGCTGCCTATAAACGACAGCAACAGCAGCGCGATGATGGCAAGCCAGAGCTGTTTGATCAGCGACATAATGCCTATTCCTTTTAGATAAAACCCTGCGTTTTCATTCGCTCAATAACGCTGCGCCAACGTGAGAGACGGGCTAGCGGGTCGGCGCGCGACTCCGCGGAATCGCCCGCCCAAAGGCCATCACTATTAAAACTGAATAACGGGTCAAGATCGGTACGCTGCGAAGCGGGCGTAATGGATGAAACGATATTATCGAGTACTAGCGGTTCGGCATCAGGCGTTGAGTAGTAACCCAGCACCATATGCGCTTGGGTGATCTGGCTGCGCCCAATCCGGGCACGAACATAAATCATGCGTAGTCGTTCACCGGGAATGTTGAGCTGTTTTAGAGAGATATACTTGGCAATGGAGTAATCTTCGCAATCTCCACGGCCGTTGCCCATCGCTTCAAGCGGTGTGGCCCAGTAGTCCTCCTGGCCCCACACCACCATGTCATCAACCCAACGAATACGGCGGTTAAAAAAGTCGTTAACGTCACGCAATTGCATTTGAATATCCTGGCCGCGCAAGCGCTCCAGCATGGCGAACCACTCTTCAAGTACCGCAAGGCCTGTTTGCCCATAAGCTTGTTGCATGCTTTGGCGCAAGCGCTGAGGGTCATACGCCGCCGCGGGTGTTGGACGAATGCCTAAACCTGCGCCCACAAGCAACGCGCCAGCAGTTGCGAGAAACTGCCGCCGGGAAAGCATAAAAAGGGAAGGGGGTAAAGGCGCGGGCATGAGTCGCCATCATTACAAGATAGTGTGCTAAGACTACAAGCTGCCGCGCGGAAGTTCTACATTTGCTTAATGATGAATGACTATTGGGATGATGCCTGATAGTCACTGCCCAGCAAAGGTTCAAGTTCAGGCCATACATTATCTAAAATAATCGCCTGCGCCTCGGCGGTGGGGTGAATTCCATCGCTTTGCATGAGCTGTTCGTTAAGCGCTATGCCTTCCAATAAAAAAGGAACAAGCGGTACGTCATACTCTTCTGCCAGCGAGTAATAAACGCCGGTAAAGGCATCCCGGTAGGCTTGGCCGTAGTTGGGCGGAATATCAATTCCCAAGAGTAATACCTGAGCATCGGCTTCTTGGCTTTGCTCGATCATATCGGCCAGGTTGGCGCGCATTTGATTGGGTGCCAGCCCGCGCAGGCCATCGTTACCGCCCAGCTCAAGGAGGACGATGTTGGGCTGCTGCTTGTCTAAAATATCGCTGAAGCGCTGTAAGCCGCCGGAGGTTGTTTCGCCACTAATGCTGGCATTCACTACGTTTACCTGATCGCCCAGGCGCTCTTCTAAGAGTGTTACCCAGCCCTGTTCACGCTCGATGCCGTAGGCGGCGCTTAGGCTATCGCCCATAATGAGCAGGGTGGAGCGCTCGTTTGCGTTGATAGTTGGCGCGCTTAAGGTGACTATCAGAATCACCAGATAGCCGGTTACCATGCGGTTAAGTTTTTGCCATGTCACAGGGATGCTTTGCTTCATGCCTTACTCCTCAGATAAAACTGCACAGTCTTCTACCGCTGGTACGCCGCCACAAACGGCCAGCCAGCCCAACACGGACCGTACAGCCAATGACAAGGTTCCTTCCATACCTTCCGGTCGACCTGTGCTACATGCCGAAAGGCTAAGTAAAAAAGTGACTAACGGTGAGCGAACGCTAACAATACTACACGAACTTTCATTAAGCGTAGCAGCAGGGGAAAGCGTCGCTATCTTAGGCAAAAGCGGGGCGGGGAAGTCGACCTTGCTGGGCCTTTTAGCCGGGTTGGATACGCCGAGCGACGGCGAGCTCAGGCTATTTGGGCAACCGCTTAGCCGACTGGATGAGGACGGCCGCGCAGCATTAAGGGCTGGGCGGGTAGGCTTTGTATTCCAGAACTTTCAGTTGCTGCCAACCTTAAGTGCGTTGGAGAACGTACTACTGCCGTTGGAGCTTGTACCGAGGGTGGGTGAAAATCAAATGGCAAAAAGCTGGCTGGCAAAAGTGGGGCTGGAAGAGCGTATCAACCATCTGCCCAAGCAGCTTTCCGGCGGTGAGCAGCAGCGGGTAGCCATTGCGCGAGCCTTTGTCACTGATCCTGAATTGGTGTTTGCTGATGAACCGACGGGCAATCTGGATGCTGATACCGGCGCCCAGATTATTGATCTGTTGTTTACCTTGAATCGCGAGGCCGGCACCACGCTGATTCTGGTAACCCATGACCATGCCTTGGCACGCCGTTGCGATCGCTGCTTACAGTTGGACCAAGGCAGACTAATGCCCTTTGCTTCCTCTGATTTCAACACGGTAGGAGGAGGGCAATGAGTGATATGCCCTGGCGGCTAGCGGCCAGAAGTCTGAAACGTGATTTACGCTCTGCCGATGTGCGTGCCCTTTTTGTGGCGTTGGTGCTGGCAGTTGCGGCTTCTACCATGATTGCCTTTTTTCTCGACCGCCTTGAGCGTGGCCTTGAACGCCAGGCAGGACAAATGCTGGGCGGAGATTTAGTACTGGAGCAGCGCAGCCCTTTTTCAGACGCGTTACGCACTACGCTGGAAGAGGCCGGATTTACGCTAAGCGACCAGGTCGGTCTGGTATCGATGATTAGCCTGGGCGATCGTTTCCAGCCCGCAAGCCTTAAGGCGGTTGATGATGTGTACCCTCATTACGGCGTGTCCCGCGTCAATCTAGGCAGGGGGACTGAACAGATAGCCTCTGGCCCGTCTGTGGGGGAAGCTTGGGCAGACCCGCGTCTGGCAGAACTGATTGAGATAGAGCTGGGTGATCGTGTACAGGTTGGACAAACCGAGCTCACCATTACCGGTATTGTCGAGCGGGAAGCGGATCAATCTGGCGGCTTTGGTAATTTTAATCCTCGTCTGATGCTCAATACGGCAGATCTGGAAGCGACGGGGCTTATTCAGGATGGCTCGCGGGTCGAGTTTGAGCTATTGGCCGCAGGCCCTCCGCAAGCGCTTGACCAGGTACAGGAACTGCTCGGCGAGCTGCGCCGGGAAGGGGTAGAGGTACGCGACGTGCGTGTTGATCGCCCACAGTTGGGCAACGCATTGCAGCGGGCGGACAGCTACCTGGGGCTTGCCGGGCTTGCTGCCGTGCTGTTGGCAGGCGTGGCGGTTGCCATGTCGGCACGCCGCTATGTAGAACGCCATCTGGATACCGCTGCACTGCTACGCTGCTTTGGGGCAAGTCAGCAACAGCTTGTAATGCTATTCAGTATTCAACTGATCGGGCTTGCACTAATAGCGTCTTTCTTTGGTGCATTACTGGGACTTGTTGGTCAGGCGGTTTTGCTACGTCTGTTGGCCAGCTTTTTCCCCATGACGCTACCGCCTCCCGGCGTGACGCCCCTATGGCTTGGCATACTGACGGCCCTGGCTGTGCTAGTAGGGTTTGCAGGCCCTACGCTTTTGCGCATCAAACAGGTGAGCGCACTTAAAGTGTTGCGCCGTGAACTAGATCCTATGCCGCCTGCTGCCTGGCTGGTGGTAGCGGTAGCGGCCATCGTATTTGGCGGGCTTCTATGGCTGTATTCGGGGAGTTTGTCTCTGGCCATTGCCCTGCTGCTGGGCGGGGCCGTTCTATTAAGTGCTCTGTGGGGCGTAAGTTCACTTCTTCTTAACGCCGTGTTGCATGGAATCAAAAAAATAACCGGCGCCGGCGAGTGGGCGCAGGCGCTTCGTTTGGGCGCGCGTCAGCTAGCACGTCGCCGTCAGGCGGGCGTCGGCCAGCTATTGGCTTTTTCGGTCACTTTTTTCGCCATGGCAATGATTGTGCTGGTGCGTGGCGATCTTCTGTCAACCTGGCAGGCCCAGTTGCCTGACGACACACCCAATTACTTTGCGATCAATATTCAACCTTCGGAGCGCGATGCTTTTGAACAGGCGGTAGCACCACGTGTGGATACGCAAAGCACGCTTTACCCCATGGTACGCGGACGGATTACGGCGATAAATGATCAGGCGCCAAGAGATGCGGTGCCTGAAGGCGCCCGGGGAGACGGCTCACTGCGCCGAGAGCTTAATCTGACCTGGCAGGCTGAGCTGCCAGAAGGCAACCAGATGGTTGCCGGTGAATGGTTCTCCAGCGAAACACCGGTAAATGAACCACAAGGCTGGTTAGGCGCGGTGGATGCAACGCCGCAGGCTGAGATCGTACCTATCTCCGTGGAAGAGGGCCTGGCTAATCGATTAGGGTTATCACTCAACGATACGATGACCTTTTCGGTAGGCGGCGACGAGCTAACAACGCGTATTACCAGCCTACGCAGCCTTAATTGGGACAGCTTCAAGCCTAACTTCTTTGTGATTTTTCCCCCTGGCGTGCTTGAGCAATTTGGCCATAGTTATATCACCGCGTTTCATTTGCCTGATGAAGAGCAGGGGCTAATACGCCGACTGGTCAGTGATTTCCCCGGCGTATCGTTGCTAAACGTGGATGCGATTCTAGGCCAGGTACGCGATGTGTTGGCACAAGTGACTCGGGCAATAGAGCTTGTATTGTTACTTGTATTGCTTGCCGGTATCAGCGTGTTGTATGCCGCCCTGACAGCTAGTCAGCCGGTGCGTGCTCATGAGAGCGGCTTGCTGCGTGTCTTTGGTGCGGGCAATCGAATGATTTCCCGAATCCAAGGGGTGGAGTATGCCCTGCTGGGGTTTGTCAGTGGTGTAATGGGTGCCGTACTTGCTGAAGTGGCAACCGCCGCGCTCTACATTTACTGGTTAGACTTAACGCCTCGGCTGCACATTATGCTCTGGCTGATATTACCTCTAGGAGGCGCACTACTGATCGGCATCATTGGTCATGCGCTTTCCCGCGGACTGCGCCGCCAGGCTCCAGCGGCTAGTTTGGGTTTATTGGGCGAAGCCTAAATAAATCGCTGGGCGAAGCTGACATCTTCGGCCCAGCGGTTCCCCGCCAGCCCCATCATGAGCGGCATTCATAGGATACCTGATACGGATGCGATGAAAGTCGCGTCAGGCTGCGTTATGATAGCGGCCTGATTTCTTCCATGAATGATCCTTATCTACGAGGTTCCCCGCCAATGTTCAGCCGTGATATGACAATTGCCGGATTTGATGATGCGCTGCTTGATGCCATGCAAAAAGAAGTGGCCCGTCAAGAAGCCCACATCGAACTTATTGCTTCCGAAAACTACGCAAGCCCACGCGTAATGGAAGCCCAAGGCAGCCAGCTGACCAATAAATACGCTGAAGGCTACCCAGGCAAGCGCTACTACGGCGGCTGCGAGTTTGTCGATATTGCTGAAAACCTCGCGATTGACTATGCCAAGGAACTGTTCGGCGCAACCTACGCAAACGTCCAGCCACACTCTGGCTCTCAGGCTAACAGTGCCGTCTTCCTGGCGCTGGTCAAACCGGGTGATACCATTCTGGGCATGAGTCTGGATGCCGGCGGTCACCTGACCCACGGCGCCAAACCCAATTTCTCGGGCAAGCAGTACAACGCGATTCAATATGGGCTGAATGATCAGGGACTGATCGATTATGACCAAGTGGCTGAACTTGCTCGTGAACATAAGCCCAAGATGATTATCGCTGGCTTCTCTGCCTATTCTCAGGTCATTGATTGGGCCAGATTCCGCGAAATCGCCGATGAAGTAGGCGCTTACCTGCTGGTTGATATGGCTCACGTAGCAGGTCTGGTCGCCGCAGGCGTTTACCCCAGCCCCTTGCCTCATGCTCACGTTGTTACTTCAACGACTCATAAAACGCTGCGCGGCCCGCGTAGTGGCGTGATCCTGTCGGCTGAAAACGATGCTGATATCGAAAAGAAATTGCAGTCAGCCGTATTCCCCGGTGGCCAGGGCGGCCCTTTAATGCACGTGATCGCCGCCAAAGCAATCTGCTTTAAAGAAGCCATGGCGCCTGAGTTCAAGGCCTATCAGCAGCAGGTCGTCAAAAACGCCAAGGTAATGGCGAGCGTGTTTATGGACCGCGGCTTTGATATCGTTTCCGGCGGCACCGAAGACCACCTGTTCCTGCTCTCGTTAATCAAGCAGGGCGTGACCGGTAAAGATGCCGATGCAGCACTTGGCCGTGCACATATCACCGTCAACAAGAATGCTGTGCCTAACGACCCGCAAAGCCCGTTTGTAACGTCAGGCCTGCGTATCGGTACCCCGGCGGTCACCACGCGCGGCTTTGGCGAAGAAGAGTGCCGTCAACTGGCTGGCTGGATCTGTGACATTCTGGATGTGTTGGCCAAGGGCGAAGACACCAGCACGATTGAAGCTCAGGTGTTGGATAAAGTGGCAGAGGTTTGTGGCCGCTTCCCGGTTTATAAATAAGCGCTATACTGAATAAACGGTTCTCCGGCTATGGATAGCCGCAACGCGCGGGAGGCCCCAAAAGGACCTCCCGCGTTTTTGTTGTAAACAAATTGTATGACTATCTATTTAAGAAAAGAAAATACTAATAAAAAAGGTTTCAATACTCGATAGTTGAAGACTTAGGACCCACTACTTCGACTTTTTCCTGCTCTCTGGTCCATTTACCTGCTGGCTTGTCAATATACTGGAAATGCTCATTGGTAAAGCTGCCTTGGTTACAGGCATGGCGATAAGAGACGCTGGGAGTAAGTGTTTTATCAAGTGTCTTGTTGAAAACGCCAGGCCCTGTGATATCAAATACATTGGTTGATTCATTCGTCTCAATGTTGTCACAAACGTTACGAATAAGCTTGTCGAGATTGGGGTTATTAGGTTTGCTGGCAATAAAATAATTGCTGAAATCGCCTTGGCGCGTAACAACGTAAAGTTCATCTCGGCCTCGGCCCACGGTACTGGCAAGCGGCCAGATAGCATGGGCATCAATATCCAGATAAACACCGCCATTTAGTTGCAACACGATCAATCGCCAGAGATCCGCTTGAGCTGCTCCAATTTGCAAACGGTCATAGCAAGCAAGCACTTCGTTATCACAGTGGGCTGCAATAAACTGGCGTCGTGCATCTGTCACCATGAACCGGTATTCAAAGCGGGGCGCCATCAGCCGGTTAAACAAATAATTCAGGTAGACCGGAAGCGTGACCTTGTTGGTGAAGTTGGTCTGCCAGATAATGCGCGGAATAGTAGCTTCCCCCTTGGGGGAAAGCCACGGTGCAGCCCGCTCCGGCAAGGTAAACCGCTTGTTGGGTAAAACGGTATGAAAAACATAGCTCAACAGCTTGGTGATATTGGCAAATAGCTTAATCAATCGGCTTGTGCCAACAATAAGCGCACTTTTAAAAACAGTTGAGACGGGCATGAACATTTTCCTGACAGGCAAACATGCCGCTAAACTAAGCGGCGAAAGCAGCTAGTTTACCAGCCTCCTTGACCTTCCAGTAGGCTACGCATGTTATTGTCCAGCTTTACGCGAAAATCGGCACTGCCCAGCACCATGGCATCGCCTGAGCGTACCACCCGAGTGCTTACGTACAAATAGTCCTGCCCTTGAGCGTAGGTACCCATCAGGATAGAGCGTGCGTTATGTTGCGAGCTTAAGCGCTGCACCTGCCGGGAGAGAATCAACTCGCCTACGCTTTCTTCAATAAACATGCTGTCACGCATTTTGACTTCGCGTACCTGCATACCCTGCTGGGCAAGGGCTGACGCCATGATTTCAGAGCTGATGCGCCCAAAGGTGGAAGACTGGCTGAGGTTATCGATACTGACAAAGGTGGCGGCAATCATGGGGCTATAGCGCGTAAGATCTGGATTGCTGGCAATCATCTGTTGCGCTGCCCTATGGGCCAGCTCGGAAAGGTCAGGCTCGGGTTTTGGCTGCTTATTGTTTGAATTGCCCATGGCGCTGCAGCCCACCATGGAGATGAGTAAAAGACCAACGATGAACAGTCTGCCAATGGCTAAGCGCTTGCGCAAATGCAGTACAAAAGTTGATGTAAAAGGCATGACGTTACCAGCTATCAGTAATGGAAATAGAGGGAGTTACCGGCGCGCGGGGAACACGGTGGGGCGCATATTGGCGACGGTCGCCTGCATTGATGTAATAAATATTCGATGAAGAGTAAAGAATGTGCTCACCGTCAATAATCTGTGTGGTGATAATAACTTCTTCGTTGCCTGTATGGGTCCAGTTACCGCTAACGGCGTCAGCGGCGATGGCCGCAGGAATTAACCCAAGCGCTGGTTCTGCCCATCGGTTGATGGGAATCGTGGCAACGGCAATACCCGCCGTGAGTGCAGTAAAGGCGCCTGTAGGCGGACGAATAAAACTGCGGTCGCGGTGTGCAACCACTTCTACACCGATATGTATATTAGCGGCGTTAGGTGTCGGTACAGTGGTCAGATTGGCACCACGTGAGACGAGTTCGCTCGTCAGTAGCGTGCGAAAGCCGCGTTCAAACTCGCCGCCACTATAGAAATGCAGGTCCTGATTAACGGAGTTGGTGATATGCAAATCGCGAAAGCGGACCCGCTCGCGTTGCAAAATATTATTGGCCTCATGGCGGGCCAGCACTTCCCAGTGATGGGCGGCCTGCATGCGCTGCTGTTCTGTATAAGGATAAGTGGTGGCGATGGGGGCCTGGGAAGTGTTGGCGTAGAAACACCCACTTAGCAGCAAGCCGGTAAATCCTATACTTGCTAAGCGAAATAATTGGGTAGTAAAAAAACGGCTTAAGCAGCTATGCACCAGAGGTTCCTTATCGCGTCATAGGGTCTTTGATAGACTAGTTCAGATTTGTCATGCCTAGTAACCATCGGCCATGAGGTTGAAAACTTGAATGAGCGATAACCCGAATGCTTGAAGATCACCGCGGCGGCTCGCGCCATGATTCGCTAATGTCAGCTTATCCCTCTGATGAGAGCGGTAGCGGGTGGATGATTAGCTATATCGATATTATGACACTGCTGGTGGCGCTTTTTGTCATTATCATCGCGGCGGCTGGCGCAACGAAAGCTGAAATTTTTCAAGCATCATCAGAGCAGGCATCGTCAGAAGAAATAGTGCAAGAAGCAGGCCCTGTGTTTGAAGTGCCGCTTCCAGAGGTGATGGAAAGTGCGATGCGGCAACCGGTTCTAGAGGCGTGGCGCCGCGGCCTGGAGCCTTCCGCAGTCAGTGTGGCGCTGGGAGTGGCCGGTCTGCCCAAACAAAATCCGCTACCTGACGTGCCGCCACCCTTGCTGGCACTTGCACGCTTTGGAAGCCCGCCGCCGGTAGAGGTTGATGAGCCTTTGGCGTGGCTGCCTCCGGTGGCATTGCCTACTCCGTTAATACCTGTGAGGAATAGCGCTTCAACTACCCCGTTAGCGAACTACATGGTGTTACTCACTGACCATCCTCCGGTCAACGTGCAGGAAATATCGATAGACGCCATTAATAGCGCTGAGGCCATACAAGAAGCGTTAGTCGAGCGTGTTGAAACCTCGCCCTACTTGCCAAACCTTGAGGGTGTAGAGGTAACCCGTGTAGCGGAAGGGATCAGTTTGCGGGTACAGGACCAGCTGTTATTCCCTTCAGCAGCGGCAGAGTTAACTAGCGGCGGTTCTTCTCTGGTAGGTAGCTTGTTAGAAACCATACAGCGCTATGAAGGTGAGGTATGGGTAGAAGGCCACTCTGATAGCCAAACCATTAGTACCAATGAATTCTCTTCTAACTGGGCACTCTCGAGCGCGCGGGCAATTGCGATTGTAGAGGCGTTGGAAGCCGAAGGAGTTGCTCCAGAACGCCTGCGGGCTGTTGGCTTGGCGGCGACCCAGCCACTGGAAGATAACAGCACGCCAGAAGGCCGGGCACGTAACCGGCGGGTAGAAGTGGTCATTCATATTGAATAAAGGGCATAAAAAAAGCCCGCCGGGGGTGACGGGCCTAAAGCTTGGCTTATTGCAACTCACCGGCATCAGGTGAGGGGGTATACAAAGGTGCCGGTGAGTACAATTTCAATTTAGCTCTAGTGTAGGTTTTTCCAAGTTTTAGTAAGCAATTTTAAGTCGACTAGAAGGTTTTGACGTGTTTTTTAATCTTTCTTAATGCACACCAGGCGCACAACAATAATGCTTTGAGCCAGCTATATTTTATAGGTCAGTGGCTCTATTACAGAGCGCTTTGTATTAACTTTTGGATAATAAAATGGTTTTTTATTTTTGGCCTAAAAGCTGCTTGTGTATGGTAGTAATTTAAGACAACACCCTGAGTATCTCCAGCCAACAAGAGGCCGTGTATGTCTGAGCATATCAGTACTACATTGCTAGCCGATATACCTGACGCAGAGCGTCGGTCACGTTTGGTGCTAACCGATTTAGATGGCTCACTGCTTGACCACCATAGCTATGACTTTTCGCCTGCCGCCCCTAGCCTTGCGCGCCTTAAAGAATTAGGGGTGCCGGTCATTCCGGTGACAAGCAAAACGCGAGCAGAGCTATTGCTCCTGCGTGAGGCGTTAGGGCTTACCGCCACTCCTTTTGTCGCCGAAAACGGTGCGATTATTGGCTTGCCACCCAGTTGGTGTCATGCGCGTCTAGACCGCCCCGGTAATGGGCGAGATGGTGTGGTTATAAAACACATGGGGGTTGATGTTAGCTTTATTCGGGCACGCTTACGGATATGGCGAAAGCGTCTGGGCATTAAGTTTACGAGCATGAATGAGTTGAGCGTTCAGGACGTGGCTAAACTGACCGGCCTGGATGAAAGGCGCGCCCAGAAGGCACAGCAACGCGAAGGTAGCGAACCGCTTATCTGGCAGGATGACACTGCATCGATTGATACCTTTCGCCTTGCCCTTGAAGGTGATGGTCTTGAACTTACCCAGGGAGGGCGCTTTTGGCATGTAATGGGGCGTTCAGCAGATAAGGGCTGCGCTGTCACATGGTTGATCAAACGGTTTGCTACGTTACGAGGGTGTACGCCGCTATCATTAGGTCTGGGTGATGGGCCAAACGATATGACGATGCTAGAGGTAGTCGACCAGGCAGTCGTCATTAAGGGCATTCATAAATCGTCTGTAACACCACAAACCTCAGCGCTATATCGCACGAAAGCCACTGGGCCGAGTGGCTGGGCGGAAGGAGTCGCTTACTGGTGGGGCCAGGATAGCCGCCGGTTAAGTGCGGCCAAGCAAAGCGCTGCTATTACTCAATAAAGCCAGGGAGGGAAGCATATGAGTGATTTTCACCAAAATGGAGTGATTACCGATTTTCATAACCTCACACGTCGCCCCGTTGAAGCGCTAGAAAAAGAGCTTATCCAGTTTGCCAGGCGGCGCCCCATGGGGCTGATCTTGCCGTCACTATTTTCTGAGCTGGAAGGGCCTGCGCTATCCAAAATAGTGGATGAACTGGCACAAGTCCCTTATCTAAATGAAATCGTCATTGGTCTGGACCGAGCAGACCGCGACCAGTTTTTATACGCCCGGGAGTTTTTTTCACGCCTGCCACAGCATACTCGTATTCTATGGAATGACGGCCCGCGTCTGCGCGAGCTGGACGCAGAGCTTGAAAGCCATGGGCTGGGTGCGTTGGAACCCGGTAAGGGACGTAACGTGTGGTACTGCGGGGGGTATGTCTTAGCTTCGCACCGCTCAACCGTAGTTGGGCTACATGACTGCGATATTCTTACCTACGACCGGGGACTTTTGGCACGCTTGATGTATCCGGTTGCGCATCCGCGCTTTCACTATAGTTTTTGTAAGGGGTATTACCCCCGTATTGCCGAAGGCAAACTCAATGGCCGGGTATCACGCTTGCTGGTAACCCCTTTGCTGCGCGCGCTTAAAGTTGTTTGCGGGCCATTGCCTTACCTGGATTATCTGGATAGTTTCCGCTACCCGCTGTCAGGTGAGTTCGCCATGCGTAGTGAGGTATTGGAAGGCATTCGCATACCCGCAGACTGGGGGCTTGAGATCGGCGTGCTGTCTGAGTTACAGCGTAACTACGCCCACCGCCAGCTCTGCCAAGTAGATATTGCTGATGCTTATGACCATAAACACCAGCCCATCAGCGAACAGGACCCTAGCGGCGGCTTGAACCGAATGAGTCTGGATATTTCCAAGGCGCTATACCGTAAGCTGGCTACCCAAGGCGTAAGTTTTAGTAGCGAAGATTTCCGGACGCTAAAGGCCACTTATTACCGGCTGGCGCTGGATCTGATAGAAGCCTATGACCATGACGCCACCATGAACGGCTTAAGTCTGGACCGCCACTGCGAAGAGCAGGCGGTAGAGCTGTTTGCCAGTAATCTGTTGGAGGCAGGCAACCTCTTTTTGGATAACCCTCGTGAGCGGCCTTTTATCCCCAGCTGGAACCGGGTGCAGGCGGCAGTGCCCGATCTATTAAGCCGGATGCATGAGGCTGTCGAGCTGGATAATCAGGGTAAGGTATAAAACATGAAGCAAGGCAGTTGCCTATAAGTTAACACGCCCCCTGAGCCAGAAGGCAAAGAGGGCGTTGTTTATTCTGAAAAGACGTTTGGTCGGGCAGGATCCAGCCTGCCGAGCGTGATTAAGGCCTAGAAGTTGCTCTCTTCAGTAACATAACGTGCCGACGAGGGCAGAGCGGCTGGCGCTGCACTTTGATTAATACGGAAATTAGCCACGCGCTGGCGAAGCTGCGTGCTCAACTGTGCAAGTGACTGCGTTGCGTGGTTGCTTTCCTGTACCAGGCCCGCATTTTGCTGAGTCATCTGATCCATCTGCGTGACCGCCAGGTTGACCTGTTCGATACCGCTGCTTTGCTCACTGGTGGCCGCAGAAATTTCCTGTACCAACGTGCTGAGCTGCTGTATGTCAGTCACGACGCTATTGATGATCTCGCCGGTGTTGCGGACTTGCTGGCTACCATCGGCAACCTTGGCGCCGGAGTTCTCAATCAGCTTTTTGATTTCTTGGGCGGCGGCGGCAGAGCGGCTGGCAAGCTGGCGTACCTCGTTGGCCACTACCGCAAACCCCCGCCCCTGATCGCCTGCCCGCGCGGCTTCCACGGACGCATTGAGCGCCAGAATGTTGGTCTGGAAGGCAATCGCATCAATGGTATTAACGATACTGCTCATTTGCGCCGAGCTTTCGTTGATGTTGGCCATGGTATCCACCACGGCGGTCATGGCGTCACTGCCGCGCCGCGCATTATCGGCGGTTGTGGTGGCCAGCTTGCGGGCGTGATCGGCATGTTCGGCATTCTGCTTCACCGTTGCCGTAAGCTCTTCCATGCTGGAAGCGGTTTCAGCCAGAGACGCAGCCTGCTGCTCGGTACGCGTCGAAAGCTCCTCATTAACGCCCACAATTTGTTCAACGCCATTGTTGACCTGATCTGCGCCGTAATGAATATCACCGATAGTGTCAGCTAACGATTCACGCATGCGGTTAATATCATACAGCAGGCTTTCTTGATCAGAGCGTGCAAGCGTGGTATTTCGGGTCAGGTCGCCATCGGCAATATGGCGTACTACTGTTGCAGCGTAGCGTGGGTCTCCGCCCAAGCGGCGCCCCACATCGCGAATAACCCAACCCATCAGTAGTGCAACAGGGATGCCAATGATCAAAAAGGCAATCAGCGAGCGAACAAGATTACTGACAAAGGCTGCATTAATGTCATCGACATAGATGCCTGCACCAAATGCCCAGCCCCATTCTGGTAAATAAGCAAAATAGCTGATTTTAGGAAACTGTTCGTCGCCTGATAGGCGGCGTGAGTAATAGTCAACATGCCCGCCACCTGAGCGCGCAGCATCAAGAAATGCGCTATACAGATCCATACCACTAGCATCTTTATAGTTACTCATGTCCTCGCCACGAGGGCGGTTTGGGTGCGACACGATACGCATGCGGTCATCGAAGGCGAAGATATATTCTCCTTCAGCAAAATTTGCATTCGCTATGCTATTAATAGCGCGCTGCTGGGCTTCTTCGACCGTAATCTCCCCACGACTTGCTTGCGCTTGAAGCGCCTGTAATTGTGAAGAAAGGCTTTCCACGACGTATTGGATACTGGTGCGGCGCTCTTCTTCAATGGTTTGGCGGGTTTCCCAGGTTAGCCAGCCTACCAGCGTTAACATGGCAAGGCAGATAATTCCCAATATGCCCCAGAGTCGTTGGTTCATGGTCAGTCGCGTCATGATTTTCTGTTACAGCCTTTCAAAAAGTGAATGAAGCTTATATATCGGCCGGGCTGGCTATGTGCTTAGGGATATGGCGACTTATTTTTTGCAAGAGGGATATATAAACAAAACGCCTGATCTACAGGCGTTTAAAAACAGATGGTTAGGTGTATTTTTTAGTAAAAATACTATTTTATTTTGTATCAGGTGCTGGGCCACCCATCATTTTGGTCAACTGCGCTTCGTCTGGCATTCCTTGCATACGCTCAATACGTATATCGCCGTTAGACGTTTCACGTAGAAAGGCACTGGTGGGGGTTGCATAGAGCCCCAAGCCTTCGAACAGCTGGTTATTGGCATACACCTGATCTTCAATATCGCGAGGCTGAGCGCTTATCGTAATGGCTTCGCTCTCTTTGTGACGTTTAAAAGCAGCACTCGGGTCATGAGCGCCCAGCAGCACGGCTGCCTTGGCGGGGCTGTCAGGAGCTAATATGCCTACCATAATATGACGCAACTGGACCTCGCCCGCCTCAACCCAGGGGCGAGTCTGTTCCCAAAACTGCTGGCAGTATGAGCAGTTGGGGTCGGTAAAGGTATAAACCAGCCGTGGGGCGTCAGGGTTGCCATCCTGAATCCAGTGGCTCTCTTCAAGCAGTTGCCAAGTTTCGGCTTCCAGGGCGGTGCGGACGTGTTGATCAAGCTGCGCCTCTGTCAGGTTATTGCCTTGGCTATCCATCAATGTGCCAACAATGGCGTGTTCACTGTCTGGCGTCAGGTAGATAGCAATTTCCTGACCTTGAGTGCTGGCGCCAAAGCCACGCAAGCCGCCGGGAGCGTCAAACTGTCCATGAATTTCCCATCCTTGGTCAGCCAGAGCTTGAATGGGGGCGGGCAACTCGCTTGCTTGGCTTGCCGTGCTAACGCTGGCTATTAAAAGCAGGCTGCTAATAACAGAAGGTCTAAAAGACATCACATCATCCTTGTCTGATACGCAAGTGCGCAAAGAGAACCATGAACTCGCCATAACCTATCAGACCAAGTAAACAGAGCATATAAAAACACCCTGGATGGGGGGCAGGTCGTTACCATTTTCAGACTACGCCAAAGTGATTAACCAACGTACTGCGTAGGGCGGCAGTGTATCCTCCAGTTCTGGACTATCACTTTCAATGGCTTGCCAATCATGCTGTTCAAGCGCCTGGGTAACGGCATCGCCAGCGTTTGGAAGTGGTAGAGGCTTATCTGTCACGTTATAAAGCGCCAGTAGCCTGCGCCCGTCGCGTAGTGGACCGCGTTCAATGGCAAGCAGCTCGGGCGGTGATACAAGAACACGCTGTGCAGCGCTAGGGTGAAAGCAAGGTTCCTGCCGGCGACATTCGAGAAACCGGCAAAGTGCATGAAAAATATAATGGGTCGGGTTTGCCGTATTATCGAGCAGCAGGTCAAGCTCACTTCGCTGCCAGCGGCGGCGGTTAATGGAGCGCAAACGACCACTCCGTTCAACCCCTTCAACATCGTTAAGCGTGCTGGTCAGCGTGTGGATATATAAAGCGGGAATGCCTTGCAGGCTCAGCATGATGGCCTGACTACATAAAAAGCGCGCAACCTGCCATGGATCAGGGCCGCGGCGTGTGCCGCGCATTGCCTCAAACCAGGTAATATTGATTTCGTAAGGTGTATCGCTGCCATCGGGGTTGCTGCGCATGCTGACAAAACCGCCAAAGCGATGCATCAGCTCCAAAAGCGCGTCACGTTCATGGTTAGGTAGCAAGCCTTCTAAAGGGCGTACGCCAATACCATCGTGGCTTGCTGTAAAATTGAGGTATGTACATTGGTTTGGCAGTACCGGTAGGCTCGACAACCAGGTTTGCAGAGTCTCTGATTCACCTCGCGTCAAGGTGTGAAGCAGTAGCGGTGGTAGCGCGAACTGATAAACCATATGCGCTTCGTCGGGTGCACCCTCGGGCAATCGTTCCAAACCGAAGTAGCTGATATTTTCCTCATGGGGCACGTTGGTTTCGGTAACCAGTAAAGTACCAGGGGCAACATGGTCAACAATCGCCCGTAACAGGCGTACAACAGTGTGGGTTTCAGGTAAATGGATGCAGGAAGTCCCCAGCCGTTTCCATAGAAACGCTACCGCATCCAGGCGAATGATTCGCGTACCTTGCTGCAGGTAAAACAGTAAAATGCCCACAAACTCAAGCAGTACATCTGGGTTTTCAAAGTTCAGGTCGAGCTGATCTTCAGAAAAGGTCGCCCACAGATGGCGTGTCCCGCGACGTGTCGCAACCGGCACCAAGAGTGGGCTGCTACGTGGGCGGGTAACCTGGGAAACATCCGTTTCAGGATCCACTTCAATAAAATAATCGCGGCCAGGTGAGCTGCCGCTCAGGTAATCGACAAACCACAGTGATTCTCTGGAAACATGGTTAAGCACAAGGTCAGCCATCAAATCATAATGGCGGGCTAGCGTCTGGATATGGGGCCAGTCGCCTAACTCAGGATTGACTTCACGGTAGTGAATCACCGAGAAGCCGTCATCGCTGCTCCAAGGAAAGAAGGGCAGAACATGGACGCCGCTAATACGATCACCTAAACGCGCCTGCAAGAAGTCATCCAGCACCGCCAGTGGCGGTAAATCCGCATCAATGATGGAATCGCCATAACAGATCAGCCACTGGTCCTTTTCGCTCCATGTTGGTGCTGATTGAGAATGAGGCGCACTGCTGCGTGCAGAGGGCGTTAGTAGGGGGAGAAAATGATCGATGTGCTGTAGTAAACGGCGCTGAACTTCCTCTGCGCGTGGGCCATAAAGATGCGTTAAATAGACGTGAAGCGTCTTTTTGAACTCAGGCATGCAGGCCTCCTTATAACAATCTTACTCCTGAATTAATCGATAAGATGTATTGAATCAATGCAGCTTGTGTGCCAAGTCGCTACAATACAAGGTTAATATTGCGTTTAAACCATCAGAGCCTCTAAACGTGTAGCTGATGGGTGACTGAATGCGTTTGTAAGTGATAACAGGTTATAACATGCTTATTCGTGCGGCTTACAGCACGGGCTGACAACAGGGTTTACCGCTATGCATTGCCCTTTTTGTGGTGCGAACGATACTCGAGTAACCGATTCGCGGCTGGTGGCAGATGGCGACCAGGTGCGTCGGCGTCGCCAGTGCGCCAGTTGCCATGAGCGCTTTACTACCTATGAGACGGCTGAGCTGCTGATGCCCCGCGTGGTCAAGGCAGACGGTTCCCGGGAAAGTTTTAACGAAGCAAAATTACGCGATGGCATGTTGCGGGCATTGGAAAAGCGCCCGGTGAGTGCTGAAGCAATTGAAGCCGCCGTCGAGCGGATTCGTCAAACGCTGCGTGCCCGAGGTGATCGTGAGATCAATGCGCGGGATATTGGCGAGTCGGTAATGCAGGCATTGAAAAATCTGGATCAGGTCGCCTATATCCGGTTTGCGTCGGTGTATCGCAAATTTCAGGACATAGACGAGTTTCGTGCCGAAATAGATCGTCTTTCACAAGAGCCTTCTCACTTGTCAGCGGATGTGAAAAGCGAGTCGCCCAATGAGCAGTAGGACGTTATTTAGCGAAGCTGACCATCGCTATATGGCGCGCGCGCTGCAATTGGCAAAGCGCGGGCTTTATACCACTGACCCAAACCCGCGGGTGGGCTGTGTCATTGTTCAGCAACTCCCTGGCCAATCTGGGCGTATCGTCGGCGAAGGGTTTCACTTACGGACAGGTGAACCCCATGCAGAAATTCATGCGCTTAATGCCGCCGGTGAGCATGCCAAAGGCGCTACGGCGTACGTTACGCTTGAGCCCTGCTCGCACACTGGGCGAACAGGCCCCTGTGCGGTCGCACTCGCCAACGCTCAAGTAGCGCGAGTAGTGGTGGCCATGGTGGACCCTAACCCTCAAGTAAGCGGGCGTGGGATCGAGCTGCTCAAAGCGGCTGGCATTGAGGTTGACGTTGGACTGTTGGAGGCGGATGCGCGAGCCCTGAATCCAGGTTTCATCGCTCGTATGCAGCATAAACGGCCCTTCGTGCGCCTTAAGATGGCTATGAGCCTGGATGGGCGTACCGCCATGGGGTCTGGCGAATCCCAATGGATAACCGGCCAGGAGGCGCGTTGCCACGTACAACGGTTGCGGGCGCGCTCTAGCGCCATTTTAAGCGGCGTCGAGTCGATTATCATGGATGACTCGCGCCTGACCCTGCGCGCTGAGCAGCTACAGTTGGAGAATGCCGAAAGCGTTGTCCTGCGCCAACCGCTACGGGTGATTTTGGACACCCGGTTGCGGCTGCCGCTAGCCGCCGCCTGTCTGAGCGAGCCTGGCCGCACGCTGGTGATGACAACGCCTGCTCACTCGCCTGAAAAGCGCGCCAAGTTAACGGCCGCTGGTGCCGAGGTGCACGTATTTGAGGCCGGGAGCGACGGGCGGCTGCCGCTGAATGAGTTGCTTGATTGGCTAGCGAAACACGAACAGGTTAATGAGCTGCTGGTTGAAACCGGAGCCACCTTGGCCGGGGCGCTGCTGGATGCGAAGCTGGTGGATGAGCTGCAACTTTTTGTTGCCCCCACTTTACTGGGCGGCGAAGCAAAGCCGCTTTTCGCGCTGCCAGGACTCTCGCGCATGGCTGACCAGCGGCGGTTAAAGATTCACGATATACGCGCAGTGGGCAGTGATTGGCGTATTATAGCCACCCCGCAGCCTGACTAGCGCATGCGGCGATAGCAAGGTACTCTGTCGTCCAAATACAGGCCGTCCAAATACAGGTCGTCCAAATGCAGGTCGTCAAAATATAGGGTCAGCCAAATGCGATATCGATCAAATTTGGTACTGTACAATAACGACGCTGCGCAAAATCGCATACCGTGTGAACACATATCTGGGAGATTTCATGGCGCACTCCTCCTCTGGGGGCTTAGCCTCTATTGCCGAGCTGGTGGATGATATCCGTCAGGGCAAAATGGTGATTCTCATGGACGATGAGGATCGCGAAAATGAAGGCGATATCATCATGGCAGCCGAAAAGGTTGAAGCCGAGCATATCAATTTCATGGCGCGTTTTGCCCGTGGCCTTATTTGCATGCCAATGACGCGAGAGCGCTGTGAGCAGCTGAATTTACCCCTGATGGTGCGTAATAACGGCTCGGGTTTTGGTACCAAGTTCACGCTTTCCATTGAAGCAACGCAAGGCGTAACCACTGGTATCTCAGCAGCTGACCGGGCACGCACCGTTCAGGCAGCCTGTGCGCCGCACGCCAAGCCAACCGATATTGTTCAACCCGGGCATATTTTTCCGCTGATGGCAGAGCCCGGCGGTGTATTGCGGCGTGCTGGCCATACGGAAGCCGCCTGTGACTTGGCAGCACTGGCAGGCTGTGACCCTAGCGGCGTGATCTGTGAGATCATGAATGATGATGGCAGCATGGCGCGCAGGCCAGAACTTGAAGCTTTTGCCAGGCAGCACGATATCAAGATCGGCACCATTGCCGACTTGATTCATTACCGTATCGTCAATGAGCAGACGGTTGATCATGTGGAAACCACCACAGTGGCTACCACTCAAGGTGAACTGGCGCTGCATGTTTTTCGTGATCGTATTCAGGGGGCGCACCACATCGCATTGGTGAAAGGTCAGCCAGCCCCGGAGCAGGCGACCACGGTCCGCGTTCATCTGGCTGATACGCTGCGCGACGTACTGGGATTAACCAAGGGTGAGCAGTGCCGCTGGAATGCCCAGCAGGCCTTGGAAGAAATTGCAGGCGCGTCTGCCGGTGTATTGGTGTTGATTGATGATGGACACCCACATCAGGATTTTAAAAATCAGCTGGACGTGTTTCTGGATCGCGTACATCAACCGCGCACCAGCGACTCAGACGGCACAGGTAACTATTTAACGATTGGTACTGGCTCGCAGATTCTACGCCATTTAGGCGTAGGCAAAATGCGGCTACTAAGCTCTCCGTGGAAGTTTTCAGCGCTTTCAGGCTTTGACCTCGAAGTCGTCGAGCTGGTAGGGCCTAATGACACGGCATATGAGCCAAATTCTCAGCAGGAATAAATTGATGCAATCCCTCTCTCAAGTTGAAGGTACGTTTGTCGACGTAGACGGTCGTTATGTGATCGTGGTTGGCCGTTTCAATCACCACGTAGTGGATAGCCTGGTAGAAGGCGCTATCGACAGTTTGACACGCCATGGTGTCGACGCTGAAAACATTCACATTGTCCACGTACCGGGTGCCTGGGAACTGCCGCTGGCCGTGAAGCGCGTGCTGAAGGTGATGAAGCCTGATGCCGTTATCGCCTTGGGCGCGGTTATCCGTGGCGGCACGCCGCACTTTGAGTACGTGGCGGGTGGTTGTAACACGGCCATTAACCATCTGCAGCTGGAGTTCGATACGCCGATAGCCAACGGCGTGCTTACCGTCGAATCCATCGAGCAGGCCATTGAGCGTGCCGGTACCAAGGCAGGAAATAAAGGTACTGAAGCCGCCATGGCGGCAATGGAAATGGTATCGCTGCTGCGCGCGTTACCCGTAGGAGAGTCACAATGAGCGAGCGCCGTGAGCGTAAGCCCTCTGCCGCACAGCAGAGCCGTCATGCCGCCCGTGAGCTGGCCGTCCAGGGGCTTTATCAGTGGCAAATGACCGGCAAATCGATTACCAGCGTTGAAGCTGAGTTTCGCAGCCAGGTAGCTGATGATGATCTTGAAGATCATGAAAACTGGGTCAAGGTGATGGAAATCGCCGATAAGGCGCTTTTTCATGAGCTTTTACACAATACGGTACGTTTTAAAGCCGAACTTGACCGTGAAATCTCCCCGCTACTGGACCGCCGCCTGGAAGATCTAGACGCGGTGGAACTGGCCATCCTGCGCCTGGGAGCTTACGAGCTTTCTCGCCGCCTGGAAGTGCCCTACCGGGTAGTGATTAATGAAGGCGTTGAGCTGGCCAAGTCATTTGGTGCAACCGACGGCCATAAATACGTAAACGGCATTCTCGACAAGCTGGCTAACCGGTTGAGAAGTGCCGAAGTCAGCGCCCGCCGCTTATAGCGGCGCGCCGTCTGATGCTGCGTTTAAGGGGCCTATGTGCTTGCTGAATTTGATCTGATTCGCCGTTATCTGATGCCATCGCAAAAGCGACTCGCAACAGATGGGGTCGCATTGGGTAGCGGCGATGACGCTGCCCTGTTAATACCTCAAGCGGGTCATCAGCTAGCGGTTAGCGTGGATACCTCTGTCGTCAATGTTCATTTTCCTCATGATGCCCCCTCCTTTGCGATAGGGCATCGGGCGCTTGCCGTTGCGTTAAGCGACCTGGCAGCCATGGGAGCTGATGCACGCTGGTGCTTTATGGCGCTAACGCTTGATCAGCGAACCTTTAACGATGACGCCGCCATCCATTTATGGATGGATGGCTTTGGCCAAGGGTTTCATGGGCTATGCCAGCGTCATGCAGCCACACTCGCCGGTGGCGATGTTACCGCCGGGGAGCTTGCTATCGGCGTTACTGTTATGGGGGAGCTCCCCGCTGGGCGTGCATTGACCCGGGGCGGGGCCAGGCCAGGTGACGTCATTGCGGTCACCGGCGAACTGGGTGGGGGGGCTGGCGGATTGGCGCTCTGGAAGCGCGGCGAACGTGATCTTGAGCACCCGCTGCTGCGTCGCTATTTGCTACCCGAACCACGTTTGGCCGCCGGCGTAGCGCTTCTAGGTCTTGCCAGCGCCGCCATGGATATTTCGGATGGTTTGTTGGCGGATCTTGGCCATCTGCGTGAGGCCTCCGGCGTAGGCGCGATACTTGATAAAGAAGCGTTACCGCTTGCTGAGGGGCTTGAGAGCGCTCTTGGGCGTGATGATGCCCAGCAAGCGGCGCTTTCAGGCGGTGATGACTACGAATTGCTGGTGACACTGGCACCAGGTGATGTGGCGCACGCTCAACAGCGGCTGAATGAGCAGGGCCTGGCCTTAACGGTGATTGGCCAATGCACTGAAGCGCTGGGTGTGCAAGGTATTGCACCGGATCATCATGCTGGTTGGCAGCATTTTAATGAGGGAACGCCATGAACCGTGCACCATCAAGTGTGTGGCGTCGCCCAACGCATTTCTTTGCGTTTGGTTTAGGCAGCGGTACCGTGCCCTGGGCGCCTGGTACCTTCGGAACACTTGCCGCCATTCCATTTTATTGGATGATGGCCGATTTACCATTAGGGTGGTATCTAGGCATTGTGCTCGCGGCGTTTATCGTGGGCGTCTGGCTATGCGATAAAACTTCCCATGATCTGGGTGTACACGATCACTCAGGTATTGTCTGGGATGAGTTCGTGGGCTACTGGATTACCATGGCTGCCGTGCCGTTCTCGTGGGAGGCCGCTCTGTGGGGCTTTATTGTGTTTCGTATTTTCGATGTGTTTAAACCCTGGCCCATCCGCTGGGCAGACCGGCGTGTCGCCGGCGGCTTTGGCATCATGATTGATGATGTCATGGCAGGGATCTACGCCTGGAGTACAATGCACTTGTGGTATTGGCTGCACTGATAGTTCAGTCTTAATGAATTGATTTAGCCCAAGTACTGCTGCACAGACGCAACAGGTAATGCCGCCGAAATATCACTCCCTATTGGTGCGGTTGCTCAAGGAGATGGCATGCGCAAGGAACGTTTAATCGTCCCTATTCTAGTGGCGATAGCCGTTATCTGGATGGTAGGCCAACTGCTGTCCAGTGTGCTATTTGAGCGCAGTCTCCGTCAGGCGCTTGAAGATCTGGAAGCGCGAGGAGAGTGGCGCGTAACGCGTCCCGAAAGTAGCCGGGGGTGGTTAAGTTCTCAGGGGCGCTTATTGCTTTCCCCCTTGCTGGGTCGCCCATGGCAATTGGAGCTTACCTATAGCGCGCGCCATGGCATTTTGAGCACCGATGTCGAAGGCTCTTTCCTGCCACGCCTGGATACCGCCTTGCAGCGCGCCGTTGGCGAGGTAACTGCGGCTTCCGCACCGCGCTGGAAGGGCCGCTATCACACGTTGAGTGGCCGCAGCGAACTTCAACTGGCGCTGGCGCCGTTTATTATCCAGCAAAGCGGGCGTGAACTTGAAGTACGTGGCGCAAGGCTGCGCCTTGAAGGCATGTTTGGTGACTGGCGCCTGCGCGTTCGGCTGGATCAGCTTTCATTGATAGACGGTGTGGCACAGTTGACTCTGGGTCCTGCTTCTCTTGAAAGTCGTTACACTTATATTGACGATGCCTACCATTTCGCCCAGCGCGACCATTTACAAATCGACGCATTGGCACTGCGCTACCCCTCTTATGAGATACAGCTGGCGCCGCTGAATCTGTACAGCCATATGGTGCTGGATGAAACGGAGCTGCGTCTTAAAGGCGAGCTGGTCATGGGTGATATGATGGTGCCCACGGAAGCGCCGGACACGCCGCTGCTCAGCGGTCGCATCGAAATGGAGCTTTCGCGATTAAATGCCGATGCCATACGCCAGACCATTACTCGGCTGCGTCAAGAGGCCTCCTGGGGAGATACCAGCCTGCCCATGGCGGAAGGCTTGTTGTCCCGCCTTGAGCCTGATCTGCTGCAGATATTGAGCGATTCACCCCGCCTGGATGTTTCCACCGTGGCGCTGGATAGCCCGCTACTGGGGATTCAGCTAGACGCTGATGGCGCGCTGTTCTTTGATGCCCGCAAGCTCGATCAACTCAACGTGACCACACTGGATAAACCTGAAGAGCGTGCCCGCTGGCTTGAGCGCCTGGATGGTGACTTTATCTGGCATGACGCACCGGCTGTTGCGGCGCTATGGCTGGGATTGCCGCTGGGTACCCGCGAGTTACAGTTCGATGTTGTCCGTGGCGATTGGCGTGTCAATGGCCGACCTATGCCGGATATATGGTCGCAATAGAATACCCTAAGGGTTGAAGTTTTAGCGCTGTGCCCGCATTCCTTAAGCAATCACAGGCGGTGTAGCCGCCAATATCTGTTTATGGGAGGACGCATGAGCGACCAGGATTACGACCGCGATCACGATAATCTCGACTGGCTGGCTGAAGATGAACACTCATCTTATGCGTCAAGCGATCCAGGTGAAGAGGAGCATCGTTCAGATGGCGAGCGGGTAAATTCGCTGGTGCCCGCCAGCGATATGCTGCCTGAACGCATCTATCTGCTGCCTATCCATAATCGTCCTTTTTTTCCCGCCCAGGTACAGCCGCTAGTCGTCAACCGTGAGCGCTGGGAAGAAACCATGCGTCGTGTAGGCAATACGCCGCATAAAACCTTGGGCGTTGCCTTTGTTGGCGAGGGCGGGGTCGAGTCGCTTGATCACGAAGATTTTCCGGCTATCGGTACCGCCGTCAAAGTGCATAAGCTAAAGGGCGAGGATCAGCAGATCCAGTTCATCGCCCAGGGCGTGCAGCGCTTCCAGATCCAGCGCTGGCTCTCCAAAGAGCCGCCTTACTTGGTGGAAGTCACCTACCCCAAAGAACCTGTTGATGCGGAAAATGAAGAAACCCGCGCTTACGCCATGGCGATTATCAACGGCATCAAGGAGCTGCTGCCGATCAATCCGCTGTATGGCGAAGAGTTAAAGCACTACCTGAACCGCTTCAGTCCTCACCAGCCCGGTCCCTTGACTGATTTTGCCGCCGCGATTACCTCTGCCAAAGGCCCCGTGCTTCAGGATGTCCTGGCTACGCTGCCGGTGGCTGAGCGTATGCACAAGGTGTTACCACTGCTGCGCAAGGAAATTGATGTTGCCCAGCTGCAAAGCGAAATCAGTGAGCAGGTCAACGCGCAAATGCAGGACCGCCAGCGCGAGTTCTTCCTGCGTGAGCAGTTAAAGGTTATTCAGCGCGAACTGGGCATTTCCAAGGATGACCGCGAGAATGATGTTGATACGTTTAGAAACCGGCTTGAATCGCTGGTGGTCCCTGAGCGTGTTCAAAGCCGGATTGATGACGAACTCAACAAGCTAAGCGTGCTGGAAACCGGCTCTCCCGAGTACGGCACTACGCGCAATTATCTGGATTGGCTGACTTCATTGCCCTGGGGCGTTACCAGCCAGGACAAGCTTGATTTGAGCCATGCTCGTGAGGTCTTGGACAGAGATCATGACGGCTTAAAGGACGTAAAAGAGAGGATTGTTGAATTCCTCGCTGAAGGCACGTTTAAAGGCGATGTGGGGGGCTCGATTGTTCTGCTGGTTGGCCCGCCAGGGGTAGGTAAGACCTCTATCGGTCGCTCTATTGCCGAAGCTCTGGGGCGTGAGTTCTATCGTTTTTCAGTTGGCGGGATGCGTGACGAGGCGGAAATAAAAGGGCACCGCCGTACCTATGTCGGCGCCATGCCTGGCAAACTGGTGCAGGCGTTTAAAGAAGTTGAAGTCGAAAACCCAGTCATCATGCTGGATGAGATCGACAAGCTCGGGCAGTCGTTCCAGGGCGATCCTGCCTCGGCGTTGCTTGAAGTGCTAGACCCAGAGCAGAACGTAGATTTTCTTGACCACTACCTTGATGTACGGATGGACCTTTCCAAGGTACTGTTCATCTGCACCGCCAACACACTGGATTCAATTCCTGGCCCGCTGCTGGACCGTATGGAGCAGATTCGGCTTTCGGGCTATATCGCTGAAGAAAAGCTTGCGATCGCTAAAAACCATTTGTGGCCGAAGCTGCTTGAACGCAATAAGCTGTCGAAAAAGCGCATCAACTTATCCGAGGCGGCGTTAAAACAGGTAATTGAAGGCTATGCTCGTGAGGCCGGGGTACGCCAGCTCGAAAAGCAGCTCCACCGTATAGTGCGCAAGGCGGCTGTGAAGCTTCTGGAAGAGCAGGTTGAAACCGTCAAAATCTCTGTTAAAAACCTTGAAGAGTTTTTAGGTGCACCTCTTTTCCGCAAGGAAAAAGTACTTAAGGGTGAAGGCGTGGTGACAGGACTTGCCTGGACCTCCATGGGCGGAGCGACATTACCCATTGAAGCAGGGAAGGTGCATGCACTGGATCGCGGGTTCAAGCTAACCGGCAAGCTTGGCGATGTAATGAAAGAGTCTGCCAATATTGCTTACAGTTATACCGTGGGCCATTTACAGGAGTACGGGGCCGATGTTGGTTTCTTTGATTCCGCTTTTGTTCACCTCCATGTGCCCGAAGGCGCGACACCCAAAGATGGCCCGTCCGCTGGGGTGACCATGACCACGGCGCTGCTTTCACTTGCCAAACATCAGGCGATTAATCGTCCGCTGGCAATGACTGGCGAGCTAACGCTGACCGGGCAGGTGCTCCCAGTAGGAGGTATTCGTGAGAAGGTCATTGCTGCCCGTCGCAGCGATATCTTTGAAGTGATCTTGCCCGAAGCGAACCGTCGCGATTACGAAGAGCTGCCGGATTACCTGAAAGAGGGTATGACGGTCCATTTTGCCAATCGCTATAAAGACGTAGCCAAGGTGGTGTTCAATGACTAATAGTTTGTCCCCACGATATGGCTTGGCTTGTCTAAACCTATAGGTTGCAAGTTTTAATTTGGCTTTATTAACCTGCTACACAACGCCGTACGAAAGTACGGCGTTTTTTTATGGTTATCCCACTCCAATTGCCTGTAAGGCATGAGGCTTATCCTCTTGCTCTATATCTGGTCTGATGAAGGCGCTCATGCCACAATCATGAACGCTGGATTCACTTACCCACCGCTGAGCAGGCGATGGACCAAAAAAAAGATGTAGAGGACACCATGCCCGAGTATCGCTCCCGTACGACCACTGCTGGCCGCAATATGGCTGGCGCCCGCGCTTTATGGCGTGCCACTGGCATGAAGGATGACGATTTTCACAAGCCGATTATCGCGGTCGCAAACTCGTTCACCCAGTTTGTGCCGGGTCATGTTCACCTGAAGGACATGGGACAGCTGGTGGCGCGTGAAATTGAAAAAGCCGGTGGTGTAGCAAAAGAGTTCAACACTATCGCAGTCGATGACGGTATCGCCATGGGCCACGATGGCATGCTCTATTCGCTGCCAAGCCGCGATATCATCGCCGACAGCGTCGAATACATGTGTAACGCCCACTGCGCCGATGCGTTGGTATGTATTTCCAACTGCGACAAGATCACCCCTGGCATGCTGATGGCCGCCATGCGGCTTAACATTCCGGTTATTTTTGTATCCGGTGGCCCCATGGAGGCTGGCAAGACCAAGCTTCTGGATCACGGCCTGGACCTAGTCGATGCTATGGTCATGGCCGCCGACGACAGCGTGGATGATGAGCTGCTGGCCGAAGTGGAACGCAGTGCCTGCCCAACGTGCGGCAGCTGCTCTGGTATGTTTACTGCCAACTCCATGAACTGTTTGACTGAAGCGTTAGGCTTGGCATTGCCGGGTAATGGTACGGTGTTGGCAACCCACTCTGACCGCCGCCGCCTGTTTGAAAATGCTGGCCACAAGATTGTCGAGCTGGCCAAGCGCTACTATGAAGGCGACGAAGCGCACCTACTACCTCGTGCGATTGGGTCTAAAGCCGCATTTAGAAACGCCATGACGCTGGATATCGCCATGGGCGGTTCCACCAATACCATTTTGCACCTGCTGGCTGCGGCGCAAGAAGCCGAAGTCGATTTCACCATGTCAGATATCGACCGCCTCTCACGTGAAGTGCCCCAGCTTTGCAAGGTGGCGCCCAATACGCAGAAGTACCATATCGAAGACGTGCACCGTGCCGGTGGCATCATGGCGATTCTGGGCGAGCTTGACCGTGCGGGCGTACTGGATACCTCGGTACCCACCGTGTATGGCGATACCCTCAAGGACGCGTTGGACGAGTGGGACATCATGCGCTCGCCCAGTGCTGAAGTAGTTGAATTCTTCAAAGCAGGTCCTGGCGGTGTGCCTACCCAAACGGCCTTTTCACAAAGTGCCCGCTGGCCAAGCCTGGATGGCGATCGTGCGACCGGTTGTATCCGCGATCTTGAGCACGCGTTCTCGACCGAAGGCGGCCTGGCCGTGCTTTACGGCAACATCGCACTGGATGGCTGCGTGGTAAAAACCGCAGGCGTTGATGACTCCATTCTGCTGTTTGAGGGCACGGCTCACGTGGTGGAGTCTCAGGATCAGGCAGTCGCCAATGTGCTGGATGGCAAGGTAAAAGAAGGCGATGTCGTGGTGATTCGCTACGAAGGCCCCAAAGGTGGCCCGGGCATGCAGGAAATGCTGTACCCGACTTCTTATTTGAAATCGAAAGGGCTGGGCAAGGCATGCGCGCTGCTCACCGACGGGCGTTTCTCTGGGGGTACCTCGGGGCTCTCCATTGGTCACGTTTCACCGGAAGCGGCAGCGGGTGGCGCGATCGGTCTGGTAGAGCAGGGCGATACCATCATTATCGATATCCCTAACCGCACGATTAACGTAAAACTTTCAGACGCTGAGCTGGCTGCCCGCCGCGAAGCGATGGACGCCAAGGGCAAAGACGCCTGGAAACCTGTTGAGCAGCGGCCGCGTAAGGTAACGCCTGCGCTTAAAGCCTATGCACTATTGGCTACTTCCGCTGATAAAGGGGCGGTGCGCGATCTTTCAAAACTCGATTAAACTTTCGCAAGGAGCATTATGAAAGCAACGATCAATGTGGGCCTGATAGGCTATGGGTTCGCGAGTAAAACGTTTCATGTACCGCTCATTCAGGCCACGGAAGGCCTGAATCTGGTGGCCGTATCTTCAAGTGATGCCGCCAAGGTGCGGGCTGACCTGCCTGATGTAGAGGTCGAGAGCCAGGCGCGGGTGTTATGTCAGCGTTACGATATTGACCTTATTGTGATTCCCACCCCCAACGATACTCACTTTCCTCTTGCCAAAATGGCACTTTCCGCGGGCAAGCACGTTGTGGTGGATAAGCCCTTTACCGTGACGCTATCAGAAGCCAAGCAGTTGAAATCTCTGGCCGTGGTGAAAGAGCGTTTGATCTCTGTGTTTCATAATCGCCGCTGGGATAGCGACTTTCTAACCGCCAAGGCGCTGCTTGACGCAGGCACGCTAGGGCGTGTGACCGGTTTCGAATCGCGTTTTGATAGATTTAAACCAGAGGTGCGCGACCGCTGGCGCGAGAAAGCCACTGCGGGTGGCGGCCTCTGGTTTGATCTGGGGCCGCATCTGCTTGACCAGGCATGCGAACTGTTTGGTATGCCCAACGCCATTTTGCTGGAGCTGAGTACACGCCGCGATGGTGCCCAAGCCGATGATGATTTTCTCGCTCTGCTCGCCTACGATGACCGTCGTGTTCAATTGAGTGCCAGTGCGCTAGTAGCTGAACCGACGCCGCGATTTCGAATCCACGGCACGCAGGGCAGCTATACAAAATACGGCCTGGACCCTCAGGAAGACCGCCTGAAAGCAGGAGAAATGCCTACCGTTAACTGGGGGGAAGATACGCCAGGTACATTGACGCTGCGTAACGGGCAGGGTGAAGAGGCATCGCTTACAAGCCATGAGCATCCTACTCAGCCGGGTAACTACTTGGCCTATTACCAAGGAATCGTTGATGCTATTCAAGGCCATGCCGCGCTGCCGGTAGATATTGATGCCGCGCTGCGCTCCATGACGCTTTTGGAGGCGGGGCTGGATAGCTGCCGCCAACGCCGTTGGATAGCGCTTAAACCTCACTTCTAATCCTACTGGCCACTTTGCGTTACGGGTTTTTGACGTAGCGCCATACCCGTAGCGCGTGGTAAGCCGCCAGGCGCACCCGCAGCGGCGGCCCGGCGCGAAAGCAGCGAGGCGAGCGCTGCCGGGGTTGGGTGAAACGGCGCAAAGGCTTGAGGATAGCTCACAGCAAATCCGCGCTGCTCTGCCGTTTCTCGTCACGCAGCCTATCGCGAGCGATATACAGGGCGGCAATGGCACGGGCTTCGTGAAAATCGTCGCGCAGCAGCAGGGTAGGCAGGTCTTCCAGCGGGTGGGTTTCCACAATCAGCGGCTCTGGCTCATCGCCGGGAAGGCGCTTGGGATACAGGTCAGTCGCTATCAACACCTGCATGCGATGGCGCATATAGTTCGGCGCCAGCGAAAGCTCCACCAGCGGCTCGATGCAATGGGCGCCAAAACCGCACTCTTCCATCAACTCGCGGTTAGCGGCAGTCACGATATCCTCCCCCGGATCCACCAGGCCTTTGGGCAGCGTTAACACGTAATCTTCAAAGCCTGCAGCGTACTCGCGAATCAGCAATACGTGATCGGGGTCAGGCATGGCCACAATCATTACCGCGCCGCGGTCGGCACCGGTCAGGCGCTCAAACTGGCGCTCCTCGCCATTGGAGAAGCGCAGATCCAGCGACTCCACATGAAACAGGCGGCTTTTTGCCACGCTTTCGCGGGCAAGAATCTGTGGCTTGCGCGGGTAGCTGGATGAAGTGTCTGCTGTTGACATAGAGCGCCTCCATGGCTGCTAAAAAGGGGTTAAGCTACAATAGCACGCTTACTCTTTCAGACTGGAGCGGCAATGATCGACTGGCGCGAAATTGATACCGTCCTGCTGGACATGGATGGCACGCTTTTGGACCTGCACTTTGATAGCCATTTCTGGTTGGAACATCTTCCTCGGCGCTATAGAGAGCTGCATCAGTTGGATGAAGCATCACAGAATGCATTGCGTGACCGCATCATGGGTGAGCAGGGTACGCTTAACTGGTACAGTTTGGCATATTGGAGTCGAGAGCTTGACGTGGATGTCGTGGCGCTAAAGCGTGAAGTTCAGCACCTGATTGGTTTGCGTTCCGATGCGCTGGATTTCCTGAAATGGCTCAAGCAGGCGCACCCGCGTGTGATATTGGCCACCAATGCTGATAGAGCCAGCCTATCGCTTAAATTACCGCTAACGGGGTTGGAAAAATACCTGGATGCCATCATCTCATCAGAAGATGTGGGGGCAGCAAAAGAGGAGCAGGCGTTCTGGTTTGCACTACAGAATATAGAGCCTTTTGACCCGGCCCGCACCCTGTTCATTGATGATAATGCCAGCGTGCTGGAAAGCGCCCGTGAGTTTGGTATTCGCCATCTGCTCGGCATTAAACAGCCCGATAGCCAGCGTCCTGAAAAAGAGCTGCAAGAATTTATCGCTTTGGATCGATTTGCCCAACTGCTGCCGGAAAACTTACCTGGGCAGCAAGGAGAGCGTAAATGAGCGACACCGTTCGCTTGGATAAGTGGCTGTGGGCCGCGCGGTTTTTCAAGACGCGTGCCATGGCCAAAAAAGCTATTGAAGGTGGCAAGGTGCACTATGATGGTGCCCGTGTCAAAACCAGTAAAAACGTGGAGCTGGGCGCGCTGATTCGTGTGCCGCAGGGGTGGGATGTCTATGAGGTAGAAGTCACCGCGCTTTCTGACCAGCGCCGTGGTGCGCCAGAAGCGTGCAAGCTTTACGCCGAAACCCCAGAAAGCACTGAGCGCCGTGCTCGTGAAGCCGAAGCGCGCAGATTGACCAACGAAGTCATGCAGCACCCGCTCAAACGGCCTGATAAAAAGCAGCGCCGCGATATACAGCGCTTTCAGCGCCAGCCCAGCGAGTAGCTTTATTCTCAGTTACACAGCGGCCAGGGCGCTAGTTATTCTATCGCCCGTCAGGCTGCTTTCCCGGTAGGCTGGCCCGCCAGATACACTCTTAATTTCAAGGCCCTTTTAATGTCTGATCAAATTCAGCGGTTCATGTTTGACCAAACCAATGTACGTGGCGAAATCGTAACGCTTGCCACCGCCTACCATGAAGTACTGACGCGCCATGCCTACCCACCTGCGGTGAATGAGCTTTTGGGTGAGCTATTGGCTGCTGTCGCGCTGTTGACCGATACCGTCAAGCTTGATGGCACGTTAAGTATCGAAGTACGCGGCCAAGGCGTGCTATCGCTGTTGATGGCGGAATCCAATCCTGGCGGCGAGCTGCGTGCCATCGCCCGGATTGCAGAAGATAGCCATTTGCCCAGCGAGAGGGCGAGTTTTCGCGAACTGGTGGGCGAGGGGCAAATTGTAATTACTCTGGACCCAAGGGAAGGCAACCGCTATCAGGGGATTGTCGCGCTGGATCACGAAACGCTTGGCGGCTGCCTGGAGGCCTACTTTGGTCAGTCCGAGCAGTTACCCACTCGTCTTTGGCTGGCGGCTAACGGTGAGCGCGCAGGTGGCTTGCTTTTACAGCGCCTACCTGAAGAGTCGCAAAACCAGGATGTTGATGCCTGGGAGCGCAGCGTACAGCTGGCCGATACCATCAAGGCGGATGAGCTTCTAGGACTTGAGCAACGCGAAGTGCTTTACCGTCTCTACCATGAGGAAACCGTTCGGGTCTTTGAGCCCAAGGCGCTGCGCTTTGGCTGTACCTGTTCGCGGGAGCGGATGGCGAGCGCATTGGTCACTCTCGGCGCCGATGAGCTGCGTGATATTTTGCGTGAACAGGGTGCCATTGATACCCAATGTCACTTTTGCCACACGAAATATCACTACACTGCGGCCGATATTGAAGCGTTATTGGAAGACCCCGACGCGCCATCGCCCGTTATCCACTAAATCTGTAGTCAGGGTTGCAAGCGCGGTGAAAAAAGCTGATGAAGCAAAGAGCCAGTAGTGACAACGCCTCTGGCGCAGTCATTAAACAATCGTTTGAAATTTTACTGCGCTGCAACACAAAATATTGTGTCTTTGTAGTAGTTTAACTACAAGATGTTTGATTAAAGCCCCCGTTTCCTGGGGGCTTTCTTTTTGCAATAATGCGCCTGACTTCAACACACCCAGGTGTTTTATGCGCCTGGGATGACCTTTTGACGGCGTCGATGACGCCAGGTAACGAGAGAATGGCCGAAAGGCCCAGGAATCGACATGACCACGACTCAAGCCGCTCCCCAAGCTCACGTTAATCTCAGCAGCGCCGAACTGATCGAGCGCGCCGTGGCCGGTGGTGAAGGCCGCTTGTCGGCTGATGGTGCTCTGGTAGTCAATACCGGTGTACGCACAGGGCGTTCACCGAAAGACCGTTTTATCGTCGATGAGCCTTCCACCAGCGAAAGCATCGACTGGGGTAGTGTCAACCGCCCCTTTGAAGCCGCCAAGTTCGATGCCCTGTGGGCGCGGGTAGAAGATTACCTGAGTAGCTGTGAGTATTTCGTGTCCGAGCTGCACGTGGGCAGCGATTCCACCCATTATCTACCGGTGCGCGTCAATACCGAAACTGCCTGGCAAAACCTCTTTGGCCGCACCATGTTTGTACGCCCGACGGCATACAACCCGGCGGCCAAGGATGAGTGGATCATCCTCAACGCGGCGAATTTTGAGTGCGACCCGAGCCGCGACGGCACCAACTCTGACGGTTGTGTCATCATCAACTTCGCCGAGAAGAAGGTGCTAATTGCTGGCATGCGCTATGCGGGCGAAATGAAAAAAGCCATGTTCTCCGTGCAGAACTTCCTGTTGCCAGCTTCTGATGTGCTGCCCATGCACTGCTCGGCCAACGTGGGAGAAGATGGCGAAACCTGTCTGTTCTTTGGTCTTTCCGGCACCGGTAAAACCACACTGTCCGCTGATCAATCCCGTTACTTGATTGGCGATGACGAACACGCCTGGGGCGACGGTATCGTCTTCAACATGGAAGGTGGCTGCTACGCCAAGTGTATCGATCTTTCCGAGAAGAACGAGCCGGTTATCTGGAACGCCATCAAGTTTGGCACCGTGCTTGAAAACGTGGTGTTGAACGACCGCCGCGAGCCCGATTACGCCGACGACAGCCTGACGCAAAACTCGCGTGCTGCGTACCCTCTTGAGCACGTTGAAAAGCGTGTGCCGGAAAACCTAGCCGGTGAACCGAACGCCATCGTTTTCCTGACCTGCGACATGTCAGGCGTACTGCCGCCGGTCTCCGTGCTTTCCAAAGAAGCCGCTGCGTATCACTTCCTGTCAGGCTACACCGCCAAGGTGGGTTCTACGGAAATGGGTTCGTCTGAAGGCCTGGCCGCTACGTTCTCTACTTGCTTTGGTGCGCCGTTCTTCCCGCGCCCGGCGCGTGAATACGCCGACCTTCTGATCAAGCGTGTTGACAAGAAAGATGCCCAGGTTTACCTGGTGAACACGGGCTGGACGGGTGGTGCTTACGGTGAAGGCGGTTCGCGCTTCTCTATCCCGACTACCCGCGCCATCATCAGCGCGATTCAGTCAGGTGTGCTGCGCGAAGTGGAAACCAAGCACATTGAAGGCCTGAACCTGGAAGTGCCGGTAGCCGTACCGGGCGTTGATTCAAGCCTACTCGACCCGCGCGATACCTGGGAAGACCGCGACGCCTATGATCGTCATCTGAAAGAGCTTGCCACCAAGTTCGTGGATAACTTCAAAAAATTTGAAGGCGTGAGTGAGGCCATCATCAAGGCAGGCCCGCAGCTGACTTAAGCATATTTAGCGTCATTAAAAATCCAAAAGCTCCGGCACTAATGCCGGAGCTTTTTTTATAGGTTAGGTTTTAGAGAAGGAGCACACAAACGTCAGCGGTAAGACTAAAGAATAGAGTAGTTTTTGTTGTTAAGTATTGACGGATGAGCTTTGTGTTTATAGTTTATAGTAAACTGTTAACAATAAACACAAGAAGGTAACGTTCCTATGAGTAAGATCCAAGCGTCCAGTGCGCTCAAGCGTTTTCGTGTACTCGATTTATCCAGAGTAAGGGCAGGGCCCACCTGTGTTCGTATGTTGGCAGACTTTGGTGCCGACGTAATACGTATCGAGCCACCGGTAGGTGTAGATCCGAACGCGAACATGTTCGCCGATGTACGCCTTGGGGGAGACTTTCAAAACCTTAACCGCAATAAACGCTCCCTGACCCTAAATTTGAAGAAACCCGAAGCCAGGGAAGTGCTGTATCAGTTGGTCCAGGATGCCGATGTGGTGGTGGAAAACTGGCGTCCCGATGTCAAAGCCCGCTTGGGTGTCGACTATGAATCCCTGAAGAAAATCAATCCACGTATCATTCTTGCCAGCATTTCTGGCTTTGGTCAGGACGGGCCATACGCCAAGCGCCCAGGGTTCGACCAGATTGTGCAGGGAATGGGGGGCATGATGTCGATTACCGGACTGCCAGGCCAGGGGCCTGTTCGGGCCGGTATTGCCGTGGCTGACTCCAGTGCGGGCCTCTATACTGCGCTGGGCATCTTAACGGCACTTCTGGAGCGTGAGGAGTCAGGCGAAGGGCAGTGGGTGCATACCTCCTTGCTGCATGCCCAAATCGCCATGCTGGACTTTCAGGCCGCGCGCTACCTCAATGAAGGCGATGAGCCTGTTCAGGCTGGCAATGACCATCCTACTAGCTGCCCGATGGGTCTGTTTTATGGCAGTGATGGGCCTTTCAATATTGGTGTCTCGGGAGATGGACAGTGGCGAAAGTTTTGCGAAGCGCTGGATAAGTCCGAGTGGATCACCGACTCACGCTTTGAAACCGTACAGAGCCGCCGGCAGCACAGATCAGAACTCAATAGCTTGATTCAAGATGTATTTTCTCAGCGGTCGGTAGAGTACTGGGTGGCGTTGCTCAACACAGCGGGCATTCCAACCGGTCCTGTCTATACGGTCCCACAAATGTTTGAAGACCCCCAAATTCAGCATCTTAAGGTATCTAAGGCAGTGGAAGATGAAGAAGTAGGCATCAAGCACTTTATTACCCAACCGGTGAACCTGTCTCGTACGACGGCTGATGTTGTCACGTTGGCCCCCAAGTGGGGTGAGCATACGAATGAAATTTTGACCGAACTTAATTATAGCAAAACCCAAATCGCTCATCTCAAAGAGATTGGCGCTGTTTAAGCGAGGAAACCCCATGCAGCAAGAGAATCAACCCGGCTACATCAAGAGTGAGCTGGACGGCAGCACTCTGCGTATCACTATTTGCAACAGCCGTCGTTATAACGCCATGTCATTGGCTATGTGGCAGGATTTGGGCAGGGTCGTAAATGAGGCACAAACCAATGATGATGTGCGTCTGATAGTGTTGAGCGGCGAAGGCAATAAGGCCTTTATGTCCGGTGCTGATATCACTGAATTCAAAGATAAGCGTAATGACCGAGAGCAGGCTCAGTTTTATGCCGATAGCGTGAACCTTGCTCAGTCCTCGCTTCGTAGTAGCCAGAAACCGACGGTTGCCGTCGTCAAAGGAATCTGCATGGGGGGCGGTATGGGCTTGGCGCTCTCATGTGATTTGCGTTATTGCACTGAGTCAGCAAGATTCCGGATGCCCGCCGGTAAGCTTGGGCTGGGATACGCACTCGATGGCATTAAGCGGTTTGTTGATGTGATGGGCGCAGCGAGAACCTATGAGCTGTTTTTGACCGCCCGAATCCTCAACGGTACAGAAGCGGCTCGTATTGGGTTGGTAAACCAATCATTCGCCGATGACTTGTTCGACCACGCGGTGGAAAGCCGCATTGCGGATATCGCCGGGCATGCTCCTCTGACCATGCAGTCAGTGAAAAATGGCGTACGTTGCCTTCTCCAGGAAGATAATGCACCCACACCTGAGCAGGTAGCCGAGATGGTCATTGCATGCTTTGAAAGCGAGGATTACAAGGAAGGGCGTCAGGCGTTTAAGGAAAAACGTCAGCCAGTGTTCACTGGTAGATAGAAGGTCGTTGCCAAGCCTCCATTAGCTCCACGCAGTTATCCGAATGCAACATAACTCCAATAATAGGCAGGAGAACGTTCATGACCACGCTTAAAACGACAATAACAACACGTCCACAGGTATTTGCTGTTGCCTGCATAGCCGCCAGCAGCCTGTTATTGGCTGCACCGTTCGCTGCGGCTGATGAGTACGACCCCAGTAAGCAGTTGAATGTCACTATTGCTTTCGGGCCTGGTGGTGGTAATGACGTGCTGGCCAGAACACTGATTGAGATTCTGGACAAATACGACCTCTATGAAGGCGATATCGTGGCTACCAACCGCCCTGGCGGAAGTGGTGCCGTAGGGTGGGGATATATTTATAGTCAACAAGGCAATCCCCATCATATTTCCACCACCAGCGGCAGCTTTATTGCAACGCCCCTGCAGGCGGATACTCCATGGGATACGCTCGATTTCACCCATGTAGCACTCATGGCCGCCGATGATCAGGTGCTGGTGGTCAATGCTGAGAGCTCGATTAATACTTTTGAAGAGTTTGTTGAGTATGCCCAGCAAGAACCGCTTTCAGTGGGAGGTATTGGCTCCGTCAATAACGACTTTATCGTTGCTCAGCTATTATCTGTTGAGGCGGGCTATGAGTATGACTACATTCCCTTCAATCAGCAGGGAGAACTAACCACGGCGCTGCTCTCTAACTCCATCGACGCCATGGTCGCAACCCCTGGCTCAATCATAGGTTTAATAGAAGCGGGAGATTTCCGCGCTCTGGCCTTCAGCGCTGAGCAGGTACCTGAAGCGCTCGAAGGGGTCCCCAGTTTCGAGGAACTAGGTGTGGCTGATGCCGCAGTTCCCATGCCGAGAGGATTGATTCTACCGCCTAATGTGTCTGATGAAGCACGGCAATGGTGGATAGATACCATTACAGAGGTGGTAGAAACACCGGAGTGGCAGGAGTATGTCAAAGCCAATTTTCTCACTGAGAACGTGCTGCTAGGGGACGATTTTACTGGCTTCCTCGAAACATCCATTAATAACTTCAGAACCATCCTGACTGAGACAGGGGCTATCTAACGCCGCAAGCTCACGTGATGAGACTGGCCGGTGGTTGTTCTCGCCGGCCGATTAACTTCTTTCAGGAGAATGTTCATGAGGTTATTTTTCTACGCGTTTATGCTGCTGGCGGCCATCGTTTATACCTACATGGCTTTCTTCGATTTGTCCTTTTTGACCAATCGCGGGCGTATGGGACCTGGCTTCTTTCCAAGATTTATTGGAGGCTTTTTGGTGCTGTGCTTGGTCGCCGCCATTATTAAGGAGGCCCGGCTTGGCAAACTGCTGGAAAAAGAACCCGATGGCCAGATGCGGGATGCGGCAGTGCTCATTGGGTTAGCTATGACGTTTGGTGTATTGCTGGTGGTCACGGGGTATCTCATCGCTACACCATTGTTTGTCGGTGCCGCCTTGCTCTACTTCAATTCCAAGCATTTGCTGATGAATGGCGCTATTACCCTGGCAGCCCCCCTGACCATTTATGTGCTGTTTGGGCAGGTTCTAAATGCCTCTCTACCTCACGGTCTTTGGTGGTAGCCACGACAACAAAAAGAGATCGATCATGGAAATCTTTGACAACCTATTGATGGGATTATCCATCGCCATCACACCGATAAATCTGATGTATCTGCTGATTGGAGCCTCCATCGGCATGATGATCGGCGCCATACCTGGCTTTGGTCCTTCTGCAGGCATTGCCATTCTGCTTCCCCTGACTTTCAGCATGAGCCCTATTTCTGCAGTAATGATGCTGGCAGCCATTTACTATGGTGCCATGTTCGGAGGCACGATTACAGCGATTCTGCTCAACACGCCAGGAGACTCTACCACGGTCGCCTCGACGTTTGACGGCTTCCCTCTAGCACAAAGGGGGCGGGCAGGGCCTGCACTAGTAATGCAAGCATGCGCATCCTTCGTGGGTGGCACCATCGGGGTCATCTTGATCACACTGCTGGCTCCGATATTCAGCATGGTTACCCGCAGCTTTGGCCCCCCCGAGTTCTTCCTGCTCTGTGTGATGGGCTTACTGACCTTGGTAGCGTTGATGTCCGGTAACTGGATTCTAGGGCTTATTTCCGCGCTGATTGGCTTTGCACTGGGAACAGTAGGTGTCGACCTGGAAACCGGGCACCAACGTTTCACCTTTGGAGCGGTTGAATTAATTGGTGGCATCCATTTCATACCGGTAGCCATCGGTTTGTTCGGCATTGGAGAACTGTTCTATGCATTTTATAACGGTGCTCACAAGAGTGGCAGTGGTGGGATTATTCAATACCAGAACGAGTCCCGCTTTTGGCCCACCAAGCAGGATCTCATCGACTGCAAATACACTATGCCTCGTAATTCCATTCTAGGGTTTGTGATCGGTATCATTCCCGGTGCAGGGGCAACCATTGCCTCGTTAATGGCTTACTCACTTGAACGTTCACTTTCAAAAAATCCCGAGAAATTTGGCATGGGGGAAATGCGTGGCCTCGTTGCCCCTGAGTCGGCCAACAATGCCGCCTCTTCAGGGGCTATGGTGCCCTTGTTAACGCTAGGTATTCCTGGTTCCGCTTCAACCGCGGTGCTTCTGGCGGCCTTTCTGATGTGGGGGTTACGTCCTGGACCACTGCTAATGGAGCAGAACCCAGAGTTTGCCTGGGGGCTGATCAGCAGTATGTACCTCGGCAACATGGCGTTACTGGTGTTAAGCGTTTTTGCTATTCCGCTTTTTGTATACATCATTAAGGCGCCTTATCGTATTTTGGCACCCCTGGTGCTTGTGGTTTGTACCTTGGGCACCTTCAGTGTTAACGCCAGTATTGTTGAGACCTTTATTATGTTGGCCGCGGGTATTGTTGGCTTTTATATGAAGCGTCTTGGTTTCTCGCCTGCCGCCGTAGTGCTTGCCCTGGTGTTGGGTCCGATGGCGGAAGAGTCTCTACGCCAGACCTTACTGATCAGCCGGGGTTCCTTCGATATTTTCTTCATTCGGCAAGCATCGGTTTACATTCTGGTTTTTTTCGCCGCAATTATTTTGGGTGGCGCCTTCCTCAACTCGCAGCGTCGCCGCGATAAGCTAAAGGAAAATACCGTATGATCGATGAAACCGTCACGCGTGGCATTATCGAACATGCACTCACCACTCAGCAGCCGGAGTTTGGTCAGTTTTTCCTGGCCAAGCTACTCCAGCTTGATATTCGCTATGAGAATGAGGTGTGTCATGTTGCTCTACCCGTAGTACCACACCTCTATAACCCCCAAGGCAGCCTGCATGGAGGAGTAATCGCAGTGGCGATGGATATTTCCATGGGGCACCTCATTCACCATGTTTCTGGCAGGGGAGGCAGCACTATCGAAATGAAAGTGCAGTTCTTGCGACCTATTCAGCAGGGAGTGTTACGTTTCGAGGGGCGTTTTGTGAAGCGTGGGCGACAGCTAGCCTTTATGCAGTCTCAGGCATTCAATGTGGATGACAAAGAGGTGGCCGTTGCCACGGCAACATGGATGATGCCCTCTAATGGCTAGCATTATGATGTGGTTTGAGATGTTGTCGCCGTTATCAGGGGCAGCCAACCTCAGCCTTATCTTGCTGAGTCTGGTCACCGCATGGATTAACAGCGCGATGGGCATTGGCGGGAGTGCGCTTTTGATTATGTCTATGGCACAGATTATGCCTCCAGCCGCGGTCATCCCTGTGCATGGTATGGTGCAGCTTGGAGCCAACAGCAGTCGTTTCCTATTTATCTGGCGCTATGTGGACTACAAACGATTGTTGGCTATTGTTCCCGGCATTCTGTTGGGAGCTCTATTGGCAGGCTGGCTGCTGGTGCAACTGCCCCCCGGTACACTTGAACTGTTAATCGCCAGCTTCATGCTGTTCATGTGCTGGGGCCCGACTTTACCAGCACGCTCAGTGGGTATGGGAGGCAGCATGGTAATGGGGGCGCTGACGACCTTTCTTTCCAGCTTTGTGGGAGCTGCGGGGTCAATTGTAGCCGCCTATCTTAAGCATATATCCTCGGAACGAATGGTGAGAGTAGCAACGCACTCTGCGGTGATGTCGCTGCAACATCTGACCAAGGCATTCATTTTTGGCTTTGCCGGTTTTGTATTCGTGGATTGGCTGGCACTGATGGGGCTCATGATCGCGGTTGGTTTTGTCGGCACGTGGGCCGGGCTCAAGGTGTTAAAAAAACTTACCAACAATAAGTTCGATTTTATTATGAAGGTCTTGCTGACCCTGTTAGCAGTGCGTTTGCTTTGGATAGCCTTTGAAAAACTGGTATTGCTATAATTTTAAAATTATTCAATGTAATCAGAGATATTGTTATGGATCCTGTAAGCCGTTCGGCCACTCTTATTTCTGAAAGGAAATTAACATCTCTGACGACTATTGTGGCGCAAGAGTTGGAGCGACTCATTATTACTGGGTATTTGAAACCTGGAGATCGCGTTAATGAATTACGCCTTGCCGAAGAACTGAATGTCAGTCGTGGCATTGTACGTGAGGCCCGAAGAGGGCTGGAGCGGGCAGGGCTGCTAACCAGCATCCCCAACCGGGGGGTATTCGTAAAGCAGGTTTCCAAGGAAGAGTATATCGAAAATAGCGATGTACGAGCCTATATCACTGGGTTTGTTTGTAAATGTGCTGCCGAGCGGGGAACCCTTGAGCAAAAAGAGAAACTACGTGAGCAAGTATCTGCTATGGCACTAGCTATCAGAGAAGAGCGTGCCCAAGATTATTATCAAATGAACTTGGAATTCCATGAATACATTCTCCAAGTTGCCCGCCATAAACGTGCCGCGGATGTTTATGACGATTTAGTGAAGGATTCACACTTGGTTCGTAAGTTTACTCTGAAAAACCAAACTGCTATGGCTCAGTCAAATGAAGAGCACGATAAAATTGTATCAGCTATGGAAAAAGGCGATGCAGAAGCCGCTTATGAAGCGGGTTTTGAGCATGTTAAAAAAGGATTAGTCCGGTGGCTTAGTAAAGAGTCATCGGAAGAAGATCATAAAATTTAATAAGACACTCATTTATTCAACTAACAACAATGAAATAGGCAGCTTGATAATATGAATAATACAGCTAATAAACGAAATGTATGGTCGCCGGTCATGACACCTTTTATGCCGGATCTTTCCATTGATGATCAGCGTTTTATCGAGCATTGTCAGTGGTTGTTGAGCAATCAGGTTGGGTTGGCAGTCTTTGGTACGAATTCCGAAGCCAACTCCTTGTCACTAGCTGACAAAAAGCGCCTGTTAGAGTTGCTTATTGACTCTGGCATCTCCGGAAATGATCTTATGCCAGGAACCGGCAGCTGTAACCTTGAAGATACCGTAGCATTGACGCGTACAGCTGTTGAAGCCGGGTGCAAAGGCGTTCTCATGCTGCCGCCGTTCTATTATAAAGGGGTGACGGACGACGGCCTCTTCAACTATTTTTCCCAGGTGGTAGAACGGGTGAGCGATGCCCGGTTGCGTATCTACCTTTACCATATCCCACCAGTGGCTCAGGTGCCACTTTCGATCGAGTTGGTTGAGCGTTTGCGCCAGCGTTACCCGGACGTATTCGTAGGCATCAAGGATAGTGGGGGGGACTGGGCGTTTACGCGCTCTTTAATTGAGCGTTTATCGCCACAAGGCTTTGAAATCTTTGCTGGTAGCGAACGTTTTTTATTGGATACTCTTCGAGCTGGGGGCGCGGGGTGTATCAGTGCCACCGCCAACGTTAACCCTAATGCGATCGCCAACTTGGGCGCCACTTGGCAGAACAGCGAGGCCGATGAACAACAAAGAGTGTTAAATCGTATTCGTGGTGTATTCGAAGGGTTCCCGATGATCCCTGCCATGAAAGCGGCGAAGGCCCAAGCTACGGGACATGATGGTTGGCGTCTTGTCCGCCCACCTCTTGTTGCTCTAGCTACGCCCGCTGCGGAAATCCTCCAGCAAGCATTGATCGATGAAGATTTTTCTATGGGGGATAAAACGAGGAGGGCTACAGTGTGAGTTTTCTGACCCAGTGGACGCTTTCCAGAATCCATAACCTTCATGATGTAGAGCGACTCGCTCGTCGCAAGCTACCCAGACCGATTTTCGGCTATATCGACCATGTAGCAGAAGATGGCCGAACCCGACGCGCCAACCTGTCCGCCTTCGACGAGTACTGTTTCCTGCCCAAGGCCTTTATCAACGTTTCCCATATTGATCTGAAAACCGAGCTATATGGCAAGCGTTACGCAATGCCTTTCGGTATTGCGCCTATGGGAATCAGTGCGTTATCCGCATATCAGGGGGATTTAGTGCTTGCTCGTGCCGCCGCTGCGCGCAATTTGCCGATGATTATGAGTGGCTCATCGCTGGTTCCGATGGAAGAAGTGGCCAAGGTAGAAGGTGCTGATTGGTTCCAGGCATATCTCCCTGGCACGCCGGAAGGTATTGAAGCACTCTTGGTGCGTATCGAAAGAGCAGGTTTTAAGAAGCTGGTTGTGACATTGGATTATCCAGTGCCGCCTAACCCAGATAATTTTCGTAAATCTGGATTTACTTCACCGCTTGAGCCCACTCTCCGACTGGCGCTGGATGGCTTGATGCGGCCTGGATGGTTGTTCAATACATTCTTACGCACGTTGGTCCGTCATGGCATGCCGCACTTTGAGAACAATCATGCCGAGCGTGGAGCGCCAGTGATATCACGTCGTGCTGAGCGCGACTTCTCTGGACGCCGCCACTTTGATTGGGGGTATCTAGATCTTGTGCGCCGTCTATGGCCTGGTGTGCTCGTACTGAAAGGGGTACTGAATCCTGATGATGCAGTACGTGCCCGAAGGGCAGGTGTTGATGGTCTCATCCTTTCCAACCATGGTGGGCGCCAACTTGACTGCACTATCTCGCCATTGCAGGTGTTACCGGAAGTGAAGCGCCGTATCCGTGATATCCCCATTATGATTGACAGTGGTTTCCGTCGTGGTACCGATGTTATCAAGGCGCTGGCGTTAGGAGCTGATTTTGTATTTGTTGGGCGCCCTTTCAATTATGCAGCTGCCTGCGCAGGGCAAGCCGGTGTGGAGCATGTTATTGACTTACTGGAGCGCGAAATCGAGCGGAATATGGCGCTGCTGGGACTCACTAGCCTCTCTCAACTGGATTACGCCTGCCTGTACCATCCGCCCAGAAACTGGGTGCCTCAACCCATTGTAGAGTCAGATACCCTGCCGCCGGTGGCCGAAGGAGCCACACCATGATCATTACCATGATTACGGCAACGGTTCACTTTCACGATGTGCAAGTAGCTGGAGTGAGCGAGTCCGTAGAACGGCGTATATTTGTTTATGTGGAAGTCACCACAGATGAAGGCCTGAGCGGGTTTGGGCTTACGGGTGCTATGTTGCCTTGGGCGGTCAAAAGCTGTATCGACCACCACTTAGCGCCAGCACTTATTGGTCGAAATGCTCTGCATCGTGAAGCTATTCATGGTTACGTGTGGCATCACCTCAATACACGGGGTTATACCGGGGGGATTTCCAATGCCTTATCGGCCATCGATATTGCACTGTGGGATCTGCTAGGCAAGCGCACCGGCCAGTCAGTTCACGAGTTGCTGGGCGGTTATCGCGATTGGGCTCCTACTTACGCCACCTTCGGTTACCCCTCTCTGGATGATGACCAACTGGTGGTTCAGGCAAACCGCTTTAAAGAAAATGGTCATCGTATTCTCAAGATGGTGGTGGGAGGCAATCCAAACCGCACTTGGCAGGATGATGCCCGTAGGGTTCAACGTGTCCGTGAAGCAATTGGTAATGATATTGGTTTGATCATTGATGCCAATTGCCGCTTCAATCCTGTAGAAGCGCGCTATTTGGCTATGGCCGTCGAATCCTGCAATCTGCTCTGGTTCGAAGAGCCTTTATATGTCAATGATGTGGAGTCGCTAAAAGAACTGCGTGCCAGTGTGCGAGTACCCATTGCGGTCGGACAGATGGAGGGGCACCGTTTCCGTTATCGGGACCTGATAGCAAGCCGTGCAGTGGATATCATTCAACCCAACGTGATTTATAACGGTGGCTTCACCGAGTCGCTGAAAGTGGCACATATGGCTCAGGCGTTCAATCTTCCTATGTCCAATGGGGGAGGCTGGCCGATCTTTAATATGCATTTGTTGTGTGGGGTGATGAATGGTGGTGCGGTCGAGTTTCACTATGGTATCTGGCAGGTAAGCAAGCACTTCTTTACTGGGACACCTGATCCAGTTGAGGGTGTTATGCGCTTGTCCGGCCTTCCTGGTCTGGGGTTCACTCCCAAACACGATGTTCTGGCGGCGGCCCATGTAGAGGAGCCTCGTCAGTTACTATCGGTAAGCCATGACGCGCATGGCTACCGAATATAGATGAGAGTGTGGTAGATCTGAGAAGGGAGAGTGAGGCGATTTTGACCGTCTTTTAATCTCTCCGCTTTGCTAGCTAACACAGCCTAACGTTTCTTTCTTTACTGAGCTGCTCATTCATGCCAGCTGCAGCGCGATTGTGATACCTTGTGGGCACTAAAAAATGCTGCATGAGCTAGTTGCAATTTATGGATGTCAATCAGCGAATTATTTCCCGCTTAGCCGATGAGCTGGGCGTGCGTAACGAACAGGTAGCGGCCACGGTAGAGCTTTTAGATGGCGGCGCTACTGTGCCTTTTATTGCCCGCTACCGTAAAGAGGTGACAGGTGCCCTGGATGATGCTCAGCTGCGCCAGTTGGATGAACGGCTGCGCTACTTGCGTGAGCTTGAGGAGCGCCGTGAAGCGGTACTGATCGCAATTGACGAGCAGGGCAAGCTGGATGCGCCGTTAAAAGCGGCTATTCAAGCGGCAGAAACCAAGCAGCGCCTTGAAGACCTTTATCTTCCCTTCAAGAAAAAACGGCGTACCAAAGCACAAATTGCTCGCGAGGCGGGTCTAGAACCCCTCGCTGATGCGCTGCTGGCCAATCCAGCGCTTGACCCGGAAGCCGAGGCCGCCGGTTATCTGCGCTCGGCGGAGGGCGATATTCCGGCGGTTGAAGATGCCAAAGCAGCATTGGATGGCGCCAAGCAGATTCTCATGGAGCGCTTTGCCGAAGACCCCGAACTGATCGGCCAACTGCGCGAGCGCCTGTGGCAGGAGGGCGAGCTGAGCGCCCGCGTGCTTGAAGGCAAGCAGCAGGAGGGCGCCAAGTTCTCCGACTATTTCGAGCACGATGAAAAGCTGGCCAAGGTGCCTTCGCACCGTGCCCTTGCCATGTTCCGAGGGCGTAACGAGGGCGTGTTGAGCCTTTCGATTCGTCTGCCCGGTGAGGATGACGCCCCCGTTCACCCGGCCCAAGTCGCCATCGCCCGTCAGGTGGGCATTAGCGATGAAGGTCGTGCCGCCGATAAGTGGTTAGGCGAGGTTGTCCGCTGGACCTGGCGGGTAAAACTGTATACGGCGCTTGAAACTGAACTGTTGGGTCGCCTGCGTGAACAGGCGGAGCTAACGGCTATTGAGGTTTTCGCCGCCAACCTGAAAGACCTTCTGCTGGCTGCACCTGCCGGGCAAAAGGTAACGCTCGCCCTCGACCCTGGGCTGCGTACCGGCTGCAAGGTGGCGGTTGTGGATGCTACCGGACAGTTTGTCGATCAGGCCACCATTTACCCCCACGCACCGCAAAACCGCTGGGATGAGTCGCTGACAGTGCTTGCCAAGCTTGTTAAGCAGTACGGGGTCGAGCTAATCGCGGTGGGCAACGGTACTGCGAGCCGGGAAACCGACAAGCTTGCAGGCGAGCTGCTTAAAGCGCTGGCGCCTGAGCATCGGTTAAGCAAGGTGATGGTATCTGAGGCGGGCGCTTCGGTGTACTCCGCCTCAGAGTATGCCTCTCGCGAGCTGCCGGATCTCGATGTCACGATCCGTGGTGCGGTATCCATCGCGCGCCGCCTGCAGGACCCGCTGGCCGAGCTGGTCAAAATTGAGCCCAAATCCATTGGCGTGGGCCAGTACCAGCACGATGTCTCTCAGGTCCAGCTTTCGCGCAGCCTGGAAGCGGTTATCGAGGATTGCGTAAACGCCGTGGGCGTTGACCTTAACACCGCCTCAAGCGCACTGCTTTCTCGCGTAGCGGGCCTGAGTACTGCTCTGGCAGACAACATTGTGGCCCAGCGCAACATTCACGGCGCGTTTAAAAGCCGCAAGGCCCTGCTGGAAGTCAGCCGTCTGGGGCCCAAGACCTTTGAACAGTGCGCGGGCTTCTTGCGTATCCACAATGCCGATAACCCCTTGGATGCCAGCGCCGTTCACCCCGAGGCTTATACCTTGGTTGAGCGCATCGCCAAGCAGAGCGGACGCGAAGTGAAAGGCCTGATTGGTGATAGCGCCGCACTGAAAGCCTTGAAGCCGGCTGATTTCGCCGACGAGCGCTTTGGGATCCCGACCGTCAGCGATATTCTCAGCGAGCTTGATAAGCCCGGTCGCGACCCGCGCCCCGAGTTCAAAGCGGCAGAGTTTCGTGAAGGCGTGGAAACCCTTAAGGATCTCAAGCTCGGTATGGTGCTGGAGGGCACGGTAACCAACGTGACCCACTTTGGCGCTTTTGTGGATATCGGGGTGCACCAGGATGGCCTGGTACATATCTCCGCGTTGTCTGACCGCTTTATTGATGACCCGCGCAGCGTGGTGAAGGCCGGTGATATCGTGTCGGTAAAAGTCATGAGTGTGGATATTGCCCGTAAGCGGGTAGGGCTTTCCATGCGTCTGGATGATGAGCCCCAGCGCGAAGAAAGTGCTTCCGCGCCGACAGGCCAAGGGGCACAAAAGCCGCCACGCAGTAAACGCGCTACCCAAAAGCCTGCTGAAACGGCGACGCCCATGGGAGCGCTCGGTGCGGCGTTGCTCAAGGCGCGCAAGAGTAAATAGCGGCTTAACGCTAAGGCTTATGCGCTCTGATAGCCCGGCTGTTCTCAACGCTTGGATATCCTGAAGACCTGGATGTCTTGAATATTTAATGGTTGCCGCCATATCCTGTCTTCTATTTTCGAGACAGCGACGATGGCGATGCCACCGGATTTCACCAAGGCCTGCATGGCGGGCCTTACTGACAAGGAGTGTTCACCTTGCCTGAACCACTCACTGTACCTGCCCAACTGACCGCCCAAATCGAGCGGCTACTGCCCAGTGCCCGCCTGGGGCGTCTGGGACGCTTGCGGCGAGGGCTGGAAAAAGAGGGGCTGCGGGTAGATGCAAAGGGGCATATCGCACAAACGCAGCATCCTGCTGCCTTAGGCTCCAAGCTCACGCACCCGCATATCACCACCGATTATTCAGAAGCGCTGATCGAGTATATTACCCCGGTCTATTCGCAGCCTCGCGAAGCGTTAGCGTTTTTGTCCGACCTGCATACGTTTACCTATCACCACCTTGACCAAGAGTGGATCTGGCCGGGCAGCATGCCATCACGGCTTTCGGGTAACGATAGCGTGCCTATCGCCGACTACGGCACGTCCAACGTGGGTACCATGAAGCATGTCTACCGCAAAGGGTTGGATGTGCGCTACGGGCGTATCATGCAGGCGATTGCTGGCGTGCATTACAACGTCTCGCTACCTGACGATATGTGGCATGCCCTGCGCGAGCTGGAAGGGGCGGGCAATATTCCGTTCAATGACTATCGCTCCACCCGTTATTTCGGCCTTATCCGTAATTTCCGCCGTCATAGTTGGCTGCTGCTGTACCTGTTTGGCGCGTCACCCGCGATAGATAAAAGCTTTCTGCCCGAAGGTAACGTGCCTGAAAAGTTGAAGCCGCTTAACGACGACACCTTTTACGCACCGTTCGCCACAACGCTTCGCATGTCGGATCTGGGCTATCAGAATAAGGTTCAGTCGCAGCTCAAGATCTGTTTCAATTCGCTGTCGAACTACGTCAACACGTTGCGCCATGCCATCTCAACGCCCTGGCCAGACTACGAAAAGCTCGGCGTTAATGTAGAGGGTAACTGGCAGCAACTAAATGCCAATATCCTGCAGATCGAAAACGAGTACTACAGCGATATACGCCCCAAGCGAGTGGCCAAACACAACGAAACGCCCAGCCAGGCGCTTGAAGCGCGTGGCGTTGAATACATCGAAGTGCGCTGCTTGGACCTGAACCCGTTTGACCCGCTAGGTGTTACCGAAACCCAGATGCGCTTTGTGGATACCTTTTTGATGTGGTGTCTGCTCAGCGAAAGCCCGTGGATCTCAGATGATGAGTGTGACCGCCTGGACGACAACCGTCGCTGGGTCGTCGAGCGGGGACGTGACCCCGAGCTTAAGCTGATTCGCAATGGGCAGACCACCTCGGTGCAGGAATGGGGCGAACAGATCTTTGCTGAGATGAAAGAGGTAGCCCGCCTTCTAGATGCCGTGGAAGACAATGCGCCTTACGCTGCTGCATTGGAGGAGCTGGCGCCGCGGCTGAAAGATCCGTCACTCACCCCCTCTGCAGAGCTACTGGCGCGTATCGAGGAAGGCAACGGCTCGCTTAGCGATACGCTTCTGGCGCTTGCCAAAGAGCAGGGTGAAAAGCTTAAACAAACCCCCATGCTACGCTCGCGCGAAGCGCTGCTTGCCCAGTTGATCGAAACATCACACCAGCAGCAGCGGGATATCGAAGCGGGAGATCAGGAAAGCTTCGCTGCCTTTCTGGAAGCTTACTTTACCAAGGCGCGTGAATCCCGTGCTCTGTCGGCGTTACCTCCTGAGGAGAGTCCATGAACCAGGCAGCACTTCGCCCAGTAGCTCTCGCGGGCTTGGCATTTTGTGTATTTATGATGGCGGTAGCGCTCGGGCTTGAGCATATTGGTGGATTTGAACCCTGCCCATTATGTATTTTTCAGCGCGTAGCGGTTATCACCGCTGGGCTAATCTTTGCCGTTGCGGCCATTCATAACCCAGGTGGCAAGGTAGGCGCAGGTATTTACGGTGTGCTAGGACTCGCGGCGGTGGGAACAGGCGCCTTTATTGCCGGGCGCCATGTCTGGCTGCAAAGCCTGCCCGCCGATCAGGTGCCTTCCTGCGGCCCTGGCTTGGATTACATGATGGATGTGCTGCCCATGAGGGATGTCATTTCCATGGTGCTGAACAGCTCAGGCGAGTGTGCCGAGATTGATTTCACGCTTCTTGGCTTCTCACTGCCCGCCTGGACACTACTTGGTTTCGTGATACTGGCGCTCGTGCCGCTGCGTATGCTGTGGTTAGCTATCAAACGCTAGTACTTTAAACTGTCGATCATTATCCAAAAATAATAAGGAGCACGACGTGCTTTATCGACACTTCACCACACAGGAAGAGATTGACCGGGCCTACGATCCAATGCTCGGTCGAGACGCTAGTGTGTTAGTAAAGGATTGGCAACAGCGTAGTGAAGCGTCACGCGCTCGGCACCGCGTGACGCTAGATATTGCCTATGGTCCTTCCACTGCCGAGCGCATGGATATCTTCCATGCGCAAAGCCCGAATGCTCCTGTGCATGTTTTCTATCATGGCGGCTATTGGCGCTCATTAAGCCATCGTGAGTTCAGCTTTATCGTCGATGGTCTCGTCAAGGCAGGCATAACGGTGGCAGTGGTCAATTACGCTTTATGTCCCCAGGTGCGCTTTAGCGAGCTGGTTCGGCAAAGTCAGGCAGCCGTTGCCTATGTCTATCAGCATGCAAAAGCGTTAGGTGTCGACCCAGCACAGCTGAGCATTTCGGGGCATTCGGCGGGCGGGCATTTATCGGCTATGCTCGTTTCGACCGATTGGGAAGGTACCTTTGGCTTACCCAATCAGTTGATTCGCGGCGCTCTGTGTGTCAGTGGCTTATACGATCTGCGGCCTTTCCCATGGTCGTGGTTGCAGCCCAAGCTGCAGTTGAGCGGGCGAGATGTTCAGGAATTCAGTCCATTATGGCTACCGTGCCGGGTGTCGGCGCCCATGCAGTTAGTGGTGGGTGGGCAGGAGCCTGAAGAGTTTGAACGACAGATGACGACTTATGGTGAGCAATTGCTGCAGAACGGTCAGCAGGTGGCGCAACATTTATTCAGTGAAGCCGACCATTTTTCAATTCTTGAGCATTACCTTGAAGGGGGTTGTTTTGTCGAGTGGGTCAAGGCGTTTCACAAGGTTTAGCAGCGCCCGTCCGGGGCGCTGCCATTTTTCAGATAGGATCTAGACTTCGGGAATCACCGCTGTCGCTTCAATCTCCACCTTGGCCTGGTCTTCGACAAGGCCTGCCACCTGCACCATGGTCATCGCCGGGAAGTGTTTACCCAGCACTTCGCGATAGGCGGCACCTACCTCTTTAAGTCGCGCCAAATACTCCCGTTTGTCCGTCACATACCAGGTCAAACGCACCAGATGCTCAGGGCCTGCGTTAGCCTCTTTTAAGACGGCCACAATATTTTGCAGCGCCTGGTTTACTTGAACGACAAAATCATCGCTTTCAAATAGCTGATCGGCATTCCAGCCAATCTGCCCGCCTACAAAAACAGTCTGGCCGGAAGCCAGTATGCCATTGGCGTAGCCTGCTGCGGCTTTCCAGTGAGCAGGGTGAAGAAGCTGATGAAAGGTGGCGTCACTCATGAGGGCTATCCTTATAGGTTATCGACGATAAAATGTTGGCGCATTGTATCGGTCCATGGCATTGACTTACCGCTATGCAAATCCATAAATACCAAAGTTAAACAACTTGTTAAGCGTTTCTGATTAGCGCAATACGCATTTATCTGCAGTGTTAAGCTGCTGCGCCCAACGGCTTGAACAGCAAGCTCGAAAGTTAATATTTCCCCTAGCCGGCTTGGCGCAAAAAACTGGGTGTCTATTGAAACCGTGGGCACCCCCGTCCCGCTTTCAACATGCAGATGGTTGAAATCCTGCTGCACAATTTCTTCAAACCAGTCTTCAACTACTGAATTGATCATCTCGAAATAGCGAGGGTAGAAAACAATGCCTGCCGGGTCACAGTGCTGAAAACGCACCTTTCGCTGTGTCGTAAACGCCATGGTGTTCTCCTAAACGCCCAGATACCGATCACGAATAGTGTTATCCAGCGCGGCCGGTTTGCCATTCCATACGGTACAACCCTTTTCCAGAATGGTGCAGCGATCAGCAATGGGAAGAATCTCGCTTAATGATTTATCCACCAGCAGAGTGGCCTGTCCTTGTTGTTTGAGTAGCCGGATAGCCTGCCATATCTCCTGGCGAATAACCGGCGCTAAACCTTCGGTGGCTTCGTCGAGCACCAGCAGCCTCGGGTTTGTCATCAAGGCGCGGCCAATGGCCAGCATCTGCTGCTCCCCGCCAGAAAGCGTTTTGGCCATTTGCGAGCGTCGTTCTTCCAAGCGCGGAAATAGGGCTTCCACTTTGCTCAAGGTCCATTCACCCGCTCGCGCCGTTACCATGAGGTTTTCATGAACGGTTAGGTTAGGAAAGCAGCGGCGCCCCTCCGGCACCAGGCCCAGCCCGGTTTTGGCGATACGGTATGAGGGAAGGCGAATGAGACTCTGGGAGTCAAATTCAATGGCACCACGCCGGGGCGGTGTAAGCCCGAATATGGAGCGGATGGTGGTGGTTTTACCCATGCCGTTGCGCCCCATCAATGCAACCATTTCACCGGCGTTGACTTCCAGGTTGACGCCAAAGAGCGCCTGGGAAGGCCCATAGAACGTTTCAATATCCGCAACTTTAAGCATCATCATTCCCCAGGTAAGCTTCCCGAACGCGCGGATCCTGCCTGATCGCGTGGCTATCTCCCTGTGCTATAACACTGCCTGACACCAACACTGAAATACGGTCAGCCAACCGGAAGACAGCTTCCATGTCGTGCTCAATCAGCAAGATAGGAACTTCAACTTTCAGCGCTTCAAGCAGCTCGGTAAGCTTGGCTGAACCTTCCGGCCCCAGGCCCGCCATGGGTTCATCTAGCAGTAAGGCGCGCGGTTTAAGTGCCAAGGCACAGGCAACTTCCACTTGGCGCCGTTCACCATGAGAAAGCTCCGATACAGGCGTCCAGGCGCGGTGGCTAAGCTGCATGCGCTCTAATGCCTCATAGGCTGGTTCAAGCAGCTGCTTATCGCGGGCAACGGGTTTCCAGAAGCGAAAACTATGGCTTTGCAATGCCTGCACACCCATCATCACATTGCGCATTACCGATAACGGTTCAGCCAGGGACGAGACCTGGAAGCTGCGCCCGAGGCCTAGCCGGGCGCGCTGAGCAATACTCATGCGGGTGATCTCCGAGCCGCCCAGGAAAACACTGCCTTCATCGGGGCGTAAATTGCCGGCAATCTGCCCGATAAGGGTAGATTTACCTGCACCGTTAGGGCCGATTAAGGCGTGAATTTCGCCTTGGTGCAGTTCCAGCGATACGTCATTGGTTGCCTGTAAGGCACCAAAACGCTTGTGCAGTTGGTGCAGCGAAAGGACGACATCACTCATTAAGCTCTCTCCCGGCAAGCCAGCCCATGACGCCGTGCTTGGCAAACAGAACTACTCCCAGCAGTACTAACCCAAGGAAGAGCTGCCAGTATTGGGTAATACCCCCCAGCAGGGTTTCCATCATGACAAACAGAATGGCACCTGCAAGCGGGCCGTAAAGGCGTCCAACGCCCCCCAAAATGACAATCACCATCAGCTCGCCGGAAAAGTGCCAGCTAAGCATCGTAGGGCTGACAAAGCCGTTCAAATCAGCATACAACGCACCTGCAAGCCCAGTAATAACCGCAGAGATAACGAACGCAATCAGGCGAATGGGATAGGGGCTGATGCCTGCTGTTGCAAGCCGCACGTCATTGAGGCGTGCCATCGTCAGTGCAGCACCGAAGCGCGATTTCATAAGACGTGACGTAATCGCCATGGCCAGCACAAGGCCCGCGAAACAAATCAGAAAATAGCTGAGTGCGTTAGTGGTATCGACAAACGGAAGGCCGTTGCGCAGGTAGATAGGCAGGCCATCCTCACCGCCGTACGTGGGCCAGGAGTTGGCGAAGTAGTAAATCATCTGGGCAAAGGCGAGGGTAATCATAATGAAATACACCCCGGTGGTGCGCAGCGAAATAGCCCCGATGGCCAGCGCCAGAAGCCCGCATAGTATGGCCGCGGCCAACCATACGACCAGCAGGTTATCGCTGCCTGGCACACTGAAGGGCCAGGTCATGAACGGTGTGAAATCAAAAGCGTGATAGGCGCTAATGCCCGCTACATAACCACCTAGGCCAAAATAAGCCGCGTGGCCAAAACTCACCATGCCGCCGTAACCAATTGCCAGGTTCAAGCCGACAGCGGCCATGGCGATAATCGTGATACGTGATGCCAGGTTCACATAATAAATGTGACCCAGAAAGTAAGCCGTTACAGGCAATAGGAGCAGTAGGCCGAGCAGGGTGATCTGTACGATGCCCTTACGGCTAAAATGGCTGTCAGCGTTAGGCGTCAGGGAAATTTTAGCAACCCCTGATGAAGTATTATTAATCATGAGCGGCAAACAGTCCCTTAGGCTTGAAGGCGAGGATAACGGCCATGAGGATATAGATGAGCATCGCGGCTAATGCGGCGCCGACGCCCGTTGCCTCAGAGGGTGGCATGAAGGCGCGAAAGAAAATCGGCAGGTAAACACGACCAAGCGTGTCCACAATACCCACCAGCAGAGCCCCAAAGAGCGCGCCCTTGATAGAGCCAATACCGCCGATCACGATCACGACAAAGGCGAGTATCAAGACCGGCTCACCCATGCCTACTTGTACTGACTGCAGCGCACCCACGAGAGCACCGGCAAGACCCGCCAAACCTGCACCTAACGCAAATACCAGGGTATAGAGCTTTGAGATATTCACCCCTAGCGCGCCAATCATTTCCCGGTCACTTTCCCCCGCTCGAATACGCATGCCTAACCGCGTTCGAGAAATAAGCAGGTAAAGCCCAATGGAAATGGCGATACCTACGCCAATCAGTACCAAGCGATAAATGGGGTAGCGGGTATCGCCTGGCAGCGTGACAAACCCTGTTAACCAGGAGGGTGGGCTTAACCGTAAGGGAGACGAGCCGAAGATAAAGCGCGTGCCTTCCGAGAAAATCAATATGAGCGCAAAGGTTGCCAGCACCTGATCAAGGTGAGGGCGATGATACAGGCGGCGAATAACGATCAGTTCAACCAGGGCGCCGGCCAGAGCGGCCGCTGCGATACCTGCGCCCAGCCCGATTAAAAAGGAGCCTGTCGAGGCGGTTACCGCCGCCGTCGCGTAGGCACCCACCATATAAAAGGAGCCGTGGGCGAGATTGATAAGTCCCATCACCCCAAATATTAGTGTAAGGCCGCTGGCCATCAGAAACAGCATGGTGCCAAGCTGTACGCCGTTGAGTAATTGCTCAATGAGTAGAGTAACGGACACGTTGGGTATCCCTTAAAGAAATGGAGATAGGCTGGGTGGTAGCACCCAGCCACGCTGATCTCACATCTGGCACTGTTCGTAGTAGATGTCTTGAATATCTTCGATAGCGATACCCAGCAGGCGGTTGGTGGGTTGACCATCATCGCCTTCTACCACTTCACGGACGTAGATATCCTGAATGGGGTGGTGGTTAGGGCCGAAACGGAACTCGCCACGTACGCTATCGAAATCGGCAGCACGTAGTGCTTCACGGAAGGCGTCTTGATCGTCAGGGTGGGCCACTTCAAGGGCGCTTAATATCAGGTTCGCGGTATCGAAGCCTTGTGCTGCATAAAGGGTCGGTGTCCGGCCGTACGCTTCCCGGAAGGTCTCTACAAAGCGGTGATTGGTTTCATTATCCAGATCATAAGCCCAGAGCGATGTATTGCGGGCGCCAATGGCTGCGCTGCCCACTGCCTTGATAAGAATCTCATCAAACGAAAACGCCGCGCCGAAAATGGGAATATCCACGCCCGAACTTTCCCATTGCTTCATAAACGAAATACCCATGCCGCCAGGCAGGAAAAAGAACAGGCTATCGGCATCGCTGGCGCGAATCTGGGCAATTTCAGCCGCGTAGTCGGTTTGGCCCATCTGGGTGTAAAGCTCGTCAACCACGTCACCTTCATAAAGGTGCTTGAAGCCTGCTAGCGCATCAGTACCCGCTGGGTAGTTCGGAGCCAGGATAATGGGCTTTTCATAGCCCTCCTCACGCATGTAGGCGCCCATGGCACCGTGCAGGTTGTCATTTTGGTATGCCACATTGAAGTAATTCTCGTGGCACATGCGTCCGGCCAGGTCAGAAGGACCTGCATTCGGAGACAGGTAAAAGGTCCCCTGACGAACCACAGCCGGTACGACCGCCATGGCAAGGTTGGACCAGATAAGACCGGTAAGAATATCAACTTGGTCACGCTGCATAAACTCATTGGCCAGGCTGCGGGCCAGATCAGGTCGGTTGGCATCATCTTGGATGAGTACTTCAATATCATCCTGTCCCGACTGCTCCATCGCCAGCATAAAGCCGTCGCGCACATCGACACCCAGGTGAGAACCACCGCCTGAAAGCGTCGTGATCATGCCGATTTTCACGTCGTCAGCATGGGCTATCGCGACGCTTGAAGAGAGCAGAAGGCCAAGGCCTAAGCGGGTCATGTTTTTCATGGTCATTCCCTCATTGTATTTGTGGCGTTGTTATTACTTAGAGGCAGGTATGTTAACGCCAGGAAGGCCGCTATCCGCGTAATACGCCTGATTCAATCGAAAACGCTGGACTTTACCGGTGGAGGTTTTAGGCAGCGTATCGATAAAGCGTATCGAACGAGGATATTTGTACGGCGCAATTGTTTGCTTTACAAAATCCTGCAGCGTTTGCCGGCAAGCATCATCTTCCTCAAATCCATCGTTTAAAACCACAAATGCCTCAACAATTTGGCCTCGCTCCTGGTGTGGCGCGCCGATCACGGCGCACTCCTTGACGGCGGGGTGGGCAAGCAGAGCCGACTCCACCTCAGGCCCGGCGATGTTGTAACCTGCGGAGATAATCATATCGTCATTGCGGGCGGCGAAATGAAAGTAGCCTTCCTCATCCTGATAAAAGGCATCACCGGTGATGTTCCAGCCATCGGCCACGTAATTGCGTTGCCGCTTATCGGCTAAATAGCGACAACCCGTAGGCCCACGCACCGCGAGCCTGCCGACCGTACCACACGGCACATCGCCCATGGCGTTATCCACAATGCGCGCCTGATAGCCGGTCACCGGTTTGCCCGTACAGTTAGGGCGGTGGTCATCCAGGCGGTTGGAGATAAAAATATGCAGCATTTCAGTGGCCCCGATACCATCCAGTATCGGGACACCCGTTTGCTTGATCCAATCGTGATAGATAGGCGCTGGCAGCGTTTCGCCTGCAGAAACCGCAATGCGCAAGCTGCTCAGATCGGTACGGCTACTAGGAGCGGAGAGCATGGCGCGATAGGCAGTAGGTGCAGTAAACACAACCGTTGCCTGATATTCACGGATAATCTCCATCATGTTGGGCGGGGAGGCGTGCTCAAGCAGTACCGCCGTTGCGCCAAAACGTAAAGGGAAGATAGCAAGCCCGCCCAGGCCAAAGGTAAAGGCCAGTGGGGGAGAACCGACGAAGATATCGTCCGGTGTTACCTGCAGCACTTCCTGAGCATAGCCATCGGCGATGATCAGTAAGTCACGATGAAAATGCATGGTGGCTTTAGGCGAACCGGTGGTACCGGAAGTGAAACCCAGCAGTGCCACGTCATCGGCAGCGGTATCAACAGCATCAAAGGTAGCAGGCTTGCCTAGTGCCAGGCGGTCCAGTTCCGCATCATGGTTCGCTGTGCCATCAAAGCCGACCACCCGCTTGAGAAATTGGCTTTGGGATTGGCTATCCATGAGTTCTTCAAGCAGGCGGGTATCGCATAAGGCCAAACTGATTTCCGCCTTATCAATTACCTGACTCAACTCCTTGGCACGTAGCATCGGCATGGTGTTCACCACTACAGCACCCACCTTGGTGGCTGCTATCCAGCAGGCCACCATTGCCGGGTTATTGGCTGAGCGAATCAACACCCGCTGGCCGGGAATCACGCCTAAATCGTCTACCAATACATTGGCAAGGCGATTGGTCCACTCGGTGAGTTCATGGTAAGTGCGGCGCCTTCCGTTGCCTGCCAGGGCAATACGTTCGCCGAAGCCGTTAGCGACCAAACGGTCACAGAGTTCCACACCCGCGTTTAGCCGTTCGGGGTAATCGAAGCCTGAAAGCAGAAATTCTGGCTGTCCATCAGTGGGTGGCAGGTTATCCCGCGCAAACGTGTCCACATGGGCCGACTGAAAGTACATACCAACCTCCGTATTTAGTGTCGTTGTTTATTCCTGACGACGTCTCAATGAAGGCGCTGTCAGGGATACGGTGTCTGGCGTTATGCATTATTTTTGTTCTTGGCAATGCTTTGTTCTTGGCAATGTAGCGTTTAGCAATGTCGTATTGAGCAAAATTGTGCTGAGTAATGTACGGCGTTTACGTGTGTCAGCTCACCTCGGAAAGCAGGCTACGGGCGATCACGACCTTTTGCACGTCTGAAGCACCTTCATAAATACGAAGCGCGCGGATTTCACGGTAAAGGCTTTCAATAATATGGCCTTTGCGCACCCCGTCGCCGCCGTGTAGCTGCACGGCTTGGTCAATGACCTCCTGCGCCTTGTCAGTGGCAAATAGCTTGGCCATGGCCGCTTCCCGGGTAACGCGCGCAGCACCCTGATCCTTGGTCCAGGCCGCGCGGTAAACCAGAAGGGCGGCCGCATCCACGTTTAGTGCCATGTCGGCCAAGTGGCCCTGAACCATTTGTAGATCGGAGAGTGATGCGCCAAAGAGCTCGCGAGAGCGGCTGCGGGATAATGATTCATCCAGCGCCCGGCGGGCAAAGCCCAGAGCCGCCGCCCCAACGGTTGAACGAAAGACATCCAGAACCGCCATGGCAATACGAAACCCCTGGCCCGGCTGGCCGATTAGCGCGCTTTTCGGCAAAAACATATCGTTAAAGCCCAAGCGAGCCAGCGGGTGAGGGGCAACCGTTTCCAGGCGTTCCCGAATTTCCAGCCCAGGTGTCGTGGCAGGCACTAAAAAAGCCGATAACCCTTTGGCGCCCGGACCTTCGCCGGTACGTGCGAAGACTGTATATATGTCGGCAATACCGCCGTTAGAGATCCACGTTTTTTCGCCATTCAAACGGTAGCCGTCGTCCTCGCGCTGGGCCGTGGTATCGAGCTGCGCTACATCAGAGCCTGAACGAGGCTCGCTCAGCGCAAACGCCGAGAGCGCTTTACCGTGGCGGGTTTTATCCAGCCACTGCTTTTGTTCATCGCTACCAAACAGGCTAATCGCACCGGTGCCCAGCCCCTGCATGGCAAATGCAAAATCAGCCAGGCCATCATGACGAGCGAGAGTCTCGCGGATCAGGCACAAACTGCGTACATCGATATGCTTGCCAGCCGTGCCTTCCAAAAAACCTGCTTTACCCAGGTCACGGACGAGCTGAATACAGGTGGCATCTACATCGCCGTGCTCGCGAGGCAACTCTGCCTGGCACCACTTTTCCAAGCGTGCTGAAAGATCGCGATGCTGGTCCTCAAAGAAGGGCCAATCAAGAAATTGCTGGTCGCTCATTAATCCCCCTTGAACTCGGGTTTTTGTTTGGCTACAAAGGCGTGGTAGGCGCGCGCAAAGTCGTTGGTTTGCATGCAGATCGCTTGTGCCTGAGCTTCTGATTCAATGGCCTGTTCAAGGCTCATCGACCACTCCTGGTTCAGCTGTGTCTTGGTAATGCTATGCGCAAAAGTGGGGCCCTGGGCCAGCCGAGTGGCGTAGGCAATAGCCTCTTCTTCCAGGGCTTCAGGTTCGACTACACGGTTATAAAAGCCCCATTGCAGGCCTTCTTCAGCGCTCATGCTGCGGCCGCTATAAAGTAAATCCGCCGCACGCCCCTGGCCGATAATACGCGGTAGAATCGCGCAGGCGCCCATATCGCAACCAGCTAAACCCACGCGGGTGAACAGAAACGCTGTGCTGGCACGGGGGGTGGCAAAACGAATATCCGAGGACATGGCGATAATCGCTCCCGCCCCTACGCAAATGCCATCAATGGCGGCAATGATCGGTTTGCCGCAGTTCAGCATGGCTTTTACTAAATCCCCCGTCATTCGGGTGAATTCAAGTAAGCCCTTCATGTCACGGCCCACCAGCGGGCCGATAATTTCATGCACATCACCGCCGGAGCAGAAGTTGTCGCCGTTGGACGTAAATACCACCGCGCTCACATCGGTGGCGTACACCAAATCGCGAAAGGTATTGCGCAGCTCGGCATAGCTTTCAAAGGTCAGCGGGTTTTTGCGTTCCGGGCGATTCAGCCGAATAACGGCGACCTTACCTCTCATTTCCCAGATAAAATGTTCAGGGGCTAATTCCGCCATGCTCGTCATCTTATTGTTCTCGTCAGTCAGTGGTTAATCGGGTAGCAAATAGCGTGGTTAAGTCGCGTCGTGAAGTGGCGTGGGTAGCCGGTGGAGCAACTCACCGATATGGTGGGCGTCTTCTTCAGCCACCCCTTCAAATAGCGCATTGATCCAGCGTTCATGTTCAGTTGCCATTTTACTAAAGCTTGCGCGTCCCGCGTCCGTCAGACATACCCGGGTAGCACGTCGGTCACCCTCAATAGCAATACGCTCAACGCAGCCATCCTCTACCAGGCGATCAATAATGCCGGTGACGTTGCCATTCGATACCCGTAAGCGTCGAGACAATTCATTCATCTTCAAGCCATTCCCATCGGCATACAGCGCCGCCATGACATCAAAACGAGGTAGCGTCGTGTCATGCTCGGTACGCAGGCGCTCACGCAGCGTGGATTCCACTTGGCGAGTTACCCGCAACATGCGCAACCATAGCCGCAAGCGTTCCTTGCTCAAGCGCTCTGCCGTCATACCTCGCCTCCTGAAATCGAGATCGCCTGGCCATTGATGGCGCCGCTATGCGGGCCGCATAACCACATGGCGGTCGCGGTCACCTCTGAAGGCGTTATCAGGCGGCCGGTGGGGTTCGTGGATTTAAAATGTGTGCTTGCCTGCTCGGCAGATTGTCCTGTCTTGTTCACAATGGTCTCAATGCTGGCCGCTAATAGTGGCGTGTCGGTAAAACCGGGACATAGCGCATTAACGGTAATGTTACGGGTGGCTGTCTCTGACGCCAGTGAACGCACGAGCCCGACTACTCCATGTTTGGCCGCGCAGTAAGCGCCCACGTAGGCATAGCCTTTAAGGCCTGCGGTAGAGGCAACGGCAATTAATCGGCCGCCGTCGTTTAACTGCTTTAAGCCCTCGCGAAGGGTCAAAAATACCCCGCTCAGGTTAACGTTCAGCATACGCTGCCACTGTTCAAACGAGGTTTTAGCGAACGGCGCGCTTTCGGCAGCGCCCGCATTGGCAATCACAATATCAACGCTACCCAGCTGCTCGAACAGCGCCACCATGGCGGCTTCGTCGGTGACGTCGACTACCGCGCAGTGAATGCTGTCATGCTGCTCGGCGATGGCTTGAAGGGCGGCTTCACGGCGCCCGGTAATCGTGACCTCAGCCCCCGCTTCAGCAAAGGCCAAGGCCATATCGGCACCGATACCGCTGCCGCCGCCGGTAATGACCGCTCGTTTGCCTGCCATATGTTTGTCTACCAGGCTCATACCCAGCCCTCGTCACGTTCTGCCAAGCGCTGTAGCTGATCGGCACCTGCGCGATAGGGCGCTGGCCATTCAACGTCGTGATCGCCCAGCTTAGCCGCAACATGCAGTAACCAGTAAGGGTCGGCGAGGTGAGGACGAGCGATGCATACCAAGTCGGCACGCCCAGCGATCAGAATCGAGTTCACATGATCGGCTTGATAGATATTGCCCACCGCCATGGTGGCGATAGGCGTCTCATTACGGATGCGGTCAGAAAAAGGTGTTTGGAACATGCGCCCATACACCGGTTTGGCCTGTGTCGAGGTTTGCCCGGCGGAGACATCAATGATATCCACGTCTGCTGCGCGAAGACGCTTGGCAATCTCCACCGCATCATCGGGCGTGATGCCTTCATCGCCGCGCCAATCATTGGCGGATATACGTACCGCCAGCGGTTTGTGAGCAGGCCAAACGCTGCGCACGGCGCGGGTAACCTCAAGCGGGTAGCGCAGGCGATTATCTAAAGAGCCGCCATACTCGTCGTCCCGGTGGTTGGTCAGCGGGGTAATGAAGGATGAGAGCAAATAGCCGTGGGCGGCGTGAATCTCGATCATGTCGAAACCAGCGCGGTCAGCCATTTGTGCGGCGCTGACAAACTCGTCACGCACGCGGTCCATATCGTCGCGGGTCATGGCTTTAGGCACCTGATTTCGCTCAGACCAAGGTACGGCAGAGGCTGCCATTATGGGCCAGTTGCCATCGACAAGGGGGGCGTCCATCTCTTGCCAGCCAAGTTGGGTAGAACCTTTAGGGCCTGAATGCCCAAGCTGAGCGCATAGCTTGGCAGAGGTTTCTGCATGAACAAAATCGCACAGGCGTTTCCAGGCGGTTTCATGCTCGGGGGCATACAAGCCCGGGCACCCCGGTGTGATACGCCCGGTTGGGCTGACACAGGTCATCTCGGTGTACACCAAACCGGCGCCACCTTTGGCACGCTCGGCATAATGGGTAAAATGCCAATCGGTGGGGCAGCCATCCACTGCCTTGTATTGCGCCATTGGCGACACCACCACCCGGTTAGCCAAGCGCATATCGCGCAGCTGGTAGGGCGCGAACATCGGCGCCCGGGAACTCTCAGGATTCCCTGCCTGAGCCTGAAACCAGCGTTCTGCGCTTTGCAACCACTGTGGGTCACGCATTCGCAGATTTTCATGGCTGATACGTTGCGAGCGAGTCAATAACGAGTAGTTGAACTGAACCGGGTCGAGATCCAGATAGCGCTCTACCTGCTCGAACCACTCGGTCGAGTTGCGCGCGGCTGATTGCAAACGCAGCACCTCAAAACGGCGTTCCTCTTCATAGCGAGCAAAGGCAGCGCTCATGCTGCTTTCGCTATGTAAATACTCAGCGAGAGCAATGGCACTTTCCAAGGCAAGCTTTGAACCTGAACCAATCGAAAAGTGGGCGGTGGCGGCCGCATCGCCCATCAACACCACATTTTCGAAACTCCACTTTTCGCAGAGTACGCGTGGGAAGTTGATCCACGCCGAGCCGCGCACGTGGTTGGCATTGGTCATTAATGAATGGCCGCCAAGATGTTGGGCAAAGATCCGTTCGCAGATCGCAATCGATTCCTGTTGGCTAAGCTCACCAAAGCCAAACGCCTGCCAGGTAGCCTCACTACACTCAACGATGAACGTCGCGGTATCGTTATCGAACTGATAGGCGTGCGCCCAGACCCAGCCATGCTCGGTCTTTTCGAAAATAAAAGTGAAGGCGTCGTTGAAGGTCTGATGTGTACCCAGCCAGACAAATTTGCAGGCACGCACGTCAATATCGGGTTTGAAATACTCAGCATAAGCTTGGCGGGTACGGGAGTTGAGACCGTCGGCGGCGAGTACCATGTCAAATTCACGCCGGTACTCATCGATACTTGTTTCGGTTATGTCGGTTTCAAAGCGCATTTCTACGCCTAGCTCACGAGCTCGCTCTTGCAGCAAGAGAAGCAATTGACGGCGGCCAATGCCACAAAACCCATGGCCGGTTGAAACGGTTTTAACCCCTTTATGTATAACCGCAACATCATCCCAATACGCGAAATGTTCACGAATACGCGAGGCACTTACCGGGTCATTCGCTGCCAGATTGTCCAGGGTCTCGTCGGATAAAACGACGCCCCAACCAAAGGTATCGTCTGCACGGTTACGCTCGATAACCACAATTTCATGGATGGTATCGCGTAGTTTCATACTGATAGCAAAGTAAAGACCGGCGGGTCCTCCACCCAGGCAGGCGATTTTCATTATTGTTTTCCCCTTAGATGCTCGTTCTTTTTGAAGATAGGGAAATGGCTTTAAAAATTCAAGATTAAAATTTTTAAGCTTAAAGTATTTTTTCAAGCGCTTTTTTATCAGCCACTTATAACACTCGTAATCACGATCATACGGTGTGAACATGGGGGAATGGTACTGCACCAGGGTAGAGATGATATTTATGATCATCCCGCTGAGAAAGGCGCTACTATCGATGGTTGTTTAGTACTAAGGAAACCGGCCCTAATGGGATTGACAGAGCAAGATGAAAAGGTGAGTCTAGCTTTGTTGTAGGTGGCTATTAGCAAGGAGAAGCTACATGCTCGAAGATTGCAAAAATGCCCAGGAGCGCTGGGGAGGCGTTCATAACCTGATTGATCGATGGCTTGAGCAGCGTCGCTCGCTGTTGATCACTTTTATTGAGTTGAAGGAAGCGTGCGACAGCGAGCTTGAGGCTGTCAGTAAAGCGCGCATTGATACCTTCAGCGAAACGCTAATGGATTATATCAGCGCCGGTCACTTTGAAATTTACCCTCAGTTAGCCGAAGAGGCGCGGGCGTTCAATGATGAAAGTGCCCTGCAGATTGCCTCTCAGCTTCTGGAGCGGCTGGAAATGTCTACCGAAATGGTGCTCGAGTTCGATACTGACTACGCATCGTCAGTTCGTTGTCAGCAGCATTTGGTAAGGCTGCCTGCCTGGATCGACCGCTTGGCAAAAGGTCTAACCGAACGTTTTGCGTTAGAAGATCAGCTGATCGCGCGCTTGCATGCGGCACATACGCCTCTGCATACCAAAACCTCCGCCTAATATTGCCCTCCAGAAGCATCGCCAGACGATGCTTTGTCTGCTTAGCCCTGTCCATTTCTATGCCTGATTATTGCGCCAGCGGCGAGTGATGGCGTCGAGCCGCCCCGGCCGTGCCACCTAACCCCGGCAGCGCTGGGCGCGCTGCTCTCGCGCCGGGCCGCCGCTGCGGGTGCGCTGGCGCTTACCACGCGCTACGGGGTTTGCGTTAAATCGGGGTTCGGGTATTCGTAGCGCGTGGTAACGCATTTGTGAGGGACGAACAAATACGGCACCCGCGTATGGCGGCGTTGAGCCGCCCCGGCCGTGCCATATAGGTCATTCATTGCTATTCCTGTTCACAACACGATGAAACTTTCCGCCTAGCACCAGCATGCATGGGGTGAGCAGTAGGGTAAGGGCGGTGGCGAACGTTAAGCCTCCGGCAATCGCGCTCGACATCTGCGTCCACCACTGCGCTGAAGGCGCGTTGAAACCCAGCGACGGCGCGAACAAATTAACGTTCATGCCCAGTACCATCGGCATCAGGCCCAGAACCGTTGTGATAGCCGTCAACAGTACGGGGCGCAGGCGCAAACAGCCGGCTTCCAGCGCGGCTTCGCCGGGTGCCAACCCTTCGCGGCGCAGCTCGTTATAGGTATCGATCAATACGATGTTGTTGTTCACCACGATACCGGCCAGCGCGATGACCCCCATGCCCACCATCACGATGCCAAATGCCTGGCCCGTTATCAGCAGGCCTATCAGAATGCCCGCCGTCGAGAAAACGATGGCTGACAACACCAGAATGGCTTGATAGAAGCTGTTGAATTGGGTGACCAGGATCAGCGACATCAACCCAATGGCCACAAAGAAAGCGCTGATCAAGAACTGCATCGCCTCCAACTGATCTTCCTGCTCGCCGGCAACGTTAACCATCAAGCCATCTGGCAAGCGGTCTTGAGCTGCCTGGAACAGCGCGCTTAAGCGTTCGTCCGCCAAGTACCCGGGCGCGAGATCAGCTTCAACGGTAATTGCCCGGCGCCCATCAATGCGGTTTAGCGTGCCCACTTTGGGCGCTGGGGCAATCTCTACGAAGTGTGAAATCGGCACCTGCCCACGTGGGGTATTAATCGTCATGCGGCCCAGCTGGTCAAGCGAGCGCCAGCCTTCGGGTAAACGAACGCGGATATCCACCTCATCGCTGACTTCAGGCGGGCGGTAGCTGGCCACCTGCAGGCCGGTTGTGAGCAGTTGCACGGCGCTACCGATGGTGGTGATATTGGTGCCCATGCGCGCGGCTGCTTCACGGTCCACATTGATGCGCCATTCAACCCCAGGCAGGCTACGGTTATCTTGAATGGCAACGAAGCCGCCCAGCTCGTGCATGATGGCCTGCAGTTGATCGACTCCTGAGTCGGCAACGCTTGGGTTCAGGGCGCTCACTTCCAGCACGATCGGCTTGCCGCCCCCTGGCCCCATTTCCTGCTCCTGAAACTCCAGGCGAATACCCGGAATGTCGCTTGCGCGTTCGGCCATGTCCGCCAATATTTCGCGTGAAGGCCGACGCTCATACCACTCGATAAACTGGAACTGGAGCATGCCAATTACATCGTTACCCAGCTGTTCATTGGGCGTTGCAAACGAACGCGCGTAGAGCGCCTGTACTTCACTCATGCCAGACAGCCGCGCTTCAACGCGCTGAACAATGGCATCTGTTTCCTGGGCGGAGAAGTCGCCCCGGGCGCGTACCAATACCTGGGCGCTGTCCGGCTCAACATTGGGGAAGAAATCCACGCCGTGATTAAAGCGCCCGTAAGCCGTGTAAATTAACGCCAGAAGCAGCAGGGCGACTATCAATACCCAACCTGGGTGCGCCAGCAGTCGGGAAAGCAGGCGCCGATAGCCACGGCCCATTCGGGTGCTTTGATCGGGGCGAGTGTCTTCTTGGGTCGGCACCGCCGCCGTGCGGGTAAACAGTCGCCCAAGCGTGGGCAAGAAAATTAGTGCCATGGCCAGCGATGCCAATAAACAAAGAATCACCGTCGCCGGCAGGTATTTCATGAACTGGCCGACCATGCCGGGCCAGAACAGCAGAGGCATAAACACTGCAAGCGTGGTGGCGGTTGAGGCTATCACCGGCCAGCTCATGCGTGAGGCGGCATTCAGCCACGCTTGGTGGGGCGATTGGCCTTCACGCAGATGTCGATCCGCCAACTCGCTAACTACAATCGCTCCATCCACCAGCATGCCCGCTACCAGAATGAGGGCGAACAGCACCACGATATTGAGTGTGAATCCAAACGCCCAAACCAGCAGAATGCCGGTTAAAAAAGCGCCCGGGATAGTCAGACCCACCAGGAGTGCCATACGCAGACCCATCACGGCGACCACGACGATCAATACCAGAACGACTGCCGTCAGCACGTTGTTGAGAAGTTCTGATAGCATATCCTCGACGGTGGTCGACTGATCAAGAATCGTTGTGACACTTAATTGCTCGGGCAGAAGGTCGCTTGCCTGGTCCAGTGTCTCGCGCACGGCGGCAATGGTGGCAATGATGTTGGCGCCTGCGCGTTTGGAAATTTCCAATACCACGGCTGGCTGGTCATCGATGCGCGCAAAGCCTTCAGGGTCTTTAAAGGTGGGATGAATCCAGGCGACATCGCCAAATGTCACAACGCGATCTTCATCTACTTTGACTGGCATGTTCATGACATCTTCGAGCGATTCGATAACGCCGGGTACCTTCATCGCCATGCGACCCGCACCGGTATCCAGGCTGCCTGCCGCCACCAGCCGGTTGTTGTTGGAAACCATGTTGAATAGCTCGTTAAAATCGATGCCGTAGCTATTCAGCACCAGCGGGTCGACCACGATCTCCAGAAGATCCTCCTGTTCGCCGGCAATATCGACTTCCAGAACGTCGGCGATACCTTCAATCTCTTCCTTCAACCGACGCGCCACGGTAATTCGTTCGCGAGTGTCCAACTGCCCGGAAAGACCAATACTGAGTACCGGAAACTCCGAAACGTTGACCTCCATGACGCGCGGCTCATCTGCCTCCGAAGGCAGCTCGTTACGAGCGATATCAACCCGGTCACGAACGTCGGAAAGTGCCATGTCAGGATCGAACCCAGGGTCGAACTCCAGGGAAATAGAAGCGTGGCCTTCGCTTGATTGGGCTGTGAACTTGCGTAGCCCTTCAATGCCCCGCAGCTCTTGCTCCATGGGGCGAATCAACAAACGCTCGCCATCCTCCGGGCTAACGCCCTCCAATGTCAGCGACACATAGATCAGCGGGATCGTGACATCGGGGTTGGCTTCCTTGGGAATGACCTGCCAGGCGACAACGCCAGCGAGTAACAGGCTGACCAATAGAAACAGCGTGGTGCGCGTATGGTGAAGCGCGGCATCAATCAACTGGCGCATCAGTGGGCCTCGGATGCAGCGTCAACAGTGACAGGGTCGACGACCTCACCCGGGTTAACAAGGCCAGCGCCCAGCGTGATCAGGCGGACCTGGTCGGGCAGGCCGCTGACGTAGGCGCTTTCAATCGTCGCGCTGACCAGCTCTACAGGTGTCTGAACCACTTCATTGTCGGCGTTGATATGCTTGATGGTTAACTGATTTTCATGGTCAAGCGACAACAGCGCAGGAGAGAGCCGATGTACCGAACGAGGTGGTAGTGTAATGGTAAGCTCCGCGCTGCCGCCCGCCATGGGCAGTTGCAGGGGATTATCCAGCGTGGCTTCGACATAGAACGTACGCGTCGATTCATCAGCGCGACGGCTGATAAAGCTCAGCTCACCTTCAAGATGCGCACCATTGAGCAAGCGCGCAGTGACGGGCAGGCCAACGGAAAGATCGCCCACTTGTTGCTGGGATACCCAGGCTGCACCGGTCAAACGGCTGTCATCCACCAGGCGGCCCCACTCTTCGCCGGGCTGTACAAGATCGCCAAGCTCCACCTGCACACGATCCAGTGTGCCGCTAAAAGGCGCTTGCGGGCGTGAATCAGCCAGCTGCTTTTCAAGCTGGGCCACTTGCGCTGCACTCGCACTCAACGAGGCTTGCAAGCGCAGTAGCTCCGGCTGGGAAATCAGCTGGCGCTGGCGCAGGTTCTGGGCGCCGGAGTATTCGGCCTGGGCAAGCGATAGCTCATCGCGCGCCTGTTGCAAACGCTCTGGTAACGCATCGTTATCCAGTACCAGCAGTGTATCGCCTGCCTCAACGGGGCTACCCTGGTCGACGGGTTTTTCCACCACAAACCCGCCTACGTTGGCGCGTAGCGTCACTTCACGATCGGCAGTCAACTGGCCTTGGATCAACTGTTGAGGAATGAACAGCGTACTGGTGAGCGGGGTAATTTCGACGCGTGGGCTGCTTACCTGCCCAGAGCTCTCCGCTTCGGGCGGGGCTGGCTGAAAGCGCTGAAAGTCGCCCAGCACTAACCAGACAACCAAGCCAAGCACCAGCAAGCTTGCTAAGGCGTAAGAAGAGCGGAACTTGCGCATATTAAAGAGGCCTGTATCCCTGGCAACGGTGTTGAACAACACATGAACGAGAAAAAAAGAGCAGCGATACAATAGCGCAACTAATGGCCAGCAGCGAGTGCTTGGCGGGCAGGCGAGAGGGAAGTCGCCGTATGTATGATTGAGTTTTTACATGACTGAGCATACCATCTTGGCATCTTGAGTTCTGTCGACCCACCCTAAGGCGAACCAACCAAGGAGCAATGATGAAAGATCCCGTACGTATTGCGATTACCGGCGGTGCCGGCCAGATCAGCTACTCTCTTATTTTCCGCATCGCCGCTGGCGACATGCTGGGCGCGGATCAGCCCGTTATTCTTCAATTGCTCGAAATTCCTCAGGCAATGGATGCGCTGAATGGCGTGGTGATGGAAGTCAACGACTGTGCTTTCCCGCTGGTACAGGACATTGTTGCCACAGACGATCCGAACGTCGCGTTCAAAGATGCTGATTTCGCTCTGCTGGTAGGTGCTCGCCCGCGCGGTCCGGGTATGGAGCGTAAAGATCTGCTGGAAGCCAACGCCGCGATCTTCTCTGTACAAGGCAAAGCGCTTAACGATCACGCCAGCCGTGACGTGAAGGTATTGGTAGTTGGCAACCCGGCCAACACCAATGCGTTGATTGCCTCCTGCAACGCGCCAGATCTCGACAAAGGCCAGTTCACCGCCATGACGCGCCTGGACCACAACCGTGCGTTGACTCAGCTGGCACAAAAAACCGGCAAGCATGTTAACGACGTTGAGAACATGATCATCTGGGGCAACCACAGCGCCACTCAGTACCCGGATATTGCGCAATGCAAGGTTGACGGCAAAGCCGCATCTGACCTGGTTGAGCGTGACTGGTACGAAAACGACTTTATCCCCACTGTTCAACAGCGCGGTGCGGCCATCATCAAAGCACGCGGTGCCTCTTCTGCAGCATCAGCGGCGTCTTCTGCCATTGATCACATGCGTGATTGGGCGCTGGGCACTGATGGCATCGTCAGCATGGCGATTCCGTCTGACGGCAGCTACGGCATCGAAGAAGGCATCATCTACTCCTACCCGGTTCGTTGTCAGGGTGGCAAATACGAAATCGTACAAGGCTTCGAGCTTGACGAATTCAGCCAAGAGAAGATGAAAGCTACCGAGAAAGAATTACGTGAAGAGCGTGCAGCAGTTGAGCATCTGCTCGGCTAAACGCGCCCGCTGGCTCTGCCAGTAACGCAAAACCCCGCAAGCTATGCTTGCGGGGTTTTTTATTGCCAGCACCGAATGTAGCGCCATACCCGTAGCGCGTGGTAAGCCGCCAAGCGCTGTCGCGGTTGGGTGATGGGGCGTAAGAAGCGAGATACGGTAGTGCTGCCAGGCTCTCAACCGTTCGCCAGCACCTCAAGGCGGTCACGGCCATTGCGTTTTGCTTCGTAGAGCGCTTGGTCGCTCTGCTCCAGCAGGGCGTTGAGATCCTTGGGCGGCTGGCTGAACAGGGTGGCGCCCAGGCTTAGAGTGACCGGGTAGGGCGTATTGAAGGTTTTAGTGGCTACTTCGTTAAAGCGCACGCGTAGCTCCTCGCCTACGCATCGAATCTGCTGCGCTGATGTATCGCTAAGAAGAAAAGCGAATTCGTCACCACCCAGGCGGGCTTTAAGCGCCCCTTCGGGTAGTATCTGCTGGGCAAGGTCGCTCAAGGTTATCAGCAGAAAATCACCCGCCGCATGGCCGTGAAGATCATTGGCAAGCTTGAAATGATCGATATCGATCAACAAAAGCGCCCCTGGATGCGCCGGCGTCACGTTCGCCAGGCTGCGGCGAGCGCAGGCTTCGAAGCCGCGCCGGTTATAGAGCGATGTCAGCGGGTCGCTCTCGGCTAGGCGCTTGATCACGCTTTCGCGCCGGTAGCGTACCGTGCCGGTCATGGAAAGGGCGATCAGCAGTATGGCCATCACGCCTTCAACAAGCGAAACGCGGATAATGACCCCGCGAAAAATGGAAAGATCGATCAGCGTGCCGGGTATAAGGGGCATCGCCGCCTTGGCAATATAGAACACGCCGTGAGCCAACAGCACGTAGTGTAATTGGCGGGTGCCGACCGTCGCCATGTCGGGCTCGAGCCTTAACAGAGCGCTGGCCCTGAGCGATACAAACCCTACCAGCAGTGAATTGGCAATCAGATAAAGTTTCGAACTTTCCGGGCCTTCAGGAAGCAGGAGCAGCAAGCTCCACAAGGCGGGCAGCAGCGTCCATAAGCGCGAAGGGCGCCCGCCCACAAAGCGGATGACGCCCAACAGGAACATCCAGTGGGCGAAGATCAACAAACCGTTGGCGAACCAGACGCCCACCACAAAATAGCCATAGGCACGCAGCAAGGAGAGGCTACAGCCAACGGTGATCGTGGCAAAGCCCGCTGCCCAGTAGAGAAGGGCGCTGTCGCGGGCGCTGCGCCACTCTATCAGCAGAGAAATGGCCGCTGCCGCTGCGATGGCAATGGTCAGGGTCAGTATCGTGGGTGGATCGAAGGCCATGGTCGGGTCAATCCGTACAGCCAAGGGTAGAAGCGGTCAGGCGCATAGGTGGCCGTTAATCTCGCAGGCTCATAATCCGCCATTGGCGCTCTTCGGCGATTTTGCGCAGCGTGGCGTCGGGGTCAACGGCTACCGGGTGATCAACTTCTTCAAGTAGGGGCAGGTCGTTATGGGAATCGCTGTAGAACCAAGCGCCGTCCAGCGTGAAGTCCTTATCCTCAAGCCAGGCATGCAGACGAGTCACTTTGCCTTCACGGTAGCTGGGAATGCCGGATACGCGTCCGGTATAGCGGCCGCTTTCTACTTCGGGGTCAACAGCGATCAAGTAGTCAACGCCCAGGCGTTCTGCTATCGGCGCGGTGATAAAACGGTTCGTTGCAGTAATAATCAATAGCGTATCGCCCCGGGTGCGGTGACGGGCCAAAAGCTCTTCGGCCTTGGGCAGAATATGCGGCTCAATTTTGCTGGCCATAAACTGCTGGTGCCAGGCGGAAAGTTGTTCCGGCGTGTTTTCTGCCAGCGGTTTCAGCGCTATTTCCAGAAAGGCTGCCATATCCAGCGTGCCTGCATTGTAGTCGGCCATAAAGCGCTCGTTGGCTTCGCGATAGGCAACCGGGTCCACCGCTCCCTGTTCGAGCAGGAACTCACCCCATGCATGATCGCTGTCGGTGGATATCAGCGTATTATCCAGGTCGAAAATGGCCAGACTCACGGCGCTCCCCTTATGGTCAGTCATTATATGTGATGTATTGGTATGAACAGCTAGATATGAACGGCAAAACAAAGGGGCGGATTATCGCAGAGTCATCAGTTCTTGCCTAACCTCTTTCCCACCCGATAAGGCAGCCATTAGCCAGTTAGCGTTATATTGTATTGATACGCTTGTCGCCCTTGTGGAAAAATGGGGATAACTGAAAATTTATTAAGGTGACGTCCGTGATCGACGCTGACGGCTTTCGTCCCAATGTTGGTATTATCATTACCAACAGCCAGGGGCAGCTGCTATGGGCGCGTCGTGTAGGGCAAAATGCGTGGCAATTCCCCCAGGGGGGCATTAAAGCAAGCGAGACACCACAACAAGCCCTCTTTCGTGAGCTTTTTGAGGAGATCGGCCTGACTGCCGACGACGTTGATATTATCGCCTGCACCCGGGGGTGGCTGCGCTACCGTCTGCCACGACGCATGATTCGTACACATTCACGGCCAGTGTGTATTGGCCAGAAACAAAAATGGTACTTGCTGAAAATTCGCTGTCAGGAAAATCGTATCAGCATGACGGCAACACCCAAACCTGAGTTCGATGGTTGGCGGTGGGTAAGCTATTGGTACCCGCTAGGGCAAGTGGTACCGTTCAAACGAGAGGTGTATCGGCGCGCGTTAAGAGAGCTTTCTCCCCGCGTTCAGCGCCTGGCACAAAATGATGAAGGATAACGCGTGCTCCACGGCTCTGGATGAGCAGTGAAAGTCTGTCGAAAAGATCCTCAGCGAGGCAAATAACAGTGAAAAGTAAAACGTCCATGCTTGAGGTACTGCGTCGTGTTATTCAGGAGGTCAACGGCGCGCGCAACCTAGACGCTGCGCTTTCGACAATGGTGCGCCGCATCCGTAAGGCGATGCAAACCGACGTCTGCTCGTTCTACCTTTACGATAAAACGCTTGAGTCACTGGTACTGATGGAAACCATCGGGTTGCGCACTCAGGCAGTCGGCCATGTGGTGCTGCCATTGGGCGAAGGGTTGGTGGGGCTGGTGGCCAAGCGCAGCGAACCCTTGAATCTGGAAGATGCCCGATCGCATCCACACTTTCGCTATTTTGAAGCCACCGGGGAGGAGCGCTACTCAAGCTTCCTCGGTGTGCCGATTATTCACCAACGCCAAATGCTGGGCGTACTGGTGGTTCAGCAGGCGGAAAAGCGTAGCTACGACGACGAAGATGAAGCTTTTCTGGTGACCATGGCCGCTCAGTTGGCGGGCGTGTTGGCCCACGCGTTGGCAACCGGTAACCTGACTCGTCCGGCGTTGCCTGGCGGGCAGGCCATGTTCAAGGGAGTGGCGGCGTCGCCAGGCGTTGCCATGGGGGAAGCCGTGGTGATTACGCCACCCGCCGATCTCAACAGCGTGCCAGACTTGGTCCCCAGCAATGAAGCCTATGAAATTGCGCGCCTAAAAGAGGCGATTGCCAAAACCCGTGATGAGATTCGTGCGGCGGCCGAACGTTTGGCAAGCCGTATATCTTCTCAGGAACTGGCGCTTTTTGATGTCTACCAGCAAATGCTGGGCGAAGCCGCGCTCTCGGAAGAGGTTGAAAAACGCATTCGTGAAGGGCAGTGGGCACCCGGGGCGCTTGCCGATGTAGTAAGACGCCACGTTCAATACCTGGAGCGGGTGGATGACGACTACCTGAGCGAGCGCGCAGCCGATATCCGTGACCTTGGGCGCCGCGTGTTGAGCCATTTGCAAGAAGATGCACCTTCAACGCCGGAAACCTACCCGGACAATGCCATTTTGGTAGGCGATGAAATTAGTGTTGCCATGCTTGGCGAGGTGCCTCGGGATAAGCTCAAAGGGCTTGTGTCGGTGCACGGTTCAAGCACTTCTCACGTAGCCATCGTTGCCCGCGCCATGGGAATACCTACCGTGTTGGGAATGATGGATTTACCCTTGCCACGTTTGAATGGTGCGCCCGTGGTGCTGGATGGCCATCGGGGGCGCCTATTTGTTCGACCGACCGCTGACCTTACCTTACGTTATGAAAATCTGATCGCTGAAGAAAAGGTGCTTAGCGAGCTGTTAGAACACGAACAGGACCTGCCCAGCACTACCCAGGACGGCCATGAAATGCCACTAATGGTGAATACGGGGTTGGCCGTTGATGCAACGACACTGCTTAAAAGCCGTATTGCCGGAGTAGGCCTTTATCGTACCGAAGTGCCGTTTATGATCACCGAGCGCTTTCCGGGTGAAAAAGAGCAAATGCGCATGTACCGCGAGCAGCTTGAAGGCTTCGCACCGCTGCCGGTGGTTATGCGCACCCTGGATATTGGCGGTGATAAAGACCTGCCGTACTTCCCGATTGAAGAAGCCAACCCTTTTCTGGGCTGGCGCGGCATGCGGGTAACGCTTGACCACCCGGAAGTGCTGATGGTTCAGCTGCGCGCCATGCTGAAAGCCTCCCATGGGCTGAATAACCTTTATGTTCTTTTCCCGATGATTACCAATGTCGAGGAAGTCGATGAAGCGTTAAAGCTGCTGGATCGCGCGATTATTGAGCTGGGCGAGGAGGGAATCACCATAAAACGCCCCAAAGTGGGTGTAATGATCGAAGTCCCTGCGACCATTTATCAGATGGATGCGTTGGCAAAGCGAGTCGACTTTTTCTCTGTGGGCAGTAACGACTTAACCCAGTACCTGCTCGCGGTTGACCGTAATAATCCTCGGGTATCCAGCCTTTATGATGCGCTGCACCCGGCGTTGTTAGGAGCGCTTCAGGAGCTTTCACTGGATGCTCGGCGGCTTAACAAACCCATTTCCCTTTGCGGTGAACTGGCAGGGGACCCGGCCGGTGCGTTACTGTTGATGGCTATGGGCTTTACCGCACTTTCCATGAATGCGCCCAGCTTGCCTAAGGTCCGTGCCGCCATTCGACGGGTAACACTACATGATGCCAAGGCGCTGCTGGCAGAAATCATGTGCATGGATACGCCAACTCAGGTGCACGAGCACCTGAATAAGCGCATGGACGAGTGGCAACTTTCGCATCTGCTCCCCCCACGAGATTAACCTTGCGGTAGAAGCCTTACTATATGCTCAAAGTCGTTTCACCTTCGAAACGGCCTAGCGGGCCAAAGCGCTGTTCGGTTATTTTTACATGGCCTTGGCTATCGAGCGTAAGCCATGTTGTCGCGCGCGTACCGTAGGTTTCGCCCATAATAAACGCGGCTGAGAGCTGGCGCTCAAGCGCTAACCCAACGCCTGTATCGGGTAGTTGTGTGTCAGGCGCTTGATGAGAATCATGCAGCGCCTGACCTGCGGCGTGGCGCCAGTTACCCATCACGTTTTGTTGAAGCGCTTCGCGTACCGCACACAGTTTAGGCCAGGGCGTGTTCAGGTCAGCGTTGGAAAGCCCGTGCACGCCGGGTGCCACGTTGGTCAGTGTTACCTCATGCTGGCCGCGGTGCAGGTGCCAAAGGCGCTCTGGCGTTGCCACCAGCAAATTGAAGCCCGCGTAGCAGTAAGCCTTATGCTCGGCAAGCTGTGCTAACCATTCATCAATATCGTTACATTGCAGCGCCTGTGCAACCAGCTCCCCACGGCTAGGTGCATTGGCAGGCGTAAAGATAGCCGGGTCGCGTACATTGGTAAGCGCTGCGACTCTCCCCCCGCGCGCTGCCGCAAGCCACGAGCCGCCCGCTTCAAGGTCACGTCCACCCAACAAGGCAGGGGTATCTGCCCAGTAGTGCAAGGGGGCGGTCGGCCGGTCATGGCGCTCATCGCGGTTACCCGCTAAACGTAGTGGCACGGCCGTATCAGGCTGCCAAGCAAACGCCATTAAGCACATCGTTACTCCTCACGATTATTTCTCAAACGACCAATCGTTTTTATAAACGCCAAGCACAGCATGACAGCTTCAGGGCATAGTCGTACACTTGTGCCGGTAACGTTACCTATATCACCTAACCGGTGAAATCGATTCAAGCCAATTGGGAAGACGCGAACTCATGCAACACGATCGCGAAGAGCATTTCTGGCATGCCATCATTTGGCCGATTCTTTGGCCCATGCTACTTATCCAAGCAACATTAATCGTGTTATGTCTTTTGGTTGGTCTTGCCGTCTGGTGGATATCGCCAAGCCAGGTGTCATGGAGTACCACCTTGTGGCTAGCGTTGGCGCTTTTGTTAGGCAGCTCCATGAATATGTGTGCCTTCCTGATGCTGGTTAAAATGCGTGCTCGGCAAAAAGATTCGCACTTTATGCAGGAACTTGCCGAGCTGGAACGAAACAGCGAGTCCCTGCGCTTTGCTGCAATACAGCTATTGCCGGATAAAACGTTTTCAACACCTGCAATAAGCCAAACGCCCGCCCGACCACTCAAGCGCCTAGCGCGGGTTAATGAAATGCTTTCAGGCCTTGAACATTATGTCAGGAGCGCTCAACAGCTGAACCCTGTGTCAGATCATTCGAAAGAGGGTCAGGAGCAGGCGCTGTTGGATGATCTTCATCACCAACAACAACAGCTTAAACATCTGATGGCCGGGCGCGACCGTGCCCGGGAAGAGTCGCGTTTGAAGACAGGCTATTTATCGCTACTACAGCGGGAAACGGATGATCTGAACAACCACTTGGGCCGCATGCTGGAAAGCGATGGGTGCCGACACTGCCGCCAGCAGATCGTGGATACTCGCGAGCGCCTGGCCGATGCGCGTGCACTGCTGGCCAACCTGGTCTACCAAAGTGTGAATGATGAAGCGGCGCCTACTAGCATGGCGCCAAACCATACCCTACGTGTACTGGTCGTTGACGATGGCCCGGTTAATCTTATGCTGGCGCGCCAGATGCTGGAAGCCCAAGGATTACAAGTAGAAGGGGTTAGTAGTGGCGAGCAGGCACTTGAACGTCAGCAGTCCACTCAGTTTGATTTAGTCTTCATGGATATCTTTATGCCCACCCTGGACGGCCTGGAAACTACCCGGCGCTGGCGCGCCTTTGAACAGGCCAGCGGCAAGCACCGCAGTATCCTCATCGCTTTGACGGCCAATGCCGATAACGCTGGTATTGCCGAATGCAAAGAAGCGGGAATGGATGATCTGCTCACCAAACCGTACCAGCCTGAAAAACTGCTGGGCATGATCAGCAAGTGGCTACCTAATACCGTTGGAAAGGCATCAACATCATGAGTGTACTGGTAACACTGCTTGGCTATCTAGGATTGGGCGCCGCCGCAGGCACCATGGCGGGGCTTTTCGGAGTCGGCGGCGGGTTGATTATCGTGCCTGTACTGGTATTTGCCTTTGGGCTGCAGAATATTCCTTCTGATATCACCATGCACCTTGCCGTTGGCACATCGCTTGCCACTATCGTGGTAACCGGAGCATCGTCCGCGTTAGGGCATTTCCGTAAAGGCAGTATCCATCGCTCCTGGTTTCTTGCCCTGTTACCCGGGCTGATGCTGGGCGCCATCGGTGGCGTGTTCATTGCAGGTAACCTTTCGGGCACCGTGTTGGGCACACTGTTTGGTATTTTTGTTTTGCTGCTGGCAGCTAAAATGGTGTTTGGCCTTTCTCCCAGGCCGGGAGCCTTGGTGCCAGGCAAATTCTCCATGCTGGTAGCCGGTGGTGTGGTGGGCGCCATTTCAGCGCTGTTTGGGATTGGCGGCGGCGCCATGACTGTGCCCTGGCTTTCCCGTTGCGGTGCCACCATGACACAAGCCGTGGGAACTTCCGCCGCCTGTGGGTTACCCATTGCTGCTGTTGGCGCCATTACCTTCATCATCATGGGGTGGGGCAATCCGCTTCTGCCAGCCTGGGCCACGGGGTTTGTCATGTGGCCCGCCTTTTTCGCCATCGTGCTTACCAGCGTTCCCTTTGCTCGCGTGGGCGTTCGGCTGGCCCACGTTTTATCTGCTCGTGTGCTCAGGCTATGCTTTGCGCTTCTGTTGACGGTGGTAGGTTTGCGCTTCGTCTTGGCCTAACCCGCAGTATCGTGTTTTCTTCTTCAGCAATTAGAGTATCTCCATGATTAATTATCCAGTAATCGATCCTGTGGTGTTTTCACTTGGGCCACTGCAAGTGCATTGGTATGGCCTCATGTATGTCATAGGGTTTGTGGCTGCCTGGTGGTTGGGTTGCAGGCGCGCCCATCAGGTAGGGCTTACCAAGGATGATATTAGTGATCTCTTGTTTTACTGCGCGATAGGGGTCGTGGCGGGCGGCCGCTTAGGGTATGCACTTTTCTACGGGCTGGCGCAATGGTCCGCCGATCCGCTCTGGGTATTCAAAGTGTGGGACGGTGGTATGAGCTTCCACGGCGGCCTGCTAGGTGTCTTGCTGGCCGCTTGGTGGTTTGCACGCCGCAAGCAGCTGGCCTTCTTCACTCTTACTGATTTTATCGCCCCGCTGGTGCCTATTGGTCTGGGCGCCGGGCGAATTGGCAATTTCATCAATCACGAACTGCCCGGGCGTGTTACCTCGTTACCCTGGGGCATGCCTTTTCCCGGCATGGGACCGGAGCCTCGTCATCCTTCCGCGCTTTATGAAGCGTTGCTTGAAGGCTTAGTGTTGTTTGTCATCCTGTGGTGGGTATCCGCCAAGCCGCGCGCCCGCGGCTTCGTCTCCGGCCTTTTCCTGCTCTTTTACGGCATCTTCCGCTTTCTGGTTGAATTTGTACGTATGCCGGATGCGCATATCGGCTTTATCGCATTCGGCTGGGTCACTATGGGCATGCTGCTCACGCTACCCATGATCGCGTTAGGCTTATTGCTCATGGCCTGGTCGCGCTCCCAGCCAATCGACGCCAAGGTTTAAACCGACTCCGTTGCACGGCCAAGGCGGCTAAACGCCGCCACCCGCGGGTGCCTTATTTGTTCGTCCCTCACAAATGCGTTACCACGCGCTACGAGTTGAGGGTGCATCAACCCGCTCGCAGGATTTATTACCACATGTCATAGAGTATGAACTCCATCAGCCATTGCCCCCTTACGCTAGACCCTCGCAGCATGGCAGCCTAGAATACTGCTCTATATCGCCTGAAATTTTGGAAACCTTGTGACCGTTACAACGCCTACGTCAAACATGACGACGAACGTCGATGCACAGCCCGCGCTTGAGCAGCCGTATTTGGACCTAATGCGCACCGTCCTGGAGCATGGCGTTGACCGCAACGACCGCACCGGTGTAGGCACGCGCTCCGTGTTTGGCCACCAGATGCGTTTTGACTTATCGCGCGGTTTTCCACTTTTGACCACCAAAAAACTGCATTTGCGCTCCATCATTCATGAGCTTTTATGGTTTCTGAAAGGCGATACCAATATCGCCTATCTTCAGGAAAATGGGGTGCGCATCTGGGATGAGTGGGCCGATGAGAATGGCAACCTGGGCCCGGTGTATGGCTACCAGTGGCGCAGCTGGCCAGACCCCAAAGGGGGAAGTGTTGATCAGATTGCCAAGGTGCTGGAGCAGATACGTACGAACCCCCAATCTCGTCGCCTGATAGTATCCGCCTGGAACCCGGCCCAGGTCGATGAAATGCAGTTACCGCCTTGCCACTGCTTGTTCCAGTTCTATGTGGCGAATGGCCGACTTTCCTGCCAGCTTTATCAGCGCAGCGCCGATATTTTCCTCGGGGTGCCGTTCAATATCGCAAGTTACGCCTTGCTATTACACATGGTGGCCCAGGTAACGGGGCTTGAGCCGGGCGAATTTATTCACACGCTGGGCGATGCGCACCTTTATAACAACCACTTTGAGCAAGCGCAGGAACAGCTCATGCGCGAACCAAAGGCCGCGCCCAAGCTGGTACTTAATCCCCAGGTGAGTAACCTTTTTGATTTTAGCTTCGATGATATTCAGATCGAAGAATATGAAGCTCACCCCCACATTAAAGCCAAGGTAGCGGTATGAGTTATAGCAACGAGATTGAACCTCTGGTACCTGTTGCCATGATCGTGGCCATGTCGAAAAACCGTATTATCGGCGTTGACGGCAACCTGCCCTGGCATTTGCCTGAAGACCTGAAGTTCTTCAAGCGCATGACCCAGGCCAAACCGCTGGTCATGGGGCGTAAAACATATACCTCTATTGGAAAACCTTTGCCTAATCGGCTTAATATTGTAATAACGCACAATAAAGACTTTGCACCTGAAGGTGTTCGGGTGTGTCATGACTTGCCTGCAGCTCTAGCATTGGCAGATCAGCAGGCAACCATTGATGCAGCAGAAGAAATCATGGTGATGGGCGGTGGAGAAATCTATCGCCAAGCGCTGCCGTATGCGCAACGGCTTTATATTACTGAAGTCGATATTGAAGTGGAGGGTGATGCTGCCTTCCCTGAATTGGCGGCAGATGAATGGCGGGAAGTACAGCGTGTGGCTGGAGCACCCACCGAAGGCAAGCCATCGTATGACTTTGTGGTTTATGAGCGCGCTGCTGACTGAAGAGGTCTAAGGAGAGGGTATGACCGCTAGTGTAATGCATCTATTGGATAGCCTGGAGTCACGCCTAGAGCAGGCTCAAGCGGAATTACATGCCCTGCGGAAGGAAAACGCGCAGTTAAAACAACAGTTAGTAGAACAGGCCGTATCGCTGCACGAAACGCTCAACCAGCCCTGCACAAGTGCTCAAAAAGTGCAGGAGCCAGCAGTATCTGAGACGGAAGTGTCTGAGACAGAAGTGCCTGAGGCAGAAGTGCTCAAGACAGAAACCCTTGAGCAAGAAGCCGAGATGCCTCAGGCAGCGGCGGCTGAGCCGCCAGTAGAAGTGCAGCATGCAGCTGAATCGGAACGTACGCCTATGCCTGAGCATGCCGCATCAGCCGAGAAGCAGCTGCCTCCATCACCACATAGCCTTTTAAAAGAGTGGTATCAGCGCTACCCCCAGGCATTTTTTAAAGGCCATACCAAACCCCTAAAAGTAGGCATTCACCAGGATCTGGCAGCACGCGAACCATGGTCGGGGAAGCTGATTCGTCGCGCTTTAGCCAACTACGTTAACCTGCCAAGGTATTTAAAATCAGTACATGAAGGGGTGGACCGCATTGATTTGGACGGCCAGCCTGCAGGCAAGGTTGATAAAGAAGCTGCTATGCATGCCAATAAAAAGCGTAATGGAAAACAAGGTGAGGTGCCGCTAAAAGGGGCAAAGAAGGTGGTGAAGAAAGAGCTCCCAAAAGAAAAGGCTCATTTAGCGGAACCGCCTAGAGAACCCGAACCCGCTGAGCCAAAACGCGAAGCAATTAAAAAAACTGAACAAGAAAAGCCGCTTAGCCTGGAAGATAAATTAAAAGGGCTGCAGCAAAAATTTAAAAGTCGCTGAGACCTAACTGACTATAATGGGTTCCATAAAAAAACCGAAATTGTAAAAAAACACTGTTTTTTTTATTGCGTTCCCTAGAATCCCAGTATAGAGTTTGACGTGCGAGCATTGGACTATAACAAGGCTTGGCCGAGGACATGCCACATACTGTTGGGAAAAACCAATAGATGGAAAAAAGAGCATGGCCCGCAAGCCAACTGCTGAAGGCTTTTTAAAAAGCCCGGCAGCAACGATCGAAACAGTAAGCTAGTAAAGGAACCTACATCATGAAAAAGACACTTTTAGCGACTGCTATCATTGGTGCCCTGGGCGCCTCTGCTGCCGCTCAAGCAGCCACCGTATATGACCAGGACGGCACCAAGCTGGACGTCTATGGCCGTATCGCCATGGGTATCGCCGGTGGTGGCCCTGAGTACAACGACGCTGGTCAAGAAATCGATGACGGCGTTGAATTCGTAGACGTTTTCTCTCGTCTTGGCCTGCGTATGAGCCAGGAAGTAACTAGCGACCTGACTGCATTCGGTCGTCTTGAGTGGCGCTTCCGTGCTGACGAGCGTCGTTCTGGCGAAGCATTCCGTGAAACGCGTCAAAGCTACATCGGTCTGCAAAGCAACCAGTTCGGTACTTTCCAGGCTGGTAACTTCGACAGCTTCTACAACCAGTTCGTTTCCCTGCCGTTCGATGTTTACATCGACCAAGGTCTGGAATTCGCTGGTCACCCGAAACAGTCGCGTGGCGACTCTATCGGTTACTACACGCCTGACCTCGAAGGCTTCACTGCTTTCCTGCAGCTGAAACATTACAGCGAGCGTGGCGAAGTTGAAGGTGTAGGCACTACTGAAGAAGGTGCTGTAGTTGCACCGCAAGGTGGTGTTCGTTACGCACAGGGCCCGGTAACTGTAGGTCTGGGTTTTGTTGAAGACGTACAGCGTGGCGGTGGTAACGGCGAAATGCTGTACGGCCTGATTGGTCAGTACCAGTTCACCGACCAGTTCTCAGCGCGTCTGGGTTACGAAATGCGTGACAACAACAGCGGCTACGATCTGCGTGGCGCTAACGACGAAAACGGTTACGACAAAGTGGGCCTAGGTGCTACCTATACCACTGGTCCTTGGGCGTTCACTGGTGATTTCTACAACATCGAGCGTGATGGCGAAGAAACCAGCAAGTCTTGGGCACTGGGTAGCTACTACAAAGTTTCCAGCGCATTCGACGTATTCGTAGAAGTAGCTGATGCTGACGCAGTTAGCCGCATCGACAGCGACACGCGTCTTGGCGATCTGACTGACGACGTATACTGGCTGACAGGCGCTCGTTACCACTTCTAAGCCTGGCTTAAACTGCCACGCTTTAAAGGGTAACCTGCCTAGCAGACCTAATAGAACCGGCCTCTTTCGAGGCCGGTTTTTTTATGGTTCTTTATTATCCTTCTCAATGAAATAGCGCTTAATAAAATGTACGTCACGATAGATATGTCATCTTGATGACATTTTACTTTTCATTTATGTTGTTATTTTATAACATCATTGGTGCTTATGTTGCTTAACCGATTCTCATTACCAAATGGGTTTAAGCTTACTAAACAGCGTGGCGCTTTTTAGTGGCTGCGCTATTAAAGTACCTAAGGGACCAAGATGAAAAAAATGCTACTCGCTACTGCCGTCACAAGTGTTTTATGGGCAAGTGCCACCCAGGCAACCACCGTGTATGACCAGGAAGGTACAAAACTGGATATCTATGGACGTATCTCTATGGGTATTGCAGGCGGTGGCGCCGACTTCGATAGCAATGGCGAAAAAGTAGATGACGGCGTTGAATTTGTGGATGTCTATTCACGCCTGGGCTTTCGTATGAGCCAAGAGGTGAACTCTGACCTAACCGCATTTGGTCGGTTGGAATGGCGTTTTACGGGTGATGAGCAAAATACAAGCCAGGGCTTTAATGAAATCCGTCAAAGCTATATAGGCTTGGCTAGCAAGCAGTACGGAACATTCCAGGCAGGCAATTTTGATAGCTTCTATGCCCAGTTCGTTTCCTTACCATTTGACGTCTACCTGGACCGTGGACTGATGTTCAAATCATCGGGTATACAGTCGCGTGGCGACTCTATCGGTTACTACACGCCAGAACTCAATGGTTTCACTAGCTTTGTGCAGCTCAAGCACTATAGCGAACGTGGGCTGACGGTTGAAGAGCAGCACAGAGAGGGCAGCGTAGTTGCCGCTCAAGGTGGCGTACGCTACCAGCAAGGCCCGATAAGGGTAGGGTTGGGTGCAGTGGAAGATGTGGTGCGTGGTGGTGGCAATGGCGAAATGTTGTATGGCTTGATCGGTAATTACCTAGTCACTGATAATTTCTCAGCTCGCCTAGGGTATGAAACCCAAGGTGAGAGCGATGTTTATGGTGGAGGTTTTGACACCGTAGGGCTAGGGGGTACTTACACCACAGGGCCATGGGCCTTTACTGCTGACTATTACAATGTTGAGCGCGACAGCCAGGACAATAGCAATGCCTGGGCTGCTGGCACTTATTACAAGGTCTCTTCGGCGTTTGATGTGTTTGTAGAGGTGACTGATGGCGATGCGCCTAGCGTTAACCGTGGTACTCGCTTGGGTGAACTAACTGACAATGTGTATTGGCTGACTGGGGCAAGATACCACTTCTAAGCCTGGCTTAACTGTTACGTTTTAAAGGTGACTTACCTAGCAGACCTAATAGAACCGGCCTCTTTTGAGACCGGCTTTTTCTAGTGCACTAAGCATAGCGCGTAGCGTCTTGATGGGCGCTGTTCCTTAAATGATGCCTCAAGACAGCTTAATGGATAAATCTTCTGCTTGCCCGGCGAGGGATAGGGCTAGCCGACGGTAAGGATGCTTCCTATGAGAGAGATTAAAGCAAGCCTAAACAAAGCGCTGGCCGGACAAGCGGGAGCGGGTATAAAGTACCGCGGCAGGTAGGTAGCCAAACATCATTAAAGTCCAATATTTGCACGGAGAGCCATGGTATAGATCCGACAGGCATAAGTGGAAAAGTTGCGCATCTTAGCTTAGAAGGCCTAGTGCTCTGGCGAGGTGCTACTGCCGTAGATAGTCGGCGCAATGGATCATTAGATGTCAGCCGAAAATAGTAAATATCAGTTTATCACCGCATTAAGGGGGGGCAAGCATGAAGATCAGCAGAGCATCTTAAGAATCAATTAGATAAAAGTCATGTGATGCTATACAGTCGCTCATCCAAGAGGCGGGGGCTGAGTTGCTGCCAAAACGATCCAGAAATCGCTATCGTGGATGAAAGCGAGGTTGGTTGTACTTATGGGAGCTACCGTGGTCTTACGCAATATGCCTTTGGCTCATTGTTATTAACAAGGAATACTGGGTATTGATGACATGATATTGCATCAGTTAGCTGATTGTCTTAAACAATACAGCCCAATGCTACGCGAGCGGTTACTAACCGGCGAGTATTGCCGAGAAGCCATATGAGCCGCTGCGATCCCCAAAACCAAGAACGGGGCGTGATTAATCAGTATTCCTACGGAACGCCCGGTTTTCCCAGCAAGTACTGTTGCAAATCTTTGGCTCAACATTCTCCAAATCGAGTTACGCTACTGTCAAAATTCAGCTCTAAGCAGTCGGGCTCGGCTATGGAGCACCTCGTAGGCACACGTTGATGAGTAATGCTATCATTGAGAAGGTTCGTCAGTAAGGGCTAAAGAGTTTTTGAGTAGCAGCCAGCAGCGCCTGCGGGGAGGCTATTAAAAGATTAGTGCCACAGCGGGAACCGCAAATCAACGTAGCAGGTTGAGGGATGTGTTCCTAGATCGACCGAGCTTGCTCAGGTAAGAGTCCACGTTCAGATGGGGGAGTCTGGTGGAACTGAACTCTAATGCTTGAAAAATTAGTGGCATAGACTTCTTATTACCCCTCAAGTATGATATCTCGCTGATAAAACCTCGTTCCAGTAAAAGGATCTGAGATCCAAATTCGCCATCGCGTTACGGCGCATTCAGTCTTTTGAGGGCACGGGAATGCGTCCGTTAATCTCAGGGCGGTAGCGTGTCTAAAATCGAATCAGCTCATCTCTTCTTCCAGTAGTGGAATAGGGAAAATGCATGAAAAACTGTTCTTTAATTGGAGTGAAATGCTTTACCCCTAGCGCCTGATATGGTCATCTAATAGCTCTTCTTGTTAGGCTTTCATTCATTACCACCTCTTATGAACTGTTTATACGTTATTCCCGACTACCGTCAATCTTGGAAAAAACAATATCAGCTGTCTTATATCATTTGCTTGGTGGCCTACGCTATGATTTGTTGTTCTTAATGGTGGATGAAATTGAAATAAATGAATTGTCTTAAGTCAAGTGAAGGCGGCGGAAAACTAACGAAATAAAGGCGATAGTTGAGCCGCTGAAACTACTAAATTTACGAGGCTGTCTAATCACCATTAATACTATGGAGTGTCAGAAAAATAGCAGTGAGTATGCTCCATAAAGATGCCTATTAGTGGCTTACGTCAAAGACAATCAGACAAACCTTACTGACGCTTTTGAGCGGGAGTTCCCGATACTATGCTTGTTAATTTCAATGGTAATGCTTACGCGACTGACAAAAAATCGTGGCCGCCAAGAAGCGCTATAAAACATTAATTGATTTTACACAAGAATGCAGGATTTAGTGATGAATGGTTCAGATTAGAACGGTAAGTGTAGGAATGTCAATTTCCTATGGAAATGACCAAGTGACCAAAAAATCTATGATCCGCTATATTTGTGTGCACTCTCTGAAAAGAAAGAAGTCAGCATTTGGTATATTTAAAAGGAATATATAATGAAAGTACTTACCGTCTTTGGTACTCGCCCTGAAGCAATAAAAATGGCTCCGCTAGCTATCAAGCTGAATGAAGACTCCCGCTTCGATGCGCGAGTATGTGTGACAGCTCAACACCGTGAAATGTTAGATCAAGTTTTAGGGCTATTTGAGCTAGTGCCCGATTACGATTTAAATATTATGAAGCCAGGTCAAGGGCTCACTGATGTGACGGTTAGTATACTTAAAGGTCTTCAAGAGGTTTACGAAAACTTTAAACCCGATATTGTGCTTGTGCATGGGGATACAGCAACAACATTTACTGCTAGTTTAGCAGCTTATTATCAGCAAATTCCTGTTGGCCATATTGAGGCTGGGCTAAGAACCGGTAATTTGTACTCGCCTTGGCCTGAAGAGGGAAATCGAAAACTGACTGGAGTTTTGGCTAGTTTACACTTTGCCCCGACGGACACAAGCCGTCAGAATTTATTAAATGAGTTAGTACCTACTGAGAAAATCATTGTAACCGGCAATACCGTCATTGATGCCTTACTAGAGGTAGTTGATAAACTTAACTCTGATAGTGAATTAGCGCAATCACAAAGTGAAAAATTTAACTTCCTAGATGAAAAGAAAAGAATGGTGCTCGTTACCGGTCATCGCCGAGAAAGTTTTGGTGGAGGGTTCGAGCGAATATGCAAAGCACTTGGAACAATTGCAAATAAATATCCAGATGTGCAAATTGTTTATCCAGTTCACTTAAATCCTAATGTGCAGGAGCCAGTAAACCGATTGCTTGATTCACACAATAATATTTTTTTAATTGAGCCACAGGATTATTTGCCATTTGTATATTTAATGAATAAAGCATCAATAATTCTGACAGATTCAGGAGGAATTCAAGAAGAAGCTCCATCATTAGGAAAACCTGTTTTGGTTATGAGGGATACTACAGAACGTCCAGAGGCAGTTGAAGCGGGTACAGTAAAATTAGTAGGTACGGAAGTAAATGCACTAGTAGAAGCTCTTTCTGATCTACTAGAAAACGATGCTGCGTATAATGCAATGAGCTTTGCTCATAATCCCTATGGTGATGGGCTAGCCTGTACACGCATTCTAAATGCTTTGGAAAAATTCAAAATTAATTGAGTATGAAATTTGTGACTGATCCTAACGCTCTACCAAATACATCAGTTTTACAGTTTTTTAAGTCGGTTATAAAAAACAGACACTTAGTTAATCAGATGACTAAAAGAGATGTTGTAGGCCGATATCGAGGATCATTTATTGGTATTGGATGGTCATTTCTGCACCCTTTGCTGATGTTGGCCGTTTTTACATTTGTTTTTTCAGCTGTCTTTCAGATGAGATGGGGGGTGCCTATAAACGGACAAGAAGAAGGTAAGGGGGTTTTCGCTATAGTTCTCTTTATAGGGTTAATTATCCATAGTTTTTTGGCCGAAATACTAACACGCTCACCAAGCCTAATTGTAAGCAATACAAATTATGTGAAAAAGGTCATTTTTCCACTTGAAATAATGCCGTGGGTTTCTGTTTTAAGTGCTCTAATCCATGCGTCGATAAGTATAATTGTTTGGCTCTTTGCCTATTTGCTACTAATCGGAATCCCAGGCTGGCAAGTAGTGTTTTTACCGCTTGTTATGATTCCCTTGATTACTTTGGCGTTAGGGGTTGCTTATCTGTTGGCTTCGCTAGGTGTGTTTATGAGAGATATAGGGCAGACTATGGGGGTTATATCCAGTGTACTGCTTTTTCTTTCGCCTGTTTTTTTTCCTCTTGAGCGGCTACCCGAGCAGTTTCAAACGTATTTTTTATTGAACCCATTGACGTTCATGATCCAACAAGCGAGAGAGGTTCTAATCTGGAAGTCGTTGCCAGATTTTTATGGCCTTATTATATATATGCTAGTGGCAAGCCTAGTATTTTTGCTAGGTTTTACATGGTTTCAAAAGACTAGAAAGGGGTTTGCTGATGTGCTCTGATGTTGCCATCTGCGTTCAAGGCATTAGTAAACGCTATGAGGTTTTTGCTCAGCCTCAAGATCGCCTTAAGCAAATGATTATTCCGCGCTTAAAAACTACATTAGGGCTTAAAGCTACTCAGTATTTTAAAGAGTTCTGGGCCGTGAGGAATGTTTCTTTTTCGGTTAGAAAAGGAGAAACAGTTGGTATTATTGGTCGCAATGGTAGTGGTAAGTCGACTCTTTTACAAATGATATGTGGTACAGCCACTCCCACAAACGGTGAAATTAATATTAACGGAAGAGTAGCCGCTCTTTTAGAATTAGGTGCTGGGTTCAATATTGAATTTACAGGCCGTGAAAATATACTTATGAATGCGGCGATTCTGGGTTTTCCAGAAGAAACGATGAAAGAAAGAATGTGTGATGTTCTGGAATTCTCGGAATTGACTGATTTTATAGACCAGCCTGTGAAAACTTATTCGAGTGGCATGTTTGCTCGCTTAGCTTTCTCAATTGCTATCCATGTTGATCCCGATATTTTAATTATTGATGAAGCTCTTGCTGTTGGAGATTCACGTTTCGTTGCAAAATGTATGCGGCGAATTAAAGATATTCAAAAGCGTGGAGCGACGATTTTATTCGTAAGTCATGACGTATCTTCAGTAAGAACTCTCTGTGATCGTGCGATCTGGCTAAATCATGGGAGTCTAGTAGAAGATGGCGATGTGTTTCCGGTGACAGGGAAATACATGGAGTTTATGTTCAAGGATGATGAGAAACCTAATGAAGAGGATCTGTCAACTAGTCATAATGAGTCATTAGAGAATAAAGAAGTAGAGATAGATGCACGCCCGGTTACTCATTGGGGATCTCATAAAGGAATGATTCGCTCAGCTTCCGTTTGTGACTCGCAGGGAATGCGCAAAGACTCTTTTGAATGGGGGGATTCAATGGTTATAAGCATCATAGCTCATTTGCCCCCTAATATTCCACGAGAACATTTAAGTGTTGCTTTTTCAATTAAAGATCTTAAAGGTACGGATCTTATCGTATCAACAACCCATGATCTGGATAGACTAATGTTGCCTGAAGTCGATTCTTTTGAGGTTTCCTTTAAGATGACAAATTCTTTGGTGCCGGGTAAGTACCTTTTGGTAGCTGCGGTTGAAAATCGTGAGTACCATGATACTCATTATTTTGAATACCTTGAAGGAGCTCACTATTTTTCAGTGTTATCTGAGGATAGATTGTTTGGAATGTTTCAGCCTAAAATTGATAAAAGTGTAAGGTTGGTATGATGTCAAAGCATACAGATGTTGTTGCTATTAATTCCGATAGATATTGGGATAAACGCTTTGCGGAAAATTGGGATAAAATGGGAGGACCTCAACAGTCACGCTTCTTTGCCAGGCTTGCACTTGAAAATCTTCCTAAATGGATTTTACGTGAAATTCACCGCGACAAATTAACGGTTGCTGATTGGGGATGCGCAGAAGGTGATGGCACCGATGTGCTTTCTGAATCGATAGCTAAATCACAATTATTTGGTCGAGATATTTCACAGGTTGCCATAGATACAGCCTCAGTACGCTACGAAGGTATCTCTTTTGAAGCAGCGGACTGGCTTGCTAGTGAAAAAGAAAAAGCTGGCTCTTTCGATGTAGTTTTCTCATCAAATACGCTAGAGCATTTTCACGCTCCTGAAGAAGTATTGAAAAAACTAGCTTTACAAGCAAGAAAAGCAATTGTTTTGCTACTACCGTATAAAGAGTTATTACGTGCTGATGAGCATTTTTCATCATTCACACCAGGTAATATACTTGGCTCTATCAATAGTAATTTTTCATTAGTATACTCAAAAGTATTAGATTGTACCGAAGTGCCTGAAAGCCAGTGGTTAGGCCAACAGATACTTTTAATATATGTTGATAATGAGTGGTTTTCTTCGCTTTCTTTAGTGTTGGAAGATATGCACATTGACACTGAAGATACAGAGAAGAATTTAAAGGCTATGGAGAAGGGGCTTTTTGATAAAACAAAAGAAATTAAGCAGCTCAGGGAAGAAATAGAAGTTATTACCATCAATCACGAGCAACAATTAGAGGAACTTAGTAAGGAGATAGAGGCTTTTGTTGTAAATCAGAAGAGTCAATTAGACCAAATTGATAGAGCAAAAGAAAGAATAATAGCATTAGAATGCATTAACAGTGAATTATTGCAATCGAACTCATGGAGAATGACAGCTCCTCTACGGTATATAAGAAATGCATGTTATAATAAAAAGAAAACTTCTTATTCGATATTGAAGTCAATTTATTGGCACCTTCCTCTCTTTGCGCGCCAAGCATTACAAAAGCCAAGGCATGCTATTGTAAGGCGTTTTCGAACCGGTACAAACTTATCATCAGACTCCATATCAAATATAGTAGACTTGTCATGGGGACAGTTTAATGAGACTGTTCTAATAAATAGAGACTCTTATAAAGGAGTTTTTATTCAGGAGTTTTCTATTGATTGGAATGTTCCTCTTTATCAAAGACCCCAACATATCAGTGCTGCCATGGCGCGACTTGGCTATTTAGTTATATATCGTACAGGTAATTGGTCTGGCGACAATGTAAATGGTTTTCGAGAAGTTGCTGAAAATGTATGGGTTACTAACTGTGTTGAAGTAGATGAAATAAGAAATGCGGTGCGTTCAATATATTCTACTGCATACGCCCTTACTGTTGATTATGTCTCAAAGTTTAAAGACAGCAGTGTTTTAGTATATGAGTATATTGATCACATAGACCCTGAAATTAGCGGAGATAAAAAAAATGTACAGCTTCTATTAAATGTAAAGAAGTTTGCTTTTGACGGTGGTGTTGACTATATCGTTGCTTCAGCAAATCAATTGTATGATGAGGCGGTAGAAGCGTTAGGAAAAAAGCGCGTTTTACTTGCGCAAAATGGTGTTGATACTAGACATTACCGAAACTCGGAACATAATCAAGTAGCTTTACCTGTCGAACTTGAGGAGTTTTGTAACCGTTACGAGCATGTGATCGGATACTTTGGCGCTCTAGCCCCTTGGTTATGGTACGACGTTATTGATGAGCTAACACAAAAGCGTAAAGATATTGGCTTCGTCTTCATTGGGCCTGATTATTATGGTGGTTCAGCCAAGCTTGCTAAGGGAAATAATATTCTTTATTTGGGTTCTGTTGATTATAAAATTCTTCCCGCATATGGCAAAAAATTTGATGTATGCTTTATCCCCTTTAAGCCAGGCGATATTGCGCAAACAACGTCACCACTTAAGCTTTTTGAGTATTTTGCTTTGGAGAAGCCCGTTGTTGTCACTTCGTACATGCGTGAGTGTGTGCAGTATCCAGAAGTTTTTCGAGGTTCAAATGTCGAAGAGTTAAGCAATGCACTAGATGCTGCAATTGCGGTTAAAGATGATCAAGCCTTCAAACAGAGCTTAGCTAAGCTTGCGGATGAGAATGACTGGGATCAAAGAGCAAAAGTCATTGCACGCTGTTTTGATGATCTTTAATCCAAGTATATATGTTAATCCCCGGCCTAGTTGGGCGGGGACTTGGTTTAATACATTTATCTATGACCTTTATTTGATATATTACATAGATTAATATTTAGCATTTTAGTTATGTTCTTTTCGTGATTACGAGTGAGGTGTCAATAGTGGAGAAGGCGTCGCAGGGATTGATTTATCTGTCTCCGCTACCTTGGACGAGTTTTGAGCAAAGGCCACATAAATTTGCTCGTTGGTTTCACCTGCGCACCGGAGGAAAAGTATTATGGATAGACCCATACCCCACCCGTCTTCCTAAACTCTCTGACTTTAAGAGGTTGAGATTCTCATCTAACGGTAATTTAAAGAATGATATGCCCGCTTGGCTTGAGGTGATTCGTCCAGCCTCATTACCAATTGAGCCGCTGGGAGGCTCTGAGAAAATCAATAAAATGATATGGCGGAAGACTTTAATAAAAGCTTTTAGCTTTGCTCATGACTTTAATGCTATTGTGGCAATAGGAAAACCTTCTGCTTTAGCCAATCAAGTATTAGATGGCCTTCCTGAAGCCTTGTCGATTTACGATGCAATGGATGATTTTCCAGCATTCTATGCTGGTATTTCTAAAAAAGCGATGTTGTCAATGTTGAATTGGGAGACCCAAATAGTAGATAGAGTTTCCACTTTAGTTGTGTCTAGTACAATACTGTTGAATCGATGGTCAGCTATTCGTGCGGATACAAAGCTGATTTATAATGGGTTAGACGTTAGTGCTTTACCTAACGCTGAGTTAGGTTTTGTTAAGTCTGGCTCACCTATTCGCTTTGGTTATGTTGGCACTATCAGTGCATGGTTTGATTGGAGTTGGTTAATAAAGTTGGCGGAAATTAGACCGAATGATGAAATTGTTGTAATTGGACCGCAGCTTGTTACTTGTCCGTATGAACTCCCTGATAATATTTATTTTAAACCCGCTTGTGAGCATCAAGAGGCTTTGATGCACATGAAATCTTTTGACGTTGGCCTTATTCCTTTTCTGAGAAATCAACTAACAAGTTCTGTCGATCCTATTAAATATTACGAGTATAGAGCTTTGGGGGTTTCTGTTCTATCTACTGCATTTGGTGAAATGTTGTTTCGTTTTAATGAGCCGGGCACATTTGTTTCCAAAAGTAATGATGATTTAGATGAGCTTGCATCTCAGGCAGTCTGTTGGTCGTTCACAAAGTCCGAGGCTGACGAATTTGCTATTAAGAACTCATGGAATTCTCGCTTTGATCAGATTAAACTTTATTAAGGTTTAAAAAATGTGTTAGTTTATTGTGTTTTAGATATTGAGAGTTTAATTGTTATCACGCCCTGAGTGTAATTTCGAAAATATGTTTGATAAATTTAATTTTTTTATGTGAAACATTCATTGTTGCTTTCTTGTTCCATTAATTTAACTCGTTGCGCCGTTTATTATGAGCTCTAAAGATTTGCGTGTAGCCTGTGTGGTGCCAACTTATAACGATGTTCTGTGTTTAACTCGTTTGTTGGATTCTCTTGCTGTACAAGATGCTGAATTCGATTTATTAATTGTGGATTCTAGCTCTTCAGATGGAACTACTGAATTGGCAAAAGCGAGGTCTCCGCACGTAGTTGTGATTTCCAGTGAGGAATTTAACCACGGTGCTACACGCCAAAAAATGGTTGATGCTTATCCAAATTATGATATTTATATTTTTCTTACTCAAGACGTATACTTGGAAGATAAAAAGATACTGAATAAGATTAAAGATGCTTTTACTGATCCCGAAGTAGCAGCAGTTTGTGGTCGTCAGTTGCCGCATTACGACGCCAATCTTTTAGCGCAACATGCTCGCCTTTTTAACTACCCCGATAAAACTCAGATGATTAGCAAGAACGATATTTCGTATTTGGGTATAAAGGCAGCTTTTATATCTAATTCTTTTTCAGCGTATCGTAGATGTGCTCTTAAGCACGTTAGTGGTTTTCCAGAGCATGTTATACTATCCGAAGATATGTATGTTGCTGCAAAGTTAATACTTGCTGATTATAAGTTAGTATATCTTGCTGATGCGACCTGTCGGCATTCACATAACTATACGTTAATAGAAGAGTTTGGCCGATATTTTGATATTGGAGTATTTCATGCCCGTGAATCCTGGATTCAAAAAGAGTTTGGTGGTGTTAGGGGGGAGGGAGTGAAATATATGATGTCAGAGCTCAAGTTTCTAGGGGTCAATAATTTTCATCTCTGGCCTTTCGCTATCCTTCGTAATGCTCTTAAGTTTTTGGCTTTTAAACTGGGAGAATACGAAGCATATCTTCCAATTAGTATTAAAAGAAAAATTGGAATGCATAAAAGGTATTGGAATGGTCCATTTGCGAAGGAAGGGCCATCTCAATGTTCATAGCTGTTAGTAAGAAGTTCTAGACTATTCGTAAGCACCTGCATCGACTAAAAGTTATTTGTTGTACTTTTTTATTTAGCTTAATTACTAGCTATTGCCTGTTTTTAACAGCTCGTAATAGCAGATAATGGATATCGTATGTCTCGCAAGACACAAGGGCTAACCGAGCGTTACCCCGCACAGCTTATTATTCCTTTAGTCGATATATTAGCTGTTTTGCTAGGTGGCATTCTTGCTTATGAATGGCGGTTCGATTCTTATCAGTTAGATGAACGCTACGTATTGACTATTACTGCTATATCTTTATTTACTGTGCTAATTAATAGCTTGCTGGGCGCTTATAGTCGCTGGCGTGTTACGAGAGTTTCTACGCTGGTCGCACGATTAATGATGGTTTGGATGATAGTGGGGTTGTTGGTCACCTCTCTCATTTTCTTTACTCACTCAGCCGATCGTTTTTCACGGTTATGGGTTGGAACGTCACTCATACTCTCATTTGTAATGGCTGGAGGTACTCGCGTTCTTGCGCAGCTAATTTTACGTAAAGCTAGGCTCAAAGGAATGGCGCGACGTTCTGTTTTCCTAGTAGGGCCAGAAAGCCAGCTGCTTAAGGTAGCGAAAGGGATGCGTGCCTTTCCTGAGGAAGGATATTCTATCGCTGGTGTTGAGCGATTGGGCAGTGATATTCATGAGGAAACACTTTCGTTGCTAGCTAGTCGCGTATCAGCTTCCGAAGCCCGCGAAGTCTGGATTTGCGTACCACTAGAAATGGGATATGTTGTACGCGCAATTTTTTATACCTTGCGTAACCATACCGCCGAGGTGAGATTTATTCCTGATTTTCAAGACATGCATCTTCTCAATCATCGTATCAGCGAAGTTGCTGGCCACTTTTCCATTGACCTTAGTGTTACCTCTATAAGTGGAATGGCAAGATTCGTCAAGCGTGCGGAGGATCTTATCCTTGGAAGCTTGATTGGCCTGTTGGTCTTGCCAGCATGTATTTTGATTGCTTTGGCAATTAAATGCACCTCATCCGGCCCGGTGCTATTTAAACAGTATCGTACTGGAGATAAAGGCAAGCCGGTTAAGGTTTATAAATTTCGCTCTATGGAAGTTCACGAAGAAAATAGTGGTGTGGTTACCCAAGCAACTCAAAATGATCCACGGGTAACTAAACTGGGTGCATTCTTGCGCCGAACCTCACTAGACGAGCTGCCTCAATTTTATAATGTTATTCAAGGTCGCATGTCGATTGTAGGACCTAGGCCCCATGCTTTGGCCCATAATGAGTATTACAAGGATCTTGTAGAGTCCTATATGCGTCGTCACAAAGTGAAGCCGGGTATCACCGGCTGGGCCCAAGTCAATGGCTTGCGGGGTGAGACTGATACGCTTGATAAGATGGAACGACGAGTTGAACATGATCTATGGTATATCGATAATTGGTCAGTATGGTTGGATTTGCGTATCATTGCACTAACGATATTTAAAGGGTTTATTAACCCGCATGCTTATTGAATTGATTTACGATTCATCGTGAATACTCTCAGTAGTAGGTATTTTAGTGCTAGATGATCAGCTTTTAGCTGGACATTCTATCGAAACTGCCACGTCTACCAAGTGTTGCACGCATGCCGGGCGTGCTGCGCTTTCGCCAGAGCAGCCGCGTGTCAAGGGCATCCACGAGTTTATGATGATCAATGCGCTGTCAATATGCTTTCCCAGCGTAGATGCTTTAAAGCCTAGAAAGTACAGCCGAGGAGCAAAACCGGCAAAGCGGTCTGGGCACTGAATTATCAGACCGGAAAACTATATTGTCTGAAAAAAAACAAGCTAGGATACTCAAATTCATGGCGCGTCATGCGCTGCGTGAGCACTTTCAAAGTATAAGACGCTTGAAAAGCGTACATGCTTATCAAGTACAGGCTTTATTTAACTGTGGTAGCATTCCCGCTCTTTCTGCTGCCATTTATAGCAGCGTTTAACGTAGGATGCTTTTCTTGAAGGCTGCAATGAATACGCACGAATCCCGTGAGTCTCTATCTTTCCCTACAGTTCTAACGGATGTTGCTGTTTTCCTGCTTGCTGGTATAGCCCTTATTGTGCCTAGCGGTTACTCATTAGGTGCCGTTATTTTAATGCTTGCAGGTATTAGCTTGTTGATACGGTGGCGTCTTCCACGTTTGACCCGTGAAGACTGGCAGGTTGTAGCTGTGTTGTGTGCATACACATTGGTAGGAATTGCTGAAGCTTGGTTGGATGGCCAAGGCAGCCGTGGAATGGATAAGCCACTGCGCTTTGTTTTGGCCGTGCCTGCACTCTGGTGGGTGATACGCTATCCCCCTCGTTTAAGCGCTATGTGGGCTGGTATAGCGGTAGGGGGAATGGGTGCTGGTGGTTGGGCCGGTTGGCAAAAGCTGATCGAGGGTGTTGAGCGAGCGCAAGGCCATACCTTCGTTATTCAATTTGGCAACTTGAGCATGTTATTGGGTGTGCTTTGTTTGGCAGGATTAGGGTGGGCGCATGTGCAGCGCCAATATCGTTTTTTATGGATAACTTTACTGTTAATTGGCTTTCTTGGCGGAATGCTAGGGTCCCTTTTTTCAGGTAGTCGAGGTGGATGGGTGGGCTTTCCTTTTGTGCTGCTCGTACTTTATCGTGCTTATGGTAAACATCTTGCTATTTGGATGAAACTAACGATAGTAACGACTCTTTTTGTTGGGGGGATTGCGATCTATTTGATTCCGCAAACGGGTGTTCAGGAGCGTGTACAATATGCGGTTACTGATATTGAAAAATATATAAGTGGCGAAAATCGCTCTAGCTCGTTAGGCGCCCGATTTGAAATGTGGCGTGGGGCTAGCCACTTGATAATGGAAAAGCCGTTAACAGGTTGGGGCGCGCAAGGGTATACCCAAGCAATGCAGGAATTGGGTGAAAAAGGTGTCATCGATAGCCAAGCTGCCGAATATGGACATGCTCATAACGAATTTATTGATGCTTTCGCCAAGCGGGGCCTCTTAGGCTTAATAGTGCTGCTAGGGCTGTATCTTGTGCCCATGCGCTTATTTGCCAGAAAATTAAAAGCGCAAGATTTAGCAACGCGTGCTTTAGCTACTGCTGGCGTACTACTGTCGGTCACTTATATAGACTTTGGTTTATCTCAAGCGTTTTTAAACCACAATAGCGGCGTAATGATGTATGCGTTTATGCTTGTTGTACTATGGGGTACGTATGTTAACCAAAAACGATTGGCTCAGTAGAAGTCGGGATTTTGATTAGTAGTAATATTGGATGGATAATATGAAAAAGCCGGCTTTCAAGCCGGTTTTTTCATTTCTATCATTAAGTTATGCCCAGAGAATGAACCAGTTAGACATATATCACCAAGGTAGAGCATTGCTTGTTAATCCCTTACAATGACGCGTGCATTTTTGGTAGTAAAGGTTTAGAAAATTCATCCGCACAGCGTAGGGCAAGGGAATATGCCCGTACAATCCTTGGGCGGTAGCGTGCCTTTTTTCTGGAAATTACTATGTCGAATACTTCTATTTCTATAGCACGTCCAGCGCGCATGCTACTGGCCGTGTTAGGCATTGCCTTGATAAGTGGCTGTACCACTTACCCAAAAAGTAACGCGCAGCCCGCGCAATATGTATTAAACAACGACCCCGCCACGCTACTTCAGGATGAGAGCCTTAATGAGTTCCTCTCCAAATCACCGGCGGGCGCTGTACTAAATGTAGGCCGCAGCCCTTGGGGCCATAACGTTGAAATTGTTGCCGATGCGCCTTACCTGGCGGCCAGCGGGCGCGAATGTCGCAAGCTCCGGGTAGTGGAAATGGGCAGCACCGCACGCACCGCCTTGGTATGCCAAACACCTAACGGCTGGGTGAATCAGCGCGTGGTTACCCAGATTGATTCATCTGCAACGCAAGGGCGCTATTAATGAACGTTTTACGCTTACTTAAACGCCCGCTTGCAGTAGTTGCCCTGGCAGTGGTCGGCAGCAGCGCTACCAGTGCGGTATGGGCGCAAAGCATTAGCCTGCCCAACAGCATTGTGCCCGCCCAGCAGCAAGGCCAACTGGAAGGCCAATCCCTGGGTGAAGTGAATGACACACCCCGGGCAGACTGGCGCAGCGGCACGTACGGCCCCGTTGCCGCCCCCCCGCGCGACCCCGATATGCTGCCCCCGTTTGGCGCCAACCTGTTTACCGGCGGCTTTCGCGGCGCTATGGGTGATGGCCTGAATTCCGACTACCAGGTAAAACCCGGTGATCAGGTGACCGTCCGCGCCTGGGGGGCCTTCGAGTTTGATCGCGTACTGCCGGTAGATGCCCAAGGCAATATATTCATCCCCGGCTCAGGCCCGCTCAATATTGAAGGCCAGAACAGCCAGCAGGTAGATAACAGCGTGCGCCGCGCGATTACCGCGGTTTACCCGGATAACGTAGAGGTCTATACCAACCTGCAGGGCGTGCAGCCCGTGGCCGTCTTCGTGACCGGCTATGTAGAAAACCCCGGCCGTTACGCAGGCACGCCCAATGATTCCCTGCTGTACTTCCTTGATCAGGCAGGTGGCATCGACCAGGACTTAGGTAGCTACCGTCAAATTCGCATACTGCGTAATAGCCAGACCGTAGCCACGGTGGATCTATACGACTTCCTGATCAATGGCAGCATTGCCCGCCCGCAGTTTCAGGATGGCGATACCATCGTAGTGGAAGAGCGCGGCCCGGCAATTGCCGTAGGCGGCGATGTACACCGTGAACATCGCTACGAGCTAGTAGGTAACCAGCTAAGCGGCGCTGAGCTGGTGAACCTGGCTCGCCTAAAAAGCGGTGTTTCCCACGTGCTGCTGCGCGGCAGCCGGGAAGAGGGCCCCATTGCCCAATATTACCCACTTGACATGTTCTACGGCCAAACCATCCGTAGCGGTGATGAAGTACTGTTCAGTGCCGACAAGCGTAGCGAAACCATCGTAGTGGAAGTGGAGGGCAGCTACTACGGCCCTTCGCGCTACGCGCTACCTCGCGATGCCCGCTTGAGTGAACTGCTGGATGCCATTGCCGTGCCCGAACGCATGACAGCCGTTGAAAGCATTTCACTGCAGCGTGAAAGCGTGAAAGAGCAGCAGCGCCAATCCATGGAAGACAGCCTGCGCCGCCTGGAAACCACCTACCTGAGTGCGCCTTCAAGCACCAATGAAGAAGCCCAGGTGCGTGCCCAGGAAGCCGAGCTGATTCAGGATTTCGTAGCGCGTGCCCGTGAGCTTGAGCCCAGTGGCCGTATGGTAGTGGCCTACGACGGGCGTATTTCTGATATTCGCCTACAGGATGGCGATGTGATCACCATTCCCGAAATCAGCGACTCCATGCTAATCAGTGGTGAAGTACTGGTGCCCCAAGCCGCGGTGTACCGCCCCGGCATGAACGTGATCGATTACATCGAAAGTGCCGGTGGCTTTACCAACCGCGCCGACGACGACCATATCCTGATCGTTCGCCAGAACGGCGCGGTAGAAAACGCCCGCAAGGTGAACCTGCGCCCCGGCGACGAAATTCTCGTCATGCCCGCCGCACCTACGCACAACCTGCAGCTAGCCGCCACGCTCACGCAAATTCTCTATCAGGTAGCTGTCGCCACTCGCGTCGCCGTGGACCTGTAATAGCGAGTAATTGGTAAGCCGTCGCGTGGGTAAGCCGAAGGGCGCACCCGCAACGGCGGCCCGGCGCGAAAGGGCGGCGTCAGCCGCCCCAAGCCTGCAACAGCAACAACCGTAGGATAACCCCAATGGCCGATAACCCAACGGCACCCCGCGGCGCTCGTACGCCCTGGCAGGTAACCCGCAGCGTGTGGTACGCCATGTTCATGCGCGAGGCTATCTCGCGCACCATGGCAGATCGCATGGGTTGGTTTTGGATGATCGCCGAACCAGCTGCATTAGTGGCAATTATGGCAGCCATTCGTAGTTTCATCAGTGGCGACCAACTAATATCCAACGCACCTTTTATTCCCTGGATGATCACTGGAATGCTCGGCTTTTTTTTAGCACGAGATGGCATGCTAAGGGGAATGGGGGCGATTGAGGGGAATAGCTCGCTTTTCGCCTATCGCCAAGTGCAACCAGTTGATCCTGTGCTGGTGCGCGTTTTTCTAGAAGGTATGCTTCGCACCTTTGTGTTCCTACTTTTTATTCTGGGCGGCCTTATGCTGGGGTTAGAGCTTTACCCGGATAACGCGATTCGAGCGATGGCAGGCTGGCTCTCATTATGGATGTTGGGGCTAGGGTTGGGTCTATTTACTTCCGTGGCCAGTGCGCTTGTGCCTGAAGTAGGAAAAATAGTACGTATGCTTTCATTGCCCCTTTTGATACTTTCGGGCGTCATTTTTCCTCTCAATCACCTGCCACATGGGTTGCTCAAGTATTTAATGCTTAATCCGATACCTCATGCACTAGAGTCGCTAAGGCTTGGTTTTTTCGAGAATTATAAAATCATTAACGGTACTAGCATGACTTATTTTTGGATGATAACACTCTCCCTTACTGCCCTTGGGCTGTTAATGCACCTGCGTTTTTCTGATCGTTTGAAGGCAAAATAATCCATGCAAGTTTCATTACACCGTTTTGTGAAAAAATCGCCGCACTGGGCCGTGGCGATAGTAGCTATTATCCTAGTTTCATTTTATTGGTTTGTATGGGCCCAAGACCGTTACGTGTCACGTGCCACTGTGGTATTGGAAAGCCCGCAAGTTGCAACGCCGGAGTTTAGTTTGTCTTCATTGATGGGGAGCGGTGGCGGTGGCAATACACATGATCTGCTACTGTTACGTGAGCACTTACTCTCAGTGGATATGCTTCGCCACTTGGATGAAGAGCTAAACATTCGTGAGCACTACACCGAGCACGGCGATATTTTCGCTAAGCTGCGTGACCGTGAGGCTCCCATTGAAAACCTGCACAAATACTACCTTCGCCGGGTAGGAGTGGAATTAGACGAATACGCGGGGGTACTGAATATCCACGTAGAAGCGTATACACCCGAATTTGCAAATGAAATGACCACGTTGCTGCTACAAGCCGGTGAAAACCATATGAATGAAATGGGCCACCGGTTGGCAGACGAGCAGGTGCGTTTTTTAGAACAACAAATGGTACGCCTGGATGAGCGTTTCACTGAAACACGCCAAGCGTTGCTGGAATATCAAAACGAGTACGGACTGGTGTCGCCAACAGATACCGTCGCGAGCATCAACCAAGTGGTTGCAACGCTTGAGGCGGATTTAGCCCGCCTGCAAGCGCAGCGCAATGCATTGGCCAGCTATCAAAGTACGCAGTCCGCTGAGCTACGCCAAGTGGAACGCAATATTACTGCGCTACGCGATCAAATAGTTGAACAGCGTGATCGTATCGCCCAGGCATCGGGGGATTCCTTAAACAGCGTTTCAGCGCAATATGAAACGCTAGAGCTGCAAGCGCATTTTGCCCAAGAAACCTACTCCAGTGCCCTGGCAGCACTTGAAAACACCCGCCTGGAAGCCGCCCGCCAGCTCAAACAGGTAAGCGTGCTACAAAGCCCGCTAATGCCGGAATACCCAACAGAGCCTAACCGGCTCTATAACAGCAGTGTCTTCGCCATCATCACTATATTCTTGGCCTTTATTTTCAGCATGCTGATGATGATCGTAAAGGATCACCGTGATTGATTAGGCATGAATGGTGAGTACCCGTAGCGCGCGGTAACGCTTTGCGAGGTACGAGCAAATAAGGTACCCGCGGATGGCGGCTGCCAAGCCGCCCTGGCCATGCCACGGAACTTATACTTCGGCGCCATATCGGTAAACCCCGGCAGCGCTAATCGCGATGCTCCCGCGGGTGCGCCTAACGGCTTACCACGCGCTACGGTACGTGCCATTTCCGGGTGGTGGGAGAAACCATCATTTGCGGCATCTCAAACGTTTGGGAAACCCGTAGCGCGTGGTAACGTTTTGCGAGGTACGAGCAAATAAGGCACCCGCGGAAGGCGGCTGACAAGCCGCCCGAATAAGCCACCAAGGCCAATTCGCCACCCGGCTCAAAACAAGCCAAACGAAACAAACCAAAACCGGAGAGCTGGATGCTCGATATCATTCACCATGGCGGCGCCACTGAGGTTACAGGAAGTTGCCACCAACTGATATTAAACAACGAGCACTCGTTACTCATCGATTGTGGTCTCTTCCAGGGCGAAGACGCCGCGGAAGACACCTTCGAGCAACTGCAAATCGAGTTCGATATCAGTACCGTTCAGGCGCTAATCATCACCCACGTCCATATCGATCACGTAGGGCGGTTGCCGTACCTGCTGGCGGCAGGGTTTAAAGGCCCTATCATCTGCTCCGAGCCTTCTGCCAAACTACTTCCGCTAGTGATTGAAGGCGCGCTTAAAATTGGCTTTACCCGTAATGCTGATCTCATCAACCGCTTTCAGGCTCAACTTGAATCACAGATCATAAGCGTGCCCTACGGTAAGTGGCATAGAGTTGCTACTAACACTATCGGCACCGCACGCATAAAGCTTAAGCGGGCAGGGCACATTCTAGGCTCCTGCTATGTAGAGATAGCTTACCAAGCCACTGATACCGGCGAAAAAGAGCGCATCGTGTTTTCAGGTGATTTAGGCGCGCCCCATGCACCGTTGCTACCCGCGCCAAAATCACCCAATGGCTGCAATCAGCTGGTACTTGAAAGTACCTATGGCAACCGCACCCATCCAGACCGCCGCCAGCGCCGTGCTGTATTAAAGAAAGCCATAGAGCAAGCACTCGCTAACGGGGGCACTGTGATGGTGCCGGCCTTTAGCATAGGCCGTACCCAAGAGTTACTCTACGAGCTGGAAGGCATCATTAACGACACTAAAAGCAGCCAGTGGAAAAAGCTGGAAATCATTGTCGATTCACCGCTAGCTGCCCGTTTCACAAAGGTATACCGCGAGCTAAAACCCTACTGGGACGAGGAAGCCCAAAAGCGGCTTAAAGGCGGCCGCCACCCACTTAATTTTGCCAGCCTATACACGGTGAATAGCCACGCAGAGCACGAACAAACGGTTGAGTATTTAGCCAAAACAGGCCGCCCAGCCGTGGTAATTGCTGCCAGCGGCATGTGCGCAGGCGGGCGCATCATGAACTACCTGAAAGCCATGTTAAGGGATGCCCGCCACCAAGTACTGTTTGTAGGCTACCAAGGCGCAGGCACCCCAGGGCGGGCAATACAACAGTACGGCCCCCAAGGTGGTTGGGTAGAGATAGACGGTCAGCGCATTGATATAAAAGCAGGCGTTACGTCCATCAGCGGCTACTCCGCCCATGCTGATCAACAAGACCTGCTTAACTTCGTAAAACGTATGCGCCGCTGGCCCAATACCATTCACCTGGTACACGGCGACCAAGACGCTCGCGCCGCGCTGAAAAGCAAGCTAAAAGCAATGTACGAACGAAAGGGCAGGGAAGTAAGAGTTGCCAGCTCTTCGTAGCGCGTGGTAACGAATCTCGCGAGGAACGAGCGAATGAGGCACCCGCAGCGGCGGCCCGGCGCGGAAGGCGTCGGCACGACGCCCTGATCTTGCCATTGTGCCCACCTTCAGTACCGTCTCATGATGCTCTCGCGAATGGCGGCATTAGCTGCCCAATGCCAACACAGCACTCTGTTTTGAAATATCACCGGTTACTAACACTAAATGATCGAAATTAAAAACCTCTACAAACGCTACCACAACCACCACGGCAGCGATTGGGTGCTCAAGGACATCAACCTTACGATCCCCACAGGTGTTAGCGTAGGGCTGATTGGTGCCAACGGCGCGGGTAAATCTACATTGCTGCGCCTAATTGCCGGTATGGACAAGCCCGAAAAGGGTGAAGTGATACGCCACAGTCGTGTTTCCTGGCCCGTGGGGTTGGCAGGCGGCATGCAGAACAACATGACCGGGCGGCAAAACACTAAGTTTGTTGCTCGTGTGCAAGGCAGCACCCCGCAAGAGGTCAAGCGAGTCATTAAATTTGTCGAAGTCTTTGCAGAGATTGGCGAAGCTTTTGATGAACCGGTGCGCACATACTCATCCGGCATGCGTTCCCGACTGTCATTCGGTTTATCGCTTTCTTTCGACTTCGATATCTATATCTCTGATGAAGCCACCGCCGTTGGTGATAGAGCCTTCAAAGAAAAGGCCACTGCTCTGTTCAAGTCTAAAGTCGGCCAAGCCTCGCTGATTATGGTTTCTCACTCAGAAGGTATTTTGAAGGATCTTTGCCAATCAGGGCTCTACCTAAAAGAGGGACGAGCCTATTGGTATGACGATATTAATAAAGCCATTGAGGCCTACCATGCGGATATTGACAATGGTAAAGCGGTTACTAAACCAAAAACCGCGAGTAAACCTAAACGTTTTGATAACCTGCCCGGTAGTATCCCTGAAGCGGAAAAACATCTGCAACAAGCAAAAGGTAAGTTAGAAGAAGCACAAAGAGCGCTAGAAGTTGCGAAGCAACAAAACCTATTACCTATTTACCGTAAACATATTCGTGACGACATTCCCAAGCGGCAACAGCAAATTGCCAATGCTCAGCTTCATTTAGAGGCACTTAAGCAAGAGCAGAGCAGTGCCAGCGCCCCTGCTGAATAAGCTTGAATAGCAAACCCAAGGACTATAGTACATGGCGAATAAAACTTTCTTAATTACCGGCGGTGCTGGTTTTATTGGTTCAGCGGTCGTGCGCGAGCTTATTCAGAACTCAACCCACCAGGTTGTGAACGTAGACAAGCTCACTTACGCCGGTAATTTAGAATCGCTCGCTAGCGTTAAGACTAGTGAGCGTTATACCTTCGCACAGGCTGACATATGTGATGTACAAGCCATGCAGCAACTATTTGAACAGCATCAGCCTGATGTTGTGATGCACCTAGCGGCAGAAAGCCATGTGGATCGTTCTATTGATGGCCCCGCTGAGTTTATTCAAACCAACGTGGTTGGCACTGCCGTACTGCTAGAGGCGGCACGTAACTATTGGAAAAAGCTGCAAGAACAGAATGCTGCCAAAGCCGAGGAATTCCGTTTTCATCATATCTCAACCGATGAAGTATATGGCGATTTGGAGGGCACAGATGACTTGTTCACCGAAGAGACATCCTATGCGCCAAGCTCGCCTTATTCGGCGAGTAAAGCCAGTTCTGACCATTTAGTGCGAGCTTGGCAGCGCACCTACGGCCTTCCAACGCTGGTAACTAATTGCTCCAATAATTACGGGCCGTACCACTTTCCGGAAAAGCTCATCCCGCTGATGATTCTCAACGCCTTGGCTGGCAAGTCACTTCCGGTCTACGGCGATGGTCAGCAAATCCGAGACTGGCTCTATGTAGAAGACCACGCCCGCGCGTTAATAAAAGTAGCTACCGAAGGCCAAGTAGGCGAGACCTACAATATTGGTGGTCACAATGAGAAAGCCAACCTCACTGTCGTAGAAACGCTATGCGATTTGCTGCAAGAACTGGTGCCGCAAGAAACTTCGTACCGTGAGTTGATTACCTTCGTAACAGATCGACCCGGCCACGATGTTCGCTACGCCATTGATGCCAGCAAAATCGAACGCGAACTAGGTTGGGTACCAGAGGAAACCTTTGAGTCGGGCCTGCGCAAAACCGTTGAGTGGTACCTCACCAACGAAAACTGGTGGAAACGCGTACAAGACGGCAGCTACCAAGGCGAGCGGTTAGGCGTTAACGCATAACGCGCATAGGCAAATACCTTGTAGCGCGTGGTAAGCGATAGCGCACCCGCGGGAGCAGCGCGATTAGCGCTGCCGGGGTTGGGTTATATTATGCCAAAGTATAAGTTCGGCGATGCATACAAGGCGGCTTGGTAGCCGCTACCCGCGGGTGCCTTATTTGCTCGTACCCTCGCAAAACGTTACCACGCGCTACGGTACGAGCCTCTCCCGAGCATGTGCCATGCACGTACTTGCATAACCTGATAACCGTAGCGCGTGGTAAGCCACTAGGCGCACCCGCGGAAGCACCGCGATCAGCGGTGCCGAAGGTCAGCACGGCAATATAATTAAAGCAATATGCACGAAAAGGATTTTCCATGAATATTTTCATCACCGGTGGCAACGGCCAGGTTGGTTTTGAACTTCAGCGTCAGTTTGCCGTCTTCGGCAGCATTCTGGCCCCCAGCCGTCAGGAACTCGATCTAACCAACGCTCAGGCCGTCGATGCTTACCTTACCGAACACAAGCCCGCGTTAATCCTTAACGCCGCCGCCTACACTGCCGTAGATAAAGCCGAAAGCGAACCAGAACAGGCCAGGCGTTTAAACACAGAGCTTCCCGCACAACTGGCGCGCTACGCCGCCCAGCACGATATTACCCTGGTGCAATATTCAAGCGATTACGTATACCCAGGCAACGGGGAAACCTCATGGCAGGAAAACAGCCCCACCGGCCCGCTAAGTATATACGGCCAAACCAAGCTGGAAGGGGACAACGCGGTGATTGAAAGTGGCGCTAGCCATCTGATCTTCCGCACCAGTTGGGTATATGCCGCACGCGGTAACAACTTCATGAAAACCATGCTACGCCTAGGGCGTGAGCGTGATGCGCTTAGCATTGTGAATGATCAGATAGGTGCGCCCACCCCCGCGCGTCTTATTGCCCAAGTGACTTCTATGACATTCACTCCTCACGATTCACAACTGCTTATCCGCATTCCCAATGGCATCTATCACTTAGCCCCGCGTGGAGAAACCAGTTGGCATGGGTTTGCGTGTGAGATTTTTGAGCAGGCCACTGAACTAGGTGAAGGGCTGGCCATTAAGCCTGAAAGGACAGCAGGTATGCCCACATCGGATTATCCAACCCCCGCGCAACGTCCGCTAAATTCGCGTATGGCGCTTGATAAGCTTGAAAATGCGTTAGGTATCGTTATGCCTACCTGGCAAAGCCAGCTAGCGCTAACGCTTAAAGAATATTGTGAGAAGTAACGAGTAAGTGCTGATAAGTACGACACGTCCCGCATTGCACATGAAAATACTGAAGGCCAATGAATTATGAACACTTCACCCCTTACCACTGACTCCTCGCAAAGAAAAGGCATTATTCTGGCAGGCGGTTCCGGCACCCGTTTGCACCCTATAACGCGGGGGGTCTCCAAACAGCTACTACCTGTGTATGACAAACCGATGATCTATTATCCGGTTTCTGTGCTCATGCTCGCCGGTATTCGCGATATCTTGATTATCTCTACGCCAGAAGACCTTCCTCAATATAAAAACTTGTTAGGTAACGGCGAAGATTTTGGTGTTCGTTTTGAGTACGCCGAACAGCCAAGCCCAGATGGCTTGGCCCAAGCGTTTCTCATCGGCGAAGAGTTTATCGGTGAAAGCCCCGTTTGCTTAGTGTTGGGCGATAACATCTTTCACGGTCAGCATTTTTCTGACCAACTAAAACGTGCCAGTAACCATGCAAAAGGCGCCACCGTATTTGGTTATTTGGTCAAAGACCCTGAGCGGTTTGGAGTAGTGGAATTCAGTGAAGAGGGCAAAGCGCTTTCGATTGAAGAAAAACCGGAAAAGCCAAAATCCGCCTATGCGGTGACAGGATTGTATTTTTATGACAATGACATTGTCGAAATTGCCAAGCGGGTCAAGCCATCCGAACGTGGCGAGCTGGAAATTACCAGTGTTAATAATGTCTACCTGGAGCGTGGTGATTTGCGAGTAGAGCGTTTAGGCCGCGGTTTTGCCTGGCTAGATACTGGCACCCATGACAGCTTGCTGGAAGCTAGCCAGTACGTACAAACCATAGAGCACCGCCAGGGGCTGAAAATCGCTTGTCTGGAAGAGATCGCTTGGCAAAACGGCTGGATCAACGATGAACGTCTAAATGAGCTTGCCAAGCCGCTTTCCAAAACCCAATACGGCCAATACCTACAGCGCCTTTTAAGCGGTAAGAAGTAGGAAGTGAAAGAGGAGGCGATAACTAGCATTACTCGGTACCCATACTTCATCACTCACTATTCACGGTCTAATCATGCAATACGAAAAACTCGCTATTCCAGATGTAGTACTGCTAACTCCGCAAGTATTTGGCGATGAGCGTGGTTTCTTTCTTGAAACCTTCCGCCAGAGCGAATTTGAAAACCATTGCGGCAGTTACCAGTTTGTACAAGATAACCATAGCAAATCGGCTCAAGGAATTTTACGCGGACTGCATTATCAATATGAGCAGCCACAAGGCAAGCTGGTACGCGTAACCCGTGGTGAAGTATTCGATGTTGCGGTAGATATGCGGAAAAGCTCACCTACATTTGGTCAATGGGTGGGTGTGCTTTTGAGTGAAGAAAACAAACAATTGCTGTGGGTGCCGCCAGGTTTCGCGCATGGTTTTTACGTGACGAGTGAAGAAGCAGAATTTCAATATAAGTGTACTGATTACTACAATCCTGGTGATGAAGTATCCATTTTATGGAAGGACCCTACATTAGCCATACAATGGCCACTGAAGAAAGACATGGAGCCTCAGGTTTCAGATAAAGATGCCAAAGGTTGCTCTTGGAAGAACGCACCTAAATTTTCATAAAAAACAAAAATTAAAGGAATGACAATGAAAACGTGTGTGCTCATTTTAGGGATGCATCGCAGTGGGACTTCTGCCGTAACAGGTGCATTAGAAAAATTAGGAGTTTCTCTTCCGCAAGATTTATGGCCAGCACAAGATGATAACCCAAAAGGTTTTTTCGAGGGCCGTAGAGTTATAGAGATTAATGAACTTATTTTAAAAGAATCAGGTTCCAGTTATGACGACACACGGTTTCAAAAGCATTTAACAAACGATCTGATAGAGAAATATCTAGATAGAACCAAGAGATTAATCGAGGAAGAGTTTTCTTATAGCAAAATCTTTGCGCTTAAAGATCCTAGAATGTGTGTTACCTTCCCGCTTTGGGAGCGCGCACTCAAAGAGCTTGAGATAGAAATTAAGGTTATCTTACCTTATCGCAACCCTTTTGAAGTAGCACGTTCACTTAAGTCTCGCAATGATTTTTCCACAGATAAATCTCTTCTGATTTGGGTTAAACACGTTTTGTATGCAGAAAAGTATTCTAGGTCTTACTCACGTTATTTTTTAAGCTTTAATAGCCTGTTGACTAATGCCGAAGAAGAAATTACCAAAATTGCAAACTTTATTGGTGTTAAAGCTGAATCTTCTTCCATTGGTGAAGTTCGTAGTAATTTTTTAGAAAAAGAGCTTAAGCACCATAATCTTAATCTTAATAATGTTGCAGAGGAAATTCCTTTTTTTATTAAGAAGCTAATTGCTTTTGTAGAAAGAGAAAACTTTTCAGAAGCGACAGTTGACGAGTTTGATGTCATATTTAACGAGGCCAGTTCGCTCTACAAGTTATTTCATACTCATGATGTGCAATTTCAAAGTGACATTTCTCGTGCTCTTCATGCACAAAGAGATCAAGCTAGTGATCGCGCACAGAGCCTAGAGCAGCAGCTAAGCGAGCAGCAGCATGCCAATGAACAGGTCTTGCAGGGCAAAGAAGACCTGCTACGCCAGTTAGAAGCCGAGAAGACTCAGTTAGAGCAGACTAGAGCCGATCAAGCGGAGCAGAGCCAAGCAAAGATAAAGACTTTGGAGGGCGAGAAAGCAGAACTAGCTGGTGCGCGGGAGCAGTTAGAACGCGAGATGGGAAGCCTGCTTGGCGACTTGGAAGCCGTTAAAAAAGCCAAACAAACACAGAAATCATCTTATAAAGATCGCATTCACACTATTGAACAACAGCTATGCGAGCAACAGCACGCCAATGAGCAGATGTTGCAGGGCAAAGAAGACCTGCTACGCCAGTTAGAAGCCGAGAAGACTCAGTTAGAGCAGGCTAGAGCCGACCAAGTGGAGCAGAGCCAAGCAGAGATAAAGATTTTGGAGGGCGAGAAAGCAGAATTAGCTGGTGCGCGGGAACAGCTAGAACGCGAGATGAGAAGCCTGCTTGGCGACTTGGAAACCGTAAAAAAAACTAAACAAACGCAGAAAGCATCTGACGAAGATCGCATCCACACTCTTGAGCAGCAGCTAAGCGAGCAGCAGCACGCCAATGAGCAGATCTTGCAGGTCAAAGAAGATCTGCTACGCCAGCTAGAAGTCGAGAAATCTCAGATGGAATACGCCAGAGTCGATCGTGAAGAACAATATGAAATAAAGATTAAAGAACTAGAAGATGAAAAAGTCAAGCTTATACAAGATAGAAATAAATTGGCTCAAGAAGTAAAGTTGTTGACGGAATCAATTGATCAAGTCGTTAAAGACCTTTCTCGTATCAAAGAAAGCAAAAGTTGGATCTACACCAAGCCGATTCGGAATTTACATAAAGTTTTTTTTAAAAAAGAATTGGAAAAACAATGAAGTCGAAATATATTAAAAAGATATTGGAGAAAACTAATTTCTTTGATAAGTTTTATTACTTGCGTAGCTACCAAGATTCTAGATTAGCAGATGAATCTCCTCTTGAACATTTTATTAAAGTGGGGTTAGCAGAAAAAAGAAAACCCAACAAAGATTTTGATCCTGTTTGGTATTTAAACAACTATCCTGATGTTAAAGATTCAGGGATACATCCTTTGATTCATTTTTTATTGCACGGTCGTGATGAAGGGCGCCTGCAGAATGAAGAAGAAAAAAAACAGTATGATGCTGTGATAGCAGCAGGTGATTTTGATACTGTTTTTTATAAAGAAAGCTACGAAGACCTTCAGTCACTTAGTGTTGGTTTTGATTTAATTACCCACTATATTCGTTACGGAAAATATGAAGGTAGAAGCTACGTTAATCTGCATAAGCCAGATAGGCAAATTGAACGCTCAGCAACTAATTTAAAGATAGAGTTTGAAAAGAAAGACAAAGCTCAAAGTGGCATTTATAGCGCTCAATTTGATAGTAACTATTATCTAGATAAAAACCTTGATGTAGCAGAGGCTGGTATCGATCCCGAGTGGCATTATTATGCCTGCGGCGAAAAAGAAGGGCGTCAGCCGAATGAGTCATTTGATCCTACCTTCTATTACAAACTGAATGCAGACGTTCGCAAAGCGGATATTTCGGCATTCCGTCATTACATTGATTCGGGGCGAGAAGAGGGCCGCGCTAGTCATTCCCCCCTGGAAGACGATGATAGGATTACCATCAATGCGGCCAAGCCCCTTCTATTTGTCGGGCACGATGGCGTTCTGGCCGGCTCAGAGATTGTGCTGCTGGAAGTTGTACGCTGGTTCTATAATCATACTGCGCGGCAAATCAAACTCCTGTTGCTTGCCCCTGGCCCCGTGGCAGATCGCTATGCGGAATTCGCCGATGTGTACGTTTTGCCAGGGGACGGTGCAGATCATGCGCAAGCCCTAAAAGCCTTTCTGCATGAAGACTTTGAATTCGCCTATCTAAATACCGTGGTATCTGGCAGGCTATTCCCGCTGTTAGAAGAGCATGGTATTACCCTGGACTGCGATGTCATCACCCATATCCACGAAATGGAAAAAGTGTTGGCAACTTTTCCGACGGAAATGCAAACACTGCTCAGCCATACCAAACACTGGATATCCGCTTCTCCCGCATCGTCGGCAACGCTTGCATCTAAATATGAGATTCCCAGAGAAACACTGACAACGGTACCGGCGTTCATTAACCCCGTGGCACGGAATGACGCCACCACCAATGAGCTTCAGGCCGAAGCCCGACAAGAGCTGGGTCTAAGCCCGAACGCATTTGTTGTGATTGGCTGTGGCACCCTGTATGAACGCAAAGGCCCTGACTTGTTCCTTGAGACCGCTCGTCTTCTGAAGCGGAAAACGGCCAGACCCATCGAATTTCTGTGGATGGGCCAGGGGCCTTGGAGGGAAGAGCTGGAAGGATCACTAAGCGAGGAAGAAAAGAACTGGATACACTTTGCCGGTAACCGCAACAACGCCAACAGACTGTTGGCTGCTGCTGATGTATTCTTCATGTCATCCAGAGAAGACCCCTTCCCGTTAGTTGTACTTGAATCCGCCCAGCATGCCGTGCCGACCGTTTGCTTTGAACCAGCGACTGGCATCACTGCATTCATTGAAGACGATGCTGGCATCGCGGTACCAGCTATTGATACCTTAATGGCTTCCGAGTCATTACAAAGGCTTCTGGAACATCCACATCAAAAGAAGGCACTGGGCGACACCGCAAGGCGGAAACTGTTTGAAAATTACACCACTGAACAGCAAAACCTTAAAATCTTCAGTACCATACAGCGCGTTACCGGCTACAAGCCTTCTGTCTCCGTTATTGTGCCTTTCTATAACCACGAAAAGTTCATCGAGGAACGTCTGGACAGCATCCTTGCCCAGCCGATTAAAGATATCGAGATCATTGCCCTGGATGACTGCTCCACCGACAACACCGTCGAAAAGGTCCGCCCCTACCTGGAAGACACCCGGATAACATTGGCGGAGAACGACAAAAACTCAGGGTCGCCCTTCAAACAGTGGGAAAAAGGCATCCGTATGGCTAGTGGCGACGTAGTATGGATTGCGGAAGGGGACGATAGTTGTGATACCAATTTTCTGGAAACGTTGCTGCCATATTTTGATGATCCGATGGTGAACATCGCCAGCGCGAAAACAGAAATCATTGATGAACATGGAACCCTGAAAGAAAATGCGCTGATGCCGTATTTAGATATGGCTTATCCTGGAAAATTCAGTCAGAGCTACTTGAAGGATGGATTCCAGGAAATCAACGAGCAGCTCGGTGCCATGTGTACTTTAGTTAATGCCAGTGGTTTGCTGATCCGTAAATCGTCCTTCGGAGCCACTCTGAGGTAATCCCCCCGAAAAACCAGGGTGCTCAAAAGTAGAATTTTCCGTAAGCTAAACGCAGGGAGATTCTGCATGAAAAAATCACGTTTTTCTGACAGCCAAATACTGTCAATCCTCAAGCAAGCCGAAGGCGGTGCCCCGGTTCCGGAGCTATGTCGTGAGCACGGTATGAGCAGCGCGACCTTCTATAAGTGGCGAGCTAAATTCGGTGGTATGGATGCGTCCATGATGGCACGGCTAAAAGAGCTAGAGGATGAAAACCGACGGCTCAAGAAGATGTATGCCGAGGAACGATTGAAAGCGGATATCCTCAAGGAAGCCATCGAAAAAAAGTGGTGAAGCCGTCTCGTCGCCGTGAGATGGCGCAGAAAGCCGTCATGGAAAAGCACGTCAGCATCCGCCTAGCCTGCTGGATGTTTAGCATCAGTGAAAATTGCTATCGATACCAAGCGAAGCTCCGCGGCGAGAACGATCAAATCGCCGACTGGTTGATCACGCTGACGCATAACCAGAGAAACTGGGGCTTTGGCTTGTGCTTCCTGCACCTACGTAATGTGAAAGGCTTTCGTTGGAACCATAAGCGGGTCTACCGGATTTACCGAGAGTTGGAGCTGAATCTTCGGATCAAACCGAAGAAACGGTTAATCCGCGAGAAGCCTGAACCTTTAGCGGTGCCTGAAACGATTAATGACAGCTGGTCTATGGATTTTATGCATGACCAACTGAGCGACGGTCGTCGCTACCGTCTACTGAATGTGATCGACGACTTTAACCGAGAAGGTCTTGGTATCGAAGTAGACATCTCGTTGCCTACTGAACGAGTTATCCGGGCGCTAGACCAGATCATTGAATGGCGTGGTAAGCCGCACTCTATTCGTTGTGACAACGG
>NZ_RZHF01000008.1:124916-235451 GCF_003990185.1 Vreelandella nanhaiensis | reverse complement strand
CGCTAAGTGGAGGCCAAAAGAGGTAGCCTCTAACCCAAGAATGACCATAGCTCAGCCACTACCGCATCAGGCGCACTGTAGATGACATTATGACCCCAGTTAGGGATGGTCACTACCCGCTCCGCACCAGTCATTTGGCTCGCTTGGTCGAGCCAGCGTTGTGGCGCTATCTTATCCCGCTGGCCACGAACCAGTAACACGGGCTGCTCAATGCAAGAAAGCTTCTCTTCGATAGGATAATTGAGCATGGCGATCGCTTCGGGCCAGAGGCGCGTTCCCATGCGCCAATAATCAGCCATGACATGCAGGAAGAACCCGGGGCGCTCGAAGGTACAGGCGTAGAGCGCCCGAAGCAGCTGAGCGTGGATGTTGCGATGTGAAGGGTCGACTGTCGGCCCTATCAGGGCCAAGCGTCTTACCCGAGTGGGGAAACGAACAGCCACATCAGACGCTATCTGACAACCCATTGAATGCCCCACTAGGTCGGCTTGTGCAATGTCCATGGCATCCAGCCAATCGATCAGGGCATTAGCCAAGCCGAGCATGTTCAAGGGCGATTCGGGTGTGTCACTTTTGCCATGGCCGGGTAGATCGGGCACGTAAACGGCGGCACCCTTTGCGGCGAGTCGCATAGTCGAGCTTGAGAAGCTCGGCTCGAATTAAGGTTTTGTATATGGTGATACCTGTTGAGGTCTATGGCCTTTTAGGCATTATTTTTATTACCGCTGTGATGTCAGGCCTTTTCTTACTATGGGCTAGTCATAAAGATCGACATTCATGAAACTTTTGCGTAGGTAGAGCGCCCAACAAATATAGCTGATCCAAGTGCTAAATATAAATAGAACGAAATATCTCGATCTCTACAGCATCGGCTATTACGTTAGATAACAATTATCCACCCACACCTATACTCACTAGGTTTAAGAGAGGTCAGCAGGCTCGAAGTACCCTACAAGCAGATACGAAAATATCCGCACGTCCCAGTTGAGAACGCGCGGACAAATTGCTCATGCCCCGGCTTGTGAGATAAAGCGCGTATCAAGATATGCATCGATCGCCTCGCTGCCGCCTTCGGTACCGTACCCCGAGTCTTTCACTCCACCAAATGGCGTTTCAGGCAGACCGAAGCCTATGTGGTTGATCGTTAACATGCCGCTTTCGATATCACGTCCCAGTGCCATTGCAGTTGTGTTAGAGCGTGTATAGGCGTAAGCGGCAAGCCCATAGGGCAGTCGGTTAGCTTCTATAACTGCCTCTTCATAAGTCGAGAAAGGTACCATCAGTGCCAGCGGACCAAAAGGTTCTTCGCTCATTGCGCTGGCATCCATTGGGACCTCGGAAAGGACGGTGGGCTCGAAGAAAAAACCTTTACCTTCAAGGCGCTTGCCACCGAGACGAACCTTGGCGCCTTTCTCTATTGCGTCAGTCACGAAGCGTTCGAGCGACTCAAGCCCTCGTTGATGCGCCATCGGCCCCATAGTCGTATTTTCTTTGAGGCCATTGCCCACTTTGATGTTGCTAGCAGCGGCAACGAACTTATCAATAAATTTTTCGTAGACGCTTTTTTGGATGAGAAAGCGTGTCGGTGCGATGCATACCTGACCGGCGTTGCGAAACTTAGCGCCAGCAAGCTGCTTAGCGGCAGCATCGAGATCTGCATCTTCGAAGATGACTACCGGTGCGTGACCGCCAAGCTCCATCGTTGCCTTTTTCATATGCTGGCCCGCTAACGCCGCAAGATGCTTGCCGACTGCGGTTGAGCCAGTGAACGAGATTTTGCGAATGGAGGGATGCGAAATCAGATACTCCGAAATTTCGGCTGGTACGCCGTAGACAAGGTTGACCACGCCTGCTGGCACTCCAGCATCAGCATAGGCACGGATCAGCTCGGCGGGAGCCGCAGGCGTATCTTCCGGCGCCTTGACGATGATTGAGCAGCCCGCTGCCAATGCAGCGGAGAGCTTACGAACCACTTGGTTGATTGGAAAATTCCAAGGTGTAAAGGCAGCAACCGGACCAACTGGTATTTTTACTGCTAATTGCTGCACATTGGCTTGCCGTGAAGGAATTACTTGCCCATAGGTGCGCCGCGCTTCCTCGGCGAACCAGTCGATGGTATCGGCTGCCGCCAGCGTCTCAATACGCGCCTGTGCCAGCGGCTTGCCCTGCTCAGTGGTCATGATCGCGGCAATCTGATCAACACGCTCGCGTAACAGCTCTGCAGCTTTGCGCATCACTTTGCTACGCTCAAATGGTGGAGTTGCCTTCCAGGCGTTAAAGCCTTGCTCTGCGGCGTTGAGCGCCAAATCGAGATCATCCTTTTCAGCATGAGCGATATGGCCAATAGTCTCCTCTGTCGCCGGGTTAATCACTGGAATCGTCTTGCCGGCTATCGCACTACACCACTCGCCATTGATAAAAAGCTGAACATCTGGGTACATGATTACCTCTAACGTGATCGTAGTTAGTTGCCGATAGTGTTACAAAAAAGCATGCCTGAAAGGCACCTTACCTATATCAAGAATTTTCTGAGAGTGAACGGTCATTTTATCGTGGCGACCAGATGAAACTGGTAACGCTACCCAGAACTAAAGAAAAGATGTCTAGGCGCTTCGCAACCGATTCGCCTAGAGCTAACCTTCCTTATTCGAGAGTAGTGTCCGTAAGTCTTATATAGGCTATTTGGCTTGGTTAATGGTCACATCGGTGAAAAGCTTGCCGATCGCAGCAGCTTATTGGTTTGATGCTGTACATTACCGGCTTCTGCGCTTTTACGCCGATAAGCAATCCAGTCAGGATCACTCTCCATCGCTTGTCGGCGACGCTCCCGGTCTGCAGCGCTTTCATAGCCCCATATATGAACCACTTGGTTTAATGTTCCTGTCTCGGTAATAAAATAACCAAGCGGCTCCCCCAAGTGCTTTTTCTGTATCGGCAGGCCTTCACGCTCGTAAAGGTCTAGGAAGGTGTTAAGGCGACCAGGGAACATAGTGTAGGTGCGAAGGTCGACGAACATAGTTTTCTCCTTATTTTACGGACTGCAGACAGACGATTAATAAGACGTTTTGTTACGCCTATGCGCATCATTGCGCAGAGTATTAATGGTTGTGCGGGTTGAGATCAGCTCAGGATCGGTTTTAAGTTCGATCAGCGCGGGGCGATTAGCGGCGATGGCGCGCTCTAGTGCTGGCTTGAAATCTTCTGTCTGAGTGACGGTTTCAGCATGTAAGCCAAGTGATCTTGCCATACCGGTAAAGTCAGGGTTCACCAGATCTGTGCCTACTACTCGCTCGGGATGCTCGCGTTCTTGATGCATACGGATGGTGCCGTAACTACCGTTATTGAAGAGCAGGATAATTGGTTTACCGCCGTGTTGTACGGCGGTGGCAATTTCCTGACCGCTCATCATGAAACCACCATCGCCAACAAAAGAGAGCACTACCTTTTCCGGGAAAAGTAGCGAGGCAGCAACGGCCGCGGGTACGGAATAGCCCATCGCACCGCAGGTCGAGCCTACCTGTCTGCCAGGGCGCCCATAACGCAAGAACCGCTGTCCCCAACCGGTATGATTGCCAGCATCGAGGGTGACGATAAAGTCTGTTGGCAGAACTTCCTGAACGTCAATCAGCGCTTGAGCCATATCAAGCTCGCCTTCATACGCAGGCGCTTTAGTGTCGTCAAGGTAGTCCTTACGTGCTGAACTTAGCCATTCACGCCAGCGCTGTGGATCGACCCATTGGCAATCGGCTACTGCGCGAGCAAAATTCTCTGGAGCAATGGCAAGTCCGAGTTCAGGGCTGTAAACACGGCCTATTTCATCGGCATCGCTATGGATATGGATCAGGCGTTGTTGCGGTGCTGGCGAACCTACGGTCGTATACGTCTTAGTTGTCATTTCCCCGAGGCGAGCCCCCACGACCAAAAGCACGTCTGCTTCCTTAATACGACTGACCAGTTGTGGCGGGCCGGCCGTGCCGAAATCGCCGATATAGACCTCTGAGTTATTATCTACGATATCCTGTCGGCGAAAAGAGCAAGCCACTGGCACGCCGTTAGCTTCAGCGAAGCGGGTAATGTTCCTGCACGCTTCGTCGCTCCATCCGCTACCACCTACAAGCATTAAAGGACGTTGAGCTGTCGTTAAAAGAGACCGTATTTCTTCGATGGCAGCCGATGATGCATCTGGGAGGGTCGATGTATAGGGAGGGGCATCCATAACCTCTACAATATCGGTCAGCATGTCTTCAGGTAGGGCTAGCACCACGGGGCCAGGGCGGCCCGACGTGGCAACGCGGAAAGCACGGGCCAAATATTCTGGTATCCGCGTCGCATCATTGATTTGAGCGACCCATTTCGCTATGCCGCCGAACATTTGGCCGTAGTCGATCTCCTGGAAGGCTTCGCGATCCATCGACAGCCGGTCAACCTGGCCGATCAGCAGGATCATTGGTGTTGAATCCTGATAAGCGATGTGGACCCCGATGGATGCATGGCACGCTCCAGGCCCCCGTGTCACCATACAGATACCCGGTTTGCCGGTCAGCTTGCCATAAGCTTCCGCCATGTTGGCCGCACCAGCTTCATGCCGGGCGTTATAGAGAGTGAAGCGATCACGTACATTATGCAGCGCGTCCAGAACTTCAAGGTAGCTTTCACCTGGTACACAGTATGCGCAATCAGCGCCATGTATGAGTAGCTGGTCGACAAGAGCTTGACCACCGCTGCGAGGGTGGGGGTTGCTAGACTGAAACATGCGAGTTCTCCTGATGTTGTTTGTTTTTTGCGCTGCAGTAAATTCCTGACTCCCAGGAGCCAGGAGTTACCCAACTTAAGATCTCGTCCATGGTCTATGTACCAGCACCATAGCTAAAGGAAGTCCTGTTAGCAGCGGGGGAGCTCAATTGTGTAACTCGTCACTGGCGCTTTTGAACCCCGGTATAACTCATGCATCACTCAAGTTATCGGTGACACGCTGGCGGACACAGCTGATATGGTGGCGCATGGCTAATCTGGCCCCCTCTGGATCCTTTTGCTTGATAGCATCGTAGATAACGCGATGCTCGTTCAAAACCTTCTGTATCCTTTCCTGGCTAGCACTTCTGGTAATGCTTAAAGCCATAGTCATGGCCTTTTCGACGCTAAAGTGTATGGATTGAAGGATTTCAGGAAACATGTCGTTGCCGGTGGACTGGGCAATAACCATATGAAATTGGAAGTCGGAGATAGTAGCGATTTGCCCTTGAAGAATGTCTTCTTCCATCTTGGTTAAGGCTTGATGGAGCTGTACCAGCTGCTTATCACTACGCCTCATAGCGGCTAATGAACTAGACTCGCACTCCAAAGCGATACGAACCTCGTAGCTCTTGAGGAGTATAGAAATGTCTGCGGCATCTGCATACTGCGTAAGTCCTGCAGGAGGGATGTGCTGTATATAAGACCCCGACCCTTGGCGAGAAACGACGATACCATCGGCTTGGAGACGCATCAGCGCCTCCCTTACCACTGGGCGCGAAACAGAATACATTTCACAAATCTTTTTTTCAGAAGGCAATTTCCCGCCTTTCTTGTAATTGCCGTCGATAATACCTTGCGTTAGCATGCCGTAAAGTTGGTCAGCAAGCTTTTCCCGCTTCGGTGATGCTTCCAAAACAGCCATCATAAGCACTCAATCGTTATTAATTGGATTTAATGGAAGCCGCAGGATTCTCCATAGGTTTCCTGATGGCGAGAAAGTAAACGAAAAATAATGTCAGTAATATAAAGAACAGGCTATCAAGACTCGTGATAAAAGTAAGCGGATTGCCATTCGACAACGTTAACGAGCGCCTCAAGAAATCTTCTAGATTAGGCCCTAGAATGAAACCTAGAAGTAGCGTAATGACAGGGAAGCCATTCTTCCTAAGGAAGTAGGCTAAGATGCCTAACACCAGCGCCAAATACATCTGGAAGACTGAGTAAGTCGCTACGTAGCTGCCAACAACAGCGAGAAGGGCAATGGAGCCGTAAAGCACATCTTTACGTATAGAAACGATCCTAATGAAATATGGCCCCAGCAAGAACAGGGTTAGGGGGATGAGAATCACAGCGCTAAAGAGCAAGGAGGCAAGCATCGGAGCAACCAGCCCTGCTTGATCGGCCAGTAATTGGGGGCCTGGCTGGATACCATTGATAACTAGCACACCCAGTACGATAGCGGTGATAGGGTCGCCAGGAATGCCAAATGTCAGCATAGGGACAAATGCACCACCACAAACCGCATTATTGGCGCTTTCTGCAGCAGCGATGCCTTTAGGATTACCTTTTCCGAAACTCTCTGGGTTTTTTGAAGTTCTAACAGCTTCGACATAAGCGAGAAAGCTGCCCATTGATCCGCCGGCACCAGGTAGTGTACCCACAAGGTAGCCGATGGCTGAAGATTTGAGGTAGCACCATAGGCCAATCTCACGGACGGAAGATAGCGGTGGGATAAAGTCTCGCCGTTTAATGGGATTTGCTTTGAGTATTTCCTTTGACAACTTCCGGTGCTCGGCTATTGAGCCAGCCTGTATCAGTATTTCGCTAATTGCAAAAGTCCCAATGATGACTGGCATAAGGTCGATGCCAGCCGTCAGCGCAGGTACACCGAATGTTAAACGGGCAATGGGAACCATGGAATCTAAACCAATGGTAGCCAGCATAAGCCCAAGACAGGCGGCGATCGCTGCCTTGGTTATTTTTCCACGCTGCGCAGCCACGACGACTATCAACGCAAAGGCAATCAAGGAAAACTTGCCAGGGGTCTGTACTAATAACGATGCCTTCGCAATGAAGGGAGCAAGGATAATCAGCAATACGGCGCCCAGACCACCACCCACCATGGAGCCAAGCGCGGCATGACCTAGAGCCAAAGCTCCTTGCCCGCGTTGCTGCATTGGGTAGCCTTCAAGTGCTGTCATCATAGACGAGGGAGCACCCGGTATATTAATAGTTGTCGCGGTAATGCTCCCACCGCACATGCCCGCCATATATATACTGGCACATGCCATTAGAGCAGTAGTGACATCTAGACTATAAGTCAGTGGAAGCAGCAGCGCCAAGGCCAGTGTGGCTGTGAGGCCTGGAATAGCAGCAAATATAGTTCCTATCAAAAACCCTAAGACTACATAAGTAAGTGTGACCGGGTTTAATAGCAGCCCGAAGCTACTAATAACAAGTAATATGAAGTCCATTAATTATCCCCATAATGCCGGTAGCCGAACACGGAATACTTGCTCAAAGAGTAGGTATCCTAAAAATACTACAGCTATTGTTAGCAAGAACTTAGTGGCTAGTTTGTTCAGGTCAGAGAAGATTATGATAATAGAGAATACATAAGGTAATGACGATAAAAAGTAGCCAATAATAGGGAAGAGAATGGTATAGAAAACTGTAGCGGCAATAACCAACAGAGGAAGAAACTTATCTATACTTCTTGTTCCCGGTTCCTTCTGGGGCGAATCCCTGACTTCCTCATTTCTTTCTTGCCTTACCGTACGAATAAGAAGCATAAGCGTAAAGGCTGTGGAAATTCCCCCTAGAAGAAGAGGAAAAAATGAAGGTGTTAAGCGCCCATTGTTCAACGGCGCACCTAGTGATATGGAGGAAATTAAGTAAATAAGTGAAAACGCCAATAGAAAAAGAGGGAAAACAAGCCTCTTTGTTCTAGTTACAGGTATGAATGACATAGCCTTGTCCTCGACCGTAACCCCAGGGTTACCCCTGGGGAAGTGCGCTGTGTGACTCGAGCTTATAGTCCGAGCTCGTCCATCAACGAATAGGTTTCAGATTGCCGCTCCCTTAGCCAGCTCCCAACTTCAGAAGATCCCAGCCAACTAGGTGTCACACCAACCTGAGTCACCCACTGTTGGAACTCTTCGCTTTCAAAGGCTTGTTTATAGGCATTCTCAAGTATTTCTACAGAATCGTCAGGCGTGCCCTCTGGGGTGGCTAGAACGATAAAGCTGCCCGACTCTAACTCATGCCCAAGCTCGCTAATAGGAGGCACATCTGGGTAAGAGGGGTTCTGCTCGGAAGAGAGTTCGACTACGCCTAGGACATCCCCTGATTCGATCAGTCCTGCAAAATCCCCAAGACTTGCAATAGCGCCATCTATTTCACCCGATAGCATGGCTTCTGATTCTTCGGCAGCTGCACCGGGGTAGGTAATTATGTTGAAGTCCACGCCAGTCGCCATCTCAATACGCAGAGCAGCAAGGTAGGGACCCGATCCCTCAGGCATTACCCCGATGCGAATCTTGCCGGGGTTCTCCTTTGCGGCATTGATGAGTTCCTCGAAACTTTTGAAACCTGAGCGTGATGATACGACAAGCGCATCCGACTCTTGGGTAAGGCGAGCAATAAATGCCATCTTGTCGAGATCATATCCAGGAACTAGCTCACTACGGGGGACAGTAATTACGCTATCGTAGGTTAAAACTCCTACTGTATGGCCGTCTGGACGAGACTGTATCATTTGCATTAGCCCAGTTGCGCTAACTGCTCCAGAAATATTTTCTGCATAGATTGATACAGGGAGCTGTTCTTCGGCGAGGTTGCTAGTTTTTCGCGCTATCGCGTCGGTGCCTCCTCCCGCAGGCCACGGTACGATTAGTCTTATATCTCGCATTGGAAAGTTTGCCGCTGACACGCTTGATGCTAATGTCAGGGCGCCCAAAGCTGTAATCATACTTTTTGTTAATTTTGTAGTTGGCATGTTGACTCCATTTTTATTGTTGCTTAGCTAGGGATATATTGTGACTACTCCTGCTTCCACTTATCCAGAATCTGTTGCAGGCTCTGCAGGTTTTTATCATCTAACCGATCGACTCCAGGAGGCCTTACAGGTCCTACATCCATTCCGTTTAATCTCATTGCGTCTTTTACTACAGTCACGTTCGTACCGTTCTGCTCTAAAGTCCGCATCTCTTCGAAGCTAGCTATTTGCTCTACTAAATTCCGTGCTTCTTTCCAGTTAGCTTGTTCCAGGGCTTGATAAAAATGCATAGAAAGCTGTGCATTTATATTTACAAGCCCTGACGTGAATCCCCGCGCACCATAGGCATAAAAAGGCAATGCCCAACTCTCAGCGAGCCCACAGATCCATTGAAGGGAGGAACCTTTGGTAGCGCGGATGCATTCGGCCAGGCGTAATGGATCCGGCACGGCATATTTAACAGCCACTACATTGTCGATTTCGCTTAACTTTATGAAGTGCTCTGGCGTGAGACCTGGGTTGCGAGCATAGGCAATGACTGGCAGGTCGGTATTGCGCGAAATTTCTTCTATATAGTTGTAGAGCATGCGGGGTGACGCGAAGGGATCTGGTGGCTGATGAACCATCACGGCATCTACCCCTGCCTTTTCGGCAGCTTGAGTAAGTTGAACCGCTTCATGAACACTACGGCCTACACCAGCCGTCACGATGGCTCTGCCTGAGACGCTACTGACAGCAATATTGTAAATATTTTCGATTTCACTGAGCGTTAAAGAATAAAACTCGCCAGTATTGCCGCCAGTGACGATGTTTTGCACACCGGCGTTGGTGATGCCGTCAATGACCTCCGCTAGCAAACCGTTATTGATCCGGCCGTCAGAGTGATAAGGAGTAACATGCACCCCCGATACGCCCTGCAAAGCTTGTTTGACGCCCATGGACGCCTCTTGTTCTGCCATCGAGTACCCTCCTTTTCATGTCTCCGGTAGCTACCGGCTCTTGTCTTGTTATGGACCGATAGTACCGATCTTGTATTCGGAGATTAGGCGTCAACTTGTAAGGTTGTCAAACATTTATTTGTTTTTAGTTAGTAGTAGGTAATCTTTATTTTCAATTAATTTTTTCACAAAAACAGAAGCTTAGTTGAATATGGGGAGTGTTAGTATGTTTGGAAAGGGTACTAAAGCCGTATTACAAATATACATATCTGCAATTTTCTATCAGATCGGTAGGATGCTTCAGACGACAAAGTCTAGCCACCTTATAGATGTAGAACAGGCAATCATGCGCGGCTCATCTTGCCTCCAAAACGCTTGTTGACCAGCCGACTGGATGTTGAATCGTAACGTGGTGGAACGCCTGTTTGGCTGGCTAAAGGAAAAACGTCGGCTCAATACCCGTTACGATAAGCTGGCCAGTAGCTTTAAAGCCATGGTAACACTGGCCTGCATCGAGCGATGCATGAGAGCCGACTTTTCAGACAGAACCTAAGCACATACGCCTTTAACAGATGCTAGTCGTATTCATTAACCCTAATAATAAGGCAGCTTTTTCTAAGTAAGATTTTTATAAGTTGAAATTCAATCTTCATTAATTCAGGAAATACAGCAGTTGGGCTACCAGCAAAGGAGCAAGAAGATCTGACTGTCTGATCTTCAGGCGGCGTCATGCTCAGGGAATGAATCGCTTTTTAGACCTCAATTGTTTTTTCCTTAGACGAAATTTTTTTGAATAGTCTTCCTACCCAGTAACCGCTAGGTTCTAGTGAACTGATGGTTAACTAAACAATTCTCCAAAAGCTGTATTGGGAAAGGGGGCTGGGTAATGGGTGGAAGCAGTATACGTGTGGGCGTGGACATCGGAGGGACTTTTACTGATGTCGCCCTCGAGAAAGGGGAAGAGATGTTTTCTTCTAAAGTACTAACCAACTACACACAGCCTGAACAGGCCATTATCGATGGCATCACAAAAGCAGCTGAAACGGCCAATATTTCCCTTTCGCAAATCGATACAGTAATCCATGGCACTACCCTGGCTACTAATTCCCTAATCGAGCGGCGTGGTGCGCATACGGCGTTTATTACTACGGAAGGATTTCGCGACGTCATTGAAATGCGTACCGAAAGCCGATTCGAACAGTATGATCTAAATATTGTGCTACCAGCGCCACTCATCCCGCGTCATGACCGGTATGTAATAGGAGGCAGGATCGCTGCCAGTGGCGAGGAGATGATACCTGTCGACCACGATAAGCTTCAGGAAGTCATCGAAAAGATTCGGCAAGTAGGCTACGAAAGCGTTGCCGTCGGGCTGATGCATAGTTATCGAAACCCTATGCATGAGCAGCAGGTAAAAAAAGCTATTGAAGAAAGCTTGAGCGGGGTTTCGGTTTCGATATCAAGTGATGTATCGCCACAGATTCGTGAATATGAGCGTTTCAATACGGTATGTGCCAATGCCTATGTAAAACCTTTGATGTCTTCCTATCTGGAGCGACTCGAAGAGCGGCTTAAGACATCTGGTATGACATGCCCAGTGTATCTCATGCACTCGGGTGGGGGGCTGATTTCTCTTCGTACTGCTGCCAAGTTTCCTGTCAGGTTACTTGAATCTGGGCCTGCCGGCGGCACCATCTATGCTTCCTATATTGCTGAAAAGCATGACCTGAAACGTGTCGTTTCCTTTGATATGGGAGGCACGACAGCCAAGGTTTGCTTGATTAATGACATGAAACCCAAAACCTCACGCACCTTTGAAGTCGCGAGGTCGTATCGCTTCAAGAAAGGCAGCGGTATGCCCATCTCTATCCCAGTCATCGAAATGGTGGAGATTGGTGCTGGTGGCGGGTCGATTGCCTCCGTGGATGACCTGAAACAGATCCGTATCGGGCCTGAAAGCGCCGGTTCTGAACCGGGGCCAGCCTGCTACGGTCTTGGTGGGGAACATCCGACCGTCACCGATGCAGATCTCCTGCTGGGCAAGCTGGATCCTCAGGGGTTTGCCGGGGGCAGCATGAGGCTCGATACCGAGGCCGCCCGTATCGCCCTGGATCGGAAAATCAGCTCCCAGCTAGGTGGTGTCGCGGAAGATGCTGCCTACGCAATCAGTGAAGTGGTGAATGAAAACATGGCCAATGCTGCTCGCATGCATGCTGTGGAAAGCGGTTGTGAGTTGGAAACTTACACCATGGTCGCCTTTGGCGGCGCCGCTCCGGTACATGCCGCCCGTCTCTGTCAGAAGCTTGGTGTAGATAGCCTGTTGATTCCGCCCGGCGCGGGGGTCGGGTCGGCCATTGGCTTCCTCAAGGCGCCTTTCAGTTATGAGTCCCTGCGCAGCAGCGTCATGCGGCTCGAGAGCTTTGATCGTGAAAAAGCAAACTTGCTAATTGAGGATATGCGCCAGGAAGTGGAGTCGTTTGTCGGCGATGCCGGGGGGGACCAGGAGTATATATACGAACTTAAGGCTTACATGCGCTACGCGGGACAAGGCTGGGAAATCCCTATTGAGGTGAGTGAACTCAGCCTATCTGATGGCTGTGAGGCTCGGCTCAAGCAGGATTTCATCGCGGCCTATACCCAGTTATTCAGTCATGCCGTCGATGGTCTGGATGCCGAGGTGGTCAGTTGGTCACTTAATGTGAGCTCCCGACTACCAACGGCAACACAACCTTATTCGAACGATGCCGTAGACACTTTCCAGGATCCGATTCCCCATATGACTCGGCAGATCGTCGATGCATCACGAAACCGGCCGCTCTCCTACTTGGTATATGAGCGAGAAGACCTGCCGCCGGGTGCCAGGTGCGAAGGGCCCCTGGTGGTCGTTGAGACCGAGACCTCAACGATCGTGCCGCCGGGCTACAAAATGCAGGTACAGATGGATGGCTGTTTATTCATCGAGAAAAACAAGGTGGAGAATATCTGATGAGTGTCGAACTGGACGTTTCCAAACAAATCATGTGGAACCGCCTGATCTCGGTGGTGGAAGAGCAGGCTATCACCTTGATCAAGACCGCTTTCTGCACCAGCGTTCGCGAGGCTGGCGATCTTTCGGCAGGGGTCTATGACAAGCGCGGACGGTTGATCGCTCAAGCGGTGACAGGAACCCCAGGGCACGTCAACACCATGGCCGAGTCGGTATTTCACTTCATTGACCATTTCGGCTACCACGACATGAAGCCGGGCGATGTCTTCGTCACCAATGATCCCTGGAAAGCTACAGGACACCTTCATGACATCACGGTCATAACCCCGGTGTTCAATCGGGATGAACTAGTGGGATTTTTTGGCTCCACTGCCCATGTGGTGGATATTGGAGGGAGAGGTTTCGGCCCTGATGGTCGCTCCCTCTACGAAGAAGGCCTGCTGATCCCCCTGACCAAGCTTTTTTATGAAGGAGTAGTCAACAAGGACTTGATCGATATTCTTGCCAACAACGTACGTGAAAAAGACCAGGTGGTTGGGGACTTCTATTCATTGGCTGCCTGCAACGATACTGGTAGAAAGCGTCTGTTAGAAATGATGGCCGAGTTCGGATTGGATGATATCGAGGGTGTGGCCGAGTTCATTTTTCAACATAGCGAAGCGGCAACTATCGAGAAGATCAAACAGCTGCCCAAAGGCACTTATGACTACAGCATGGCAACGGATGGATATGACGAACCGCTCAAGCTGAACGTTGCGCTGACTATAGACGATGGCGAGATTTTGATGGACTTTGCCGGTTCCTCACCGCAGAGCTCGTTCGGCATCAACGTCCCGCTGGTCTACAGCAAGGCCTATGGCTGCTACGGACTGAAATGCGCCATCGCTCCACAAGTGCCTAACAACTGGGCATCGCTGAAGCCTTTCAAGGCAATGGCGCCCGACAACTGCATTCTTAATGCCAAGCGACCGGCGCCAGTGGCGGTACGACATGCCATTGGACATCTGGTGCCCGACCTGGTGCTAGGGGCGCTCAAGAAAGCCGTGCGGAATGTGGCACCGGCCGAGGGCGCTAGTGCTCTGTGGAACTTGCATGTCAGTCTGCATAAACAAGGGGTACACGAGGCTGAAACGTCAGAAGTCCTTTTGTTCAACAGTGGCGGTACCGGAGCGCGTCCCGGCTTGGATGGTCTTAACGCCACAGCATTTCCTAGCGGCGTCCATACCATGCCGGTGGAGGTTACCGAGAGCGTGGGCCCTATCATCATCTGGCGTAAGGAGCTGAGGCCGGATTCAGGGGGAGCAGGTGAACACCGGGGCGGCCTGGGACAGGTCATCGAGTTCGGTGCCCAGGAGGGCTATGTCTTCAGTTTCAACGCCATGTTCGAGCGGGTGCGGCATCCGGCCATGGGACATGCTGGCGGGCACGCCGGGGCGTGCGGGAATGTGTACTTGAAGTCTGGAAAGCCCCTGAAATCGAAAGGACTGCAATTTATAGAGCCGGGCGAGACTGTCGTCCTCGAATTACCCGGAGGGGGAGGTTACGGACTTGCCACCGATCGCAACAAGGAAGCGGTACGCGCAGATATCGAGGATGGGTATATCACTCAGCAGACTGCAGATGAGCTTTATCTGAAGCCTACTTGATAGCAAAACTAAGCAACCTAGAGTTGGAGAGTTGAAGATGAATTATAAGAATACCTACCTGGTACCAGTTATTGCGACTGTAGGAATGATCTACATTCCCTCGCTACAGGCAAACACCAACTGGATGATGGCGACCGGATATCCTGACGATAGTTTCTTCTCACAAAATCTGCGCGAATTCGTTGAAGAAGTGGAAAAGAACAGCGACGGACGTATCAAAATCGATATGCGCAGCAACGGTACCTTGGTGAGCCATGACGAAATCAAGCGCTCCGTGCAGCGCGGCGTAGTGCAACTCGGTGAGGTTCGTCTGGGGGCGTATAGTAATGAACACCCCGTGTTTCGTATTGATAGCCTGCCGGGCCTGGCAACTACCTATGAAGAAGGCTACCGACTCAATGAGCTACTGCAGCCTTACTACGAAGAGGTGATGGCCGAACAGGGTATCTTGCCGCTGGCCTATGTCTCATGGCCTGGCCAAGGTTTCTTTGCCGATAAACCGATCGAGTCGACGGACGATATCGATGGCATGTCCATTCGGATTTACTCCCAACCGACCCAGCAGATGGCTCAGGAACTGGGCTTCAATGCCACGATTCTGCCTTTTTCCGAGGTGCCTCAGGCATTCTCGACCAATATGATCGACTCACTGTTCACTAGCGCCCAGACCGGTATCGATGTCCAGGTATGGGACTACGTGGATCATTTCACTTATACCGGCACGATGCACAACATCAACGCCCTCATCATCAATCCCGCTGCACTCGACGCTTTGGATGACGAGTTACAACAAGTGGTAAGCGAAGCGGCGCGTAACGCCCATGAGCGTGGCTGGGAAATGAGCCAAGAGCGTTCTACCGATAACAATGACGTACTGGATGAGCATGGGGTTACGGTAAGCCAGGCATCTGATGAGTTGCAGGCTGCGATCAACGACGTAGGCGAGGAGATACTTGCCGAGTGGCGTCAGGATGCCAGCGATGAGGCCAATCAGATCATTGATACCTACGTTGAGTGGCGCGATAGCGCAGAATAAGGAAAAAGCATCATGAGAATTTTCCTTGATGGTCTATACCGACTATCAGGCGGCTTGGCGGCTTCTTTTCTCGCCGCCATCGGCCTTTCGATCGCCGCGCAGGTAGTCGGCAGACAGTTGGGGTATACGGTCGATGCGACCGGGTTCGCCGGCTTCTGCTTGGCGGCGTCAACCTTCCTGGGACTGGGCTACTCGATGCGGCATGGTGCACATGTCCGTGTCACGCTGGTGATCGATTCTCTGCCGCCGAGGCCGAAACGCTTTCTTGAAGCGTGGGTGTGTCTGTGCTCCTTCGTTATTCTTTCCTGGCTCACTTGGAAGGCCGCCATTTTCACCTGGCAGGGGTATGTCTTCGATGAGGTGAGTCCCGGATTGATGGCCATTCCCCTGTGGATACCCCAGACGGGCATGGTGATTGGGCTTGCTGTCCTGACAGTCGCCGTACTGGATGATCTAATCGGTGTGCTGATGAAACGTGAGGTTTCTTACCGTTCCGCTCATGCATCGTAATGCATGCCTTTAGATTGAGGTGACCATGGATTCTACACTGATAGCACTAGGTTTTGTCCTGGTGGCGCTGATCACCTTGCTGGGGTCGGGCGTATGGGTGGCCGTGAGCTTGGCGGGAATTGGCATCGGCGCGTTGGCCATCTTTACCCCCGTGCCTCTTGGAGATCTGGTAATCGGCAAGATATGGGAGGCGAGTGGAGCATGGCCGATGACAGCGTTGCCGCTGTTCATTTGGATGGGCGAGATACTGTTTCGCACCAAGCTCTCTCGACAAATGTTCAATGGCCTTGCCCCTTGGGTGGGCTGGCTCCCTGGCAGGCTCTTACATGTCAATGTATTGGGTTGTGGTATCATGGCGGCCGTTGCCGGCTCTTCGGCAGTTACCGCCGCCACCGTGGGTCGCATGAGCATGGCGGAGCTGAAAGAGCGCAAGTACAATGACCGCCTGATGATAGGCACCCTGGCCGGTTCGGCGACATTGGGGCTACTGATCCCACCTTCTATTGTACTGATAGTCTATGGAGTGATGGCCCAGCAGTCCGTGGCCAGACTGTTCATGGCGGGGATATTGCCTGGATTGATGCTGGTGTTACTGTTCATGGCTTATATAGCCCTCTGGGCTCTATTCAACTCCGATAAGATGCCGGCACGTGAGCCAAGGGTGAGCATGATGCAGCGGCTCAGCGCATCCCTGGGACTCTTGCCTATTTTGCTCCTGATCGTTGCTGTGATTGGCTCCATTTACGCGGGTATCGCTACACCGACGGAGTCGGCCACCTTTGGCGTAATTGGTGCGCTGACGATCGCCTACCTGACGGGATCATTGAGTTGGCAGACCTTTGTAGAAAGTCTTCTCGGGGCAACACGTATTGCCTGCATGATCGCATTCATCGTGGCCTCCGCGGCCGTGCTTTCTTCGGCGTTTTCCTTTATCGGGATTCCTCTGTATCTGGCACAGATGGTGAATGCCCTCGAGCTTTCTCCGTACATGCTGATATTCGTGTTGACAATTTTCTTCATCGTATTGGGGTGCTTTCTTGAAGGTATCTCGATACTGGTTATCAGCAGTGCCGTCGTCTTGCCGATGCTGCAATCAGCCGGCATTGATCTGTTATGGTTCGGAATCTATGCAGTGGTAATAATCGAGATGGCACAGATTACCCCCCCAGTGGGGTTCAATCTTTTCGTGTTGCAGTCGATTACGGGAAGAAATATCTGGCAAGTCACGCTTGCCGCGGTGCCGTTCTTTCTTATTCTTTGTCTTGCCGCACTCATTTTGGTCATGTTCCCAAGTATTGTGACTTGGTTGCCTAGTTTGATGTAGTCCGGCTACTTCTGTGATCTTGAGCTTTCTTTAGCCCACTGTGTGAAGTGCTTCACCAGCGGGCTCTCTTCTTTATTGTTCTGTCTTATGAGGTAGAACTTGGGAATCTTGTGGTCAGGAAGTTGGCTGAGCAAGTCAATACCCAAGGGTGCGACCAAGTCTCCTGCTGTAACTGCTTCTATCGCCTCGGGCCTGGATACCAGCCCCACTCCCATGCCAGAAAGCGTTGCCTTATAGATGGCCTCGTTGTCATGTAGATAGAGAAATTCCTCTTTCATCATTTCCTGCTGGGTATCCAGCATGTCGAAGATATCCTGCCAGAGAGTATTTCGGACCCAAGGGGAAATTAGACGGTGTGCCATCAAGTCTTTGATGCTTTCTATTGGCTGTTTCTTTAGTAGGTCCGGGGTTGCCGCAATGATTTTGAGATCGTTCATCAGTGGTTCGGCCTGGAAACCGCTCCATTGCCCATAGCCCCACTGTATTGCGATATCGATGTCCTTGGTGTCGAAATCGTTGTTCTCTGCGCCGATAGATATACGCAGGTCGATATTGGGGTGTTGTTCTGTAAATTCATGAAGCTGGGGAATCAATATGTTGTTGGCATAATAGGGTGATACATGCAGATAGAGCTTGTTACTGTCTTTATCCAAGGCATTCAACCCTTCCTCTAGGACGTCGAGGCTCTGTGTTATGTAGCCAAGCAGTTCCATGGCCTTGAGGGTGGGGTCCAGTCGATTGCCATTGCGTATGAAAAGTTCATAGCCGATCAACTCCTCCAACATTTTGATCTGGTACCTGACTGCTTGCGGGGTCAGCGATATTTCGTCAGCGGCATCCTTCACCGACTTTCTTTTCATTATGGTTTCGAATGCGCGTAGCGCATTGGTAGAGGGCATTCGCTTTCTCATCCCTATCCTCGCATTGGCGGTTATGCACTTGGCTTGAGCGTGACAGAGCAAGGCGTGAAGGTGTTGTTATTGAACATTTTCACATTACAGGTATTCATTTTTTATGCAAGATATCTCGCAACGTAGAGCGGTCTCAATAACCAAGTGCAACACCTGACTCACTTGGTAAGCTATCCCCATGACTCTTCAATACCACCTTCTTTCCGCCGAAGAACGGGCTGCCATCATGTTAATGCACGCGAATCACTCGTTGCGTGACATCGCTCGCCACCTTGACCGCTCTGTGAGTACTGTATCGCATGAGATAGCTCGTCACACGATCACTGCTGAAAAGGGGTACGACGCCAGTCTTGCAGGGTTTCGAGCCCACATAACCCGGCGACGAGCACGCCGCACACCAAAGCTGCATCCGGATAGCCAGCTGTTCGGGCTAGTGACCTACTTGCTGTGCAAGTACTGGTCACCACGCCAAATCGCCCTCACACTGAAGCGTATGTACCCCCATGACCCAAAACGCCACGTCTCGCATGAGACTATCTACAATGCGCTTTATGTGATGCCCCGTGGCTCGCTCAAGAAAGAACTCATCACTTGCCTACGCCAGGGACATGGTAAGCGACGCCCGCGCAGTCGCGACGAAACCGTTCCACCCTTGGACCAACGGTCAAGTGGAGCGAATGAACCGCACCATCAAAGAAGCGACGGTTCGAGCCTTCCATTACACCTCGTTAGGCCAGCTTCAATCCCACCTGAAAGATTATCTATGGGCCTATAATAGCGCCCGACCACTGAGAGCACTCAAGGGCAAAACACCGATTGAATTTATCCTTGAGCAATGGCAAAAAGAACCCGAAAGATTTTATGATGATCCAAACCATTACTTCACGGGATCAAACACCTAAGTTCTGTCTGAAAAGTCGGCTCTCATGCATCGTTTGATACAAGCTAGCGTCACCATCGTCCTGAAGCTACTGGCCAGCTTGTCATAACGGGTATTTAGCCGACGCTTTTCCTTCAGCCAGCCAAACAATCGCTCTACTACGTTGCGTTGACGATATGTCGATCGATCGAATTGATATGGCAGACCCGGACGCGGGCGCCTATGCAGGCGGCGTCGAGGAATGATCGGGCGCATGCCGTAACGAGTGCAGTAACGTCGCAATGCGTCACTGTCGTAACCTTTGTCAGCCACGATATAACGGCTACGTTTGCGAGGGCGCCCCGAACGGCTTGGCAATCGAACCTTCTCAAGTAGCTCAGTCAGATAAGCGGAGCCGGCCCGTTGGCCTGCGGACAAAGAGAAGGTAAGGGAAAACCCTGACTATCGCCTAGTAGATGTATTTTAGTGCTCAGCCCGCCACGGCTGCGGCCGAGCGCATGGTCAAGCGGTTCTACCGATCCCTCTTTTACCAGCACTGCTGGCAGATCGGGTCGCCTTGATGGTGGTTCAATCCACCATCCACGTATCGAGATCCATCAATCCATCTTCTCGAAGGTGAAGTCGTGTCAGAACCTGGTCAAAGGTACCATCAATACGCCATTGTCGAAAACACTGCAATACCGTCTTCCATGGGCCGTAACGCTCTGGTAGATCGCGCCATTGAGCACCGGAGCAGAGAATCCACAGGATTCCATTAAGCATCTGGTGATCATTCCGCCGAGGGCGCCCCATGGTCTGAGGAGGAGAAACGATATCTTTAATCATCTGCCAGCGCTGGTCGGAAAGTTCGTAACGGCCTGTCATGACACTCTCCCCTCCAATCAGTAGGGAGAGCATAGCAATCATGACTTTTCAGACAGAACCAGTATCAACTTACTCAACGAAGCTTATAGCCACGAAAGGGTTTGGGGCGTACTGCTGGATCAAGAAGAGCTTCTAGAGCGACGGCAATGGCTAATAGCCTAGAATCGTCACTTCCTGAGCCATTTAATTGCAAGCCAAATGGCAAACCATCTGAATTTGTCCCCATTGGCAGGGTAACGGAGCACCAATCAAAATAATTGGCGGGTTGGGTGTTGCGCGTCATACCCATTGCAGCCTGCATCGCTATGTTAGAATCCTCTAGTTCACTCAGCTTCTGCGGAGGCGCTTGTGTAGTAGGGCTAACAATCACATCGACGTGATCAAACAATGATTTAGCGGCATCAATATGACGGCGTCGTTCTTCCGCCAGCATTAAGTAGTGATGAGCCTTGAAGCCAATACCTTTTTCAATACGTGCACGAATAATGGGATCTATGAGTTCCTGATGTTCCAGAAAGAACTTTTCTCCCAACCATGAGAGTAAGTGTGCGGGCATGGCAACAGGGAAATAGCGTTCGCGTCCATCCACATCTGGTACATGCAGAGAAAGCTGCTTTACATCGCTCGCTTTAAACACTGAAAGGGCATGTTCAAACGCGCTTTTCATTTCCACATCGACGCCATCAAGGAAGTAATTGTCTGGCACGCCCAACGTTAGCTGACCAGGGGTTATCGAAGCATGATGGGTTTGTGATGACGGGTTGATTCTGGCATTCAACGCATTGAATGCAATGGCAGCATCCTGAGCGGTCCTAGTGAGTAAGCCTATGGAGTCGGTATGAGGCTCTAAGGGAAAGGCACCATCAGTAGGCCATAGCCCCTTCGTGGTCTTTAAGCCGAACAAGCCGCACATCGCTGCTGGTACTCTGACCGATCCTCCTGTATCGCTACCGATAGATAATCCGCATAACCCCGAGGCTAGTGCGACTCCTGCGCCTGAACTTGAACCCCCAGGAAGCCTATGCTGCTGGTCATCCCATGGATTCCAGGGAGTGCCACGAGATAAGGAGTATCCCGTAATCCCGAGTGCAAATTCTACCATCCGCGTGGTTCCAAGAATTATGCAACCCGACGACTTCAACGCACGAATAAAGGTTCCTTCTTGCGTGCCCAGTTTGTCCTGAATTGGCAGATTGGAGCCAGCATGCGGGGTCAGTCCATCAATAACAAAGAGATCCTTAACCGAGACCGGCAGCCCCATCAGCGGGCCCAAGTCGACTCCGTTGGCCAATAGCGTATCCATGGCGCGTGCTGTGGCTAGAGCGCGGCAGGCATCCACTGTTTCATAGGCACAGAGCAACGGATCCAATATTTCGATACGGGCTAAGTACGCACTCACCGCTTGCTCCGAAGTGATCTCACTTCGGCGCAATGCATCAGCGAACCCAGCGATGCCCAGTGACGCGACTGGGTCCGAAGGAAGAGTCATAGATGCTCCTTATTCATTATTTTAGGGGTGATAGGTGAATGGCATGAGTTACCGTTTAATGAAGTTGGCTTGCTAACGCTTGCAAGCTTGGTTTATACATAATTAGTCGTAAATAATCGAAAAGATACTAAAAAGTCGACTAAACGTCCTTATGTAGATCTTATTAAGAGGGAATATAATGAAAAAAATAATTGGTGTTGCTTCAATATCTCCCTGGCTTCTGGTAGCTCCCGCTGTGTTAGCTGATATCGAAGTGGGTGTCATTAACAGTTTGTCTGGTCCTTTCGCCGCCTTTGGTGAACGCTATCAGGCTGGAATGGAAGTAGCATTGGAAGAAATCAACGAAGGCGGCGGGGTGAAGGGCGAACCTCTGGCATTGTCCGTACAAGATGACCGCTCTGAGGCTACCAGTGCGTTGGCAGCGATCGAGTCACTTAATCGACAGGATGTTCCTTTGATTATGGGCTCCTATGCATCAAGTATTACTGGGCCGATGGCACAGCTAATGACCCGCCAAGAGATTCCGCTCATTGTGCTCGGCAGCGCAGACAACAGTATTACCAAACCTGGCTCGCCCTGGGTATTTCGTGCCAAGCACAACTCAACGATTGTGGCTGAAAGCTATTTCGACTATTTCGATTTCCTACGTGAACAAGACGATAACTTGGAAACCGTCGCTATGTTGTATGGCAATGGGGCTTGGCCGGCGTCTTTGGCCGAAGAGGGCGCACGTTTAGCCGAGGAGCGGGGCTATGAAATCGTGGGTGACCAATCTTACGATCAAGGCACCTCTGATTTTCGACCCATCCTCAACCGTTTCCGCTCCGAGGAGCCCGACCTGCTCTATGTGGTTGCCTACGCTGAAGATGGGGTCGCTATTGCGCGTCAGATGCGCGAGGTAAACCTCAATCCTAAGGCTGTGGCTATCGACACTGGCGCCGCCTTGCCTAGCTTCGTCGATCAGGTGGGTGATCTTGCCGAGTATGTGGCCACTGTGGTGAGTTGGAGTAAGGATGTTCAGTACGAGGGCGTGGAAGATCTCTATGAACGCCTTAAGGCCAAGACGGGCGAAGAGCCTACCTTCTACGAAGCAGAGGGTTATCTGGCACTTCGTGTAGCTGCCGATGCACTTGAGCGTGCCGACTCCCTTGAGCGTAGTGACGTCAGAGATGCGCTAGCCGAAACAGACCTAGATACACCGGTCACTCATGTTGTGTTTGAAAGCTTCGACGGCTTTCAAGGGCAGAACCCGATTCGCAGCCTTGTATTGCAGATCCAGGACGGTGAGCACGTCACCGTATTCCCAGCCGACCTGGCTGCTGAAGAAGTTCGGTACCCAACACCGGTATGGGACGAGCGCTAATCGGGACGCCTGCATGGCACAACTAGAGAGGTCATGATGTTTGACTATGTATCCTTCCTGCAGAATCTGTCTAATGGCGTGTTGATCGGTGGGGTCTATGCGCTGATTGGGGTAGGGCTAACGCTGGTGTTCGGGGTAATGAAAATAATCAACTTCGCCCACGGGGACTTCGTTATTCTGGGCATGTATTGCTCCGTATTGCTCAACTCCTTATTTGGCTGGGATCCTTACCTATCTCTACTTGTTGCCATGCCTCTTGGGTTTGTGACCGGGGCATTACTACAGCGATTAGTGCTTTCCCGCTTAATGGAAGCACCGCCAGAAAGTTCGCTCCTGGTCACCCTTGGGCTAGCCTTGGTTATTGGCAATATACTGTTATTGACCTTTGGCGCCGAGCCCAAGTCCGTCAATGTGTCGTATGCCTCCAGTACGGTTTCCCTTGGGGATGTTAGTTTCTCACTGATCCTGCTGCTTGCTGGTCTGGCAACGATGGTGGTGATTGCCGGACTTTATACGGTACTCAACCATACGGAACTGGGCCGTGCCATTCGTGCTACTGCCGACAATCGCTTGGGTGCTGAGCTCGTGGGTATCAATACCCGTTGGATCGAAGCCGTGGTTTTCGGTATTGGTATGGCCCTGGCCGTTACGGCAGGCGTTGTGCTGATTCCGCTGCTGTTTGCTACGCCGACATTTTCAGGTGCCATTTTCACGCTCAAGGCCTTTGTGGTCACCGTGTTAGGGGGACTGGGTAATATTGGGGCTGCTATCGCCGGTGGGCTATTGCTGGGAGTGGTAGAGGTGATGGGGGCTTCATATCTTACATCTGACTACCGAGATGCCTACGGGCTGCTGGTGTTCTTGTTGATACTGTTACTACGCCCCGAGGGCCTGTTCGGTAAGACGGTGAAGCGCGTATGAAAAAGCATTACATCATTTTTGCCGGACTGGTTCTGATGGGTATTTTCTATCCACAGATGTTCCCGGGCTATCTATCGGTGGCCATTACCTTACTGTTATACGCTGGCTGGGCTACCGCCTGGGACATTCTGGGAGGTTGGGCCGGCCAGGTGAGCTTAGGCCATGCTAGCTTCGTAGGCCTTGGTGCCTACTTCGTTGCAGTGGAGACATCCCATCATGAAATTGCTCCTTGGTGGGCGGTCCTGATGGCGCTGATTGCTGCTGCTATATTGGCCTACTTATGGGGACGCCTGACATTTAAGCTCAAGGGGCCTTACTTCACGCTATCCACCATCGCCATCGCTGAGGTATTTCGACTGATCGCCATTAATGAAGGCTGGTTGACCGGCGGCGCGACTGGGGTCTTTATTATGACACTGCCAGAGCCCTTCGGACTGGATCTCTTCTCTCGTCAGGTCAATTACTATCTGGCGCTGGCATTCGCGGCGATAACCGTCTTGGTAGTGATGCTTATATCGCGTAGCAAGTTTGGCTACCAGCTTCGCGCCGTGCGAGAAGATGAAGATTCCGCCATGGCATCGGGCATTAACCCCACCACTGTCAAACTGAAAGCGTTCATGCTCTCGGGTGCATTAACGGCTCTGGGAGGGGGTATCTATGCGATCTTTCTCTCCTTCATCGAACCTCACATCATTTTTTACCTGCTGCTATCGGTACAGATCGCCTTAACGGCCATCATCGGGGGGCGGGGAACCATCTGGGGGCCATGCATAGGGGCACTGTTGGTCGTGGGGTCGGGTGAGTTATTCCGGACGACGTTCGCAGAGGCCAATATGTTGATTTACGGCTTGTTAATCATGGTCGTGGTTATCTTCATGCCTCGTGGCATTGTTGGTGAGCCAGCGCGCTATTTGATCAGGAGGGTTTATGCCAAGCGCGCTCAGAGCTGATGGCATCACCGTAAAATTCGGTGGAGTCGTCGCGGTAAACGATGTTTCGCTGGATGTCGAGCAAGGCAAAATCCTTGGATTGATCGGGCCGAACGGAGCGGGCAAGACCACATTATTCAATGCCCTAACAGGCTTCGTTACCCCCCAGGCAGGCCGCATTTACTTACACGGGAATGAAATCACCCGACTTCCTCCGTATAGGCGCATACGTATTGGTATTGGGCGTACGTTTCAGACAGAAAGACCCTTCGAAGAACTGACATTGCTTGAGAATGTCCTGGTGGCGGCCTTCCTTAAGGAGCCCAAGCGCAAGAAAGCCGAACGATTGGCCATGGACGCCCTAGAAAAAGTGGGCCTAGCCGACCGATACGACCAACCCGCATTGGATCTTAACCTAGCGAGACGGCGACGCCTTGAGCTTGCCAAAGCATTGGCCGTACAGCCCAGTGTTTTGTTCCTTGATGAGATGATGGCCGGCCTCAATCCTCCCGCACTTAAAGATATGATCGGTTTTGTGCGTCAATTGACTGACCAGAATCTGACCATTGTGATGGTGGAGCACATCATGGAGGCCATCATTGCCTTATCGGATCATGTGATCGTTATGGCAAACGGCAGTGTAATTACCGAGGGTTTACCAGGCGATGTGATTGAGGATCCACGCGTCATTACCGCCTACCTGGGAGAGGATTGATGACAGATCAAGTGGCTACTGTACTGAGTGTCGAAAATGTTGATCTTGGGTACGGTTCATTAAAGGTCGTCTTCGATGCCTCTCTGACGGTCAGTGCGGGTGAACTGGTGGGATTGATCGGGGGTAATGGCAGCGGCAAGTCGACGATCCTTCGAGCACTTTCAGGGATGATCAAGCCTTGGAAAGGAGCTATTCATTTTGATGGGCAAGAAGTCTCTGGGCGTAAGCCATATGAAATGGCGAGATTGGGACTCGCGCATGTACCGATGGGGCGTCAACTGTTCGGCAATATGACGGTACACGATAACCTGTTGCTGGGCGCTTCATTGCCCTCTGCACGTGAGCGTCGCGACGAGAACCTAGAGAAAGTTCATAGACTGTTCCCGGATCTTAAAAAGTACGCGCGTGAAAAGGCTGCGCAACTTTCGGGGGGGCAGCAGCAGATGGTGGCGATTGCTCGGGCGTTGATGCTTGGCCCCAAGATGCTACTGCTGGATGAACCTAGCCTGGGATTATCGCCCTTATTGGTTAAAGATGTGATGGCGGCAATACGCCGAGTAGCCGATACCGGCATGCCTATTTTGTTGGTCGAACAGAATGTTAAACAGGTACTACAGGTTAGCGATCGCGCTTACATACTGGAAAATGGCTATCAAGTTCTGGATGGACCGTCTAGCGAACTGCAGGACAATGAAAAAATTAAGAAGGCATACCTAGGGCTATGACAAAGGGAGAACATTGGTGACAATGTGCTTATACAGGTATACAAGACAAAGTGGTGTCTAGAATACCCGGGGCGATTCATCCAGGTCGGCGTAGCCGACTGCAATTATCCGATGAAAGGTTATATGGAAGAATAGCGGTACTTGCGATGAGTGAGGATAAATTGGACTCAGCTCAAGATTTATTCACTTTCAATTACTAGGTTGCTAAGGATTTTAAGAAGAGTGTTGCGCGTAACTCTTAGATCTTCATACTCTACACCCTGCACAGCAATATCGTTAACTTCCTCAGCTAGCGGTATCAACGTTTTTTTAAGGTTTTTTCCTTTTTGAGTCAGATAGATATGAATGTTCTTACGATTTCCATTCAGTTGCCGACGTTCGATTAGTCCATTAGCTTCCATCGCTTTTAAAGCGGTAAAAGTTGTAGGCTCCATAAGCCCTGCTTGTTCGCTAAGCTCCCGTTGAGTCAAACCTTCGGTAACCCATAAAATACGTAAGAAAGACCAGTGACCAAAGCTTACCGAGTGCTCCGCCAAACGTGCCTGTAGACTTTTTTTCAACATGCGGCCAGTATCACGTATCAAGTGTGCCAGTCGATCATCTGGCACATCTTCTTGCCAATGAAGTAGAACCGATCGGGTTTCTTGGTTTTGAGTACGAGGCATCCTAGAATACTCCAAAGAATCAAAATCCTGCCAACTATTATAACATACCAGTTAAGGCATAATTGCCTGGTGAGAAAGCTTGATTTCATGTCCATTCTGGGCTGATTCTAAAATTGCCAAACAGACTTCCATCGTTGCCATTCCCCATTCCCCTGTGTGAATGGGTTGTTGATTATTGCGTATGGCACCAATCAATTCGTCCAAGACCTCACGCCGCGGGATTACAGGTGGTGGCAATGGTTCCAAATAGCGTCTTGTATGAGCATATACCTGCACCCCTTGTGGCATGGGGCGAATATCAGCGTTATCACATGAAACCAGAACAAAGCCGAAATGATTATGCGTGCTGTCCTGTGGTCGGCTATTAGACAAGAAAAAGCCTGAGCCATAGGTACGGGCATTTTTGAGGTCAGCCTCCTGTTCCGGACTGTCAACTTCCGCCAGCTTTGCCCTGGCAAAACCATACTGATCGGGGTCTCGAGGCTGCCCAAGCTCACCTGACCAACCGCAAAGTTCATCGCTGTCAAAGTGAGCGAAGCCGCTATAGGTTATGTTGGCAAAAACATCATTATTAAAGGTGAGCAGCGCACTGTAAGCACCTTCTGTGGGGCGTGCAGGATCCCAACTTCCAGTGACGGCTCGAACGCTCTTGACGCTGTCTCCGCCAAGAAGACGTACAATATCGACTTGATGGGCGGCCTGGCTGAATACCACACCACCGCCCTGCATCGTGTCTAGCTCTTCGGGACGGCGAGGTCGGTAGAGAAAATCGGTGTAATTAAAGGCGCTAATCATACGTACCTTTCCGAAAGCTTGACTGTCGATCATCTCGCGAGCCTTTAGATAGGGTGCGTCAAAGCTATGACTATGCCCAACAATTAACCATCGATTAGCTCGTCGCATGGCATTGATCATAGCTTGGCAATCCTCAAGGGAGAGTGCCATTGGCTTCTCGACAAGGGCATGCTTGCCATGTGCCGCCGCTAGTTCGACATGCTTACGATGAAACTGATGGGGAGTAGCAATATATACCACTTCAACTTCGGGGTCGGCGCAAAGATCGGCAACCTCAGCGTAAGTGGAGGCATCGAAATCTTCACGAAACTGTTGTCGAGCCTCTGAGCGGGGGTCGGCAGCAGCCACTAAGCTAATGCCTGGATGGGACGCGAGAGTGGGCAGCAGCAGCATGAAGCCGCGGCCCAATCCGGCGACGCCTAGTTTTAATCGAGGATTTGTCACTGAGCACACTCCATATTAGAGTAAAGAATCATTCGGAAGGTCGATTACCAATTCTTCCGAACGCGCACGTGAGACACAGACCATGATGTGATTCTGACGATCGGCTTCCGATAAGACTAAATCTCGGTGCTCCGCTTCCCCCTCTAATAGCTGTGTCCGACAGGAGCCGCAGGTTCCGCTTTCGCAAGAATATGGTACATGATGGCCATTAGCCCTTAATGCCTCAAGAATTGAGACACCTACCGGAACCGGGATAGCCTCTCCAGTCTTGTGAAGGCGTACCGTGAAAGAATTGTCATCTGCCGTGCTAACTGATTGACTCGTACCAAAGTCCTCAAACCTCACACTTGATGGAGACCAGTGACCAGTCATATCTTTAACTGTTTCCATTAGCCCTCGGGGGCCACAACAGTAGATATGAGCTCCCTTGGGTTGCTCGAGGATTGGCCATAAATCATAAGCGTTTTCGGGATCTCCATGATCATGATGGATCACTATCATGCCTCGATATTCTGGAGCACTGAGTTCTTTCAAAAAAGCGGTTTGAGACGGCTCACGTGTCAAATAATAGAGCTTAAAGGGCTTGCCACTCTTAGCTCTAAGATGGTGAATCATAGAGAGAATAGGAGTGATGCCGATACCGCCAGCTATGAAGATATAGCGGGCTGGGTTGCCTTCAAGCTCGAAGTCGTTTTGAGGCACTGATACCTTGAGTCGGTCACCAAGCTGAACCTCGTCCACCAAGCTCTTGGATCCGCCTTTGCCACTATCTTCACGTTTAACGGCAATGACATACCTATCGTGCTCATCAGGAGCATTGCATAACGAATAGAAACGCTCCTGCCCGCTAGGAGTCTCAAGGCTTATATGAGAACCGGGGGTAAATTCGGGAAGATCGCCACCATCAGGATCAACTAATACAAAGCGGTGGATGCCGTCAGCTATTTCATCCCGAGCGGAAACGATTAGCTCATTCATAGGAAGCTTGTCGGAGGGGGTAGACATAACATACTCGCTATTGTTGTCGTGTTTTCGAAAAATAATTATATATCTAAGTATTTTGGCAGAGTAAATACAAGTAGAAGGAATTCTACTTTAGTCGCATTTGGCGCTAATGAATTTTCGCTTGCCGTTAGGCCGTTCTGACTGACGCAAGTAATGCACTGTAGAAATAGAGATATTCCATACAGCCTCCCAACTTACTGAAGGGGGGATACAGTTTCTAAGTGAGTATGAACAGTGGCAAAGCCATCGTCCGGATAGCAAGGCCGATACTTACAGAAGCGGAGCAGCAACTCCGAAGAGGTATTTTTCTTGACACGGGCTTGGCTGAACGATGGGGTGAAAGTAGTTTTCCAGCAGTGAACGGACTGTCGTTGCCAGCATTCAACACCAGAGACTAATCGACGACTAACTCAGCCATCGCGGAACTCACCAGCACTGACTGCGAGTCATTGGACAAATCTGTCAGGAAGGATTGCCAGCCGATAATAGAAAGCCTGTATATATCGAGCATCATCACTAGGTAGTAGCACTCGACCGTATCTATCGGCTAGGGGCCATGGCCTAGCATTTCGCATCTCGCGATTTCTGATGCCCTAGATGAATTTCACCATGTCGGGTATGTGCTGCTAGGTCACGCAGTGAATCTTACTGGCCGATTCATCCTCGCGCTGTCAATGAATCAGCCCTTCCTTATACTCGCCAACGGGCAAGGCTTAGATGGCGCTTGAGATTCTCACGTGACAGATACAAGTATCTGCAACGCTGAATATTATCATACTTAGCTTGCTCACGATTTGATCTAGAGACAATCTAGAGACAAGTGTTCACTGCCCAACAGCAACTTTCATTTGGAGCGACAGACAGCGCTTTGAGCGCAGTGTTGCGTCTGCACACGCACATAGGCACAAGGTAGATTGTGTTGCGTCACTCTTCCCGTCTGAGGGTAGATGTAGAAAGTCACAGCATATGAGTAACCTAGCAGGGTCATTTACTTGCAGGGTGGTGTGTTCTTCGATACTGCATTCTCAATAGAGCATAAATCCGACAGCTTACTTAAGTTTTCAAGCATTTCGCTAAGCTAAGCGCCTATAGCCAAAGAAATTTTCGTTAAGTATACAAATATCAGCTGTCAGTGAAGACATATCTTTATCGTACTCACGCATAAAAAAAGCATGCTACTTTAGTCTGTTTGACATAGTAATGGAAGGCGCTATGGTTAGATATATAAGTTAGATATCTAATTATATTCACAGAGCCATAAGTTCAGCTTGAAACTTATAAATCCAAACAGAAATGGAGACCGCGTCTTATGCTGACACAAGAAGAGAATGATTTACTGTGCCGTGTTGAAGGCGATGCGCCTATGGGTGAGATCATGCGCCGACACTGGCTGCCGGCCTGCCTATCCGAAGAAGTCGAAGAGCCGGACGGTGATCCGGTGCGGGTACGTTTGCTTGGTGAAGATCTAGTAGCGTTCCGCGACACAGAAGGAAGAGTAGGGATACTGGACGAGATGTGCCCACATAGGCGTGCTTCGCTGGTGCTGGGTCGTAACGAAGAATGTGGATTACGGTGCCTTTATCATGGCTGGAAAATGGATGTTGATGGCAATGTTTTGGAAATGTCGTCTGAGCCACCAGAATCGAAGATGACAGAAAAGGTAAAACATAAAGCTTACCCAACCCATGAAGCAGCGGGTTTTGTCTGGGTCTACATGGGGCCATCTGAGGAACAACCGGAGTTCATTCCACCAGTTTTTCAGCCTAGCCCCGAAACCAAAGTGTCCATCTCCAAGGTGATCATTGACTGTAATTGGGCTCAGATTCTTGAGGGCGCAATAGATTCGGCGCACTCTTCAAGCCTACATTCCACGGACATGGTTCCTGCCCGTAAGGATGGTGCAGAAGCGACTGATAAACTCTGGCTACGCCCCTCCACTGATAAAGCACCACGCTTGGAAGTGCAACAAACACCATTCGGCTTCAGATACGTAGCGCTTCGCCGGCCGATTAAAGATGCCAAGACGCATAATTATGTACGTACTACGCTCTTTATTGCCCCTTTTACCGTACAGATCCCTCCTAATAATCTCTACGATATCGCGATATTGCATGTGCCAATTGATGATACCCATACAGCATTCCACTTTATTGCCTGGGGTGATGCGAACACGACTCCAGATACAGAGTCTTGGCGTAAATTTCTCCACACGCAGGTTGGGCTCGACGTGGATAAGCACTTCCGTAAGTTTCGCACACGAGAAAACAACTACTGGCAGGATCGCCGAATAATGCAACTCGGCACCAGCTTTACTGGGATTGCGGGCATCCCTAACCAAGATATCGCGATGTGGGAAACCATGGGTCCTATCGCCGACCGTAGTCATGATCGTCTCGGAGCAAGCGACTTGGCTATTGTCGAGTTCCGTCGACAGATGGTTCAAGCCGCTAAAACCATGCAACAAGATGGAAAGGCTATCGGCGCTGAAGAGCCAAGAATTCCACACTACAAGCTCAAGTCGTTTCAAGGCATTGTCCCGAAAGAAGAAGACTGGCGTCAATTGGGTACTGCACCTGAAGAAGAGGTGTTATATGAGAGCTTACAATAACCATCAACCTCTTAAACGATGATACCCATGAGTGCATGAGCGCATCTTTTCATGGTGATGAGCATTCCATTTTAGATAATCACGCAGGAACCCTGATGAACAAGTTGGAACTTTCGGTTGCGATTGGCAATTATGATCGTGTGAGGCCATTGATCGATGGGGAGGTTCAGATCGATGGTGTGGACTCTATATATATGTTGCATGACCCCGAAGAAATTTTCTTTCGTGCTTTCCGTCATGCCGACTTTGATATCACGGAGCTTTCGCTAAGTAGTTACACTGTGAAAACAGCAGCAGGTGATTGCCCTTATATTGGAGTTCCCGTCTTTCCCTCACGTGCCTTTAGGCATACATCCATTTATATACGGACCGATCGAGGAATCCAAACACCTACGGATCTTCGGGGCAAGCGTATTGGGGTACCCGAATATCAGTTGACTGCCAATGTTTGGGCGCGCTTATTCCTCAAAGAGGATCATGGTATTCGTCCCCAAGACATGACATGGCTGCGTGGTGGTTATGAGGAGCCAGGTCGGGTCGAGAAAATCAACCTCAATCTTCCCGAGGGTGTTCATGTAGAAAATATTCCCGAAGGAGAAACACTCTCGGGAATGCTGGCTTCCGGAGAGCTTGATGCCGTAATGGGCCCTCGTGCTCCTTCTTGTTTTATGCAGGGACACCCACATGTCAGTTACCTCTATAGTGATCCTCAACAAGCAGCCTCGGATTGGTACCAGCGAACTGGCATTTTTCCAATTATGCATTTACTAGGTATTCGGAAAACACTGGTGGATAGCCATCCATGGTTACCTTTCTCGGTTTACAAGGCTTTTGAGCAGTCAAAGGCTAAAGCACTTGCAAAACTTAGTGATACTTCGGCGACCAAGGTAACTCTCCCATTTGTTGAAGACCAACTGCTGGCGGCACGCCGCTTAATGGGTGAAGATTTTTGGTCCTACGGCTTTGCACCTAACCGAAACACATTGGAGCGCTTTTTAGTGCAACACCATGCGGAAGGATTATCTCAACGTCTCCTGAAACCCGAGGAGCTTTTCCACCCCGCAACACTGGAAAGTTTCAAAATATAATAGTGTTCGGTAGCAATAAGAGCACTCAACATCAAAGATACTTATAAAAATAAACTAATCGTATTTTAACCAATAACAAAACTAGTAAAAAGGCTAAAAAATGAAAATTTCAATTAAAAAAACCGTGATTGCTATAGCTATTGTTTTTCCTAGCGTGATGAATGTCGCATCGGCTCAGGAATACAAACTCACTGTTGCTGGCGCCTCGCCAGGAGGATTATGGTCCCTGCTAGGTGCTGGTCTAGATAGCGCTTTAAAAGAGGAATATCCGGGCTCAACAGTGACTTACCAAACATCAGGAGGTGGTATAGCGAATGTGGCAGTATTGCAGCGTGGTGACGCTAACCTAGGACTTGTCGAGGATGCGGTTCTGCAGTTGGCTCGGGATGGAGAAGCTCCCTTCCGAGAGGCTGTTAATGATGACATTAGGGTGCTCTCTTATCTTTATACTTGGGCGCCGATGCAACCCGTCATACGGAAGGAGTTTGCGGAGGAGCATGGCATAACTAGTTTCTCGGATATCGCTGATATTAAGCCGCCAATCACCATCGCCATCAATAAGCGAGGCAATATCGCGTCACGTGTTGCCGAAGCTATGTTGGACTCTATAGGAGCAAGCTCAGAAGAGGTCAAAAGCTGGGGTGGTAACATTATCTATGCCGCTTCTAGTGAGCAGTCAGGCTTAATCCAAGATCGACGCGTCGACATGATATTAAATAGCTTATTTGTGGGACAGAGTTCGATCATGCAAGCGGCCTCTAGTGTTGATTTGGATTTATTACCCCTTTCTGAGCAAACCATCCAAGAGGTTTCTGAAAATACAGGGACCAATCCTTTTACAATTCCTGCAGGTGCCTACGAATGGGAGCAAGAAGAAACACCCACCGTATCCATCAGCGCTACCTTGGCCGTGAATAGTTCCATGGATGATGAAATGGCTTATAACTTGACCAAAGCCTTCTATGAAAACTACGAAAAGATTGCCGGTGTTCACCCAGCTATGGAAAGTCTGACGCCAGAAGTCATGGCGGGTGTCGAAGTGGTTCCATACCATGATGGTGCTGAACGTTACCTCAAGGAAGTTGGCCTTCGCTAAGTGTTAAGGACAATATCAATGCTGAGAGGTTTCAAGATGAATCACTTACTTCCGATTATAACAGGGACCGGCGCCAAGAGGTCGTTGACAGGCAAGCTAGGGATGGCTGTCCATGGAAGTGCAGCAATTGTGGCGCTGGGAGTTATTTACACCACGACGGTCGTGTATGTAGATCTTTATGCCATGATGGTTGTATTTCTATCTGCCATGCTGGCTTTGCTATTCCTTACTGTGAGCGCAGGACCAAATGGGCGAGTAGAACGTCCCAGCTTTGTAGACTGGTGCTTGGTAATAGCCAGTCTTGTTGTCGGTATTTATTTTCTGGCGGAAAATCAACGAATTGTTGAGCGCATTACATTGTTGTATCCATTGGAAATGCCTGATTTGGTGGCAGCCAGCGTGCTTTTGGTACTAACGATTGAGGCGACGCGTCGTACGGTCGGTTTTGGGCTGACTAGCGTTGTTCTGGCCTTTGTCTTTTACAATCTATGGGGGCACGGTCTACCCGGAACACTCGGTTTCAGGGAAGTTAGTTATAACCACTTCCTTGATATCATGATGTTTACGTCGGATGGATTGTTTGGAGTGCCCCTTCGAGTGGCTGCCACTTATGCCTTTCTTTTTGTAATGTTTGGTACCTTCCTTTCTAAAGCCGGAGGTGCTGAGTTTTTCTATAACCTAGCCTCCGCAGTGGCTGGCCGTAGAACGGGCGGCCCTGCTAAGATTGCCGTTATTTCCTCAGCACTCTACGGTACCATGTCGGGAAGCCCAACCTCAGATGTGGTCACCACGGGTTCCGTCACTATCCCTATCATGCAACGCCTTGGCTACAGTAAAGCGCTTTCAGGTAGCGTAGAAGTAGCTGCTTCAACGGGCGGGAGCCTATTGCCTCCAGTAATGGGGTCTGCAGCCTTCATCATGGCGGAGTATACGGGAATCGAATACCGTGATATCGCCATTGCAGGCATCATTCCTGCTTTACTCTATTTTTTGTGTGTTTACGCACAGGTGCATTTGCGCTCCCAGAAGCTTGGTCTGAGAGGATTAACGAAAGAAGAGACACCGCCGTTAAAAGGTACTCTTAAGAACGGTGGCCTGTTCATCCTTCCCTTGATTGCATTGTCATCTGCTTTGCTGATGGGCTATTCGCCCACTTATGTTGCAGCGGTATCAACTGTCGTAGTTCTGATGGTGTCTATGGTGCGTCGTTCAACACGAATGGGACCCATGGCAATATGGAATGCCCTGGCCGTAACTACGCTACGAATGGTATCCGTCGTTGCCGCTTGTGCAGCTGCTGGCTTGGTCATAGGGGGAATATCAATGACGGGGTTGGGCGGAAAATTTGCCGATCTTGTTTACTTGATGGCTGGCGATACCGCCTTCCTGGCCCTAATTATCTCCGCCGTGTTGGCCATTATCCTAGGAATGGGTATGCCAACACCGTCAGCTTTCATTCTAGCTGCTGTGCTGGTCGGGCCCACCTTGCTAGGACTGAATTTTAGTGTCCTTCAGACCAACATGTTCATCCTTTACTTCGCTGTGCTATCAGCTATGACACCACCGGTCGCAGTAGCCGCATTTGCCGCTTCGGCAATTGCGGATGCTAAGCCGTTGGAAATTGCCACCGGCGCGGTCAGATTAGCCATTACGGCTTTCATCGTTCCGTTTGCATTTGTATATGGCGAGGGACTTTTGATGGTAGGCGATCCTATCGAGATTATAGTTACCTGTGCTACCGCAGTGATCGGTGTTTTGCTATTGAGCATCGCCGTGGAAGGGTACTGGCGAGGTCGAGTCAACGTGTTCCCAAGACTTGGTTTTGGAGTGGCAGGACTACTCTTTATTACACCAAACGGTTGGGCAGTTGCACTGGCTGTGATTATTGTCGCCATGGCAATTATCGGTACACCACATCTACGGTTACATAGCCAAAAATTGCCTGCATAAGGTAGCTCAATTTTTCTTCGCATCTATGGAGGCAGAGTTATGGTAAAGACTCAGCCTCTATTCTTATTATAGCGGGAGATCATAGTGACAAGCTTGCAAGCACTACCGATCTTGCTATCGCTTGCCTCTGCATTAATGTTTGCTGTCACATTTGTTCTCGTCAAAATAACTGGGCAAAACGTATCATCTCTTGCTGCTCTTTGTGTAACTCTCACTACTAATGTGGTAACTCTTTGGGGCTGGAGTTTGCTGAGTGCGCAGGAAAGTATTTCGATTTCGATTGAATGGGGCTACTTTGCAATAGCTGGTATTTTCGCACCTTTGATGGGGCGTTTTTTTCAGTTCCAAGGCATGGCTAAATTGGGCGCAAATATTACTACACCACTAACCTTGACTCACCCAGTTGTTACTGTACTTTTCGCGGTTATATTTCTAGGTGAAATCCTTAGAATAGAGATAATTGTCGGTGTATTAATGGTTTTGTTTGGAAGCTTACTTCTTGGTTCACAGAGCGGAAGTCATCCCAAGAATGTTTCTGAAGTCTCGAAAAAGTATTTACTATTTCCGTTAGCTGCTTCGTTTACTTATGGCGTTTCAGTGATTTTCAGGAAAGCAGGTATTGATATCGGCACCAATGCAGTAACTGCCGCTGCAGTCACTACTACATCCTCCTGGCTCGTTTTGAGTATATACCTTGTGGCATTCAGACCCGCGCATGCGTTGATTCTTTGCCATACTGAATTTATAACACTTGTGATTGCCGGTATTTTCTCGAGTATTGGCCCCGTATTGCTTTATATGGCACTGCAAAAGGGTCATATTGCGATTGTTGCACCATTAGCAGCGACCACACCATTCTTTGTTCTACTAATTACTTTTTTGTTTATGCGTGATAATGAAACTTTCAGCGTGTGGATTATAATCGGAACTTTGCTTACAGTTTTCGGTTCAAGTTTTATGGTATATGTTGGAATGTCTTGAAATAATATTAAAATTAATAAAGATTAGTTGCTTATGCATGAGTTGGACGCTGAAAATCTCAATTCGAAATTAAAATATAGTTTTTAATTAACATTGAATGAAGATGTTAGAGCTGGTGATATAACTGAGCTTCCCCCCTGGGTTAGTGTCACTCTCTCAATAAGTCTTCACATTATGACGTTCGTTGAGTATGCGCAACGAACGCCAGGTAATTGAATGATCTGTGGGGGCGAACGTGATTGTAATGGTCTCGCTGCAAATGCCCAACTTGAGGCAGGCAGAGGATGTCAATCTTGGCGCTTTCCTCATATTCCAGGATAGCGCCAATGATCTGCTCTTCGGTATAGCGTGTCCTTTTTATGTTGAGATTTCCGTTAAACAAGATTAGCGTAAAATTTCCTTATGTTCATGGCGATAGTTTTGGGAGAAAGGCCACCCCTAAAATGATTATTCCAGGTATGAAAAAATCATTTGAGTTCCGAGCATCTTAAACTAACACCCAATTTAAATCCTCAGATTTATTGTTAATTATAGTTATATGAAAAACTAGACTAGGGGAAGGGCAGACCTATTTCTACAGAAATATTTATAAGCTATGCAAAAGCCTAAAACAGCCAAGCCTATAATGTCGGTGTAGAAGCCATCAGAGAAAAGATCCGCTGGAATAAGTAGGAAAAGCCCTCCAAATAGTAATAAGCAGCGAAACCATGTGCTCACTATACCGTGCATATATCCAACGATTCCCGCCGTAACCATGTATATGCCTAATATTGCCGATCCTAACGCCAAAACTACCTCTATAAGGCTGCCCTCTAATATAAGAGATGGGGCAAACAAAAATAGGAACGGTACGACATAGGCTGGCCAGGCCAGACGCATTGCAGCAATGCTCGTGCCCCAAGCTCCAGCACCAGCAATGTTAGCAGCCGCGAATGAAGCGAGGGCCACTGGCGGAGTCACCATCGAAAGAAGACCGAAGTAAAAGACGAAAAGGTGTGCTGAGATCACGGGTATACCGACCTCAACAAGTGCTGGCGCCACTAGCGTTGCGAGTAAGATATATACCCCTACAGTGGGCATTCCCATACCTAGCACTATACTAATTAGCGCGGTAATGAGAGCTAGCAGGAAAACATTCTCTCCACTTGCGTTGATAATATGAAGCGTGAGGTTAAAGGCGAGGCCTGAAATGTTGAGTACGCCAATGATTAACCCAGCTGCAGCACAAACAATGACGAGCCCACTCGCGGCTCCCCCTGCTGAAGACACAACCGGCCAAATATCACCAAGCGCAATGCGGCGTCCACGATACCCAAAAATTAAGCTTACAACTAATAGGGTAAGTACCGCCAATACGGCTGCTCGTTCGGGGCGCATATTTAAAGCAAACAGTGCATAAAAGAGGATTAAAAAAGGAATTAGAAAATGCCAGCCTTGTTTTAACGAATACCAGCCTGAGGGGATTTGGGAGACTTCGACCGAGCGGATATTGCGCTTGGCGGCATAAAGATCAACGTTGATAAAGATGGCAAGGTAGTACAGCAGTGCAGAAGGTAACGCCGCCATCATTACCGTTGAATAGTCGACACCGATGAAGTCTGCCATGATAAATGCAGCCGCCCCCATTACCGGAGGTACTAGCTGGCCACCTGTAGAAGCTACTGCCTCTACCGAGGCTGCATAAGCAGGGGTGAAGCCTGCCCTTTTCATCATTGGGATCGTAACCACGCCTGTGCCTACCACATTACCCACGGCACTGCCCGATATCGAGCCGAAGAGACCAGAGGCGGTAACGGCAACTTTGGCTGGTCCCCCTCGAAATCGCCCCATGCCCGCTAAAGCGATGTCATTGAAAAAGTCAGCTGCACCGCAACGCGCCAGGAGCTGGCCGAAAAGCAAAAATGGAATGACGATTATCACTGCGACTTTTAGTGCAGTCCCAAGCATCCCATTTGCATCGATCGCGAGATAGACCACCAGTTCCGATAACGTTGTCTCCCTGCTCTGAAGCTCCCCTGGGACGAGATGTCCAAATAGCCCGTAGGCTAGAAAGAGCAGGACAACCGATAGGATGCCAATACCGGCAGAGCTTGGCAGGTTAAATATAAGTGCACTGAATAGAACAACGCTAGTCGCGATAAGCCAGCCCGGAAGATAGGGTGCCTCCATTGATATCATTGGATAGTAAAAAGAGACATACAGCCCAACACAAAATGTTAAAGCTGCACAGGCAAAGTCGGCTGCTTTAAGAAGTCTCTTTTGAGTGTGCTCCGCCATGATCAAAAAACCAGCAGAGAGAGCAAGTGTTAGAACTAAGGCCAATAGCTGAACATCGTAAACCGAAATGTTCAGCAGTTGATGTATGTTGCCGGCATAAGCGACCGGCAACAGTACCATTAGTCCTCCTGCGAGCCTCTTCAACTGCTTGATCACACCGGTAGCCTTGTCAGGAACCAAGGTGTCATCTTTGGACTCTTGCATGACGTTACTCCATCATCCCGACTTCGTTATAAAAGCTAACCGCACCTGGGTGATAGCTTAACCCATTGAATTCAGGCGCCATGCTTTCAGGATCAAATTCCGCGAAGGTTTTGAGAATTCCACGTACTTTTTCAGGATTATCGTGTAATAATTTCACAATTTCATAAATAGTCTCTTCAGGAACATGTGTTCCCGCCGTTAGCACGTAGTCATAACCCATCATTGGTGTAGGCTCATCCACGCCTACACTGCCAATGCCCGGTTCGACCGTCTTAATATAAGAGGTGGATACGAATTCCTGCATCGCTTCTTCGGCTTCGGGTGTATCGTTGACCGCAAGCCAACGGATGCCTACGGAAGCATCTGCCTCGCGTGTTTTACCCCCCTGCAATGCGAAGAAAGCAACATCTACGTTGCCCGCGATGAGATCATCGACGCCATTTGGCACAGAAGGAACCATGTGCGCTTCCATATCATCAATAGACAGCCCCCCAGCAGCGAGAATTCCATCGACCTGAAATTTCAAGGTCGGCTGAGCTGAGTAACCATAGGTGATACTCGTGCCTTCAATGTCGGAGACTTTGTAATAATCTGAATCTTCTCGCACCATGAAGCCATAAGCTGAGGAGCTCAGCGAGGCAACGACTCGAAGGTTTTCCAGTGGCCTATCCTCGAATGGTTCCTGCCCCTGAACAGCTGCCGAAATATCAGGACTTGGGATCAATTGCAGGTCTAAACGCCCCGCATCAATCATTGGCATCGACTGTCCCGTTCCGCCATAAGCCTGCACCCGCACATTTATACCCGCTTCATCAGACAGAAACTTTGCCATACCGGCATTGACGGCATAGTTTTGCGAGCCTTGAGTTCCTGCGCCGATACCAAGCGACTGTGCGTTAGCACCGTTAGCCATAAAGAGTGTGGTGCCGAGGAAAATTGCACCTAACGTTGTTGTTTTCATGGTGAAACTCCGTTTTTTACTTTATTTGTTATCGATGATGGATAGCTTGTTTTTGTTGGGGCCAATCGTTTCCTTGCTTATATTCCACTATATCCAGCACGTGCCACCCAATAATCCCATGCACGTGCTAGTGGCATAGGACTTAGCAGCATGGCGCTGGTCTTTTCTATCTCTCCGTCGGTCAGGTAGCTCAGTTTTCCAATCTGTAAAGTGTCATGAATGAGCTTGGCATTATCCTTCAATGCTATAGACACCATGCAAACCGCTTTGAGATTGTCAGCAGCACAGACACACCCATGCCCACGCAGTAGAGCAACACGACTTTCACCAAGCACCTTAGAAAGCGAGTGTCCCATCTCCATTGAATCTACAAGCATATTGGTATCGCCGAATTCGTCTTGGCTGTCCCAAGTCTCTATTTTTGAGCCGATTACGGCAGACATATGAAAGATCGGACGCAATGAAATGGCATTCATGGTAAATGGCAGGATTGAGCGCGCATGATGATGCGTGACCGCGTTTACGTCGGGGCGGTCCTTGTAAATTGCTCCATGAATATGTCGCTCTGCATAGGGTCGACGGTGGTCATTGCCGATCAACTCGCCATCCAACGTAAACTCCATGATATCGCCACGGGTTACTACCTCGGGACTGCGTGAGCGCGATAAGAAATAGCGATCAGGGTTCAGTGGGTTTCGTACACTCACATGCCCAAAGTCATCTATTACGTCTTCACGAGCCAGAATGCGATTGGCAATGACTAGGTTGGTAATTGTCGTCTCAAGGATATCGTTCTCGAAACGTACGCTCATATTTTCAGACATCTGTTGGCTACTCCGCCGGAAGGGATTAGGAATGACTTCCTTCAGACTAGTTGTGTATTGTCACGTGAACTAATATATATTTATATGCTTCTTTATACTCTTAAAGGTATAGGTTGCTATGCGGTCCTTTGTCTCCCAGCTCTCCATTCATAAGCTCGAGGTCTTTTGCATGGTCGCCGAGCTGAAAAGCATTTCTCGTGCTGCAGAGCGCCTTAACATTGCTCAGCCTGTCGTCTCAGCACATCTTAAATCGCTTGCGGACAAATTAGGGGTATCACTCACTGAACGAAGTGGACGTCGAATAGCATTAACCGAAGAAGGGGAACGTGTTTATCAATGGGCTCACGATGTTGTCATCCGCACTAATGAGCTTGAACGTGAAATAGCTGATACTCAGCGTGGACTGGCAGGGAAGGCTAAGGTTGGTGCTTCGATGACTCTGGGGTCTTACGTTCTGCCTAGTATTATCGCATCGATAAGGCAGCGTTATCCCCAAGGGGAAATATCAGTACAAGTAACTACCCCGATATTAGCGACGGATGCGGTGTTGCAAGGTGAATGCGACTTTGCTTTTACTATTCTAGACCCACGTCATGAAATCGCAGGTTTGGAGGTGCAGCGTGTGCGGGATGAGCAGTTAATCCTCGTTGCTTCTAACAATTCCGGGCCCAAGAAAAAAAGCGTGTCGCTTGAGGAGCTTGCCGAACTGCCTTTCGTCACCGCTCAGTTACGCACTCCTCGTCGCGAGATCGAGGAGCACTTGTTGATGGAATTTGGCGTGTCGCGCAACCAAATTGTAATGGAATTTGGACATGCCGAAGCAATTAAACAGGCAGTACGCGCCGGTGCAGGGGTTGCCTTCTTGTTCCAATCTTCGGTCAACGACGAACTTGCCTCGGGATTACTAAGAAGGCTCGATACATCAGGTATGGAATTACGCGTTCCGGTTTATCTGGTGCGTAGGAAAAACAAGAAATTGGCCAAATTCCAGTCCATGATGCTGGATGAAATAACCCAAGCGCTAAGCAATTAGCCTGGCGACCTCATCGCATTTTCCATCGAAGGTGCGTACCCCTTAGCGGCCTCAATCTCAACTACCGCTACACCGCCGCTATCAAACACATCCAGAGCATCGATCATAGCTTTTTTCACTTCATCAGGTGAGCTTAACAGACCATAACTTACCGCCCCGAAGCCTTGAGCTATCGAACTGACATCAATATCTGGCCCGTTCATAACGATGCCAACATGCTTGTTTTCGACTGGGCGATTCCGCTCTCTAGCAACCGACTCCTGGTGTACTTCATCGTTGTAGAATGAATGGTTATTCACGACGACAATCAGCAAGGGGATGCTCTGGTTTACCGCAGTCCAAATTGCTGAAGCATTCATCAGAAAGTCTCCATCGCCCAGTACTGCCAGCGCGAGGAGCTTAGATTTCTCGTCACGTAGCGCTAAGGCTGCACCCACCGCCATACCGGGGCCTGATCCTATGCCGCCTCCTCCATCATAGCCCAGCGAGCCATAAGGATTGTCCACGGGCCAATCCTCACCGGTCCAACTGAGCGGGGCGCGGATTAGGCATGCAGAGCGTTTGCCAAGAGCGCTGCGCACTATTGCCGCTATATCTTGCGGAGTCATCGGTCCGTTCTCGATTTCTGCTGGTATGGGGAGCACAGGAACTGGATCTGGAACTCTTGCCTCTAGTGCTTCTGCTAACGCGGCTACTACTTGGTCAGGCTCATTAAGGAAGGCTACATCGGCCGGAGCGGGAGCCCCTCCATCCTTCACCCAGCCGCGATGGTTATGAACATCCAGCGTCGCTGAGATGATTTTCGCTGGAACCGGTCGATCTCCAAAAACTGAACGTAGTGTGCCTCCGAAGTCCAGCCAGTCGAAATTGACTATAACGTCAGCTTCGGCGATGGCGGTTTTAGCTTGAGTGTCTGGAAAGTAACCTGCGCGTCCTACATTCGCGACATGAGCGCTGGGAAATGTCGCGCCGGTCTTAAAGTCAGTCACTACCTGCGCTCCCAGGCGCTCTATTAACGCAATTCGCAGCTTCCAATCCGTTGCAGAGCGCGACATGCGGCCCATAAGAACGACAACTTTTTCTGCATCTGACAACAGCTTAGCTGCTACCTTTACTAAGTCGGGCGCGGGCGCGCCAGCCCTCGGGGCTCCTCGGCGGGCTATATCTATGTCAGGTAGCGGAGCATCTAGAGCCTTCTCTTGAAGTGCTGAATCGATATTTATATATACTGGGCCGCGTGGCGCGGTTCCCGCACGAGAAACCCCTTCGACCAACGCGTGAAGAGTGGCCGTGACACCGCCAGGTTGATCGTCCCACTTTACAAAGTCTCGAATCAGTGAGCCTTGGTCTTGTGAGGTATGGATCCAGTCTATCCAGGAGCGTCTATGTGTGGCATCAACCGGTCCTGTAGCTCCAAGAATCAACATTGGCACCCGGTCGCACCATACGTTATAAATACCCATAGAACCATGCATCAAACCTACATTAGAATGTAGTGCAACGCCCATGGCGCGCCCAGTTACTTTGGCATAGCCATGCGCAATGGCAACCGCCGCCTCTTCATGTACGCAAAGCAACAGTTGAGGGTCATTATGGGTAAAGTTCACTAAACTATCGTGAAGCCCTCGATAACTCGCTCCGGGATTGAGAGCGATATAACGAAGATCCAGTTCATTTAATGTTTTGGCGATCGCATCCGAGCCCCAGCAGGGGGCATTGTTTTGGGTCTTATGGCTCATGATTTCCTCTCAAGACAGCATGATGTTAATGGTTTTTGATTCGGTGTAGCTAAGCAGCTCTTCACGACCTTCCTCGCGGCCTACACCGCTTGACTTCATCCCGCCAAAAGGTACTCCCAGGAAGTGCATGCTCGAGCCGTTGATCCATATATGCCCCGACCGGATCTGCTTCGCCATCTTCAGTGCTGCGTTAATATCATGCGTCCAAACGGCAGCGGTTAAGCCATATTCTGTGCTATTAGCCATAGCTACTGCTTCATCAAAGTCTTTCCAGCGTCCAATCGCCATAACAGGCCCAAATACTTCCTGTTGCCATAAGCGCATGTCGGGTGTCACATCAGCGTAGACTGTTGGCGCTACCCAGAACCCCTTAAGAAACTGTTTCCCTTCGGGACGCGCGCCCCCTAGCATTCGACGCGCGCCATCAGCATCGGCATTGTCGCAATGAGCCAGGATACGCTGCATGTGCAGTTCAGAATTGACCGGTCCCACATCGGTTGCGTCACTCAAGGGGTCACCAATGCGCAACGCGGCGACACGCTCAACCACCGCGTTAAGTACGTGATCGTAGATATCTTTATGCACTAGCAAACGACTGAGCGAACCACAGGATTGACCCTGCCATGAAAAGTTCATCCCAAACACGGCGGCGTCAGCGATCTTTTCAGGGTCGCAATCGGGGAACACGATCATCGGATTCTTGCCGCCCAGTTCCAGTGTTATATGCTTGACCCCGACTTCGGCCGCCGATCTTTGGATAGCCCGTCCGGTTTCGGGCGAACCGATGAAAGCGATCCGCTTGATCCCTGGATGTCGAACGATTGCGTTCCCAACAACGGCACCTTCACCGGTTATGATATTAAACACACCCGGAGGTAAGGTATCGCGAGCGATCTCGGCGAGTACCATCGACGATAGTGGAGATGTTTCAGGGGGTTTTACGATCACGGCATTACCTGCCGCCAGCGCCGCGGCGGTTCGTGCGACGGCGAACATGATCGGGTGGTTAAAAGGTGCAATTCGCGCCACTACCCCATAGGGTTCATGCAGCGTCAGGTGTAGATTCTGAGATGTCGCCGGAATGGTGTCGCCCCGCAGATCTGGGCCAAGTCCGGCGTAGTAGCGCAAACTCTCCACGGCGGTTGGCACGTCGATCATTCGCATTGGCCGAATCGTGTTTCCAGTATCGCTGACCTCGATTCGCAGTATTTCATCCGCACGGACAGCAATAGCGTCAGCGAATTGGTTCATAGCTGCGGCCCGTTCCATCGGTGTTAACGCCGCCCAGGCGGGCCAAGCTTTTTCTGCAGCTTGTACCGCTCGATCCACATCTTCTGACGAACCTGCTGGTACACGGCCGATAGGCTCTTCCGTTGCGGGGTTTATAGATGTTAACCATTCGCCAGTAACGCTTTCAACCAGTTCACCGCCGATCAGCATTCGCTCTGCTTCGCAGACACGTTCCATTTTGTTCTCCTTATTCGAACCTCAAGAAGTAAACAGTAATGCAGGCATCGGCAGCCATCGGTCAAATATATAAACGATGCGACATCTATAGCTGATTAGGTATATGTGGGTTCTTTTTAACCATTTGGGCTATAAAAATTTCTTGGGTATCGTGAGGGCACAAAGATGATCATAAGAGATTAAAAGTACTCAGACGGACATACCGACAATCATTTTCTTATTTTGTACTTAGCCTGACGGCCAATTATCAAAAAGTATAATTGCAATCCCATCACACAGTTACAACACTGATGATCACAATGCTGATCAATATTATAAAATATTCATGATGAGGAATCGCCATGCAGTTTCATCTCAACGGTTTTCAGACAGGCGACCCAAAGCGCTATGCCTCCAACAAGTCAATTGCAAACTCAGACCAATTACCCCAAGAGGTCGATGTACTTATCGTCGGCTGCGGCCCAGCAGGTTTAACGCTTGCTGCTCAGCTTTCACGCTTTCCTGAGATCCGTACACGTATCGTTGAGCAGAAAGACGGGCCCATCAAACTTGGTCAGGCCGACGGCATCGCCTGCCGAAGCATGGAAATGTTTAACGCCTTTGGTTTCGTCGACAAAGTGATGAACGAGGCGTGTTGGATCAACGAGACCGTATTTTGGAAGCCGGATGAGACAGCTCCTAAAAATATAGTGCGTCATGGGCGCGTACAGGATACCGAGGACGGCCTTTCCGAATTCCCGCACACAGTACTCAACCAAGCTCGTGTACATGACTTTTTTCTTGAAGTGATGCGTAACTCACCGACCCAGCTGCAGCCACACTACTCCCGCCGGGTGGCCGATGTGAAGATTGATACCACGCAGGCCGATGCGGTCACATTGGGCACTGAAGCGTACCCGGTAACGGTTAAGCTAGAGCGCATAGATGATGCACACCAAGGCGAGACAGAAACAGTGCGTGCCCGCTACGTGGTCGGCTGCGATGGGGCGCGTAGTGCAGTGCGCCAGTCACTTGGTCGCGCACTAGTCGGTGATTCTGCGAACCAAGCCTGGGGTGTGATGGACGTGCTAGCGGTTACGGATTTCCCCGATATTCGCATGAAGGCGACTATTCACTCTGCTAACGAAGGCAATATTTTAGTAATTCCGCGAGAAGGCGGTTACTTAACGCGCTTTTACATAGAGTTGGATAAACTCAGCGAGAATGAGCGTGTTTCGAGCCGGAATATCACGTCTGATCAACTCGTGGCGGCAGCGCAACGTATTCTCCACCCCTACAAGTTGGATGTGAAAGAAATTGCTTGGTGGTCCGTGTACGATATTGGCCAGCGCCTGTGCGATAAGTTTGACGATGTGCCCGTCGAAGCAGTTGGCAGCCGTATCCCCCACGTCTTCATAGCAGGTGATGCCTGCCATACGCATAGCCCAAAAGCGGGGCAGGGCATGAATGTTTCCATGCGAGATACCTTCAATTTAGGCTGGAAGCTGGCCGCGGTGTTACAGGGCAAAAGCTCTCCAGCAATTTTGGATACCTATACCACCGAGCGCCAGACAGTGGCAAAAGAACTGATTGATTTTGATCGCAGGTTTTCTAAGATGTTCAGTGCCCCACCCAAAGGTTCACCTGAAGATAAAGGCGACGGCGTGGATCCTAAAGATTTTCAAGATTACTTCATTAAGCAAGGACGCTTTACTGCAGGCACGGCAATTCAATACTACCCTTCACTGATCTCCGCTGAACCGATCCATCAGCACTTAGCTAAAGGGTTTGAAGTGGGCATGCGCTTTCACTCCGCGCCGGTAGTGCGCCTGTCAGATGCTAAGCCTATGCACCTGGGCCACACTATTGAAGCCGATGGCCGTTGGCGATTGTTTGCGTTTGCTGGTGCGGGCGACCCCACAGCGGCAGACTCAGATCTTGGCCGTCTATGCCGTTTTCTCGACGAGTCGCCGGACTCTCCAGTACGTAAGCATACGCCGAAAGATGAAGATATTGATGCTGTGTTTGATCTTCGCGCTGTTTGCCAGCAGGGCTTCCGCGAGCTTTCACTGGATGCTTTCCCAAAATTTCTGTGGCCGCACAAGGGGAAGTATGGTCTGCATGACTATGAGAAAGTATTCTGCTCAGACCTAAAAAATGCGAAAGATATTTATGATTTGCGTAGTGTTAACCGAGAGCAGGGGTGCCTAGTAATTGTCCGCCCTGATCAGCATGTCGCCAACGTTATGCCGCTTAATGCGCACGATGAACTCACTGCATACTTTGACCGCTTCATGCTGGTTGCCACCTGACTTACACTGTGCAGGCGAGCTCACTGAAGCTGATAATGCTGTTTTATCGTGCATATACCTCATCGGATAAAATGTACATCTGAAAATCCCATTGCATAGCAGCCGTGCCCCATTGATGGTCATGGCTTTTTTCATTCACTTATGAGTAAAAGCGAGAACATGACCGGAACCCCGCTCTCCGATGCAAATGTGCTGCCAGGTAACCTGCTCCGACGCTGCCACCAGATCAGCGCTGCTATATTCCTGCGCAAGTGCGAGGCAAACAACCTCACTCAATTGCAGTACATAATCCTCTGTGCGCTTGAGGAAATGGGCCCGGTCGACCAGATCACACTGGGCGGTTACACCGCCTTAGATCGCAATACTATAGCTGTGGTGGTGCGAAAGCTGGAAGAGCGCGGCCTTGTTAATCGACGTCGAAACCCAGAAGATCGGCGATCAATGTTTGTCACTCTTACCGATCTGGGCGAACAACTTCGCAATGACGCTAAGTCAGCAGTTGACGAGGTGCAGAAAGAGATTCTCTCCCCTTTGAATGAGAACGAACAAGAAGTGCTTTGCTCGCTGCTGAAGCGTATTGCTGACAACAACAACCATCATAGCCGTGTACCTATCCGTCTAGCAGGCCGACGTCACCCCCTGATTGAGTAGCGCTATACTTTAGAGTCCGACCCTCGCTGAAAGAGAGAAAGCGGGCGTGCAGTTGCTGAAAGAAGCGATCAATTCAGCGCAGGAGGAGAGCGCTCAGTATATAGAAAAATATTGACGAATGGTGATCCCGTTCGGGTTATTTTAGATAATGCTAATGTAATAGGTATCGATACTATTGTGATGGGAAGCCGAGGGTTGAGCGACTTTGCCGGTGTCGTTATAGGTAGTTTCTCGCACAAGATTAGCCACTCATCCAAGTGCCGAGTGATTACGGTGAGTTAGCAGATTTATTAACGTGTCAGCCATCGATAAGGTAAAGGGCAATGCGTATAGTTTGCCGCTTAAGAAGCTGTAATCGTTACTGTCTTCAGTAGACGCTCAAGTAATATTTATATCACCGAGGCAGAGAATCCAGCCTATTCTCTGCAAAGCCCATGTTCACTCTCCTTAGAAGGCAATACGTTTAAAGTCATTAAACAACAACCCTTCCTCTCATTTATAAATGACCTCTTATGATGTTTTTATTCGCGCTTGCCTAAAAGGGCGTTAGTTAGAAAGTGTTGACGTTTCACAACGGTAGTCAGAGGAACCCACACGCCATGGCCACTATGCTCTCGTAATTTCTCTTGAGCTTGTGCCACTGCGCGAGAGCTTTATTTTTCTATACTTTGAAATTTTACCATTTGCCAATGGTCATTTCTGTCTGAAATAGAGACGTATGAAAATCACGAAATGTGTCCATTGATGTCGCTAGAAAAGGTTTGTCTCGTTGTTAATCGGTGCTAAGTTGCTAGAATTATTTACTGTTTTTAATGTATGATCATGATTTAAAACAATTATTTTAATATTTGGATTTAGTGACAAGAAAACTGAAACTAGCAAGACATGGCCTCCGAAGCCGAGGGTCGCAGGCTCAATCCTGCCTGTTAAAGGTCACGGAAGTCTTGGTTATGCGAGGCATTAACCAGGTTCTACATAAACTCAACCCACTTCGTGAATGGGGGGCACGCTTGCCATAAATGACTTTGGGACAGGCTATTTAAGCCTAAACTACCTGAGCTCCTAAGCAGGTACTGTTCACCATGCCAGATCGCTCGCAGACTAAAGTGTATGTAGCCAAACGAACCAGCATGGCATGTCTCGTATGAGACTTACAAGGTTCTATATATGATGCTGTAAGGGACGCTGAAGCAAAATTTAATCGCCTTTTTATGCCAGGGAAATGGAAAACACCGCCCTGGCATCCCAAGTTCGGATAGGCGTCAACAAGTCCCAGATCCCATCGGCTCTATATACGGTCACCTGAAGTAGAAAACCGAATAATTCCTAGCCACCAGAGTGCTGGGCCAATAGGAAGGTGGCATTATTATAGGCGCCAATAATCGTTCTGCCATCGACCGAACGACGCGTTTTAAAGTGGTAATTAAGCAGGAGGGTACGACGGTCATTGCGGCGGTGGTAGGATTTAGCGAAAGGCTAAACGATATCCCGAGGGCGCAGCGGCTATACATGACTTCTGAGCATGAACGAGATAGTTAAACACGCCGAGATTACTCAGCGAATTGGTACTGCTATTTACCTTGCTGACCCGCATAGACCATGGCAGCGAGGTTCCAAGCGGATGGCCGCCCCCCTTAACACCAACGCGCTGTTGAGACAGTGCCTACCGAAGGACAAGCATCTGACGATCTACAGCCAGGAAGGGCTCGGCGAGATAGCCGACTCACTGAATGCACGATTACGCAAGACACTGGCTGGCGAAAGTCGTTGGAAGTTTACGCCGAGGTCCTCAAGAAATCCGTCGCTGATCCGAGCGTCCTTCACTAACGTTGTGCTTGGAACTTGAAACCGCCAATGCTTAAGTTTGCTTGGCAGACGGTGGTCTTTTTCCATTATCTTTTGAGGGCTTTGGTTATGAATGTTCAGTAAGCCTTAGGTGCTCTAAGTAGCCTTGGCGAGTCTTTAGCATTAGCCTTAGCGGAAGCTAAGAAGGGTGGGAAGACCCAAGTATCAAATCGGCAGCTTTCTCTGCGATCATCATCGTGGCGGCGCAGATATTCGCTGAAGGTATCTCGGGCATTACCGAAGAGTCGGCAATTCGCAGCCCCTGGAGGCCATGGACCCTGAGTTCGGGGTCGACAACGGCCATGGCGTCATCAGCGGGACCCATTTTGGCTGTTCCGTTGAGATGGTAGGAAGAGACGCCGAACCGACTGGCGAATGCGAGCAATTCCTCATCGCTCTGTGTGGAACCGCCCGGCAGCACTTCACCATCCATGTAATGAGAAAGCCTTTCAGATTCCAGCAATCGTCTTGCGAGCCGAATGCCTTTGATCAGGATTTCACGGTCATGGGGGTCCTGCAGATAGTTCGGCTGGACCATAGGTGCAGCAAAAGGATCCTTGGATGTGATCCGAACAAATCCGGAACTCCTGGGGCGGTGCTGCCATACCCCGCAAGTCATGCCGGGATAATCATCCAGAACGCCGACATAACCCTCTTTATAGCTTGCCGGGGTGAATACCCCTTGCAAGTCAGAGGTAGGCAGAGCTTCGTCCGTTTTCCAGAAGTAATAAACCAGTGATGGGCTCAACGCGAGAATACTGGGACGGCGTAGTATCCAGTTAAGGATCTGTCCGCTGAGCTGAAAACCTCTAGCAAGTTCATTGATGGTTCGACTGTTCTTTACTCTTGCGACGACCCGCACCGAATAGTGGTCTTTCAAGTGCTGGCCGACCCCTGGAAGCGCGTGTGAAACCGGCAGGCCGAGGCCTTGCAAATGCTCAGATTCACCGATACCCGAGAGCTGCAACAGTTTCGGAGTATTGATGGCGCCTGCACAGAGTATTACCTCTCGCCGTGCTGCGATTTGAGAGTTGGACTGGCCACGCGCTTCCCGATATTCCACACCAACGGCACGCTCATTCTCGATCAGGATTCGCGTGACTTGAGCGCTCGTCTTGATTCGCAGGCTCTTGTGGTGCTTTGCCGCCTTGAGATAAGTTTGCGCTGTGCTCATGCGGCGGCCTTTGTGAATGGTCCGCTGGAAGTAGCCAGCACCCTCCTGAGTGTGGCCGTTATAATCTTCGTTACCAGGTATGCCGAGTTCTTCAGCACCGGCAATGAAGGCGTCCGCTATTGGATGTTTCCAGTCGGTGTCGCTGACTGGCATCGGCCCATCGTGGCCACGATACTTGGTGACGCGGGCAAGGCTATGCTCGGTACGCTTGAAATAGGGCAATATACTTTCGTAATCCCACCCCGTATTGCCGAGTCGTGACCAATGATCAAAGTCTTCGCGCTGTCCGCGGTTGTATATCAGCCCATTGATCGAAGTTGAGCCACCGAGAACGCGTCCTTGAGGGATCGGTATGCGACGGCCGAGGGTTAGCTCGCTGGGCTCGGTAGTGAACTGCCACGTATATGCCGGGTTGAAAATCATCTTGATGAAACCGGCGGGAATGTGAATAAAGGGATGACGATCCGAAGGGCCGGCTTCCAGCAGGCAGACACTATAGTGGCCGCTGGCACTCAGCCTGTTCGCCAGAATGGCTCCAGCAGCACCACTTCCAATAATCAAGTAGTCGTAGGTCTCGGTAACGTTATTGTAATCCATCGACTTATCGCACTCTTGTGTCGCGTCCTTCGCCACCCACAAGTTCAAGACGTGATTACCATGATGCTTAATTCACACCTTGTTATTTTCCTGATTGTGAGGCGGCGTGGATTCGCCGGTATGAGAGGGTTTTGCCTAGTGCCTTACACTAGACGAGATGGTAATGAGGCTGAATGCGTCATTAAAATAGTGTGGCTTCGTAAAAAACGAACTCATGTATCTCAGGCACTTCCAGCTCCAAGCCGCTTGATGGTGACGTCCATTTCATGGAATGTCTGTATATATCGGAAATAAATTAAGTAAAAACAATGGGTTGAGTTTGTAAAGATTTGTGTCGACTTTCTTCGATAATCAGTGCCCGGAAGATGGCCCCTTGCCTAAACTATTTTGTGATCACATATATGTGATCTTGACAGGTACGGCAGGCTGTCCTAGCGTCAAAGAAGCAATATGGGTAAAACCCAAGCAATGACAACGACAACGACAATAAACTCCGAAGAGGAGACAAGTCATGAAGCATGTTTTCGTAACCGCTGCATTAACCACTGCCGTCGCAATGGCGGCAGCTTCGACTGCCTCAGCTCGCGATCTCGACGTTGCAAGTACGTTTCCAGAGGACATGTTATATCTCGGCGACGCCCTGACATATTTCGGTGAGTCTCTAGAACGCGTTACCGGAGGTGAATTAGGTGTCAACATCCATGGTGCCGGCGAACTCGTACCTGCTTTGGAAGTTTTTTCGGCGGTAAGCCAGGGTGCCATTGAGGCAGGCTACGACTGGATGGCTTACTGGGGTGGAGAGATTCCTGTCGCCAACCTAGCTGGTTCGTTACCGTTCGGGCCAGAACCGCTCACCTTCGCCGATTGGATGTGGGAAGGTGAGGGAATGGAGATCATTCAAGGCGCTTACGATCAGCACAACGTCAAGGTCCTCCCTTGCGTTGTTGTTCCTGCTGAACCTGCTGGTTGGTTCAACAAGGAGATCAACACTCCAGGGGACTTTGAAGGGCTTAGGATGCGGATAGGTGGTCTTGGAGGACGCGCGTTGGCAAAGCTCGGTGCCAGTCCCCAGACCATTGCTGGTGGTGAGGTCTATGTATCGCTCGACCGTGGACGTATCGATGCCGCTGAATTTTCCTTGCCTGCCATCGACGAGACTCTCCAGCTAAATGATGCTGCCGATTACTACTACTTCCCTGGTTGGCATCAGCCGGCGAGCTTCAACTCTGTCCTGATCAATATGGATGTCTGGAACGACTTTGACGAAACGCAGCAAGACCAGGTGACGGCTGCCTGCCGCTCGACCCTGCTCTGGTCCATGACAAACGCCATTCAGCATCAGGCAGAAGCCATTACGCGGCTGGAAGAGGCTGGAGTGGAAGTGCGCCGGTTCCCCGAGCCTGTGCTCGATGCACTACGTGAAGCGACGGATGAGGTGATCGCAGAAGAGATGGAACGAGACGAAACCTTCCGCGAGGCATATGAGTCCTTGAGTGCTCACGTAGAACGAGCAGACCGCTGGTACGACCTGCAAGATATGTAAGCGGAGATAGAGCATGGCTAGGACTTCGAATGCTAATCGGCTGATAGCCGTCGGGGAAGCGCTAATGAAGCTCTTCGCTATCCCTGGGCACTGGGCGGCATGGTTGGTGATCATCATCATTGCGGTGGTTATCTTCACTGTCATTGGCTCAGCGTTGGGGCTAAGTCATTTGGCCGACTGGGGGGTGCGGCTACCATTGTTCGGCGACCAATTGAACATGGTGAGCATTGCCGAGCTGCAGTGGCACTTGTTCTCTCTGTTCATCATGATTTCGGGGTCCTATGTCCTGCAGCAAGACCGGCACGTACGAGTGGACATCATTTTCGCTCGTATGCCGCCCAAGAGGCGTGTGCTGGTGGATCTGTTAGGAGACTTGATATTACTCATTCCCTTCTTCGCCTTCTTGTTGTGGTTTTCTTTTGGGTTCGCTGAAAGAGCATTTCTGTTCGAAGAACAATCAAATAGTGGTGGTCTGATGGATCGCTACCTAGTGAAAGCAACCCTTCCGCTAGGCTGTTTCTTGCTGCTGGGGGCGGGCTGCGGGCGCATATTAAGAAACCTGGGTATGCTCATGGAAAAGAAAAACAATGACCATAACGACAATAATGTAATAAAGGAGGCAGAGTGACTTATTTTCTTCCTTCACTCATGCTCTTCTGCCTGATGCTCGGAATCTTTCTTGGCTATCCGGTGGCGCTTCTCCTGGGAGGATTATCGCTAATCTTTACTCTGGTTGGTGATATTCCTCTCGCTACTTTTGGTTTGGTCGTTAACCGCGTCTATGGAGGTGTGCTATCTAACTGGATCCTGGCGGCAATACCGCTATTCGTATTCATGGGGATCATGCTGGATAAATCCGAAGTTGCACGAAACTTGCTGCGTGAGCTGGAAGGGCTTTTCGCGGGAAAAGCGGGCGGGCTGGCACTGTCGGTCATTATCGTTGGCATTGTCATGGCAGCCAGTACAGGGATTATCGGTGCTTCTGTAGTGCTGATGGGTACACTGGCACTGCCTGTCATGCTAGGGCAGGGCTATGATAAATCGCTAGCCATGGGAACCATCCTGGGGTCTGGAACGCTAGGGATCTTGATACCCCCCAGCATCATGCTGGTTGTGTTCGGCGACATCATGCAGGTATCGATAGGCAGCCTCTTTGCTGCTGCGCTGCTTCCGGGAGCCATGCTGGGTTTCTTCTATGTCTGTTATGTCGTCTTTATTGCCATGCGTAATCCTGAAAAAGCGCCGCCCCTGCAACGAGACGAGTCTGAGCTAGTAGGCTCGTTGATAAGTCGGCTGGCAATAAACCTTATCGTTCCTGCGGCACTTATCAGTAGTGTACTGGTTTCCATTGTGCTCGGCATAGCAACACCAACCGAGGGCGCCGCAATCGGGGCTGCTGGTGCATTATTGATAGCGATTGCCAACCGCAAGCTTACCTTTGAGATGTTTGGTTCAGCATTGCGAGAAACCACACTGACGACTGGAATGATTCTTTTCCTGGCGATCGGCGCTACTGCTTTTGGCGTCATATTCAGTCGTTTGGGTGGCCATGATCTCATCGAGCATGTAATTGGTCTCCTGGGAGGCGAACCTTATATAGTATTGCTGGGAATCATGCTGTTGATTTTTATCTTGGGATTTTTTCTGGAGTGGATAGAAATCAGTTTTCTGGCACTGCCTTTGCTGGCTCCCATCGTAGGTAATCTGGACTTCGCACCAACTGTAGTTAGTCAGCATGATGTCTTGATCTGGTTTGCAGTGCTGGTAGCCGTGAACCTGCAAACGTCTTTTCTTACCCCTCCTTTTGGCTATGCCCTGTTCTATCTGAAAGCGATAACGCCGAGCGGTATCACCACAGGCGATATTTATCGGAGTGTCGTTCCATTTGTCGCAATCCAATTGTTTGGGCTGTTGTTGATCATGATATTCCCAAGTATTGCACTCTGGCTGCCGCGAGTACTTTAAATCACATACGAGTACTATAAATAACAAGAGGATAATGGTGTGAACCTATTCGAACTTAACGGTCGAGTTGCACTGGTGACGGGTGCCGCAGGCGGTATAGGTGCCGCTATTGCTGAAGGCCTCGTCGATGCCGGTGCCAAATGCGTACTTGCTGACCTCTCCAAAGAAAACTGTGAAGCTACCCTTTCGCGTTTACGGGGGAAAAATGGGGACGTACGGGCAGTCTCTTTGGATGTGCGCGACAGGTCTTCCTGTGAAGCAGCTGTCATGGAAGCGGTCTCAGCTTTTGGCGGTCTGGATATTCTGGTCAACTGTGCCGGGACCAACACACGGATGAGGCCCGAAGAATATCCCGAGTCACTGTGGGAAGAGATCATTGATACCAACCTCAAAGGTACCTTCTTGATGTGCCAAGCCGCCTTTGCGCCATTACGATCATCGGGGAAGGGCAAAATAATCAATGTAGGCTCAATTCTCTCGCTAGCCGCTAACGAAGTTACTGGTCCCTATGCCGCCAGCAAGGGCGGTGTGGTTCAGCTCTCCAAATCGCTTGCCTGCTCCTGGGCTGAACAGAATATAACGGTCAATACAATTCTTCCTGGCTGGATAGACACTCCATTGTCGCGACAGGCACGCATAGATATTCCTGGCCATGCCGAGCGGGTAGTCGACACAACACCGTTACGACGCTGGGGCGAGCCGGCCGACTTGATCGGCAGCGCCGTTTTTCTGTCCAGTCACGCTTCTGACTTCATTACCGGCATCAGTCTTGTCGTGGATGGTGGCGTTACCGCCCATGTGTAAGAGGTGAATGCTCGTTACGGCCTCGAGTTGGTGCCAGCTAATGGAGATAACAATGAAGTTCGAAAATATAAACAACGAAGTAACAATGCAGACGCTAAAGCTCGAGGAAGGCGACTGGGCGAGCCTGGATGCAGCGGATGCGAAGCGTATGGTAACTCTGTTTCTTTCCGCACGCAGGTTCGAAGAAAGTATTCTCCAGCTCGATAAGCTCAAACTGGTACACGGCCCTGCTCACTCAAGTATCGGTCAAGAAGGGGGAGCCGCTGGATGTCTGGCTGGACTGCCGCGGGACACGATGATTAATGGCACTCACCGCGCCCATCACCAGTGCGTGGCGAAGATGATAAACGCCTTGTATGACGATGGGTTCGATCCATCCACGAGTTCCAGATTACCCGAGGCCATGCGTACTGAGCTAGGGCATTTGATGGCAGAGATACTGGGACTAAGGGACGGCTGGAGTGGTGGACGTGGTGGTTCCATGCATTTGCGGCGGGAAGAGCTCGGTATCATGGGCACCAATGCTATCGTGGCAGGAGGTTTGCCGATTGCCTGTGGCCATGCTTTTGCCGAGAAAGCTAAGGGCGGCGATGCCGTAATGGTGAGCTTTTTTGGTGATGGGGCGTTGCATCAGGGCGCAACTCATGAAGCCATGAATCTAGCGGCTCTCTACGAGCTTCCGTTGATTTTCTTTCTCGAAAACAATCGATATGCCGTATCGATGAGCGTCGCCCAGTCGACTCGTGAGCAGGAATTGCTGACTCGGCCGCAGGCGCACGGCATTCCCTCCATCCGAGTGGATGGCATGAATCCATTGTCGGTATGGCATGCCGCCAACTGGGCACTTCAGCAGGTACGGGAACAGGGCGGGCCGGTGTTCATCCAGGCCGATGTCTACCGCTATTATCATCAGAGCTCCGCCATCCCCGGGAGTGCGTTCGGCTACCGCACGAAGCAGGAGGAGGAAAGCTGGCGCGTACGTGATCCGTATGACCTTTTGCGTAACAAGCTGAACGAGCATGGGAGCCTCGCTACGGAGCAATTCGATGCCATCGACAATGCCATTAGCGAAGCGGTGGCAGCAGCCTACGAAAGCTGTATAGAAGGAAAGGGCTCGTCCAGCCGTATCCGGCCGGAATTGTGGCCCGACCCGGAAACCGTCGACAATGGTCTCACCGGTGATCTTTCCGAATTCGAAGGTGTGCAATTCACCGAAGTCGAGGATTACGCGAAGGAAGATCTCGAGGAAATGACGCTTATCGAGGCCATGTCTCGTGTCATGGGTGCTCGTATGCGCGAGGACGAGTCGATCTATGTGTTCGGCGAAGATGTTGCCAATATGGGGGGAGGCACCGTTGGGGCAACCAAAGGGCTCCCTGCTGAATTTCCCGGTCGTATCGTCAACACGCCTATTACCGAAAACGGTTTCTGTGGGTTGGCGGCAGGCGCCGCAGCTTCCGGGCTGAAACCGATTGTCGAATTGATGTACAGCGATTTCTTCCTGGTTGCTGGCGACCAACTTCTCAACCAAGCCGGCAAGATGCGGCATCTATTCGGTGGCACGTTATCCGTACCGTTAGTCTTGCGTAGTCGCATTCCCGGTCATGAGGGATATGGCTCACAGCACTCGATGGATCCGGCCGGTGTCTTTGCCCTATTCCCCGGATGGCGCATCCTGGCACCATCCACTGCTTTTGATTATGTGGGGCTGATGAACTCGGCCTTACGCTGTCAGGACCCGGTATTGATCCTTGAGCCGCAGGAATTGCACCGGAGCAAGGCGCTCGTGCCAAAGAACCTGGATCATTTCATACCAATCGGTCAGGCGCACAAGGTGGCTGAGGGGGACCGGCTAACGTTATTGACCACGCTCACGATGGTCGAAACTTGCCGACAAGTGGCGGCCAAATTAGGCGGCGGTGTCGATATTGTGGATCTACGCACTCTATCGTTACGGGACATCGATTACGAGACCATTGGCGAGTCGATCCGCAAGACGGGCAAGGTCGCGATTGTCGAGCAGACGACCCGAGGTGCCAGCATCGGTTCGCATATTGCTGACGAGATCCAGCGACGCTTTTTTGATTACCTTGACCAGCCTGTGAAACGGGTAACCGGAGGCTGGGCACCGCCGACAGTTTCCAAAGTGCTTGAAGATGCAGCGTTGGCGAACGAACACGATGTTGAAGCGGTAATCCGCGAGATGCTCGCCGACAGCGGTTTGGCGGCGTGAGAGGAATATATGAAAAACGAATTTTCGCTAAAGGATAAGAGCGTTCTGATCACCGGTGCGGCAGGTGGAATCGGTGAGGCCACGGCGCGTGTTTGCGCGGAACTTGGCGCATCACTGGTTCTAGCCGATCTTGTCGAACCCCTGGAGCTTGCGTCAGAGCTGAAGGCAAGCGGGACGATAGTGGAGACCTACGGATTCGATGTGACGGATCGGATGGCAACTGAGCGCATCATTGAGGGCCTCGATAGACTTGATGCCGTGGTGGTCAATGCAGGCTTCTGCCCTTGGGACGACTGGTCCGATGATGGTTGGGACGATGTTTTCAACCGTGTGATAGACGTCAATCTTCAGGGTGTGCTCCATCTGACGCGTGCCTGTCTGCCCCGCATGTGTGAAAGCGGAAGCGGGAATATCGTCCTGGTTAGCTCGGTTGCCGGTCGTATGGGAGGGCTCAAGGCGAGCCCCCATTACGTGGCTGCCAAGGGCGGTGTCAACGCGCTGGTGAAGTGGATGGCGCGAAAGGCGGCACCCTATGGTGTGGTGGTGAATGCCGTTGCTCCAGGTGCTACTGCAACTGGTATGACGACCGGCCAGTCCTTTAATGCCGACGCCATTCCATTGCAGCGACTGGCTGAACCACGCGAGATTGCATTACCGATAAGCTTTCTATGTTCAAGCGCTGCCAGCTACATCTGTGGAACGACCCTCGATGTGAATGGTGGAGTATTCATGAATTGATAAAGATTCAATAGATGATGGAAAAATGTTGTTAAACAGTCTCGATGTAGTGCCCAAACAGGAAGACCGACGTGGCTAATAAAATAGAAGGGCGCCTGGGGCGCTATCAGCGCAAGAGCTTGGCAGATCAGGTCTATCTGGATCTCAAGAAATTGCTGCTATCGGGAGCCATCGCGCCTGGTGAGAAAGTAACCCTGAGAGGCCTTGCCGAATCAATTGGTACCAGTCCGATGCCGGTTCGCGATGCGGTTCGTCGCCTGGTGTCCGAGCGAGCCCTTGAGATGCTGCCCAATCGGACACTGTGTGTGCCCACACCGAGCCTGGCGCAATTTCGTGAGATCGTTGCAATTCGCTGCAGCCTTGAAGGTTTGGCAACAGAGGCCGCAGCGGTGAAGCTGCCATCAGCAGCCTTGGCCGAGATCTATGGCGCCAAGGACAGATACGAAGCTATAGCGCGGGCTGAAGTAGTCAGTACTGAGGATATGGTGGAGGCGAATCGGGAATTGCATTTTACGCTGTACAGCGAGTCAGGCATGCCCGTACTCGTTTCCATAATCGAAGGATTATGGGTTCAAGTGGCGCCTGTGTTCTCGCTGAGCATGAGTACAAAGGTGCGGGAAGTAGAAAACATGGAGTCGTTTCATCATCACTTACGTCTGGTTGCGGCACTGGAATGCCGTGACGCAGCGGCTGCTCGTGACGCAGTAGTCGCGGACATTCAGGACGCAGCACATTTTATCGAGCATGCGGGGGTATTAAGAGGTTGAGCTGTCCCTCGGTAAGAATACGAGGAATCAGTAAGAGGTTGTGTGACGGCACAGCAGGCTTTTCGAGCCCACTAATCAGTCAGTGTACAAAAAAGTGTGCGAATGTTGGTTAAGGAGAGAATAGATGACGGTTGACATCAAGATGCCGGCACCAACGCCAGGCATGACGGAAGGCACACTGGTGCGCTGGCTCAAGCAGGAAGGTGACTGGATCGACATTGGAGAAGCAATAGCCGAGGTGGAAACCGACAAGGCGATGCTGGAGATCGAGTCCTTCGATGCTGGCACCCTTGGCAAGATACTAGTGCCTGCCGGGACGAGCAATGTTGCAGTAGATACGATCATCGCGATGCTTATCGAAGAGGGCGCAGCGACGTTGCCTTCAGAAGACGAGGCACCAACAGTCGACGAGGCACCAGCCCATGAACACTCTATGCTGGCCGCCAAGACTATGTCAGTCGCCAATCCTACGTCGGTCGCCAGTACTATGCCGGGGCCCCAGCTCGAGACGCCTCCACGTGAGCAGGGCCGAGTATTCGCCAGTCCATTAGCTCGCCGCCTTGGGCGGGAACATGGTATTGATGTGGCTGATATCCAGGGAAGTGGGCCGCACGGCCGGGTCGTACGGATTGACGTTGAGCGGGCGATAAGCGAGCCGGCGCCAGCGGACCAGAGGGACTCCAAGGCGCATATGGATTCACGTATCCAGACAATACCCCACACCGCTATGCGCCGAACTATCGCCAGTCGACTTTCTGAATCCAAGCGCGAGGTGCCTCACTTCTACCTGACGGTCGATTGTGACGTCGGCGAGCTGCTGACGTTGCGTAGTCGCCTCAACGCCAAGGGGGCAGAAGCTAGCCCGGCATTCAAGCTTTCGGCCAACGATATTCTGATCTATGCCGTTGCCCGATCGTTACGTCGGGTTCCAGAGGTGAATGCATCGTGGACGAATGAGGCGACGATACGGTATCAGGAGGTAGATGTCGCGGTAGCCGTCGCTACCGAAGGCGGCCTGGTAACACCGGTACTTCGCCAGGCGGATCGAATGGGGCTAGCCGAGATTACCACCACGCTACGTGAACTTGCCGAGAGTGCCCGTGCTGGCCGGCTGGCTCCATCCGAGTATCAGGGAGGCGGGTTTACCATCAGTAATCTTGGCATGTACGGAATTCGTGATTTTGCCGCCATCATCAACCCTCCGCAAGCCGCCATACTTGCCGTCGGTGCGATTGAGAAACGGCCGATCGTTCGCGACAACGAGCTTGCTGTCGGCGAGATGATGACCCTGACCTTGTCTGCCGACCACCGCGTCATAGATGGCGCGGTCGGTGCGTGTTTCCTCGCCGTGCTGCGTGAACTTATCGAAGACCCTCTCAACCTGCTCGTATAAGGAGGCACTGATGAAAGTCAGCGAGTACCAGCTTGTCGTGGTAGGAGCCGGTCCCGGTGGCTATGTGGCCGCGATTCGGGCCGCTCAACTGGGGTTTCGTGTCGCTATCGTGGAAAAGGCTGAGTTCGGAGGAGTATGCCTCAATTGGGGCTGTATCCCCACCAAGACGCTATTACGCTCGGCTGAGGTTCTGCGAACCGCCCAACAGGGCGCTGCATATGGTGTATTGCTGGACTCGCCGCCACGGTTCGACTTGGAAACTGCCGTCAAGCGCTCACGTACGGTAGCCTCGCAGCTCAATCAGGGAGTCCGTGGGCTTTTGAAGAAGAATAACGTGACGAGTCTTTGCGGCCATGCCCGCCTGCTCGGTTCCGGCAAGCTCGAAGTCGAGTGCGGAGAAGAGCGTACGTTGATCACTGCCGAACATATCATTCTGGCGACCGGGGCGAGACCGCGCATGCTGCCAAGCCTCGATCTCGACGATGAACGAGTCTGGACGGCACGTGAGGCCATGACTCCCAAGTCGATACCCAAGACATTGGCTGTCATTGGTGCCGGTGCCATCGGCGTCGAATTCGCCAGTTTCTTCGCTACCCTGGGAAGCGAGGTGACGCTGCTAGAAAGCGCGGATCGTATTCTGCCTCATGAAGACGATGAAATTTCCGCCAAGGTCAAGGACCTACTGTGCAGCCAAGGCCTTGATGTTCGTAGCGGTATCAATCTGCAGCAGGCAGTGCCCAACACTTCTGGTATCGAGATTCACTTCGACCAGGCGGGCAAGACGTGCCAGGTAAATGCGGAGCGTGTCATCGTCGCAGTCGGCATCGTCGGCAATGTGGAAGATCTGGGGCTTGAAAACACGCGGGCACAAGTCGAAAAAGGTCATCTTCTGGTGGATCAGTGGTCTCGTACGGACGAACCGGGGCTCTATGCCATCGGTGACGTTGCGGGGCCACCATGGCTGGCACATAAGGCTTCTCATGAAGGTGTCGCTTGTGTCGAGCGGATTGCCGGACTACCGGACGCTCGTGCATTGGATCCCGGTGCGGTGCCGAGCTGTATCTATAGTCACCCTCAGGTAGCAAGCGTGGGGCTCACAGAGGCGCAAGCGCGAGCGCAAGGCTTTATGGTGACCGTGGGTCGTTTTCTCTTTTCCGGGAACGGCAAGGCACTGTCGCTGGGGGATACGGACGGAATGATAAAGACGGTATTCGACGAATCTAGTGGCGAGCTGCTTGGGGCTCATATGGTTGGGCCGGATGTGACTGAATTGATTGCGACTTACGCGACAGCACGCAGCCTGGAAACAACGGAAAGTGAGCTCATGCATACCATCTTTCCGCACCCGACCTTGAGCGAAGGCTTGCATGAATCGGTGCTAGTCGCCTTCGACCGCACGTTGCATATCTGAATTGAGAAAATGCCCATTTTGCCGCACAAGTAAAGCTTATGGATGTTCCCTGGGCAGCGAGATAAAAAATTGAGGACGAGTAATGAAACTCAACGACCCTGAACTTTTCCGCCAGCAGAGCTACATTGATGGTCAGTGGTGTGATGCCGACGACGGTAGTGTTTTGGCAGTGACCAACCCATTTGACGAAAGCGCGGTCGGTACATGTCCAAGTCTTGGAGCTGTCGAAGTACGGCGTGCGGTCGCGGCGGCTGAACGAAGCGGTGAGGCCTGGCGCCGCAAGACAGGTAAAGCGCGTGGTGAAATTCTTCGACGCTGGTACGAGCTGGTCAAAGAGAACATTAACGATTTGGCGCTGATATTGACCACAGAGCAGGGTAAGCCGTTTGCCGAGGCGCATGGTGAAATACTCTATGCCGCGTCTTACATCGAGTGGTTTTTGGAAGAGGCCAAACGTAGCTATGGAGATGTGATTCCACAAACCCAATCAGACAAGCGGCTGTTCGTCATCAGACAACCGATCGGCGTCTGTGCTGCCATCACTTCTTGGAATTTCCCCAGTGCATTGATTACACGCAAGGTTGCGCCAGCGCTGGCGGCTGGATGTACGATCGTGGTTCGCCCCCCTAATGAAACACCTCATTCAGCGTTAGCATTGGCCGAGCTTGCGGAACGGGCTGGCGTTCCCGCCGGTGTGTTCAATGTGCTGACGGGGGATCCTGTTATTATCGGTAAGGAGCTCACCGCATCCCCAGTCGTACGAAAGCTTACTTTTACCGGCTCGACCGCCGTGGGGCGTCTTTTGATGGAACAGTCGGCGCCAACCGTGAAAAAGCTGTCGCTGGAGCTGGGAGGGAATGCACCATTCATTGTATTTGACGATGCTGAGCTCGATGCCGCAGTGGAAGGTTTAATCCAATCCAAGTTTCGCAATTCCGGGCAAACCTGTGTCTGTGCCAATAGGGTGTTCGTGCACGAGGCCATTTTTGATGACTATGTCAACAAGCTGACGGCGAAAGTGAGCCGCCTTAAGGTAGGCAGTGGCTTGGAAAAAGAGGTCAATCAGGGCCCACTGATCAATAGTCGAGCAGTCGACAAGGTGGATCGCTTGGTGCAGGATGCCGTGGCTCACGGTGCCAAGGTGATAGTTGGCGGTAAGCGACATGCACACGGAGGCAATTTCTACGAGCCGACATTGCTTACCGGTGTCACCGAATCGATGCAATTGGCAAACGAGGAAATCTTCGGCCCGGTGTTGGCGATTGCCAAATTCAGCAGTGAAGACGAGGTGCTGCGCCTGGCCAATGAGTGTGAGGCAGGATTGTCAGCTTATTTCTATACAGAAAGCGCTTCGCGCATCTGGCGTGTGACGGAAGCGCTAGAATATGGAATCGTTGGTGCCAATGCCGGTGTCGTTTCCTCTGAGGTGGCACCGTTTGGTGGCATCAAGCAGTCGGGAATTGGCCGGGAGGGCTCCAAATACGGGCTTGATGAGTTCATGGAATTAAAATATATGTGTCAAGGTGGTTTTTAGGGCATCCAATTGATAGACCTTAACAGCTGGCGATGTATATCGCATGCCACTAAAACCAAGCTAATATTCAAGGAAAAGCAAATGATTGGCAGTGCTACTACTTACAATGAAATAGCCAATAGCTTTCTCTGGCCTTGTGACGAGCGCTTGAATATTGCCGAGGTTTGCTGTGATCGATGGGCGAGCGATCCGGGCCGAATTGCTCTTATAGAAGTCGATGAGCAAGGAGAAAATCAGGAGATTAGTTTCGCGGTCTTACAGTCCATGGCGAATCGCTTGGCTAATAGTCTTGTGAACCAGGGGGTTTCGGTAGGCGATCGGGTGGGCATATATCTGCCACAATGCGCAGAAACAGCTTATTCCCATATTGCTTGTTACAAGCTTGGCGCTATTGCGGTTCCCTTGTTCAGCCTTTTCGGGCCCGATGCTCTCTTGCATAGAATGCAAGATTGTCAAATGAGTACAGTGATAACCGATGCAAGGGGGCTTGAGCGCCTTGCCGGTATTCATGCTTCGCTGGATCACCTGACGGTTATTTATTCCATTGATGACGGGGCAGGTAGCCTAGGGGCTTTAGACCTGCATAGTGAATTGGAAGGTTGTAGCGACCAGTTCGAAACCCGGAACAGCTTGGCTATTGATCCTGCCGTCATAGTTTATACATCAGGAACGACAGGAAGTTCAAAAGGCGCAGTTCACGGGCATAATGTGCTGATTGGACATATACCGGGGGTCCAGGTTTCTCATGACTTGTTTCCCCAGCAAGACGATATTATGTGGTCTCCTGCAGACTGGGCCTGGATAGGGGGGTTGTTTGATGTGCTTCTACCTTCCTTGTATTTCGGTATTCCGGTTGTGGCGAGACGAATGTTGAAATTCAATGCTGAAGAGGCATTCACGCTAATTGAGCGTTACGGAATTCGGAATATGTTTCTCCCTCCTACTGCACTCAAGATGATGCGGCAAGTGGAATCTCCTGAAAAAAGATGGGACTTGAAAGTTAGGAGTATTGCCAGTGGAGGGGAGGCACTGGGTGAAGAACTATTGGACTGGGGGAAACGTGTTTTTGGGCTTACCATCAATGAGTTTTACGGTCAGACCGAGTGCAATGTCGTAGTGTCCTCCTGCGGCTGTCTTGGCGTCCATCGGCCAGGGTCGATCGGCAAGGCAGTGCCAGGTCATGGGGTAGCTATTGTTGATAACGATGGCAGGGTCCTAGGGCCTAATGAGATAGGAAATATTGCGGTACGCTCACCTGATCCCGTCATGTTCCTGGAGTATTGGGGTAGCCCTGATGCCACCAGGGCAAAATTTGTGGGTGAATGGCTCTTGACGGGGGATATGGGGAGACAGGATGAAGACGGCTATTTTGAATTTTTTGGTAGAGATGACGATGTCATTACTAGCGCTGGTTATAGAATCGGGCCTGCACCTATTGAGAATTGTCTGTTACGGCATCCTGCCGTACGGATGGTTGCAGTCGTAGGGAAACCAGATGCTTTAAGGACTGAGATCGTCAAGGCATTTGTGGTTTTATCAAAAAGTTATATGGTTACAGAAGAGCTTTCCAATGAGCTAAAGAACCACGTAAAGAGAAACTTGGCAGCTCATGAGTATCCTAGAGAAATTGTTTTTATTGATGAGCTTCCTCAGACTGCAACAGGAAAAATAGTCAGAAGCAAGCTTAGAAACCTTTGAAAAAGTAGAGTCAAAAGGCGAACAGTCCGAAAGATAGGGCGGCCCATGAGTCACAGGACGATGCAGGATACAACCTGTCTCTTCTTGTTAAAATTTACATTATCGATAATCATGACATAAGAGAAATAATAATGATTATATTGCATCACTGCATGAGCGCTAGGTCATTTCGCCCTCTCTGGATGCTGGAGGAGCTGGGCTTGCCTTATAAACTGAAGATGCATGACTTTCCTCCCCGATTACGTGAGAAAGATTACCTGCAAGTTAATAATTTAGGTACTATTCCAGCGCTAACTGATGGAGAAGTGTTTATGACAGAATCTGTAGCGATGTGTCAATATTTGGCTGCGGTTTACTCGGAAAAAAACTTGGATGTTTTATCAAGTGACCTCGGTTTTTCCGATTATATTAATTATCTCCACTTTGGTGAAGCTACATTAACTTTTCCCCAGACCCTGATTCTTAGATACAAGTATTTTGAAGTGGAAGAGCGGCGAAATATACAAGTTGCAGAGGATTATGCTAAGTGGTTTTTGTCAAGATTAAAATCACTCGAAGGAAAATTAAGCGGAAAGGAATTCATTAGTGCAGATCGCTTTACTGCTGCGGATATATCGATTGGCTATGCGCTCATGCTTGCAAGTCATCTCGGATTGAGTGAAAAATTCAAACCGGAAGTTTCACGGTATTGGAAAAGTTTGGCGTTGAGAGAGGCTTATCAACGAGCTTTACTAGTTCAGGAGAAAGCAGCTAAAGAGCAAGGAATATCAGCAGTTCCCTCACCGAATATTAGGTAAGAGACATGAAATCCTCAATTTAAGGTTATAAGAGAGTTTTTTATCTTACTTTGAGGTAGCGTCTAAATTTATTTAAAAATTAATTATGTATTATGAGTTACTTTTTTCGTTAACTTTTCGAGCCATTGTATTGCTGTTTGATTAAAAGTATTTAAATAGTTCATTGTCACTAAATTAAAAGGCTAGAGGTTGATATCGCATGCCTGTAGTGGAATTCGTATTTGGCTCAGCGGAAATACTTAACCGGTTATTTTGCGAGCTAATAAGTAGGTGAAGAACTAATGACAGCTATACTGCTACCTGGTGCACAATATTGAGAAGTTGTCGTATTACTGCCTAGTGTATCTGTAGCTAAGGGACAGGTTTCCGACTAGCCTTCGTGAGCCCGTTAATAAAGAGTAGTTATTAATGGCGGCACGCATAAATACATGTCGAAGTAATTGTATTAGAAAAATCGTCCAAAGTGCTAGCCGGAAAAATAAATATGCAACTAGATGGTAAGTATAGCTCGAAATCGAGTTTATTTGCAAACTTGTTAATTTTTTAGGTGAGATATGACCCGCTGATTGATATGCTAAACCGAAAGCTTAATGTACTTAACTTTTCAATGGGCTTAGCAATATTTCTAGGAGTTATTGGTGAAATCATGATTTTTCTAGGCATAAAAGATGAGGGTTCTATTGATTTCTCGGCTCCTTTCGCTACTGGTCAAGCTAAAACAGGTTTTGTTGGTATATCGCTAATATTTTGTTCAATGATAATTTCGATTGGAACCCTTCGTTATAAAGCTTTAGAAACAACTAAGAGACGATCGGACACTGAGCAGTCTATAAAGGTCAAAAATGGAGATATCGAAATTGAGTGGAAGGGTAATCTTGTGCACTGGAACGACTCTCACCATGTCAGAAAGCTGTTAGATGAAATAATGAGCAGCGTAGTCAAAAATAATAATAAACATTGACTGAGAATCTTATTTTCGTGGTGCTTGATGGTCGTCCTGTGAGGCTATACCGCCTGGCATTAGAATACTGGGAAACATTGCATAACAATGCCATGCAAGCGACAAGTGTGTGGTGGCTGGAGATACACGTCTACGGGTAATGCATGAGTCTTGATGAATCGCCTCGGGATTTGTAGACAACATCTGATCTTATATTTGGCGCCTGAGGAGATTGCCTAAGCAGTCAATTTATGGACTGGGGCAGTTTTTCATCTAATAATGCACTGTTACATTAAGCTAATTTACTGCTTTTGGCCGATTTTTGCCACCGATAGGGATGTTACTGACTGATGCAGCCATTCCCTTCGAAGCAGAATAAAAATCTTTTTTGCGTAAAGGGAACCTTCTCTCTACCTCACCTTGATCGGTGAAGCAGAGAGAAGATCGCTGTTGATCCTTTTAGCTCATCATGGGCTCTAATGTGCTGTATTCATTGGGTGAATTCGAGGGATATGAGGGTCCGTTAAGCAGTGCTTATAGAAGTTTTCTTTAAGCTGCTTCAAGAGAGCCATTCTTGAAGCAGTTGCAATTTACTTATTGTTGTTCAATGTCGGAACAGATGGCTCGGGTCGCATCCTGCGTGGTCGCCGTACCTCCAAGATCCTTTGTTTGTAGACCTGAGGCGGTCAATCGCTCTATGGCCGCCATAAGTCGTTCAGCTGCCGTCGATTCCCCTAAGTGTTCCAGCATCATGGCAGCCGTCCAGAAGGCACCCACGGGGTTGGCAATGCCTTGTCCAGCAATATCAAATGCTGACCCATGAATCGGCTCAAACATGGAGGGATAAGCCCTCTCTGGATTAAGGTTGGCAGTGGGCGCAATGCCTAAACTGCCTGATAGAGCGGCGGCCAAGTCCGACAAAATATCGGCATGCAGATTAGTCGCGACAATGACATCCATTGTCTCCGGCTTAAGCACCATGCGAGTAGTCGCGGCATCGACAAGCTCTCGATCAATCGTCACGTCAGGAAAGTCTTTTGCCACCTCGAAGAACACTTCATCCCATAGCACCATGCCGTATCGCTGAGCGTTGGATTTGGTGACCAATGTTAGCTTTTTACGGGGGCGGTCTTGGGCGAGTTTAAAAGCGAAACGGTGAATTCGCTCTATCCCTTTTCGGGTAAATATCGCCACCTCCGTGCCGACCTCCTCGGGATGCCCACGATGAGCACGGCCACCGTTGCCCGCATATTCACCTTCACTATTTTCTCTAACGATCACCCAATCAATTTTCTCGGCGCCTTTTAAGCGGCTATTAACTCCAGGGAGCACACGGGCAGGGCGTACATTGGCGTATTGATCAAAGCCCTGACAGATAGCGAGCCGAAGCTCCCAAAGCGACACATGATCGGGAACCTCTTGGCTGCCCACCGCACCGAAGTAGATAGCATCAAATGTTGAAAGTTTTTCTAGTCCACCCTCGGGGATGTATTCACCTGTCTCAAGGTAGCGCTGAGAACTCCAATCAAAATCTTCGAATTCAAACTGAAAATCGTCACTTTTTTGTGACAACGTTTCCAGTACCTGCTTACCCGCCTCAATGACTTCGAGGCCTATTCCATCACCTGGGATAACGGCGACACGATGATTGCGCATATCTTAAGCTCCTGCTTTTATAGACAACTTTGTTGTAAATTGTTGCGGCTGAGCGGAGAGGGAGTTAACCGCACCGCTCAGCGAAGATGCTTATCGAAGACTTTCATAAGCTCACGTTTGTCCTCAAAACCAATACCGGGCATTGTCGGGATGGCAACATATCCTCTCTCGATGGGGGTCGAGTCGGCGAAGCCGCCGAATGGCGCGAAGACCCTCGGGTAGGACTCGTTTCCTCCCAGCTTGAGGCCGGAAGCGATGTTGAGAGCGAACTGATGGCCGCCATGCGGGACACATTGTCTCGGTGACCAGCCATGTTGCTTCAACACATTGAGCATGCGCAGGTATTCCACTAGGCCGTAGCTAAGCACTGGATCCATTTGCAGAATGTCGCGATCGGCGCGCATGCCGCCATAACGCAGCAGGTTGCGAGCATCTTGATGAGAAAATAAGTTCTCGCCGGTGGCCATGGGGGGCGCATAGTGTTCACCCAACTGCTGTTGCAAGGCGTAATCGAGAGGATCACCAGCCTCCTCATACCAACGCACCCCATAGGGGGCTAGGCCCTCGGCGAAGGCCAGCGCGGTCTTGAGTTCAAAGCGACCATTGGCATCGACGGCTAGGCGCGAAGCGTCACCGACAACCTCGATCGCCGCCTCCACCCGTTCGAGGTCCTCGGCTAAGGGCGCCCCGCCGATCTTCATCTTGGTGCAGGTGCAGCCAAGGTCGAGATAATCACGCATCTCGTCCTTGAGAGCACTGACTTGCTTACCTGGATAGTAGTAACCGCCTGCCGCATAAACTGATACTTTCGCATCGGCCGTCCCATCGCCATGACGCTCGGCCAGTAGTTGCACCAGGGACTTGTTCTCCGCCTTGGCGACAATGTCCCACACCGCCGTGTCGATGATGCCCACCGCCACCGAACGCTCACCGTGTCCACCGGGCTTTTCGTTGGCCATCAACACATCCCAGGCCCGGAAAGGGTCAAGATTAGTGCCATTATCATCGAGCAAAGCTTGTGGGTCGGCTCCACGAAGGCGGGGCAGAAAGCGCTCGCGCAGTAGGCCGCTTTGCGCATAGCGACCATTGGAATTGAAGCCGTAGCCCACCACCTGACGGCCATCGACCCAGACATTGGTATAGATCGCCAGTACCGATACATCCATCTTGGCGAAGGAGATGTAGGCGTTGGCAATGTCCGAGGCGATCGACACCCGTGCTTCACGGATATCAGTGATTTTCATGCATCACTCCTACTAAAAGAACATTCCCGACGGCAGGCGCACATTGAGCACCTCCGTGAAGGTCAGGTAAAAGACGCCAACCAGCACTAGGATCACCGGGGTCCACTTCAACATGCGCTGCCAGGTAACCGCTGTCTCCACCCTGGCCAGATACCAGGTGAGTGAAAAGAAGGCGATCAGCGTCGTCAGCAGGAAACCCAGGATCTCGACCACGCCCCACCAAACAAAAAATCCGATCATCACGGTGGCCAGCCGCCGCGGACTGCCGGTGATCTCGATCTGGCGGCCACTCGGCTTGATAAACCCTTTGACGATCAAAGCGATTGAGATCAGTGCCAGTATCAACAGGATGGCGCGCGGAAAGATGATGCTCAGCCGCCCGATATCACCCCTCGGAAACCACAACACGGCGCCAAACACCAGGCCGAGTACACCTGAGGCGATATCGGTATTAAGGCGCAGAATCATGACGAGCCTCCACTGTCATTATCATCAACCTTATCCAATAGCCCCTTGCGTGCCAGCCACATAGGTACCAGCGCCGTCGCCGCGCCTAGCACCACTAGACCCGCGAGTACCATTGAGAGTGGATTTCTTACCAACCTTAGCCAGGGAATCGGATCGACCACCGCTGCCATCAGCGTTTGCACATAGCCCTGTTCGGCTATCCCTCCGAGTATCAAGCCAAGTACGATGGGAGCGGCCTGGATGCCGATCAGCCTTAGAAAATAGCCGGCCGTGCCCAGGAGCAGCATAATCCCCACATCGAGCATACTATTACGCAATGCAAAGGTACCGAGAATGGTTACCATCGCGATGCTGGGCACTAGAAAATAATAAGGCGTGCGAATTACCACGCGGTGAATCACGCGTCCACCCAATAACCCGACAGGCAGAAGCATTAATGCCGCCAGTCCCATGGAAAGAATGAAGCCATTGGTCAGCACACCTGACTGGGTGAAGAGATCGAGCCCTGGACGTAGGCCATGCATTAGCAACACCCCAAGGATGATGGCATCAGGCGGCGCGCCGGGTATACCCAGCGTCAGCAGTGGCACCATACTGCCCGCGACCATCACGTTGTTGCTTGATTCCGACGCCACCACGCCATCGACGTTACCCTTGCCAAAACTCTTGGGCTCCTTAGAGAAACGCCTCGCCTCGTTATAGGCCACCAGGCTGGTAACATTGCCCCCAGCGCCGGGGATGATGGCGATGACCTGACCAATCAAACACGAGCGGATAAGATTGGCCGGTTTGCTGAAGATACGCCGTGCTATCTTGGCGATGGAGACCTCTTTCTTGCGCAGTTCGCCTCCGTCGGGCAAGGCCCCGCGTCCCTCTGCCGACATGGTCAGCAACTCGGGAATTACGAAAAGCCCGATCAGTGCCACGATCAGCTCGATACCGCCTTGTAAGGGCGGGTAGCCAAAGGTGAAGCGGCTCTCGCCACCGACTGGCGACACTCCGATCGTGCTCAGCAAGATGCCGATACAACCGCCCAGCAGGCCTTTAAGCAGGGAGTCGCTTGACAGGCTGGCGACCAATGTTAGCCCCAACATCGCCACCCAGAACATCTCCGATGGTCCGAAGGCGACCGCCAGCCGCGCAAGCGGCGGCGCGAGGATCAACAGGAAAATGACCCCGACAATACCGCCCACCACCGACGCGATGGTTGCCGCCGCTAGGGCCTCATAGGCCCGGCCCTGACGTGCCATGGGGTAGCCATCAAAAGTAGTGGCAATGGAAGAGGGGGTCCCGGGGGTATTGATCAGAATGGCGGTGAACGCCCCGCCATAGATAGAGCCCATGTAGACTGCACCTAAAGCGATCAACCCCTGTAAGGCCTCCATCGAGAAAGTGAAGGGCAGCAACATGGCAAGTGCCATCGTAGCCGTGAGCCCGGGCATGGCTCCGATGAAAAGCCCCGCCGACACACCGATCAGGACGGTTAACATGCTCTCGAACGTCAGAAGGGAGGTCAGCGCCTCCAGTAACATATCCATGGGTCACCCTCCTTGTGGCCACGCGTACGTGACCAGCATGGTGAAAAGATGATAGGGGCCCAATCGAGGGCCCTGCGGAGGGAGGAGTGTTACTCGGCTTCTTCGAGAATCGGGCCGTAGGCCTCGCGTAGCATGGCCATTACTTCATCAACTTCGTCACCGGTAATGTACTCCATCACGAAGCCCAACGGCTCCTGCCTCTCGGTGATCTGACGATTGGCTTCGGCGAAGGCTTCCTCTAGGGTAGCCACCACGTCATCGGGTGTGTCCTTGGGCACCGCGACACCGCGGTACGCACCACCGACGATATCGTAGCCTTGTTCCTTGAAGGTGGGCGCATCAGGCAGTGCCTTTACGCGTTCCTCGGCGGCAACGGCCAACACCTTAACGCTGTCGGCCATTTCAGTGCCGAGCATGGTGTAATTAAAGATGCCGGCAATATGGCCGCCTTCCAGCGCGCCTTTAAGAGGACCAGTGCCCGAGAAGGGGATGTAGGTCAGATCTATATCGGCTTCTTGTTCGAAGCGCAGCATGTCCAGATGGTTGGCGCTGTAAGTACCACTACCCCCAAGCGTGATAGCTTCAGGGTTTTCCTTGGCGTCCTCAATCAAGTCTTCCAGCGTATCGTAGGGGCTATCGTCAGAGACGATCAACGCATTGGGCGTTGAGTGGAAAAAAGTCACGATTCGCCAGTCGTCAGTCGTGTAACCAGCATCATTACGCTGTATTGGCTGGCCGATGATGTGTGGGATATTCACGCCGATGATCTCGTAGCCATCGGGCTCGGCGCTATTCTGGAACTCGCTCCACGCCACGGCCCCACCGCCGCCGGGACGGTGGGTAACGTTGACCGAAACGCCAAGCACCTCTTCCAGGACCGGCTCCTGGAAGCGCGCCGTCACATCGGATTCGCCACCTGGATCGAAGGGGATGATGTAAGTGATAGTGTCTTCCGGGTACTCGGCCAAGGCTAGACCTGCAACTCCTATGGCGGTGATAGCCGTAACGGACAACGCGAGCGTCTTGTAGTTAAATGTCATGGCATGCTCCGACTTAGTTGTATTATTTTATGTAAGTTTCTTCGTCGTTAACGGTAGTTGCGCCAATGAGAGCCGTGGTTATTGTTTTACTCGGTCTGCGTCCTACCAGATCGTTACACACCACTATTTTCCAGCGTGAACAACCTTACTGTTCAAACTAGCCGAGTTGTAAAAGTTGTCAACTTCCTATCCCTCGAAGACGCGTCGACGAGAACTACTCAAGTGATGCTGCATACAAAAAGCGGCACGCTCGGCGTCTTCAGAGAGGATGGCATCGTGGATATCACGATGTTCGACTTGTACTTCGGGGACATGGCGCTCAGGGCGTCGCAAGCCAAGACCGCGCGCCAGGTTCTGGCCATACGTGATGGCTGACTTAAGCGACAACAGGGTATCGGAGAAAAACCGGTTATGCGTGGCGTGAGCGATGGATAGATGGAAGTTGAAATCGGCATCTACCCCGAGGGCATTGTCACGAATACGCTGTTCAAGCAATGCCAGTGCTTGGGTCAGTGCCACGCGCTCTTCTTCTGTTGCCTTGATAGCCGCGAGTCGAGCGGCCTCAGTTTCCACGGCGATGCGGAACTCAAAGCAGCGTTGGATATCAGCTAGGCTTTCCAGCGGAGCGAACTCCAACATGGCACGATCAGGGCGCCGTTGTACGAAACTCCCCGCGCCACGTTGCGAGCGAACCAGTGCATCATCACGCAATCTAGCCAATGCTTCGCGCACGATCGGACGAGACACGCCGTAATGAGATGCCAGTTGCTCCTCTGATGGCAGTCGCTCACCTTCACCGAATTCACGCTGAATAATTCGGTCGACAATATCACCGTAAACCCGGTCGCTAAGTTTCTGACCCCTGCCATCCGGTCTCTCGTTGGAGGGAGCCAGCTGCGAGACTTTTTCCATGGATGAAGGCATGTACTTTCCCCAAGACTGTTAGTTGTAACTGTTAATGCAATAACAGCATACGCCAGCAGAGTAGTGTGCCTCCATGCCTAGCGCGATTCAGTCGTTGCTTGGTGTAGAAGAGTTTGTGGCCCAGATATCTCTCAATTGAGGAGGTGACTTTTGCCCAACCAACTTGCCTTTATTCCAAGGTGTAAAGGAGATGTCAGCCAAAACCCTCAGCTCATGACCCTCCCTCGGATTGAGGTCAAAGGATGGCTCAACTCAAGCTAATCATTTGCTAAATAGATAGAGCCGACATGTTTTGTCTTGGTTAGTGATGAGTATTGTATTGAGGTCAGAGAGCAAGTCTTTTCCTCAAAATAAAATCTGGTTTGCTTTTTAAACATAATATATGAATACGTATTCATAATTACTACTAAAGGATATTTACTTTTTAATCAATTAGATAGGGTTTGTCATTCACGATGCTATTCATGCATCGTTGCATACGTACTCATTCTCTCCTATAACTTCAATCGGGCTTGAACAGCATTACAGAATCTCGGCTGAGGCCCGTATGAAGCAAGTGACAGACTACAACGACAATACACACAGCATTATTGCTGGATTACAACTAGGAGTGCTGTATGAAGCTTTTCCTTCCTCTCACATCTTTGGCCGCTGCCATCGCTTTGGCCACTTCAACCCATGCTCTTGCACAAACAGAACGTGTTATCAATGTGAGTCTACCACTCGGCCCTGACTCACAGCAGGGTATTGGGGTTCTTAAGTTTGGTGAGGAGCTTGAGCGCCTCTCAGAAGGCCGGCTAACCATTGAGCCCCACTACGACAACGCATTGGGTGCAGAACGCGAAGTCGTCGAAGGCATGGGCTTTGGCATCATTGATGCCGGTATTTCCTCCACCGGTCCGATGGGGGGCTTCGTCGATGAATTCATGCTCTTTGACTTACCCTACGTCTTCGAGAACCATGAGCATGCCTATGCCTTTCTAGACAGCGAACATGGCGAGGAGCTCGCCCGGCTGGCCGAGGAAGGCATGAACGTGAAGTTCCTGGCGTGGATGGAGAACGGCTTCCGTCACAACACCAACTCGGTACGTCCGATCGAGAAACCCAGCGATCTGGAAGGCATTAACCACCGCACACAGGAAAGTCGCGTCCAGGTCGATACTTGGGAAGCACTGGGTGCTAACGCGACCCCCATGGCATGGACCGAGGTTTACACCGCCCTCCAGCAAGGTGTTATGGACAGCCAGGAAAACCCCCTGGCCACCATCTATGACGTTAATTTCTACGAAGTTCAGGACTACCTGAACATGACCCAACACGTCTATTCGCCAGCGCCACTGATGATGGGCCTGGATCTGTTCAATTCCTTCAGCGAAGAAGACCAGACTATCATCATGGAGGCGGCCCAGATTGCTTTGCCGGTACAGCGTGAGGCCAGCCAAGAGCTGGAACAACGTTACCTCGGGCAACTCGAAGAATTGGGCATGACCGTGACCCATCCCGACCTTGCTCCGTTCCGCGAAGCGGTCAAACCTGTCCTTGAAGAGTGGGCCCCCACCATCGGTGAGGAACTGGTCGACGCTGCCGTCAATTACGAATATTGAGCCCACAACGTCCGCAGGTAGCACGACTTGCTGCGGGCGCTTTTCCGACGCATGAGGCAGCCATGAAGTCTTATCTACTACTGGCCCACAGAGCCATTGATGAGTTTAACCGTCTGATCGGCTGGATATTGGCCGGGTTGTTGTTAGTGATGACGGTACTCATCTTCTGGCAGGTATTTGCCCGTTTTGTCGTAGGCAGCCCGCTGTTCTTCTCCGATGAAATAGCCCGCTTCTCCATGCTCTGGTTGACCTTCCTCGGAGCTGGATATGCCTATCGTAAGGGCACACTAATCTCCGTGGACATCTTACTGGAACACGCCGGAAGAACACTGGCGCGCCTGCTGCGAATTGCCATCATCCTGTGTTCCGCTCTCTTCGCCTTTATCTTGATTAAACACGGTTACGATCTTATGGATAAGGTCGCCAGCCAGACTGCACCCAGCACTCGAATTTCCATGATGTGGCCTTACATGGCCATTCCTGCAGGAGGCGTGGTTATCATGATCAACAGCCTGGGGCTGTTGCTTGATGAGGCACTCAATATTCACAATCAGCCCAAGCAGGAGGTGAACTGACCATGGCACTGCTCTTGTTCCTACTGCTGATTTCGCTGTTCATCATCGGCGTACCTATTGCTCTCTCACTCGGACTAGCCTCTGCGATAACTATTTGGCATGGGGATTTATCACCCATGTTGATCGTTCCCCAACAGCTCATTGCTTCGGTGAATTCCTTCCCATTGATGGCGATACCCTTCTTCATCCTTGCGGGTTCCTTGATGCAGAGCGGTGGGATATCCAGGCGCCTAGTCGACTTTTCCAACACTCTGGTCGGCAGTATGACGGGCGGCTTGGCGATGGTGGCCATTGTCACTTCACTTTTCTTCGCGGCCATCTCAGGATCTGGCGCAGCTACAACCGCCGCCATCGGCTCCATCTTGATACCGGCCATGCTGGCCAAGGGCTACCCTGGAGGCTATACCGCCGCCAACCAAGCTGCCTCCGGCGCCCTCGGCGTTATTATCCCGCCCAGTATCCCGCTGATTCTGTACGGGATTGCTGCCAATGTGTCCGTGGGGGACATGTTCATCGCAGGCATTTTGCCAGGCATCTTAGTAACGCTGACTCTGCTGATCTTTGCCTACTTCTTCGCCAAGGCGAATGGTTTGGCTGGGAGTATCGAAAAGAGTTCTTGGATGGATGTCCTGCGAGCGGGGCGCAAGGCGATCCTAGCAATCCTCATGCCAGTCATCATTTTGGGCGGTATCTACAGTGGCATATTCACGCCGACTGAAGCCGCAGTCATCGCGGTGGCTTACTCTTTCCTGATCGGGTTTGTCATCTATAAAGAAATCAAACTGAGCAGCCTGGTTGATATCCTCAAACAATCGGCTGTTACCAGCGCTATTGTGCTAAGCATCATCGGCGCTGCAGGACTTTATGGGCGTATGCTTCAGCGGCTAAGGGTGCCAGACATGGTGTCCCAATTCGCAATATCGGCCATCGACAGCCCACTACTGTTTATTATTCTGGCCAATCTCCTGCTGTTGTTTGCAGGAATGTTTATTGAGGCAGCAGCGGCGATCCTGATTTTCGTGCCTATCCTGTTGCCCATTGCGATTAGCTTCGGATTCGACCCTGTCCACTTCGGGATCATAATGGTGGTCAATCTGGCCATGGGAATGTTCACCCCACCGGTCGGCCTCAACCTCTTCGTAGCATCACAGATAGCTAATATTAGTATCGCTCGACTCACCTGGTCCGTACTGCCCTTCGTAGGAATCGTACTCATCAATCTTCTGATTATCAGCCTGCTGCCTTTCCTGTCTACTTGGCTGCCTTCGCTGTAAACCCCTCCAAGGAGAGAAACTTTATGACCGTTGTAGAAAGTTTAACGCCACGCCATGGCCTTCGAGTACTGATTACCGCTGGTGCCAATGGTATCGGTTTAGCAATCGCTAAGGCCTTCCAGGAGGCGGGCGCACAAGTGCACGTCTGTGATATCGACACCCATGCCTTGGCCTCGCTGCCGGAGGGCATCTCACACACTGTGGCTGATGTCAGCAAAGAAGAAGACGTCGACCGGTTGTTTCAAGATGTCGCCTCTCTGGGTGGGCTTGACGTCGTCGTTAATAATGCTGGCATCGCCGGGCCCACTGCGGGGATCGATGAGATCGATAATGACGCCTGGACCCGTACTATCGACATTAATCTTAATGGTCAGTACCGGGTTGCTCACCGCGCGACGCCGTTACTGAAGGAAAGCCAGGGGCTGTTGATCAACCTGGCATCAGTCGCAGGTCGCCTGGGCTTTGCATATCGCACTCCTTATGCCGCCAGCAAATGGGCTGTCGTCGGGCTGACTAAGAGCTTGGCAATTGAGCTCGGCTCAGAAGGGGTGAGAGTCAACGCAATTCTACCTGGCATTGTGCGTGGACCGCGTATCGAAAAGGTCATTGAAGACCGTGCGGCCAAGCGTGGGCTTAGCTATGCCGAAATGGAGCAGGAAAATCTTTCTAAGATATCTATGCAACGCATGGTCGAACCCTCTGACATTGCGGCTATGGCCCTGTTCCTGTCGGCACCTGGTGGTACCAATATTTCAGGCCAGGCGCTGAGTGTCTGCGCCAACGTTGAGTCTTTGTGACTGATATAGGAGCAGCCTCATGACAGCACGTATAGGAATTATCGGCGCAGGCTTGATTGGCCGGGCTTGGGCCATTGTCTTTGCACGAAGCGGGATGTCTGTATGTCTCTATGATGTTGATGCTAGCGCTCTCGGCCAAGTCCGAGACGGCATTCGACAATCTCTTCAAGACTTACTTCAGGCTGACCTAATTGAAGATATTGAGGCTCCGCTATCTCTCATCCAGACAGAAAACGATCTGGCGCATGCTATGAGGGGTGTTGAGTACGTTCAGGAATGTGGGCCAGAAGACATTGATGCCAAACGACGTATCTATTCAGAACTTGAGTCGGTGGTGGCCATAGATACCGTGTTGGCTAGCTCTACCTCCGGCATCGCCGCGTCTCGGTTCACAAACCACCTGAAACACCCTGAGCGCTGCTTAGTAGCACATCCTGTCAATCCGCCTTACTTGATTCCGCTAGTCGAAGTAGCCCCATCACCTGACACTTCGGAAGCAGCGGTGAACCGCACCATGCAACTGATGGAACAGGCTCAGCAAACCCCGATACTGGTTCGGAAGGAAGTCCAAGGCTTCATTCTCAATCGTTTGCAAGGCGCATTGTTGAACGAAGCGCTACGCCTGTTTCGCGATGGCTATGTTTCCGCTGAGGATCTGGATAAGACAGTCAAACACGGGCTTGGCCTGCGTTGGTCGTTTATGGGGCCTTTCGAAACCATCGACCTCAATGCGCCTAATGGAGTCGTCGATTACGGCCAGCGCTATGGGCCACTTTACCGCGATGTCGACCGTCAGCGCAGCGATGATGACCCTTGGGATACCGCAACCCTGGCTGCCTTGGGCCAAGAACGCCGGTCACAGCTACCTTCCGAAGGTCTAGCTGAGCGACAAGCCTGGCGCGACCGACGCCTAATGGCGCTGATGGCTCATCAGCGCCATATCGATACCAAATAACTTTTTCACTTTAACTAGGAGAAACTTCTGATGGCTAATAAACGTAAAGTCATAATCACCTGTGCCGTAACCGGTGCCATCCATACGCCCTCCATGTCGCCACACCTACCGGTAACACCTGAAGAGATTGCCGAGGCTGGTATCGCTGCCGCTGAGGCAGGCGCTTCCATACTTCACCTTCATGCCCGCGATCCCGATAACGGTAAGCCCACACAAGATCCAGCTGTCTTCGAGCGGTTTCTACCGCGTATCAAGAAAGCTACCGACGCGGTCATCAACCTTACCACTGGTGGCAGCCCGCACATGACCGTTGAGGAACGTATGCGGCCAGCTATGGAATTTAAGCCTGAGCTTGCCTCTATGAACATGGGATCGATGAACTTTGGGCTTTTTCCCATGCTTAACCGATATGAGAATCTCAAGCACGATTGGGAGCGTGCCCATCTTGAGAATAGTCGCGACCTAGTGTTCAAGAACACTTTTGCTGATATCGAAAAGGCCATGATACTTGGTGCAGAGAACGGCACTCGCTTTGAATGTGAATGCTACGATATTGGCCATCTTTATAATTTACGCAATTTGATGGATCGCGGCATTATTAGTGGAAAAGTCTTCGTGCAGAGTGTGTTCGGCATCCTGGGCGGTATCGGCCCCCACCCCGAGGATGTTATGCATATGCGCCGAACCGCCAACCGCTTATTCGGAGATGACTACGAGTGGTCAGTGCTGGGTGCCGGAGGCAACCAGATGCGGATTGCTGCTCAGGCGGCAGCCATTGGAGGCCATGTTCGCGTCGGCCTTGAAGACTCGCTATGGCTTTCTCCGGGCAAGTTAGCCGAAAGCAACGCAGCACAAGTAGCCAAAGTACGCGAAATTCTCGAAGGTCTTTCCTTTGAAATAGCAACGCCCGACGAAGCACGCGAGATACTTCAACTTAAAGGTGGCGACCAAGTCGGCTTCTAGGGAGATTACTTAATGCCAGTATATCGACTCGAAGGTAACGTTCCCGAGATAGCGCCAGACGCCATGGTGATGGAAGAAGCTACGCTGATCGGGCGTATTCATCTTGCCCACGAAGTCTCTGTCTGGCCTGGCGCAGTGCTACGAGGGGATAATGAACCTATCACCGTCGGGGAAGGCAGCAATCTGCAAGATGGCTGTATGGTACATACCGACCCTGATTACCCGGTCGACAGCGGCTGTCAGGTGACCGTAGGGCACCTACATGGTTGTAAAATCGGCGATGGCGTACTAGTGGGCATGAACGCAACGCTACTCAATGGCGCGGAAATTGGTGATCATTGCATCATAGGTGCCGGCGCTTTGGTCACCTCGGGCAAACGATTCCCTCCACGCTCGTTACTTGTGAGTGTGCCCGCTAAGGTGGTCAGAGAGCTAACCGATGATGAAGTGCAAGGAGCATTAGATAACAGCAAAGTTTGCGCGAAAAAGATCGACCAGTATCGGTCTCTTGAAAAGCTTTGAGAGTGAGTACGGTAAGTCACCGCCTTTGGTTCTGATGAATCGGGCTGTATATGATCTAAACGGCCCTCTGGGAGCGTGATGCATGAAAAGGAAATCCGTAACCTCCCGCGATGTGGCGAAGTTAGCTGGCGTGTCTCAGTCAGCAGTGAGTCGCAGCTTTTCAGCTGATGCCAAGGTGGCGGAGAAAACGCGCAAAAAGGTGTTGGAGGCAGCCCGGCAGCTAGGATATCGCCCCAACTCCATTGCGCGCTCGCTGATCACCAGATCGAGTCGTACCATTGCTGTAGTGGCTTACAGTCTCGAAAATCCTTTCTACAGTGTCATGCTGGAAAAGGCGTCACGCTATTTTCAGCAACAGGGCTACCATCTTCAGCTTTTCTTTGCTCCGTCAGATAACGGTTTCGCTACGGTAATCGACGACATAATTAGAAGCCAAGTCGAGGGGGTGCTGATGCTGGCTATAACCATGGACAGCGCCCAGGCAGAGGAGGTAGCGGATTTTGGTATTCCTTTCGTTGTCATCAATCGAACTGTCAATTTTGATGGTATAAGCCAGGTCGGCAGTGATAACTACAGCGGGGGTTATTGGGCAGGTCACTACCTTTCCTCCCTTGGTCATCGCCGTATTGCCTATCTGGCAGGGTTGCCAGACTCTTCCACCGACCTCCAGCGGCAAGCAGGCTTTCTGAAGGGACTTGCCGACGTGGGTGTGGATTGCTATGCGATGGAGGTAGGTAACTACTGTTACGCAGATGCCTGCCATGCGACGAGGCGCCTGTTTGCTAATTCAACACCACCGGATGCGCTGTTTTGTGCTAACGATCTGATGGCAATCGCTGCTATTGATACCTTGCGGCATGAATTCGGTCTTGCAGTGCCTGATGACGTCTCGGTCATTGGTTTCGACGATATACCGATGGCGGATTGGCCGAGTCATTCACTGACAACCCTGAAACAGCCGGTGGAATTAATGGTCTTGAAGGCTACTGAGCTACTAATGGCGCAAATCAATCAGATCGACATTAATACGGAGCACATCATGCTCCCGGTAACGCCAATGCTGCGAAACAGCACCCGGCGCTCGGCACGCCATCCTAAGGAGAACCTAGAGGAGGTAAGCGATACGCATCATTCTAGCGTCAGATAGCTATAAAGATGCTCTCTCGGCTAGCGAGGCCGTTAGCGCGATCACTGACGGTATTCGTAGAGCTTTACCATCTGCACAGTATGATGCTTGCCCGATGGGCGATGGTGGGAAGGTACTTTGGATGCTTTGATTGACGCTACAGGAGCGGAGCGGCATTACCAGACGGTGCAGGGACCTTTGGGAGAACTTCGTCAGGCAGCGTGGGGCTGGCATCCCATTAATTTCACAGCTTATATCGAACTGGCTGAAGCGTGTGGTCTGCAGCACCTGACTCTTCTGGAGCGCACGGCACTGCATAGCTCCACCCGTGGGGTAGGTGAGCTGATTATCGCCGCTCTTGACGCGGGTGCCAAGCGCATAATACTCATGCGGGGGGAGTGCGACCAACGCTGCGGATGCAGGCATGCTGCAAGCTTTAGGAGTAAGATTGCTTGATGACCAAGGACGACCTCTGTCGCCCGGTGGGGCGGCTCTGATCAATCTTGCTCAAGTGGAGCTTGATGGACTTGATTCGCGCCTGTCTGAGGTGATTGTTGAGACCGCCGTGGATGCAGATAATCCGCTGGTCGGTGAGCGCGGTGCCAGTGTTGTATTCGGCCCTCAAAAAGGCGCTAGCGAAAAAGATGTCGTCATATTGGATGCTGCACTAGCACATTTCGCCAGCAAGGTGACTGAGACTCTGGGAGAAGACTTCCGTGAATTACCCGGTTCAGGGGCAGCTGGAGGGATGGGTTTCGCGGCATGCACCTTTCTCGGGGCAGAGCTGCGTCCAGGTATTGAATTGGTGATGACCCAGGTGGGGTTTCGACAACGACTTGAGCTTGCCGATTTGGTCATTACCGGCGAGGGAAGGCTAGACGGTCAAAGTATGGCAGGGAAAACCCCAATTGGCATTGCCCGCTGCGCACGGGAAATGGGTGTTCCAGTAGTTGTGTTAGCGGGTAGCCTCGGTGAGGGATGACAGTTGGCTTATGATGAAGGCGTAACCGCTGTATTAGCTTTGGCGGATGGGCCGCTAGCACTGGACGAAGCACTATTACGCTGTGCTGAACTGCTATCGGATCGTGCAGAGAGCGTCGTGCGTTTATTTCACTCAGTATCGACTGGATAAATATAAGTTGAACAACTCGAATCTCCGCTAATGCTGATAGCATACCTCTGATATATTCTGGCACGTTATCACAGCGAACGGATCGTGGCTTACCACGCCATTCAATTATCTGGTCTAGCGTTCAGGTAACCCGATCAGTAGGCAACGAGATGCCTGACCTTTTTTTGAAATTGTCCAATAAAACTGGAGTGCCGGTTAAGGCACTTATTTTTTTGAGGCATCCCCTCGATGGCGAGGTATATCTAGCATCTCAGGAGCAGTGCCGCCCAAGGCAGCAAGACGCCGAGCTGTCTGTACTTGCACAAAAGTCTTTACAGCCTCGTTTAAGAGTTCTGACGGTGTATTAATACTTTGTCCTGCATGCTCTCGCGCCTGTTCATATAGAGCATCATCTATGGTGACAGTGATTCGCATAATTATGCTTTTGCCTCATTAACGTTATCATTTTTGTCGCGGTCTTAATCTTATCGTGACTTTATCACTACTGGTTTCCGTACCCCAACGCAAGTCCGTCACCGGGATCAACAAAGCTTTAGAATATCGCATAGTTTGAGCCCTCGAACCTCCATCTTGCTAGAATGAAGTAGAAGCTATCATTATTATTCGTCTTCATCGGCACCAATGTCCTGATGGTAAGAAACCAGATCACCCGCATCTAAAAAGGTGCCGCGTTCAAACTTGCCAGTATTTGTTTTAAGCAACGCATAATAATCAATTAGGACGCGCTTAGTAGAGCTGTGGCGAAGCGCCTAGTCCAAGTTTTCAGCCCATCGACATAATGTATTTCAGCCTTAGGGGGCGAGCCGGATAGCTAGCAGATAATGCTGTCACTGTTACTTGGCGCATATCCATATCCATATTCATGGTTATGATGTGGAAATGGCCGGTTCTAGTGGCTTGGGCTTGCCATGAGTCGTTACTGGGTCTTTGTGGGCAATATTCTCTACCTGCTCTTTGGTAAGATGATTTGTGCCTATGTTAATGCGTTCAGCGTCGCTCGTCGCTCTGACGACTTTCTCATAACCCTCATCCACTTGGTCACCAAACATATAAGCGCTGAGACGGAAGATCGCATTCACCTCGATGAACGGAGCTGTCCATCGCAACTATAACTCTCAAAAACCGTATCCTGTTTGGAGATGGTGAAATTGCTGATGCCGTTGATATGGTGGCGTTGAGGCAGTGACATGGTTTCCACGCGATCAATCAGCTTAGTTGCGGGTTGGATTATCTGCTGGAAGAAGCCCAGGTACTTTGCTCAAGGTGATTTATCAGGACGTTGTTCTGTCGTTGTTGGTTGGCCAGAGTCAGTGAGTATTGTGCAGTATCAGCCTCAAAAAAGTTGGGCTTTGCACCTGGTACTACCTGGCACCGATTGGCACCAGCGTATTCTTGGTACTAGGTAGCAACTGTCACCGATTGACTCTGACGGGGTTAGAGCTAGGTAGTATCTGTCACCGATTGACTCTGGCGGGGTTGGAGCTAGGTAGTAATTGTCACCGTTTTCTCCAGCGGGGCTAGAAGCCAACTCCATTCGTATTTCTGAATAATTTTGATTAGTGTTAATAGGGATTTTTTTTGATCAAGGTATTTGTCCAGGTGGCAATTGATCCGACATATCCACTTGCTTCGCGAACAATTCAACAATATCCCGCGCATGATCGGGACGCAAATGGGCATAATATTTGATAGTTGTCTGGATATCGCTGTGTGCCATTAACTTCGAAACGGTCAGCAAGTCAGCGCCAGCCATAACCAACTGGGACGCGAAGTTGTGGCGAAGTGTATATAGAACTAGGTCATTTGGCAGCTCGGCAAGTGATCGTATCCTTGCCCACGGTTTTTGCATGGCGGTTTTGTCCATTCGCTTCCCATTGCGATGCGAGGGGAATACCAAGCCTGTTTTTGGTTGGCCTACCTGCTTGTGCCAGATAGCCAATGTGTTAAGGGCGGCTGAAGATAAAGGGAAAGTCATTGGCTCGGGGTGATGATGCGCTGTTTTTTCTATCACCTTTCGGATCGTGCCAAAGGTCAGATTGATGTGCTCCCAGCGAAGGCCGGTAATATCGCCGGGCCTAAAGCCGGTGTAATACATGGTCAAAACCCACGGTTTAACATGATCAACATAAACCAAGCTATCCAGGTCGGGCAGGTATGATTTCCCATGAGCGCGACTGCGGCGACGCTGCTCACGCTTCATTTCTTGATAAGCTTCCAAGCCAGTAAATAGTGCTTCAACTTCATTATTTTCAAGATAACGTCGTTGTGACGCTTGCTCAGCCATATCGTCGTCATTCATCGCTGGCTTTTGCAGCTTAATACCCATCAATGGGTTGGCTGGTATTACCTTGCGCTCGGTGGCGTGAATCAACATGGCGTGCATGGCGTCGAAAGAACGCTTGAGACTGCTAAAGGCCAGTGGTTTTTCTTTAGTTTCTTGACGAGCTTGCCAACGTTCAACCTCTGCACGGGTGAGGCTACTCATGGGTTTATCTAGCCAGTCAGAAAAATCCTTTTGGATTCGGCGCAAAGTTCCTTTGCCGTCCTTCTTGCGATTCTGGTAAGCAGAGTAGGGGCCATCTAGGTATGCTCGCAGCGTTTGTTCTTGCTGGCGCTGTTCCTCAGCTTTTGCTTCCTCAAGCACCGCACGCGGGTCGCCACCTTGAGCCACGGTAGCTAGAGCTTCAGTAGCATTTTTGCGCGCCTGGGTTGCTGTTAATGTGCCATAACGGCCAATCGTAAGAATGCGTTGTTTACCTGTCTTTGTGCGATAAAACAAGCGGAAGGTTAAACCACGTTTGCCCGGCCTCACATGATAACCAGCCAATTCAGTATCGAAGACGTTATCGCTCGACGGCTCCTTGGTTAGCTGCTCAAGCGCTGTGCCGGTTAGCTTCATCTTTCCCGTGGTTGTCATGATTGGTCTCTTACTTTCTAGGTAGCAAATAGGTAGCAAAAGCAGAATATAACGGGGTACAGTGGGAAACAACGGCAAAACTATGATTCATAATTAATTTATTAATTTTCAATATGTTAATATTGTTTCTTGTTCCTTTTAGTTTCTGCTTAAATATGGGTTAAATGGAATGGGGTTGCAAAGGTCGCAGGTTCGAATCCTGTCACTCCGACCAGTTAAAATTAAAACGCCGCTTACGGGTCATGCCGAGCGGCGTTTTTGTCGTCTATTAATAAACACTCTACAAATAAATGGTTTAAAAATTGATGCTATGCTGAGGTTATTGGTTTTTAGGAGAGCAGCATGGATCGTATATTTGCTTGGGATGATCATCAAAATAGGGTGGTATATCGTATTCCTGGTCATACCCATAAGGATGGGCGTGAAGATAGCGATTTATCGCCAGTATGGCTACCCGCCGATGAGTCTGAGCTGCCTGAAGGGGTAAGTGTTGATGACTTGCGCAAAGTAACCGTTAAGCAATAGGTTTTTAAAAAAAGCACTGGCTGTTTGATCCAAATAGTAACCAGTGCTTTTGCTAATTACAGCATGCAAAGAAAATCATGGCTGTTCGGACGTCATTATATCCAGTATTTTTATTTCGTAATGATCATCATTAACGGATACTACTTTGAATATAACATCTCTGGGTATTGGATGATGCTCATCACGATTATCCACCAAACCGTAATATTCCCTTTTGTCGTCCACTGACAGATCTTCATCAATATCAGTTTTAGGAATTACCAGTACGTCATCAATCATTATGGACATGGCCTTTCTCCTTGGTTTCCTTCAATACCTACTAACGATAGGACTCCCCGAATAGTTGTTGGTTTCCTAAAAAAAGCGGGGTAACCAACATAACCAATTACTTTGATAGTTGTTAATAGTAAGCATCAGATAATTGTTAGCAGGCAATTGATGTGTAACCGCTATTAGCAATAAACGGGCGGCTATACATAATAAGCCTGCTAAAAAAAGCTATTCTTTTGCTTCATGATCTGCCAAAGCAGCAGCAACGGCTTCTTCCCACTGGCCTTCAGAAATTTCCCAGTGTTCAATTTGTGCATGATCGGCTGGACCTTCTGCAGCGGCTCGAAGATCTTCAGCAGAATGGCTTTCATAGCAGTGCTTAGCAAACGCTTTAGTCTTCCCATCACGTAGCTGGTCAATCATTGACATGGTTCTTCCTCTCCTTGATCGTTGAATACATATCGGCAGGTAGCATCTGATGTTGCGAGTGTCATGAGCGTACCCGCAACTGCCCCAAACACTTGTCAGTGTAGCGCGTTTGCGATTTTTTGCTTGTATCGCTTGAGTTTATAAATGCCTAGGCGAGTAGTGTATCGGCAATGATCTTGAGCGATATACCGGCAAGCAGTAGCATAATCAAATTATCGAACCAGTGATGAGGCAAGCGCTTACCTAAGCGAGAACCGAGAGGCATCGTAAGCAAAATGACCAAGAGTGCCACAATGCTGAATAACGAACGCTGCATAGTGAGGATGCCTGTGCTCAGTAGGGCCGGAATCTGTACACAGGTAATCGCGACAAAAAAAACGGAAATGGAGGCGATGAACACAGGCCTTTCCAGGCGCATTGCATTCAAGAATGTGATGGAGGCGGGAGCCGACATGCCCGCCGCACCTTGAAGAATCCCCCCCAGCAAGCCGACAGGAATAACAATACGCGAGGCGGTAGCATAGGAAAGTGCAAGTTGACGATTGGTAATTTTGATAAATAGATAAATGATAATCGCGCCCGCAACGCCTAACGAGAGTAGTTCAGGAGATAAAACGACTAATCCCCATGTGCCGACAAGAATGCCTATCGCACCTGCTAGTGAAAAGGCAATCAGAAACCGGGCGGGTAAAAGGTGGTGGCGATACTGCCATATTTGAACGATGTTGCTAAACAAATTAGGCGCCACCAGGACGGCAATAGCCAGTTTAACGTCATAAAGCATGGTGAGTACTGGGACCACCAGCACTGGGACGCCAGAGCCAATGGCACCTTTAACGATGCCAGCGGCTAAAAGAGTAAATAGGGCGATCAGTAGCATCGTGTTTCCAGCAGTGAATGTAGGGCAGCCGCTTTTACGGCTGCCCATCATCAACGTTTAACTATACAAACTTACTTTAGCACGTAGCAGGGCGTGTAAGGCTGACCATCCAGCTTCATGCGGCCTTGCGCGACAAAAGAGCTAAGTAATTCATCCAGCCGCTGCATAAGTAGAGGTTCAGCAGTCAGTACAAAGGGGCCGTGAGCTTCAATTGCCCGAATCCCTTGTTCCTTAACGTTACCTGCAACGATCCCCGAGAACGCGCGGCGAAGGTTGGCGGCCAGTTCGTGCTTGGGTTGCTGGCGATGAAGGGCGAGCCCACGCATGGCCTCATGAGTAGGTTCAAAAGGCGCCTGAAATTCACGCGCAATCGTTAAACGCCAATTGTAGTAGAAGGCATCCTGCTGATGGCGGCGGAACTCCCTGATTGTATTGACTCCTTCGCGCATCTTGCGGGCCACTGCCACTGGGTCACCGGTAATGATGGTGTAGTATTGGCGTATCTCTTCACCCAGGGTATACACCAGAAATTCATCTATCTTTTGAAAATAAGCCGCTGAATCCGCCGGGCCGGTAAAAATCAGCGGGAAAGGAATCTCGCGATTGCCTGGATGAAGAAGTATGCCCAGCAGGTAGAGGATTTCCTCGGCTGTACCTACTCCGCCTGGGAACACGATAATACCATGGCCCAGACGGACAAACGCTTCCAGGCGTTTTTCAATATCAGGCATTACCACCAGTTCATTGACGATTGGATTGGGTGCCTCTGCCGCAATAATTCCGGGTTCAGAAATTCCTAGATAGCGGCTATCTTTTCGGCGCTGTTTGGCATGGGCTACATTGGCCCCCTTCATGGGGCCTTTCATCGCGCCAGGACCACAGCCAGTGCAGATGTCCAGATCGCGTAGCCCAAGGTGATAGCCAACGTCCTTGGAGTACTCGTACTCTTCGCGCGAAATAGAGTGGCCGCCCCAGCACACAACTAGGCTTGGGTCCCGGCCTGGTTTTAAGGTGCCGGCTTTACGCAAGATATGAAAAACCGCGTTAGTCGTGCCTTCACCCGTATTTAAATCAAACCTGTTATGTTGCTGGATTTCGTTATAGACGTAGACAATATCACGAATGATCGAAGAGAGATGCTCGCGAATACCGCGGATCATTTGCCCATCAACAAATGCCTCTGCCGGAGCGTTAGTGAGCTTTAAACGAATACCTCTATCCTGTTGCAAGACTTCGATATCAAAATCTTTATAGGCTTCTAAAATGGCGACACTATCATCGGTTGGTCTGCCACAGTTTAAGACGGCAAGAGCACAGCGGCGTAGTAAATCGTGCAGACCATTTTGTGAAGTGCTTTGCAGGCGATTAACTTCATGTTGGGATAATACTTCCAGGCTCCCTTCGGGAGAAATTATGCTGGAAATAGTCGCGTAAGGCTGAATGGTTGGAGTCATTAGTACGTCGTTTCCTGTTCGTCTTTGCATCTATTGGCATACTATCACGCCCGGGCAGGTGGTACAGTGCGCGCCAGTGCTAACTCCATCTGTGCTACCCTATAGCTAAATTGAGCATACACGGTGGCAAGTAAAGATGGCGTTTTATTATGTTTAATGCGCTCTATTTTAGAACCTTTATTACGTTAGTAGAGACCGGTAGTTTTACGCGAACGGCACAGCGCTTGGAGATGACTCAGCCCGGGGTTAGTCAACACGTACGTAAATTGGAAAACTATCTAGATAAAACGCTGCTTGAACGTAAAGGGCGGAGTTTTACCCTGACCGAATCTGGACGTCGTGCTTATGATTATGCCCTAAAGTTATTTGCCGAGCATGAACAGTTTCGTCATGGGTTGGATGATGACTCACTGGATAGCGGCGAGTGCCGAATTGCTTCCCCAGGCAGTGTAGGGCTCATGTTTTATCCGTTTATTTTAGGGCAGCAACAGATGCACCCTAATTTAACCGTCAATTACAGCTTTGCGTTTAATCATGAGATTGTAAATGACCTGCTGGAAGGGCGCTACGATATTGGTATTGTCACTGAAGCGGTTAACCATCCTGACCTTACCTGTACGCTATGGCATAAAGAGCCGCTTTGTCTGGTAGTGCCCGCCGATTTTGCCGGAAATACGCTTTCCGATTTAATGGGGATTGGCTTTCTCAACTATTACGATGGCATCAACCATGCCAATACCTTGTTGAGGACCAATTATCCTGGCGAGTTTCGCTCCATGACCCATTTTCGCTATCAGGGGTTTACCAACGAAGTCAGCATGGTGCTGGATGCAGTTGCCCGTGGGCTAGGGTTTACGGTGGTATCGCTGCTGGTATTGGAAACGTCACCCTGGCAGCGGCAGGTAAAGGCATTAACCCTTCCTCATGCGGTGAATGAAGAGCTATACCTGTTACGCCGCCGCGATTCAGTGTTGCCCAAGCGCTATGAAAAGCTGCTGGAGGGGTTCTGTAAACAGCGTATTCAGGAACGAACGCCCCTGATACCCGAATAATCGGGTATCAGGAATTAGGCTATTCGAAACGGGCCAGATAATTAGCGACGATACTCGTCAATGCTTGGGCACGAGCAGATCAGCTGACGATCACCAAATACGTTATCGACCCGATTAACCGCTGGCCAGTACTTGGAAGCCGCCACGGCTTCACTTGGGAACGCACCCAGCTGCCTGTCGTAGGGGCGATCCCAGTGACTATCCATGATATCAGCCTGAGTATGCGGAGCATTTACTAGCGGGTTATTCTCAAGCGTCCACTCCCCCTGTTCAATACGCGTGATTTCGCCACGGATGGCAATCATCGCATCACAGAAACGATCGATCTCATAAAGCGACTCGGATTCGGTTGGCTCAATCATCAACGTGCCCGGTACCGGGAACGACATGGTCGGCGCATGGAATCCGTAATCCATCAGACGCTTGGCAATGTCTTCTTCACTAATGCCTGAGGTAGCCTTGAGGGGGCGAATATCAATGATGCACTCATGGGCCACATGCCCGTTGGCGCCGCGGTACAAGATGGGATAGGCATTTTCCAAGCGCTTGGCAATATAGTTGGCATTCAAAATAGCCAACTGGGTAGCCTCACGCAGCCCACGTGCGCCCATCATTTTGATGTAGGCCCACGAGATGGGCAGAATGGAAGCGCTGCCAAAAGCAGCGGCAGAGACGGCTCCGCTTTCAGGATTGACGCCATTGATCGGCGTCACAACATGGTTGGATACATAGGGCGCCAAGTGCGCTTTTACGCCAATCGGGCCCATGCCCGGGCCGCCGCCACCATGCGGAATGCAGAAGGTCTTGTGCAAGTTAAGATGTGATACATCACCACCAAAATCGCCAGGACGGGTCAGGCCTACCTTGGCATTCATATTGGCGCCGTCTACATATACCTGCGCACCGTGCTGATGAACGATCTCGCATACCTTGCGTACCTGTGATTCAAATACGCCATGGGTAGACGGATAGGTAATCATGATCGCTGAGAGCTTGTCGCTGTGCTCGGCAGCTTTCGCCGTAAGATCGTCAACATCAATATTGCCTTGCTGGTCACACTCCACAACGATGACTTCCATGCCTACCATGGCAGCCGTAGCCGGGTTGGTGCCATGCGCCGAGCTAGGGATCAGGCACACGTTACGATGCGCTTCACCCTGGGCTGCCTGATAGCGGCGAATTGCCAGCAAACCGGCGTATTCACCTTGTGCTCCCGAGTTTGGCTGCATGGAAATATGGTCATAGCCGGTAATCTCCACCAGAAACGCGGCGAGTTCATCAATCATCTGATGATAGCCCGCTACCTGATCGCGAGGAGCAAACGGATGCAGGTGGGCGAATGCAGGCCAGGAAACTGGAATCATCTCACTGGTAGCGTTCAGCTTCATGGTGCATGAGCCTAGCGGAATCATCGCATGAGCAAGCGATAAATCCTTGTTCTCCAGGCGCTTGAGGTAGCGCAGCATTTCAGTTTCACTGCGGTAACGACTGAACGTCGGGTGATCAAGGAAGTCGCTATCTCGCTGACAGGCGTCGGGAATACCGGTTGTACCGTTAGCGATAATCTGCTCATCCAGCGCCGCCACCGAAAGGCCGTGCTCGTCAGCCAGGAGTACATCAAAGAGCGTGGCGACATCGTGTGCGGTGGTGGTCTCATCAAGACTGATACCTACATCGCCATTGGCGAAGTAGTGCAGGTTGATATCATGCGTCATGGCACGACCATGAATCTTGCCTGCGTCAATCTCGGTGAGACGCAGCGTATCAAACCAGCTGTCATGTACCAGCTTAACGCCTGCCTGGTGCAAGCCTTCCGCCAGCACAGTGGTCAGCCTATGCACGCGGCCAGCAATTTTACGCAGCCCCTCAGCACCATGATAGGTTGCGTAGAAACCTGCGATATTCGCGAGCAACGCCTGAGCCGTGCAGATGTTAGAAGTGGCCTTTTCCCGGCGAATATGCTGCTCACGGGTTTGCATGGCCATGCGCAGCGCCGTATTGCCCCGGCTATCTTTTGAAACGCCGATAATTCGGCCAGGGATAGAGCGCTTGAGCTTGTCAGAGGTCGCGAAGAAGGCGGCATGGGGGCCTCCGAACCCCATGGGGACACCAAAGCGCTGGGAGTTGCCTATAACAATATCGGCACCCAAAGCACCCGGTTCTTTAAGCAGTACCAGGCTAAGCAGATCAGATGCCACACAGGTCATGATATTACGTTCGGCCGCAGCACTTAAAAGCGGCGCCAAATTGCGGACTTCACCGCTGGCGGATGGGTATTGTAAAAGGGCGCCAAACACATCGTGATCAGCCAATGTATCTGCTGGGCCGCTAATCAGTTCGAATCCGAAAAACGCAGCGCGGGTTTTTACCACATCCAGGGTTTGCGGGAAGATATCATCAGCAACAAAAAAGGCGTTGGACCGACTCTTCTTGTTACCCCGTTTGCATAAGGCCATGGCTTCAGCTGCGGCCGTGGCCTCGTCCAGCAGGGAGGCATTGGCAAGCTCCATGCCGGTTAAATCCATGATGACCTGCTGAAAGTTCAGCAGGCCTTCCAAACGGCCCTGGGAAATTTCCGGCTGATAGGGGGTATACGCGGTGTACCAGCCCGGGTTCTCAAGCACGTTACGCTGAATGACGGCAGGCATATACGTACCGTAGTACCCCTGGCCAATATAGCTCTTGGCTACGCGGTTCTGACGGGCCAGTTGGCTCAAGTACTCTAATGCTTCGGCCTCGCTACGGGGCTCATCCAGATTAAGTTCGCGTTCCAGGCGTATATCGCTAGGTACGGTTTGCTCAATCAGGTCTTCCATGCGCTTCATGTTGAGCACTTTTAACATGGTCTCCACATCAGTGGCATCAGGACCATTGTGACGTTTGATAAAAGCATCGTGGTCGGCCAGTTCGGCCAAACGGCGTGTTTCAAAAGGCATGGGAGCATTCCGAGCGTGAAAAAGAAACTTGGCAGGAGCGTAAAATACACAGCCTGCCAATGAAGGCAGGCTGTGTCGAAATTCTTAGTCGTCAGCGTTTATCGTGGCCTGATAGGCATTGGCATCAAGTAAGCCGTCCAGGTTATTGTCGGTAAGACGCACTTTCATGATCCAACCGCCTTCATAAGGCGCATCGTTAACTGTTTCGGGCGAGTCTTCCAGCGCTTCGTTGACTTCAATGACTTCACCGTTAACCGGCGAGTATAGATCCGAGGCCGCTTTAACCGACTCAATTACCCCGAATTCCTTACCCTGGGTAAGGGTTTGGCCCACCTCAGGCAGCTCAACGAAAACAACGTCGCCAAGGGCTTCTTGCGCGTGGTCGGTAATACCCACACTCACCGTACCATCTTGATGATCAAGTACCCATTCGTGGCTTTTAGCGTAGCGAAGATTAGCAGGAAGGTTGCTCATGGTGATTCCCTATATGAAACAAGTGTCTGGACATGTGGATACTAGCGCGTGTCGCTCGCCTTGGCGACCACTAGCGTGCCAGTTAACAGGCATGTTTGGGTGCATGTTAACGTGTTTCACATTGGAAACAAATTTCTCTATGGCGAAATCATGGCACTGTTGAGGAATTTTGCCGAAAGCTGTGCTGCCTGACTGCTATACCGGCTAGGTATTTACCATTTAGAAATACTATTAGCATAGAAGAGCACCAACCAAATGGTGTAAAACATAAAGTGTTTCGCCTTGGCATTTAAAAGTTGCCCTTGAAGGCGACGCAGAGAGCGGGATATACCCGTTACTGTGTGCACTTGATAGACAGGAAAATGATGAATATCGGCACGTTGAGTGTCAAACACCTACAAAAAAGTGAACTAACAGGGTTAAGGAGAAAAGTGTGGAAACGTTAAATAGCCTCTTTGGGGCAATCAACGGGATAGTATGGGGCCCGTTGATGCTTATACTGCTGCTAGGCGTGGGGGTCTATCTGCAAATTGGCCTGAAACTGATGCCGATCAGAAAGCTCGGCATGGGTTTCAAGCTAATGTGGCAAGGGCGTGATGCCAAACCGAGCCAGAAGCCTGTCGCTGACAAGGCGGCAGAAGAGGGTGAAATATCTCCTTTCAACGCGCTGATGACAGCGCTCTCCGCTACCATTGGGACCGGCAATATTGCTGGTGTGGCGACCGCGATTGCTTTAGGTGGCCCGGGTGCAGTGTTCTGGATGTGGATTACTGCGCTGGTGGGTATGGCGACCAAGTTTTCAGAAGCCGTGCTCGCCGTACGTTACCGGGAAACCGACAATACGGGCTATCACGTGGGCGGCCCCATGTTCTACATCAAGAACGGGCTGGGCAGAAAATGGCTCTGGCTTGCCGGGCTGTTCTCGTTTTTTGGTGCTGTGGCCGCGTTTGGGATAGGTAATACCGTGCAATCCAACTCGGTTGCCGATGCGATGGATGCCACCTTTGGTGTACCTCACTGGTTAACCGGCGTAGTTATCATGGTGCTGGCGGGTGCGGTCATTCTTGGCGGCATCAAACGTATAGCCAAAGTAGCTGGCAAACTGGTGCCCATCATGGGGATAGCCTACGTCGTTGCAGGCCTTTTGGTACTGATTGTTAACGCAGGCCAGATAGGCGAGGCTTTTGGGCTGATTTTCTACTACGCCTTCAACCCGATGGCCGCCGCCGGTGGCTTTGCAGGCGCAGCTGTCATGGCCGCTATTCGCTTTGGTGTGGCGCGAGGTATTTTCTCAAATGAAGCGGGGCTGGGCAGCGCGCCGATTGCTCATGCGGCAGCTCGAACCAAGAACCCTGTGCGCCAAGGGCTGATTGCCATGTTGGGTACCTTCATTGATACCATCATTGTTTGTACCATTACTGCGTTGGTTATTTTGACCTCAACGGTATGGCAAACGGGCGAAGAGGGCGCCTCGTTGACTGCGCTCTCTTTTGATCAGGCGTTACCCGGCTTTGGCAACCCGATCGTGGCCATTGCTCTGGCGGTCTTTGCGTTCACCACTATCCTTGGCTGGTCATTTTACGGCGAGAAGTGCTTTCAGTTCCTGTTTGGAACGCGCTCCATCATGCTGTATCGCGTGCTGTTCGTATTGGCCATCCCGCTGGGAGCTATTGCCCAGCTCGGCTTTATCTGGCTAATGGCGGATACCTTTAATGCCATGATGGCCATACCCAACCTGATTGCGCTGGCACTGCTCTCACCTGTGGTGTTCAAACTGACCAAGGACTATTTTGCCGGTAAGGAAGTTTTACCGGGAGAAGAGTTGAATCATGACAAGTAAGCTGCGCCTGGTGCTTGGCAGACTGACGTTTACGCACTAACTGAATCGGGAAGCCTGGCTTCCCGATTCGCGTTTCAATCAAGGAATTATCATGAATGATTTAAAGCATACACCGCTGCATGCATTGCACCTTAAACTGGGCGCTAAAATGGTGCCGTTTGCCGGGTACGACATGCCCGTGCAGTACCCTCTAGGGGTAAAAAAGGAGCATGAGCATACGCGCCAGCAGTGTGGGCTATTTGACGTATCGCACATGGGCCAGATCCTGGTATCAGGCCCGGATACAGCCAGCGCGCTGGAAACCCTGATACCCGCTGATTTAGTGGGTTTGCAAGAGGGTGAGCAGCGCTACGGGCTGTTTACCAGTAGGGAAGGCGGTATCATTGATGATTTGATGGTCGTCAATGCTGGCGATCACTTTTATCTGGTCGTAAACGCCGCCTGCAAGGATCAAGATTTAGCTCACTTGCGTGCCAACCTGGGCTCGACCCATAAGATTGAGCCAGTAGAGCGAGGCCTGCTGGCATTGCAGGGTCCTCAGGCGCATGTCGTCATGCAGCGCCTTTGCCCTGAAGCGTGCACGCTTGTATTCATGCAGCATAAGCGCTTTAGCGTTGCCGGTTTTGACGTATGGGTTAGCCGTAGCGGCTATAGCGGAGAGGACGGGTTTGAGATATCCGTGACGGCAGAGGACTGTGAAGCGTTTGCGCAGCGGCTGCTTGCTGAACCTGAAGTAGAGGCTATTGGGTTAGGCGCCCGCGACTCGCTGCGCCTGGAAGCTGGGCTATGTCTGTACGGCCACGATATGGATACTGCCACAACACCGGTTGAGGCCGGATTGATTTGGGCAATTGGCAAACCTCGCCGCCATGGCGGTGAGAGGCCGGCGGGCTTTCCAGGCGCAGACCTGATCCTTCACCAGGTTGATGCCAAGGACCATTCGCGCAAACGCGTTGGATTGCAAGCAGAAGGCCGGGCACCCATTCGTGAGGGGGCTATTTTGCTGGATGAAGTCGGTAATCAAATAGGTGAAGTGACATCCGGCACCTTTGGGCCTAGCGTGGGCAAACCGGTTGCCATGGGCTATGTAAGCCGCGACTGGGAAACCCCAGGAACTACCGTTTTTGCCGAGGTGCGGGGTAAGCACCTACCCATGACCGTAACGGCAATGCCTTTTATCCAGCCGGGCTACTACCGTGGTTAAAGCGGCGTATTGACTATTTTAAATAAAAAAAGCCCCCGTAAAGGGGCTTTTTTATAGTGAGAGCCCGAAAGGAACTAGCGAAGCGCCTGCCGTGGGTCAATGGGTTTGCCACCTTGGCGTAGATCAAACAAAAGGTCGTAACGCTGGCTGGCGTTGCTTTGGCCTACTTCACACAATTCATCGCCGGTTTTTACCTGTTGGCCAACCGAAACAAGCGTGCGCTCACACAAGGCGTATACCGTCTGCAGGTTATCGGCGTGATGTACGATCACGACTTCCCCTAGCTGACGCATTCCGTTTGCAAAGCGCACTTCACCAGGAGCTACTGCCTGGGCGCGAGCCCCCGCTTGAGTAGCAAGCAGCATGGGTTGTAAGGTGCCTCGGCTATCAGCCCCAAAACGCCGCACAATACGGTAGTCTTCTAGCGGCCAAGGCCAGCGGCGTGCTGACGCTGGCAAAGAGGTCGGGGCAGGCGCTGGCGGCGCCGGACGATTGTTGCTGGCCGTGCTGCTTGAAGGTGACGAGCTGCCTCCCGAAGAGGCGCTACGCGGCGCGCTTCCCGAAAGCGGAACACTAACTATCTGGCCAATCCTTAATGCTGTTGGCGATGTGCCGGGGTTAGCACTTTGAATACGCCCACTGGTAGTGCCGAAATGGCGTGCCACGCTTGAGTAGGTATCGCCTGCACGTATCTGGTACCGATATGGCCCGCCCGAAGGCGCACGCTCCTGCTGGGTGGGGATCAATAGGCGCTGGCCAACGGCTAAGCGTCTGGCATTTACGCCAGGATTGAAACGCTCCAAGCGCTCAAGAGGAACATTTGCACGGTTAGCTAATTTGTTTAGCGTATCGCCACGGCGCACCTCTACCCAGTTACCATTAAGCTGGCTGGCGCTATGGGTAGGAATCGCATTGGCGCGCTGGCTTGATGAAGGTGAAGGCCCCGCACATCCTGCTAACAGACTGATTAATAAACAGGTACCAAGCCAACCGGCTAATCGTGATCGGTTTGGTTGTCCAACAGGGCATCTTTTTCCTGCCAGAGTGAATTGATCCATGCGTGGAAGCGTTCCTTATGCTGCTTTTCTTCGTGGTAGTTGGATTCGTGCATCCACTGGGGAATGGCCAGCTTCCTGGCATGAAGCGTAATGGGCGCTTCCTGTCCACATAAAAATCCCCAAAAGGTCGGCGACGGATTAGCGTAGCTGATTGTTACGTCTAGAATACCATTCAATTGATCGCCTAGCAGGCTAAGAACTTGCGCAATGCCTCCTGCCTTGGGCCGTAGCAGATGCTGGTAAGGACTTTGCTGCGCGTCGCGTTTGGCAAGCGTAAATCGGGTACCTTCAACAAAGTTGAAAATAGCAATGGGTGCATGGCGTGCCTGACGACACATTAATTCGGTGGAGTGGCGATCAATCGTTGCAAGCTTGGGATTAGTGGCAATTTGTTCGCGGCTAAAACGCCGCATAAAAGGAAATTCAAGCGCCCAAAAGGCCAGCCCAACAATCGGAATCCAGATCAGTTGCCGTTTGAGAAAAAAGCGCGGCATGGGAACCCGGCGATGTACAGCCATCAACAGAATGAATATATCGGTCCAGCTACGATGGTTGGAAATCACTAGCCACCATTGATCAGGATTTAGGGATTCCGGCACCGAATACTGTACCTGCGGTTTTAACCAACGCTTCATCCACCATAGATTGACGCCTATCCAATTTAGCGCCACGGCACATAGAGCGTTCAGAATCCAAAACCTGTAACGCTGAACGGGAGTTATGACCTTCAATAGGGTCAGCGCAATGAGCGGAACACCCCAAAAAAGCGTATTAAGTGTAAGCAGCAAGATGCTGACCATACCCTTAAAAATAGCCATGCCTCTTCCTTACAAAATCAATAATAATGAATGCTAAAGGATCGGCCCCATTCTGCCCAGCAGCTGTGCTGAAAAAAGCTCTACTTGACGACTCTGGTAGCGAGAGGGTTAGGCTAGACGCCATGCCCACAGCTATTGGCAATACGCAGCAGGCAGACCGTTACCCTCAGGAATATGTGTAATTGCTTTATGGCCATAAAGAGTCTTCTATAAGCTACTAAAATGAAAAACCAACGTAGCAAATAAATCGTTAACAAGATCCTTGGGACGCGTAATAAGCACCTTTCATGTACTACCGACAACTAGATGAGGCATAACAATGGCAGGATTTGATAAGCGTGTTGCTTCCTATGCAGAAGCGATGGAAGGCATTGAAGACGGAATGACCGTACTTGCGGGTGGTTTCGGGCTGTGTGGGATTCCTGAGAACCTGATAGCGGAAATAAAGCGTCGGGGGGTTAAAAACCTGACGGTCGCTTCCAATAACTGTGGTGTCGATGGATTTGGTCTTGGCGTGCTGCTTGAAGACCGGCAGATCAGCAGAATTTTTGCCTCTTATGTTGGTGAAAATGCGCTTTTTGAACAACAGATGCTCAATGACGAAATAGAGGTCATTCTTACCCCCCAGGGCACGCTTGCCGAAAAAATGCGTGCTGGCGGTGCCGGTATTCCGGCCTTCTATACGGCAACGGGTTACGGCACCCCGATTGGCGAAGGCAAGGAGGTACGCGAGTTCAATGGCCGACACTACATTCTGGAAGAAGCGCTGGTGGGCGATTTTGCCATTGTGAAAGGTTGGAAAGCGGACCGTTATGGTAACGTGGTGTATCGCCATACGGCACAGAACTTCAACCCGCTAGCCGCCACGGCCGGAAAAATTACCGTTGTTGAAGTTGAGGAAATCGTTGAGCCAGGCGAGCTTGAGCCCAGCCAGATCCATACGCCGGGTATTTATGTTGATCGCATCATTCAGGGCACGTTTGAGAAGCGCATCGAAAAACGCACGGTGCATGGTTAACCCTTCTGTCGATCAATGATTTGCTCAGTTTTAAGCTCAACTATTAACGCTCACTTTTAATGTTCAACAACGAGGTTGTCACCATGGCTTTAACACGTGAACAGATGGCACGGCGCGTGGCGCGTGAACTTGAAGACGGCTTTTATGTAAACCTGGGGATCGGGATTCCTACATTAGTGGCCAACTACGTTCCCGAAGGTATTGATGTGATGCTCCAATCCGAGAACGGGCTGCTGGGCATGGGACGCTTCCCGACAGAAGAAGAGTTGGATGCTGATATGATCAACGCTGGCAAGCAGACGGTAACGGCCCGTCCGGGAGCCGCCATATTTTCGTCCGCTGAATCTTTTGCCATGATTCGTGGTGGGCATGTTGATTTGACCGTGCTGGGGGCCTTTGAGGTTGACCAGGAGGGGAATATTGCCTCATGGATGGTGCCCGGTAAGCTGATCAAGGGAATGGGGGGGGCCATGGATCTGGTGGCAGGCGCAGAAAATATTATTTGCACCATGACACATGCTTCCAAACACGGCGAGTCCAAGCTGCTTGAAAAATGTACGCTGCCGCTGACAGGTGCTGGGTGCATCAATCGTGTGCTGACCGATCTTGCCTACCTTGAGATCAAAGACGGTGCCTTTGTTCTCAAAGAGCGCGCACCTGGAGTCAGCGTGGAAGAAATTATCGAGAAAACGGCAGGTAAACTTGTGGTGCCAGACCACGTACCTGAAATGACATTTGTCGAAGAATAAGCCTGTTTAGTTGTAGGCGGCGCTGGTGGGCCGCCTACACAATCTCGCAGCGTGTATGCGCGGGCAGCAGTATCTCTGCGATTCGCTCTTTGCCTGCTTCCACCTGCTTTTGAGTAAGCGCCAGCCCTCCAAGGCACAGGCGATGTTCATCACCTTCACTGAAAACTACCCTTTGCGGCGTGGCAGGGTAAAAACAGTGCTCAATAAGCGGTGACAGTGAAAAAACACCGTTTTGGGCCTCTTTTAATCCAGGCATACCCGTCTTGTGCAACTGACTATCAAGTGTCGCCAAACAGTTGCCCAGCGCTGCACAGTCGTAACCAGCATGATGCAGGCGGGGCCCCATAACCGCTATCCAGGCGGCAAGCGGATGTGCCTGCTGGAGCTGCTGATACAGCATCCACGATGGCATTGGCCAAGGACGGCCTCTGCACAGCAGGTTATGCCCTTTACAGTCCTGCGGGTGAGACTGCATCACCAGCTGAGTAAGCGCTTCTCGAAGCAGTTTTGAGAGCGTGCCAAGCTGCAGTTCGGCCAGTATTAGCCAGCTGCCGCCATCGCTAGGCGCGAGAAGATAAATGAGCAACCCTTTATCCGCCATGGCGTAGTGCGCGATATGGCGATACCCCATATGCGCTAGCCGGCTATTCAGGTTTAGTGCAGAAAACGCGCCGTAATTAAGCGTCACTAGCGTTAAATATTCGGCGTTTGAGGATAAAGGCCAAAGCCGTAAGGCACCTATATCGGGATGGGCATGAACGTAATCCAGCCACAGCTGTTGTACGAATTCATCACGTTGCATGATGGGAACCTCGCCGCCTATACAAGCATGTCAAAGGTAAATGATCATTTATTGCTTAGTATAGGCAGGAGAGAGTGGCCCGGCTCAACGGCTATAAACGGCAGATTTAACGCTCACGATGACTTAACGGGTGAGTAACTTCTTGTCACGCACAAATTGATCAAACTCGGTAAACCCGCCGACGTGAACCTGATCAACAAACACTTGAGGAACGGTATGTATGGGTTTGCCGGCCGTTTTAGCAATATCTTCTTTGGTTACTCCCTCAGAGGGCATATCTACATAGCGGTAGCCTTCAATTTTTCCTGCTGCCTCCAGATGCTCAGCAAGGTGCTTTGCGCGTACACAAAAGGGACACGTCATCCTTCCAAAAATAACCACAAACATATGAAAGCTCCCGATTTAGAAAATAAAAACAATTACCATTCTCTAACAACAAAAATGAGTACGTTGGCATTATTGTGGCGTAGCTAAACCGCTTTCGCCAATAGGAGTAGGTAATTGCACCCATTGAGCCTTATTGCCAGAAGTACGCAGCATGTTCTCCGTGCCCCTATACTAGGGGGGGATTCTTGCCGAGCGGTTTTTACTAACTTAAAAGGAGAGCTGAATGACGTCTCAAGCAGGTTCAACCCCCCGTGTTGCTCTGGTAACAGGTACCAGCAGTGGTATTGGTGCCGCTGTGGTCGAGTATTTTTGCGAGCAGGGATATCAGGTGCTGGCCGTTGACTTTAACGCAGCGGGAAAAGTGGCCGCCGATGCGGCAGGTGCTGCATTTTTTCAAGCCGACTTGACCGACCCGCAAGCGTGTCGAGATGCTGTGAATGATGCCGTGAGACGCTTTGGAAGCGTGGATATTCTAGTTAACAATGCCGGTATCCAGCATGTCGAGACTATTGAAGCTTTTCCCGAGGAGAAGTGGCGCAATATTATTGATTTGATGCTGACAGCGCCTTTCCTGCTGAGTCAGGCTGCTTGGCCCTATATGCGTAAGGCTGGGTGGGGGCGCATTATCAACATTGCCTCCATTCATGCCCAGGTCGCCTCGCCGGGTAAAGCGGCCTATGTGAGTGCCAAGCATGGCTTGATTGGTCTTACCAAAACGGCAGCACTTGAAGGGGGCGAGCAGGGCATTACCGCGAACACCATCTGCCCAGCCTATGTAAAAACGCCGTTGGTCGATAATCAGATTGCTGACCAGGCAAAGCTTAACGGTATGGATGAGCAGGAAGTGATTGAAAAAATCATGCTCAAGAACGCAGCCATCAAGCGCTTGATCGACCCCTCTGAAGTCGCCCAGATGGTAGCTTACCTAGCCTCAGATGCGGCGGGCGCCGTGACGGGGTCAAGCTGGAATATCGATTTAGGCTGGACCGCTCACTAAATTACTCCGGTGAACTGCCATGCATGGATGGCACTGAGGTTAACGCCGTACGGGACGTTTTTGCAGTTTGCGCTGTAGCGTACGGCGATGCATGCCGAGTGCACGGGCCGTTGCAGAAATATTGCCATCATGCTCTTGAAGCACCTTCTGTATATGCTCCCAGGTAATGCGATTGATCGACGGCGGGTTGTCGGCAAGCTCAACATTGGGGTCGCCTTCCTGCTGTTCAAACGAAGCAATGATATCGTCGGCATCGGCTGGTTTGCACAGGTAGTTGGCCGCTCCAAGCTTCATGGCTTCAACGGCAGTGGCAATGCTTGAGTAACCTGTCAGAACCACGATACGGCAGGTAGGCACGATGGCCAGCATTTCGGGCAGCAGTTTTAATCCTGAGCTGTGCTCAAGCTTAAGGTCAAGGGTTGCCATGGTGGGCTGAAACTGTGCCGCGACAGCCAGCGCCTGGTCTGCATCATGAGCCGTCATGACCTCAAAACCGCGGCGGGTAAAGGCACGGCTCAGCACATGGCAGAACATCTCATCATCATCAATTATTAGCAGGCGCTGATCGGTCGTTTGCATGATGTCCTCAATGTGATTGCATAAAACGCTGTAACGCGCGTTTTAGTTGGGAGCCGAGCTACGGGGAAGCGTCACTTCTGTCAGGGTGCCGCCTTCTGGATGATTATACAGGCTGACGCCACCACCAAAGCGGTTGATTGTGGCATGAGTTAAAAATAACCCGATTCCCATTCCTTTGCTCTTGGTTGAAATAAACGTATCACCCAGCTGATCCGCTATGGACATGGCAATGCCAGGGCCGTGATCACGAATATCAATGACCACGCTCTCTTCCTGCCAGTCAAGGCGAATAGAAATACGCTCAGGGTTGGCATCGGCAGCATTGTTCAGCAGATTCATCAACGCCTGATCAAGCGTGGTATCCACCGCCAGCCAGGGCTTGCCGCGTTTTTCGGCGATATCCAATTGATGGCTGACATCCGGACGCAATACCAGCCAGCGCTGGACAACGCCGGTTAGCCACTCCTGGGCATCCAGTATTTCCGGCTCGGCCATGCGTCGCCGGTCTGAGCTGGTCACCAGATGTTGAAGGCGTGACTTGCAGATATCCACCTGCTGGCGTAGCAGGCGAATATCCTGCTGTAGCGGACTTTCGTCAGAGACTTCTGCCTGCATTTCCTTCAAAAGCACCGCCATGGTAGAAAGCGGAGTACCCAATTCATGAGCGGTGCCAGCTGCCTGGGTGGCAACGGCAAGCACCTGTTCATTACGTAGCGCGGCTTCTCGGGTGCGTGAGAGTGCTTTATCGCGGCTGCGCAGTGCATAGGCCATCTTGTAGATAAAGAACGTGACCAAACCCGCAGAGAGCCCGAAGTTAAGCCACATGCCCATGACGTGTAGATTGAGCATTTCATCGCTATTGATGTGTGCCAGCTGGGGGACAGGATGGTAATAGAACATGAGAAAGCTGTAGCCCGCCATGGCGCAGACGGCACATGCCCAGGCGTGGCGCCACGGCAACGTCGCCGCTGCAATCGTCACCGGCACTAAATAGTAGGTAATAAACGGATTGGTTGAACCGCCAGAGAAATAAAACACAAGGGTCAGACCCGCAATATCAGCTAATAAGTGCAGTAGGTACTCAATATGCTCCACCGCACGCGGGCGGCCTAAACGCCACCACGTGGCAATATTCAATAAGCCCATTGCGATAACGACACTGACGACTGCTGTAACAGGCAAGTCAAAGGCCAGTAGCTCAACGCCTACGACAATAGCGATCAGAAACCCGGTCCAGGTAATGCCGCGCACAATGGTAAGGCGAACAAGGTTGCGATTAGGGGTTGAAAGTGGAAGCGGCAGGGCAGGCTGCATGGTCTACCTATTTGTGGGATGTTTTGATGCTATGAATGATAGATTTGATAAACAGGGTCATGACGTAGGTCATCCATCCTGCGGAGGCCATGAGATTGAACAGCAGCATCTTGGGTGGCAGCCAAGCACTGCCAAACGTGGCTTCCACCATGATATGAAAGAACATGGCCAAGAGCAGGGGCAGCGCCAGGATATGAATCCACATGTCGGTTCGCCGCTTGCGAATATGGTAGCGGCGCAGCAGGTAGCGCATGGGTCTGTGCGCCCAGCTGAATAGCACCAGGGCGCCCACAATAAACAGCATTGCCAAGGTGGGTTCGGTGCTTCCGGTGTGCACCGAAATTGAGATCGACCACGCCAGCCCTAGCCATACCAAGCCTTCTATGCTGGCAATAATATCCGCATAGCGTCGCACGTTTTGCATAAACAATTGGACCTTGAACCTTTAAAGTGCCGCCATAATACGATACTTGGCTTATGGAGCGACACCGATGCGTGGATTTCTCCGCTAGCTGTATCGCGTATACTGTGCCGGTGTTTTTCTTTCCAACCAGCTTAGGATTTGCCGTGGACGTTATTACCCTGACCCGCCCCGATGATTGGCACCTTCATTTACGCGATGGCGAGGCTTTGAAAGCCGTGGTAGGCCATACCGCCGCCCAGATGGGGCGTGCGATCATCATGCCTAATCTAACGCCCCCGGTAACGACCACGGCTCAAGCGCTTGAGTATCGCGAGCGTATTCTGGCTGCTCTGCCTGAGGGCAGTACATTTGAGCCGTTGATGACGCTATATCTGACCGATACCACACCACCCGAAGAGATCGAACGGGCGGCGCAAAGCGGTTATATCAAGGCGGTCAAGCTGTATCCTGCTGGTGCCACGACCAACTCGGCCTCCGGCGTGACGGATCTTGCCCACTGTGATGACACCATCGCCATGCTGGCCAAGGTGGGGATGCCGTTATTGGTGCATGGTGAAGTGACCACGACGGATATTGATATCTTTGATCGTGAAGCCGTATTTATCGAGAAAGTAATGAAGCCGCTGCTGGCACGCCACCCGACGCTTAAGATAGTGTTTGAGCATATTACTACCCAGCAGGCGGCGGAGTTTGTCGCAAAGGCGCCGGAGAACATCGCCGCAACGATCACCGCCCATCATTTGCTGTTTAATCGCAACAAGATGCTGGTCGGTGGCATTCGCCCGCACTACTACTGCCTGCCCATTCTCAAGCGCGAGCAGCATCGTCAGGCGCTATTAAAAGCGGCCACCAGCGGTAGCGCCAAGTTTTTTCTCGGCACAGATAGTGCCCCCCACGCCCAAGGTGACAAAGAGTCTAGCTGTGGATGTGCCGGTGCGTATACCGCGCCTGCGGCGATTGAGCATTATGCCCGTGCATTTGATGAAGTGGGCGCGTTAGACAAGCTAGAGGCGTTTGCAAGCTTGAATGGGCCGCGTTTTTACGGTTTGGCACCTAACACCGATACCATCACCCTTGTGCGCCAGGCTTGGAAGATGCCTGACAGCTACCCCTATGCAAACGATAAAAAGATCATTCCGCTGCTGGCGGGTGAATCGCTTGAGTGGTCAATCAAAGCCTGATTGATGCACCCAAGAAACGGAGCCTGATGGCTCCGTTTTGCTATTGGCATACGATAAAAAAGCCCGGCAGAGTTATCATTCAACGCTACGATTGTCTTGGAGTTCTATTTATGTTTATATATTGAGATATCTCTATATCCAAATAGGTATTTATATGACTGTTTCTACTCAAGAGTTGGCTGCGCCCCTTTTTGAAACTTTTACTGTAGGGCCGCTAACGCTAGCTAATCGTATCGTCATGGCGCCTATGACACGTAATCGGTCGCCCGGCGGCGTACCGAGTGAAGAAGTAGCTGCCTACTATAAAAGCCGAGCCTCAGGTGGGGTTGGACTAATTATTACTGAAGGCACCTATATTGATCACCCTGGTGCCAACGGTTACCCGAATGTGCCGGCTTTTTATGGTGAAGAGGCGCTGGCGGGTTGGCAACGAGTGGTGGAAAGCGTGCACGATGCCGGTGGCAAAATTGTGCCTCAGCTATGGCACGTGGGACGTGAACGCCGCCAAGGTGTCGAGCCGCAGGCAAGCGTGCCGGGCTTCGGACCGATGTCGATCGTTGAGGGAGACCTTGAGGTTGTCGAGGCGATGACTGAGGAGGATATCCAGGAGGTTGCTGCCTCGTTTGCCCGCGCGGCGCTTGATGCACAGCGTATCGGCTTTGACGGTATCGAGTTGCATGGCGCTCATGGTTACTTGATCGACCAGTTCCTGTGGGAAGAAAGCAATCAGCGTACCGATGCCTATGGCGGCAGCCTTGAAAACCGGCTGCGCTTTCCACGTATGATTGTGAGAGCGGTGCGTGAAGCGGTTGGTCCAGATTTTCCGATTATCTTCCGCTTCTCCCAGTGGAAGCTTTCCGACTACACCGCCATCATTGCGGAAACGCCCGAGGCACTAGGTAGCATTCTCAAGCCACTGGCCGAGGACGGTGTAGATATTTTTCATGCTAGCACTCGTCGCGTATGGGAGCCGGGCTTTGAAGGCAGCACCAAAACGCTTGCTACCTGGACTCGTGAGCTGACCGGTAAGCCGGTGATTGCAGTGGGTAGTGTGGGGCTTGACCGCACTTTCCGTACCGGCCACTTCACCCGCACAGAGGATCCGACCTCCAAAAGCCGTGTCAACGTGGAAGAGTTGGCCATGTGGCGGGCGAGAGAGGATTTTGACCTGATTGCTATTGGACGTGCGCTGCTTTCAGACCCTGAGTGGGCCAACAAGGTGAACGAGGGACGCCTTGATGAGCTATCAGATTTTGACAGCAAGGCGCTTGATACACTGGTGATTTAAGTGCTGTTGCCAGACTGTCTCGGCAGTCTGGCTGTAAATGCGTATAATGATGCGGCTTCCAACCACCGGCCGTGACCATGGATATTAATATTGTTTTAAGTGCATTGGCGAACCCGGTGCGTCTCGACATTCTGACCTGGCTGAAAGAGCCGGAGCGGCATTTTCCGCTCCAGAAAGACATGGCGCCGCCGGGCGGAATTTGTGTCAGCCATATTCGTGAAAAGACCGGTCTCTCGCAGCCGACTATCTCGCTGTACCTTTCCACGCTTTCCCGCGCAGGTTTGGTCTCTTCTCAGCGCGTAGGGCAGTGGACCTACTACAGCTATGAGCGCGAAACAGCCGATGCGTTTCTGGATGTCCTGACTGAGCGTTTAAAATGTGCACCTTGAGTGCATAACGCTCTTTTCGCCATTGAATGTTATCACTACAAACGGAGCCAGCTGGCTCCGTTTGTGTATCTAACGATAGGAAACTCGACTAGCGCTGGCCAAGGGCTAGCAGCATCTCATCGACCATTCGTGATGAGTGGGCGGCGGCCATGTCCAGGAATTGCTCAAAGGAGAGATGATTGTCTTCAGCGCCTGGAATGTCAGAAAGTGCACGGATCACTACGAAGGGGCATTGATAAAGATGGCAAGTCTGGGCAACGGCGGCTGCTTCCATCTCTACGGCGAGCATGGTCGGAAACTGGGCGCGGGTAGCGGCTACGCGAGCGGGGTCGGAGATGAAGGAGTCACCCGTGGCAATCAGTCCTTCACGAACACTAACTTCGCCCAGAGTATCAATTGCCTCTCGGGCAATATCACGCAGCTGCGAGTCGGCCACATAAGCGGCTGGCATGCCGGGTACCTGGCCTATTTCATAGCCAAATACAACGGCATCCACATCGTGGTGACGAACCTCGTCAGATATGATCACATCGCCGATCTTAAGGTCGCTTGCAAAACCGCCGGCCGAGCCTGTATTGATGACGGCATCTGGGTGGTGGCGCTCTAGCAAGATGGCGGTACCCACCGCTGCATTAACCTTGCCAATGCCGGATTGCAGGATAACGACTTCAAGCCCGTGGCGCGTGCCGGTATAAAATACAAAGCCTGCATGTTCATAGCGCTCGGCGTTGTCGAGTTGCCCAGCCAGAATGCTGACTTCCTGGGCCATCGCGCCAATAATACCAATACGTTTCATAGGGTCGGCTCCTTCATCAAACCAAAAAAATTAACGCCATGGAGCCTAAGCTTCGGCGTCGTGACGTTCAGCTGCTTCAAGCGTGTTTTCAAGCAGGGTGGCAACTGTCATGGGGCCGACTCCACCAGGTACGGGGGTAATAAAGCTGGCGCGTTTGGCGGCTGCGTCAAAATCAACATCACCAATGAGTGATCCATCGTCCTGGCGATTGATACCTACGTCGATCACGATAGCGCCGTCCTTGATCCATTCCCCTTTTACGATGCCAGGCTTGCCAACGGCAACCACCACCAGATCCGCGCGGTTAACGTGAGCCTCCAGGTCGCGAGTAAAGCGATGGCAAACGGTTATCGTACAGCCAGCAAGCATCAATTCCAGCGCCATGGGGCGACCGACAATGTTGGAAGCTCCCACAATAGTGGCATTGAGCCCGCGCACCGCTAGGCCGCTTTGCGCCAGCATGGTCATGATGCCTTTGGGTGTGCAGGGGCGTAGTGCTGGAAGCCGCTGGGCAAGGCGCCCAAGGTTATAGGGATGAAAACCATCGACATCCTTACCGGGATGGATACGCTCAAGAATAGGGCCGGCGTCCAAGTGGCCGGGCAGGGGGAGCTGAACAAGAATGCCATCTACGTTTTCATCATCATTAAGCTGGTCAACCAATGCTTCAAGAGCCTGCTGCGTGGTATCGGCAGGAAGCTCGTGCTTGAATGAGCGGATCCCTGCCTGCTCGCAGGCGCGGTGCTTGTTGCTAACATAAACATGAGACGCCGGGTCTTCTCCAACCACAACAACGGCTAGTCCTGGTGCGCGGGCGCCAGCGTGCTGGCGTGCCGCTATCTTCTCGGCAACGCGTTGACGGACATGAGCAGCGATGGCTTTTCCATCGATAAGTTGGGCGGTCATTTAAAAGATCCCTGTGAAGGTTGAAACGCTGGCGCAAAAGCCTACGGGCTTGAGTGCTTTCTATGGCGGGCAATTTTCGCATGCTAGGGCGGTCAGGCAAAGCGCCGACACGATCAATCACTTTAAGTGTTGACTTTAAATTTAAAAATAGTAATATATGCCTCGCTTGAGACGGGCAGCGCGGTAAGCGTCAAGAGTGATAAATCGGGATGTAGCGCAGTCTGGTAGCGCGCCTGCTTTGGGAGCAGGATGTCGGGGGTTCGAATCCCTCCATCCCGACCACACTTAACGTGAAAGGTGGTACATTGCTTTTCCGAGCGTGGTTGTGGTCAAGTGCTCATCGGTATTCAGCTTGTTTAGAATGCTTTACGTGCGCCCATAGCTCAACCGGATAGAGCAACGGCCTTCTAAGCCGTAGGTTGCGGGTTCAAGTCCTGCTGGGCGTGCCATTAATAAAGCGTTTAAATGGTCAAAGCCGGTTAGGTGCTCCAAGATTTGTAGTGCTATCAATGGTGGATGTAGCTCAGTGGTAGAGCCCCGGATT
>NZ_RZHF01000008.1:0-124866 GCF_003990185.1 Vreelandella nanhaiensis | reverse complement strand
GGTCGTGGGTTCGATCCCCATCATCCACCCCATTTGATAGAAGTAAGGCCCCAGTTTTAGGTTGTGGTGGATGTAGCTCAGTGGTAGAGCCCCGGATTGTGGCTCCGGTGGTCGTGGGTTCGATCCCCATCATCCACCCCATTAACCTTTCTGTTGTATTCCCTCTTTATTATCTGCTTTTATCAGTTAACCACCTAACGGTGGGTTTTTTGTTTTCTCGACTTTAGCTCCTGATCGCCTTTTGATCTAGGCACGTGCGCTCGTACTATATAAGCTAATTTTAGGCTGAGTTATATAGGCCTGTTTTTCCTCCCTACAATGCTGGCTTGTCTAGTTAATCAATTCTTAACGCTTCTACTGCGTGCCCTCTTCACCTTGGCGTGATCATTCACCGCTTTGCCTCACTCTATTTTCTTTAGGCTTTTCTGAACGTAAAAGCGTACTATTCGGCCTGATAGGCTTAAAATAGTAAAGTCATCTGTTATATCGAATTTTGTAGGCTAAATTACTTTTTAAAGCCTTTAAAATGGATTTTTAAGCTATATAAATGCTTGATATAGAGTGTTATTTTTCAATAGCTTGTTGAAATTATTTTCGCCTATATTAAGTGCGGGCATTAACGTTAAGGGGCTTGAGATGACGCAGCAAACGGTGGTGTTGGGTGCAGGCATGGTAGGTGTCAGTATTGCATGGCATTTACAGAAGCGCGGTCACCAAGTCACATTGGTAGATCGTCGTCAGCCTGGCCGGGAAACATCGTTTGGAAACGCGGGTATTATTCAGCGCGAAGCTGTTCGGCCTTACGCTTTTCCGCGTGATATGAAAACCATTCTGAGCGTGCTGCCCAATCGTCGAGTCGATATTCGCTACCGTGTGACAGGCATGATGAATGCGGCATCACCGCTATTAAGCTACTGGCATAACTCATCGTCACGCCTTTATCAAAAGATCATCCCTGAATGGGCCTCTCTGATTCAACTATGCCTGAAGACTCACGAGCCAATGATTAAAGCGGCCGGTGTCGAGCACCTGGTGCGCAAAGAGGGATGGCTTGAGGTTTACCGTACGCAGGCGCGCCTGGATAAGCGTATAAAAGAGGCCGAAGAGGCACGTGAGTTATATGGTGTTCAGTTTGCAGTGCTTGACCGGGCCGGTGTGAAAGATAAAGAGCCTGATTTGAGTCAGGATATCATTGGCGCTATTCACTGGCTTGACCCATGGACAGTGGCTGACCCGGGTGCCTTGGTTGAAGCTTATGCCGACGCGTTTACTCAAGACGATGGCAATTTACTACAGGCTGTTATCCAAAAAATCGAGCAGGTTGGCAAGCGTTGGCGGGTAGTCACTGAAACAGAAACGCTTGAAGCCGATGAAGTGGTCGTGGCTTTAGGGCCTTGGTCAGGGGATTGGATGAAAGGCCTGGGTTACCATTTCCCCACGTTCGTTAAACGCGGCTATCACATGCATTACGCCTCCCAGGCGCCTGCCAAGTTGCACTATTGGCTGATGGATGCTGAAGTGGGGTATCTGCTTGCGCCCATGAACGCAGGCGTACGTTTGACCACCGGGGCTGAATTGAATCGTCTGGAATCGCCTGCGGATGAACAGCAGCTGGAAGCTGCCGAAAAGGTTGCCCGACAGCTCTTTCCGCTTGGCGATCGTTGTAATGCGGCAGCCTGGAAGGGCGCCAGACCTTGCTTGCCCGATATGAAGCCCGTAATTGGCGCAGCCCCACGCCATCCAGGGCTATGGTTGGCATTTGGCCACGGCCACCAAGGGTTTACTCTTGGGCCGGCGACTGGGCAACTGCTGGCTGACATGATGGAGGGCAAGCCAACCGAAATAGATATGGCGCCATTCCGGGCAGATCGTTTTTAGATACCTGCTTTGCTTTTGTGGATTTGCGGTATCTTTGCTAGGGTGGGTAAACGTTTCGTTCTGAGGGTAGCTGTATGGATGTGTCTATCAGCAATATGGTAAGCGCAGCGCTTTATATGAATCAGGCGCAAACCGCTGAACAGGTTCAGATGCAAGTATTTAAAGATGCGCTCGATATTCAAGCTCAGCAGGTAACGGAAATCATGGCCTCTGCTAACTTGGGTGCTGACCCCGGTCTTGCTCAAGAGGGTAATCTTGGAACGCTGGTTAATACCTACGCCTAAGCTAATACCTGCAGCTAAAAAACGCCGACTCGTTCGGCGTTTTTTTATGGGCTTTTCTTCACGGATGGCGTTTGCTTGATAAGCGTGCGTAAACGTATAGCTTAATTAATAGCTTAACCATGGCGTTTTTTGAAACGCTCGTCACTGAATATGAAGTCGTACCAAACTTTTACACAAAGCAATGCAACTGCTACATATATAGGTGTGGGTTTTTAATTACTACCGCCTAGCCAGGCGAAATAGACCAGAAAAGGAATCATTATGAACAAGGAAGCGTTGAAAAAAATCAGTATTCTAAGCGTGGCATTTGGCCTAAGTGCAAGCCCTTTAGTGTTTGCTAGCAGCCAAATTGACTCGACTGCCGGTGCCCAAGGAGCGGAGCATCAAGGAACAATGAATAATCAACCACGAGGCGCAGCCGCGCCTACCGGCAACCAGGAAGAGTGGCAAGAAGGTGGTGGTGAAGGAGAAGGTCCTGTTCATGATGCCGAAACCCAAGGACAACATCATGGAAGCCACGCCACAGGCCAGACAGAAACGGTGACTCAACCCCGTGGCGCCGCCGTTCCTACTGGCAATGAAGAAAAGTGGCAAGAAGGTGGCGGTGAAGATGAAGGGCCGGTAGAGGAAGTCGATATTGGCGCTCCGGCCCAAGGAAACCATGCAACCCACCAAGGTGAAACGATCAGCAGTCATCCGCGTGGTGCCGCTGAGCCGACTGGTAACAAAGAAGAGTGGCAAGAAGGTGGCGGCGAAGATGAGGGTCCGGTAGTCGAGTAACTCCTTTATTATGCCCCGCATCTGCGGGGCATAATTACATAGCGTATTTGCTACGCTAACACTTACTTGTGATGAACATAGCACCCAGCCCCTCCTAACGTTACAATCTTGCCCAATTCTGAATAACTCAGCCACGCTAGCTTGAAGCTTAAGCCCATGGCTGAGTACTAATTTCTGTAGAGGCAAGATGAAAGACACTCAGTTAGCCCAAGAAGCGGAGCTTAGGCGCACCTTTGCTATCATTTCGCACCCCGATGCGGGTAAAACGACAATTACTGAAAAAATGCTGCTGTTCGGGAATGCGATTCAGCTAGCGGGTTCGGTGAAGAGTAAGCGTAACGATCGCCACGCAACTTCTGACTGGATGAAAATGGAGCAGGAACGGGGTATCTCGGTAACGACCTCCGTGATGCAGTTCCCTTATGGAGGGCGTATCGTCAACCTGCTCGATACGCCAGGTCATGAAGACTTCTCAGAAGATACCTACCGCACGCTAACGGCCGTTGACTCCGCTTTGATGGTGATTGATGGGGCCAAGGGTGTCGAGGATCGGACCATCAAGCTGATGGAAGTGTGTCGCTTGCGCACTACACCTATCCTGACTTTCGTGAACAAGATGGACCGCGATATCCGTGACCCCATTGAGGTTATGGACGAAGTTGAGACCGTCCTGAATATCCAATGTGCACCCATGACTTGGCCGATTGGCATGGGGCGGCATTTCAAGGGCGTGTACCATCTCTATAATGATGTGATTCACCTGTATACCCAAGGGCAGGGCAGTCGGATACCGGAAGATAAGCGCATTGAAGGGCTTGATAACCCCGAAGTCGATGCCGTACTGGGTGACGAGCAAGCCGAAGAGCTGCGCATGGAGGTTGAGCTGGTGCGTGGTGCTTCTCATGAGTTCGATCTTGAAGCCTACCGCCGTGGTGAAATGACCCCGGTTTACTTCGGTACCGCCATGGGTAACTTTGGCGTGCGCGAAATGCTCGATGGGTTTGTTGAGTACGCGCCTGCGCCTCAGCCCCGTGAAACTGATACCCGTGAGGTTACCGCCTTCGATGATCGGTTCACGGGGTTTGTCTTCAAAATTCAGGCCAATATGGATCCCAACCACCGCGATCGTATTGCATTTTTACGTGTTTGTTCTGGCAAGTACGAAAAGAACATGAAGATGCGCCATGTGCGGATTGGCAAGGATGTCAAAATCGCCGATGCGCTGACCTTTATGGCCTCGGACCGCTCTCATGTGGAAGAAGCCTGGCCCGGCGATATTATCGGCCTGCACAATCACGGCACTATTCAGATCGGTGATACCTTTACCGTTAGTGAAGATATGCGCTTTACCGGCATACCGCACTTTGCCCCTGAATTGTTTAAACGTGTACGTCTGAAAGACCCTTTGAAGATGAAGGCACTGCAGAAAGGCTTGCAGCAGCTTTCTGAAGAAGGTGCGACTCAGGTGTTTATGCCCATGGATAACAATGACCTGATTCTAGGCGCTGTGGGTACGCTACAGTTTGATGTGGTCGCCCATCGCCTGAAAGAGGAGTACAAGGTCGACTGTATTTACGAAGGCGTTAACGTGCAAACCGCTCGCTGGGTGTATTGTGAGGATGCCAAGATGCTTGAAGAGTTCAAGCGTAAGGCCAGCACGAACCTGGCCATCGATGGCGGCGGCTACCTGACCTATATTGCGCCTACCCGTGTTAATCTGCAGATGACTCAGGAGCGCTGGCCGGATATTCGCTTCCAGCCCACTCGCGAGCATTAAAAAAGCACTAAAATAATTTAGGGGCTGCAATGCCCCTCTCATAGAACCCGGGGTGGGTTGATACACGCGTTTGCAGGCTCTATTGAACAGGCCCAAGCGTTTCTGGCGTTAGGGTTTGTTGTGGGGGGGCGGGCGGTGCGGTGACTTATTCGCGTGCCAAGCGGCTGCACCGAATGGTAGCAGCCTTGCCAAAAGATGGCTTTGTGCTGGAAACGGATAGCCCCGATATGCCTCTAAGCGGCCACCAGGGCGAACGCAATGAGCCTAAGCGCATCGCCAGGTGTGCCGTGCCGTGGCAAAGCTTCGAAGTGAAACGGAAGCAGACATTGCGGCGTATAGTACGGCTAACGTCGCACGGCTATTTGGCCTGAAGTTTGTTTAAAAGCTCCCAAGCGTTAACATCTGGCTGTTGGCTTAGCTGTAAAACGCTATTCCTTCAGTGCCATTGCCAGCTGTTCCGGATCGAGTCGCTCAATCGGGTAGGGTAGTGGAAGGAGCGTTAACAAGTTGCCCTCCCAATAGAGTGGCATGTCTTCTTCGGCTGCCTTGGTATTTATGACGGCCAGCAATTCCACTGTATTACTGTCTCGCTTGGCGCTTGAAACAACTTCGCCCATTGTCTTGTCTTGCTCTGTTATCAAGTTGGCGCCAATGCCCGGAAGCTCGGTGGTGTTAAGCGAGGCGTGCATCAAACGCTTTTTAACCTGACCGCGAAAATGTGCGCGTGCTACTACTTCCTGGCCGGTGTAACACCCCTTTTTAAAACTGATGCCGCCCAGCGCTTCCCAGTTCAACATTTGGGGTAAAAACTGATCCTGCTGGGCCTCGGTCAACCAGGCAAGACCGCTACGGATATCTTCAAGTGCCCAGGCAGCTTGCTGGGCCTGATCATCGATAGTGTCATTCAAGATGGTATCGGTAGTACAAAACAGCCAGCGCGATGTAGTGCCTGGCAGGCGTACGACGCTTGCCTGATCATTACCACATTGCGCGAAGTCCTTTTCAGGCAGAGTCAACCCAAGGGAACTAGCTAAGGCGCTTGCGTTCTCACTTGCTCCAATAAACGTAACTGACGTGTCATGGATCAACTCGGCCCGGTAGAACGCGGCAAATTTTTTTAAATGCGCCGTTAATAGCGGAGCTAGCGAGGCGCTCAATACCAGCCTGAAATGTTCGGCATTAAGGCGAAGCAATTGCGCATTGGCCAGCATTCTGCCCTTGGGGGTACAAAAACAGGTAAGCGGAGCAAATTCACCATTGGCTAAACTGACCTGCGCGCTGGTTTGGCCTTGCAGGAATTTTTCAGCATCTGCCCCCTTCACATCCAGCGCCGCTAGGTGATCAAGGCGCACATTGTCGGTAATCGTAGTAGAGGGGATAACCGTGGGCATATAAACTCCTGGATGGGGCATGGCGAAAAAGGGTCAGTAAGATATTGGGCTTTTCAACGTGTGGGCACAAGGCACTAATTGCAAGGTACCTTTAGCGTGCTAGACTCTTTGGTCTGTATCAGTTTTGCATAAGGTTAAGCGAGGTAGACAGCGCAATGGCACAGCAATCATTAACTTTTAAGGGCGTAGAAAACGCCGACCAGGTCAACAAGATTACCACAGCGTTGATGATGCTGGATGGCGTTGATAGCGCCGAAGTGGGTCGTTACGGCGCGGATGTGGAGGGCCGTGTTAAGCGGGAGGCATTAATTGCCGCCGTCGAAAAGCTCAAGCTGGGAGTGAAAGTATCCTAATGCACCCGCCTATTACGGTCATTAGCCAGCGTAACCACGTATTTCGCCAACGTATTGAAGTCGATAGCCTGGAAGCCTTGTACGCTGATGTTCCTGAGGTGGTTGGTGGAGAGGGCAGTGCGCCAGACCCTCATGACTACTTTGATATTTCGCTTGGCACATGCAAGGCCATCACCGTGCAAATGTATGCCCGGCGCAAACAGTGGCCGCTTACGGCGATTACCGTCACGGTGCAGCGAGACGATAGTCTAGAGGCCAAAGGGACGTACAAGTTGAATGTGGTGTTGGCCCTACATGGTATTACTGACCCTGAACAGCGAGCCCGGCTTGAAGAAATCAGTCATCGCTGCCCTATTCAGCGGCTTATGACCCAGGCAACCATCGATATTACGACCCAAGCGGTTTAATTTCCCAGTTAGGAGCGACGATGAGCAAAGAGTTTCGGTTACAGTCGAAATTTAAGCCTGCCGGCGACCAGCCAAACGCCATCAAAGGGTTAGTAAGTGGCCTGGAGTCAGGTCTTGCCCATCAAACGCTACTTGGGGTAACCGGGTCGGGCAAAACCTTTACCATGGCGAACGTGGTTCAGCAGCTACAGCGCCCAACAATTGTCATGGCGCCCAATAAGACCCTGGCAGCGCAGCTTTATGGCGAGTTTAAATCGTTTTTCCCCGATAATGCCGTTGAATATTTTGTGTCGTACTACGATTACTATCAGCCGGAAGCCTATGTGCCTTCGTCCGATACGTTTATCGAGAAAGACGCATCAATCAACGACCATATCGAACAGATGCGGCTGTCCGCTACCAAGGCGCTGCTAGAGCGCCGTGATGCCTTGATTGTGGTGTCGGTGTCGGCCATCTATGGTCTGGGTGACCCGGACCAGTACCTGAAAATGCGCCTGCACTTTACCCGGGGCGAGTTAATTGATCAGCGGGCGTTTCTGCGCCGCCTGGCCGAGCTTCAGTACACCCGCAATGACATGGATTTTCGCCGCGGTACCTACCGGGTTCGTGGGGATGTGATTGATATCTTTCCAGCTGATTCCGATGAAGATGCAGTTCGCGTTGAGCTATTTGATAATGAAATCGACTCGATCCGTATATTCGATCCGCTAACCGGGGATATACGCCATCAGGTTCCGCGGATGACCATTTATCCTAAATCTCACTATGTCACCCCGCGCGAAACCATTCTTGGGGCCATTGACGCCATTAAAGGTGAGCTTAAGGAGCGGCTGGACTGGATGCGCAAGCATGAGCGCTTGGTTGAAGCACAGCGCCTTGAACAACGCACCCTCTATGACATCGAGATGATGTTGGAGCTGGGTTACTGTAACGGCATAGAAAACTATTCGCGCTACTTATCCGGCCGGGCGCCCGGCGAGCCGCCGCCCACGTTCTTTGATTACCTACCTGATGATGCGCTGCTGTTTATTGATGAGTCTCACGTCAGCGTGCCCCAGGTAGGCGGTATGTATAAGGGCGACCGTTCACGTAAGGAAACGCTTGTGGAATATGGCTTTCGCCTGCCCTCAGCGCTAGATAACCGGCCCATGAAGTTTGAAGAGTGGGAGTCGATTGTTCCTCAGACTATATTTGTCTCGGCTACGCCGGGTAAATATGAAGCTGAGCATGCTGGTCAAGTGGTTGAACAGGTTGTGCGGCCTACCGGGCTTCTAGACCCTGAAATTGAAGTTCGACCGGCCAGTACCCAGGTTGATGATCTGTTATCAGAAATCGGTTTGCGTACCGCCGTTGGTGAGCGGGTGTTGGTCACTACGCTTACCAAGCGCATGGCCGAAGACCTGACTGAATATTTTGATGAGCACGGTGTGCGCGTGCGCTATTTGCACTCGGATATTGATACCGTAGAACGTGTGGAAATCATACGCGATCTTCGCCTGGGAAAATTCGATGTACTCGTCGGGATTAACCTGCTCCGCGAAGGCTTGGATATTCCAGAAGTCTCGCTGGTAGCGATTCTTGATGCTGACAAGGAGGGGTTCCTGCGCGCTGAACGTTCTCTGATTCAGACTATCGGACGCGCGGCACGTAACGCTCACGGTAAAGCTATTTTGTACGGCGATCGTATTACCGACTCAATGCGCAAGGCGATTGATGAGACGGAGCGCCGCCGGGCCAAACAGCAGGCGCATAATGAGAAGCATGGTATTACGCCAATGACCGTGACCCGTTCTGTGGCAGATATCTTGGAAGCGGCACAAACGCCTGGCAAGAAGAGCAGCCGTAAACGGGGGGCAGAGCGCAAGGTTGCTGAAGGAGCGGGTGAGTATGATATTGCCAGTATGGGGGCGCACGATCTGCTGGCTGCTATCAGTAAACTTGAAGATGCAATGTTTGAAGCGGCTCAAAACTTGGAGTTTGAAGAAGCGGCGCGCCTGCGTGATCAGCTGCATCAAATGAAAGAAAAACAGCTGGCGCTAGGGTAGCGTATGCCGGAGGGCCCCAAAACTCATCGTGCAGTAGACTGTATTGAAAAGCAGATAGAGGTGGCCGGGTGATTGATGATACCTGGTTCGCCTTTCCCGAACTTGCGAGTCAGCCGATAATTAATTTATACCGTTATTTTAATTTATACTTTCAATTATTAGCATAGACTTAAGTGCACATTACCAGCATACGGTAGAAGCTGCCGCTTGTAGGCCAATACGGTATACTCCTTGCACGCTTAAACGGCCATTTCCATATAGGTAAAATGGTCGTAGAAAAGACGAAAACCAAGGAGCTGTTACTCCATGACCGTGATTCGCCAGGACGACGTGATTCAAAGCGTTGCCGATGCTCTGCAGTATATCTCTTACTACCACCCGAAAGATTTCATCGACGCGATGAATGCCGCGTATGAACGCGAGCAGAACCCTGCCGCTAAAGACGCTATCGCACAAATTCTGATCAATTCAAGAATGTGCGCCACCGGCCATCGTCCCATCTGTCAGGATACCGGCATCGTAACCGTGTTCGTTCATGTGGGAATGAACGTTACCTGGGAAGCTGACATGAGCCTTGACGATATGGTGAACGAAGGCGTTCGCCGGGCTTATCTGTTGCCGGATAACGTGCTGCGAGCCTCGGTATTGGCAGACCCGGATGGTAAGCGCCAGAACACCAAGGATAATACGCCGGCCATCATTCATCACAAGCTGGTGCCTGGTGATAAAGTGGATATCCACGTGGCGGCGAAGGGTGGCGGTAGCGAGGCCAAATCCAAATTTGCGATGCTGAATCCTTCCGATAGCGTCGTTGACTGGGTAATGGAGCAGCTTCCCAAAATGGGTGCTGGCTGGTGTCCTCCGGGTATGCTGGGCATCGGTATTGGCGGTACCGCAGAAAAAGCGATGGAAATTGCCAAAGAGGCGCTGCTTGATCCTATCGATATTCAGGATCTTCAGGCGCGTGGCCCCAGTAATCGTGCTGAAGAGCTGCGCCTGGAGCTTTTTGACAAGGTCAATAAAAGCGGCATTGGCGCTCAGGGTCTGGGTGGGCTTACCACAGTGCTGGATATCAAGGTCAAGGATTACCCGACCCACGCGGCTAACAAGCCCGTTGCTATCATCCCTAACTGTGCCGCCACTCGGCATGCACACTTTACGCTGGATGGCTCCGGCCCGGCGGCATTAGCGCCTCCCAAGCTTGAAGACTGGCCGGAAATTACCCGGAAAGCTGGGGGTAATGTAAAACGTGTCAATCTGGACAGCATAACGCCTGAAGAGGTGAAAACCTGGCAGCCGGGCGATACGTTGCTGCTCAACGGTAAGTTGTTGACCGGGCGTGATGCGGCTCATAAGCGTATGGTGGATATGATCGCCAAAGGCGAACCGTTACCGGTAGATATGAAAGGCCGGTTTATCTATTACGTAGGCCCGGTTGATCCTATTGGTGATGAAGTGGTTGGCCCTGCTGGTCCGACCACAGCCACCCGTATGGATAAATTTACCCGCACCATGCTCGAACAGACGGGCCTTCTGGGAATGGTTGGTAAAGCAGAACGCGGTTTGGAAGCTATTGAAGCCATTCGTGATAACGAAGCCGTTTATTTAATGGCGGTGGGCGGCTCGGCTTACCTTGTGGCACAGGCAATTAAAAAATCTCGTGTGGTGGGTTTTGAGGACCTGGGCATGGAAGCCATTTATGAGTTTGAAGTTGAAGATATGCCGGTGACGGTAGCAGTTGATAGTCTTGGAACATCAGTGCACCAAACTGGGCCCGCGAAGTGGAAAGAGATCATTGCTCAAACGGCGTAACGGCGTTTGTGCTGTGAGATGAACCCACAGAAGCCCCGCCAATACGGGGCTTTTGTGTATTTTTATCAGTCACAAACGCTGTTGGAATATTAATACGCTTGATGGGGAGTGGGTATGGCCTCTTGGTTGCTAGGGACGGGCATTATGCTGATACACCTTCTGGGGATTGTATCGGCCATTATGGCGCTGATGTCGAGTCGGACATCGCAAGGCGCCATCGCATGGATTATCTCGCTTTTCACCTTTCCTTATGTGGCATTACCTGCCTATTGGTTTTTTGGGCGGCCGCGTTTTTACGGCTATGTGATGGCCAGAGGAGAGCGCGACAATGTGCTTAGGCGTGTATTAGCCCGCTACCAGGAGAGCGCACGGCCATTCCTGGCGCCTCCTGTGAATTCTGATATTCAGGCAGTTGAACAGCTGGCCATGATGCCGTTGACGCGAGGCAATAACGCCACACTGTTAATTGACGGTGAAGCCACCTTCATGAGTCTGTTCGAAGGTATTGACAGGGCAGAGCACTACTTGTTGCTGCAATTCTTTATTGTCCGTGATGATGCACTTGGCCGTAGACTTCATCAGCACCTTTTAAAAGCTGCTCGCCGTGGTGTGCGTGTGTATTTTTTGTATGACGAAGTGGGTAGCCGCAAACTTAACGAAGGCTATTTGAAAGAGCTGGCCGCTGAAGATGTTGCCGTTAGTCCGTTTCGCTCTTCACGTGGATTTAAACATCGGTTTCAACTGAATTTTCGCAACCACCGTAAAATTGCCGTGATTGATGGCAAGCAAGGGTGGCTGGGCGGGTTCAATGTAGGCGTAGAATACCTGGGGCAGGACCCAAGACATGGCCCTTGGCGGGATACTCATTTGATGCTGGAAGGGCCTAGCGTACTAGGTCTGCAGGAAGCATTCTGGCAGGACTGGCACTGGGCAACGGGTGAGGTGGCTAGCCTGAATTGGCGGACCGAAAGCCATTCCGATATTGATCATCATGTCGTTATCGTGCCATCAGGACCAGCGGATAAACAAGATACCGCCAGTCTGTTAATTCAGCAGCTGATTCACAGCGCAACCCATCGATTATGGGTAACCAGCCCTTATTTTGTGCCGGATCAGGGGGTTCAGGACGCATTACGGCTAGCTGCCATGCGTGGGCTTGACGTTCGAGTCATGATTCCTGAGCGCCCTGATCATCTGCTGGTGTTTCTCTCAGCCTTTTCATTCTTGCCTGATATGTTAAAAGCAGGAGTAAAAATATACCGTTATCTTCCTGGGTTTCTACATCAAAAAGTGATCCTGATCGACAATGAAGCAGCGACAGTAGGTACGGTAAACTTAGATAATCGTTCGTTCAGGCTGAACTTTGAAATTACTGCGTTTATTCCCAGCCCTGCTTTTGCAGAACAGGTATATCAAATGTTGGAAGAGGATTTCGCTCAGTGCCGCCGCATTACTATTGATGAAATCCAGCAGCGGCCTTTATGGAAAAAAGTGATATCCCGGGCGGCTTATTTAATGTCACCTATACAGTAAGTAAAGTTAACCGAATAAAGCATAGTTAAATTAGTAGGCAGAGGAGTGTGGGGTGAATCTTGAAACAAAATGGCTTGAAGATTTTGTTGCGCTTGCAAATACACGCAGCTTTTCTGCATCCGCCCGTCAGCGTCATGTCACGCAGCCAGCATTTAGTCGACGCATTCGAGCATTAGAACAAGCCGTTGGGGTAACACTTGTAGACCGCTCCACCACACCCGTAGGACTTACCTCGGAAGGGCAGCTGTTCTTGGTAACCGCGCGCAATCTGGTCGAGCAGCTCAATGAATCGTTGGGCCATTTGCGCGGGCTTTCGATCGCCAATGAGGCACTTGATATTGTGGCTGCCCACTCGCTGGCACTGAGTTTTTTCCCTCCTTGGATATCGCGTTTACAAAAAGGTCTTGGTGAGCTGCCTACTCGCTTGGTAGCCATGAATGTCGGGGAAGCTATTCATGTACTGCGCGAGGGTAATTGCGACCTCATGCTTGCCTATTACGATCCCTTCGCCACCATGCAGCTGGATGCTGAAGTGTTTCCCTCATTTTCGATAGGCAAGGTTAAGATGCTGCCGGTTTCACTTCCTGATGAAACAGGTAAGCCGTGTTTTTCGCTGCAAAACGATACTTCGATTCCTTATCTGGCCTATACCCAAGGTGCATTTTTAGGTCGCAGCGTACGTATGCTGCTTAAAAACGACCCATTACGGATGAAATTACGCACCGTTTATGAAACCGCCATGGCGGAAGGCTTGAAAGGCATGGTGCTTCAGGGTATTGGGGCCGCATGGATCCCGGATTTCTGTATCCGAGAGGAGCTTAAAAGTGGGCGCTTGGTAAGAGCAGGGGATGAAAGCTGGGATATACCGCTTGAAATTCGCCTTTACCGCTGTTCTTTGGTACATAAGCCTGGCGTTGAGAAGCTCTGGCGGCAAATGATGAAGCTTCCACGAGATTTTTTACAAGCATGATCGCTAGGGCTAAGTACCAAAGTCGGCGGGCAAGCCCAGAAAGTTCTGAATGATAAAAAAATGATCTTCAAACAAGCTCTCGGGTTCCAGATCTGCCAATGCAACCCAGCGTGCATGGTCACCGCCCTTGGCTGGCTTAAGGCGCGGCAACTGCTGATCCGGCCGTAATGCAAAGTAAAAAGCTTCTGCGAGCGTGCGGCCCCGCCAACTGCGGTGGGGCTCGTCGAAAAGCCGCTGTCCGCGCAGTGAGCCTTTTAGCACCGGTTCGGGTACTTTTAGGCGCAGCCGCTCTCTCAGCTCGCGCATACACGCATCCAGTAAACGCTCATGAGGATTGATAAATCCGCCCGGAAGTGCGAATAGCCCTTTTCCTGGAGCCGCATTACGCCGCACCAAAAGCACATGACCTGACTGAACGACAACCGCATTTACGGTAACAAAGATCGGGGGATAGGGCGCCTGAGCCCAGGCTCGGTGATACTGCTCAAGTAGTTGCTGCTCTTCAAGCAGCTGAGTATAAGCATCACCTTGGCAAAAATTACTGACGCTATCAACTACGCTCGGGGGTAAGTTGTGGTATGCCCCAGTACTCAAATAGTCATCGGCTGAGCTGGTCGAGCGAAACAGCCTCTCACGGATCTGGCTGGCCGATATTCCCTCCACCAAGGGAACGCTAACGGACTCCCACTGGGGAAAAAGCGCCAAATAGTAGCTGGATTGCCCCCGGCTTGCGCCAATCAGACCAATCCTTGGCAACCTTGCACTGGTAGGCACTGCCAAGTCGCGCACTTTACGCTGTACATCTCTTACCCATACATCGTCATTATATAATGCATCAAGTAGCGGCGTTATTTCCAACCGCTGATTGTCGGAATCATCAAACCCCGAGCGAATCATTGCTTGGCGCTCTTCAAACCTCCAGGGATTACGCAGTGAACGCGCCTGCCACGCCGAGCCAACCAGTACAATCACCTGCCGTGCCTGTTTAAGTGCCTCGCGGATAACGGCTAAATGGCCCAGGTGAGCAGGCTGAAAGCGTCCAATAAATACCAAACAGTCAAAGGCATAGGTAGGCATAGAGCGTTTAGCATCAAAAGCCATGGTACTTCCTTGGGCGTTTGGTTAATAAAAAACTATTATGAATGGGGAGGTTATAGCGTGCAATGTGATCAATACTGCGCACTGCGCTCGCATTCAATATGCTGATAAGCTGATTCATATACAGAAATCGTTAAATTAACTCAAGGGAATGAATATGATTAAAAGCGCCCTCACGTTTTGGCGAAAGGTAATACAGGATGCAATAGCGCTCTGGCTTGAGCGCAATGCATTTAGCTATGCTGGCTCGCTGGCTTTTTATACGTTGTTCTCGCTGGCCCCCACGATCATTATTGCTGTGACGGTGATTGGTGTTGTACTAGGGGAAGACGCAGCGCAAGGGCAAATTGTTGCTCAATTACAAGGCTCACTAGGCGTTGACGTGGCTTCTGCTATTGAAGATGCGGTTGCCCAATCACGAATCGAAGAATCGGGTTTACTGCCAACCTTATTGGGTTTTGGTGCGCTTTTAATCGGTGCCACAACAGTTTTTGCACAAATGCAGTTTTCGCTGAACACCATCTGGGGAGTGACCGCTAAACCTACCAGCAACAGCATGTTTATATTTATTAAAACCCGGTTGCTATCGCTCACCGTTGTGCTTTCTATTGGCTTTATTTTGCTGGTTTCACTCGTGTTGGGCGTGGTATTGCGGAGTATGCTCCAAATGGCCAACGATATTGTTCCATTGGCGAGCTATTTCACGACAACTCTGGAATCGCTTATTTCATTAGGTGTTGTAACCCTGTTGTTTGCAACCATTTTCAAGGTATTGCCAGATGTAGTACTGCGCTGGCAAGACGTATTTATTGGCGCTGTTGTCACCGCCGTATTGTTTACTATCGGTCGCAACGTGATTGCGGTTTATCTGGCCTATACCGCGACTGCATCGACGTACGGCGCAGCTGGGTCGGTCGTCATGGTATTGCTGTGGGTTTATTACTCATCTCTTATTTTATTATTTGGTGCAGCGTTTACACGCTCTCTTCTATTGTGTCGAGGCAGAAAGCTTATTCCTCGCAATAGCGCCGTGCTGGTCAAACAGGAGTTGCTGGAGATTGAACCACGTGGACCCAAGCACCATACGCACCAAGATTCAGGTGAGCTGTGATGACAAGCTACTATCTACGTGCATTGGTAACAGGAAAAGTGCAGGGCGTAGGCTACCGCCGCGCCACACAGAAACAGGCCCTACAAGCCAATATAACCGGTTATGCCAAAAACCTTGCTGATGGGCGGGTTGAAGTGTTGATGTGCGGCGATAGAGAGAAGGTTAAAACACTAAGCGAATGGCTGTGGCAGGGGCCCGCGAATGCGCGGGTCACCCATGTTGAGTACGAAACGCTAGCCCAAGACCATGCGCCAGATACCTTTTCTACTCAGTAGTTGCGCTCTGCTTTTCCCACTCGGCAATATTATTGGCAGTTAGTGCAATAATGTTCTGGCGTGCTTCCGGCGTTATCCAGGCATTATGTGGCGTCACGATAAGATTAAGCGGCTCTGACAAGGCATCAAGCAACGGGTGGCCATCACGAGGAGGTTCTACGGGCAGTACATCAACAGCTAAGCCGCCGATAGTGCCCTGGCGCAGCGCCTCAAGGGCTGCGGTTTCATCGATAATGCCCCCGCGAGCGCAGTTGACCACTAGAAGTGATGATTTGGCAGCCGCTAAACGTTGGCGATTAATAAGATGCTGAGTATCAGCATTTAACGGGCAATGCAGGCTGATAATATCGGCCCCGGGCAGTAGAGCATCTAATGGGGGGCGAGAATCATTCGCCTCATTGCCGGGTCGGGCCGCAAACGTGACCTGCATGCCAAATGCCTCTGCCAAGCGGGCCACTTCCGTGCCCAACTCGCCCTGGCCAACCATCACCAACCGTTTGCCAGCCAGCTGCAGCGTCGGGTGGTCCTGCAGGCAAAAGAAGTCGCTACGTTGCCAAGCGCCGTTTGCCACCTCACGCTGATACTGCGGCAACCTATTTGCCAATGTCAGCATCAGCATTAACGTATGCTGGGAAACGCTTGCAGTGCCATAGGCAGTCACGTTCTTGACGCTGATGTTAAGTGCCTTGGCAGCGTCTAGGTCAATATTGTTAAGACCTGTCGCCATCACGCATATCAAGCGAAGCGAGGGCAGCTGTTGCAGGGTTTCTGCGTCGAGTACGACCTTGTTAACTAGAGCAATGTCAGCATTAGCCAAGCGCTCTTTAGCTTGCTGGGTAGAGCTTTGATCAAATACATCAAGTTGGGTAACCGCATCACGAATTGCGCTTAAATCGATCTGCGGACCGAGGCTTTTAGCATCTAGCATCACTGCATGAGGCATTTTGTTCTCTCCAATGACTGCCGAGCAGCAGTTAGCCTTGCTCGGCAGGGGGCACAAAAGGGTATAATATTGCCGCTTGATCAACCGCAGCCTTGGATTTTATCTCGGCAGGCCACATATTCGCAGCTGGCTGCGTTTATATACGCCAATATCCTGTCGTCGTTGAGCTTTTCAGGAGTTATCAACATGCCTATCTATGAATATGAGTGCAAGGCCTGCGGCCATCGCATGGAAAAATTGCAGAAAATTAGCGCAGACCCGCTAAAAGAGTGTCCTGCATGTAACCAGAATGATCTGGAGCGGCTAGTATCCGCAGCTGGCTTCCGCCTTGCAGGCGGTGGTTGGTATGAAACCGATTTCAAAACGGGAAGTAAGAAGAACCTGGCAGCTGATGCAAACGGAACATCTTCCAGTACCAGCGCCAAAAGTGACACTACTTCCAAGTCAAAAGGCGCCGCAGCCTAAGTTGCGGCTGTCTGAGCCTATAATGGCTCGTGACACCTTATTTGCCACGTAACAGAACAGGATTTGACATGCGCAGCCATTATTGCGGCCAGCTAAACGAGACATTGGTAGATCAAACGATCACCGTTTGCGGATGGGTACACCGTCGTCGCGATCACGGTGGGGTAATTTTCCTCGATATGCGCGACCGCGATGGCATCGCTCAGTTTGTGGTAGACCCCGATACTGCCGATGCGTTTGCTAATGCCGACCGCGCTCGCGGTGAGTATGTCCTGCGTATTACCGGCCGTGTAAGACTGCGCCCTGAAGGCACCCAGAATCCCAATATGCCGACAGGCATGATTGAGGTGCTGGCGAAAGAGGTAGAAGTACTTAACACTGCGGCAACACCGCCGTTCCAGCTTGATGAGCATGGCAAGGTAGGCGAAGAAGTGCGCTTGAAGCACCGCTACATCGACCTGCGTCGTCCTGACATGATCGAAAAGCTGCGCCTGCGCTCACGTATTTCCCACAGCGTTCGCGCGTTTTTAGAAAACCAAGGTTTTCTGGATATTGAAACGCCCATTCTTACCCGGGCCACCCCAGAAGGCGCCCGTGACTACTTGGTGCCTAGCCGTACTCATGCTGGCAGTTTCTTTGCACTGCCGCAGTCGCCGCAGCTTTTCAAGCAGCTGTTAATGGTGGCGGGTTTCGATCGTTACTATCAGATCGCCAAATGTTTCCGTGATGAAGACCTGCGCGCCGACCGTCAGCCTGAGTTTACTCAGATTGATATCGAAGCCTCTTTCGTGGAAGAAGACGACATCATGGGCATTACCGAAGCCATGATCCGTCAGCTGTTCCAGGAAGTGCTGAATGTCGAACTTCCGGAATTCCCACGCATGACCTGGCAAGAAGCCATGGACCGCTTTGGCTCAGATAAGCCGGATCTACGCATTCCGCTTGAACTGACCGACGTTGATGACCTTATGCAACAGGTCGATTTCAAGGTCTTCTCTGGCCCCGCCAGTGCTGAAGATGGTCGGGTAGCTGCGCTTAAAGTACCGGGTGGTGCCAAGCTTTCGCGCAAGGAGATCGATGAATACACCAAGTTCGTGGGTATCTACGGCGCCAAGGGGTTGGCCTGGATCAAGGTCAATGAGCGTGCCAAAGGACTTGACGGGCTTCAGTCGCCTATCGTCAAGTTCATGGAAAACATCGTTGAAGAGCTTCTTGACCGTCTGGGTGCAGAAGATGGCGATATCATCTTCTTCGGAGCGGATAAAACGCGTATCGTCAACGAAGCTATTGGCGCGTTACGCGTTAAGCTGGGTGCAGATCTGGATCTGTACACCCAAGCCTGGGCGCCGCTATGGGTTGTCGACTTCCCGATGTTCGAAGCCGATGATAACGGTCGCTTGAGTCCGCTGCACCATCCATTTACTGCACCATCCTGTACGCCGGAAGAGCTCAAGGCCGATCCAGCGAAGGCGCTTTCACGCGCTTACGATATGGTGCTTAACGGTACTGAGCTTGGTGGCGGTTCCATCCGTATCCATAATCAGAACATGCAGAGCACCGTGTTTGAGATTCTGGGCATCGGTGAAGAAGAAGCGCAGGAAAAATTTGGCTTCCTGCTGGATGCGCTTCAGTACGGCGCGCCGCCCCATGGCGGCCTGGCATTCGGCCTGGATCGTCTAGTCATGCTGATGGTTGGTGCCAAGACTATCCGTGAAGTTATCGCTTTCCCGAAAACCCAGAGCGCGGCCTGCTTGATGACCGACGCGCCAGGCGAAGTCAGCCCAGATCAGCTGAAAGATCTAAATATTCGCTTACGCCAGAAAGTGAAGCCTGAGGCGGCAACCGAGTAACACGTCGACGACTGATCGGATAGCCGCAGAGCCCAATGGCTATCTGACACTCCATCGCTCAAAAACACCGACGCCGAAGCGTCGGTGTTTTTGTTTAAGAAAGAGAGTATAAGCGTCATGGATCGAGCACAAACAGGATTGCCGGTGCGAATTCTCGGGATAGACCCAGGCTCACGTATTACCGGCTACGGTGTTATTGACCTGAAGGGCGGCAAGCCAAGCTACGTTGCCAGCGGTTGTATCCGCACTTCGGATGGCCCCCTTGAGCAGCGTTTGGCACAGATTTATGCTGGGTTGAGTGAGGTTGTCGGGTTGTATTCGCCTACGGATACGGCCATTGAGCGCGTTTTCGTGTCGAAAAATGTCGACTCGGCGCTCAAGCTTGGCCAGGCGCGGGGAGCAGCACTGGTATGCATGGCAAACCATGGATTGAGCGTTGCCGAATATGCCGCGCGGCGTATCAAGGAAGCGGTTACCGGGCAGGGCGGGGCCGATAAACTACAGGTACAGCATATGGTTACGACGCTGTTAAAACTTTCCGCCACACCCCAGGCAGATGCCGCCGATGCCCTGGCCATTGCGCTTACCCACGCCTATTCGCGTAATAGCTTGCCTGTTGCTTCCAGTGGACGCAGCCGGCGGGCTTCCACCGGGCGTTGGCGGCTGTAACACTACTGGTCACATGTACAGAGTAGCATTATAGTAAACGCCTGTTTTTACTATCGAGAGCGTATTTATGATTGGACGTCTAAGTGGCTATCTGCTGGAAAAACAACCGCCCTGGATTGTCATTGATGTCCATGGTGTGGGTTACGAGCTTGAGACTTCAATGAATACGCTGGTATCGCTACCTTCCTTGGGTGAGAGCACGTCACTGTATACTCATTTGACCATTCGCGACGACGCCCATCTGCTTTACGGGTTTGCCCGTGAGCATGAGCGCGCGCTGTTCCGAGCGCTTATCAAGGTCAATGGTGTTGGTCCGAAACTGGCACTTGCGATCCTTTCAGGTATGGATGAAGACGCCTTTATGCGCTGCGTCCGTGATGACGACAGCAAGGCGCTCACCAAGCTGCCGGGCGTAGGTAAAAAAACTGCTGAGCGGCTTATTATTGAAATGCGTGATCGTTTCCCAGAGTGGGAAAATGGCTCTTACGCGCCTCTTCCCTTGGAAGCAGCCAATGGCCAACCTGTCCGCAATAGCCTGGCTGATGCGGAATCCGCCTTGGTAAGCCTGGGATATAAGCTGACAGAAGCCAGCAAAATGTTGGCAGATCTTGATCCTCAGCAGCCAACCGAAGCCTTGATCAAGGCAGCACTAACACGCCGCATGATCGGTTGATAATAGCGTGATCTTGGTCACAGTGCTGCTTAAGCGTACGTCAGGTAGACCGCCGGATATTCAAGAAGAGCCCCTATGTTAGAACATGATCGATTGATAACTGCCGAACCAGAGCAAGGAGAGGGGCGCATTGACCATGCCATTCGCCCTAAGCGACTGGATGACTATATTGGCCAGCCACGGGTCCGTGAGCAGCTGGAAATATTTATCGGCGCGGCCCGGCTCCGCGAGGAAAGCCTTGATCATACCCTCGTGTTTGGCCCCCCGGGGCTGGGTAAAACAACGCTGGCCAATATCATCGCCACCGAGATGGGCGTTGGACTCAAGTCCACCTCGGGACCGGTACTGGAGCGCGCAGGGGATCTGGCGGCCATGTTGACCAATCTTGAACCTGGCGACGTGCTGTTTATTGATGAAATACATCGACTATCGCCTGCAATTGAGGAAGTCCTCTATCCAGCCATGGAGGACTTTCAGCTCGATATCATGATCGGTGAAGGGCCCGCTGCTAGGTCAATCAAACTGGATTTGCCCCGATTCACCCTGGTAGGGGCGACAACGCGGGCCGGGCTTTTAACCTCGCCGCTGCGTGACCGCTTTGGGATTGTTCAACGCCTTGAGTTTTATAGCCTTGAAGAGCTTACCGAAATCGTCACCCGCTCGGCACGCCTGCTGGGCGTGGAAACCAGCCACGAGGGTGCTATTGAAGTGGCCCGCCGTTCACGCGGTACGCCACGTATTGCCAACCGCCTATTACGCCGTGTGCGCGACTATGCGGAAATAAAAGGTAACGGCACGGTAGATGTTGATCTGGCAGATGCAGCGCTAAACATGCTCAATGTGGACCACTACGGGCTGGACCATATGGACCGGCGCCTGCTGCTTGCTATGATTGACAAGTTCGAGGGTGGCCCGGTAGGGGTGGATTCACTCTCCGCTGCTATTGGTGAGGAGCGTAATACGATTGAAGACGTCATCGAGCCATACCTCATTCAGCAGGGTTTGATGATGCGTACACCCAGAGGCCGCACGGTAACGCGACAGGCCTGGCTGCATTTCAATCGTGTTCCCAATGAGCACTCAGTCGATATGGAAGGAGAGCGTCGGCCATGAGTGCTTTGTCCATGAGTGCTTCGTTCTCGATCCCCATACGTGTTTATATGGAAGATACTGACGCGGGTGGTATTGTCTACTACGTTAACTACTTGAAGTTTATGGAACGGGCGCGCAGTGAATGGCTTCGTGCCCAAGGTCTAGATCAGCAAACGTTGCTAGACGAAGGCACGCAGCTAGTGGTATATCGCTTAGCCTGTCACTATGCAAAACCAGCATGCCTGGATGAGGCTTTGGAAGTTACCGCAAGCATTACTGACGTAGGCCGTTGCCGTGTAACGTTTGAACAGCGTGTAAAGCGTGGCCAGGAACTCCTTTGCAGCGCGACAGTCGAGATAGCCTGCCTGGATGCGAAGCGCCTTCGGCCCAAAGCCTGGCCTGCAAACTTTAAGGCAGGACTGGATACTTAACGACGGTTGAGTAACCTTAAAACCACCACTTTGTCGGTAATGACCGACGTAAATAGATTGATGAGGGCACCTGTGAACGATAACACCATGTCCATCCCACACCTGATAATGAATGCCAGCGTCGTTGTACAGCTGGTGATGCTGCTGCTGATGGTGGGGTCAATTCTCTCTTGGGTGGTGATCTTTCAGCGCAGCATTGCGCTGCGCCGTGCCAAACAGGAATACAACCAATTCGAAGAGTCGTTTTGGTCGGGCGTTGATTTAAACGAACTTTATCGGGAAATTCCTGCTGATGATCCACGTCACGGCGCCGAGCATATGTTTCAGTCCGGCTTTCGTGAGTTTAACCGTTTGATGCCTAAAACCCGCAATGCCGATACGGTGCTGGAGGGCGTACAGCGCAGCATGCGTGTGGCCTGGTCCCGCGAGGAAGACCGCTTGACCCAGCATCTGGTGTTTTTGGCAACCGTTGCCTCAGCCAGCCCTTATATCGGACTGTTTGGTACGGTATGGGGCATCATGGGTTCTTTCCAATCACTTTCCATGACACAGCAGGCAACACTGGCAACCGTTGCTCCCTGGATTGCCGAAGCGTTGATTGCCACTGCGATGGGCCTTTTTGCAGCGATTCCAGCCGTTATCTTCTATAACCGTCTTTCCAACAATGCGTCTCGCTTACTCGGTAAATACGAGGACTTCGCCGAAGAGTTTCATGCGATCCTGCACCGTAATCTGCAAGGTCGTGACGGCAAGCCTAGCGCCAGTTAAGGGAGTTCGTCATGCAAGGTCCATTTAATCGCAGCGGCAAAAAAAAGCCGATGGGGGAGATTAACGTCGTCCCCTTTATTGATGTCATGTTGGTGCTGCTGGTCATCTTCATGATCACTGCTCCCATGCTGACGCAAGGTGTCCAGGTTGACTTGCCTCAGGTGTCATCTGAGCCGATCGACACTCAGGATAGCGATCCGATCATTATTTCGGTTGATCGCGAGGGAGGTTACTTCATTACACTGGGTGAGGATTCGACATCGGTATCACTTGAGCAAATGTCGGAGCGTGTTGCGGCCATCTTGCAGCGTCGTCCAGGCACACCGGTAATGGTACGCGGTGACCGCAGCGTGCAGTATGGTCAGATCGTCTTGCTGATGAGCACACTTCAGCGCTCCGGCGTTGCCAATGTCGGCCTGCTTTCAGAGCCGCCGCAAGATGGCTAAGGGCAAACCACTGATGGCAACTGATACACCCAGGGACCCGCAGGATGTTGGCTATACATTGCCTGCTATCCTCGCGGTAGCCGTGCATTTGGCTATTATCATTTTTAGTTTGATTAACTGGCCGAGCAGCTCAGCGGAACCTGATTCATCATCCATTGTGCAAGCCACTTTGGTCAGTACAGAAACCTTTACGGATCAAGCTCAGCAGGTAACCGAGCAGCAGGCAGCCATGAACACTGCGGCTGAACCTGTGGAGGCGCCAGACACAAGCGAGCCCGAAGCCGCCGAGCCGGAGCCGGACACTCAGGCAGCCGAACAACAGCAGGCCGCTGAAGAGGCTGCCCGACAGGAGGCCCAGGCGCTTGTAGAGGCCCAGGCGGCCGCCGAGGCAGAGGCTCAACGGCGTGCTGAAGAAGCTGAGCGTATAGCTCAGGAACAAGCAGCCCAGGCTGAGGCACGTGAGGCCGAGGCTCAGCGTCAGCGCGAAGCCGAAGCGCAGCGGGCTCGAGAGCAGGCAGAAGCCGAACGCCAACGTGAAGCAGAGGCGCAACGCGCTCGAGAAGAGGCCGAAGCGAAAGCTCAGCGGGAAAAAGAAGCGCAAGAGCAGCGTGAGCGTGAGGCTGAAGCTCAACGCCAACGCGAGGCAGAAGCTGCCGCCGAAGCAGAGCGGGCTCGAAAAGAGGCTGAAGCCGAAGCACAACGCGCGCGGGAAATAGAAGCGCAGAAACAGCGTGAAGCTGAGGCACAACGCGAACGAGAGGCAGCCGCGCAGCGGGAAGCGGAAGCACAGCGCCAGCGCGAAGCCGAAGCCGAACGCCAACGACAGGCGGCAGCAGAAGCTGCTGAGGCGGCCATGCAGCGTCAGTTAGCTGGTGAAGCTGAAGCGGCGGCCAATGCGCAGCAGGCACAACAGGCAGCTAACAGCTTTATCAATATTGTACGTCGTGCTGTCGAACAGGCATGGCTGATACCGCCTGGAGCAAGCGATTCATTGAGTGCTACGCTTCAAATACGCTTAGGCCCATCGGGAGAGCTGCTTGCAGCGTCGATTGCGACATCAAGTGGCGATAGTGCTTTTGATCGGTCTGCTATTCAAGCTGTTGAACAGGCTGCTCCGTTTAGCGAATTGAGAGATTTGCCAGCGGACCAGCAACGAAACTTACGTCAAATCAATTTGCGATTTACCCCGGGGGATGTTCGCTGATGCAAATACTGAGCAAAGTGTGGTTATTCTGCGCGCTGCTATTCATTAGCAGTGCGGCCAGTGCCCAACTGACCATTGAAATTACGCGGGGGAGCGACCAAGCCCTACCGATCGGGGTAGTGCCTTTTGCAGGCAACGAGGGCATGTCAGAAGATATTGCCCAGATTGTACAGGATGATCTTGAACGCAGCGGGCTGTTTGATCCGCTTGAGCGCAGCGCCATGTTTGAAAAGCCAAGCCAGGCCGATGACGTTGAATTTGGCACTTGGCGCTCGCTTGATGTGCGCTATCTGGTAGTGGGGCGCGTCCAGCAAACGGGTAACAGTTACCAGCTGCAATTTGACTTGATGGATATCAGCGGTCAACGTCAAATGATCGGTGAAACGGTTACCGCGAATGCCAACGACTTGCGGGGTGCCGCCCACTATATCAGTGATCAGATTTTTGAAGCGATTACCGATATTCGTGGTGCTTTCTCGACCAGTATCGCTTACATCACAGCACAGGGCCTTGGCGATAATATGCAGTTCGGTCTTTATGTTGCCGATGCTGATGGGCACAACAGCCAACAGGTATTAACGTCTGATCAACCAATCATGTCGCCCGCCTGGTCACCTGATGGGCGCAAGCTTGCCTATGTATCCTTTGAAAGCGAGCGTCCGGCTATCTATATTCAGGATGTGGCAACGGGGCAGCGCGTGCAGGCAACGTCTTTTGATGGCATCAATGGAGCGCCAAGCTGGTCGCCGGACGGCCGCCGCATTGCCATGTCGTTATCTAAAGATGGGCAGCCTGAAATCTACATCATGGATATCGCCAACCGTTCCATTGAGCGTATTACCAATAGCAACAGTATTGATACTGAACCCGCGTGGTCGCCGGATGGACGCAGTCTGCTGTTCACCTCTGACCGTAGCGGTGGCCCCCAGATCTACCAGCACACGTTAGGCACTGGTGAAACAAAACGTTTAACGTTTACAGGTAATTACAACGCGCGGGCACGCTATTCACCCGAAGGCGATCAGATCTTTTTAGTACACCGCTCAAGCCGCGGTTATCAGGTAGCGCGCCAGGACCTAGATGGTGGCCGTCTAGTCGTACTAAGTGATTCAACAAGAGATGAATCTCCTAGTGTTGCGCCGAACGGGACCATGGTAATCTTCGCTACCCAACAGGGTAACAACGGGGTGCTGAGTGCCGTTTCTGCCGATGGGCGGTCGTCATTCCGGCTTCCTGCAGCACAAGGTGATGTGCGCGATCCCGCATGGTCACCATTTTTAAATTGATGATAAATAGTATTAATTTTCTTTCAGGCAAGGAGTCTGATTATGCAACTTAAGCCGTTGGCTCGCTCATTGGCAGTAGCGTTATCTATCGTTGTAATCGCTGGCTGTTCCAGCACCGGCGGAACCCAGGATGGTGATTCTTACGGAAGCCAGGATGGTAGTAGCATGGGCGCAGGCACGTCAGGCGCAGGTACCGGTGGTCAGTACGGTTCTACCACAGGTTCTGGTTCAAGTGCTGGTCAGCAAGCTGATTCTCGTATTCCTGAAGTACGTACCATTTACTTCGATTACGACCGTGACACCATCAAAAGCGAATATGAATCTGCGGTAATGGCGCATGCACGGTACCTGCGCGCCAACCCAAATGCACAGGTTGTATTGCACGGACATACCGACGAGCGCGGTACCCGTGAATACAACATGGCTCTGGGCGAGCGTCGTGCTCGTGCCGTTCAGCGTTTCCTGAACATTCAGGGCGTTTCCAATTCACAAATGAGCGTTGTGAGCTACGGCGAAGAGCGTCCTGCGGCCAGCGGCCAAACGGAAAGTGCTTACTCTCAAAACCGTCGCGTTGTATTTAATTACTGATACCGTTGGCGTGCCTGATCTGCTGGCACGCCGATGTTATCTACGGAGTTGTCATGATTCACAGTCTCAAACGCTATTTTGAGAGGCTGTGCGGTGCGGGAGCCTTAGTGCTCCCGCTGTCCGTATTGCCACTCACGGCGGTTGCCCAACAGCCGCTCGTTCAAGATCTTTCTTCGGGTAATTCCAGCGGCTTCTATCAACAGACCCAGCGTCAGGAGTCTACTGGCGGTAATCTTGTACTGTTTAATCAGGTACAAGAGCACCAGCAGGAAATCCAGCAACTGCGTGGGCAGATTGAAGAGTTGCGCCACCAGCTTGAACAGTTGAAGCGTCAATCCCAGCAGCAATATCTAGATATCGAAGACCGCCTGATGAACAGCGGGCCAACGCAACTTGAGCAGGCGACACCTCAGGTCGAGCCAGAAGCCGCTCAGGAAGTGATTAACGCCCCCTCAACGCGTAATATCAGTGAAGATGCCCAAGCAGACTATCAGGCCGCTTTCGCTCATGTTCAGGCGCGCCAGTTTGATCAAGCCATCAAAGCATTTGAAGAATTTGTAGCGGCGCATCCTGATAGCAGCCTTGCTGCCAATGGCCACTACTGGCTGGGTGAGCTTTACGCCGCAGAAGGCCAGCTAAGCGAAGCTGATGCTGCCTTTGGCCGTGTTATTGAACAGTTTGGCAGCAGCAGTAAAGTACCCGATGCGCTTTACAAGCTTGGGCTGGTTAAAGCTCGTCAGGGGGAAGCCGAGAAAAGCCGCGAGCTGCTAGAGCAGGTACGTGATGACTACCCGCAAAGTAGTGCGGCAGGGCTGGCCAATGATTTTCTTCGCCAATCCGCTGGCTAACGGCGCATTGATTGTTTGTATTCAGGAAATTTCATGAGCTGTAAAATCGACTATCAAGCACCGCCTGATCTGCTTGAAAACCGAGTCATTCTGGTAACAGGGGCTGGCGATGGTATCGGCCGTGCGGCCGCTTTAAGTTACGCACGTCATGGTGCGACCGTTATTTTGCTGGGTCGTACCATTAAAAAGCTGGAGCGGGTCTACGACGAAATTGAAGCGGCGGGTGGGCCACAACCGGCCATTTTTCCGCTTAATTTTGAAGGTGCAACTCTGGCAGATTTTCATGACATGGCCCAAACGCTCGACAATGAGTTTGGCCGCCTGGATGGGCTCCTGCACAACGCCAGCTTGCTAGGCCGAATCACGCCGTTTTCGCAATATGATCCAGAGTTGTGGGAACAGGTAATGCAGGTAAACATCAACGGCCCGATTTGGATGACGCAGGCATTGCTGCCTTTGCTGGAAAAATCTGAAGACGCTTCGGTTATTTTCACCTCATCAAGCGTTGGCCGGAAAGGGCGGGCTTACTGGGGGGCCTACTCGGTTTCCAAGTTTGCCACAGAAGGGTTTATGGAAGTACTGGCTGACGAACTTGAAAGTCAGACCCATTTGCGCGTTAACACCTTAAACCCAGGCGCTACACGTACACAGATGCGGCGCAGTGCTTATCCAGGTGAAGATCCTGCCACGCTGCGTACCCCTGCAGACATCATGCCGACTTACTTATGGCTGATGGGGCCTGAAAGTGCAGGTGTCAGCGGGCAAAAGTTTGATGCTCAGCCACCGCGTGTCAGTGCATAGAGTAACCGTGCATACTCAGGCCATTAGACCTGAGTACTTAAGCCTTATTTCGCGAGGTTAAAGGCCCTAAGCGCTTCCACTAGCGTCGAGCATGTCTCAAACCATAGATCGGCTGGCCACTGCTGGTAATCATCCTCCTCACTGATATACCCATAGCCAACGGCTACGGCGGTCATCCCGGCCGCTTTGGCCGCCTGCATATCCCGCACGTGATCACCTACGTACCAGCACTCGCTAGGCGCTACGCCTAACCGGCGCGCGGCCTCCCATAAGGGTTCGGGATGGGGCTTCTTGACGCTCAGGTCGTCTGCACAGAGCAGCGCCCCAGGCGCCAGCGCCAGCGCTTCAAGTAACGGTTCTGTGTATATCCGAGGCTTGTTGGTCACAATTCCCCAGGGTCGTTGGCTTCCATGCCAATCCATCAGCCACTGATCCAGTGGATCAAATATCCGACTATCAACGGCCACGGCCTCTGCGTAGCTATTCAGCAAGAACTGCCGCGCAGTATCATGTTCAGGCGTGCCATGCTCAAGCGCCAGTGCCAGCGTTACCAGTGCACTGCCACCATTGGAAACCTGCCGACGGATCTGTTCGTAAGGCAGTGGCGCCAACCCATAGTGAGTACGCAAAGCATTGGTTGCTCGTGCAAGATCAGGGGCGGTATCCACCAAGGTGCCATCAAGGTCAAACAATACCGCAAGCGGTGCAGTCTTTGACATTATTGGCTCACTTTACGGCAATACATCATGTAGTTGACCGACACATCATTGGCTACCAGACGATAGCGGCGGGTGAGGGGGTTGTAAGTCAGGCCCGTTTGCTCGCGCACTTCCAGCCCAACGTCACGTGACCAAGCAGCCATTTCAGAAGGACGAATGAACTTGGCGTAGTCGTGGGTGCCACGTGGTAATAGCTTAAGCACATACTCAGCACCCAGGATCGCAAAGGCGTAGGATTTTGGGGTGCGGTTAAGTGTCGAGAAAAACACATATCCACCGGGCCTTACCAGCGCGCAGCAGGCACGAATAACCGAAGCTGGGTCGGGCACGTGTTCAAGCATTTCCATACAGGTCACTACATCAAAGTGACCTGGCTGCTTGGCCGCCAGTGCTTCAACGCTGATATGCTGATAATCAACGGATACGCCGCTCTCTTCAGCATGCAGTCGGGCAACGGCCAGTGGCGCCTCACCCAAGTCAACGCCAGTCACGTGCGCACCGCGATGCGCCATGGACTCACTTAATATGCCGCCACCACAGCCAACATCGAGTACCTTTTTGCCGGCCAGCCCCGCGCGGGCGTCAATAAAGTTAAGGCGTAGAGGATTGATCTCATGCAGCGGCTTGAATTCGCTTTTTGGATCCCACCAGCGGCTAGCAAGTGCTTCAAATTTAGCAACTTCTGCTACATCGACATTGTCTTGGTAGCGGCCAGCAGTGCTATCCTGAGGTGTCGCTTGCATGTGTTGACTCCCATGGTCAGTAAGCCGTAGATAGAAATTTTCCATCCAGTCTGGCTATTGGTGTCAAGTGACGAGTGGCATCCACTCAATCGTTCAGTATTATGGGCATTCTAACCACTCCTGGGTCAGAACGCATAAAAAGGACCATTGTATGAATTTTATAGCGATATCTTTTCGCATTTCCGCCGCACAAGGAGTTTGGTAGATGCGCGTATTACTCTATGGCAGCGAGCTAAGTGCCGTGACGGCCGCCGCCGCTCTGGCATGGGTAGGTCACCAGGTTGAATGGTTGCTTCATGAAAGCGCACCCTGGGCGACGCTTTCCCAGGCGGATTGGCTGCGCCGGGAGCCTGAATTGATGCCGCACATCCAGCAGGCGCTGACCGATGGAACGCTGCGTCTAATTGATCAGGTCAATGAGGCTTCAACAGCGGATATTATCTGGCTTGCTCTTTCTCCCAGCCAGCGCCAATCTGCCAGCGCGTTACTTCAAGCGCCTCAGCTGCCCATACAGCATGGCGTGGTATTAATTAACAACTCAACATTCCCAGTGGGTGAGACAGAGCGCCTGCACGACCTCATGAGAGAGCAGCACAGTAGCGTTGCCTTGCCCGATACCTTGGAAGAAGGCCGTGCCTGGGCGTCCTTCACTCGGCCCACACGTTGGCTGCTGGGTTGTGATGATGCTCATGGGGAGCAGGTTGTGCGCGAACTTCTACGCGCCTTCAATCGCCGTCAGGAAGTTTTTCAGCCCATGCCACGCCGAGCGGCCGAGCTGACCAAGCTGGCCATCAACGGCATGCTGGCCACACGCATCAGCTATATGAATGAAATCGCTGGTCTGGCCGATACGCTAGGAGTGGATGTCGAGCATGTCCGCCAGGGAATGGGCGCCGATACCCGTATTGGCTTTGAATACCTGTACCCAGGCTGTGGGTTTGGCGGCCCCAATTTTTCGCGCGACTTGATGCGCCTGGCCGATGTGCAATCCAAAAGCGGGCGCTACTCTGCACTGCTTGAGCAGGTGATGGATATTAACGAGCACAAAAAAGAGACCCTCTTTCGTAAGTTATGGGCTCATTTCGAGGGTGAGCTTGCCGGTAAGACAGTGGCTATCTGGGGGGCAGCCTTCAAGCCAGGAACAGCACGCATCGACCACGCTCCGGTACTAACGCTTTTGGAAGCCCTATGGGCACAGGGTGCCAAGGTTAGACTCCACGATCCAGCGGCTACCAGTGCGCTGCATCAGCTCGTGGGTCAGCGGGAAGACCTGCAAACCTTCGATCAGGATCCCTATCAAGCATGTGAAGGTGCCGATGCACTCATGCTGGTAACCGAATGGAAGTCATACTGGAACCCCGATTGGCATCGTCTGGCTTCAATGTTAAGCGCTAAACTCGTGCTAGATGGCAGAAATATCTACGATCCTACCTTTGTTGCCAGCTGCGGGTTAAAGTACCGCGGTATTGGTCGTCGCGCCGATCCCACGTCTTTTTGAGGAAACGTCATGCCCAATTCGACGCCATCTCAACGCATTGTTCCGGATGTGGACCAAAGCTTAGCGGCCCAGCATTTACGCCATCGAAAGGGGCCGCGTGTGTGGCCGCTATGGCTCGCGGTGTTCATCCTTTTTGTATTACTAGTAGCCGTCTCTGCGGCGGCATGGTTGGAGCGTGAGGAGCTACTCTCTGAAATTCATCGGATTAGCGGCGAAACCTCCAATGTTCATGCCCGGCTCGATTCAGGCGATCTGGATGTACAGGATACAATAGCGTTTATGCAAGCGCAGATGACGACGCTGTTTCAAGAGCAAGAGCAGCTATCCATCGCGTTAACCAATACACGTGAAGAAATATACGGCGTGCTTACCGATAATAACGAAGAGCAGGTATCAAGCGACGCACTCGCGTCGTTCACTGAGCGCCTTGGCACCTTTGAGGAGCACGCCGAGCTGCGTGATCGCCAGCTGGCTGCACTGCGTACTTCGCTTGATGCCTTGGAGCAGACAGGCGTTTCAGCTAGGCAGGGGCTGGTTGAAGAGGTCGACTATTTAAAACAGAACACTACCCAGCAGCTAACGTCACTAGAAGAGCAGTCGGCCGAATTGCGCCGTACGCTTGAAGAGCAGTTGACTGCCCAAAATGATGCGGTTGTCGAGCGCTTTAATATGCTGGAAACCGAGTTAAATACGCTACAGTTAGAGTCAGTATCCTCTTATGAAGAACAAGTGGCGAACTTTGAGCAGCAGTGGAACCAGCGCATAACGGCGCTTGAAAGTGATATACGCCAGCTGCGTCAGGCTCAATTAGCATTCAGCGCCCAAATCGAGATGCTTAGATAATTGGTTATGTTATAAGACGGCCATCTAGTCGCTGATTTAAAAGGGATTTTATGTATGGGAAGACAACAGCGATGGCGTTCAGCTGCTTACGCGGCTTGTTTTATGGCACTCCCCCTATACGTTGCCAGCGTGCCAGCTGCTTGCGCGCTAACCGCCGAAATTAACGGCGTAGAAGGGGATATTGAGGAGAATATCAGTGCTTACCTGGAAAGTATTGATGAAAAGCAGTACACCGACGTCCGGTTGGAGGGTGAGATCCGTAGCCGTACCCAGGAAGCCATGCGGGTGTATGGCTACTACGAACCGGATATCAAGATTGAGCTCAAGCCAGCCGTCAGGTTAGCCATCGAGCCTGGCCCGCGCATTGAGATAGAAGTACTTTCGATTAATGTCGAAGGCGATGCCAAAGACGATCCTCCGTTCAAGGATGCGCTGGACGACTTTCCTTTGCGTGAAGGCGAGCCATTGCGTCATGCTCCTTGGGATAGCCTACGATCACAGTTTTCCGGGTTAGCGATAGAGCGCGGCTACTTTGATTGGAGCTTTACTGACCGACGCATGGAGGTCCGCCCATACCTGCAAAGCGCCAGGCTTTATATGGACTTCGATAGCGGCCCCCGCTACCGGTTTGGCAATACCTATATTACAGGTAGCCATATCGATCCTGAGCGTTTGCAGAATTTACAAACCTACGAAGATGACGAGCCGTATCTTGCCGAATCGCTGGCCACTTACAATCAGCGTTTGGCTGAGACAGGCTGGTTCAGATCCGTTACCGTTCGCCCCCGATTGGAAACCGCTCAAGAACTTACCATCACGCCCCAGGGCGGCGGCGACCCATGGTTTAGTGAAGCTACTGCGACCCAGCCAACGAGGCCATTAATCAGCAGTGCAGCCCTTGCCAGCGTGCTCATGCTCAACAAGCGTGATAATACTCGTCTGCCTATTGATGTAAACGTTGAGCCTGCCGACCGCCATCAGTTCGAAGTCGGTATTGGTTATGCTACCGATGTGGGCCCGCGGTTACGGTTTAGCTGGCATCAACCATGGATCAATAGTTATGGTCATAGTCTGGACCACGACCTATATCTTTCAGCGCCGGAGCAGCGCTTCACCGGCGTCTACAATATTCCCCTTGAAGATCCACTGCGCGACAGTTACCGGCTACAATACGGGATTCGTAATATTGATGACAGCGACACCCGGTCCCTGGAAGCTGGGGTTGAGCTTGGCCGTCGTTGGCTGTTTGACAATGATTGGGTGCAGACTATCTATTTTCGCACCACCTATGAAGACTTTACCCAGGGCGGCGAGGCGGACCAGGTATGGCTCTTTTACCCGGGAATACAGTGGTCAAGAGCGCGAACTCGTCCTCAGCGCTTTCCGCTCTGGGGGGATCGCCAGCAGCTTTCGGTGGAGTACTCAGACAGAGTTTGGGGCTCAGACGCCAAGTTTACCCGCTTAACCGGGGATACCGAGTGGATACGTACTATTGGTAATGACAATCGTTTTTCGACGCGTTTGAGCGTTGGGGCCATTGAAACGGATGATTTTTCCAAACTGCCACCTTCACTGCGTTTCTTCGCGGGCGGTGATCGGAGCGTTCGTGGCTACTCATACGAAAGTCTTTCACCCCGCAATGCCGAAGGCCGCTTGCGAGGCGGCCAACAGATGCTTACCTCAAGCCTTGAGTATCAACGCCGTGTCAAAGATAACTGGTGGGGAGCCACGTTTATTGATGTCGGTGATGCCTTTGATAACTGGGGGCCTAATGATTTAAAAACCGGGGCAGGGGTTGGGGTCCGCTGGATATCTCCCGTGGGACCGATTCGCCTGGATGTAGCACATCCCTTCGATCACGAAGATGCTTTTCGCCTGCATTTCTCCATTGGCCCGGAATTCTAGGAGCACGCCTTGTCCCAGGTTAAGTCTTCCGCTACCACGACGCGTCAGCCATATTCATCGCGAAAACGCGCATGGCTGTTGGTGTGGAGCTTGGTACGTCTGATTATTGTATTGCCCTTATGGATATTGGGCTTAGTCGCGCTTCTGCTGGGGGTAGCGCTGTCACCTTGGGGTACGGGCTTTTTATTCTCTCAGGGTGAGCAGCGTGGCTATTTTACGTTCGAGCATCAAGAAGGTGCGCTACTCGATGAATTTACGCTTCAGGGCTTCCGCCTCGAGCTTGGCAATATCCGTGTCGCGATAGACGATCTGGAGTTAGCTTGGGCAGATAACTGCGTTCTTTCCAAACGGCTTTGCCTGGATACGTTGCACATTGATGGGGCAGATATTCGTCTGGGAGCCAGCAATGGTGAAGAAGAGCCGCCCAATAATGGCGATCCTTTCAGGCTGCATCTGCCGTTTCCCATTGAGCTTCGTTCTGTCCTCTTGAATAACGTAGTGGTTCAACTTGCCGATGGCACGCGTATCAATTGGACGGTCTTTGAAACGTCGGCAACGGCTGAGCAGAGCCGTGTAGCATTCGCCCCCAGTCGGCTTGAGCAGGTAACGGTTTATCTGCCGCCTTCGCCCGGCGTTCAACTTACCCAAGAAGTACGGACCCCGCTGATGGCGGAAGGGATCGATGGTGCCATTCTGCTAACGCAACCTCATGATGAAGCTCTCCAAGCTGTATCACCGGAGGAGCAGCTAGCGGCGCGCGAGCGTATCGAGTTACCTGAAATCGTGCTTCCGGTCGATCTTGCAGTGAGCGATCTGACCGCCACGGATATTAACCTGACCGGCGCTTTTGAATACGATGTTGAACGTCTGCAAGTAGGGCTACATACCCAGGAAAGTCAGGTAGAGATTACTTCGCTTGAGGTGACTACCGACGATGTACAGGCAAACCTTGTGGCAAATGTGGATATGGCCGGCAATTATCCCCTTGAAGCCCGCCTGGAAGCCGTGCTGTTTCTGCCTGAACTGTTCCCGGAGCTAAATGGCGAAGAGCTTGTTCTGGAGCTTTCCGGCTCGCTGGGTGATCTGCAGGTAGAGTTGACTACCTCAGGCATAGTGGCAGCATCCCTTAATGCTCAGGTAGATGCCTTGGCCCCCAATGTGCCTTTTCAGGCACGCTTGCAAAGCGAGCGTTTGCAGTGGCCGCTGGTGGAAGAGCCGCAGGTGGAGGAAGGGGATCAGACTCCGCCTTATGTGATAGAAGCAGTTGATGCTTCTGTCGCCGGCAGCCTGAAAGCTTATCAGGCTGACATACAGTTGATAGCCCAGGGGCCAGAGCTGCCGTCTACTCAGGTAGCGCTAAGTGGCGAAGGGGATTTTAGCCACTTCCGTTGGCAGCCTTTAACGCTGCAGGTAGAGGATAGCAGGCTACGTAGCGAAGGACGTATCGACTGGCTGGCACCGCTAACCATTGATACCCATATCCGATTAGACCAGTTTGATCCAGCGCACTTTATCGATCAAATGGATGGCCGCTTAACGGGGGATATTGAATTAAACGTACACCAGCTGGGCGATCTCTGGTCAGTAAGCATCGCCAATATCGATATCAATGGTCAGTTGCGTGATTACCCGCTAACGCTTCAGGCGGCTCTGGATGCCAACAGCAATCTTGAAGTGGATATTCATGAGCTGCTATTTACGCAGGGCAACAACCGGCTGCAGGCCTCAGGTCAGGTAAGCCAACAGGCCATGTCGTTAAATGCTGATATTGCTCTTCGTGAACTCCGTACACTTTCCCCTGAACTGGCAGGAACCCTGACAGGCAATATAAAAGCCACGGGTAGCTTTGAGCAGCCCGAGATTCTTGCCGACCTGGCAGGTCGCGATCTGCGTTTTGCGGATAACCGGGTAGAGCAATTAGAGTTAGATGCTACGGTGCAGGGGCTTGAAGACCCAAGACTTAACGTTCAGCTTGGCCTACAGCAAATTTTAGCGGGAGGCCAGCGGCTCTCAACGGCGAATGTAGGCATGACGGGGCGTCTTTCCCAGCACCGCCTAGAGCTACGTTTACAAGGCGATCCCAATAGTCCGTTACAGCGAGCGCTACTCTCTCTGGACGGTCGTTTCGATCAACAGCGCCAGCAGTACCAGGGCCGATTAATACCATTTGAAATTGATTCTGAGGCAGGCAATATTCGTTTGGAAGCGCCGCTTGAGCTCAGCTATAACCTGGCAAATAGTCAGGCGCGCCTCTCGCCGTTCTGCCTGCGCCGTGAAGAGGGCGGTCTGGTCTGCTCACAGGAGCCAATCAATGCTTCGGCCAACCAAGGGCGCGCCGTACTGACCGTGCGCGAAGTTCCCATGGAAATGCTTGAGCCGTTCCTGCCCGATGAGTGGTCATTAGAAGGGGCTACCACTGCGGATGCAACGGTCGCCTGGCGGCAAGGCGGGGCGAGATGGCAAGCTGATGTACAAGTGCTTAGCGAGCTTGCGATTACTGCCATCAACGACTACGGACAGCCGGTTCAATTGCCTGGGATTAATCTGGATGCCCAGATACAGGCCAGTCAATCGCAGGCAGATACCAACGTGGTGCTATCGTTTTCAGAAGCAGGCGATTTAACGCTTAACCTGTCTCTTAACGACCCGCTGGGCCAGGGCCAGCTGAATGGCGAGCTTTTAGCCAACAATCTGTCGCTGGAACCTTATCGTCCCATGGTTATAAATATGGACCGCCTGGAAGGCGCGATTGATGGGCGCGTGCAGATTGGTGGCACCACCCGCCAACCTGATTTGCAGGGGGGGCTGGCACTGCGCGGCTTACGCCTGCACGGGCCGGATATCCCACTGGACGTGCGCGATGGCGAGCTGACCATTTCGTTTGACGGTGAGCAGGGAGATATCAATGGCTTTTTAGCGGCAGAGCGTGGTCGTCTGAATATTACCGGGGACACCTACTGGCCCGGAGCCGACGACTGGCGTATCGGTGTAGACCTGAATGCTACCCAGGACCCGCTTCTGCTCGTACTGCCGCAGTTTGGGCGCCTGGAAGCCGCACCCGATATTCGCGTGCGTATTACCCCGGAGCGCCTGCAGGTACGCGGTAATGTGGATCTACCCTGGGCTCGGCTGGAAATCGGTTCCAGGTCTTCATCAGCCATCGAGCCAAGCTCTGATGAAATCATTATTACCGAACGCGATGATCGCGAGGCAGAAGAAGCGGCGCTTCGTGCAGCAGAACGCGGTGAGCCAAGTGCATCCGACGAGCTGGCCCAGACGGGTATGGAAATTGATGTATTGATTACCCTGACGCTTGGGCAAGATATGCTGATCTCCGCTTACGGGCTTGAGTCAGGGTTGGGCGGCACACTGGAAATTCGTCAAGATAGCGGCGGACTTCAGCTGTTTGGCGACGTGAACTTGGTCGATGGCCGTTTCCAGGCATTTGGGCAGGACCTACTTATTCGGCGTGGCCAACTCCTGTTTAGCGGCCCACCGTCACTGCCTACACTCGATTTCGAAGCCATACGCAATCCTGATGTGACAGAAGATGATGTCATCGCTGGCTTGCGCGTCACCGGTAATGCCGAGGAGCCTAACGTGATGATTTTCTCAGAACCGCCCATGGGTGAAACTCAGGCGCTATCCTATCTGCTTCGCGGCCGGGCGCCGGACTCAAGTGGCGGCATGGATAGTGCGCTTACGACGGCATTGATCGGCATGTCATTAGGGCGTACAGGTGGGGCGGTAGGCTCAATTGGTGAGGCCTTTGGTATTGATGACCTGGCACTGGATACCACAGGAGCAGGAGACGAGAGCCAGGTGGCCTTGAGCGGGCAGCTAACCGACGATATTAGGATCAGCTACGGCGTGGGAATTTTCTCTCCCATTGCAGAACTAACCTTACGTTACACGCTATGGCGTAACCTTTATGTTCAGGCGGTGTCAGGTGCTAACCAAGCGGTGGATTTAGTTTATACCTTCTCCCGCCGGGGTAACCCCGTAATTTATAAGCAGCAGTAGAATGAGGCTGATATGACACGTTTAAGTGATGACAACGCTGCGCGCACGCCTGTTGAAACATGTGAGCTGCATACCATTAGTGGCCACTCGCTACAGGGTCCTTACCCGGAAAACTTTGAAGAAATCGTATTAGGAATGGGGTGTTTTTGGGGCGTAGAGCGCCTGTTGTGGCAACAGCCCGGTGTCTACGTAACTGCTGCAGGCTACGCTGGCGGCCTGACCCAGCACCCAAGCTATAAAGAAGTCTGTTCCGGGAGTACGGGGCATGCTGAAGTTGTTCGGGTCATCTATGACCCGAGCAAAATCGACATTGAAACCTTGCTACAGATTTTCTGGGAACAGCATGATCCCACTCAAGGAAATCGTCAGGGCAATGATATTGGCTCGCAGTATCGCTCGGTCATTTATACCACAACCCAGGCACAGCAAAAGGCAGCTGAACAAAGTGCCAAGGTTTACCAGGAGGCGTTACGCGCTGCAGGGCGAGGTACCATCACAACCGAGATCAAGCCGTTGGAGCGCTTCTATTTCGCAGAGGCGTATCACCAGCAATACCTGGATAAGAATCCTAACGGCTACTGCGGCTTGAAAGGGACTGGCGTTACGTGCCCAATTGGTGAGTAAGCGGCAACGATTGTAGCGGGAAGTGCTTTAAAGACGACTACCGCATGGCGGTAGTCGTTGAAAGCTGCCGCTAGACGGTTTAATCGCTTGGCTGTATGCGATCAATGCGGTAGAGCGTTTCTACCTGATCAAGCCCAGTTACGGTGCATTTCAGGTCTTTAACACGGCCATCGCTCAGGCCATAGACCCAACCGTGTACTGAAATCGACTGTCCACGCTGCCAGGCACGCTGCAAAATTTTAGTACGGCATAAGCTGTTAACCTGTGCTTTAACATTAAGCTCACACATGCGATCAATCTGATCATCAAGAGGTAAGTGATCAAGCGAATGGCGATGATGGTTGTACTGTTCACGCACCGAGTGCAGCCAGTAGTCAACGACGCCGCATTCACCGCCGGTTACCGCAGCCCTGATGCCACCGCATCCATAATGGCCCACAATCATGATATGGCTGACTTTCAATACGTCCACGGCATACTGAACCACAGACAAGGCGTTCATATCAGTGTGATGCAGAAGGTTGGCAACGTTGCGGTGAACAAATACTTCACCTGGGGGCAGGGCAATAATCTGGTTGGCAGGAACCCGGCTATCCGAGCAGCCTATCCATAAATAGTCTGGATTTTGCTGATCAGAGAGGCGCTTGAAATACTCGGGATCCTCTTCGCACATGCGCTCAGCCCAGGCGCGATTGTTGTCAAGGAGCGTCGCAATAGGGTCAGACATTGAGTCTCCGTTTCGTTACATCGTCAAGTTAACGTGGAATGAAGTAAGCGGAGAAGGTTTTAACCTTCCCTGCGACTAAGGTCAATAAGCATGCGTGGCTTACACTATGCCGCGGATGAACACTGATAGGAGTAAATAATGGTAGCCGATTCTGACTATGAATATGATTTTTTAGTGATTGGCGCCGGTTCAGGCGGTGTCCGTGCCGCCCGCATGGCAGCAGCAGCCGGTGCCAAGGTGGCTATCGCCGAAGACCGCTATCTGGGCGGTACCTGTGTCAACGTGGGCTGCGTGCCTAAAAAGCTCTATGCCTATGCGGCACATTTTCATGACAGCTTCGATGATGCTGCTGGTTTTGGTTGGCAGCTTTCTGAACCCGCGACCTTTGACTGGGCCACATTAAGAGACAATAAGACCAGTGAAATTAAACGGTTGAATGGAATTTACCAGCGCATGCTGGAAAGCACAGGGGTTAAGTTGCTTAACGCTCGCGCAGAGCTTGTTGACAGCCATACGATAGCACTGAAGGACACCAATGGAGTTAGCTACGCTCGCGCCAGAAAAATCCTGGTGGCCACAGGTGGCTGGCCATGGGTTCCCGATTTTCCTGGCAAAGAGCATGCTCTGGATTCAAATCAGGTATTTGATCTAGATACCTTCCCTAAACGCTTTCTGGTGCTGGGAGGTGGCTATATAGCCGTTGAGTTTGCGAGCATTTTTAACGGCCTGGGGAGCGAAACACATCTGATTTACCGGGGCGATCTTTTCCTCAAACAGTTTGATCACGAAGTGCGTGAATTCACCCGTACTGAAATGGAAAAGAAGGGCGTTAACCTGCATTTCAATGCCAATATCGAACGTATAGAAACCGCCGGGACGAGCTATAACGTACACCTGACAACCGGTGAAGTGTTAGAGGTGGATGCTGTACTGGCGGCAACGGGGCGCAAAGCCAACATACAGGGCCTGGGTCTTGAAGCGCTTGGCATTCAACTAGATGGTGACGGCAAAATCCCCGTTAATGAACGCTATGAAACCTTGGTTCCCTCAGTGTTGGCATTAGGCGATTTAACGGCAGGGCCTGAGCTGACACCGGTGGCCATTGCCGAAGCCATGCAGCTGGTTGATTATCATTTCAAGGATGCAACACCCCCGCCCCTCGATTACACGACGGTACCTACCGCCGTCTTCTGCCAGCCCAACATTGGTACTGTCGGGCTTTCGGAAGAGGGCGCGCGTCAGAAGCTTGCCAAGATTCGTGTGTATTCAACTCAGTTTCGTGCAATGAAGCATACGCTGTCAGGAAGCCAGGAGCGCACGCTGATGAAGCTGGTCGTGGATGATGCAACCGATGTAGTGGTCGGTGCTCACATGGTGGGAGAAGATGCGGGCGAGATTATTCAAGGCATCGCGATTGCAGTAAGAGCAGGGCTTACCAAGCAGGATTTTGATTTGACGGTGGGCATCCACCCAACTGGTGCCGAAGAATTTGTCACGCTTAGAACGCTGACAAGACACTAATTTGCCCCTTAATTATATAGGCGAGCTTCGGCTCGCCTTTTTTATCACCGCTTTGGAATAGTTAGACTAAACTCATATCGTTCACTTCTGCCTGTTGCGGTCAGCATCTCCGGACAGGCTGTCTATAATTAAAAATTATGGAAAACAGGTTGGTGGATAATATGGTTTTTGAATTGGTAATAATCAGCTGTTATAATGAATATCAAATTCGCTACAGCGAAGCATAACCATGAGCATGCCTATACAACCTTTTACATCCTCATCCGAACTAGCACGCCCCACGGTCGCCGATGCCGTAGTGGGGTTTTCAGAAACGCCACTGTTCATCCGTAAACCGAATGCAGATGATGGGTGGGGTATATTCGAGTTAGTTAAAGCGTGCCCCCCCTTGGACGTTAATTCTGCTTATGCTTATCTGCTTCTCGCTACCCAATTCCGTGATACTTGTGCCATAGCAACCAATGAGGAGGGTGAAATCGTCGGGGTTGTATCGGGTTATGTGAAGGATAACGCGCCGGATACCTATTTCTTATGGCAAGTTGCAGTGGGTGAAAAAGCGCGAGGTACGGGACTTGCCCGTAGACTGGTTGAAGCCATTCTGTCGCGCCCCGAGTTAGCGGATGTCCATCATCTGGAAACGACAATCACCCCTGACAACCAGGCTTCCTGGGGTCTTTTCCGCCGCTTAGCCGCGCGTTGGCAGGCGCCTCTTAACAGTCGCGAGTACTTCTCTACTGAGCAGCTTGGTGGAGAGCACGACCCCGAGAACCTGGTTCGCATTGGCCCATTTAAGACTGATCATATTTAGCGCTTTTCTAGAAGAACTACTGCCGTAACCAGCAATTTTTTCTACTTAATAATGATGATACATGGAGGTCATTAATGAAGACTCAAACATTTGAACGCATGGAATCCAACGTGCGTACCTATTCGCGCTCCTTTCCTGTCGTATTTACCAAGGCGCAAAATGCTCGTCTAACAGACGAAAACGGCCGTGAATATATAGATTTTCTAGCCGGTGCTGGCACGCTTAACTATGGACACAATAATCCCCATCTCAAGCAGGCAATGATTGATTACCTGTCAACAGACGGCGTCGTTCATGGCCTTGATATGTGGACCGCAGCTAAGCGGGATTATCTTGAGACGCTTGAGAACGTCATTTTCAAACCGCGTGGGCTGGATTATAAAGTGCATCTGCCGGGCCCAACCGGTACTAATGCGGTGGAAGCCGCCATTCGCCTGGCACGCGTTGCCAAGGGCCGCCATAACATCGTGACATTCACCAATGGTTTCCATGGCGTGACCATGGGCGCGTTGGCCACCACCGGTAATCGTAAATTCCGCGAAGCAACGGGGGGGATTCCAACCCAGGGAGCCAGCTTTTTGCCCTACGATGGCTATATGGGCGAGCACGCTGACACCCTGGACTATTTCGAAAAGCTCCTTAAAGACAACTCTGGTGGCCTGGATATTCCCGCTGGCGTTATTGTTGAAACCGTGCAAGGCGAGGGCGGTATCAATGTTGCCGGCATTGAGTGGCTGAAGCGTCTTGAAGCGATTTGCCGCGATTACGACATCCTATTAATCGTTGATGATATTCAAGCAGGTTGCGGGCGTACCGGTAAATTCTTTAGCTTTGAGCATGCAGGGATTACGCCTGATATCGTGACGAATTCAAAGTCGCTTTCCGGGTTTGGTCTGCCATTTGCCCATGTATTGATGCGTCCAGAACTGGATAAATGGAAACCAGGTCAGTACAACGGTACGTTCCGCGGTTTTAATTTGGCCATGGTTACTGCCACCGCGGCTCTAAAAAAATACTGGGCCAATGACACATTTGAGCGCGATGTCCAGCGCAAGGCGCGCATCGTCGAAGAGCGTTTTCAAAAGCTGGCAACACTGCTTACTGAAAATGGTATACCTGCCACAGAGCGTGGCCGCGGCTTGATGCGCGGTATTGATGTTGTGTCAGGCGATATCGCAGACAAAATTACCAGCAAAGCGTTTGAAAATGGCCTGATCATTGAAACCAGCGGCCCGGAAGGCGAAGTGGTTAAGTGCCTTTGCCCACTAACCATTACCGATGAAGACCTACTTGAAGCGCTGGATATTCTAGAAACGTCTGTCACGTCTGTTGTGAATGGCTAATACACCGTTAGGCTTGGGCCTTTCACTTGCTTTGTTAATTAATTCCTAATTATCGACCCGGCGGCTGGCAAAATCAGCCGCTTTATAAAGGAGTACATGATGATTGTTCGTAATCTTGAAGAAGCAAGGAAGACAGATCGTCTAGTAACCGCTGAAAACGGCAACTGGGATAGTACGCGCCTGGTGCTGGCCGAAGATAACGCAGGCTTCTCATTTCATATTACACGTATCTTTCCAGGTACTGAAACTCACATTCAGTACAAGCACCATTATGAAGCCGTCTTTTGTTACGAAGGTGAAGGCGAAGTAGAAACTGTTGCAGATGGTAAAATCTGGCCGATCAAGGCAGGCGATATTTACCTGCTTGACCAACATGACGAACACCTGCTGCGTGGCAAAGAGAAAGGTATGACAGTTGCTTGTGTTTTCACGCCTGCGTTAAGTGGTAAAGAAGTGCATCGTGAAGATGGCTCCTATGCACCTGCCGACGATTAAGCGTTAAGGGTCGTACCGTTTATAAAAGCAGCCTGGAGTAAGGGCTGCTTTTTTGTATGCGTAGTCAGGGCAGTACCGCGCTAGAATTTAGTCTGATACATGAAGCAGAAGTATTACGCCAAGAAATATGCCAGGATTGGGAGCTTGAGGTACTAGTAATTTATTGAAAATGCACAGTTTGCGAGAATGCTTGCGTTAATGGGTGAGTGTCCAGTAGTCTGCCGAATCGCTTGCAGATCAATTCAAGCTCCAGGTGTTCGCATAATATATATTATGTTAAATCAAGTGGTGGTTAATCTTTAAAAAAGATGTCATCACGTTGGACAACCGGACTAGCTTCTCCTTATCATTCCTTTTTAATTTTCAAGGATGTCACTCGTTATGCGCCCAGGTGTTTTGTGGCTGATGGCTGGTTTATCACTTTTATTCTCCGGCTGTGCCCTACAGCAGCCTGAGCCCAATGAGCCTCCACCGTTAAGTGAAGCGTCGTTCAATACGCGAATACTCGAACTGCAAGATGCCTTATCGCAGCAGTGTGACGCGCAAACACAGTACCAAGAACAACAACTTAATCGACAGCAATCCCTGACCGCGGATGTTCGTGAAGTGGGCAGCCTTCTTCGCCTGTTGCGCAGCGACGTCCAGGCTTTGGAAGCTCGCGGTGAAGAGCCGATTATCATTCGTGAAGAGTGCGAAGTTGATAATACGCTGGAGAGCAAAACCATTGTGGGTCGAAGTGAATGGGTAGGTTTACCAGGAATCGGTACGTATCTAAAGGCGCGGGTTGATTCCGGCGCGAACACTTCTTCATTGTCAGCATCCGATATTACCCGTTTTGAGCGGGACGGCGAAGACTGGGTTCGTTTTAAGCTTGCGCTTAACGAAGACGACGTGGTGGTTGAGTCATTGCGCAATGAGTGGATTGAAGCACCGGTTGAACGTCGCGTGCGCATCATTCAAGCATCAGGCGAAGCTACGCGTCCCGTTATTTCTCTGTTGATGACTCTGGGGCCTATCCGTGAAAATGTTCAATTTACCCTGAATGATCGTACTCATCTGGATTTCCCCGTGCTGCTTGGGCGGCGTTTCATGATGGATATTGCGATTATTGATGTAGCCCAAGCCTATTTACATGAACGCCCTGAATTCCCCGGCGGTGAACCCGCTGAACAGGCCGCTGAAGACGAAGTGGCCGACCAAGACGATACCGAAGAGTAATCGCGCTCCCCTGCCGCTTTTCGCTAAAAGGAATTTTCATGTCCCGGCTCCCTTTTTATGTAATTGTTGGATTACTTCTGGTGGCAGGTATTGCCACCAGTGTGCACCGGCATCTTCAATTTGAGATACCTTGGGTACCGGGCGAACAGCGCCAGGTGTGGGAAATTGAAGCCGTTATTAACTTCAATGCCCAAAACGGTCCGGTTCAGGTTGACCTTGCCTTGCCATCGCATCAAAACGGCTTTCGTGTCTTAACCGAAAATACCGCCTCTTCGGGATATGGATTAGCATACAAAGCCGACGAGCTGGGCCGTCAGGCACAGTGGACAACACGTGATGCGGCCGGCAGTCAGCAGCTTTACTACTCTGTACAGATGCTGGTTTCACCCGACGCCCGCCCACCGATACAGACGCCACCCGGGCTAGCCTCGACAACGCCCTGGGAAAGCCCCTATGACTCGGCCGCCAGCCAGCTAATTGACAGAGCATGGGCGCGCAGCGCCAATAACGCTACCTTCACGCGCGAGCTGATTTTAGATGTAAATGGGGAACGCCAGGGCGAAAGCGCCCGCTTGCTGCTTACTCAGGAAACGCCTTCGGCACTAATTGTCCGCTTACTTAATCAAGCAGGCGTTCAAGCCCGAGAAGTGAGCGGGCTGGTGCTTGAAGATGGGCGCCGCCGCCAGTCGTTAAGCAGCTGGATTCAAGTGTTCGATGAGTCTGCCAATCAGTGGTCACTGTTTAACCCCATAACGGGCGAACAGGGACAGCCAGATAACCTGCTGCTATGGGAAACCGGTGGGCGTGCGGTGCTTGAAGTCCAGGGCGGCACCAATTCGCGGGTATCGTTTTCCATGCTGACGCATCATCAGCCAGCTTCAGCCGCGGTACGCAACCACTACTCAGAAGACACGCTACTCAATTTTTCCATCCACAGCTTGCCGCTGGAAGAACAGGCGCTTTTCCAGACCATTCTGCTGATCCCGATTGGCGCATTGGTAGTGGTATTTCTACGCGTGCTGGTGGGTATTAAGACATCGGGCACCTTTATGCCGGTGCTCATTGCCCTCGCCTTTATTCAAACCACCCTGCCCACTGGTTTGATCGGCTTTCTGCTGATTGTCGCCGTTGGTCTGATTATCCGTAATTATCTCTCTTACCTGAATCTACTACTTGTAGCCAGGGTTTCCGCGGTCATCATAACGGTCATCGCCATTATCTCCATCTTCACCGTTCTGGCGTACCGTATGGGGCTAAGCGCCGGGCTTACGGTCACGTTCTTCCCGATGATCATCCTGGCCTGGACCATTGAGCGGATGTCGATTCTCTGGGAAGAAGAAGGTCCTAAACAGGTACTGATTCAGGGCGGCGGCAGCCTGTTGACTGCGGTACTCGCCTACCTGGCCATGAACAATCCCTGGGTACGCCATATTACTTTCAACTTCCTGGGCGTTCAGCTGATCCTGATGGCTCTGATTTTGCTGCTGGGTAACTACACGGGCTACCGTTTGCTGGAGCTGCGCCGCTTCAAACCGATCACCGATGACGAGAAGCCGTCATGAGCTGGTTCAAGGACTGGGCATGGCCGGGCCGCCTTCGGGATAAAGGCATCATCGGCATGAACCGGCGTAACATCCGGTACATCGGCCGCTACAATTCGCGCCGTCTCTATCCGCTGGTAGATGACAAGCTGAAAACCAAGCTGCTTGCCCAACAGTACGGGATTACCACGCCCGAACTGATTGGCACGGTGACCACACAGTTTGGCGTCAAACATATTGGCGACATGCTAACTGGCCACAATGGCTTTGTGATCAAGCCCGCCAAAGGCAGCGGCGGCAAGGGCATTCTGGTTATTGAAAAAGTCGTCGATAACCAGTTTGTGAAGCCCAGTGGCGCGCATCTGACTCTTGAGGATGTGGAGCGCCATGTTTCTAACATCCTCTCAGGACTTTACTCACTGGGTGGCTCTCCGGATGTTGCCCTGATCGAGACACTGATCAATTTTGATGAAAGCTTGATGGCCTATACCTATGAAGGCGTGCCGGATATCCGGGTCATTGTTTTCAAGGGTTATCCGGTGATGGCCATGATGCGTTTATCTACGGCGGCCTCTGATGGTAAAGCCAATCTGCACCAAGGGGCTGTAGGCGTTGGGTTAAACATCGCCACCGGTGAGGCTTTGCGTGGCGTACAGTTTGACCGACCGTGCTTTAGTCACCCCGATACGGGCCATGACCTTGCAAGCTTGGTGGTCCCTCAATGGGATACCTTGCTTAATCTGGCGGCAGGCTGTTATGAAATGACCGGCTTGGGTTATCTGGGGACAGATATGGTGCTTGATCGTCAGCATGGCCCCATGCTGTTGGAACTCAATGCTCGCCCGGGCCTTGCCATTCAGATGACAAACGGCGAAGGCCTGCGCCGCCGACTCGATTTGATTGAGCGTCAGCCTGAGGGGGTATCGGTTGCCAAACGTGTAGCCTTTGCCCAGTACCACTTTGCGCGTAAGAGTGAGCTGGCCGAAACCCCTGACACAACTACTGCAAGCGCGTAGACTAAGGCTTATGACGTTCAACGAGTGCACCAATGACTGAAGCGAATACGCTACTTCAACAAGCGGAATCACAGTGCCATAGCCGCGGCGTTCGATTTACGCCCATTCGGCGTCGAGTGCTGGAACTGATTGCCAAGAATGGTGGTGGTCTTAAGGCCTATGACCTGCTTGATAAGCTTTCCACAGAGCACGCGGCTGCGCGCCCGCCAACTGTGTATAGAGCCCTCGAATTCTTAATTGACCAGGGCCTTGTGCATCGGATTGAATCGCAAAATGCTTACGTGGCATGCGCCTGCCCTGAGCATATCCATGGCTTTCAGTTACTTATCTGCCGCCAGTGTGGGTACGTAGAGGAGTTGCATTTGGATGAAGTAAGCGACCAGTTAGCCGCTTTCGCCAAGCGTCAGGGGTTTAGTGTTGAACGCCAAACCATCGAGTTACAAGGGCTGTGTCAGAACTGCAGAGCCAAGAGCGAGTAAATAGCATGTCCCGTTTTAGCCAACTACCCTCAAACGAGCTTTTCAAAGCGCTTGAGTCGGCCGCTTCCAAAGATACCTTACCTGACACGATGACGCTTCTCGATGCTGTGCGCTTCAATGCTGAAGGTTTGTTACCCGCCATTGCTCAGCAGCACGACACCAAAGAAGTGCTGATGATGGCATGGATGAACCGAGAAGCGCTCGAAGAGACGCTGGCGACCCACCGCGTCTGCTACTATTCGCGCTCGCGTAAAAAGCTATGGCGCAAAGGCGAATCATCAGGCCAGCAGCAACATCTCAAATCGGCAGCATTAGATTGCGATGGCGACACACTGCTTTTAGAGGTTGAGCAAACCGGCCCTGCCTGTCATACCGGCCGCCGCAGTTGTTTCTACCTTTCGCTAAACGATAAGCAGGCGCACATCAACAGTGAACCACTGATCGACCCGGCTGAGCTATACGGTAACCAATAATGGCACAGTGGTGGCGTACAGGCTTCAGCGTAGCCAGCCGTCTTGTGGGCTATTTGCTGATAGCCGCTGTACGCCTTTATCAGTATGCCATCAGCCCCCTGCTTGGCCCGCGCTGCCGTTTCTGGCCCAGCTGTTCTTCCTATACCATTGAAGCCATCCAGGTCCATGGGCCTGTTAAAGGCGGCTGGATGGCCCTCAAGCGGATCACCAAGTGCCACCCGGGTAATCCCGGCGGCATGGATCCAGTGCCCGGCGGGCGCAGCGAGCAGCTTTGCCGCGAGGATAGTGAGCGGCCATCGTATGGCGATAACCACTCTCCTCACTAAAGCCAGCCTTTCAGTAAAGCTTTTCTTTAGTAAAACCCTTAGGCTGTCTTATTCTCGAATAAGATTCGTATGCTCAACTCTGTTTGGCGACTTGATAGATTCGCTCAAGCATGGCATGCAGGCCGTTACTGCGCGTGGGAGAGAGGTGCTTATCCAACCCTAGGTCGGCCATGAAGTGAGGCTCGGTCGTGCTGATTTCAGCCGCCGAGCGCCCGCTGTAAATCCGCAGGAGTACCGCGATAAGCCCAGAGACAATGGCCGCATCAGAGGTGGCCTTGAAAATTAGTTGATTGTCCCGCTCCTCATGGCACATCCAAACATTTGACTGACAGCCCTGAATTTTATACTGATCGGTTTTCAGCGCCTCAGGAAAATCAGGCAACTGCTTGCCCATATCAATAATGTATTGATATCGGTCCATCCAATTATCAAACATCTCGAACTCTTCAATCAGCTCTTGCTGAGCCTGTTCGGCGCCGGAAGTGCTCATGGAAATTCCTTTCGTATACGTATTTAAAAAATCAGTGACTCAGTATACCAATTCAGCCTGCTTTAAAGGGGTATTATGGCGTAAGCCGGTGGCGTTGCTGTTCGCGGTGCCACTCGTCATCCTCTGTATGCAGGTAGCGAGACGTGGTATCCAATCGTGCATGCCGTGCGCTCTCGGCCAAATGACGCAAACTAATACCGGCCTGCGCCTGGTGGGTAATGGATGTGTGACGCAACCAGTGCGGGGTAGCTTTACGCAACGCGGCTATATAGGCTGGCAGCCCGCCCTCGTTCTCAAGCGCGTCGGCCGCCTGTAAAAAGGTGTCACGAATCAATCGATAAAGCTGGTTATGGCCAATGCCCCGGCAGCCATCAAGCGCCCTTATCACCGGGCTTTCATCTGCATGGTCTGGCCAAGCGTTGAGCCCCAGGTATTTTCGCCACCGGGCCAGGCACTCCTGCATATCTTCAGGCAGCGGTACACGGGCTATTTTACTGCCCTTGCCTACCACAGACCACCACCAGCGCCCTTCTACCATCTGGAAATCTCCCATTCGGGCATCGGCCATTTCGCTTATACGCGGGGCGAGTAGATAGGCAAAACTAAAAATAAACTGGCGCCTGATTTGCTCATACTCGGCGCGGCTACTCTGGCCTAGCGCTAGCGGCCTATTTAGCCATTGCCAAAACCACTCCCATAAACCGCGTTCAAGGTAACGCTCGATGCGTTGTGAATGGTTACTCAAGCGACGTGATTTATCACGCATTAACCTAAACGGGTTATGACTAACCCACCCTGCTTCTACCAGCCAGCTAAAAAGCCCCTGCAGAATAATCAGGCTCTGACGGCGGCTAGCAGGCGAAAGCCCGCCTCTAAAGGGGCGCCACTGGGGATGATGGCGAGGCTTGGAAGGCCCAACCCAGTGTTCGTAAGGCTGAGGATCAGCCAGAAAAAGCTCAAACTGACGCAACATTTCCCGGTCCAGGGCGCCAAGCGTTAGCTGCTTGCTTTCAAGCCATAGCAGCAGGCGCTCCGTTTCACGGCGATAGCTCTTTAAGGTTTGCGGGCTGTCCTGGTACTCGACCAGCCACGCTGCTACGGCTTCAGCATCCGTACCGGCACTAATTCGTGCTCCGGCCGGTTTGATAGCACGCTCGACCACCAGTGGTGCAACCGGCAGCACTTCTCGCTGAACGCCTCCTCTGATGTTGACCAAGCCGCTCTCTTTACTTTCATTTATATGAATCATTACCCGCCTTGAACATTAATAACACATTGAATTAACTAATAAATAAACACAAGTCACTGAATATTATTATACGCATAAGTATCTACCTACCTATAAGCAAAGCAGTAGGCGGTTTGAGGCCTAAAAGTATGATGCTACAGCTCACAAAACTCAAGATAATATGGGTAATCTTGATTTTATGGTATTTAAGATAAATATAATTACGTAATACATATAACGTAATTATTGTGTTAAAAACTAAATCAGCGGATAATAGGCCATCAATCGTTCGCGCAAGAAGGCACTTAACATGGCACGCAGTGGTATTCAGTACAGTGATGTTCAGCAGGCAATCGATACACTATTGAGCCGTGGAGATACACCTAGCGTGCAGCGCATCCGCGAGGTGCTGGGTACCGGTAGTTTTACGACCATTAGTGAGCACTTTCGCCTATGGCGCACTGAGCGCGAGCAAAACCGCGACGTCCCTCCGCCCAAGGGTGTTCCCGAAGTCGTCGTTAATGTTGCAAGCGAGTTATGGCGTGAAGCTCAGGAAGTTGCTAATCAGGCACTTATTCATTACCGCGAAGAAGCCAACAGGCAGGTAGAAGAGGCGCAGCGGGCGGCCATGGAGGCAGCCCAGAAGACAGCCAATGCCGAACAGCGCGAAAGCGCTTTGGCTGAACATCTACGACATACCGAGCAGCGCCTGGAAGCACTCAATCGCGAACTGGCAGCAAGCCAGGCCAGTGAGCAGCACCTTCAACAAGCTGCTAATGAGGCGCGACAAGAGAATCAGCAGCTTAAAAATGCCAATCAGGAAATGCAGCAGCAGCACACGGCTATTGCTGAACAGCACAGCCAGGCTTTGAAAGAACAGCAAAGCGGCTGGGAAAAGCGCCTAGCTCAAGAAGAACAGCGTAACGAAGCCGCCGAAGGACGCCTAATGGCGATGCTGGACGAAGCACGCCAAGAACGCGCCCAGGAAGAGAAAGCTTTCCAGAAACGGCTACAGCAGAAGCAACAGCGGATTGAAGCGTTGAATGAAGAGCTGAAATCAAGCCGTAGCGAGCTACGCCAGCAACAGGTTGAAACGGCCAATTCAGCGCAACAGGTTAAAGATCTCGAACAGCAGATCGTAACACTAAAGCAGCAATATGAGTCTGTTACTCAGCAGCTGAGCCAAGCGCAGAACGCTTACCAGCAGCAAAGTGAAAAGGCTCGGCATGAGCGTGAGTGGCAAGCGCAAATGGCTCAACAAATGCTAACGTTACAGCAGCAACTTGCTGAACTACCCGCCTCAATTAGCATCAAAGAAAAACCGTCGAAAAGTGACTAGAAAGCTCCCTGAACAGGCAATGAAAAGTCTACGCTTAATTACCGATGAGCAATCCAGCATTGAGATGAACCCAAGCTGTTCTGCTCTTTTAACCACTCAATGTATTTCTTAGTTGAATCATACTAGCCAGCAATACGTGCTCACTGGCAGGAGATATCACCATGCTGATTAAAATTGCCAAGCCAAGCGATTTACACGAATCGGAGGTTACCCCCGAGTCAGCATATCTATCTCGCCGACGCTTTATGGGTGGGCTTGCCGGCCTGGGGGCTGGCTTGGCATTTGCAGGCAGCGCCCATGCATCAGAGCAGCGGCCTGACTACAAAGACGTACCCAGTAGTGACGCCCCCGAATGGTTTAAGGAAAAGCGTGATGCCGCCGAGTGGCAAGCCGTGGTGCCGAGCGATCCTGCCCAGGACAAAACGGCCCCTTTTGCGGATGCCAGTGGCTATAACAACTTTTTTGAATTCGGAACGGGAAAAAGCGACCCTGCACGTAAGGCCGGCACGTTGGTAACGCAGCCCTGGAGCGTGGTGATTGATGGCGAGGTCAATAATGGTGGTCGCTTTTCCCTTGAAGATATTGCGTCACCCTCTAAGTTTGAAGAGCGTATTTATCGCCTGCGCTGCGTTGAGGCCTGGTCAATGGTGATTCCCTGGCTGGGCATTTCCCTTGCCGATGTCATACAGCGCGCAGAGCCCACGTCAAAAGCCAAGTACGTGCGTTTTGAAACCCTGGTAGACCCTGAGCAAATGCCCGGTCAGCGCTCTTCGTTTGCCCTCATCGATTGGCCATACGTTGAGGGCTTGAGGCTTGATGAGGCCATGCATCCATTAAGCTTTCTGGCCATGGGCATGTATGGCCGGGAGCTGCCCAACCAGAACGGCGCCCCCCTGCGCCTGGTTGTGCCCTGGAAATACGGCTTCAAAAGTATCAAATCCATTGTGCGTATATCGCTGGTCGAAGAAGAGCCGCTCAATTCGTGGCAGAAGATCGCTGCCAATGAGTACGGGTTCTACGCTAATGTGAATCCTGAGGTTGATCATCCTCGCTGGAGCCAGGCAACGGAGCGCCGCCTGCCTAACAGCCTTTTCAATACCAATATCATCGACACGCGTATGTTTAATGGCTATGCCGATGAAGTCGCCAGCCTCTATTCCGGAATGGACCTGCGGGTTAATTACTAATGCCAATGCCCGCTTGTTTTTTGTCGCTCTGGCGAGTTGGTGTCTTTATTGCTGCCCTAATGCCCTTAATTTGGTGGGGATGGCAGATAGCCAATAACATGGCCGGGCCAGAGCCCGGACGCTACCTGCTGCTTAATATCGGCCAAGGCGCACTTTGGTTGCTGCTGCTGACGCTAAGCTTGACGCCGCTAACAAAACTGACCCGCTGGAAGGGGTTTAGCCTTATTCGCCGCCAGTTGGGGCTCTGGGCGCTTGCCTACGCGGCTATGCACCTACTCTGCTACGTGTTGTTTATTCTGGGCCTCAACTGGGCTCAGCTAGGCAGTGAAATTGTCAACCGGCCCTATATCATTGTCGGCATGCTGGCTCTTCTGGGCTTGATTGCCTTAGGCATCACCTCCAACCGCTGGTCAATGCGCAAGCTTGGGAAACGCTGGAAAACCTTGCATAAAGCCAACTATGCAATCCTTGGGCTAGTACTCCTGCATTTCTTGTGGGTAGTGCGCGCAGATATGCAAGAGTGGCTTATATATGCCGCTATAGGCGCCCTATTGATGTGTCTGAGGATCCCCCCTATATCTCGCACTCTCCCCAAGCTTCGCCAGCGAATAAAACATTCGGCGTAAATAAATAGGCCACCCAGAAATAGCAGCGACATAGGTAGAAGCGAAAGCATGAACGCCATTAACAGACGATGCCTCTTGGGAGAATCGTTTTAGCAAAACGAAAAGAACCCAGCCATTGGCTGGGTTCTAGCAACGCAAGCAGTATTATCTAGCGGTAATAGGCGTTTGTGTTGTCTGTATGGTCGGTGACATCACGAATGCCTGCAAGCTCAGGAATACGCTCCATCAAGGTTTTTTCAACGCCATCCTTCAGGGTCAAATCAACCGCCGCGCAGCCCTGACAGCCGCCACCAAAGGCCAGGATGGCCATTTTCTGTTCGGTTAGTTCAACCAGTTTGATCTCTCCCCCATGAGCCGCCAGGCCAGGGTTGATTTCACTGTACAGAACATAATTGATACGGTCTTCCAAGGGGCTGTCAGCATTAACCTTGGGCATTTTGGCATTGGGCGCCTTGATCGTTAACTGTCCACCCATGCGATCTGCGTTAAAATCGACCACCGCTTCTTCCAAAAACGCCAAGCTGTTTTTATCAAGATAAACGTTGATCTTTTCAAGCTCGAGCTTGACGTCGGTGGGCTCTTCCTCGCCCGGGCGACAGTAGGCTAGGCAGGTTTCCGCGTAAGGCGTGCCGGGCTGGGTAATAAAAATACGCACGGCAATACCTTCAACGTTCTGCTTTTCAAGCAGCTCCGCAAGGTACTCCTGGGCGCTATCGGTAATGTCGATACCGGGTGCTTCGATAGTCGTGGTCATGAGGCTATTTCCCTCTCGTGAACTGTGGCAATACCACTTCACATGTCATTTTGACACTATGGTATGCAAAACAGCGCGTCGACACAATCCTGACTGTTTTAGTAGGCTATTAAAATGTGCCAAATGACTGGATTGCTTAACAGTTGCATTGCATAGCTGCCCTGCTTGGCGGCCTTTGGTATGATACTTGCCTGTTTCGTTATCGTTATGACATTAACCGACGCCTAAATCCCTTTTCGATAACATATTTTGATAACCGTTTTCGATTAAGACGCTGGAGAATTCCCCCTGTTATGGCCGCTAGTGACTTGAACGCCTCTCTCGCCCAACGCCTTGCCCAACGCATCCTGATTCTGGATGGTGGAATGGGGACCATGCTGCAAAATGCCCAACTGAGCGAGGAAGACTTTCGTAGCGAACGCTTCAGCGAATGGCCGTCGGATTTAAAAGGCAATAATGACCTTTTGGCATTGACCTGTCCCGACGTGGTCTCGCGTATCCATCGCGACTACCTGGAAGCAGGCGCCGATATCATTGAAACCAATACCTTTAACAGCACGCGCCTGTCGCAGGCCGATTACGGTATGGAAGAGCTCGTTGTAGAGCTCAACCGCGAGTCGGCTCGATTGGCGCGCGAAGTGTGCGACGCCGTGGGGGCAGAAACCGGCGTGCCGCGGTATGTAGCAGGTGTACTCGGTCCAACATCGCGCACCGCATCGCTATCGCCAGATGTAAACGACCCTGCCAAGCGTAACGTGACATTCGATGAGTTGCGTGAGAACTATTACGAAGCTGCTCAAGCACTTATCGATGGCGGCGCCGATCTGATCATGATCGAAACCATCTTCGATACGCTCAATGCCAAAGCGGCTATCTATGCGCTTGAAGAGCTGTTTGAAGCTCTTGGCAGGCGCCTGCCGGTAATGATCTCGGGCACGATCACCGATGCTTCGGGCCGCACGCTTTCAGGCCAGACCACTGAAGCTTTCTGGAACTCGGTACGCCATGCACAGCCGCTCTCAGTCGGCCTTAACTGTGCATTAGGGGCTGAAGAGCTGCGCCCCTATCTGGAAGAGCTGTCTACCAAAGCGGACACCTTTGTATCGGCACACCCTAACGCAGGTTTACCTAACGAATTTGGCGAATATGATCAGACGCCGGAGGAAATGGCGTCCATTGTCAGTGAGTTCGCGCAAAGTGGTCTTGTCAATATCATTGGCGGCTGCTGCGGTTCGACGCCTGAACATATCCGCGCGATAGCTGAAGCGGTAAGCTCAATGGAACCTCGTCAAATTCCGGTTCGAAGCCCTGCCTGTCGCCTTTCAGGCCTTGAACCCTACAATATTGATGGTGATTCGCTGTTCGTCAACGTAGGTGAGCGTACCAACGTGACAGGCTCGGCACGCTTCAAGCGGCTTATCGTGGAAGAGGATTTTACCACTGCCCTAGAAGTTGCCTTGGAGCAAGTAGAGAGCGGTGCCCAGATCATCGATATCAATATGGATGAAGGCATGCTGGAGTCCAAGGAAGCCATGGTGCGCTTTCTTAACCTGATCGCTGGCGAGCCGGATATTGCCCGCGTACCGATCATGATTGACTCCTCCAAGTGGGACATCATTGAAGCAGGTCTGAAGTGTGTTCAAGGTAAGGCCGTGGTTAACTCGATTTCGCTGAAGGAAGGCGAAGCGGCGTTTCGTGAGCAGGCAACCAAGTGTCGCCGTTTTGGCGCCGCTATCGTGGTCATGGCGTTTGACGAAGAGGGCCAGGCCGATACGTTCGCGCGAAAAACGGAAATCTGTGAACGTGCCTATCGCCTGCTGGTCGATGAAATCGGTTTTCCGCCGGAAGATATCATCTTCGACCCCAACATCTTTGCCATCGCCACGGGTATCGATGAGCACAATAACTACGCGGTTGATTTTATCGAAGCCGCCCAGTGGATTCGTGAAAACCTGCCACATGCCATGATCTCCGGGGGGGTTTCCAACGTTTCCTTCTCTTTCCGCGGCAATAACCCGGTACGTGAAGCCATTCACTCTGTGTTTCTGTATCACGCCATCCGCGCCGGTCTTTCCATGGGTATTGTCAACGCGGGGCAGCTGGCGGTATATGACGACTTGCCTGCTGAACTTCGTGAAGCAGTTGAGGACGTGGTGCTTAACCGTCGCAGCGACGGTACCGAGCGTCTTCTGGATATCGCTGACAAATACAAGGGTGATGGCAGTGGCCCGGCCAAAAAGGAAGATCTTGAGTGGCGCGGCTGGCCGGTTAACAAGCGCATTGAGCATGCCCTGGTAAAAGGCATCACGGCCTATATTGAAGATGACACCGAAGAAGCCCGCCTCCAGGCTGAGCGCCCTATCGAGGTCATCGAAGGACCGTTGATGGATGGCATGAACGTGGTCGGCGACCTGTTTGGTGCCGGCAAGATGTTCCTGCCTCAGGTGGTTAAATCTGCGCGTGTCATGAAGCAGGCTGTTGCCTACCTGATTCCGTATATCGAAGCTGAAAAAAGCGAAGGTACTCAGGCCAAGGGCAAGATTGTCATGGCCACGGTTAAGGGCGATGTTCACGATATCGGCAAAAATATCGTTGGCGTGGTGCTGCAGTGTAATAACTACGAGGTTATCGACCTTGGCGTGATGGTGCCCGCTGAAAAAATATTGCAGGCCGCAATCGACCATAACGCCGATATCATTGGCCTCTCAGGTCTGATTACGCCGTCACTTGATGAAATGGTTCACGTTGCCAAGGAAATGCAACGTCGGGGCATGAATCTGCCGCTGCTTATCGGTGGAGCCACAACTTCCAAAGCGCATACCGCGGTCAAGATAGAGCCACAATATGAGCATCCGGTGATTTACGTGACTGATGCCTCGCGTGCGGTCGGCGTGGCCGGGCGCTTGCTGGCGCCGAACCTTAAAACGGCGTATGTCGCAGAGATTCGCGAGGAGTACGAAAAGGTCCGCGAGCGTAACGCTAAACGTCGTCCCAAAGCAGCGGACCTGGATTACACCCAGGCGCGCAAACGGCGCTTTCGTACAGATTGGAACAGCGTGACACCGATTGAGCCCAAGTTCCTGGGTCTCAAGACATTTGATGACTATGACCTGGAAGAGCTAATCGAGCGTATCGATTGGACACCCTTCTTCATGAGCTGGCAATTGGCGGGTAAGTACCCCAAGATTCTTGACGATGAAATCGTGGGTGAAGCCGCGCGCAGCCTGTTTGCCGATGCCCAGGCAATGCTGCGTAAACTGCTTGATGAAAAGCGTATTCAGGCGCGTGGTGTGATTGGCTTATGGCCTGCCAATAGCGTTGATGATGACGTGATTGAAGTGTATGCCGACGAATCGCGCAGCGAAGTGGTTGAACGGCTTCACCATATTCGACAGCAAACCACCAAGGGTCGCGACGGCATCTGCTATAGCCTGGCAGATTTCATCGCCCCTAAAGAGAGCGGCAAGGCGGATTGGATTGGCGGCTTTGCCGTGACCACAGGCCATGGCGTTGACGAGCTGACCAAGGCCTATGAAGCGGCGGGTGATGATTATAACGCTATTCTGGTGCAGGCCCTGACTGATCGCCTCGCGGAAGCTTTTGCAGAGCGCATTCACGAACGGGTGCGTAAAGAGTTTTGGGGCTACGTGCCTGAAGAAACCCTGGATAACGACGCGCTTATCGCCGAAAAGTATCAGGGCATACGCCCTGCCCCCGGCTACCCTGCGTGTCCGGACCACACCGAGAAAGGTACACTGTTCAAGCTGCTGAACGCCACGGAGAATACCGGCCTGGCGCTTACCGAAAGCTACGCCATGTGGCCCGCCGCTGCCGTCGCGGGCTGGTACTTTGCGCACCCGCAGTCCAAGTACTTCTCAACCGGCAAGATTACCCGTGACCAGGTGGAAGCCATCGCCCTGCGCAAGCAGATGCCGCTTGAGGAAATGGAGCGCTGGCTATCGCCAGTACTCTCTTACGACCCCAGCTGATATGGCGTTAGTAGCTCGCCGTCACGGCAAGGTGATGCGCCTGGCGTTACCCATCATGTTGGGCATGCTCTCCCAAAGTATGCTCAACATCATTGATGCGGCTCTGGTCGGGCACCTGGGGCAGGTAGCGCTGGCGGGCGTCGGGGTTGGCGGTTATGCCATGTTCATGATAACCGCGCTGGTATTCGGACTCTCCTCAAGCGTCCAATCGCAAACATCTCAACGTCTTGGGGCAAGCAATCAATATCTAAGCCAACCGTTGCAGGCAGGTGCCGTCATTGGCTTGGCAACAGGGCTTCCGCTGTCGTTACTTGCCTGGTGGCTGGCACCGGCCCTGCTGCATTTAATAACCCAGGCACCGGAAGTACAGCACGTCGCGGTTGATTACTTCCGTTGGCGCGTTATCGCACTTACTGCCATTGCATTAACTCTCTGTTTTCGCGGCTACTGGAACGGCCGTCAGCAAACGCACCTTTATCTGCGCATCATCATGATTGTTCAGGTGTTTAATGTGGCAGCCAGTTGCGGGCTTATCTATGGCCTATTTGGTCTACCCCGGCTGGGAGCCAGCGGCGCAGGTGTTGGCACGACCCTCTCGATGTTTTTAGGCCTTTTCATCTGGCTTTGGGTAACCGTAAGCCAGCGTCACCAAAATGGCCTTCTATCAAGTCTGCCATCGCTTGATACACTGCGCACCACTTTGGCTCTCGCCCTTCCTCACTCGCTGCAACAGGTATGTTTTGCGGCGGGCTATGTAGTGCTTTTCTGGCTGTTAAGCCGCCTGGGCACGGCAAGCGTTGCTGTTGGTCATGTTCTGGTCAACCTGTCGCTACTGCTGATATTGCCTGGCGTAGGCGTTGGCGTTGCCGTAATGAGCCTGGTGGGCGAAGCGCTGGGCCGCGACGATCAGCACTCCGCCCACAGGTGGGGGCTAGATGCGCTACGCGTGGCGGGCGTGCTGTTGACCGTTCTGGCGCTGCCCATGCTGGTACTTCCCACCCAGGTGCTCGGTATTTTCTTTTCAAGCCATGAGCTTGTGGCGCTGGGTACGCTACCCTTGCAGATTACCGGCGTGATGATTGTGCTGGATGCGGCTGCTCTGGTACTTGCCCAGGCATTGATGGGCGCCGGGGCGCAGCGTACGGTAATGGTGTTAACCCTTGGTATGCAATGGCTGCTATTTCTGCCTCTTGCTTGGTGGGTGGGCGTTGGCTTGGAGCAGGGACTTCTTGGCGTTTGGCTCGTACAGCTTTTTTACCGTCTGGCCAACTCAGCGGGATTTCTTTGGATATGGCAGCGCAGGCGCTGGCTAGCGCCCAGCGTTTTAAATAGCATTTAACGATAAAAAGATAATTATATATTCTTTTGTAGAATATGACACACGCGTTAAGGTAACACTATATTATTGTCCGCCTTGACGTGACCACTTCGCTTTTAGCAGGATCGTGCCACATGTACCGTTATGATATTCATGACCAGACGCTTGTCGATGAGCGCGTTGCCCAGTTTCGCGACCAGATGGATCGCTACCTGGCGGGACGCCTGGGAGAAGAAGAGTTTCGTCCGCTACGCCTGCAAAATGGCTTGTATATCCAGCGGCATGCGCCGATGCTTCGCATCGCCATCCCGTACGGCATGCTTGCCAGCTATCAGCTGCGCTCGCTTGCGGATATCACACGGCGCTATGACCGCGGCTATGGGCACTTTACTACTCGGCAGAACCTTCAGCTGAACTGGCCAGCTCAGGAAGACGTACCGGATATTCTGGCTGAACTTGCGAAAGTACAGATGCACGCCATTCAAACCAGCGGCAACTGTATTCGCAACACCACCAGTGACCAGTTTGCAGGTATTGCCAACGACGAAGTAGAAGACCCGCGCCCCTGGTGCGAGCTAATCCGCCAGTGGTCGACGCTGCACCCGGAATTTGCCTACTTGCCACGCAAGTTCAAGATTGCCGTGACCGGTGCGGCCAAGGATCGTGCGGCGATTCAGGTCCACGACATCGGCCTTCGCCTGTGGCGTAACGAGGAAGGCGAGCTACGCGTTAAGGTACTGGCGGGTGGCGGCCTTGGCCGTACGCCGATGATTGCCGAAGTAGTCCGTGAAGACCTTCCTTGGCAGCACCTACTGACCTACCTGGAAGCCTGCGTACGTGTTTATAACCAGTTTGGCCGTCGGGACAACAAGTTCAAGGCGCGTATCAAGATTCTGGTCAAGGCGTTGGGTATCGAAGAGTACCGCCGGCGCGTTGATGAAGAATGGGCGCATTTGAAAGATGGCCCGCAGACACTAAACCAGGCGGCGGTTGATGCGGCCAAGCGTCACTTCCCTGAACCCGAGCGTCGCCCGGTAGCCGAAAGCGCGATTGCTGACTTTGAACGTCTGCGTACCGAAAATCGCAGTTTTGCACGCTTTGTCACCAACAACGTCACCGACCATAAGGTGCCGGGCTACAAGGCGGTCACGCTGTCGCTCAAGCGCCGTGAACACGCCCCGGGCGATGTCACTGCAGACCAGATGGACGCCGTGGCGGACCTGGCCGATCGCTACAGCTTTAGCGAAATACGCGTGACCCACGAGCAGAACCTAGTGCTCTCCGACGTACCGGTTGATGAAATCGAAGCGCTCTGGAACGAGCTGGAAGCGTTGGGTATGGCCAACCCCACCGTGGGTACGCTGAACGATATCATCTGCTGCCCGGGCGGTGACTACTGCAGCTTGGCCAATGCAGTGTCGATCCCCATTGCCCAAGCCCTGCAGGAGCGCTTTGAGGACTTGGACTTCCTGTACGACCTGGGCCCGCTCGATCTTAATATTTCCGGTTGCATGAACGCCTGCGGACACCACCACGTGGGCCATATCGGCATCCTGGGTGTCGATAAGAAAGGCGAAGAGTTTTACCAGATATCGATTGGCGGCAATTCCACCGACGACGTATCGCTGGGCAAGATTCTGGGCCCTTCTTTCTTCCGTCAGGACGTTCCAGAAGTGGTCGAAAAAGTGCTGCAGGTTTATGTTGCCGAGCGTCATGAAGATGAGCACTTCCTGGACACCTATCGCCGGATTGGCTTGAAACCCTTTAAAGAGCGTGTGTATGCCAAATAACGTGGATACCCCGACTGAAGAAGCACTGGCCAACAACCCGGTGCACGTTGATCATCTTCTGCTTGACGGCGAACTGGCAGCTGAAAATGCTTGGTGCGTTTCTTACGATGCCGCCAACCTGCCCGAGCAGCGCCCGGCCTTTGTGCCGCTGGCACTGTGGCAGGCAAATAAGCAGGATGAAGAGCTTGCTCCGTTACTTTTGAGTGACACCGAGCTTACCGCTGAGCTGGCGGCTGAACTGAATCCACTGCCCGCCGTGGCGATCGACTTCCCCAGTTTTACCGATGGCCGTGGCTACTCGCTTGCCCGCCTGCTGCGCGAGCGCTTTGAGTATGCTGGTGAAGTACGCGCAGTGGGTGATGTACTGGTTGACCAGCTCGACTACATGCGCCGCTGTGGCTTCAATGCTATGGCCCTGCGCGACGACCAGCATCCTGAAGACGCTCTGCGCCTGCTTAACTCGTTCAGCGTACGCTATCAGACGGATGTAGAAGAGCGCCGGGCACTTTTCGAACGCCGCTTAACAACCAGCGAGTAACCCGACAAGCATTCAGAAACATAAAAGGGCAGCTTTCGCTGCCCTTTTTACTATTTTGGCTTTACACATACTGCTTGTGCGCTGGGCTATGCGATGGACTACGCCTACCCGCGCCTTTTCTGCTGGCGCTCGCGGTTATTGGCTTTTGCGCGCTCGCTTTTACGCAGCATCACCCAGGTGGCGCCAAGGCCGCCTTCTGAGGGCTGCGCCGATACATAAGCCTGCACCTCTTCAAACTGGCTCAGCCACTTGGCTAGGTATGAGCGCAGCACATTGGCTGGACTGTCCAGTTCACGCCCTCTTCCATGAACAATCATCACCGAGCGCAGATCGTTAGCGTAAGCCTCCTGAATAAAGGGAAATAGCATCCGACGGCATTCTGCCAATGGGCGGCGCAGTAAATGAAGCTGAGCCTGAACGCTATATCCGCCGTGCCTTAGCTTATCGACAACGCCTTGCTGGATACCTTCGCGCCGATATTCAATGGGATCAAACGGGGCTATAAGATCTACAAAGTCATCGGATAGAAAATTGCGCTCACCAAGCGCTTCCTGAGCGCTTTCCCTGCGTGCCAGCTGCGCCTCTGATGGACGTGTTCGATGGCTGCCTGCATCCGCACGGTTGCTGTGTGTCAGTGGCTTAACATCGCCAATAAACGCTCGAAAATCCATGTCGTCACGAAGTGGCTGGTTCATTACAGGCTCCTCCGATGGGGTCTAGTGTTTATCCTAGCAAACCCTGAGCCATTGCTTAAATAATTCATGCTCCCTTGCCCGAGCGCACGACTCACGCCAAGCTGTAGGGCTAATCATACGTAAGGAAGCTTCATGGTATGGATTAAGAAGTTATTACAAATAACGGGGGTGATAGTACTGGGATTGGCTACCTGGCTATGGTTAACCATGCTCAGCCCGTGGTTCTACTCACCACTCGACGAGATATCTTCTATTGAGAAACGCACACACAACGTGTTTGTTTACGGCACGCTGCGCTATACCGCCATTCGTTGGGTAGTGATGGGCGGTTCAGGCAATCCACAAGCGGCGGCACTTGATGGCTACCAGCGCAATGGGCTTGACCTTTCCCCTCAGCCAGGTAGCCGCGTTGAAGGACTAAAGCTTGAGGTAAGCACTGAACAGCTTGAACGACTTGATCGCTATGAGCGTTTGGGCGTTCGCTATGAACGGGTGAAGAAAAGGCTCATCGATGGCAGCTCAGCCTGGGTATATGTCAGGCTGCCTGCAACCAGCCAACTTCTTACGCCATTTCCTGCCGGGGAGATAGCTCTGATACCATAGACTCAGGCATGGCTTTGGTAACCCTTCTTCCAGGATGAAGGAAACATGATGAGTGATACCCCTTACGTTTTGGTTCTTTACTACTCCCGCTCGGGGGCAACGGCAGAAATGGCGCGGCAGATGGCAGCAGGCATCGAAAGCATTGCAGGCATTGAAGCCCGCTTGCGCACAGTGCCACCGGTATCGCCCACCTGCGAAGCGGTTGCTCCGGATATCCCTGAAGAGGGCGCGGTATATGTGGAACTTGACGACCTGCGCAACTGTAGCGCTCTTGCACTAGGTAGCCCTACCCGTTTTGGCAATATGGCCGCGCCGTTGAAATACTTTCTGGACACCACCAGCAGCTTATGGATGAATGGCGCCCTGGTGGATAAACCCGCTTGCGCCTTTACTTCGACATCAAGCCTACACGGTGGCCAGGAAAGTACACTGCTTACCATGCTGGTGCCCTTACTGCACCACGGCATGGTGTATGCTGGCATTCCTTACAGCGAAACGGCCCTGCTGAGCACTCAAGCCGGCGGCACGCCTTATGGGGCTAGCCATCTGGCGGGCGCGCGCAGCGATCGCCCTGTCGATGAACAAGAGCGCGCGTTATGCGTGGCTCAGGGAAAACGCCTTGCCAAGCTGGCCCTGGCGCTTAATAACATGCGCCGGGAGGCGTTATGAAGCAGTGGCTCACCGAGTTTGAACAGCATCACGGGCTAGACAGGCTAACCCAGCGCTCGCGTCAGTGCGTTATAACAAGCTTTACCATTTTGCTACTGCTGGTTATTTATCGCGGTTTCTTGATTCAAGACGAAGAACTTGATTGGCGGCCCGTCCTTGCGTTTGTTCTTCCACTGATTCTTTTCCTGCCCTCGATTATTGGCCAGCGCGCCCGCGGCCATGCATGGCTTGCTTTTGTAAGCCTGCTATACGTTATCCAAGGCGTCATGCTGGCGGCTCTGCCGGGGCAAACGGGACATGGCATCCTCGAGGCACTCGTATCCTTGCTGCTCTTTGCAAGCTGCATGGCCTATGCACGCTTTCGCAGCCGACAGCAACGCCAGGCAGGCCATTAGTAACCGTACTTGAGCTTTACTCATAGAGCAGCGAACATTATCAAAACGTTTAGGGAGAATTCGCTAATGACCCGCAATATTGCCGACATTCGGCGCGATTACGAAGGCGGTCGGCTTGATGAAGCGCATGCCAACCAGGGTCCTCTTGTGCTGTTCGATGAGTGGTTCAGCCTTGCCATGGAAAAAGAGGGCAAAGACGCCAATGCCATGACGCTTGCTACCGTCGATAGCCAGGGGCGCCCCCATGCTCGCGTGGTACTACTGAAAGGGTTTGACGAGCGCGGCATGGTATTTTTTACCAATTACCATAGCCATAAAGGCAGCGAGCTCAATAACGTTCCGTTTGCGGCGATGACCTTCTGGTGGCCCTCTCTAGCCCGCCAGGTGCGTATCGAAGGCCCTGTGGAACAAGTAGCCACAGATGAGTCCGATGAGTATTTCGCCAGCCGCCCCCGCAGCAGCCAGCTGGGTGCTTGGATTGCTACACAAAGCGTGGTCATCCCTGACCGCAACTGGATCGAAGAACGTCAGAAACGCTTTGAGCAGGCCTACGAAGGCCAGGATATTCCACGGCCGATACATTGGGGTGGATATCGTCTCAAGCCGGAGATGATTGAGTTCTGGCAGGGCCAGCCCAGCCGCCTGCATGACCGGATCCGATTCGAGCGGCGTGATGGCGGTGAATGGGGCCAGTTCCGGCTGGCCCCCTGACAAGTCAAAAACTCGTCCGGCCTGCTCATCGAGCAGGCCGTTTATTATGGGCGTCTATTTCACCAATATGCTAATCCGGCAGACTTTCCAGGCGGTGACGCTGCCACTCGCTTTCAGGTTCGTTCAAGCGCAGCACCGCATCAATCACCTGCTCTTCCATATTGTACCGGCATGTAAAGCCTAGGTGTTTCAATAACCCCCGCATGGGGTGATTGTCCACCATGATCTTGCCGATCATTTCCAAGGTGCCAATGTGGGTACAGTAATCAATCATTTTCTTCATCAGCAAGCTGCCAATTCCTAGGCCCTGCAAGTCGTCGCGAATAATCACCGAAAACTCGGTACGGATATTGTCGGGATCGTTCCATACCCTAACGACACCCAACATTTCCTTACTGCCGTCCGCATGCTGATGTTCGGCAATAAATGCCATTTGTCGGTCATAGTTGATATGCGAAAGAATTGATAGATCGCGCTGGGTAAGGTTGGATTTATTGTGGAAGTAGCGAAAGCGAATGCTCTCTTCGGATAGCTGGCGGTGAAATGTAGTGATCAACGGCGCATCTTCGGCACGAATAGGCCGCACTTCTACCTGCCAGCCGTTCTTGAGCGTTACCCATTCTCGCAGCTCTTCAGGATAAGGCATGATGGCAAACCGGGCCGGAGCGCCTAGATCCATTGCAAAATCCACTGCGAGGACACCATCACGATTGAGTAACAGCGGATTGATCTCAAGACCACGCAAATCGACTAAATCCGATGCCATCTGTGAAAGCTTGACCAGCAGCTGACATAGCCGTGCAATATCGCGTTCAGGCTCTGCGGAGTGCTCACGGATTAATGAAGCGGCATGGGTCCTGCCTACTACATCAGCGGCCAGGCTCATGTTCAAGGGCGGCAATGCCACCTGACGGTCGGCCAGCACGTTAACCTTGTAGCCACCGATGCCGAAGACAATCAGCGGGCCGAAAACCGGATCGCGGGTAATACCCGCACAAATTTGCATGGAGTGCTTGCCACGCTGCATAGGCTGCAGGCAATACTCCCGGATGGCGTACTGAGGAAACTTTTCCTGCACCTTGTCACCCAACTGTCGCACGCCGTCGGCAACCTGCTCAGGCGTTGTCAAATCCTGAAGCAATCCAGCAGAAATCTTGTGAGGATGTTTACGGTAGCGATAAGGCCGGCAGTTCCCTTCATGAATCACCTTCAGGGCCATCGGCCCCTGAATTTGCTGCGCTGCCTTTTCGGCCTCTTCAGGGAGTGTCAGGTAGACGCTCGGTGCGGTAGGTATTCCATACGCCTCGAGCACCTGTGCTGTTTCTGAATGGGTAAGGGTTTGCCTGCCCTGCTCCTTGGCCTTGGCAATCAATGCCCGGCATTCGGCGCGGATATCGCTGCTGGTTGAGAACGGCAGGCTTGGAGGAATTTCGTGCAGTAAGGCCTGTACCCGCTGGTAGTCCACCATATGCATAAACGCCTTGACGGCTTTTTCCGGCGAGATATAGGTGGGAATGCCCGCCACGTTACACAGATGCCGTGCATTGAGTGCTTCTTTCAGCCCCATCCAACTGGTCAGCAGATTGCGCCGAAACTTCTTGCGGTTATCAATCAGCGCTTGGGCAGTTAGGGCTGAAGGTGCCATACGGGTAGGCGCATGCACGACCAGCACTGCATCAACGTTGGGGTCGGCGGCCACTATTTCCAGCGCTTCGACAAATTTCTCAGACGAGGCGTTGCCCCCAAGGTCGACCGGGTTTTCGCCGGGCTTGCTCATATCCACCTGGCTTTTATGCAAGGCAGCCTGGGTCTCCTCGCTGAACACAGCCAGTTTGCCACCTGCGCTGATCAGCTTGTCGATCGCTAGCATTGCTGGCCCCAAGCCATTAGATACAATCGCCAACCGGTCACCCCGCAGCGGCTTCACCCGAGATAATGTTTCAAGGGCGTCCAGCAGTTCATCTGAATCATTAACGCGGACTACCCCTGCGCGTGCAAACGCGGCGTCAAACACCACATCTCGATTGGCGATGCCTGGGGTTGGTGCCATACCTGAAATATCGGATTGTGGCGTACGACCGCTTTTGATCGCCACTACCAGTCGGTTACGCGAAGCATCACGCAAAGAAGTCATGAAATGCTGCGCATCAGTAACCCGTTCCAGGTGAAGCAAAATGGCTTGAGCGGGTGAAAATTGATTAACGTAATCGATTAAATCGGGTAACAGGACGTCAACGCTGTCACCGACCGTGATCAAATGGGAGAAGCCCACGCCTCGCCCGGCTGCCCAGTCAATCATGCCGTTGGCTAGCATGCCCGACTGGCCCAGGTAAGCGACCCGGCCGGCTTTGACAGGCTGGCTGGCATAGGAGGCGTTAAGATGTTTACCGGGAACAATCAGCCCCATGCACTCCGGGCCAAGCACCCTGATACCCGATGCTATCGCGGCCTTGAGCATTCGCTCGCGAATCGATCCCTTATTATCGTGATCGCGGTCCAGGTAGGCACCGCCGGAAAGTACCAGCGCCGCTTTAACGCCAAACTGCCCCAGGCGCTCTATAAGCGTAGGTACACCGTCGATAGGTGAACAGACCACGGCTAAATCCGGCACTTCAGGTAAATCCACTACACTTTTGAAACAGGGCACGCCAAACACTTGATCATACCCCTTAGGATTGACAGCCCACAGCGTACCTTTAAAGCTGCCTTCCTGTAGGTTGGCAAGCACTAGCCCACCCAGCGAGGCCGATTTTTCAGAGGCGCCGAACACCGCAAGCGTTCGAGGCTCAAAAAAATGATGCAAAAAGCGCGTACTCACGGGTGCAGCTCCTTAAAAATTAATAACGACTGTGTACGACTTATGGACACTGTCGCATAAGCCCCCAAGACGATTAAGGTGGCCTCAATAGAATGGAGCGCCTGAATGATCACTGCCTACCTTACCCATCCAGACTGTTCATTGCACCATATGGGGCCTGAACACCCAGAATGTCCGCAACGTCTGGAAGCGATCCGAGCGCGCCTTTCGCTTGCCGGGTTATTACAGCAAACCATGCAGGCGGATGCCAAGGAAGCCTGCTTTGACGCTTTAGCTAAAGTCCATCCAGCCCGGCACCTGGATGCTCTGGAAAAGTGTGTGCCCCGTGAGGGGATTACTGCTCTGGATAGCGAAACACTTATGAACCCGGACAGCCTGAAGGCCGCCAGAGTAGCGGCTGGCGCCGTCATTAAAGGTGTTGATCAGGTATTTAAAAACCAGGCTGATAATGTTTTTTGCGCGGTAAGGCCTCCTGGTCATCACGCTGAAGCCACTGATGCAATGGGATTTTGCTTTTACAATAATATAGCCGTAGGAGCTGCCCATGCCCGGGATACCTACGGCGCCAAACGTATTGCCATACTCGATTTTGATGTTCATCAGTGCAACGGCACTATCGATATTTTTAAAGACAGCCCCGAGGTGCTTATCTGTACAAGCTTTCAGTACCCTTTCTACCCTTGGCGTTATCTGCGAAGCGAATGGAAAAATGTAGTGAATACACCGTTAGCAGCGGGTACGGAAGGCCACGAGTTCCGTCGTCTTGTCGAGCAGCAGTGGCTCCCTGCCCTACATGCCTTCAAACCGGACTTGATAATGATTTCAGCAGGCTTTGATGGGCACCGAGACGATCCCATGAGCGATATCTGTCTGGAAGACGAGGATTACTATTGGGTTACCCATATGGCGATGGAAATCGCCACGCTCTACGCTGATAACCGGATAGTTTCAGTACTTGAGGGCGGCTACAACCCCAAATCGTTAGCCAGCGGTGTGGAAGCGCATTTGAAAGCATTACTAGGCCTTCCGTTTTCCGAAGTCGCTTAGGATACCCTAACGCTATGGTATTATGGCTGTTAATGCTGTTTCCTACGTGATGACTATGACCGCCACTTCTGAAGAACATGCTGCGCTACGTATTGCCTCGGGGCGTAAGGCGTTTGTTGAGCCGCTATGCCTGGGTGAGCGACTCAAACAGATACGTCTGGCCAACCAGTGGACTCTGGAAGACGTAAGCCAGCGCACCGGCCTGGCACGCTCGACCCTCTCTAAAATCGAGAACGATCAAGTGTCACCCACGTTCAGTGTGGTTCAAAAGCTGACCACCGGGCTTAATATTGACCTGCCGCAGCTGCTCACGCCTCCCAAACGCGAGCGTTACACCATGGGGCGGCGTGATCTGACACGTAGAGGGAAAGGGCAACTGCACCCAACGCCTACCTACGAGCATGAGCTGCTCGGCCATCAGCTTGCTCAAAAGCGCATGATCCCTTTCAAGACTATTGTACGTGCGCGTAGCTTTGATGAATATCATCAGTGGGTGCGTCATGACGGCGAAGAGTTCCTGATGGTACTCCACGGCGATATCATGTTGTATAGCGAATTTTACGCGCCGCTTATGCTAGCTGAGGGTGACAGTATCTATTTTGATAGCGACATGGGTCATGCGCTGGTATCTACCAGCGCCGAGGACGCTATCGTACTGTCGGTATGTACCCGAGGCGACGAAGGATAACTGCTTTTAAAAAGCAGTTTTAAAGACAGTTGGTTGGTTTTGGCAATCCGGCAAGGCGCGCAATCCGTTTTGCTGGGCTACCTGGAAACAGCGTCATCAGATAAATCGACTTGCCCTTCTCTTCACCCAAAGCGTTTTTAGTTGCTTTAACCAATGGCCGCATGGCGGGGGCCATTTCATAGCGTTGATAAAAATCTCGTACTACTTCAATTATTTCCCAATGGGCTTCTGTCAGCGGCAAGCCTTCATCTTCGGCCAGCATTTCAGCTACTGGTTTTGACCACTGGTCCTGATTAACTAAATACCCTTCAGGATCTAACCCAATTTTTTTGTTTGAATCAAGATAACGGTATATTTTCGTATTTGACATACTAGTACCACGTTAGCGTTTGAGTATGCTGCTCAGTCAGGCCAACAAACCCTTGCATATCTACCGTCGCAAATGTCTCGCTATCAATAAGCTCGCCCAGCCCCCAGGCAGCAACATCTTCTGCTAACAGATAGATACGCGATTTATATAGCGTCCAACCTTCCCAGCGACCATCTAACGCCGCCAGCACACCTTCTTCGATAAGCACAATAGCATCATCATCGGCTATTGCTTGCTGCAGCTGGCGGGCTACATCGCTGTCAGGCCCTTTGGTTAAAATATGCAACATGCTCATCCCACTAAAAATTAAGTATCTGCGAATAGCTTTTCATAAACGCGGGCAGCGCATGAGCCTCTATAAGCTGTACGTTATCGCGTAAGTCAGAGCGCGTTAGGTTCAATGCCACCAGCGTCTCCTCAGACGTCCATAGCTGCTCAATATCGTACATTTCCAGCATGTCCATGGTGGGTCTGGTGGCTTTCATACCTGGGGCAGCAATGCCCTGCTCTTTAAGTAACGCTGTAACACCTTGCCCGAGGAACAGTAAATCAACCGGCTGGCCAAACGCAGCGGCTACCAGTGCTGCGTCTAGCCCTTCCCGCAGCAAATTGGAGCTGTAAGGAGCATGCCGAATGATAACCAGTAAGCTGTTTGATTCTTCCATCAAGCCTCCCAGTTAGGCAAACGTGACCAAGCGATCACAGCGCTGTTGTAAAGTTAAAAGCTGACCAAGCCCGGTTAATTCAAACGGCGCTTCCAGATTATACGACGTTTTGCCGTGCCGCTTTGCTTCTGCTTCGTTCATGACACCTCGCCTTAAGGCAGCAGCAATGCATACATCTAGAGAAACCTGATGGGTTTCATGCAATTCAACCCAAGCCTCGCGCAGATTGAGTTCATCCTGCGGGGGTGCCATTAGGGAGGACGCATTGTGTACGCCCTCATGATAGAAGAACACGCCGTTCAACCGGTGCCCTTGTGTTAACACCGCATGGGCAAAACGTAATGCTGAGTGCGGTGCCGGGCTGGTATACGGCGCGCCCATCACCAATAAACCATACTCCATGGCAACAAACTCAACTCGATAGTTAAAAAAAAGCAGACCCTACAAGGTAGGGTCTGCCTGTGTACTAACCGCTGTGGGCAGTTAGTCGTTGCTCATGATACCCAAAATAGACAGCAGGCTCACAAACAAATTATAAATAGAGACGTACAGTGTAACGGTTGCCAGGATATAGTTCGTTTCACCCGCACGATGAACAATTTCGCTGGTCTGATACAGGATTGCAGCAGATGCAAACAGCACAAAGCCTGCTGAAACCATCAGTGAAAGCGCTGGAATATTGAAGATCAAACCGGCAACCATGGCTAGAACCAGAACGATCGCACCGGCTAGCAGGAAATTACCCAGAAAACTGAAATCTTTCTTAGTCGTCAGAGCAACTGCTGAAAGACCAAAGAACGTCAAGCCAGTCATAGCCAGCGCGTTCATGATCAGCGCACCACCATTAGGCAGTGTTAGATAGGCCGAAATGATTGGCCCCAAGGTAAAACCCATAAACCCTGTGAACGCAAAAGTCGCCAGTAGACCCGCTGCTGAGTTTGCGGTTTTATGAACCAGGAACATCAGCCCATAGGCACCAATAAAGAACACAAAAATGTTCATTTGCTGGATACCCATGGCAACCGATGCACCTGCCATTACTGCAGAAAACAGCAGTGTCATTGCCAGTAATGCATAAGTGTTACGAAGCACTTTATTGGTGCTGACGCTATTGGCCACGCCGCCTGATCGCGTATGGGCCGTGTTTAGGTCGTTATAAGCCATGTATTTATGCTCCCTAAAATAATATTACCGTTAATAGACAAGCATGCCGGTACCAAGTTCCATACGCAAGCCCTTATCGAGCCAAGCATGCGCGCTCAACTTTTTTTTAACGCACGAGAATAAAGTATCTGTGGCTATAACCTTTTAACTTTCCTGCTCATCTTTGTTTCTTTGCGGCGTAACAAGCGCATTGGCCGTCGGGCGAGCGTCTTGTGATGAGTATAGCCGGGCATCGACAAGATGAAGCACGGCAAGCTGTACAAAAAGCACAATGAAACAAACTATTAAGCCTTTAATCACTATGATATTCCTGAGCTGGGCTAGCGACAACCAACCGCTTATTGCATGCTAGCCAAAAGCACGCTGAAAGCAATAGCCGCACTACGTATATTTCGTAGCAACAACCACTCCTGCCTTCAGGCTGGAGTAAATGCCTCAGTATCAATATCCCCTTGCTGAGCCAAACTATAGCGCTCCCCATGCACCTTATCTGGCGTCATCATGCCGTTAAGCTTCTCTAAAGAAGGTGTATCGAGCACTAGGTTCTCAGCACTAAGGTTCTCACGCATATGAGCAACTGAGCATGTACCGGGAATGGGTACTATATGGCTGCCTTGGGCTTTGACCCAGACTAACGCCAGCTGAGCCGGGGTGACATTGAGCTCCTGGGCAATCGAGCTGAAACGTTTGAATAACGCCAAGTTCTTTGGCAAGTTATCGACATTGAAGCGCGGCATGTTAGCTCGCATATCTCCTTCTGCAAACGGTGTATCTACCTGTATCGCCCCGGTTAAAAAACCGCGCCCAAGCGGGCTAAATGCTACCAACGCAATCTCAAGTTCCTTGCACGCGTTCAGTAGGGCTATTTCTGGGTTTCGGGTCCAAAGCGAGTACTCGGATTGGACGGCTGCAACCGAGTACTCTTTGTACGCTCGGTAAAGGGTATCTGCCGACACTTCGGATAAACCCACACTTCCGATTTTCCCCTCATCTACTAGCTTACCTAGTGCCCCCACACTCTCCTCAATGGGCACATTACGATCCAAACGATGCAAATAGTAAATGTCGATATGATCGGTATTGAGTCGTGTCAGGCTCGCCTCACACTGCTGGCGCAATATCTCAGGTCGCCCGTTAACAACTCGCTGGCCGCTTTCCGGGTCTATGGACATACCGCACTTACTGGCCAGCAGCAGCTGACGCCGCTTGTCTTTTAACGCCTTTCCCAATAAGCGCTCATTAGCGGTTGCGCCATAAAGAGTGGCCGTATCAAAGTGGCGATACCCCATTTCAAACGCTTCGTTTAACGACCAGAGCGCTTCATCCTCTGGTATTTTCTGCCCATAGCCATGTGATAAATTCATGCAGCCAAGGCCAATTGTAGGTGATGCAACCTCTACCAAGCGCCGGAAAAACGTCGACATAAACATTCTCTAAGGTAAATAGTAATTCATTGTATGCATCACTAGATCTTACAATACAAGAATGGAAGCACCGTTACGATGAGTCGCATTCACTAAAAAAGCCCTGCCGAGAACCCGGAGGGCTTAAAAAATCTTCTACATCAATTATTAACCAGTGTGACGCCCCTGCAGCTTGTCCAAGAGCCTATCGATCATCCCTACGCCTGGCCCAACGCTCTTGTGGAACAGTTCAGAGTGGGGTGCGCTTGGATGTGGGCGCGTAGGAGCAAGCTTTTTGGCATTTTCCACCTTGATACCCAGATCAATAAGCTCATCTTCAGGAATGCTTGCGCGCAGCTTAGGGAATTGGTCAGATTCTTCATCATCAATATGATGACGCAACTGTTTTTCCATTTCTTTAGCCAAGGCCATGAAATCAGGCTGAGAAGGATCGACATCTTCCAGCTTCTTCATCACCTTAACAAGCTCGTCATGCTCTTTCTTATCGTGCTCTACTTCTTCGCTGCCATTCTCAATATGCTTTTTCATTGCAGGGTAAACGTACATCTCTTCAGCAACCGCATGACGCATAACTTCGGCTATTGCCGTATCGATCAAGTCTCGCCGCTGCTTGGGGTCGCTGCTGTTTTCCACCTGGGTTAATAACTCCACCATATCCCGATGGTCGGCCGTCAAAATGCTGACGACATCCGAGGTGTGGCCTCCGCTTACTGCTGTGTGGTTATCCATACCATTCTCTCCCTTCATTAGCCTAACAAGAACCGCCAGTTCAATTTCAACCTAGCACCGCCTTTGAGCAATTTCCAAGTTCACTTTCTGACGTCTGCCTAATGTTAAGAAGCTTTTCCCCCAGCTAGCCATCTGATTGTTGACCAAGTACTCAAACATTGCTTGATGGGCTACGTTATAAAGACGTTTAAGAGCCAAGGAGTGGAGCATGTCAACATTTGTGGTCTATCGTGCGGTCAAGGAAGGTCTTGAAATTGATTCACAGCCTGAATGGTGGATAGTGGATATGCGAGATGAGAGCGAGCGAGATGGAGAGCTGGTTAGGCAACGCTGTGCTACCAAACCAGAAGCTGATGAAATAGTAAACCAGCTAAATGAAACGTATAGCTAATAGCCAACCAGTTTTACTTAAATTAAAGTCAGCTATTTTTATCAACTCCAACGTAACCGCCAACCTTCAGGCTGGCGGTTAATGTGTCTGGTAATACACTTAATCCTTGTCACTTTTTGCACTTAGCGATCTAAGAAACTTTTCGACCTGATGATCTCCCTCTCCTTCATCCTCTATCTCTTTAGATAATGTCTTCTTGTCTCCAAGCAATGCATTGCAAGAGTTGCAGTAAATATTCTGATCTTCATCTGAATTACTGGGAATGCGTAAATCTTCGCTACCACACTGAGCACATTTTTCAGGAAATGCCATTTAAGATTACTCCTTGCCTAACGTCACAATATAATGCTGTGTACATCTACAGTTTAGCCGAGAATATCGATAGCTGCGTAGCTAGTTAGCTAACTAGTAAGTATCGCAATATTTAAAAAATATTAAATTAATACATAGTGCTTATTAGACTTGGAGCCTCTACTGCTGCGGCCCTATATACCAGGCCGTTAAGCGCGAACAGAGCTAAAAGCTAAGGAAGTGTGAAACTGCCAGCCGCAAAAGGCTGGCAGCAAGGGGTTAATTAAGAGTTAAAATCAAATTTTGGTCTTATTACCCGTGATTTCATCAGTAACCTTGCGAAGTCCTTTCTCAATAGGATGTTCGCTTTCACCAGAATCTTCTTGGTCGTGATGCGTATGGGAATCATAGAGTTCGGCACCACAAGCGTTACATTCATTAGTTTTAGGGGTATGTGTCTCAGCATCCGTTACGTATTCATGACCACATTTTTGACATTTGGTATGATGTGTCATTTTCATTCTCCTTAATGAGCTTATCCATTGGGCACTTTAGATAAGGCTAAGTTCCAAGGATAGATTAAAGACTACCCATTCACAATGATGGACAAGGTACGTTTACCGTAATACTCACTTCTGTTAGCCCACTTAATTATTTGATGAATAAACCATATCATCTTGAGGTTCTATATTATGTAAAACATGGCTCACAAAAAAGCTGGGCACTTGAACTATCCCAGCATGACTAGTCTATAGTTTGAAGGTAAATGTGCAAGCAAGCCTCGTTATCAAGGCACAGGAGGTTCATATGAGAAAGTGGATATTATTGGCACTCGTAAACTGGCTCAGAAAGCCAGCGAATCGTCAGAAAGCCAAAAATGCATGGAATGAATTTCGTGGTAGTAATGTGCGCAGACGCCCGTCTAATCAGGCGCGTCCCACACCACGTGATTCTTCCACACATCGCGCTAATGATACCTTCGACCGCTAACAACTAATGCCCCGTCAGACAAATAGGCGGGGTTTTTACTAGCCCTCTCGCCAGCTTAGCTGGCCAGCATCCCCCGTAATGAGCAATCGAGCGCAAAAATGCCGCTCGGGGCTGCCTGGATAAAATCAAGGCCCAAAGATAAGCGCTAGGCACTGAAAGCCATTGGTACCGCGGCCAATCAAATCATCTACCGAAAAATCCGGTCAGTAGCCTTGTCGAACTCGACTCCAGCCATGCCTTCTGTCAGTAGGCCGTATTGCCTGTGAATATCGCCACGAAGAAGTCGCGCCAGTGTGTATTTCCTGTATGCCTTTGAATCATGACGCCACTCTCTTGGCGCTACAAAATGATCTCCTTAATATGAGGCTTGGGATGCATCCTTCGAAAGATGCATTGGAGCTTCCTTGCCGGGCATGCTTGCTTCAGGCAAAGGAATCTCGTCGAGAAATTCGAGAGCGCGCACAGGCATGGCAAACTTGATGTCGCGTTTATCAAGCTCTTCTAGCAAAGAGAAGTTAATCGCTTGCTGAATATCCATATAGAGATTGTAATCCGAGCTCAATACGTAATAAACGACCTCAAATTTCAATGCATAATCAGCGAATGTACTTAAATGCGCGCGATCGAAGCGGGTTTCGCTCATTGAGTTAATGATCTCCTTGACCAAAGAAGGTATCTCGCGCACTTTATCTATCGGCGTCCGAAAGGATATCGCTAAATTAAACACCACACGCCGCTCACTCATCCTGTGATAGTTGTGTATGGTTTGCTGAAGTAGCTTGGTATTCGAGCAAATGACCTGCTCACCGCTCAAGCTGCGAATACGCGTGGTTTTCATGCCAATGTATTCAATTGTCCCTGCGATATCGTTGAAGACAATAAAGTGGCCTGTCGTGAATGGCTTATCGACGCCAATAGATGCAGAAGCGAACAAATCACTAAGTAATGTTTGCACCGCAAGAGCAATAGCGATGCCTCCAATTCCCAAACTGGCAACAAATGCGGTGATATTCACACCCAAGTTCGCTAGTACCGACAGTAACACAACGGCCCAAAGTACGATGCGAACCATCAGCGCAACCATGGTGACCGTGAGCTGGTTATCCTGACCAGCCTTATCACTAATGGTCTTCTCTTTCCATAAAGCAATAGCGGCACCAACCCATAGACCGAACTGCAGGGCCAGAACCAAAAACCATAAGTGGCTGACTCGAGCTTCCCACACTGGGCCCAAATCAACTACAACCAAGCCTATTTGTAAGGCCATTGCTGCAATGAGCAGGCGGCTAGTATGTTTAAAAACCTCTATGCCATAATGGCTCCAGCGCCCTTTGCTACGCGATAACCAATTGACAACACGAGTAATAATAGAGTTCATCAGTATCCGAAGCGCGAAGTAACTGGCAACAGCGATACTTAGCACTAAGATGAAATTCAGAAAAGCAGGCTGGGATACCCATTCCTCCCATGAGCGCCATGACTCCCAATCAAACATATATGATGTCCTTTTATGAAGTATGCACTGACAGTATGGCTAATAAATCAGGACATGCTTAACGAGACAGCTGAAGCGAATCCTATTTTGAAGCCATTCCGTATATGAAGATAATAGCAATATAGTCGTCAGAGTATGTTTCATAGCGTGCCCCGCCTGCCCTAGATAGCCTGATAGGGCTTAATAAATGACAGGGCGGTCTGGAGTAATGGGTTGTAACGTACTCAATTCAGCCTATTCGCCTTGAGTTAATACTCTTATGATACTAGGAAAACCTACCCCTACCTTCTACTGGATTACCACCTCCCCTCTGCTATGTTGATAGTAACGGGGCTGCACCCTCGTTTTAATCACTTGGCATATAAGGAGGTTCGCTATGCGTTTCATTTCAACTCGAGTACATGGAATGGTTGATTATCTGATGGGTCTGCTTCTCATCGTAGCTCCCTTCCTTTTTGACTTCGCCACGGGAGGTGCTGCTCAATGGGTACCTATTATTCTAGGTGTCATTATGCTGGCCTCAGCCATCATGACGAAGTATGAGCTTGGGTTAATGCACCTTATCCCTATGCCCCTACATCTCACTCTGGATCTACTCAGCGGTATTCTTCTGCTGGTTTCTCCTTGGCTATTCGGCTTCGCGGATACGGTTTACCTACCTCATGTAATCCTCGGCCTTCTTGAGATCGGCGCCAGCCTTACCACAGAAAAGCAGCCAAGAAATCTGACAGATTTAAAAAACCGGGCCTGAGTGCCATTGGAATTGCGATACTAAGGAGTGGAAACCACGTTAGAAAAAACTGTCCCTGCATGAACTTCGATCAGGCGGCCAAAATGTTTCAACGCGTTAGGAAAGTCGCGTATTCCTGACACCGGAGCGATCTGTGGCCGCCTGACATACCGCATCTACACCGGGACAGACTGTAGATGGCTGTTGCCTGTTTCGAACTTGGCGACTACAGGAGGGCATCAGTGATTATCCATCACCTGAACTGTATTTCGACATGCCCCATCGGAGGCAAGCTCATGGATGGCCAAACTCGATCTTTGGTCAAGCGCGGTCATCTTACCTGCCACTGTCTGTTACTTGAAGCAGATCATGGGCTCATTTTGGTAGACACTGGCTTGGGACTTGAGGATGTACGTAACCCGAAGAGCCAGTTGAGCGGCTTCTTTCTCGCTATGGTAAGCCCCGATTTTCGAGAAGAAATGACGGCAGTTCGTCAGGTGGAAAGTTTGGGATTTAACGCCTCCGATGTCCATCATATCGTTTTGACCCATCTGGATTTCGATCACGCAGGCGGGCTAAACGATTTTCCCCATGCCACCGTTCACATGCTGCAAGAAGAACGCGACTACGCGCTAAAGCAAAGGACATGGCTGGACCGACAAAGATTTCGACCACAGCAGTGGCCAACCGAGCAACACTGGCGGTTGTATGGAATCGACGAAGGGGAAGACTGGTTTGGCTTTTTCTCTATTAGTCAGCTTGAGGGCGTGCCCAATAATATTCGCTTGGTCCCGTTGCCCGGTCATACACATGGCCACTGTGGTGTGGCGATAAAATTGGCTGATAAATGGCTATTGCAGACTGGCGACGCCTATTTTTATCATCAAGAAATGGATCCGCAATCGCCTTTCTGCACTCCTGGCCTACGTTTCTATCAGACCTTGATGGAAAAGGATCGCCAGGCGCGGCTCAATAATCAGCAGCGCCTACGTGAACTGAGCCGCGCGCAAGGCAATCAAATAGAGCTTTTTTGCGCTCACGATGTCGTGGAGTTTGAACGGCTATCGGGCCGCTCCGCGCGAGTACCAGTTCAGCATCTTCGCCTCTGATTAACAAGAACGATACTTAAGATTGAAAATCGTGACAGTTTCAGTCAGACAGCACTCTTTGGAACGAGAGCTACTGTTTTTCAACTTTAAATCATAGCCGCTCTACAAGACACTTATTGCATACAGTGAGATAGGCCAACCCGCGTTCGGAGTACCATTTCACGTGGCAATGTTGGCCATAGCCTTGCGCAAGCGAAAGCCGCTGTACGTCCCAAGCGATTGGATAGCATACTGGCAAGCACCTCGGCATTCCGCACCGGTTGCGTTAGATCGTTAAAGGCTAACTGTTGATACGTCCTGGAATCGCCACCAGTGGTGTGAACGTAGGCTGCGAGTGAAGCCGTATGCAAGGCAATGGCAATTCCATCGCCTGCAAACGATGGAATCACAGCTGCTTGGTCCCCCAGCGAGAACAGGTTTGGCACCGAGTCATTGGGTGAATGGATATACCCATAAGGAATCCCGGAGACGGCCAGGGGGTCACACCAGCGCGGCGTTAACGTGGCAAGACGCTGCTTCATATGAGAGGAAGTACGACCAAGCCAGTTGAGTACCCTAAGCCAATTACCGCCGCATGCTTTGTATATATCTTGGCTGATCAAAAAACAAAGATTGACATCACCCTTCTCTATCGGCTCCAGGCCAGCGTAACCACCATTGAATAAATGAATTTCAACGGTATTCTTCCATTGAGCCTGTTGTAATGTGCTGGGTCTAAAGTGCATTTTGAGACCAATCAAGCCATAGCGGTTAGACGCTTTCACATTACGCTTCCAGTTGCGCAGTTCATGCTTTCCACTAGCAAGAAACACCGTTTGTGCTGACAACTCTGTGCTGGTTTGCCCTGCGCTAGACTGGCTTCTGGCAACCAACTTCCAACCTTCGTGGGTGCGAGATAACTGTTTGACCGCCGTTCCAAGCGCAACGTTTGCCCCCGCACATCCCGCCTGTTCAATCAAAGCCGAATCCAACAGGCGTCGGGACAGACTCCATGCGGTAAACGGCAAATCGAAGGTAAGCTCGTTTTCGCCATTATAAATCCGCACATTGCGAATTGGCTCAGCCCCTAATGCCGCTAAATCCAAGCCCAGCTCCTTTAAGTTTTGCGCGGCTTCATAGCTGATAAATTCTCCGCAAACTTTGTGATGCGGGCCCGGTTTGCGTTCCAGAAGGCGCACCGGCATGCCTTGCCGGGATAATTTAATGGCCGCGGCAGCCCCCGCTGGCCCGCCGCCTATTATTACTGTTTCATCGCTCATCGGGTGGGTACTTCCTTGTTACAGGAAACGCAAAGACGGAAAGGAAAAAACCACTGAACGCGCACATCTCCATCAAGCCCCGCTTCATTGATCAGGCGCCGCCAATCCTTTACCGTTAAAGCGCGCGCCACCGATACAGCGGCATCATTACGGATCAGCCGATTACGACTAAAGAGTGCGGTCGCCCCTTTAATAAAATAATAAGGAATGGGATGCCGATGCAGATCGTTAATAAACCACCCTTTGCCCGCGCGACTGTCCATCCAGCACAGAAAATCCACAATTTGCCGGTCGGTAAGGTGATGGGTAAATAGCGACGATATAATGATATCGATGGGCTGACCTGGCTCGAACGCAAACACATTCGCAGTTTCGTAACTTATGGCAGGAGGATGCGCCCAGGATTCGGCGGATTTCTTTGACCATGGGTTCAGGTCGACACCAACCAGACGGTGACCGGCTTTCCCCGTAATCCGAGCAGGCCATTTTTTGGCAATCTGACGCAACATGTCCCCGCCACCACTGGCTGCATCAAGCACAAAGAGGCGTTTATGGTTTTCTACCCAAGGGCGAAGCCATTGCAGGGTCGGACGATAGGCCAGCGTGAGATGATTGATACGCTCAAGGCCTTGGAGGCAATCGTGGAATTCTTCAAACGAGATGTCGTCTTCATCCATGAGTTCCTTTTCGTCGCTGCGTTGACTGAAATCCTGCATAACTCGCTTTATCCCTAAAGAACGAATCGCATGCTTTCGACTGTTAGCCCGGGGCCAAACGCCATTGCCAAGCCAGATCCTGACTTTTTGGGGTTATCCAACATACCTTGAAGCACGAACATGATGGTGGCCGATGACATATTGCCAAATTTCCTCAGCACTTCCCGCGATTCGGTAAGCTCTCCCTCCTCAAGCCCTGCCCCCGCCCTTACCGCATCCAACACCGTGCGCCCGCCGGGATGAATGGCCCAGAGCGCAATATCACTGTGTTTAGCACCGTCCAGCAACGTGTTCATTACAAACGGTAGATTATTGGCAATGGCACCGGGTACCTTGCCCGATAAGTGCATATCGAAGCCTTGGTCACCTATATGCCATGTAATTAACTCTTCGGTTTCCGGCAGAACATCCGAGTTGAAACTTTGTATTTCAAGCCCAGCAGGCATCGCCGACACGATACTTGCCGCGCAGCCGTCAGAAAAAATTGCGAACGATAAAATCTCTTCAAGCGTTCCCGCAGGCTTGAGATGCAGGGTGCAGAGCTCAAGATTAAGTACCAGCACCTTGGCGTGCGGCTCCGAGCGAACAATATGCCGAGCCAGCTTGAGCGCGTTGATCGCGGCGAAACAGCCCATAAAGCCGACGGTGGTGCGTTCAATGCTCGCGGGCAATCCATAATGCTTAATCAATTGATGATCCAGCCCCGGTGCATAGAACCCAGTGCAGGTTGTTGTTATCAAGTGGGTAGTGCCGGTTAGATCAAGCTGGTCCAGGGCTCGCTTTGCCAAAGTGAAAGCAAAGCGTTCGTAAAATTCCATGCGCGCCTGAGTACCAGGAAAAGCGTCGTTTTGATAGAAATTTGCCGCATCCAGCTTATCGTCATCCAAATGAGGTTGAAGAAACGAATACCTATGCTCTATCTGTGACCGCTCAGCCATCCGTTGAAAGACTTTGACTGAGCGCGTATCCGGCAGAAGTCGCGGTGCGTAATCAATAAACTTACTATGTATATCAAAGTCCGGGACAGCAGAGGCAATGTTATTGATGTAGGCCGGGTTCATTTCCTAGCTCCTCACTATCTTTGTATTGCTTGAATTCAGAGAGACAAGTTCTATTTATTACTGCAGTTATTTTCTAAAGACATTTGCAACAAGAACAAAGGAAAGCCCAGCCCTGCTATCAATTCATGTTTAGAAGTAAGGGCGGATAAACTTGACCGAGAGGCTCTACCCATTGGGCTAGATAGGTTGGTATCTTTTCGCAACAGGAAGGCCATATCATCCCAGACCGTTTCATTTGACTCCTTGTTGATCAGGTGTTGATTTTCTGAAGAGAGCAGACTGGTGGGTTCGCTCATGCTGATCGTTCCGTCCACTGAGGCGTCGAGATCCGCTAGAATGGCTAACAGCGATCGCGTGGCATCGTCCGTGGCATAAATAGTCAGCACATTCCCCGGCGGGGACAGGGAAGCTCTCTTCTGGCGGGATAGACTAACAACACCACTCACGCGCCCGATCCTTTCAAGGATATTATCGATAGTTCTCGACGGGGCGCTAATCTCAATGGAACGTGACATTACTAGCTCCTATAACATCCGTGTTTTTGAACTATAGGTGTTCCTTCCAGGCTCGCTAGCATTGCTTGCACCGCACTATTTTAGCGGTCCATCCAATCTAATTTTAAAGAAGCTCCCCTTGGCTCTGACAAAAGAATGCTCACTCGCTTCGTGATGACTTCTTCAATGACACCCGATCTTTTCCCTTGCTTCGGCAGAAAAGACGCTTACAAAAGGGTCGCCAACCCTTGACCAAGGGTCGATCAATTGCTCGAGACAGGCGTCAGAGGCTCGTCATCGATATCGGGATCATGATGAAACGTCGCAGCTAGTGTATTAGCCCGCTCTTCTATCTCTGTCCCCCCTTTTACATCTAAAAGAGGCGGATCAATCACCACGTTGCTCTTCTCGACGGCGGCGTTGATCACCAGCTCAAACCTGGGATCATCATAGCGATAGACGAACTCATGTAGTACCTCATCATCATTGATAATACGCAAGCCAGCTTGTATCAATTCAAGATCTTGGCCTCGCACAACAGCCTCTTCCATAGTGTCCACGATATGTAGCGTCACTTGTCCAGTCCATTGCAATGGCATGTTCCACCTCCTTAGCGGTGCGTATACTAGAAGCATAGCCGCGACTACCCAAGATGAAAGCTCGCATCGCTCATTCCAGTTGCCAATTAGTTCTATCGAGAGGCAAACTCCGAACAACAAAAAGCCGCTGAAATCAGCGGCTTTTCCATAATACTTGGCGGAGAAACAGGGGATGAGAATTCTGGCTTGGGGGCTAATCATATTCTTCTTTGAGTCCACACTACCTCGCTCTATTCCCTTTGCTGACATCCCTGTCCAATATTATTCGGGGCGTTCAACGCAGCAGCGCTACTTCCCTTATGTGGCAGCCTGATAGATTTCTTCCCATAACTGCGTAAGCTAATGAGTGTTCCTATCCACGGTTACTGGGCAGGATCAACACTCCTCTACCAGCCAGTCCGGACCCTACATTTCTCTTTGCAATCTTTTCTTTCATCCTTGCAATCGACACCAGAACAATACTACTTCAGCTGATTAACCGATACGGAATGGGGCTTGGTGGTCGGTATTTTTGATAGCGATGACCATCGCCGGAATATAGCCTTCAGGTTTCGATCCAACCTACCTCCAATTCTCAAGATCAATCCATAACAGCCCAAACTAGAACTAGCTGCAAAGCAACCCTGGGGCCATAAACGCGCTTTGGAAGGACGGCGCAGACGAAAAATTGCCAAGCACACATCGCGTGCCGTAAGGGGGCTAGCGAGGGGCCTGACAGATAGCCCTGCATGATCTGTCTCTACCGGCATCGCCCCCCAAGCCCTAGCCTCCCACCTCCCTGGGGTATACCAGAATTTTTTGATCAACTCTGCACTAGCGGCTCGTGTATCCGCCCCAAGGTCAACAGCTTTTGGATCCAGAAAAAGACTATCGACGAAGGTTGCACATGCTTGTCTCAGCAACGGCTGCCCTGCTTCAATAGCAGCGGTATTCTGTTCGGCCTTTAGGGCTGGCACTATCTGCCCTTCCGTTTCTGAGTAGCCCTGAACCAGCCCATGATCTCCGCTGCATGCTAGTTCGATTATGTGTGTCAGGTCCGGAATTACTTTAATATACCCACTTTGACGGCTTTCATCGCAAAAATAGGCCTCTCGTTGACAATAGCTCTCGGCCTGCTCACCACCCTGCATCAATTGGAAATAGAATGCTGCAGGCGTCACGGCTCCTGCCTTGACTACAACTTGAGAAAGCGAATTCAGCATCTGGCCCCGACCACATGTATCAACAAGCCCCCATTCCCCAACATCAAGCATACCCTCTTGCTGCGCGTATCGAATCAACAAGTCCCTAGCATCCGAGGCTCGCTGGAGAATCATTTCGGCCGGAGTTCCATGTACAAGCACATCGCCCAGCGCTTTGCGCGATTTCTCAGAAAGGGGCGTACTCCAGTCGCGTTCGGAAAACCCAGCCTCCAATAGCGAAGCGCGTATATCCTCTGGGGTGAGATTGACTCTCGCAAGATAGCTTCGGACCGAGCGCTCTCCCGTTCTCCGTAGAATCCATGTGAGTGCTGCATCATCAATTGTACGTAGTTCTGCGATACGTAGTGCTTGGCGGCTACCGTAGAAGTACCTCAGCTCTATGTCTAACCCCGCAATTTTCTTCGACATACGCTGTGCAATGTCGATCAGAATCTGTCCATCGCGCGAAACGAAGTACAACCTACGCAGGCCCAGGTGCTTCGCGCGTCGCAGAATCCACAAAACATATCCAGCGAGTACCGGTGCGATAACGCCAGCTGACACGTCCCTAAGCGCAGCCTGCACCGGAGACGGTGCATCTACAGAAAGCCGGGTCATGCGAGATGCCCCCGCCATTACCGACGTCAGGCCATCCGTAGCAACGGAGTATGTCTCCAGAATCTGCTCGTATCTATTCAGGTGCGCATGCTCGAAATATTCGGCACGGATCCCTGCCTTCCGCGCTGCCAATATATCCGCTCCGTAGTTGTCACCGATGTGCGATATCATTCCCAGCGATACCGCCTCACGCTCTGCCATATCCCGGAAAGAATCGCCGTATCGCTTGGACTTCTCTGTCTCACATGACACGTAGCAGGAATCTCCTTTTTGAAATAACCCCAGATCAGCTAATCGCGCCTTGAGAAAATCTGAACTCAAGTACATGTCTGACAGAAATACAATCCGATTGCCGCGTGTGCGTGCATGATTTATATGTGTATGCATTCCAGGAGTCGCGCGAATCAACTCGGTTTCAAGCGCACGCTCAGACTCAGCCAGTGCCTCGGCATCTCTCTCCGACATTTTTAGAGAATCGCTCATCTCTCGATAGATTGTCTCCAGAGTTACATCATACGGACGAGCTATTCGTCTTGCCCGACGCTCTGCCTCCCTACGATGCTCTGCAAATGCAGCGGGAGTGCATTCTAAAAGCCCACTGGCGCAGAGTCGCCTCCCGAGCAATAGGAAAACGGCGGAAGGCGCTCCTACCAGCCGCGTCAATACTGTGTCGAACACGTCATACGAAGCAACCTGGTTCCCTAGGGCACGAACCTCTATACCCGTTACGAGCTTGGATGTAGCAGTAATATGTGTTTTTGTATTCATATCAGCATCTCACATTAGGGTTACGCACTACCGGTTGAAAAGGCGAGCTTCAGAGAAAACGCATTAAAGCTTTCATACCGCAAAAATCTTGCTTGGCTCCGGTGCTTACGACAGCCTAAGCGGCGCAGCAAACAACGTGCGCAAGCCAAAAGTGCGGGACTCAGATTCCCTACCGGGCGGTATCGATCAATGTTTCGCTGAAGCCGATGACAAATTCACTATTGACCACTGGGAGGGCAACACAATGTTCAAGGAGCACAGGCAGTCTGGATTGATCATGCTAGTGGAGCGCTGCGGCTATCTGCTAGCATTAAGGCTACTTAACGTTACCGCAGAGCTTATAAAGAAGGCTTGGTTCAGCTACTGAAGCCCGTTGTGGAGCATTTCAGACCATCAAACTGGACGGCAGGGGTTAAGGTGGTGACAACAACGACCTATTTCTGGGTCTCCCTACTGCTCTGGGCAACGAGGGACTAACGAGAATATCTATGGCCTGATACGGCAGCACATCCCCAAGGGTACGGCCTTCCGACAGACCACTGATGCTGAATCGCGCGAAGTGGCAAGGAGTGAACAATCGATCCGAAAGCGCCTCAGTTCTCAGGCGCCAGCACAGGTGATTCTGGCGATACTCAAGAGCCCCGTGTACCGCAGGCGCTACACTAATTATTTGATTTCAGACGCGCATCGGTCATTCGCATGACTCGCTGAATGCGCGAATCTCTTCCATGTTTGCGCCTCCATATTCCATTGCTTAATGACTTTTGCGGGCGCTCCAACTGCAATGCTGTACGCCGGAATGTTTTTAGTTACTACGCTATTGGCCCCAATTACAGAATACATCCCTATATTTACCCCGGGCATAATAACTACGTTCGCTCCAATCCAGCACCCCTTTCCTATAGTAATTGGATACGGTCCAGAAAGCGGCTGATACTTAAATGCAACATTTACACTGCCTAGGCCATGAGATGCGTCATTGATAAACACATTTGGCCCAAACCCAACATTATCTTCAATCGATACCCGCCCTTGCGCAAACACCTGAAGCATACTGTTGGAAGTTACGTTATTGCCTATCACAATTGAAGGTTGGAACGTCTTTATCTCAACGTCGACACCGGGCGGCCGAAGCCAATTACCCGGATACTCAGTGATTGCAACGAGCTGACTGTATGGTCCCAGTTTGACATGATCTCCGACCGAGATACATTGTGGGTTGATTAGCTTACTCGGTGAACTAATATGGACATTAGCGCCACACCGCCGAAGTCCTGACAATACCTGTTTTTCCCGCACTGCCTCGAGTTCTCTATACAGTCTTGTCAGTAAAGCCCGCTTTGCACGTCGCAGCATGATTATCCTTTTTATATTGTGGCGTTACATAAATTTGGAATGTTTTCGGTATCTCGATGCAGAAGAGGATTTAGCCAAGTGACGTGACGTATTACCTTGTTGATAATTTAATTAAAAAACAAAGGCCATCCTTTCAGCGCTTGCAATGAACACATCAGCAGTATCTCTCCCAAATCTATTAAGCTGATTACTTAGCGCTGCAAGATATATTACACGACCCCCTTCTACATCCATCGCCCGTACCCGGGAATCAATATCGGAGCCTCGCTTATACTTCGCCTGCTCGGCCTCCACCGCTTTATCCTGCCTAGCGGATGTAACAACGGCTGGCCATCCCTACAGCGGCGTGGTCATTTTCGACTGGATTACTCGAATCCAGCTAAAGGTACATCTTCGTACGCGATAGCAACCGACAAGAAAATCTGGTTTTAAGATCCAGAAAGAAGGAAGAAGCATTTCTAATTTTTCACGCATTTTCCCTATTCTTCCCACGCTACCGCCCGGGAGTTTTTATATGGCATTCTCCGAAGCCGATACGCTAAATTTACTTTTGGTTACAAAATATTACTTTGTATATAAATGTTACGCCATGTCATATTTTTAACAAATATAAATAAATGGATGCTTAAAAGCACTCCTATAAAGGATGTGAGACCGCTTGATATATATACTTGCGGGAAGTATCAGATAAAATCATCTTCCAAAGATGATATATCTAGCACTTATGTGTTAGGCAGATAGAAGCGTAAACTGCTATTAGCCTAATAAACGTGTTTTTTACATTGGCTAAAAGCATGATAAGGCTGGGCGAGAAGGACAATGACTTCGAAAAGTCGCACACTTTAGGCTCCCCCCCTTTCCGGTTTCGGCGGCCGCACTGGTAATCTCTTGAGCGATGGTAGTTTCATCAATAAGATTTAGGGAAAATGCTTCTTTCGGGTGGAACAAGCGGGCTTGCGTATTTACAAAGACCGAAACCTCTAACACACGACAACCTGCAACGGACTCAGTGAATTCAAAATAAGCCGCATCCACATGCTATTGATTCCATGAACCGACTGACCGGTAATTGGCTTATGGGCAACGTACTGTTTTTATGATCACTCGAAAGTAGGTATAAAAAAAGTAACCCCTATTTCCCCATCCATACAGCTAACTTCGTAGGTTTCGATAAACATGACGCCGCTAGATAGGAAAGCGGCAAAGTTAACAATGACGGTAATGAACTTGATGTACGTATTGGCTCGAATAAAATCGACTAGTTTTTACATCCTATGGCGTGGCAACCTTCGGTATGGACGTTGAGAAAGATCTCTTCGATGCTAGCGTTTTAAAGCAGCGCTCTGGACACAGTAAAAGGCCGGTGCAATTAATAGAAGGCATGCTGGGCAGAAAACGAAGGCCTAGAAACGAAAAAGCCCCTGAAGAATCAGGGGCTTTTCGAGATAAGTGGCGGAGGGACAGGGATTCGAACCCTGGGTAGGTTATTCACCTACGCCGGTTTTCAAGACCGGTGCATTCAACCGCTCTGCCATCCCTCCGGCTTATGGGTGCGTATATTACCAACATTTCTTTGGAAGTCAACACCTTCTAGCTAAATTAGTACAATCGTAAGCCCACGCGGGTAATCGTGCCTTTCTCCATTTCGCTAACGACCCAGTGAATACCGTGCCAATCCACATCGTCACCCACTACCGGGTGCCCGCCTACACGCAGCCCTACGAACTCGGCAAGGGTCATGTCCTGCTCCCCTGGGCTTAGCGTTAAACCATACGCCTGGGCCACGTCTTTCATCTGTGCACTGCCCTCAAGCGTAAAGGTACCAAAGAAGGCCCGCTCCTGTTTAAGCTTGGCATCTCCGTTGAACAGGCGGTTCAGCGTATATAAATCTTCTGTACGTCCAATGACACAAACCACATCGCCCATCTTTAAACGGGTACTGCCCTTGGGATGTAGCATGGCATGGTTACGAAACAGGGCAGAGATCAGCGCGCCGGATGGGAAACGCAGCAGGCGGATGGGTACATCTTCCAGATCCTGGTTCTCAATCACGTAAACAAACATCTCAAAATCGTTATCAGGCAGGATGCCCAGCGGCCCCCGGCGATTTGGCGTTGTACCTATAGGCACTTCAACCTTTAACCAGCGGGCCATTAACGTAAGCGAGCCGCCCTGAATCAATAGCGACATCAGCACAACGGCAAAGGCCACGTTGAAATAGAGCGAGGCATTCTCGACCCCCCCGATAACTGGGAAGATGGCCAGCACAATCGGTACCGCCCCTCTCAAGCCTACCCAGGCAATAAAGAAAGTTTCTCGCCAGCGGAATTTGAAAAATGGCTTGATGGTAATCAGTACGGCGAGCGGGCGAGCAATTAAAATAAGCGCCAGAGCGACTAATGCTGACGGCAAAGCCACTTCCCAAAGCTGGCTAGGTGTTACCAAGAGCCCCAGCACCAGGAACAGACCAATCTGGCTAAGCCACGCCAGGCCATCGTGCACGGGAAGAATAAAGTTCAAATGGCGACCTGGCTGGTTACCGATCATTACCCCGGTCAGGTAGATAGCCAAGAACCCGCTGCCTCCCAGCACGCTGGTCAGTCCAAAGATACTAAAGCCCAGTGCAAGCGCCAGCATGGCGTAAAGGCCAGGGGCCAAGTCGAGCCAGCGCAACAGCTTGGCACTTAGCCAGCCGCCACCGATTCCAACCAGTACGCCGATTCCAAACTGCGAAATAAAGAACGCCAGGGTTTCTAATGGCCCACCGATATCGCCAACCAGAAACTCCACAAGCATCAAGGTAAGGAAGATGGCCATCGGGTCGTTGGTACCTGACTCAATTTCAAGCGTCGCGCCTACCCGCTCATTGAGATTGACACCCCGACCGCTCAGCATGGAGAAAACAGCAGCGGCGTCCGTAGAGCCCACGATAGCCCCTACCAATAGCCCCTGCACCAGAGTTAAGTTGAATATCCACATGGCAATCAAGCCAACGATCGCGCTGGTGATAAACACCCCGAGCGTTGCCAGCGAAAGCGCTGGCTTGAAACCTACCCGAAAAGTTTTGAGACGAGTGCGCAAGCCGCCATCAAGCAAAATCATGGCAAGGGCAAGATGGCCTATGGTGAAAGCCATCGAATAATCGTCAAACACCAAGCCCAACAGGCCTTCTTCACCGGCAAGCATTCCCAGCCCCAGGAAGATAAGCAGTAGAGGAACGCCCATGAGCGAGGAAAGGCGGCTCGCTAATATACTAAGCGCCATTAGGGAACCGCCTACTAAAAAGAAGGTATAGATCGCGTCCATGTCTCTCCATCTCTACATCAATGCCGCACTATTATTACACGCTACCGGTGAATTTACTGCGCTAACTCTAAAGGCCTGCTTGCCAAAGGGCTGGTCATGGGCCAATTGACACGGCTAAACTCCGCCCTCTCGATATCAGGAGTTAGTCATTATGTTGCGTTGCCTTTCGCATGTTGGGCAGTTACGTTTTATCATATCAATATGCTGCATATTGTTTTTATATTCATCGGCTTACGCCGAAGAAGCCATTCAGGCCCCAGTTACAGCCCCATTATCGCTTGAAAGTGACGTGGTGCTTCCTGAAACGATTCGGCAATCTACAGACAGTGAAGAGGCTGATGAAGTGCCTTCGGCCGCCCTGGCGTTACCACCACCGCTTGAGCCACCCCCGTTAAAAAAAGTTTCCTTGATGCTGGATTGGTATTTAAGCCCTCAGCATGCGTCGCTAATTGTGGCTAAAGAACGCGGTCTGTTTACCGCTCAAGGGCTTGAGATGGAGCTGCAGACGCCGGCCGACCCTTCAGTGGCGATTAAACTTTTAACCGCAGGTGAAGTGGATCTAGCCTTGACGCGCCAGCCGTTGCTTCACCTGTTTGCTCACGAAGGCGTGCCTGTTACACGTATCGCCACTCTCATTGAAACACCGCTGACCGCCGTTATCGTGAAAGGTGAAGCGCAGCCTGAAAACACCAGGCACTTGGCAGGCCTACACTATGGTTACTCGACCCGCGAAGGAGTTAACCTGTTAGTACCCGAGCTGGTGCCGCGCTCCGTCCGGCAGACCGACGGCTTTCTTGTGCCACAAAGCGTTCATTTCAATGCGGCTAGCGCCATGAGTGAGGGAAGCATTGATGCCGTTGCCGATGGCTTTTACCATTTTCTTCCCCATCAGTTATCTGCGCTTGGCATTACGACACATACAGTGCGCTATAGCGATTTAGGCGTGCCGCGCCATGATGGGCTAGTGATTGTCGCCAACAGCAACTCCTTGGCAAAGCATACCGATACGTGGACGCGCTTTTTAAACGCGGTAGAAGAAGCCAACGACTGGATAGTGGAAAACCCTGCGGCAACCTGGCAGCTGATAATCGATACTAACCCCATACTGGATAATCCAACCAATGCAGCAGCATGGCCGGACATATTACGCCGCATGGCACTTAGGCCCGCAGCACTGGACTCCAGGCGCTATGCCAGCTTTGAAACTTATCTACTTCAAGAGGGCCTAATTGACGAAGTATTACCGGTATCACGCTTGGCCGTTGATCCTTTTGCGCTTTGACTTTACCCCTTTAAGTTTTACCCTCGACCAGGGAGTGTCATGACAGCCCCGCTCATCTTTATTGACTTGGAAACAACGGGTACCCGCGCCACGCGGGACCGCATTACCGAGATTGCGGCGCTAAAAGTTATCGATGATCAACCAGTTGACGGCTGGTCCAGTTTGATCAACCCAGGCATTCGCGTACCTGCCAATATCAGCCAGCTCACCGGCATTAATGACGACATGCTGGCTGATGCCCCCTACTTTGAAGACATCGCCGAGTCGCTACGTGAATGGCTGGGCGATGGTCATACGTTGGTCGCTCACAATGCACGTTTTGATTACAGCTTCCTGCGTAACGCTTTCAAGCGAACGGGCAATGATTACCGGGCCCCTATTATGTGTACGCTGCGCTTATCACGTAGATTGGCCCCGCAGGAGCCGCAGCATAATTTAAAAGCGATCCTTGCACGCCATGCTATCGAACAAACTCGCGCCCACCGTGCAGAGGATGATGTTAATGCGTTATGGGCGCTATGGAAGACGTGGCAGGCTCGTTATAGCGATGAGGTCTGGAGCTACGCACTGGCGGAGGAGTTGCGTCATCGTACGCTACCTGCTCACCTGGATAGCCGTCAGTTGACGGATTTACCCGAATCGCCCGGCGTGTATTTTTTTTATGGGCATAACCGGCTGCCGCTGTATGTCGGCAAAAGCGTCAACTTACGCCGTCGGGTGCTTAGCCATTTCCAGCGCGATTACCAAGATAATAAGGCGATGCGACTCGCCCAGCAGATTCATCATATCGAATGGGAAGAAACGGCAGGCGATCTGGGCGCCCAACTGCGTGAAGCCCAGCTGGTAAAATCACTGATGCCGATCATGAACCGCCAGTTACGCAAGCAACGCAAACTCACCACCTGGTATTGGCCGAGCCAAGCGAGCCAGCCAGCACTGATCAGTGGTGATGTGCTTACCAAGCCTTATGATGGGGCTCTTTACGGGCTTTTCCGAAGCGCCAAGGATGCCAAAGATACGCTACGCACTATCGCCGAAGAGAATAAGCTCTGTCCCCAGGTGTTAGGGCTTACCAAGGGCAAAGGGCGTTGCTTCGCCAGTCAACTGGGGAAATGTCTAGGCGCCTGCCAGGGTAAGGAAACCCTGCCTGCGCACACTCAGCGTGCTCAGGAGGCGCTAGCCCAGTTGCAAATCAAGGCGTGGCCTTGGCCGGGGCGAATTATTATCCAAGAAGGCCCATCGGCTAGCGGGAAGCGCACCTGGCATGTGGTTGATCACTGGTGCTACTTGGGCAGTGCCGATACGCTTAAAAAAGCTCAACTCCTTACCCAGGCTACCCTTCCGGCGTTTGATGTGGACAGCTACCGTATTCTGAACCGCTTTCTACGTACCCCTGAGCAGCATGGCCTTCGCGTAAAAGCACTATAGCGCTGAACAAGGCGCTCTCAACGATCGTAATGTTGGATAAAGGCATCAACCGCCTGCTGGAAAGCGTCAGGCTGTTCAGCATGCAGCCAGTGACCCGCTTGTTTGAGCGTCACGATACGCGCCTTGGGCAGAATATCGCGCAAAGCAGGCAGCATATCGTCTGTCACATAGTGAGATTCTGCCCCGCGAAGAACCAGCGTGGGACCATCAAACGGCGCATTACCCGCGGGCAGACCAATAATATCGCTGTAGCCGCGCTGTATCTCATCCAGCCCCACTCGAAGTCCTAATACGTTATCGTCGTTACGCACCAGGTTAGTGGCTAAAAACAGTCGCGTTGCTCGGGAATCCACATGTTCAGCCAACAGATCATCGGCTTCGCGGCGATTTTTCGGCTGGCCTTCCCTCGCCCGTTTAAGAGCTGCAAAGACGTCATCATGCCCATGTTGATAGGCCACCGGGGCAATATCACCTACCAGCAGTGAAACCACGCGCTCAGGCGCCAGCCTTGCAAGACTAATAGCTACCTTGCCGCCCATAGAGTGCCCCAGCACGTGCGCCTGGGTAATAGAAAGCTTATCCATCAGGGCCAGCACATCCTTACTCATGGTGGCGTAGCGCATGTCTTCACTATGCGGTGAGCGGCCATGATTACGTAAATCGACGGCAATAACCCGCCGTGAGCGCTGCCAGACCTTCAAGTGGGAGCGCCAGTTGTCTGCACTCCCCATCAAGCCATGGATTACCACCAGCGGCGTGGTGTCCTTATCCGCCTCACTGGCCATATCCAGAAAATGCAGGTCTACGGTGGCAGCGTCAGTCATATCAATTCCCTAAACGGTTCAAACCAAACGATTCAAGTGGCGTGCCGTGGCGTTAAGCAGTACGCGGCGCAAGATCGGCGTGGCCGGTCCAGACCATCAAGCGACGAGACAACCAAGCCAGCAGCAAACCATACAAGGGTAGAAAGAACAGCAGGCTAATGGCGAGCTTTATCGCATAATCAACCGCAGCAATCTCCATCCAGTGAGCCGCCATAAACGGGTCGGGGCTATTGTAAAAGGCGGTTGCGAAGAACGCATAGGTGTCAGCTAAGTTGCCCAGCACGGTTGAGCACACCGGCGCTATCCACCAGGCGAGCCGGCGCAGCCGATCAAAAACCTGTACATCCAGCAACTGGCCGATGACATAGGCCAGGAAGCTTGCCAGCGCAATACGCGCGACAAACAGGTTCCATTCGCCAAGCGCCTCTACCCCCGCAAAGCTGCCCCGGGGAAATACAACGGATACCACGTAAGAGACAATCAAGGCGGGCAGCATGACGCGCAAGATAATCGCCCGCGCAGGCCCTTTACCGAAAAGCCGGACCGTCAGGTCGGTCGCCAGAAAGATAAACGGGAAACTGAACGCTCCCCAGGTGGTATGAAACCCGAAAAGTGTAAACGGTAGCTGAACAAGGTAGTTACTGGCGGCAATAATGCCGATATGGAACGCCACCATTACCATCAGGCAGCGGCGGTACTGGGTATCGCTTAATGCAAACATGTAGGAAGACCTTTTTTACAAGCCAAGAGGGGTTAGGGAACCCTCGTAAGAAAGCGTATAGCGCTGTTGGCCGCGCATTATACGCTTTCTTAACCGCAATTGAAGCCGCCTGACAACTTACTGCATTAAGGAATCAACCAAGCGGCGCGGCTTTATCGGCAGAACCGACGGCGCGTTCGCACATGGCGGTATGTACATCGTTGAGACTGGTAGGATCATCAATAGTGGAAGGAATACCAAATGCCTTTCCATCCGCTATATTACGCAGCAGTTTGCGTAGTATTTTACCCGAGCGGGTCTTGGGCAGGCGATTAACCACCAGTACCTGCTTAAAGCAGGCAATCGGGCCGATAGTGTCACGCACACGGGCGATGAGCTCGTTTTCAAGGGTCACTTCATCACCATCGAACCCATCTTTCGGGATTACCAGACCAATGGGAACCTGTCCTTTGAGCATATCATGTATACCGATAACCGCGCATTCGGCAACGGCTGGGTGAGCGCCTACCACTTCTTCCATCTCGCCGGTCGATAGACGGTGGCCTGCTACATTGATCACATCGTCAGTGCGCCCCATGATAAACAGGTAGCCCGATTCGTCGAAATAACCGCCATCCCCGGTGAGATAGTAGCCCGGAAATGCCGCCATGTAGGCACTATGGAAGCGTTGCGGATCCCGCCAGATGCCGATTAAACAGCCAGGCGGCATAGGCTGCTTGATAACCACGCTGCCCTGCTCCATAGGGGCGGCCTGCTCCCCGTCACGGCCCAGAACCTGAACGTTAAATCCAGGAACAGGAAACGTAGCGGACCCCGCTTTGATAGGCATGTCTTCCAGGCCTGGCTGGTTAGCGGCAATTGGCCAGCCGGTTTCAGTCTGCCACCAATGGTCGATAACCGGCACGTCGAGCAAATCATCCAGCCAATGAAAGGTCGGCGGATCAAGCCGTTCACCGGCCACATACAGATATCTCAAACTACTGATATCGTACTTAGCTAATAATTCTGCAGCTGGATCGGCTTTCTTGATGGCGCGAAACGCCGTTGGGGCGGTGAAGAAGCTTTTCACCTTGTACTCTTCGATCAGGCGCCAGAAACTTCCAGCATCTGGCGTATTGACCGGCTTACCCTCATACATGACGCTCGTGCAACCGCGCAGTAGCGGCGCATAAACGATGTAGGAGTGACCCACTACCCAGCCAACATCTGATGCAGTAAAAAATACCTCGCCAGGCGCCACGGCGTAAATGGCCTCCATGGAGTAGGCAAGCGCCACAGCGTACCCCCCCGTATCCCGCACCACCCCCTTGGGCTTGCCTGTGGTGCCTGACGTGTACAAAATATACAGAGGGTCTGTACTTTTAACGGGTACGCACTCAGCAAACGGAGCGCTGGCAATTACTGCGTCCCAATCGTAATCGCCCTCTGCAAGCGTTGCCGGATGAATGCTACGTTGATAAACCACGCAAGCCTGGGGCTGGTGAGTGCTCAGTGCCAGCGCTTGATCCACAATCGGCTTATAAGGAATAACGTTTTCAACCTCAATGCCGCAGGAAGCCGTCACCACTACTTTGGGTTCAGCATCATCAATTCGCATCGCGAGCTCATGAGGCGCAAAGCCACCGAACACCACGGAGTGAATGGCCCCCAAGCGCGCGCAGGCGTACATGGCCACCAGTGCCTCCGGAATCATGGGCATATAAATCACCACACGATCCCCCTTCTTCACGCCCATTATGGCAAGCGCTCCGGCGAAATGGGCCACTTGATCACGCAATTGGCGATAGGTCAGCGTACGTTTGGCATGGGTAACTGGTGAGTCCCAATAAATCGCCGGCTGGTCAGCTCTGCCCTGTTCAACATGGTAATCCAGCGCGGCGTAGCAGATATTGATTTCACCATCGCTAAACCAACGTGCATGCTGCTGATCATCATAAGTGAGGATTTGGGTAGGTGGTGTATACCAGGGCAAGCGCCTAACCTGCTCGGCCCAGAAAAGCTCGGGATGCTCATCTGCTTGTCGGAAAGCTTCATGATAGCGGCTCATGGCGACCCTTTATTTATTGTTAGACGCAACAACGCGTATAGTTAACACTCTATAAAGGATACGCCGGGTTGACTCTCATACTATTGTCTAAAAATTTGCCAAAAAAGTTAGAAAGAGACTAAAAACGCCTTTATTGCGCTTTATTATTAACAAAATTGCTCACTATCATTGATTAATCGTTAAACAAATACTTGGACAAAATTCGCTAAATTACTGATTATTGATTTAATAATCTTAATGCCACGACAATGTCCTAATAATTTATAAAAAACGACACCTAAAAATGCTGCAATTACAACTACCTGTGCTGAAATAACAACCACCTGTACAGTGTAGGCTAGGAGATTATCATGTCTGCGTCCTCAAACGCTGCTGCACGCCTGCTTGAGAATAACGGCCAAGCCCTGGAAGCCGGGACCAACCTCTTAAAAGCGCTGGCCAATGAAAAGCGCCTTCAAATACTGTGTTTGCTAGCCGAAAAGGAGCTGTCCGTTACACAAATCAATCAGCAGCTTGCGTTGAGCCAATCAGCACTCTCTCAACATTTGGCTATTTTAAGACGTGATGAGTTGGTCAACACGCGTCGCGAGTCACAAACCATCTACTACTCGCTAAACAGCGAAAGCGCCAAGGCGATTTTAAACACCTTGGCACACCACTTCACGGCATAAGCAGGCGATCAATAAACATGATTTAGCGCCGCTGCCAGCCCGAAGCGTCAAGCATGCCCAAGACTTTCAGCGTGGCATTTTCGATACCTGCTGAAACCGCCATCCCAAACCGACGGCTAATGGTTTTGGGTGGTTCAAGCTTAACGCTATACACATTGGCATCTGCCATACGCTCTACCAGATAGGCCTCGCTGGTACCCAAACTGTCGATCAACCGGTTGGTGAGCGCCTCACTGCCGTACCATATTTCCCCGGTAGCCAGCGTCTCGATATCCATCTCGGGGCGATGTTCGCTGACATAGTCCTTGAACAGATGATGGGTATTTTCCAAGTCTTCCAGGAACTTCGCCCGGCCTTCTTCGGTATTTTCTCCCAACATAGTGAGTGTGCGCTTGTATTTACCCGCAGTAAGCAACTCAACATCGATATCATGCCGCTTGAGCAGCCGGTGGACATTAGGAATCTGCGCCACCACCCCAATAGAGCCAATCACAGCAAACGGGGCGGCCTTAATATGTTGAGCTGTACAGGCCATCATGTAACCGCCGCTAGCCGCCACCTTATCGATGCATACCGTTGTGGTAAGCCCAGCTTTCTGAAGACGATCAAGCTGTGCAGAAGCAAGCCCGTAAGCATGTACCAGCCCCCCTGCTGATTCCAGGCGTACCACTACTTCATCGGCGGGTTCGGCGATATCGATAATTGCTGACACCTCCTGGCCAAAACGCTCGGTTTGGGAAGCCTTCAAGTCGCCCTGAAAGTCCAGTACCCACACTTTTGGTTTTAAAGAGGCCCCGTCTGAATGTTTGGCAGCCTTTTGACGTTTCTTATCTTCGTTGCGAAATGCTTTGACCAGCTTTTTTCGGGCGCCTGAATCAGTGGCGGCCAAGCGCAAGCGGCGCTTGCGAGAAAGGCGCTGCTCATGTAATGGCTCTATATGCAGCTTTAGATCACTGTCGTGCGCTCCTTTGCTGCGCAGGACAAGAAGTACTACAAGCCCCAATAGCACCATGATAATGGTGGTTTGCACCAGGAACGTTCCCATTTCAGCCATCCATTCACTCACGTACACTCTCCTATGGCGAGATTCACCACTTGCGTTTGATACCGTGTTACACCGCTTGATTAAAACAATTGTTTAAAATACTCTCACTCACCTTATCAGGTTAATACCCCTTATTTATATGCGCTTTCTATAGCCAATGGAGATCCAGTTATGTCAAATAATGCACTTGAAAAGCTGCAGGCTCGTTTTAACCCAGATGCCGCTAAAGGCATGGATGACGTATTCCAGTTTCACTTTTCCGATGCAGGCGACTATTACCTAGTAATCAATGACGGTACCCTTGATGTTCAGGAAGGTGAGCATGATGACCCCTCCGTTAGCCTGAGCATGAGCACCGACACGTTAAAGGGCATCATGAATGGTGAAATTAACGGTATGACGGCCTTTATGACCGGGAAGCTCAAGGCTACAGGCAATGTCATGCTGGCTACCAAGCTCACCAGCTTGTTTCCCAACTAATGTATCTTATTACCACTTCACCTTGTTGGTAACAGCTGGCGCTTTTTTAACGCCAGCGTGCCAAATGCGTTTCAATCAACTCGCGTGAAATAGAGTATGGCGGCGGCAGTGACGGCAGCTGCCGCGGTGAAAACCATGCCGCATCACTGATTTCCACCCCATCAATTCGAATGCGCTTGGTCGTGGCTTCAGCAAAAAATCCAAACATCAATGAGTGCGGAAACGGCCATGCCTGACTCTGGTGATAGCGTAGCTGATCGATATGCACGCCCACCTCTTCAAATACCTCACGATGCACGGCCTCTTCTGCAGATTCGCCAGGCTCGATAAAGCCCGCCAGCGTCGAGTAACGCCCAGGCGGAAAACGCGGACTACGCGCCAGGAGCATGGCTTCACCACTGGTCACCAGCGTAATGATACACGGAGAAATCCGCGGGTAGTTGCGATGTCCACAAGCGTGGCAGTGCATGGCAAACTCAGCCTCAAGCTTTGTAGCCGGCGCCCCACATCGACCACAAAAGCGATGGTTTTCAAGCCATGCACTTACCTGTAATGCGGTAGACAGCAGACTAAACCAATTGGCGGGAAGTTCCGTCATCCACTGGCGTCCATCGATCCACTCGTCGTTTGGTTCTTTCTCGACCAACAAAGCGACCGGTTCGTCATTCCAATAGCATAGTGGCTGCATATCCTCAGACCAGGGCTGGTTGGGCTGCAGCGGCGTTAACGGCTGGTCGTCGTTTAACGGTGCAGGCGCCAGCCAGCTGCGCGAGACAATAATGACCCGCCCCTCACGCACATGATGGGGAATTTCACGCCTAAGCATCGTGACTGTATTCCTCGAACCAGGTGAGTTTATGCGCCTGGCATTTCGCCTGATGAGCGGCGTGCTCTTCAGCGGTGGGCCGAATAACGCGCAGTTGGCCAGGTGTGAGAGTAAGTCGCTGCACCGCAAGCCCTTCATTGGAAGGGTTGGCCTGCTGCTCTTCGGAAGGCGCTTTCGCGTCCAACGTCAATGCTGTCTGACCACCCGTCATGGCCAAATAGACATCGGCCAGAATTTCCGAATCCAGTAAGGCACCGTGAAGTACACGGTGGCCGTTATCAATATCGTAGCGTTTGCACAACGCATCCAGACTGTTGCGCTGGCCGGGGTGTAGCTCACGCGCCATGGTCAGCGTATCAAGCACGCGGCAGTAATCGCGCACTGGCCCCAAGGGTGAACCGCCGCGTGCTCGATTAAGCAGGCCTAGCTCGTGATCAATGAAACCCACATCGAACGGCGCGTTATGGATAACCAGTTCAGCACCTTCGATAAAAGCCCAAAACTCATCGGCAATCTGGGCAAAGACCGGCTCGTTGGCGACTTTTTCGTTATCGATGCCGTGGATTTCCACGACTTCGGCATCAATATGCCGCTCAGGGTTGATATATTGGTGGTAGGTGCGACCGGTTAAACGGCGGTTGATCATTTCGACAGCGCCTATCTCCACGATGCGATGGCCATCTTTGGGATCAATACCAGTCGTTTCGGTATCCATTATGACTTGGCGCATCACGCTCTCCTCTTCTGGTGTTCATCAATGGCTTCATTGGCGAGCGCATCGGCACGCTCATTGCCGGGATGCCCGCTATGCCCTTTTACCCAGTGCCACTCCACCCGATGGCGGTGAGTCTCTTCGTGTAGCGCCTTCCAAAGCTCAGCATTTTTAACGGGCTGCTTGGCAGCCGTTTTCCAGCCGCGTTTTACCCAGTTGTGAATCCACTGGGTAATTCCCTGGCGCACATACTGGGAATCTGTCCATAAGGCTATCTCACAGGGCTTGTTGAGCGTGCGTAACGCCATGATCGCAGCCATTAGCTCCATACGGTTATTGGTAGTGTCAGCTTCATAACCCTTCAAGGTTTTCTCATGCTGGCCGCTCGAAAGAACAACTCCCCACCCGCCTGGGCCAGGGTTTCCACGACATGCGCCATCGGTGTAAACCGTCACCTGGGGCAGGCGCTCGGCATCTTGGTTACTCAATCTTTCTATCCTTTATCAACTGACGATGGCTTAACTTCCTGCTGAGCGTGCAACTGCGCAGGTTTGCCGCGCCGTGTCGCGCCTAGTGACGAGGAGGAAACCGGGCTTGGCAGCGAAAATCTGACGCGTTTTACATAGGCGTTCTGCTGGCGACGCTGCGCCTGAATCATGTAACTCTCACCGCATGGCAAGTTGTGCCGGCGGCCAAGTGCTTCCCAGCCCTCTTTATAGGAAGCTTTTATCAAGCCTCTGAAACAGCAATAGTCTACGCGCTCGACCTCAAAGTCGACAAACGCCAGCCAGTCGCGTAACCGGCTGGGCTTGTGCCACTGACCATTCCAGGGAAATTCCGAGCGGTGTTTGCGCCATTGCCGTGTAAGCCCTTTGGGGCCGAGGGGGTTGAAACCGAATAGCACCAGCATGCCGTTATCAGCGGTCACACGGGCGGCTTCTTGCAGGGTATGATGGGCATCGTTCAAATGCTCTAACCAGTGATGAATAATTACAACGTCCATGCAGTGGTCGGGTAATGCCAGTTGGTCTGGGGGGCACACTAATGTTGATGGATTGGTTTCCAGGCCCAACGTTGGCGCCCAGCGAATGGGATGAGGAATAGCAGACATGTTCATTAGCGCCGGGCCCATTCCTATCTCAAGGCTATGCCGTCCCGCTCGGCTATCAACCACCGGCCCTAAGCAGGCACGCTGCACCTCCCAAAGCGCACGTCCGGCGTCTGTTTTCCAGTAAGACTGGCTATTTAGCAAACGCATGGCAGCTGTAGTTGCCGTTGTCGAATTTGACATGAACAGCGCTTCCCTCCAAAGTAACGGCTTTTAACGTCCGATCTGCGTTTTTTCAACGTACTTAACAGCAGTTTTGTAACCCTAAAAGGATCTCGCCCATGATGAGCGTGACACCGATTCCCGCCCTTAGCGACAACTATATTTGGCTACTAAGACAAGATACCAGTCAAAGTGTTTGCGTGGTGGATCCCGGTGAAGCCGATCCGGTGATCGAGCTTTTAGAACGTGAATCACTGACGTTGAATACCATTTTAATCACCCATCACCATCAGGATCATACAGGGGGCCTGGCCAAGCTGATCAAGCGCTATGCACCTCGCGTGATTGGCCCGGCAAACCCGAGCATTGAAGGTATTGATCAAACCGTGGGTGACGGGGATGAAATACGCATCATGGGCCGGGTTTTTGAAGTTATGGCGACGCCTGGTCATACGCTGGACCATATCAGTTTTTATGCCCCTGGCATTCCAGGCCTGCTGTTTTGTGGAGACACCTTATTCTGCGCTGGCTGCGGCCGGCTATTCGAAGGCACGCCGGAGCAGATGCACGCCTCGTTGACAAGGTTTACGGAACTCTCTGGAGATACACTGGTCTTTGCTGCCCATGAGTACACACAAGCGAACCTTGTTTTTGCCCAAGCGGCTGACCCTGAGAATGACGACGTGAAATACGCCTTAAAGGAATGCGAAAAGGCCAGGGCTCTGAACCGCCCCACCTTACCCAGCACGATAGGACGCGAGCTGAGAATTAACCCTTACCTGCGTGTCGGCACACAAAGTGTACGTAAAGCAGCAGGTACCCAAGGCGCTAATGATAACGACCTCGCGACGTTCGCCACTCTGCGTGAGTGGAAGAACCGATTCTAAGTACGCTATCGAAACTAAACGAAATCCATTATGACCTATCGAACGATTCGCCAGCGCTTGGTACTAAGCGCTGGCAGCACGGTAATTATGGGCCTGTTAATGGCCGCGGCAGCAAACTCTCAGGCTTCGGCGCCCGCCTATGACCCCTCATACTCGGATGCCTCCTTAAGTAATAACAAGACGCCTTCTACACCTGTTTATCCTACGCCGTTTCAAGCGCATTTCTGGGAAGCGCTGGCGCTTGAACCCCAGGATGCCTGGACCACACTCCGCCATAGTTTCCAATGGCAGGATCTCAAGCTACCGCCAGAAGCGCAGGCTCGGGTGGATGAGTGGATCGAATACTACCGCGCCAGCCCTCATAACATTGCCACCATCACAGAGCGCGCAACTCCCTGGCTTGCCTGGATCAGCCAGCAGGTTAGCGAGCGCAACTTACCCGGCGAAATCGCTCTGATCCCGTTTGTAGAAAGCTCTTTTGATCCCAGCGCCCGCAGTCACCGCGGTGCAGCCGGACTTTGGCAATTCATGCCAGGCACCGGCGATGCACTGGGCCTGGTACGCAACGGTAGCTACGATGGGCGCCTTGATGTCATCACCTCTACCAATGCGGCACTGGATTATCTGGAGATGCAGGCAGATGAATGGTATGAAGGCGATATCATTCTGTCGTTGGCGGCTTACAATGCCGGCGCTGGAACGGTTAATCGCGCGCAGCGCAAGGCACTGAGCCAAGGCCTTGGGGGAGATTACTGGAATCTTTCATTACCCCATGAAACGATGCAGTACATCCCCAAGCTAAAAGCAATCGCCACGATTATCAATGATCCAGAACGTTTTAACGTATCATTGCCCGATATTCACGTAGAGCCTGCGTTTGCCAAGGTTCAACTTGAACAGCCGCTGAGCATCGCCCAAGCCTCTCAACTTCTGGATGTTAGCCAATCGGCGCTAGCCGAGCTAAACCCTGGACTGCTTAACGGCAGTATCGACCCACGCAGTGCACAAACGCTTCTAGTGCCGGAAGAAGTCGATACACAGGTATTAGCTCAGCTTTCGCAAACCACCTCAACCGACCTTGCTGCAACACAATCGTCGGCGATTCATCGCGTTGAACGTGGAGATAACCTGTCAGCGATTGCCAGTCGCTATAATGTTACCCAAAATGATTTAATACGTTGGAATGCACTCGACCGCCCTGAATCGTTACAGCCAGGCCAGCTCCTGACACTTTCAGGGCATTAAATTGAAGGCTCTGTTCATACGGGACGTACTCAATGCTGCGCGGTGTGCTTTTTGTAAAAACGTTTTTAATCGTTAGCTGTTTTCTGGTGAGCCTATTAGCGTCTGCCTCGGAAACGGGCGCTGATCTTTCCGACACTATAGGGAGCTCGAGTCTCACTCCCGCCGATACGCTACCCTCCAACAGCGCACCCATTGAAACCATGCACGGGTTGTCGCTTTATGACAGCCCTGAGCTTCCGGCTGATTTTGCTTACTTCCCGCATGTCAATCCTCAGGCGCCCAAAGGCGGCAGTATTACGCATACCGCCGTAGGCAGCAGCTTCGATTCGACCAACCCATTTATCATTCGTGGCACCCCGGCCACCGGTATTTCTCAGATTTACGATACGCTGATGGTAAGCAATCCGGGCGAGCCGTTCAGCGTGTATGGCCTTCTGGCGGAAGGAGTGCGTCTGGATCCTTCTCGCAAGTGGATCGAGTTCGATCTGCGCCCTGAAGCACGTTTTCAGGACGGCGAGCCGGTAACCGCTTATGACGTGGTTTTTTCCTTCAACCTGTTGCGCGATGAAGGCAACCCTTTCTACGCCAGTTACTATGCCGATGTCGAAAAAGCCGAAGCCTTGAATGAGCATCAGGTACGTTTTGAATTCAGCAGCACTGAGTCTCGCGAACTGCCACTAATCGTGACGCAGTTGCCGATACTTCCACGCCACTACTGGGAACCTCGTGACTTCACCACGCCGACCCTAGCTAAACACCCAGGTTCTGGGCCATACCGCATCAGTGAAGTGGACCCTGGGCGGCGTATCGTGTATCAGCGCGATGAGAACTACTGGGGCAAAGATCTCCCCGTCAATGTGGGACGCTACAATATTGATCGTGTGATTTACGACTATTACCACGACCGGGATATCGCCTGGGAAGCCTTCAAGGCAGGGCTGACAGATTTCAGGACAGACGCCCGCGCTGCCACCTGGGCGATTGGGTATGATTTCCCTGCCTATCGTAAAGGCTTGGTAAAACGCATTACAGTACCTGACGTTAGCCCTTCCTTGATGCAGGCGTTCGTCTTCAACCTGCGGAAAGAGAAGTTTCAAGACCCTCGCGTTCGCGAAGCGCTCAGCCTTACCTTTGATTTCCCGTGGCTCAATACCAATATTTTTTATAACGCCTACCAGCGCACCGAAAGCTATTTCCAGAATTCGGAAATGGAGGCCGTTGGCCTGCCTTCTGATGAAGAGCTTGCGCTACTGGAACCTTATCGCGAGGAGCTACTGGCATCTCATCGCTCTGAGCGCCTGTTTACCGACCCGCTGCCGATCAATCATCCTACAGATCTGCGGGAACGTCTGCGTAAAGCGCTCGATCTACTCTATGAAGCGGGCTATCAGGTTGTCGATGGTGTATTGACCCACTCCGAAACTGGCCAGTCGCTAAGCCTGGAAGTCATGCTTTACGATGCAGCTCTAGAACGCGTGGTTCAGCCCATGTTGCGTAATATGGCCCGCCTCGGGGTACAAACGTCCATGCGAATCGTGGATATTAATCAGTACCTTAATCGCCTGCGCAACTACGATTACGATATAGTGATCAGCCACTTCCCCCAATCGAACAATCCCGGTAACGAGCAACGTGACTACTGGAGTAGCGCGGCCGCCGAGGCACCACAAAGCCGTAATCGTATGGCACTGGCCAACCCGGCAGTAGACGCCTTGATAGAAAACATTGTCAGTGCTGATAGCCGTGACGCGCTTGATACCGCAACCCGCGCGCTGGATCGCGTGCTGCGCTGGGGATTTTACGCTATTCCTCATTACCATTCCGGGGAGACGCGTATTGCGGTGTGGGACAAGTTCGGCTATCAGGAGCCTTTCCCCGCCTATGGTATGGATTTGGATTCATGGTGGGTCGACACCGAGCGCGAAGCACAATTACAGCGCCGCGATTAATACCAATGGCTTTAGCGATATCTTAATCATTCGTGGAGTGCACTGTGGCACGCTATACCTTACGCCGACTGCTACTCATGATCCCGACACTGTTCGGCATCATGCTGCTTAACTTCATGATTGTTCAGGCGGCCCCTGGTGGGCCCATTGATCAGATGCTGGCCCGCTTTGAAGGCGCCAATGCTATGGCCAGCACGCGCCTGGATATGGGGGGCGCAGATATCCAGGTAAGTGACGATTCACGCGGGGCGCGGGGAATTGACCCACGTTTTATCGAACAGCTGGAACAGCAGTTTGGCTTCGATAAGCCCGCTCACGAGCGTTTCATCGGCATGATGGCGGATTATCTGACACTTGATTTCGGCACCAGCTTCTTCCGCGACCGCCCCGTTATTGAGCTGATGATCGAGCGCCTGCCGGTGTCTATTTCGTTAGGGTTATGGACTACGCTACTGGTCTACCTGATCTCGATTCCGCTGGGGATTCGTAAAGCCTTGCACCATGGCTCGCGTTTTGACGTATGGACCTCGGGCCTTGTCATTGTGGGCTATGCGATCCCCGGTTTCCTGTTTGCCATTTTGCTGATAGTGCTGTTTGCCGGGGGCACTTACCTGGATTGGTTTCCGTTGCGCGGGTTGACCTCTCCCGGTTTTGCTGACCTATCGATCTGGGGCAAGATAAAAGACTATTTCTGGCATATCACATTGCCCGTTACGGCGGCGGCCATTGGCAGCTTTGCCACATTAACCATGCTAACCAAAAATAGTTTCCTGGATGAGATTCATAAACAGTATGTGCTGACTGCCCGTGCCAAAGGGGCCGCCGAGCAGCGCATCCTTTACGGCCATGTTTTTCGCAACGCGATGCTGATTATTATTGCTGGCCTGCCCGCCGCGATGATCGGGATTTTCTTTACCGGCGCGTTGTTGATTGAGGTCATCTTCTCGCTCGACGGGTTGGGGCTTTTGGGTTTTGAAGCCGTTATGCAGCGTGACTACCCGGTCATCTTTGGCACGCTTTTTTTATACACCGTGATTGGTCTGCTGCTTAAGCTGGTATCTGACCTTACCTATGTGTGGGTAGACCCACGCATCGATTTTGCTTCAAGGGAGTCGTGAAGATGGGCTGGACAACATCACGACTTTCGCCGATTACCCTGCGCCGACTGGCGGCCTTCAAAGCCAACCGGCGGGCGCACATCTCGCTTTGGCTCTTTGGGGTACTGTTTATTCTCAGCCTGATGGCGGAGCTGATTGCCAATGACAAGCCTCTGATCATGCATTTTGAGGGCCAGTGGTATGTGCCGCTGTTGGTGGACTACCCGGAAACCGAGTTCGGCGGTTTCCTACCTACCCGTACCGACTACTTGGACCCGTTTATTCGCGAACAGATCAGCGATAAGGGTTGGGCGATATGGCCGCTGATTCCGTTTTCGTACCAGACACTGGATATGCAAATGACGCGCCCTTCTCCTGCGCCGCCCAGCAGCCGCCACTGGCTGGGTACCGATGACCAGGGACGCGATGTGCTAGCTCGGGTCATTTACGGTTTTCGGCTTTCGGTTGCTTTCGCTTTAGTACTCACGGCAGGCTCACTGGTAATGGGGGTACTGGCAGGTGGTGTACAGGGCTATTTTGGTGGCAAGGTAGACTTGGTGGGCCAGCGAGTTACCGAGATCTGGTCGGGTCTGCCGGTGCTGTTTTTGCTGATCATACTGGCAAGCTTCGTACAGCCGGGATTCTGGTGGCTTTTAGGCATTATGCTACTGTTTTCATGGTTAGGCCTTGTCGATATCGTGCGCGCCGAATTTCTTCGTGCCCGTAACCTTGAATATGTGCGTGCGGCCAAGGCCATGGGGCTACCTTCACGGCTTATCATGTGGCGCCACGTGCTGCCCAATGCCATGGTGGCCACGCTTACGTTTATTCCATTTCTGTTTACCGGCGCGATTGGCACGCTTACCGCACTGGACTTCCTGGGCTTTGGTCTGCCGCCAGGCTCGCCCTCCCTGGGAGAGCTGGCCGCCCAAGGTAAGAACAACCTTCACGCCCCATGGCTGGGTATCACCGCTTTTATGACACTGGCTATCATGCTTTCGCTGCTGGTCTTTATAGGTGAGGGTCTGCGCGACGCATTTGATCCACGCCACGTCAAAGCAAGCGCCAAGCCCACGCAGGAAACAAAGCATGCCTAAACCGCTACTTCGATTAAATAATCTTACCATCGCCTTTGATGGTAACACGGTAGTAGACGGCCTATCCTTTACCCTGAATGCAGGCGAGACGCTAGCGATTGTGGGTGAGTCAGGCTCGGGTAAATCTGTCTCGGCACTGGGGGCTGTCAACCTATTGCCCAGCAATGCCAAGATACGCGGCGAACGCTGGCTGGAGGAGACCGACCTCAGCCAACTCTCCAGCCGAGAATGGAATGGTGTACGGGGCAACCGGGTTGGGTTCGTGTTTCAGGAGCCCATGACCTCGCTCAACCCCCTGCATCGTATTGGCAAACAAATTGGCGAAACGCTGCGCTTGCACCAAGGGCTTGATGGTCAGGAGGCCCGTGCACGCGCTAAACAACTTCTGGAGCAGGTTAAGCTGCCGCGTACCGATGAGCTGCTTGACGCTTGGCCCCATCAGCTTTCAGGTGGCCAGCGCCAACGTGTGATGATTGCCATGGCTATTGCCAACAACCCGGCACTGCTGATTGCCGATGAGCCCACGACCGCCCTGGATGTTACAGTACAGAAGGATATTCTGGCGCTTTTAAAAGAGCTGCGTGATCAACACGGCATGGGGATGCTGTTTATCAGTCATGACCTTAACCTGGTGCGCCGATATGCCGAGCACGTATGCGTCATGTATCAAGGCAAGGTACAGGAAATCGGCCCGGTAGAAACAATCTTCAGCCGTCCTCAAAGTGATTATACCAAAGCGCTTTTAGCGGCTGAGCCGGAGGGCAGGCCTGCACTATTAAACGCCACCGCCCCACTTCTGACCGCGCGTCAGCTGAAAGTAAGTTTTGCGCGTCCCAAAGCAGGCTTGTTCAAGCGCCAGCCACCTGCCTTTGAAGCCGTCAAGGCAACTGATCTGACCATTGCTTCAGGCGAAACGTTAGGTATCGTTGGCGAATCCGGCTCTGGTAAAACCACTCTCGCCTCGGCCATTATGCGCCTGGTGCAAAGCAAGGGTGAGATTACCCTTGGCGATGCGTCGTTGAGCACGCTTTCAGGAAATGCATTAAGGCGTCAGCGCCACCGGTTCCAGATGGTCTTTCAGGACCCTTATGGAGCGCTGTCACCCCGCATGCCGGTTTTCGATATTGTCAGCGAAGGTTTGCGCTTTCATTACCCCAAACTCTCAAGAAGCGAAGTCACCGAGCGCGTGCATCAAACCCTGCGTGAAGTGGGTTTGCCAGAAAGCTGTGCTGCGCGTTACCCCCATGAATTTTCCGGCGGCCAGCGCCAGCGGATCGCGGTAGCCAGGGCGATTATTCTCGAACCTGAGCTATTGGTGTTGGATGAACCCACCTCGGCATTGGATCGTACGGTCCAAAAACAGCTAATTACATTGTTGCGCCAACTGCAGCAGCGCCGCCAATTAAGCTATCTATTTATAAGTCATGACTTGGCCGTTGTGCGTGCAATGGCGCACCGCATCATGGTGCTCAAGGATGGTGAAGTGGTAGAACAAGGCCCCTGCCTTGAGGTGCTAGACTCTCCACAGCATCCCTATACGCAGGCATTGATTGCCGCTGCCCATTTGCGTCATTTTTCTAGTTAACAAGAAATTTGAAAATGGGAGGTATATTTTCTTCTTTTGTTGCCTATACAAGATAACGGTATAAATAAAAAGAAGGAAAAAGCGCTCGCCATCACGAGCGCTTTAATAGGTTGCAGCACTAGAAGCTGGCAATCTCTTCGGGGGTCAGTTCACGCCACTCTCCCGGTGCCAAATCGTCGGGTATCGCGATTTCACCAATGGATTGACGGTGCAGCGCATTGACGTGGTTACCCAAAGCGGCAAACATGCGTTTAACCTGATGATAGCGCCCCTCGGTAATGGTCAGCTCAGCGCGCTGCGGTGTAAGAAAACGCAGCGTGGCCGGCTGAGTAGGCGTCTCTTCATCGTCTAACATGATGCCTTCTGCCACCTGCTTCATCGCCCATTCGGCCTTGCTGCCTTCTACAGGCTCCGCCAGTTCGGCAATATATACCTTGGCACAGCGGTGCTTTGGCGAGGTAACCCGGTGGGACCACTGGCCATCATCGGTAAGCAATAATAATCCTGTGGTGTCTACGTCCAGTCGCCCCACGGGCTGTAGCCGCTCCACCTTGGGCAGGTCAATCAAATCGATAACGCGCGGATAAAGCCCTCGCCTTGCGGTGCACTCCACGTCGGTCGGTTTGTGCATCATCAAGTAGCGAAGCCCTACCAGAGCGAGCTTTTCTCCATTGAGCATCACTTCATCCTGCGCGGTATCCACCTGGATAGATGCTTGCTTGACGGGCTCGCCATTCAGGGTGACTTCGCCGTTTTTGAGCGCCCGTTTGGCAAGGCTACGGGTTAACGGGCTGGCTTCACTTAAAAAGCGGTCAAGGCGCATTATTGGCCAACTCTTGGCAACAGTGAAAAGTGATCGGCATCTTGCCAGGCTGGAAATTTTTCACGAAAGGCATTCAGCTCCGTTTTATCAAGCGTGCCCGTTTCAATAAACGGAGCATTTTCGGGATGATCGATGAGTGTTTCACCTTTAAAATCGACCAGCATGGAGTCGCCACTGTAGGCCAGGCCCTTGGCGTCTTCACCAACGCGATTGACCCCTACCACATAGGCAAGATTTTCAACGGCTCGCGCTTGCAGCAGGGTTCGCCAGGGCTTGCGGCGTGGGGCTGGCCAATTGGCTACACATAGCAACGCATCATACTCGAAGTGCTCCCCTTGCGCTGGCTGCTGGCGCATCCAAACGGGAAAGCGCAGGTCATAACAGACGCTAAGCAGCAGTTTAAAGCCTTTCAACTCGACTATTTGGCGATTTTTCCCCATGCCGTAGCGCTCATGCTCACCGGCCATGCGAAACAAATGACGCTTGTCGTAATAGCTGATCTGCCCGTCTGGGGTGGCCCATATCATCCGATTGTAATACTGCCCATCATCTTTAATGGCAACGCTACCGGTTATTACGCAGTTACGCGCTTTAGCCTGGGTTTGAAGCCAGGCAACGCTCTGGCTTTCCTCCATCGGCTGGGCCATTTGTCTGGAATTCATCGTGAACCCCGTGGCAAACATTTCCGGCAGTATGATGAGGTCGGTGTCGCGACTGTCCAGCTCGCCCAGTAAACGCTCAAGCTGTGCATGGTTGGCCTGGGGATCTTCCCAGCGTAAATCGCACTGTACAAGGCTCGTTTTAAGCTGAGTCATAGCACTTCTCCTTTCCGCCAGTGTGTTTTTTCAATTGTGTGATAGATTAGCATTTTTAAATGATGAGGCTGCTATGCATTCCACGCCAGTACGCGACCCTCAGGCAGTCAAAGGTGTTACGTTTGGTTTAACGGCCTATGTCATGTGGGGCTGTTTCCCACTTTTTTTCGCGCTCTTTGAGGGCATCCCCGCCTTTGAAGTACTTATTCATCGCATTCTGTGGTCGTGCCTGTTTCTGGTTGGTTTGATCACCCTGCTAAAGCGCTGGACTCCGGTGATAAGCGCGTTGAAACAGCCTCGGCGCTTGGGTCGTGTGCTTCTCTGTGCGCTATTGATTGCGTTTAACTGGGGGCTTTATATCTATGCGGTGGAAAGCAAGCAGGTACTACAGGCAAGTTTGGGGTATTTCCTGACGCCCTTGATCAACGTTGCATTGGGAATGCTGGTGCTGCGAGAAGTCATGGAACGGCTCCAGCTGGTAGCTCTGGGGCTTGCCAGCCTGGCTATTGTCATTCAGTTTGCCATGCTGGGCGAGCTGCCCTGGATCAGTCTGCTGCTGGCACTCAGTTTTGGCAGCTACGGGCTATTTCGCAAACAGGTACCGCTTGATGGCTTGTCGGGGCTATTTGTTGAAACCCTGCTGCTGTTTCCATTGGCGCTGCTGGCGATTACCTGGCTTGGCTGGCAGGGGGAATCACACTTTCTTCATGATACTCCCATGAGTGCGCTGCTGATCGCCAGCGGCGTCGCTACCGCATTGCCACTACTGGCATTTGCAGGTGCCGCCCGGCGGCTTCGGCTATCTACGCTGGGTTTTCTTATGTACATCAACCCAACCATCCAGTTCTTGATTGCCCTGTTCATCTTTGGTGAATCGTTAGGGGTGATTCAATTGGCTACCTTTATCATGATTTGGCTAGGGCTTGCGCTCTACTCCTGGTCTTCATGGCAATCACGCCCTCGCCAGGCGGTTGCCTAATTGTATATTAAGATCATTTACCGGCTCTGCCATGCCAGTTTCGTTGCCAGCACTTGAGTGCTCAGGTTGATACCCTACTCGAAAGCCGCCCCAGTGCTTGCCATGGATATAAATTGGCACGGAGAGATCATGCATGATCTCTCCGGTATCACGTTTATAGGTTTGCAGCAGCAGCGGCTGGGTATGCGTACCGCAACGGCTCCCGGTTGCATCGTCAAAAATGCGCTTGCTGCGGGAATACTTTAGGTCGTGCTCGTAATCACCGGTAGGCGGCTGACTAACGGCAGCGTTATGGGTAGGCACATAGCCATGGCGATCACAGGCGATGGCATAACTCAGCCCGTACTGTATCAATAGTGGCTCCTGAAGATTGGGTAGGTGTTTGTCAGTGAACTCATCAAAACCGGTACGATACAGAGGCGGCTTAGTATCCGGTATTGCCTTAAAATCCGGTTGAAAGAGAGCCGATGTGGTTAGATCGCCTCGCGCGATGGCCTTTTCAAAGAGCTTGCCCATCTCGTCAGCGGCCTGACGGGCCGCAATAAATACTTGTTGATGCCGCCCTTGAAGTCGCTGCTGGGCAAGTTCCCCATCAACACCCTCGGCCGCTTCCATCAACGCCCGCGCCTGTGCGGCCAAGTCATGCATGTTACGCGTGCCTTCATCTACATCTATTTCCAACTGGTGCAAACTATCGGCAACGGTTTGGCTGTGCGCCTTGGTGCTTGCCATTGACTCGGCAACGCTGGTAATTTCGCTCTGCACCTGATCAAACTCACGGGTAATAGTGCCGAGGCTCTCGCCGACCTGCTGCATGCCTTGAGAGCGCTCACGGATACGCGCCATTAACGACCCCATTGTCATAACAACCTGCTGCCCGCTTTGGTGCATATCCTTCACCAGCGCCTCGACGCTTTGGGTAGCGGTTGATGTTTTCAGGGCCAGGCTACGCACTTCTCCAGCAACAACGGCAAATCCTCGCCCATGTTCACCAGCCCTGGCTGCTTCAATAGAGGCATTGAGCGACAGTAGATGCGTTTGCTCGGCAATACCTTCAATCATTGAAGTGACATTACGCACCCGCTCAATCTTTTCATTGAGCGCCGTCAGCATTTCCAGCGCTTGGTCTGAACGCTCGGCCACATCACTCATATCGCGAATGATAGCGGTAAGTTCATCCCGATTATTATGACCAGCCTGGCGAGCACTTTCGGCAAGCGAAGCCACTTGGCTTGCGCTGACGCTTACTTGCAGGATAGCGGCATTGATAGCGCCCATGCTGGCCGAGGCTTCACGCGCCATGGTTTCCTGTTGGGCTAGGCGCTGGTCCATTAGGTCAGCGTAGTGAGACACCTCAGCCGAGGCTATGGCCGTACTGCTGGCACGCTTCATTAACCGATATGCCATGGCTTTAAGTGAACCATAGTCGCGCAGCGGCTTAAATCCCCGAACCTTGTTTAGGCGCTGCTGGTCTGCCATGTAAACGCTGAACAGAGCATTACTGATAAGCCCTGCCCCCGCCAAACTGGCACAGGCAAGCGCAAGGTACTTCAAGGCAGTACTGTGAGATACCAGCTCAACCGATAACCCCAGCAATACGAAAGGCAACAACAAGCCAAGTAGCCGCATAGAAAATACTCTTTTGTAATTAGCGTTATTGAGCAGCGCTAGCGATATTTATAAGACGTAATTTTAATGATCTTAGCGGGTTACCCGCATGAAAGAAGTAACACTTTGGGAGAAGAGAATGGGGTTTTTTAAAGCCATACCCCGTAATGATTGACATAACACGTTAATATAGCAGTCTAACTAAAGAACTAACGGTTCTTAAAACATACTGGCCTGGATTTTATGCTAAAGCGCTACCTACCTATTTTAACGTGGCTGCCGCTCTACCAGAAGCGCTTACTGGGCGCTGACCTGTTGGCGGGCTTGATTGTAACGATTATGGTAATTCCACAATCGCTGGCTTATGCATTACTGGCGGGGTTACCTGCCGTGGTAGGCCTTTATGCGAGTATTTTGCCGCAGCTTCTTTATAGCCTGATGGGTACCAGTCGCACGCTTGCCGTTGGACCAGTGGCCATTATTGCACTCATGACAGGGGCGGCACTTTCATCTATTGCCCAACCCGGCTCAGCGTTGTATCTGGAAGCGGCGCTGATTCTCTCGTTACTCTCGGGTTTTATTCTGGTTGTAATGGGCGTATTGAAAATGGGCTTTTTTAGCAACTTCTTAAGCCATCCAGTCATTTCGGGTTTTTTGACCGCCTCTGGCATACTCATCGCCGTAAGCCAGTTAGGTAGCCTACTGGGCATCTCCAGCAGCGGCTTTACACTAATTGAACGATTTAGAACGCTGATTCCCAACCTGCCGACCTTGAATACCTACACAATGGTAATCGGTATGGGCACACTGCTGTTTCTGGTTGGTATGCGCCTTTACGGCAAACGGACTCTGACAAAGCTTGGCATGCCAGGCGCTCTTACCGATTTAATCATCAAGGCAGGGCCCGTTTTTGCAGTTATTGTCACTACGCTTGCCACTTGGCATTGGCAATTGGCCGATGCAGGTGTGGCCGTCATTGGCTCGCTGCCAAGCGGCCTGCCGGCGTTCAGCTTTCCTTGGGGGAATGCCTCGCTTTGGCAAGCGTTATTGATTCCTGCCCTACTGATAAGCTTGGTCGGCTTTGTTGAATCGGTATCCATGGGCCAGATGCTGGCCGCCAAGCGGCGCCAACGGATTTCGCCCAATCAGGAGCTGATTGGCCTGGGGGTGGCAAACCTGGCAGCCGGCTTCACTAGTGGAATGCCGGTTACCGGTGGCCTATCACGTACCGTTATCAATTACGACGCGGGTGCGCAGACGCCAGCGGCTGGCGCTTTTGCAGCGCTAGGCATCGCTTTGATTACGATGTCATTTACCGGCTGGCTTTATTATCTGCCCATCGCCACGCTGGCTGCGACTATCACCGTTTCCATCCTGACGCTGGTGGATGTTCCCATGCTTTACCAGACATGGCGCTATTCGCGTAGCGATTTTGCCGCCATGGCCGTCACCATATTACTTACCCTGGCCGAGGGGATCGAGACTGGCCTTATCGGCGGCGTTACGCTGTCGATCGCGCTATTTCTGTACCGCACCAGCCGCCCCCATAGCGCGGTAGTTGGCCGGGTGCCCAATACGGAACACTTTCGTAACACCGCTCGCCATGATGTGGAAACCGTCAGTAATGTCGCTTTGCTGCGTATTGATGAAAGCCTCTATTTTGCCAACGCCCGCTATCTGGAAGATACCGTTTACAACTTGGTTGCAAGCCATCCTGAGCTTGAGCACGTGGTGCTTATTTGCTCAGCGGTCAACCTGATTGACGCCTCAGCGCTTGAAAGCCTGGATGCCATCAATGCTCGATTGAAAGACTCCAACGTAAAACTGCATTTAGCCGAGGTGAAAGGGCCGGTAATGGATCGACTCAAGAAAAGCGATTTCCTGAATAGCCTGACCGGGCGCGTTTTTTTGAGTACTTATGCAGCATGGCGAGAATTCTCCTGACAAGCTTCAATTATCTTTCGTTTAAGAACCAAGCCTTGGCTTGGTTTTTTTATGCCTGCTGATTACTTCTGAGAGGAGCTACTGATAACAGCATTGACAGCTACCCAGCGGCGTTACTACTATCACCTGACCACTTAGCAAAATACGATACCGCATAGCAAAACATAAAGTAACTATATGTAACTGTGATTGTATACAACCACAATAAAGGAGCATCCAAATGCGTCCGTTCGCTCATCGCCTACTCATTGCCGCTTTGCCTTTATCTCTACTTGGCGCAGCGGTAAGCCACGCCAATGACGTTGAACTGCCCTCTACCATGGCATGGACCGCCTACGGCACTAATTCCAGCGGTTATGCTCAAGCCGTCGCCATCGGAAACATGCTGCAGAATAAATACGGCGCGTCAGTGCGTATCCTCCCAGGCGACAATGATGTATCCCGTATGACGCCGCTAAAGCAGGGCCGCGTTGACCTGTGCGCCTGTGGTATTGCCAGTTATTACGGCGCTGAAGGCGTGATGATGTTTGCCGACCGCGATTGGGGCCCTCAGCCACTGCGCGTCATTACCACCTCGACTGCTTCCTTTGGCCTGTCGCTTGCGGTTGCGGGAGATCTGGACGTTGAAACACCGGCTGACCTGGCAGGTAAGCGTATTGCCTATATCCGTGGCGACGATGCGCTTAATAAAGGCACCGAGGCGTATCTGGCCTTTGGTGGTCTGACCTGGGATGACGTTGAACGGGTCGATTACCCGGGCTATGGCCGCTCTTTTGACGGCATTATTGCAGGCGATGTGGATGCCTCCTTCACCACGACCGTTACTCCACCCGCCCAGCAGCTTGCCAGTAGTCCTAGGGGTGTTAGCTGGCCTGTTCTGGACCCTAACGACGAAGCAGGCTGGGAGCGCATGGCGGCTGTTGCGCCCTACTTTCGCCCTCACGAGGTCACCAGTGGTGCGGGAGGTATCAGTGCCGATAACCCCTTAGCCAGCGCCAGCTACCCTTACCCCATTGTGGTTGCCAATCAGGATTTGGATAACGCTGTGGCTTACGGCTTGATTAAAGCTATGCAGGAAAATTACGACGACTACAAAGACAATGCCCCGGGCGCGGTCGGATATGCGCTGGAGTACCAGGATTTACAGTGGGTCGTGCCGTTTCACGATGCAGTAGTGGAATATTACAAAGAGGTCAACGTGTGGACCGATGAAATGCAGGCACATCAGGACCAGCTTGTAGCGCGCCAGGATGTTTTGCTGACTGCCTGGGAAAGCTTCATGCAGGATGCGCCCAGCGACGATGAGGCATTTGCCACTGAATGGATGGAAGCCCGGGCGACAGCGCTGAGCGATGCCGGCTTCGAACCGATCTTCGAGTAATACGCTACGGGGCGGCATTCGCCGCCCCTCTTGCTGATTGATGCATCCTTCCATGACCACAGATATCCTGCCATGACTACAGATACTTCACCTGCCAGCAATCAGCAGGTCAAAGAAAAGATCAGCCAAATTCGCAAGCTTCCCTCCGCGCTGAGTTGGGTGCCTGCGTCTGTCACCGTTATCTTGATGCTGATGACACTGGATTACCTGTTCAACCTGGGCCTGCTGACCTTTGTGACAGGGCTTGAAACGCAGTTCTATTATGCTGTTGTTGCACTACTTCTGCCGCTAGTGTTCTTACTCTGGCCTATCCGAAGCCATCAGCAAGAACAGCCCATTCCCTGGTACGACTATGCCCTGAGTGCCATCACGCTGGCCGTTGGTGGTTACTTTGTGTACAACGCGGTGCCTATCCTGGAGCGTGGCTGGGCCTTTTCGGCCCCCGATATCGCTATTTACGCAAGCTATGCCTATTGGGTATTGATCATTGAAGCAGCTCGCCGGGCAGGCGGTTTACCGATTGCCATTATAGCCGGCGTATTTTCGCTTTACCCGCTAGTAGCTGACATTGTTCCAGGGCCTATTCAGGCGTTTCCCTCTACCCTCGAACAGACCGCCATGTATCACACCATGAGCACGGAAAGCATCATGGGAGTGCCGCTGCAGGCGTTTGCGGGACTGGTCATCGGTTTTCTGGTATTTGGCGTTGTGCTGCAAAAAAGCGGTGGCGGAAAATTTTTCATTAACCTGGCATTTGCGCTGTTGGGCCATGTTCGCGGCGGCCCAGCCAAAGTATCAATTTTCTCCAGCGGGCTGATGGGTTCCATGAGCGGTAGCGTCATCAGTAACGTGTTAACCACCGGGGTACTTTCAATTCCGGCCATGCGGCGTATCGGCATGAGTCGCTCTTTTGCAGGTGGGGTGGAAGCCTGCGCCTCTACGGGGGGCGTGTTAATGCCGCCTGTCATGGGCGCTACTGCGTTTGTCATGGCGATGTTTCTGGATATTCCCTATTCAGCGGTTGCCCTTGCCGCGGTTATTCCTTCTATTCTTTATTTTCTGGGGCTGTTTATCCAGATCGATGCCTACGCCGCGCGTCACAATATAAAGGGTTTGCCCGCCATTGAGCTGCCCTCGCTCAAGCAAACGCTGAAAGAGGGCTGGTACTTTATTTTTGTCTTCGCGTTACTGGTGTGGATGCTGCTGATCATGCAGCGCGAGGCCGTAGCGCCTTTTTATGCCACAGCACTTTTACTAGTACTCAACCAACTTTCCAAGCACAACCGCTGGAGCTGGGCGGATGTCGCCGATACGCTCTCATCAGCGGCGAAGCTGTTCGCCGAACTTATCGCTATTCTGGCAGGTGTGGGCATGTTGGTCGGCGCGCTTTCAATGACCGGGCTTTCCGGCACCATTGCCAACGATTTCATCAATATTGCAGGCGGTAGTGTGCCACTGCTGCTGATCATGGGCGCAGTGACTAGCTTTGTGTTGGGTATTGGCATGACCGTGACCGCGGCCTATATCTTTCTAGCCGTAGCGCTGGCACCCGCGTTGATTCAAGGCGGCGGGCTGGACCCCATGGCCGTTCACATGTTCATCCTTTATTGGGGAATGTTGAGCTTTATTACACCTCCAGTTGCACTGGGTGCTTTTGCGGCCGCGACCGTTGCGGGTGCCCGTCCCATGGCAACCGGCCTGCAGGCCATGCGCTTGGGTAGCGTAATTTACTTTATTCCGTTCCTGTTCGTGCTCAACCCAGCGCTGATCATGCAGGGTGCGCCGTTGATGATAGCCGCCGTATTCGTTCAAGCGGTGATTGGCATCATCCTGTTTGCCTCTGCCATGCAGGGCTATCTGATGGGAGTTGGAAGACTGGGTTACGGCACACTGCAGGAGATCGTTATCCGTGGGCTGGTGCTGATAGCGGGGCTGCTATTGGCGCTTCCAGGTGGAGGGATGGTGCCGTTTAGCCAGTGGGAATTAGTCGGCCTGGCCGTTGCAGCACTGATACCCGGCGTGCTGCTGGCGCGTTTGAGCCAGCGTCATCATCAGCGCTCGCCTAATGCTTCTATTGTCTAGTGGCTGGAGCGTCCTGAGCGACCTCGACTAACTATCATGCAAACTCAATCATACAAACTTGATCATACAAACGATGAGAGACCCACTATGTCCGTTCATTATCAGCGCCATGGCAATATAGGCGTTATTCAAATTGCCAATCCGCCGGTTAATGCCCTGAGCCACGCCGTACGCAGCGGCCTCGTTAGCGCACTTGATGAGGGTATCGCCGACACGGACGCTAACGCGCTGGTTGTGCTCGCAGAGGGCCGTACATTCATTGCTGGCGCGGATATTCGTGAGTTTGGCAAGCCTCCACAAGCACCTTTGCTACCCGATGTGATTACGCAACTGGAAGCCTGCCCGAAACCGCTCATTGCTGCCCTGCACGGTACGGCCTTGGGCGGTGGCTTGGAGGTAGCCCTGGGCTGCCATTACCGTGTTGCACTGCCGGGTACCCGCATAGGGCTACCAGAGGTCAAGCTTGGCCTGCTGCCGGGGGCAGGCGGTACCCAGCGGTTGCCGCGACTGGTGGGCGTCGAGCGCGCATTGGAAATGATTACCAGCGGACGCTTCGTTGAAGCAGAGGAAGCGCTTGACGCGGGGATCATCGATGCCATCAGCAATACCCAGACACCGCTTGAAGCGGGCTTGGCGGCGGCCAAGGAAATACTGGCGGGAAACCAGACGCCGCGGATCACGGGCAAGCTTCCCGCACCAGCGGCCAATCCTCGCGCAATCGCTTCAATGCGTGAATACCTCGAACAGCATTCTTCCGAACTGTTCTCTCCCTTTCGCATTATCGAGGCGATCGAGGCTTGTGTAACCTCCGACACGCTCAAGGAAGGCTTACGTCGCGAGCGCGAGCTGTTTTTGGCCTGTATGGACTCCCCTCAGCGCGCCGGGCTTATTCATCTCTTTTTTGCCGCGCGCAGCCCGCATGTGGTGCCTGGCATTGAAAACGCCAGCGCTTTTAACAACGTGGCACTAATGGGCGAGCACCCGCTGTTCGAACGCCTGAAAAAAGCGGCTCAACGAGCAGGCATTACCCTAACCAGTGAGCCAAGCACTGCCACTGAGCTGTGTTTACTAGCACCCTATACCCCGGCAAACGTTAATGTGGGTTGTCCTGTGGTTGCACTCAAGGAAGTCGGCACGGACAACGATAGCGATACCCCACTACGCCTGGTCATCGCCGCCAACGACAGCTTGGTGGAACTCACCAAGCTGAGTGCCGAACCGCTCACTCAACAGCGGGCTGCCCTTACTCTCAAGGCTCTGCGTTTAAACGTGGTGGTCAGCCAACAGCAAAGCATGCTTGAGATAATGCATGCAGCCATTGGGCAGACCACAAGCGGTGAAACACGCCCGGCTCTTGAACAGGCGAGTGCGCACATTGCACAAAAAGGCTTTTGCTACCGTGAAAGCGATATTGATCTGCTGGCCGTTGAAGTACTGGGCTACCCGCGCCATCTAGGTGGGCCTCATCGTCAGGCCACGCTCACACATTCTCCCTTGGAGACTGCAACCCAAGAGGTATCATCATGAACCTCACCTTTAGCCCTGAAGAGCAGGCCTTTCGCGATGAGGTGCGCCATTTCCTTGTAACTGCACTACCTCAGGACATCAGCGAGCGCGTGCGCTTGGGGCGTCACTTGCGTGCCGATGACCACCTGCGCTGGCAGAACATTCTCAGCGAAAAGGGCTGGCTTGCAGCCAACTGGCCAAAGGAGCACGGCGGCCCAGGCTGGGGGCCGGTGCAACGGCATATATTTGATGAAGAGTGCGCGGCTGCCCACGCCCCCACCATCGTGCCCTTCGGCGTTAACATGGTCGCGCCTGTCATCATGAAATTCGGCAGTGTCGAGCAGCAGCAGTATTACCTGCCGCGCATTTTGCGCAACCAGGATTGGTGGTGCCAGGGCTACTCAGAACCAGGCGCAGGCTCTGATCTGGCAGGCTTGAATACTCGCGCCGTACGCGAAGGCGGTCACTACATCGTTAACGGCCAGAAAACCTGGACCACGCTGGGCCAGCACGCCAACATGCTGTTTTGCTTAGTGCGCACCGACCCTCATGCCAAGAAACAGGCAGGCATCAGCTTTCTGCTGATTGACATGCAAAGCCCCGGAATCACGGTACGCCCTATTATTACCCTCGATGGTGCCCACGAGGTTAATGAAGTGTTTTTAGACAACGTCCAGGTACCGGTTGAAAACCGTGTTGGTGAAGAAGGCCAAGGGTGGACTTATGCCAAATATCTGCTCACTCATGAGCGTACGGGCATTGCAGGGCTGGGTCATGCAAAGCAAGCGCTTCGCCACCTGAAGTCGCTGGCCAGCCGCATCGAGCATCGCGGTAAACCGCTTCTTGAGCAGTCCAGTTTCCGCCACCGTGTCCTCAAGGCTGAACTTGAACTCATGGCGCTGGAAGTTACCAACCTGCGTGTGATTGCGGCTGCCCGGGATGGCGGCGTTCCCGGTGCAGAAAGCTCGCTGCTGAAAATACGCGGTTCAGAGCTTCGCCAGGAAATCAGTGAGCTTACCCGCCGTGCGCTAGGGCCCGCCGCCCTGCCGTTCTTTCCCGCTTTCCTGCATGGTGATGATGGCCTGGATGAAGCTAGTGCCCAAAACGCTGCCGCCAGCGCCCAGTACTTTAATCGCCGAAAATTGTCGATTTATGGCGGTGCCAATGAAATACAAAAAAGTATCGTCGCCAAAACCATTTTAGGTATGTAAGGAAGTCGCCATGGATTTTGCTTTAACCGACGAGCAACGCATGCTCGAAGAGACGCTCACCCGTTTGGTGACCGACCAGGTTTCTCCCGAGCAGCGCCGCCTCATGCTTGGCGCCCCTGCAGGTACTAGAGCATTGTGGCGCACCTTTTCTGAGCTTGGCCTACTGCATATGCCCTTCAGTGAAGAGGTAGGTGGGCTAGGCGGCGATGGCACTGATCTGATGATTATCATGCAGTCGCTTGGGCGGGGTCTGGTACCCGAAGCCTATCTTGCAGGTTTGGTACTACCTGGCCAATTGCTGGCACTTACCGCAAGTGATAAGCAACAAGCACGTTGGCTTGCGCCACTGCTTGAGGGCGATCATCAGCTAGCCTTTGCCTGGCAGGAGTACAGCGCACGATATGATGCTCTTACGATATCCAGCCAAGCTATTCAGCGTGATGGGCAGTGGCAGTTAAATGGTAGAAAAGAGGTAGTACTGAATCTGGAGGCCGCCGCAGCAACGCTAGTTACCGCACGTCTTGATAATGGCAAGCTGGGCCTGTTCATGGTGCCTGCTGGCGTATCAGGAACCTCTACGCGTCTCTATCGCACTATCGATGATAGACCCGCTGGCGACCTTACCCTTGAACACGTCACGCTGCCTTTTGAAAACTGCCTGAGTGAAGACGTGAGTACTGCACTTGCCGAGGTACTGGCTCTAGGCCGGGCAGCACTTTGCGCAGAAGCCATTGGTGCCATGGAAGTGGCTTGTGATCAAACCCTGGCCTATTTAAAAGAGCGCAAGCAGTTTGGGCTGCCACTCTCAACTTTTCAGGCGTTGCAGCACCGTATGGTGGATATGCATCTGCATCTTGAACAGTCTCGTTCCATGGCGATTCTGGCTGCCACTAGTCTGGACCTGCCAAGCAGTGAGCGGGATTACAAAATTGCCGCCGCCAAAGCGTACTGCGGTGAGTCAGCACGCTTTATCGCCGAACAGGCTATCCAACTTCATGGTGCCATGGGCATGACCGAAGAGTGTTATATCACTCCCTATGTCAAATATCTGGTGATGTTCGACCACTACCTGGGCGACAGCGACTATCATCTGGAGACGGTAAGCAGTCTTTTAAATGCTGCCTAAGGAGGGTTGAGTGTCTGATCACATACGGGACTTGGTCAACGTCAGTGAAATTCAACATGGCATTGTCGAGGTAACGATTGCTCGCCCGGACGTACGCAATGCCTTGAATGAAGCCACAGCACTGGCACTCAATGAAGCGCTGGCAGCAGTGGCGGATGATCAGCGGGTCCGCTGCGTGATTCTGCGCGGCGAAGGCAGCGCGTTTTGTGCTGGCGCTGATCTGGCGGAATTTGACAAGCCAACCTCCCAGCCTGCCAGCAAGCGTTTGGAAAAGCTTTTCCTGCCTGCACTACGCAGTTTAATGGCTATGGATAAACCGGTAATTGCTGCGGTTAGTGGAGCGGCGGCGGGTATTGGCGTGTCCTATGTTCTTGCCAGCGACATGGTGGTGATGGGCCGCTCTGCCTACCTGAAGCTCGCCTTTATCAATATTGGCCTGATCCCTGACGGAGGCGCCTGCTGGCATTTGGTTCGCCAGCTTGGTCATGCCCAGGCGTTTGAGATGGCCGCTCTGGCAACACCGATTTCAGCTGAGCACTGCGTAACGCTCGGTTTGGCCAACCGAGCTGTCGAGGACAACCGGGTATTAGAAGAGGCCCGTTTACTGGCACATGCACTGGTAGCACAATCACCCCAGGCGTTAAGTGCGACCAAGCGGGCGTTACGTGAAGCGGCAGAGCGCTCGCTTGGCGATACCATGCAACTTGAAGGCGAACTTCAGGATCAGTGCAAGGCAACTGACGACTTCCAAGCGCGGGTTGCCGCGTTTCGTCAACATCGCCGCAAGTGATCCAGCACTTTTCGATAGTCTGCATGCAGCGTGGCTACTTCTTCGGCCACGCTGTTTAGCGCTGTAATACTCCCCACGCCCTGCCCCGCACCCCAGATATCTCGCCATGCCTTTGCCTTGCTGCTGCCGCCCGAGCCGTAACGCATCGCCGTTTTTTCACCTTCAGGTAGCGCGTCCGGGTCTAGTCCTGCCTGCTCAATACTTTGGCGCAAATAATTACCGTGTACGCCGGTAAACAGATTGGTATAGACAATATCTTCCGCACCCGCATCCAGCACCATCTGTTTATAGGCAGCCTGTGCATTGGCTTCTTGAGTGGCGATAAAGCGCGTTCCCATATATACCAGATCCACACCGAGCGCCTGAGCAGCCACAATTTGCTCACCCTGTGTAATCGCCCCCGCAAGTACCAGCGGGCCATCATAAAAGCGTCGCACCTCCGCCACAAAGGCAAAGGGGTTTAACCGCCCGGCATGGCCCCCTGCGCCGTGGCACACCAATATTAGCCCGTCAACTCCCGCATCAATGGCTTTTCTGGCGTGGCGCAACGTGGTGACGTCATGAAAAACAAGCCCTCCATACGCATGCACCTGCTCTACCACCCGATCAGGCGCATGAAGGCTGGTAATCACCAGCGGCACCTTGAACTCGGCACATAGCCCAACATCATGCTCCAGTCGATCGTTGGTGGGGTGCACGATCTGGTTAACGGCAAAGGGCGCCGATGGCCTATCCGGGTGGCGCTTATCATGCTCAGCGAGAGCCTGGGTGATACGCTGTAGCCATTCCCGAAGGGCTTCTGCTGGGCGGGCGTTAAGCGCCGGAAAAGCACCAATAATCCCTGCCTCGCACTGGGCGATGACCAGTTCAGGACCAGAGACGATAAACATCGGGGAGCCGATGACCGGTAAGGTTAACGAGGCGGTTAGGCGCATTAGCATGGGAAGCTCATCTGTTGTTATTGTGAGGCAATACCGCAAAAGGCCCTAGTAGGGCCTTTTGCGGTTTGCATGCAGGAGTATTTACAGCTTGCTCTCAAGCTCGGGCAGGATCTCGAACAGATCGCCGACCAGGCCGTAGTCGGCCACCTGGAAGATCGGCGCTTCGTCGTCCTTGTTGATCGCCACGATCACTTTGGAGTCCTTCATGCCCGCCAGGTGCTGGATGGCACCGGAGATCCCTACCGCAATGTACAGATCCGGGGCGACGATCTTGCCCGTCTGGCCAACCTGCATGTCATTGGGCACAAAACCTGCGTCCACCGCGGCACGCGAGGCACCTACGGCCGCGCCCAGCTTGTCGGCAATGCCGTTGAGCAGCTTGAAGTTGTCGCCGTTGCCCATGCCACGGCCACCGGAGATCACCACCTTGGCACCGCCCAGTTCCGGGCGATCTGACTGCGCCAGCTCTTGTTTTACAAAGCGCGACTGGGTGTTCTCGACCACCACGTCCACGGCTTCCACCGTGGCGCTGCCCGTGTCGCTGACCGCATCAAACGCGGTGGTACGGACCGTCAGTACCTTGAGGGTGTCGTCGCTCTTCACCGTGGCGATGGCGTTGCCCGCGTAGATGGAGCGCTTGAACGTATCCGCGCTTTCCACCGCGATAACGTCAGACAGCTGGCTGACATCTTTCAGCGCCGCCAACCGCGGCAGCACGTTTTTACCCGTGGTGGAGGCGCTGGCCAGCACATGGGTGTAATCCCCCGCCAACTCAACCAGCAAGGCGCCCAGGGGCTCGGCGAGCTGGTGGGC
>NZ_RZHF01000007.1:3378-6589 GCF_003990185.1 Vreelandella nanhaiensis | reverse complement strand
TCCCCTCGACAGGCGTACTGGTCCGAAAGCCGATACGGCTCTGTGTGGCAGATGCCTGGAACTGATCTCCGACCTTATCTTCCGACCTTTCGATATCTCCAAAGTAACCTTCGTTAGCCGATCCGGCATCTTGATCGAAGCTGTAGGCCATATTGAGCCTAGCGTAACCATACAGCCCCACGGTGGTTTCTCCCACCTGGCTTTCCAGGGCCAGCGCAGAAGTCGTCCCCATTGCCAGGGCCATAGCCGTCAGTCCGCCTAGGGAAGCCTTTTTTTTGTTATTCCACATGATGACACCTTTTTATGAATTGGTTTGTTTTTACGCCGATTGCGGCACTATAAGGTTAGCGAAAATGATCTTACCCAGCAACAGTGGACACTGGTTTAAGCGATCATTCGGGCTTCAAAGGCCTCTGGGCTGATCATCCCAATAGCACTGTGCCGCCGTTGTTTGTTGTAGTCCAGTTCGACGTACTCAAACACCTGGCGCCTCATATCGTTTCGCGTTGTAAATTGCTCCCCATGGATCGCTTCAACCTTGAGGCTGTGGAAGAAGCTTTCGGCACAGGCATTATCATAGCAGTTGCCTTTGGCGCTCATGCTGCACGTAAGCTCATGCCGGGTAAGCAGCGATTGGTAACGCGTGGAACAGTACTGGGCGGATTCAATCGGTCGACGCAACACCTCGATATTGGAGGTGTTACATGGGAAGATCATCTAGTTGGATCGCTGAAAAGACTGGGCGAGCACCGATGCGTTCGCCTGGTCGACCAAGCATCAATCAGCGGAGTACCAATCGCGCATTCTGGAAGCGAATAGCTGAGGGGTTATCGAGCGAGGATGCAGCTTTGGCGTGTGGTGTATCACAACCGTTGGGGCCACGGTGGTTCCGCGAGGCAGGCGGGATGGCACCCTCTAACTTGGTGCCACCCTCAGGGCGTTATTTGTCGTTCCCAGAGCGCGAGGAACTCGCACTATTGCGAGTCCAGGGGCACGGGGTTCGTGAGATTGCACGGTGTCTAGGAAGGTCACCGTCGACGATCTCGCGCGAATTGCGCCGTAACGCTGCGACCCGGGGCGGTGTGTTGGAGTACCGGGCCACAGTCGCGCAGTGGAAAGCAGAGCTAGCCGCCAAACGGCCCAAAACTGCCAAGCTTGCAGGGAATGGCTGGTTGCAGGCTTACGTGCAATCACGTCTGGCTGGCGAGGTGACCGATGCTGAAGGCAGACCTATTCCCGGCCCGAATGTGCCATGGCGAGGACGGCGGCATGGTCGCCGAGCCGACCGGCGGTGGGGAGTCAGTTGGAGTCCTGAGCAGATCAGCCGTCGACTGCGGGTAGACTTTCCAGATGATGAGACGATGAGGATTTCTCACGAGGCGATCTATCAGGCCCTCTACATTCAAGGCCGCGGTGCACTTCGTCGTGAACTGTCCGCGTGTCTGCGTACTGGCCGGGCATTGCGGGTACCACGAGCGAGAACCCAGCAGCGCGGTAAACACTACCTCTCGCCCGAGGTGATGATCAGCCAGCGCCCGGCGGAGGTTGCTGATCGCGCTGTCCCCGGCCACTGGGAAGGCGACCTAATCATTGGATTGAACAGCTCCGCAATCGGTACCTTAGTCGAGCGCACGAGTCGGTTCACGCTACTTCTTCACTTGCCGCCCATGCATGATCATGGAACGGGCGCCAGAGTTAAGAACGGACCTGCTTTGGCTGGTCACGGGGCTGAGGCTGTTCGCGATGCTATCGCCATAAAGATCGCCACACTGCCCGAACAGCTGCGGAAATCGCTCACTTGGGATCAAGGCGCGGAGCTGGCCCAGCATGCACAGCTACGACTTGATACTGGCTTGGCAATCTACTTCTGTGACCCCCGAAGTCCCTGGCAGCGTGGGACTAACGAGAACACCAATGGTCTGCTGCGCCAATACTTTCCCAAGGGTACTGACATTAGCAGGTATTCTGAGCATGAGCTTGACGCTGTCGCGACGACTCTCAACGACAGACCTCGTAAAACACTTGATTGGAAAACACCTGCTGAAGCTCTCAAAGAACTACTATTTTCAGCATCATAAGCCAGTGTTGCGACGGCCCCTTGAACCTAAGCTGACTACCTCGATCCGAATGGACTATCACGCCTTTGGGCATTTTGCGTCTCCATAGCGCCATCTGTAGCGCGTCACAGACAAGATCGGCCGTCATACGCTCACTCATTGCCCAACCGACCACTTTACGAGAGTAAAGATCAATGAGCACTGCCAGGTAAAGCCAGCCTTCGCCCGTCGCCAAGTAGGTAATGTCACCCACCCACTTTTGATTAGGAGCTGAGGCCGTGAAGTTTTGTTCTAGTAGATTCGGTGCGACTGGCAGCGAATGCCGTGAGTTCGTGGTGGCCTTGAACTTACGAGCTGCTTTAGCGCGCAGGCCCTGACGCTGTAAGCTGGCAGCCACCGTCTTACGGTTGATCGGCATCCCATCATCTCGCAGGTCTAGCGTTAGTCTCGGGGCGCCTGAGCGGCCTTTGCGTTGGTGATAAGCCTTGGCCACATGCTGATCGATAATGGCTTGCTGGCTGCGTTTTGGGGACGATGCGCCTTCGCGTTGCCGCCAAGCGTAGTAGCCACTCCGAGCGACCCCGACAACATGGCACATACGCTGAATACTGAACGCCTGACGATGACGGTGGATAAAGGCGTACTTCACTTCAGGCTTTTCGCAAAGTACACCGCGGCCTTTTTTGTGATGGCCAGCTCTTCATTTGCCTCGGCTAGTTGGCGCTTCAAGCGGGCGTTTTCTTCTGCCAACGACCGCTCTCGCTCGGATGTGTCTTGCTGCAGCTGTGCTTTAGATCGCCACTGATAGAGCTGACTCGCGTGTATTCCCAGCTCACGCGCCGCTGCTGCAACGCCAATGCGATCCGCAAGCGCTAAGGCTTCTTGCCGGTAGGCATCTGAGTAACGGGTATATGATTTTTTCTTCATTGATGTTGTCGATCTTGCCATGGTTCACCTCATCGTAACGTATGACGTTCTTGAGGTGTCCACCGTTACTGGGCAGGATCAAAAACTCCTGAATTAAAGCTGAATTTGTTTGCCGAGATACTAGTTTTTCATAAAAAAGGTCAGCTCATGGCTGACCTTCTTAATTCATGTCAAGACTAAAGGATATCAATAGGCGACATGTAGTTCATAACGGTTACTGTCACTTT
>NZ_RZHF01000007.1:0-3328 GCF_003990185.1 Vreelandella nanhaiensis | reverse complement strand
TCGTTGGGAGTCCACATCAGATTAAGAAATGTATTCTTGTTCTTTCTACCTGCATTCCCACCTACGGTAGGGTCGCCCAATTCGACATCGGTATAGCCATGGGACGCGTTCAGTGAATACTGTGGTGATATTTGATAAGAAAGACCAAGGGCTCCGCCATCGCCAGATAGCGTTTGCAGCTTACCGTTGGTATCGACGTAGGCATCGGCACCGTTGAAGTAATCGCCAGACAGATAGAGGTAACTGTTCGCCCCCTCGCTGGCGTTCACGATCGCTCTCAAGGTCACCGGTCCGGCATGGTAGGCACCTGCGGCGAAGGCCCCATAGCCCATTTCCGTATCCTTTTCGCTTCCGGTATCGTACTTCAGCTGCCGGGCGATGCCGGCGATTGAGTAGGAAAAGTCACCCATACTATCTTCATAGCGCAGGCTCAACGCGGGCATCGATGATACGGCATCGTCATTATCCGGTAGCAAATCATCTTCTGGCACGGAGCCATCGATGTTCTCCGCCAGCTGTGCCTTTGGATCCTCCGCAGCTATCGAGAATCCTCCCATGGTGTAGCGCAACTGGGCTAGGCGCGACCCATAGCCATTGCTTCCCGCCGTGCCGAGGAAATCCAGTGTGGGCGTGGCGGCGACGAAGGTGTTGTAATTCGACCAGGTCTGTCCGGCAAGGATCCCATTCCAGGAACCATAGGCATGCCGTAATCTGAAGCGCGAATTATCATCATTATAGGACCAGAAGTCCCCTTCGATTACGGTGTAAAGCGTGCTCCCCTCGACAGGCGTACTGGTCCGAAAGCCGATGCGGCTTTGTGTCGCGGTGACTTGAAACTGATCCCCGACATCCCTCTCATCTTCCGATCCTGCGACTTCAGCAAAGTAACCTTCGTTAGCTGATCCGGCATCCCGATCGAAGTTGTAAGCCATGTTCAGCCTGGCGTAGCCATAAAGCCCCACGGTGGTCTCTCCCACTTGGGTTTCCAGGGCCGAAACATACGTCGAGCCGATTGCCAAGGCCATAACCGTCATGCTGACCAAGGGAATCTTCTTGTTATTCCACATGATGACACCTCTTTATGAATTGTCTTGTTTTTACGCCGATTGCGGCACTATAAAGTTAGCGAAGATTCCTGAATTAAAGCTGAATTTGCCTGCCGGGGTATCAATTTTTCATAAAAAAGGCCAGCTCATGGCTGACCTTCTGTAACCTCAGCATATTTGCCAATAAAGGTTAGTAGACAACGTGCAGCTTATAACGGTTATCATCATTTGCGTTACTGCCACCCCCTGATCTTCCTGTAACTTCGAGTTGATAATTCCCAGGTTGCAACTGATGGACAAGGTTGAAGTGGCCTTGTGGACTGGACGCTTCTGCTACTCGTTGTCCAGACTCATTGTAAAGAACTGCTGAAATGCGGTTACCATAGCTCCTTATGCCGGGAAAATGCTCACTCGTCACTTGTAGGGTAGTCGCTTGTTCAATGTTAATATTGAAACGTTTGGATTGCCCCTGAGCAAGAATCTGTGTAGAAGAGACGCCTCTTTCAAGTAGGGGCAGATCCTGGGTTGTATTGCCGAAGTTAGCCAATACAGGTGTTGAAAGAATGCTGGCTACAAGCGCTCCAAAGATAATTGGTTAACTTTCATGATAATTACTCCAGTGGTTGATGATTTGTTTATATTAGCTGTGGTTTTTGAAATGAAGCTGAATTCCTGGATTCAACTAATAAGTGCAGCACCTGCGGTTTCTAGTGCTCCTGAGTATTCACCTAAGAACACCTGGGCTGGGGTTCGGTATCCCAGCCGCTTTCTTGGTCTATCGTTTAGCTTATTGACGACACTTCGTAGCTCGGCATTGGTCACTTTGCGGAAGTCAGTACCTTTAGGAAAATACTGCCTAATCAGACCATTGGTGTTTTCATTAGTACCACGCTGGCATGAGCGGTACGGGTCGCAAAAATAGGTCTTAGCCGAGACGGCCTTGGCAACTTTCCGGTGCTCAGCGAATTCCGACCCATTATCCAAAGTGATGGTGTGCACTGCCCCTCGGCGTGGTGCCAATAACCGCGTCATTGCCTGAGCCGTTCTAGTGGCGGTGATTGTTGGCAGCCGCGCTGCCAAGAGGTAGCCACTGCGTCTTTCGACCAGGGTCACCAGTCCAGATTCTTTGTGGCCCTTAAGCACCGTGTCGCCTTCCCAATGTCCGATATGGCGCCGTTCTTCCACCTTGGCAGGGCGCTGCTCAATGCCTACTCGGTGCGGGATTTTGCCTAACCCCGCCCGCTTAGCCAATTGGCGCTGGTAGCGCCGCTGGCGTGGCAGTCGGAGCCGTTTCCATAATGTTCCACCGTGCTTCTTGTCGTCCCAGATTAACGCATAGATCCATTGATGGCTTACGCAGACCCCGTTGGCATTGGCCATGAAGCCACTGATTTGCTGAGGGCTCCATTCGTCCATCAATTGGTCAGTGACCCAGCGAATCAGGCTGGGCAGCCGCTTCGTCACTTTCCAGGCAGTGCGTCGGCGCTGATCACTTGCCGATTGAGCCTGTTCAGGCGCATAACCACTGGTCAGACCGTTGCGCTTTATCTCGCGACTAATGGTGCTGCTATGGACACCAATGGCCTTAGCTATCTTTCGCTGGCTAATGCCGGTCTCAAGATAGGCAAAAATTTGGTATCGTTGGATCTGGGTCAGTTGTCGGTATCCCATGCTCTGCTTCACTTTGGTAGGTAAGGCAGAGAGGGTACCGGCGCTGGCCCTCCTGCCTCTACCTTGTGGTCCAAAGTGCTGCGCTTATTCTATGAATCCAGGCATTAACGAGTGTTGCACTCAGAGTCTGCATCCAACTTGTTTTTTAAATGACCTAAAAGGGGCTAGCTTGCAGCTAGCCCCTTTTGAATCAGCTATAATTATTAATGGCGCTTAGTAAGCGACATGTAGTTCATAACGGTTACTGTCACTTTGGTTATTACCTCCCAATGAGCTACCACTCACCTCAAGCTGATAATTTCCAGGTTGCAGCTGACGAATAAGTTCGAAGTGCCCCCGTGGGCTGGAAGCTTCTGCTACCTGCTGTCCCGCCTCATTATAAAGAACAGCTGAAATGCGGTTGCCAGTGCTTGTAATGCCCGGAAAATGTTCACTTGTCACTTGGAGGGTAGTCGCTTGTTCAATATTAATATTGAAACGCTTCGAGTGCCCTTGTGCAAGAATCAGCGTAGAAGATACGCCTCTTTCAAGCGTCGGAGCGCCTTGAGAGGTGTTACCTAAGCTAGCCAAGACAGGTGTAGATAGTATAGTTGCTACCGTTGCGCCAAAAA
>NZ_RZHF01000006.1:30942-309143 GCF_003990185.1 Vreelandella nanhaiensis | reverse complement strand
CGCTAAGTGGAGGCCAAAAGAGGTAGCCTCTAACCCAAGAATGACCATAGCTCAGCCACTACCGCATCAGGCGCACTGTAGATGACATTATGACCCCAGTTAGGGATGGTCACTACCCGCTCCGCACCAGTCATTTGGCTCGCTTGGTCGAGCCAGCGTTGTGGCGCTATCTTATCCCGCTGGCCACGAACCAGTAACACGGGCTGCTCAATGCAAGAAAGCTTCTCTTCGATAGGATAATTGAGCATGGCGATCGCTTCGGGCCAGAGGCGCGTTCCCATGCGCCAATAATCAGCCATGACATGCAGGAAGAACCCGGGGCGCTCGAAGGTACAGGCGTAGAGCGCCCGAAGCAGCTGAGCGTGGATGTTGCGATGTGAAGGGTCGACTGTCGGCCCTATCAGGGCCAAGCGTCTTACCCGAGTGGGGAAACGAACAGCCACATCAGACGCTATCTGACAACCCATTGAATGCCCCACTAGGTCGGCTTGTGCAATGTCCATGGCATCCAGCCAATCGATCAGGGCATTAGCCAAGCCGAGCATGTTCAAGGGCGATTCGGGTGTGTCACTTTTGCCATGGCCGGGTAGATCGGGCACGTAAACGGCGGCACCCATTGCGGCGAGTCGCTTTGCAGTGGGCATTAAATAGTCGCCGGACATTCCCAAGCCATGTACCAGCACGATCGGATTTATCCCCGGCGCTGAGGCAGTAAAACTGCGTCTGGTGTGGTAAGTCATACCTTCCACATCAAAAAAAAGGCTTTCCCATTGCGCTTCGTCTCGCAGAACATATTCTGGCAGGCTGGTCATGCAAACGTTCCTTATCGACATAGTCCATAGGTAATCGTGACACACTAACCTAGTCGTGTTCTTCGAACTCCCGATGAGTCAATTGCTAGGATCTTCTGACCTCTGCCTATTTTATGCAGCAATCCTTTATTAGCTTCGAGGAATTTGCGGGAGTTGAAGCAAGCGATGCGCTTTACCCGGTAAGCCTAGGAGCAGCGAATTAAGGTCTCTTTCAACTGCCAGGGCAGTAGTGTGTTGAGTTCATCAGCGTTGGGATTGTGCAGCGTCGCGAAGACGAACTGAAAGTAGTCATAGGGCGAGAAGCCAATGACTTGGAGTCTGCCGCGTATATCCATCACATGCTGGAGCACATTGCCACGGCGGATATGCTGGAGACACTGAAAGCGCTATTGCCCAGGCACGTGGATTTAGAGGCCATCACAAAAAAAGTGGCGTAATACGGTTAGGTCAAGTGTGTCAATTTAAGGGCAATTACGAGCAAACTTCATTAGTTATGCGCGAGATACCCCGTAATTCAAGTGCGAGTTAACTCGCGTATAACTGATGAGAGTAGCTTGAGTTTTTATTAGCCTTTTTAAATTACTTTACATATGCTTTTGGTTTCATTATGTTACATTATGTTACGTTAAGGTAGCGAAAAGGGTGGCCTCAGAGCGGCTGGCATAGAGTTTGACGGGCATAAATCGGGCAAGCAAACCCGAAGCCGCTCCAATAATAAGCAATATGTATAAACGAAGTGATCCGTGAAGCCATCACGAAAAAATTAAAAATTAAGTAAAGGAAGGGGATAGCAATGATTAACTACTTTGAACAGCAACAGGGACATTTTGAGCGAATTTTGGCGTTACTTGAAAATATTCGTCGATATGAAGGCGACAGAATGAATCCCGTGACCAGCGCATTAATTGAGGAAGCACTTTCTGAAGCCACATTAGGCGGTGAATATGCGCAGCTAGTGTTAGACAGCATTGCCGAAAAAGCAGCTTAATTTAGAAAGCCCTCGTACCGGGGGCAACGGCACCGAGGTATGATATCGAACCTGAGGAGATCACGAGACAATTCTCTATTGCTCAGCGCTGCCGAACTGACGGTAAGATTACGGCTTAGTCACGATAATTGTTATTGAGACCTTTTCATGTTTCTCCTTGCCGTTTGTCTCGTGTTCTGGAACGAGTACTGCCTCGCGCCCAAGGTTTGACTGAACAACCGATCCTGGTGAACGCTGATATAATGTTTAACGTAATCAGTTAAAGCTGTAGAGCGTAGCGGCGCAAATTCGGGCAGTCTGAATTGGCACGATGTTTTAACGCTCTTTTTACTGACGTTCCCATGACTCAACTTTGCCGGGGCACACGCTGAAAATTGGGTGTACCTCTGGCAGTTCGATAGTCTGCCACTGCTGGTATATTAAAGGGCTACGTACTTTGAGCTTCGCTAGAAGATGTTTCCATTCGTATTTTATTTGACCGGTGGTGACTGTAAGTGCAACTGGTTGCTGGGCTGGCTCAATTTTACTTTTGTCAAAGGAATAGCCACGCGCCATAGCCTCCGAATGAATATCTTTCAAATACAGCGAAATGGCTGCAAGTGGTGCCGCATGGGCTTTAAATCGATCCAACTGTGGATGGTTGCGATAGCCACGTGTTTTTCCATGCAGAACAGCCTGTGCCAATAGAGCCTCCCGCCACAGGGCGACTAAGCCAAGGCGATCGAGATACTGAGGGTGTAACGACCAGAGGCGCATTTTTATAGTGCTCGACAGGTATTTAACTGCACGTTCTGATATTGCATGACCGAGCATGCGCGTTCGGAAATATTATACTGCACGCCAACATCCTCTTAATCTATCGAATTACAAGGAGTTAATTTTATATCCCAGCAGCATAATATTAATCATCATAAATGCTACATAACAAGTATGTAGCATTGGCCAGCACAGCCGCGTTAGCTAACCCATTATGGCCGTTTTAACTTTTTTTAAGTAGGCTAGCGTAGCTCTTAAACCAAACACAAGTTTACAGATTCAATACCTAGAGGGCGCGCCAAAATTTACAAATAAAGCCTGCGAGAAACCGCAGGCCCTTATTGTTTCATTTCGTTATAAGCTGCTATTATTAAAGGATAATTTTTTAAAAAAGCATGGCTTAATTTTCCGCTTAAAATAAGGGCTTCTTATTAATAGCTTTATTGGTCTTATCTAAACATTTTTCGTACAAGCTGTTGACGTAAGCGATATACAAGCGCAAACTGCTTGCAGTTGGTTAGCAAGTCTAACGTTGTCAGCAGTATCGAAGCATCTTTAGCGTTGAGCCTGGTGAAAGTTTCTTGTTCTGCCCTCTGTAATTCGGGTGTTTCCCGGCATTAATTTCGCTAAATTGAGGATTTCGATCATGGCAACTGGTACTGTAAAGTGGTTTAACGACACTAAAGGCTTCGGCTTTATTTCTCCTGAAGTTAGCGGCGACGACTTGTTCGCACACTTCTCTGAAATTCAAGCGGAAGGCTTTAAATCCCTGCAAGACGGTCAGAAGGTTTCTTTTGACGTCACACAGGGTCAAAAAGGCCTTCAGGCTTCCAATATCAAGGTTATAGCTTAAGCTTTATACCTTAATATTGGCTACCGTCTAGAACGGTAAGCTTAGAAACCCCGCCCAGTGCGGGGTTTTTGCATTTTTATGCTTTCATTTTACCTCATGCGTCCAGCTTAATCCTGCCGATACTCAAGCAAGCCAGAGGCCATTTGCCTTTCAGGGCTATGCTTTGGAAGTTGTATATATAAGTTATTCTTTTAAAATTATTTGCTGATATTTATCCTGAACAGAAAGTTGCAACAGAGTATCTCTATTAAATGCGGCAGTAGAGAAACGTGTTATAACTGGCTGACTAATTATCTCTTTAGAAACGTTGCAATAGTTCAGTATTACGCTACTTATAGCTGTCTGAGCCAGGGCGGTGGGCTCAGTTGATATAAAGCCAGGTGACTCTAGTCTCTCCAAATCACCTGGCTTCATAAGAGGCGCAATTCCTGGTCTTCATCGGCAGTTAGAATATCGTTATCGGCTAGGCGCTGAGCCACGCCCACGAACCGTGCAAATGGACTATCTGATCTTAACTGTCTTAGGATCCTTTGGGTTTGGTAACTCTTCTAGCTGGGAACAGTCGCCTGAATACTGCACCAGCCAGCTTTCTCGGCATCCTTCGCAGCTTTTGACTCGAGTGACGGACACGAAGCAACCCCATAGACTGGTTGAAGGGAAGCTCAAGCAGCTCAGGCCATCCGTAGGCCACCATATCCCGTTGCAAATGGCCTGCAGCGCGGTAATCTTCAGGAAGGCGCAGCATTGTTTCAACACTTAATGCTGTAGCCATAAGACTTAGGTTAGAGCGTCCAGGCCCAGGGAAAAGATAGCGTACCGGCGCTTCCCAACAGCCCATTCTCTGCTCGATGTAGGCGAGGTCTAGAACGTCTGCCGGATTGTTCCGCACGGAGGCTGGTATACGCTCAAGCCATTCGGCCGCAGCTCTTAGAACGTGGTCGGTTGTAGGCGAATGAGTACAACGTGCAAGCGCTGCGGGTTCCAGGCTGGCGGGTGATGGTTTTTTCTTGCCCCAATAAAAAGCCCGTGCCGTCTCTCCAGCCATGCCTGGGAAGTCTATCACCTCCACCGGAGGGCGCACTTTTTCCCTTGCTGGAGCGCCTAAGTTAGGAGTGCACTTGGCCTCACCAATCTTCACAAACGAACGTTGGAAATCTGCCACATCCGTCGGCCGCGGCACAACTTCAAGTACCTTGTGCTGAGGAAGATGAGCAATACGTGCCAGCTGTACGGCTATTTGGACATCTGTTTCAGAGCCAATATTCGGCCGTGATGAGGTAAACGGCATCAATGAGATTCGCTCATCGTTTACGAAGGGCCGCAGACAGGCCAGCACTGCACGTGAATCTCGTCCCGCCGATAGTGGCAGGCTAATCTTAGGATATTGTTGAACGAGCACGTCCACGACCTTCCGAGCGTGTTCAACAATAACTTCGGCCGCGTTACTTCCCGAAATACGGTTGTTAAAGCCTGTCTTTGGCCAGTGCCGGTTTTCTTGGAGGGTAGGCAAATCCAAGTAATGGTTGGGGAGTAATCTTTTCAAGCCAATAAAAGCGGTCAGGCCGAATGTGTAGTAAGACGCAGTCGCCATAGGGTCAAAAGCCCTGCTGAGTTCGGTATCACGTTGCAGGCCTGGAATGAGATTGTGACTTGTGGCGATAGCCTGCTTTTCTACTGAATAGACAATAGAATGGACGACCCCAAGATATATCCGCTGAATATGTTCCTTCGAAAACAGTATGGCTGTCCAACTTCCTACGAACCCATTGCCATTAGTCAACCCATCACCATCACGGCCATAAAGTGCGCGATCTATTTCAGCTTCTGTAAATTCGCTACCAACGGGGAGGGTAATCGTCGTGTTTCGAGGGGCAACATTAACGCGACTATCCAAATAAGCGAGCGGTTCGATAACCCATCCGATATTATCACCTGATTCGGATTGAAGATGACACACATTAGCGTCAGGGTGTATTGCAATATGCCATCCATTCTTACTTAAGTGTGTCCATTCCGGAGGCAATATATCAGCCTGCTTTGACATTACCCATTGGCGAGACAGCTCTGCAGGCGGTAATGGGTAGAGCGCATCCAGCGCAGCGATATCAGAGACCATTATCATTCCCTACGTTATATATTTTAAAAAGTTATATTTTCTGTTTGGTCACGCCCCCACCGCCTTGATCAATTAGTCGACAGGTACAGATAAGTAAGCCAGAGAGAATTCCGGCCTGCCTGATGCGGCTTCATGATCGAAATGCACCAACCACGGCTAATACAAGAGAGTGTTCCCTGAGTAAATAGGAGTTTAAGCTTTCTTAGATGTCAACCCTTGAATTAAACAAAACGCAGAAAATACCGTCTCTTCGCCATCACACTCCATCCCCGTCCTTGCTTTGCCGTTCAGAAGGCCCCTCGGTTTGTTCTTCTGCTCGTCCCTATAGTCCAGTCGCCAGATTAAAGAAAACTTACTGCCTTAACTCAAGCGGCTTAGTTATACCTCTGAACAGAGTCCTCAGTCGCGATTATTTCCGTCCCCGCCGCCAGTATTTGGCGGGTGTTGCACAACTTGATCGTCAATACCCTACACAATGTAGGTAACGCTCAGTTGGCACTGTGACTGATAGGACGTTAGGTCTAAATGGAGATCCAAGGTGACGACCCCGGTATCCCTGACCAGCACTCAGCTATCATCATGCAGCCTTACGTATAGGGCGAAGCATCAACACCCTCCAGCGCTATCGAGTACGACCTTGGGCTGAGTATTATCCGAAATATCGTGATGGCGCATCGCCGCAGGGTAACGCTTGGCAACTGAGCTAGTGGCGGGCTGCGTATCGTGATGGCCCTGCTCGCCTGCAATAAGGGTTGGTCTTTCGATAATCAAGAGCCCGTAATTGGAAGTTCCGGTTCATGGCGCTGTGGAAAATCCTCCCCGATAGACTAACGTTAACCACACTGAATACGAAGTAATGCGGCTTTTTTGGTCACTACGATGGGCCGCTTATATTCAGCTATTCAGCGGGCAACAAGCCTGTTTGTCGGCTAATGCCCGCGCCTATCGTGAATATGGCTGATCAGATTTGGAGATCCAATGGCTGAGCAAAGCATACTCATTCTGTCCGGCGGGAACGCACTGGGTGCCTATCAGGGCGGTGCGTATGAAACGCTGCACGAGCAGGGCTTTCATCCTGACCAAATTTTCGCCGTCTCCGTTGGCGCGGTCAATGCGGCTCTGATCGCTGGCAATCCTCCAGAAAAGCGTATTGATGCTCTGCAGCGCTTTTGGAATACCGCCGTACAGGATGGGGCTTGGGCTTTTAGGCCTGCCTGGACAACCACATGGGACAGTAAACGCAGGCGCGCTCTACAAAGCCTGCTTCTTGGCAGTCCTGCTGTCTATCACGCCCGTTTTCCAGGCGTTTTATCCATGCTCCCGGCAATGCCTACCGATACCGGCCTCTACGATCTCGCTTTCTTGCGTGAAAGCTTGGAGCGGCTGGTTGATTGGGATCGGCTGAATAATAGTGAGATCAGACTGGTCATCGTCGCGGTGGATGCCAATAGCGGGGAGGAAATACGTTTCGATACTGCCAAATCGCCCATCAACGCAGACCACCTGCTGGCGAGTTGTGGGTTTATTCCCTTTTTCCCGCCAACGCAGATTGATGGCCAGCTAGTGGTGGATGGGGGGATGACCTCAAACCTCCCCTTGGAAGCTGCTTTGGATGAAGCTGGCACAGAAGATCGGCTGTGTATTGCTCTGGACTTATTCCGCCACGGCGGGCCTGACTTCAAGACAGTAGGACAGGCGATGGACCGGCAGTTGGAGCTGCTTCTTTCGACCCAGAGCTGGCGGGCGCTGCGTAACCTGCGCCAACGTCATGAGTTGCGTCGCCAGTTGCAGCTACTGGCCAACCAGATCCCCGAACAGCAGCGCAAAGACCCTACCTTGGCGTCAGCCCTTGCAGAAGGGGCGCACACCGACAGGGCCACCACGCTACTTATGCTCAGCCATGCGGGCGTGCCCCACGATACTGAAATGAGAGCCTTTGATTTTTCACGCCCCTCGCTAACCGAACGATGGGAGGCAGGTCGCTTGGATATGAGCCATGCCTTGGAGGCGCTAGGCACCCGACGCGCCGCCCCTGGTGAGTTTACCGTGCATGGGTTTAATGGAAGTGAGCCTAGAGCACTGGTATAGGGACGGCTCAGCGGCGTTGGTTTCAGCGTGTTTCATTTTTTCTTAATGATTTAGCTTCAGAGTATTTATTATTTACGGTTTTGCGGTTGTTAATGACCATGATAGAGAGGCGAGGGCCACCTATCGGACACAAATTAATCCTTAGCTACCACCCTAACCAGCTCCTAACGCTGGAGCAGTAGGCTTATATACTGGCAAGCGCTTTTCTCTGCAAAGGTCGGTAATTCACTAAAGAGGGCACTGGTTCAAGCGGCCTACTGCTCCTTGATGTTTAAGTTGGCGATCATTTCTTACCAACACGTGCTTAGCGCCAGCACTTTTGTTATTATCTGTATTAATTTGTTACATTATATCAACATCAAATTTGATCATTATAAGAGACTATACGAAAAGTAAAGGTCGATTACGCAGAAGTCATTTATCATCATCCAAGGTACGTCATGTCCACTCCTACTCTGTTTTCACTCGATGATTTCCCAGTAGGATGCATGGTTACCGACAATAAACGACATATTGTGTATAGCAATCGCTATATTGAGGAGTATTTCGGCTACTCACCCCATGAGCTGGTAGATGCCGATCTATTTTCCTTATTGAGCAAAGCGTCACAGATTATATATGAAGCATATATTGTGCCCCTGATTGCAAGGGAGGGATGCTGTGACGAAATTCGCCTCACGCTGGTAACATCAGCAGAAAAGTTGATGCCTATCGTGGTTAGTGCACGTCACGATAGCGTCTATGATCGTATTTTTTGGAGTATCAGTAGCGTTAGCCGGTCTAACCAATTATTTGAGAAATTAACGGAAACTAAAAGTCTACTTGAACAGAAGGTTTCCTTACTGCGTACTTTGAAAGATACAGATCCATTGACGGGCTTACCTAATCGGGCTGCCTTAACCAAATATCTTGACCAGGAAATGCTGAGCCGAAAGCGTAACGGTATGGCGTTTGCTGTGGCGTTTGTTGATCTTGATGGGTTCAAAGAGATTAATGACCGCCATGGGCATCATGTCGGCGATAAGACGCTTCAGTTAATGGCCGAGCGGCTGACCGGTAATCTTAAAAGTGATGATATGGTTGCTCGTTTCGGAGGCGATGAGTTCGTAATTTTTTTAAAAGATTGTTTCAGCGCAAGCTTGGTAGAAGAGTCGCTGACTCGGCTGGTCAGTAAACTTGCCGAACCTTTTAAAGTGGATACTCTCCCGTTAAATCTCTCTGCCAGTATCGGCGTTACCCTTTACCCCCAGGCGAAAGACGTAGAGCCAGGCCAGCTTATTCGCCAGGCCGACCAGGCCATGTATCAAGCAAAACTTGCCGGAAAGAACCAGGTTTGCCTATTTAATACAGATAATGAAGTTGTCCAGAAGGAAAAGCATTCAGAGCTGTTAGCGATTAGAGCCGCGATGGAATTCGGCCAGTTTGAGCTTTACTACCAACCCAAGATCAATATGCGTACGGGTAAGGTGTTTGGCGTTGAGGCCTTAATACGTTGGAACCATCCGGTAGAAGGGCTAAAAGGGCCTGCCACTTTCCTGCCTGTACTCAGTAATACGCCCACCGGATTGGCGCTGGGACGGTGGGTAATCACGACAGCTCTCTGCCAACAACAAATATGGTTACAGAAGGGTCTGAAGCTACAGGTCAGCGTCAACATTGATGGCTACCACTTGCAGCACCCGCAATTTCTGCGCGATTTAAGCGCCATCCTTTCTGACTTCCCCAACCTGCCTAAACAGCTATTTGAGATTGAAGTGCTTGAAACCAGTACTATTGAGGATGTAAGTCATGTGTCTTCAGTGCTCAATGCCTGTCGGCTAATGGGTATTCGCATCTCACTGGACGACTTTGGAACCGGTTACTCCTCTTTGAGCCACCTCAGGGATTTGCCGGTAGATACACTTAAAATTGACCGTAGTTTTGTCAAGAACATGCTGACCAGTAACAATGATTTGGCCATTCTGAAGGGCGTTATCGGCTTTGCCCATGCGTTTGGATATGGCTTGGTCGCGGAGGGGGTTGAGACATTACAGCATAGCCAACGGCTGGTTGAACTTGGCTGTGAGTGTGGCCAGGGGATCTACATAGCAAAGCCGATGCCCGCTCGCGCCTTTCCAACATGGATCGATGAGTGGTATCAGCAAGCGTGTCAGGAGAAATATAAAAACTCATTCGTTTAAAAAGGGAAAGGGAGTAAAACTGCGTGTTAACTAAAGAACAGGTCGTGGCGCGTAATAATGTGACTATCGTCGGATCTGGCGAAAAAACACTGATGCTTGCTCATGGTTTCGGCTGTGATCAGCAAATGTGGCGGCACCTGATCCCTCACCTGAAAGAGCGCTACACGCTGGTGCTTTTTGATTATGTGGGGTCTGGTCAGTCGCAGATATCGGCGTTTAGCGAATCGCGTTACCGTGCCTTGGAAGGCTATGCCAAGGATGTAACGGAGATCTGCCAAGCTCTAAATTTAACGCAGGTGCATCTTATAGGTCATTCTGTGAGCGGCACGATAGGCCTGCTGGCCTCCATTGCCCACCCTGAGCTTTTTGCAAGTCAGGTGATGATTTGCCCCTCGCCCTGCTTTTTAAATATGCCGCCAGACTATTATGGCGGGTTCGAGTGCGCTGATATTGAAGAGCTTCTGGGTTTAATGGATCGCAATTATATTGGCTGGGCTAACTATTTGGCGCCGCTGGTAATGGGGCTTGAGAATTCTGAGTTGCTGACGAGCGAGCTATCGGACAGCTTCTGCTCGACTGACCCGGTGGTCGCCAAGGCATTCGCTAAAGCGACCTTCTTCTCGGATTATCGTCATCTATTGCCGCAAGCCAAGCATGAGGCGTTGCTACTGCAAAGCCAGCAAGACTCCCTGGCCAGCCCTGATGTCGGCCATTACATGCATGCCCATATGCCGGGCAGCACGCTGCGACTGCTTGCAAGCGAAGGGCACTGCCTTCATATGACGCACCCAGAGCTCGTCGCTCAAGAAATCAACACCTGGCTGCGCGATTAAGGCACCACACAGAGAAAGCCGCCTCGCTTTATCAGGCGCTCTTTACAAGTCAGCCGTTACGCCGCTTGAGTATTTCCAGAAAGCGTGTTTGGGCGGCGGGCGGCAACGATTCAGGTAGGTCAGCTTGCGTGGCGGGCGTATCGCCGACTTGAATCAGCATTACCATGCCCATGGTGTAGTGCGGCGAACACTTGATGCCCCAAACGCCCTCGGCATCCAGTGTTACTTCAATCTCTTCGTTAATATTGCCCACAAACGCGTCGCCGCCTTCAGGGATCATGCCGTCAATCGTGGCCGCATTATGCCCGGGCGCAGTGGCCAGAAATTTCACCGTGTCGCCAGGCTGAACAACGAGATAGTCAGGCGCGAAGGGCATTGGCCCGCTATCGTTGCGGTTTAGCATCTCGACGGTATGTGTTTCGGCCAGGGCGGTCATTGGCAGCAAACCCAATAGAACGACAAGTCGTAAAATCATCTTCATTTGAGTAAATCCATAAACCATAAAATGAGGTGCGTACCCGAAAGGGCACGCTCTATGCGGTGGCGCAATGCCTTACGGTGATAGGTCGAATTCCGCTAACTGGCTGGCGAGCTCTTCTAGCGCAAAAATCGCTCGAACCGAGGGATCCAGTGCGTGCGCATCAATTTCGATAATGCGGTCCTGCTGTACGGCCTCAGTCTCGCGGGTAACGGCGTCGGATATCAGGAACTCGCGCTTGGCCGCTATATCATCAGCTGGAAAGCGTCGTCGATTCATTTGCGCGGCGGCAATAAAGGTCGGGTTACTCCTGGCAATCGTTTCCCAGCCAACGGTCGGCCACTCTTCTTCTGCGGTCACGACGTTGGTGATCCCCAACCGGCTCATCAGCCAGTCGGGCACGCTATTCACTCCTGCCACATAAGGGTCAATAGCCAGGTCGGCGGAGGAATACCAGAAGACGCCGGTAATATCATCAGGTAAACCCAGGGACTCGGCTTTCGCGACGGCAGCGGCTTCCCGCGCCTTGAGGTTCGCAATCAGCTGGTCGCCGCGCTCCGTAACATCAAAGATGTCAGCGAGTGTGGCAATACTGTCGTAAATAAGCTCGGTATCGAACAGCGCCGTACGAGCGCCGTCCATGCTGTGCTGGTTGCTTTTACCCATGCACTCCGTAGGTAGAGTCCAGCTGGGGATGCCAACATCGGCAAACATCGCCGGGGTGCCCACCACGCCTGTCGGTCCAATCATCCATTCGTACGCTGAAACCACCAAGTCAGGTTTTTTGGCTACCACGCTCTCATAGCTTGGAGCGTTGTCTGAAAGGCGCTCGATGTTTGCATCCACCGCTTCAAACTCTTCAAGCACCGGGTTGATCCAGAGAGCGGTGCCAGCCACCTTATCGGCAAGGCCCAACATGTAAAGGATCTCGGTGGGGGCCTGGCCGATGCTTACTACCCGTTCAGGAGGCTGCTCCAGGTTGATGTCATGGCCGCAACTTTCAAGCGTTAAGGGGTAGTCAGTGGCGGCGTAGGCCGTTTTACTCAATAACAGGCTGGCGGCAATCGCCGTGGTCAATCTCAACATCATGTACACTCCCGTGCATGATGAACGGGCCACTCAAGCCGACAGTCGGCCGAGCTGACCCGCTCGATGATTTTACGTGAGTCGGCAGGTCTCCTGACTGACGGGTCATGGCTAGCTCACCTTCCCAGACGTTACGTCCAGTGGCATCATCGAGCGTCGCTCACCGCCTACAGTTGCGGGGGCAGTTCCGGTTGGCGGGCAAGCCGCGGCGGATTCTCTATTAGGTTCCCGAAGGAACACCGACCTGGCTATTCTAGGCGGGGGAAGTAAACAATACAGCCTCTTAACGTAGGTGAACGCTAGAAGCGTTATGGCGCGGTGTGGACATCATGGTGATAACGCGTCGTTGAAACGCGGCAACCACTTTGCGTCTAACGCTTGGCATGCCTAACCTAAAGAAGAATCTTCAGGAGCAAGGATGCCATGGCGAATGACCCCATCTCTTCAAGTGTTGATACGAAACGCTCGTTATGGGCGGCGGTACTGCTTGGAATAGGCGTGATGGCAGCCGTCGATGAAATCGTTTTTCACCAACTGCTTCAGTGGCACCACTTTTTTGATTTTGGTACGCCAACGTTTGGGATTATTTCGGATGGCCTGCTGCATGCCTTTGAGCTACTCGCCATCGTGACCGGCGTGTTCATGCTGCTTGATCTTTCCCAGCGTAAGCGCCTGACAATTCCCTGGGCCAAAGCGGGCTTTTTCTTGGGCATGGGCGGTTTCCAGCTATTTGACGGCCTGATCAACCACAAGATTTTGCGTCTGCATCAGATTCGCTATGGGGTCGATCCGCTGCTCTATGACGTGGTGTGGAATGGTGCGGCAATAGTGCTGCTTTTGGTAGGCATCTGGTTCTATCGCCGTGCCAAGCGTCTAGGGTACCGCTAAGCATGCACGTTCATGACCATGCCGTTCATGGGGCATTGCTTGACTGGCTACCACTTACACTGATCGTTTTATTCACGATAACGTATCTTGGCGCCGCTTATAACCAGCGCCATAATGCGCTAGGTTGGAGTGCCTGGCGAAGTATCTTTTTTACCTTGGGCAGCCTGCTGCTTGCCATCGCCGTGGCACCGCCTTTGATGGCCTGGGCACACCATGATCTGTTGGGTCACATGGCCCTGCATTTATTGATTGGCATGCTGGCGCCGCTTGCCTGGGTTTTGGCCGCCCCCATCACCTTACTGCTACGCACGTTACCCCAGGCAGGTGGAAGGCGGGTAGCTGCCTTGTTGCGAAGCCGGTTCGTGCGCTTCGTTTCCCATCCTGTTAGCGCCTTGGTGCTTAATATCGGCGGCATGTACGTGCTGTACCTTACACCGCTGTATAGCGCATCCTTACATAATCAGGCGCTTCACTATTGGATACATATGCATTTTCTGGTGGCGGGGTATCTGTTCTGCTGGGCGATTCTGGCCGAGCCCGACGTGTCGCCCCATCGGCTGAGCCTGCGTTTTCGGTTGGGCGTACTGCTTGCGTCTATTGCCACCCATAGTCTGCTGGGCAAGCTGATGTACGGCTACGGCTGGCCACGTGGCACCGGCCATTCTGTCGAAGAGGTGCAGGCCGCCGCCCAGTTGATGTATTACGGCGGCGACCTGGCTGAAGTGCTGTTGGCCGTTGTACTGTTAACGCTTTGGTTGCGTAAGCCGGTTGAACGGCGTGAGGGGATGCTGCATGGGGATGCCACTGCCTAAAGCAGCGCCTTACCCTGGCGGTAGTAGGCCTGCATATCCTCAGAAGGCACCATCGCACCGCCGGTTGCCCACACGATATGCGTAGCGTCCGGCAAACTGTTCTGCAAGCCGAGAGATTCACGTTTCGCTTGGGAGGCCTTCGCCAAATGAGCAAAGCCGGGGAGGCCAGCGACAGCAGAGGGCTCAAGATCCAGATCTTCGCTGTCCTTGGCAAGTGCTACCAGCGCATAGAGATGGTCGTCACTCACGGTGTAGATACCATCAAGTAACGGCTCCATGACCTTACCGACAAAGACCGATGCGCGGCCGACGGCCAAGCCGTCAGCACAGGTCAGGTTATCCAGACCTATATCCTGCACACTGATCGCGTTATGTAGCCCCGTATGCATACCCAGCAGCATGCAGGGGGACGGTGTGGGTTCGGCGAGGTAGCAGTGTACGGCATCGCCAAATACATGCTTAAGGCCAAACGCAACGCCGCCCGGCCCACCGCCCACGCCGCAGGGCAGATACACGATCAAGGGGTGTTCGGCATTCACCGTGATGCCTTGATCATCCAGCTGCTGCTTTAGGCGCAAGGCGGCCACGGCGTAGCCGAGAAAGAGCGAGGTGGAGTCTTCATCATCCACAAAATGGCAGCGTGGCGTACGCAGCGCCTCTTCGCGACCCTGGGTTACGGCAACGCTGTAGTCGGACTGGTGCTCAACCACCTGCACGCCTTTTTCCCGCAGCAGGGCTTTTTTCCAGGCGCGTGCATCGGCGGACATATGCACGGTCACTCTGAAACCGAGCTTGGCACTAAGGATGCCGATACTTAAGCCAAGATTGCCGGTCGAGCCCACAACGACCGAATACTGGGAAAAGAGCGCGCGAAACGGCTCGGAAGCAAAGCAGGCATAGTCATCTTCTTGCTTGATCAGGCCCTGTTCTAGCGCCAAGGTTTCAGCATATAGCAGCACTTCGTAAAAGCCGCCGCGGGCTTTAATTGAGCCGGAAATCGGCAGTTGACTGTCACACTTGATCAGCAGCTGTGACGGGGCAGGAACTTCCAGCCATTCAGCCACTGCTATAACAGCCTTGTCTGCGCGTTTTAACGGGGACTCGATGATGCCTTCCAGGGCTACCGTTTCCGGAAATGTCTTGGCAAAATAGGTGGCGAAGCGCTGCAGACGAGCGGCGGCATCCTCAATATCGGAAAACTGTAACGGAAGCTCACCGCGCACCTTCGTGAAAGGCGCGCGTTTGGGATTCAGCCACAGTGTTTCTTCACTGTGTTTCAGCGCATCGATAATAGGATCAGTACCTGCCTCAGCAATTGCCAGCCAATGTGACAGCGTAGAAGTAGTCATGGCGTTTACCTTCTATCGGCAACGAGTAAATAAATGGAACCAGTAAAGTGCTGATGGTACCCATAAGCCTTAGGCGAACCCCATAAAACCTTCAGCTTCACGTATCGGCTTTTCGGAACGCAAATAGTCAATATCAACCCGAGGGCGTTCCAGTGCCTCATCGCCGATAAACAGTGTTTCCAGCTCACGGGCAAAGGCCAGCGTTTGCAGGTCGCTGCCGCGACGGCCGATGATCTGCAGGCCAAACGGCAAACCGTTTTGATCGCGCCCGGTAGGCAGCGTCACCGATGGATGCCCAGCAAGCGTTGAGGCATACGCCATGGAAAGCCAGTGGTAGTAACTGTGCGTGGCCTCGCCATCGATTTCGGTAGGGTACAGCTCATGCCAGTCGCGCGGGCTGATCGTGGTGGTCGGCGCCAGAATAAAGTCGTGCTGTTCGAAAAACGCCTGCCAATGGCGGTACAACTTGGACTGGTTGGTAAGCGCGCGCACTACGTCCAATGCTGAATAGCTTTCTCCTTCATGGACGTTGTCGCGTACATTGGGGCCGACTTTATCGGGGTACTGCTGAAGCAGGTCACGATGATGCCCAGAAAAACACAGGGCACGGATAATCGCAAAGGTATCGTCAGCGTTTAAGCAGTCGGGATGAGTGTCGTTTAATTCCCCAAACACATGGCCAAAGCGTTTGAGCTTGTCGCTAAAACTATCGGCCATGAGTTTCTCGGTCATTGTAAAGCCGAAGTCCGGCGTAAAGGCAACGCGGGCGCTGCACAGGTCATAGTGAGGCAAATGGCGAAACGGCTCGGCCGCATAGACAGGCTTGTCTTCCACCACCGGTGTCCAGGGGTCGCGGCGGTCGGGGCGAATCATGGCTGAAAGCATCAGCGCAGCGTCGTCCACGGTGCGCGCCATGGGGCCGTTAAGTGACATGGGCAGCCAGCCGAGCGCCCGGCTGTGGCCGGGCACGACACCGGGTGAGGGGCGAAAGCCTACCACGCCACAAAACGCCGCCGGGTTGCGCAGGCTGCCGCCAGTATCCGAGCCGGTTGCCAGAGGTGCCATGCCGCAGGCAAGCGCGACGGCCGAACCACCGGACGAACCCGCCGCCGAACGGGTTACATCGAATGGATTGGCGGTGACGCCATAGACCGCATTACGGGTATTACCGCCCGCACTCCACTCCGGGTTATTGGTCTTGCCCATGATGACCGCACCTTCCTGGCGTAGCTGGGCCACCATGGGATCATCACCCTTGGCGATATTGTCCGCGTAAATTTGACTGCCGAACGTGGTGGGCAAACCCGTAACATCGACCATATCTTTCACACACAGCGGCAGGCCATGCAGCGCGCCCAGCTTATCGCCACGGTCAATGGCTCGCTGCGCATGGTGGGCAGCACTTATCATGGCGTCTAAATCATGCGCGACCAGGGCGTTAACGGCAGGGTTAACGGCATGGAAACGGTCAATACAGCTGTCGGTCAGCTCTACGGCAGAGAGCTTTTTGGACGCCATTAAGCGGCGTGCTTCAACGGCACTCAGGTCACAAGCATTCATGTAATTATTCCCCTAATAAAAACGAGTTAGCTAGCAGGTGCAAACGCGGCGAAATCCCAGGAGCGGCCGGGTGCTACATCAATTAGCTGGCGTGTGTAGGCTGCCTGCGGGTTACCCAGCACCTGTTGTGCTGGCCCATACTCGACTACCTGGCCGCGCTGCATCACCAGCACGTCGTCACAAATTTGTGCCGCCACGCGCAGGTCATGGGTGATAAAAAGCACGGCCACGCCAAAACGCTGTTGAATGTCGTCAAATAGAGCGAGTACCTGCGCCTGTACCGAGACATCCAGCGCGGATACGGCTTCATCAGCGACAATTACGTCGGGTTCCATGGCCAGCGCCCGCGCGATGGCAATGCGCTGGCGCTGGCCACCCGAAAACTGATGCGGAAACCGGTCGATGGCATCCGGCGGTAGGCCCACCAGTTCTAAAAGCTCCTTGGCTTTGAGCATGGCAGTGTTACGCGGTTTTCCGTAGTTCATCGGCCCCTCGATCAGACTTTGACCGATGGTCAAACGCGGATTTAACGAGCGATAGGGATCCTGGAAAACCATTTGAATACAGCCGCGATGCGGCTTAAGGCTACGAGAATTTAGGACCGATATGTCCTGGCCGTTAATGCGTACAATCCCGCCGGTAGGGCTGATGAGGCGCATCACACAGCGTGCCAGTGTGGATTTTCCTGAGCCAGATTCGCCAACAATGCCTAGCGTGCGGCCTTCCTGAAGCTGAAAGCTCACACTGTTAACGGCTTTTGTGCCTGCTTGGGCACGCCGAAACCAGCTCAATAAGCCTTGCGATGGCACGAACTCTTTTTCCAGCCCTGTCACATCAAGCACCTGACGCGGCCCACGCGCAGGGCGTGGTGGACGTGGTGTCAAGCTGGGCACTGCCGTCAGCAGGCACTGGGTGTAGGCTTCTTTAGGCGTGCTAAGCACCTGGCGTACCGGCCCCTGCTCCACTATTTTGCCGGTCTTCATCACGCAAACGCGGTCAGCAATATCGACCACTACGCCCATATCGTGGGTGATAAACAGTACCGCTGTACCATGCTTTTGCTGCAGTTCGCGGATTAACTTAAGTATCTGATGTTGGGTGGTCACATCCAGAGCCGTGGTCGGCTCATCGGCAATTAACAGACGTGGTTTCAGCAGCAGCGCCATCGCAATCATGATGCGCTGGCGCTGGCCGCCGGAAAGCTGATGAGGAAAGCTTGAGTACATGCGCTGAATATCCGGCAAATGCACCTGCTCCAAGGCATCGAGTACCTGCGTGCGCCGCTGAGCCGTTGATGTTTTAGTATGGCAGGCAAGTACTTCATCAAGCTGTTTGCCTACGCTGAGCACCGGGTTCAGCGCCGTCATGGGCTCTTGAAAAATCATTGCCATGCGGCTACCGCGCAGCTCATTCAGGCGTTTTGGAGTGGCCTGTAGCAAGTTTTCGCCATCCAGCTCAACCCGCCCGCTCACGGCTCGCAAGCTACCCGATGGCAGCAGCCCCACCGTGGTTAGTGACGATACGGATTTGCCCGAACCGCTTTCACCGACTAAACAAAGCGTTTCGCCAGCCTGTATCTCAAAAGAGACGCCCTTCAAAATCGGCTTGGGCGACTTATCGACGGTTTCAACCACCAGCGATTCGACTCTCAGAACGATATTGTCAGTGCTCATTAGCCCTCCTTCCGCTTCATGATAGGGTCCAGCGCGTCGCGGGCCGCATCGCCTAATAAGTTGATCGATAGAATGCAGAGAGAAAGCAACACACCCGCCCAGAAAATCAGCGAAGGCTTGAGCTGAAAATAGATGCGCCCATCCGACATGATGTTGCCCCAGGTGGGAATTTCTGAGCTAAGCCCCACACCCAGAAACGACAGGGTGGCCTCGGTGAGAATCGCTGCAGCGCAAACGTAAGTGCACTGCACGATAAGCGGGGCGAACGTATTGGGCATTAAATGGCGCCACAGAATCGTGCGCGTTGGGGTGCTCATCAACACGGCCGCTTCCACGAACGCCTCTTCACGGGTGGCTAGTACCTGGGAGCGCACTAAACGCACGATCTGGGGTATTTCGGGTACGGTAATCGCGATCATCAGCATCCATAGGTTGGCAGACGTCAGCGACACGATAGCAATAGCGGCGAGAATGCCAGGGATCGCCATCAGGCCATCCATAAAACGCATCAGCACGGCATCGATTGCGCGAAAGTAACCCGCGATAAGCCCTAACGGCAGGCCAATTAATAGGGTAAGAAACGCAACTCCCAGGCCAACCGTCAATGAAATACGGGCCCCGTAAACCACCCGCGAGAACAGATCCCTGCCATAGGCGTCGGTACCCAACCAGTGCTCGGCACTCATTGCCTGCAGGCGGCTGGCAGGGGAAAGCTCGGTGGGGTCGTGAGTAGCGATCAACGGCGCGAAGATTGCCATCAGGACAATAGCGGCAAGCGTGGTAGTGGCGATAATTGTGGTAGTGCGCGGCCGCAGGCGGAGTAGCTTGGTGGTCCAGCCGTGAATACTGTATCTGGCAGGCAGTCCATGCATTTGAGAGTGTGTGTGCATTAGTAGCGAATCCTGGGATCAGTTATTGCGTAGGAAAGGTCGATCAGCAGGTTAATGAAGACATAAAGACCGGCCGTCAGCAGAATGATGGCTTGAATAACGGGATAGTCGCGTGCCAGTACCGCATCAATAATAAGGCGGCCCAACCCCGGAATGTTGAACACGCTCTCTGTCACCACAACGCCCGAAACCATCAGCGCGAACCCGGTACCGATAACTGTTAGAATCGGCACACCTGCATTGCGCAGCGCATGACGAAACAGCACCAAACGTTCCCCAAGCCCCTTGGCGCGAGCCGTACGGATATAATCTTCCTTTAGCACTTCCAGCATGCTGGCGCGGGTCATGCGTGCAATTAAGGCGATATATACCGATGAAAGCGTTAATGCTGGGAGCACCAGACGGCTGGCGAACTCACCAAAGCCGTTATCCAGGCTGCGATAGCCCTGCACCGGCAGCCAGCCAAGCTTGATGGCAAAAACCTGAATCACGATATAGCCGATCACAAATACCGGCACCGAGAAGCCGACCACCGACACCGACATCACCAGATTGTCGACCCAACTGCCCTGGCGCCAGGCGGCGATAACGCCCAGCGGCACAGAGATCAATACGGTGAATACGATGGCGGCAAGCGCCAAGCTAACCGTGGGCTCCAGGCGCTGGGTAATCATGGTCATCACTGAGGTCTGAGAAATAAGCGACGTGCCAAAATCGCCCTGCAGCATATTGCCCATCCAGATAAAAAACTGGGTGTAGATGGGCTGATCAAGCCCTAAGGCCGTGCGAATACTCGCTACCTGTTCCGGGCTTGCCATATCGCCGGCGATAATGACGGCGGGGTCGCCAGGTGAAAGTCGCAAAAGTAGAAATACGGAAAGCGCCAGAACTAGCATAACGGGAATGGCGGCCAGCAATCGGCGAATGAAATAGCCAAGCATGGGTTGTCCCTCGGTGGGTGAGTAGAGCCAAGCGTTGTGGGAACATGCATGTAAAACCTCGATGACATGTGCTGCCCGCTTCAGCGGACAGCGGCGGCGCGTCATTACTCGGCTTTATGCATGCCCCAGAAAACGGGAATTGGCCCTTCAACAACATCACTTAGTTCGTTACGCCAGGAGACGACGTTTTGAAATTGGCCCAAGGGAATAAACGTTGCTTGCTCCATCGCCTGTTCCTGCACGGCCTCGGCGAGCGCTTTACGCTGCTCTTCGCTTTCCGCCATGGCGTATTCTGTGCGTAGTTCTTCCATATACGGGTCGGAAGGCCAGCCAAACCAGCTGTCTTGCGTTCCCGTCGCAATCAATAGCATGTTGATAGTGGGCGACCAAAAACTGTCGACACCGAAGTTGGTGAAAATCATGTCCCAGCCACCTTCGCTTGAAGGGCTTTGGTTGGCGCGCTGGCTTACCAGAGTCTGCCAATCCATTTGTTTAAGCTCGACATTAAAGCCTGCTTTACGTAAGGCCTGAGCGACAACGACCGGTTGCGGGGTCAGCGTGGCAACATCGGAGGGCTGGAGTAAAACCACAGGGGTCTGGTCGTAACCCGCCTCTTCAAGCAGGGCGCGTGCCTCATCAGGACGACCGCCACTGGTTAGTGACTCGTCTCCTGCTTCGGTAGAAATCGCTGTATTACATCCAAATACGGAGGCGCACGTCTGGTAGAAGCGCGGGTCGCCTACCAGCGCCGCCAATACGTCTTCCTGGCCCATTGCCAAGAGCGCTGCACGACGAATCCTGACATCATTAAAAGGCGGGTTCAGAAAGTTCATACGGGCAACGGTGAGCATGCCTAAGGGGTCGAGAACATCTGTGGTGATCTCGGGATTACCTTCCAAAAGCGGCAGAAGGTCGAAAGGTGTTCGTTCGATGTAGTCGATATCGCCGCTGTTGATGGCGTTAATGGTGGTCTGTACATCAGGCATGTGGATCCATTCAACGCGATCAACAAACACTTCTTTGCTGCCCGCCGTGCCGGAAGGCGCTTCTGAACGGGGCTGGTAGGCATCAAAGCGTTCGTAAACGGCCTTAACGCCGGGCTGGAATTCATTTGCAATAAAACGGAATGGGCCCGAACCGATCTGATTAGGCAGTGGTTGTCCTGGCTCAATAGAGGCAACATTTTCGGGCATTATAAATGCCGGGACCGCTGAGGGTTTGGAAAGCAGGCCTATAACATCGCCAAGAGGGCTTGAAAGCGTCAGCGCAAAGCGCTTTTCATCCAGAGCCGTTAAGCTTTCGGTGTGGTTGGATACCAGCTGGCCACCGGCATCGAAAGTACCCCAGCGCTTTAAAGAGGCGATACAGTCGGCGGGGGTAACGGGGCTGCCATCATGCCAGGTTAGCCCATCACGCAGTGTGAAGGTGTAGATCCGCCCATCCTCAGAAACTTCCCAGTCGGCCATCTGCGGCTGCGGGTTTAAGTCGGCATCCAGGCCAATGAGCGTATCGTAAATCATATAACCATGATTACGCGCAATCGTTGCGCTACTTGATACCGGGTCCAATGAGCGAAGTGCCGAATGCATAACCGCGCTGACGGTCGTGTCGGCCTGTACATGAGTCGCAAAAGAGAGAGCACTTGCCATGCCCAGTGCCGCGAGCAGTGCTGTTTTTTGAAAGCGGGGGGTGGCTAGTTGTTTAAGCATCGTTTTTTTAGGCATTGTTGTTATCTCCGTTGATATTGTTAGATCGCCGCATCACGTGGGATGACAGCAGGACAGGGAGCGGATCACTATGCACTGTTAAATTCTTGTGTATTTGATACTAGCGCTGGCCAACGTCGTGTCGTTAGATGTATTTTTCGAATGCTGTATTGCCTTTTAGGCAATACAGATTGCGAACAAAAAGCGAAGGAAACGGCATGAACGAGCGCATTCTGCTTGACTCGGCGTTACGCTATTTTCTGGAAATTGTGCGGCAGGGGTCGATCAATAAGGCATCACAACAGCTGCATGTGGCCCCTTCTGCGGTCAGTCGTCAAATTGCACGTCTGGAAGCCGAGCTGGGCAGCCAGCTGTTCGAACGTCATTCATCCGGTATGAAGCTGAGCCCTTCAGGTGAGCTGCTGGCCGCCCATGCGCGTAAAACACGCCTGGAAACTGCCCGCGTTATTGAAGAGATCACTGGCCTCGAAGGAATACAGCGGGGAACGGTGCGGCTTGCCAGTATCGAGGGGCTGGCCAGTTACTTACTGCCGCATGTGATCAGCGAATACCGCGAAAAACATCACGGCATCCATTTTGATCTGGCCGTCATGTCATCAACCGAGGTAACGCAGCGGGTCTGCGAGGGCCTGGTGGATATTGGGCTGGCGATTTCGCCCGCACCGGAGAAGAACATCCAGGTCGAAAAGCGGATCATGGCGCCTATCCATGCGGTCATGCACAGCAGCCATCTGCTGGCTACCAAAAAGCATGTCTCCCTGGCGCAGCTCAGTCACTACCCGCTGGCGTTACCCACGGAAAATACCACCATTCGACAGCTGTTCAATGTGAGCTGTAGCCGGCAGGGACTGTTGATTGAGCCTGTTATGGTAAGCAATTTCGTCACCACGCTGGTACATTTTGCGGCGTGTCAGGGAGGAATTACGCTAATTGGCGACGTTTCGGTGCGCCACTTAAGTGATGCCGCCCAGATCACTTCGCTCCCCATACGGGATCGGGAGATGAGCGGACGCACTATAGAGGTGCAAACTCTTGCCGGGCGTACCCTGCCCAAGGGTGTTGCGGACTTTCTGGGAGATCTATGTCTGGCCCTGGAGCCTGACAAGGCGTGAGATCACGCTGAACATATCAGCGTGATCTTTGCTTCAATAGTGGATTTTACGTTTATACAGCGCGCTTGGACGCCGCCAACACATACAAAAACTCAAGCCCAAGAGTCGCTGCGGCAAGCGAGGTAATGTCGCCGTGATCGTAAGCCGGGTTAACCTCAACAACATCCATGCCCACCAGATCCATACCCACCAGTCCACGAACGACTTTTAGCAGCAGGTCGGTGGACATACCTCCACATACCGGCGTGCCGGTGCCCGGGGCAAAAGCAGGGTCCAGGCCGTCGATATCCAAGCTGATGTAGGCCGGGTGATGGCCCACGCGGGCGCGAATTTTTTCGAGCACCGCTTTAGGGCCGTTGTCGTTCACCCAATCGGCATCCAGCACTTCGTAAGGATGGTTATGGCGGTCATAGCTTGTGCGAATGCCGATTTGCAGCGAGTGCTCGGGCACGACCAGCCCTTCTTTAAGAGCGTGGTGAAAAATGGTGCCGTGATCAAAGCGGGTGCCTTGCTCGTAGGTGTCGGTATGCGCATCAAAATGGATAAGTGCCAACGGGCCATGCTCGCGAGCGTGGGCGCGTAACAGCGGCAGGCTAATATAGTGGTCACCGCCCAGCGTCAGCATCTTTTTACCCGCACTGAGCCAACGATTGGCATGGTTTTCCAGATTATCCACCAGGCTTTCCGGCTCGCCGTAAGCGTAATCCAGGTTGCCCGCATCGCACACGCGTAAGCGATCTTCCAGGGCGAAATCCCACGGCCAGCGCTTGCCTTCCCAGATGAGATTGGCGGTGCTTTGGCGAATCGCATTCGGCCCCATACGGGTACCCGCACGGCCAGAACACGCCAGATCAAACGGTACACCGCTGACCACTACCTCGGCATCGGTTGCCTTGGGGTCATTGGCTTTAGCCACGCCCATAAAGGTAGAGATAACATCACCAAACAGGCTGGGCATAATTTGTGGGTGGCTCACCGTGGGGCGTCTCCTGGGACTAACCTGAATTTAGAAACAAAGGGAGTAAGCGCATCGCACTAGGGCGAAAGGAGGCCGACAATAAATACTTTTTAGTGATAAATTAAATGAATGTTTAGAATTAAATCATTCACAAGATAAATAATGGCTGGTGATGACCATTTATGAACGTATTCCGCCATTTTGATTTAAATCTGCTGCGGGTATTCATGACGTTGATGCATGAACGACACGTAACACGGGCGGCAGAAAAGCTGCATTTAAGCCAGCCTGCCATAAGCCATGCACTTAAGCGCCTGCGTGAAGCGCTGGATGACCCGCTACTGGTGCGCACAGACCAGGGCATGCAACCCACACCTCGAGCGCTTGCCTTATTGCCGGTGGTTCAGCAGGCGTTGGCTATGCTGCAGGAGGGCCTGGCGCCTCCTGCAACGTTCTTACCTGAAAGCAGTACACGGCGCTTTACCCTGGCCACCACCGACTACTTTGAAGAAGTCATGTACCCGACGTTTCTCAGCCAGTTATTAACCTATGCGCCGGGGATCAGCTTTTCTATCGAGCTGATTACACCAGAGGTACTAAGTGAAGGGCTGGAACAGCGTCAAATCGATATGGTGGTAGGGCTAGATACCCAAATCGAGCTGCCTGGCGGCGTGCTGAAAGCCCCTTGGATGCAGGAGGAGCTGGTGTGTCTGGCGGCCTTGAACAATACCCACATTGGCGATTCGCTGACTATTTTACAGTTTGCCGATGCGCTGCATGTGGAGCTTGCCGATATTAGCGGACTGGGCCCAAGTAATATTGATAACTGTTTAGTGCAGCATGGGTTAACCCGGCGAGTGATTTCCAAAAACCTTAACTATATCGCCGCGGCGAGGGTAGTGGCGCTGACCGGAGCAATCATGACGTTGCCCAGGCAAATGGCCCAGCGATTCATCTCCATGCTGCCGGTACGCTTGGTTGAGCCACCTAAGGAGCTGCCGGCGCTCAATATGACACTGATTCAGCATGGGCTGTATGCCAATGAGCCTTCCACAGTTTGGTTGCATCAGCAGCTAACCGCCTTTGCCAAAGCATTCAGTGAGCAGGCATAGCGGGAACGCACACCATAAGTGCACTATTGGGACGGCACGATAAGGCTGGCATCTATCTTGCTCGGTAACCCGGGGCTTTTTGAAGCGTTGTCGGTACCGCGCTTAATCGGATTACACTGAACGCATTCATTACTACTCTTTATAACAACAGCAAGGAGTTCGCCGATGTCGCTAAATGTTCTGGTCATTGGGGCAGGCATGGGGGGGTTGAGCGCTGCGCTGGCGTTTCAGCAACAGGGTCATCGCGTTACTGTTATGGAGCGTGTCGAAGATATTCGGCCCGTAGGGGCGGCTATTTCTCTCTGGTCTAATGGCGTCAAGGTGATGCACCAATTGGGGTTGGGCGCCACAATCGAGCGTTTGAGTGGCGATATGCAGCGCATGCGCTACCTTCGCCACGACGGCGAACTGCTCAGCGACTTTTCCTTAATGCCCCTGTATGACGACGTACAGCAGCGTGCCTGCCCCATTGCGCGGGCAGCACTCCAGAAAATCCTGTTTGACGCCGTAGGCGCCGAGCATATTGAGCTAGGTCAGCACTGCGTAGATTACGCAAGCGATGCCGATGGCGTGACCGCCTTTTTTTCCAATGGCAGGCAGGTAACGGCGGACCTGCTGATTGTGGCCGATGGCACTCACTCCAAGCTGCGTAACAAGATAATCGGGCGTCCTGTTGAGCGTCAGTATGTAGGCTACGTGAACTGGAACGTACGCGTCCCGGCCACCACTAAGCTCGCCCCGCTGGATAGCTGGGATCAGTATGTCGGTGAGAGTAAGCGCGTCTCACTAATGCCCATGGGCACCGGTGGCAATGCCGACGCGGAGCAGGAGTTTTACTGCTTCTTTGACGTTCCGCTGCCCGCCGACATGCCCAACGAGCCAGCGCGCTACCGGGAAGAGCTGCGCGAGCATTTTTCGGGCTGGAGTGGCGCCGTACACACCCTGATCGAACATTTTGACCCGGCACGCATGGCGCGGGTCGAGATTCATGATATTGAACCGCTGGAAACCCTGACCGATACCCGTGTGGCCTTACTGGGCGATGCCGCCCACGGCATGGCGCCCGATTTGGGCCAGGGTGGCTGCCAGGCCATGGAAGACGCTTGGGTATTGGCCCAATTGGTTCAAAAGTCCCTTGAGGATGCGCCAACGCCAGATGATGCGCTGCGCCAGGCGCTGGATAATTACAATTCAGCGCGTGTTAAGCGGGTAGGGGAGATTGTGGCAAGAGCGCGAACGCGAGCTGAAATGATTCATGGCCACACCCCGGCGCTAACCCAAAACTGGTATGACGAATTAAGCCACGAAGATGGCCAGGGCGTGCGCGAGGGAATCAAAAAGACCATCCTGGGTGGCCCTTTAGGCTAAAACGCCAGAATAAAAATAATAGAGCCGCATAAAAAATGGCGTGCTGTTATCCAGCACGCCATTAATGTGAACGTCTAACCTAGAGATCAGTAGATAAAGCGTACGTAAATATAGCCCAGTGAAAGCAGCGTTAAGGTGGCTATCGCCAGCCAGCTCCACGCATTGATCAGGCGTGAAGGGCGCAGTGCCAAAGGCACGGTAGGACCGTTCGCTGTCAGATGGTTAAGGGTGGCAAGAATAGGACTGATCAAGAATGCCACCACCATCACAAAGTCCATGAATAGGCGGAAACTGCCCATCAGGGTATACAGAATCACAATCGCCAACAGCGATAGACCCACCATGCACACCAAAAATGCTCGACCGCCTTCAAGCGTGCGAGTTTCTTCCGCCTCGGCCTCGCGTGTAAACGTATAGTAAGAGGCGGTGATCATGCGCGGGAAGCCATCTAGCACGGTCAGCAGCGTGGTAAGCATGACGGTAAACGCAGAAATGCCCACGACTACGCCGCTCCACTCGCCTAAGGTGTTGGTGTAAAGACTAATCACTTGACTTGCAAAACCCACGGCGCCATCGGCGGGAGTAATACCCTGGCTGTGCATTACCCCCGCACCCATGATCACGAAGCAGGCGGCGAGTACTGCTGCCCCGATATAGCCAATGTTGAAATCGATCTTTTCAGCGGCGGTATCGCTGCGCATTCCCTGGTTTTTATTGCGCGCTTCTGACCACAACGAGTTCATGATCGCAAGCGTAATGTCCGAAGGCATCAAGCCCAGTACGGCCACCAGGGTAATAAACGTGGCGGTGCTAAACAGCGGAGAGACGGCGGTTGCCGGATAAAGCGTCCAATCGACCAAGGGTACGGCGGCCATGGCTGCAAACACGGTGGTCACACTAAGGATGACAATAAAAACCTTATTGACCCAGTCGAGCAGCTTGTAACCACCGACAAAGGTAAGCGCACAACACAGCGCAATCAATATCACGGCCACCGTGGGCGGGCTTAGCGTCAAGGGCACAATACTACCCGCCAGGCCCGCGGTGGTAATCGCAATGGCGGCAATGATGATCGCTGTGACGGGTATCTGGACCAACGCAAACAGGGCCACCACGGATTTACCAAACGTCTGCCGGTAACCTTCAACCAGCGATTTGCCTGTCACGCTGACATAAAACGGCCCAAAGAAGAAAGACGGATACTTAAGCAGTACTGCCAGCAGGATAAAGCCCAAAAGCCCGATACCATACTCAGCGCCAGCACGCGTTGATTGAACAACATGAGAGGTACCAATGGCCGCACCTGCAAATAAAAAGCCGGGCCCGAGAGCCGCTAGGTACTTGGCATACACTGACTTGGCCGGTGGGGAAGCCATCAGCGTACTGGATTCTTGTGGGGGCATGGCAGGTTCCTTATGAGCTGGGTTTTGTTTAACTCTAATTATTGTTTTTGCGCGAGCAGAATCGTGGGAGCGCTATGTTAGCCTAGTCAGGGGCCGCTTTCCTATTGAGCACCGGTTCACCTCGACTAAATACCGTAAGATATTGCCAAACCACCGAGTGTCGTGCTGAAAGCGCATTGCTTGCGCCAGATCAGTCTCTAGACTGATATGTATTTATTGCATCTTTCTGTGTCTGTACTGGGGAAGCAGGGCAAGGCATAGTCGTACCGGCTTGGCTAAGTGCGCACCGCTGGTTAGTCGGGCCGCGTGGGCAGAATGATAAAACGTTTAAGGGGCCGATAATGTTAACTGTTTTTATCTATTTCATGATTTTTGTGGGCGTCACCATTGCCCTGTACCAAGTCTACGAGGTTAATTACAACATTAACTTCGCCAATGACTTGAAGCTTTCAAATGCTAATAAAGAGCATTTGAGCGAGTTAGCCCAGAAGGCCGGTGTTGCTAGGCAAACCAATGACGCTAGCGCCTTCAATCAGGCGGTCGCGCGTATCTTAGGTCCCGGGCTTGACCCTGAGCTGGCGCTGCGGGCGTTTTCTGAAGAGAAGCAAAGTACCTATGCTATTCCTCTGGTACGCCGCCGGGAGCGTCTCGATTTTAATGGCGAGATAAGCGTTCGCCACCTGCCGTTCTGGAAAACCCGCCTGCCCACATGGAATACCCGCGTGCTGATGATTTCGCTGGTGATTGTTAACAGCATGCTGGCGCAGTTTTTGGGTGGCATGAGCATCTATACACTCTTGTATCCGTTCTCAGCGACGTTTGCCTGGTTGAATGAGCCTGTAATTCTGATGCTGTTGACCTTTGTATTGATCGTGATCTCTCACGGCATTTTCCGGTTTGATATGTACTTGCACGATCTGTATCAAATTGGAAAGCTCACCCGCCAGACACCGGCCGGTAGCCAACGCTTGCACGGCCAGGGCGTCTAGAAGTGACTAAAACGACGTCAGCAGCCGGCCGAGCAGCGCCATGGCCTCTTCGCTGCGCGATGTCCACGGGTGGCCGCAGCTCAGCCGGGCGCAGTGACGATAGCCCTGTGTGGCGGAGAAGATAGGGCCGGGGGCGATACTGATCCCCTGCGCTAAAGCCATCTGAAACAGGCGCAGCGAGTCCACCTGCCTGGGGAATTCAAACCACAGAAAGTAACCGCCAGCAGGGCGTGTTGCCCGGGTATCAGCGGAAAAATAGCGTGCTGCTGCCGCCAACATCTGGGCTTGCTGGGATTCCAAGGCCAGGCGCAGCTTGCGCAGGTGCCGGTCGTAGCCGCCGTGTTGAAGGTAATCGGCAATGGCTACCTGGGCGGGAACCGAGGGCGAAATGGTCGTCATCAGTTTCAATCGGGAAATGCTTTCGGCATAGCGCCCACCGGCTACCCAGCCCACCCGGTAGCCAGGCGCCAGGCACTTTGAAAACGATCCGCAGTGAATCACTAACCCTTCATCATCAAAGTGCTTAACGGGCACGGGCGGTTTGGCGCCAAAATAGAGCTCGGCATACACATCATCTTCAATCAGTGGTACCTGATACTGCTTCAACAGCCCATACAGCGCCTGTTTTTTGGCCTCACTCAAACTTGCCCCTAGCGGGTTCTGCAAATGGCTCATGAACCAGCAGGCTTTGATGGGGTGCTTGGCAAGGCTGTCGGCCAGCTTGTCCAGGTCGATTCCTTCCCTCGGGTGTACAGGGATTTCCACTGCCCTTAACTTCAAGCGTTCCAGTACCTGAAGGCTTGCGTAGAAAGCGGGGGACTCAATTGCCACAAGATCGCCGGGCTGCGTCACGCACTGAAATCCCAGATTAAGCGCTTCCATGGCGCCATTGGTAACTACCAGCTCCTGGGGCGGCAAGTGCATGCCCGCCAGTCGATAGCGCAGGGAAATTTGCCGGCGCAGATCCGTATCGCCCGCGGTCATGTCAGTAATAATGGCGTTGGGGGACAGCTCGCGAAGCCCTTTGGTCATGCTGCGCGCCAAGCGTTGCAGTGGGAACAGCTCAGGGCTTGGAAAGGCCGAGCCAAAGGGTACTGTATCCACATCTTGAAGTGATCCCAGTACCGAGAAAGCCAGCTCGCTTACCGCAATGTCCGCCGTTTCGGGGTGGCCTTGGGTCATCTCTGGTTCGTTGAGAAACCGCTGCGCCTGTTCGCGTACAAAGTAGCCAGAGCGTGGGCGTGCAACAATTAACCCCTGCTTTTCCAGCAGGTAATACGCCTGGAACACCGTCGAAGGACTAATGGCGTAATGGCGGCTTGCCTGGCGAACGGAGGGCACACGCTCCCCCGGCGCCAGCACGCCGCTGCGAATAAGCTCGGAAATTTCCTCGGCAAACCGTTCGTAGCGTTTCATGTTCATCAGCCGCTAAAAAGCAGGCTAAGAGGATACGCTAACGGCTGGCAAAAACCGATTGGCAGACGATTTTGCCAATCGGCGTGCGCATAACAGCTGACGTTATACGCGGCTGACGATCAGTGCTGCATTGACGCCGCCAAAACCAAACCCGTTGCACAGCACATGCTGGGTGGGCTGGGTGCGTGATGTTAGCGGGATAAAGTCCAAATCCTGCATACTTTCATCACACTGAGTCAGGTTAAGCGTGGGCGGCAGCTGGCCGGTGGTGGCCGAAAGTACTGAAAAAATACTCTCAACACCGCCTGCCGCGCCTAGCAAATGGCCCGTTGCCGACTTGGTCGAAGAGATCGGGATGCCGGGCAGGGCGTTACCAAAAACGCGTCGTAAAGCGGCAATTTCCGCCCGGTCGCCCACCGGGGTGGAGGTGGCGTGGGCATTGATATAGTCGATTTCCTCGGCGGATATCCCGGCCATTTTAAGCGCTGAATGAATCGCTGCGGCAGCACCGTTGCCGTCGTCAGGCCCGGCAGTCATATGATAGGCGTCCGCACTGGTGCCATAGCCGCTAATGATTGCCAGCGGTGTGGCGCCGCGCGCTTTCGCATGGTCCAAGGTCTCAATCACCAGCAGACCCGCGCCTTCACCCATGACAAAGCCGTTACGGGTACTGTCGAAGGGGCGCGATGCACTTTCAGGCTGCTCATGCTCGGTGGAAAGCGCTTTGAGCGCGTTGAAACTCGCTAAAGATAATGGGTCAATACACGCCTCGGCGCCGCCCACTAACGCAACGTCGGCTTCTCCGCTGCGGATTAAGCGCATACCGTCACCAATGGCTTGAAGGCCTGCCGCACACGCCGTGACAGGACATCCCAACGGACCCTGAAAGCCATAACGAATCGACAGGTTGCCCGCGGCCATATTGGCCAGAAACGCCGGTACGGTAAATGGTGATACACGGCGATAGCCTTTCTGCTGCAGCGTTTGCTGGGCCTCGGTAATCGTCGGGAACCCGCCAATGCCGGAACCAATAATGGTTGCCGTGGCACGGCGTTGAGCTTCATCCGTTGGCTGCCAACCTGCCTGCTCCAGGGCTTCTTTTGCCGCCGCCATGGCGTAAAGGCTGAACAGGTCCATCTTGCGGCGCTCTTTGGCATCCGCTATATCATCCAGGCATAGCCCTGCTACCGGGTCATCTATTGAGTGGGGGACCGCACCGGCAATTTTGATGGGGATTTGCGCTGTATCAAAACGGGTGATCTGGCTAACACCCGAGCGGCCTTCCAGCAGACCTTCCCAGCTTGCCTTGACGTTGCATCCCAGTGGGCTGACCATACCCATGCCGGTGATAACAATAGGTGAGTGCATAGCGGCTCCTCGAAGCTTTAAATACGGCTACGCTAGCAGCACGCATTATATGATCAAGATAATATTTAGCGGCACCATCTAGCAGTGCCATGACGAGGTAAACATGCCTTATCCCAAAAGCCACAAGGCGAAAACCCGAGAGCGTATTCTGGCCTCAGCCACTGAGTTGTTCAGCCGGTATGGGTTTAACAAGGTTTCCATTGGCCAGGTAATGACGCTTGCCAAGATGACCCATGGCGCTTTTTATGCCCACTTCGCCTCCAAAGAAGCGCTTTATGACGCTTCAGTACGCAAGACGCTGGATAGCAGCCGCGCGGCAAGATTGGTCAAAGGACCGCTCTCTTTGCAGCACTTAACCGAGCTGGTGTCTAACTACTGGAACCTTCAGGAGCTTGAGCGTAAGCAGCAGCCAGGACCTGAAGCGGTGCTGTTTAATGAAATAGGCAGCGAGAAAGCCGAAATACGCACCATGTTCGAGGCTTCTTACATGAGCATGAAAAAAATGCTCGAAACGCGCCTTCTAGCGTTAAGCAAATTGAAAAAGCTGCCTTTTGCCAGCGACCGCCGTGTCATTGCCGATAAGTCACGGGTGATTTTAGCCTCCCTGGTAGGCGCCGTCGCGATTGCTAAAAGTCTGCCCGGTGAGGAGGAACGTCAGCATGTGCTGCTGGCTACCCAGCGCCAGATCCTTTTAATGCTCGGGGTAAGCGAGGGCGATGCCGAAGGAATGTTACAGAGCGTTATGGCGACTTGAAGCGTTGATAAATAACACAAGATTACTTTATTACGTAACTTGTAATGGAGGGTGTATTTTTTAGTTTTTCAGCGCTTTCAATGGCGATATTCTGCATGACCGCTTCTCTGCGGTTTGGGGGCATTGTAAAGTAGCTCGCTAACTAACTATTCATGACCACGCGACAGGTACTTTATATGGCACAACGACAATTCCCGGAACAGCGCATGCTGGCGGCACGCAAGCTGCATCCTCGCTTTACGCCGGTCGTATTTGCTTTCTACATGTCAACAATTATGGCGTTTTTAATGACGCTGCTGGTTACTGCCGTCAACGCGGGAATCAATGAACACTATTTCAGCCAGGTTTGGCAGGCTTACCGCATCGCCATGCCCTGCGCATTTCTATGTATTTTGGTCGTACGTCCCCTGGTCGCCCGCCTTGTTCAGCTAACAATCAGGTCGCATTGAGATAATTACCTCGCCTATTTTTTGCTCATACTGCTCCTCCCGTGTGATGACTTGTAAGAAAGCCCATGCCATCACCTATCAAAGGTTGAATGGCTTTTCTTAAAAGCATCATGAGAATCTACAACGTTTGAAGAAAGGTGGGGTGGTGAGAATCAACCGCCTTTTTAGCGGGCTGTGTTTTAAATTAAAACAGACAATTAAGGCCCATCGTCCACTTCTAAACCGTAGGGAGTACCCGTGTGAGAATAGGCGCACCCAAGGAAACTAGCCGGGGCGAAGCGCGTGTGGCGCTCACCCCTGAAAGTGCCAAACAGATCCAGAAGCTGGGTCATGAGTGCCTGATTGAAACAGGCGCTGGCCTGGCGGCGGGCTTTAATGACGACGCTTACCGTGACGCTGGCGTGACCGTGGTGGATAGTGCGGACACGCTCTGGCAGGACGCTGAGGTGGTCATTAAAGTCCGTGAGCCCTCTGATACAGAAGCCGCGCGATTACGCCAAGGTCAAACGCTAATTGCCTTTTTCTGGCCAGCGCAGAACGAAGCGCTGCTGGAAAAGTGCAAGGCACAGGGCGCCAGCGTGATTGCCATGGACATGGTGCCGCGTATCTCGCGCGCCCAGAAGATGGACGCGCTCTCCTCCATGGCCAATATCGCCGGTTACCGTGCGGTGATAGAGGCAGGCAATAACTTTGGCCGCTTCTTTACCGGTCAGGTAACTGCCGCAGGTAAAGTCCCCCCTGCTAAAGTGCTGGTGATTGGCGCAGGCGTTGCCGGGCTTGCTGCCATTGGTACTGCCACAAGCTTGGGTGCCGTGGTGCGGGCCTTTGATGTACGTCCGGAAGTCTCCGAACAGATCGAGTCCATGGGCGCGGAGTTTTTGTTTCTCGATTTCGAGGACAGCCAGGATGGTTCTGAAAGCGGCGGCTACGCGTCGCCCTCAAGTCCCGAGTTTCGCGAAAAGCAGCTTGAGTGCTTCCGCGAGCAGGCGCCCGATGTAGATATTGTTATCACCACCGCCCTGATCCCTGGTAGGCCCGCGCCCAAGCTGTGGCTGGAAGATATGGTCGCGGCCATGAAACCCGGCTCGGTGATCGTCGATCTGGCGGCTGAAAAAGGCGGTAACTGCGATTTAACCCAGCCCGATGAGCGTATCGTTTCCGATAACGGTGTGATAGTGATCGGCTATACCGACTTCCCTTCGCGCATGGCGACCCAGTCGTCCTTACTGTATGCCACCAATATTCGCCATATGTTGACCGATCTGACGCCTGAGAAGGATGGCGTGATCAACCATAATATGGACGATGACGTGATCCGTGGCGCGACGGTGACCCACCAGGGCGAAGTGACCTTTCCGCCACCGCCGCCCAAAGTAAAAGCGATTGCCGCGGCTAAGCCGAAAAAGAAAGAAAAAGAGCCGACGCCTGAAGAGAAAAAAGCTACAGAAGCATCAGCGTTCAAGGCCCAGACCAAACGCCAGGTAGGCATATTGGCCATCGGCGGCGCGCTGATGCTGCTGCTCGGCCAAGTCGCGCCCGCGTCCTTTATGCAGCACTTTATCGTCTTCGTGTTGGCTTGCTTTATCGGCTTCCAGGTGATCTGGAAGGTGAGCCACTCGCTGCATACGCCGCTGATGGCGGTAACTAATGCGATCTCGGGCATCATTATTCTGGGGGCAATCCTACAGATTGGCTCGGGCAGTGCAGTGGTAAGCGTGCTGGCGGCTATTTCGGTACTGATCGCGACCATCAATATTGTGGGTGGCTTCCTGGTGACACGCCGGATGCTGGCCATGTTCCAGAAATCTTGAGCGGCGGAGAGACGATATGTTAGGTCAAGGATTCGTATCTGCCGCGGCGATCGCGGCAAGCGTGCTGTTTATTCTGTCGTTAGGCGGTTTAAGCAACCAGGAAAAAGCCAAGCGTGCTGTTTGGTACGGCATTGTGGGCATGGCGGTTGCGGTATTTTTTACCGCCTTCGGGCCGGGCATTGGCGGCTACTGGTGGCTGATCCCAATGATGATCATCGGGGCAGTGATCGGTACCTATATGGCAGGCAAGGTCGAAATGACCGAAATGCCCCAGCTGGTGGCAGCCCTTCACAGCTTTGTGGGGCTGGCGGCCGTATTTGTTGCATGGAGTGCGGACCTGGAACGTCGTCGTGTGCTGGCAGCGCGCGCGGCTGATGGCGTCATGCACGAGTTTTCGGCGTTTGCCGCCCTGGTGGCCACCAAGGCCCCTGATGAACTGACGTTTTTGCAGATTGAGGTAGTGTTAGGCATCTTTATCGGCGCGGTCACCTTCACAGGCTCTGTGATCGCCTTTGGCAAGCTGGCGGGCAAGGTGGATGGGAAACCACGCCAGCTACCTGGTGGACACCTGCTCAATGCTGCTGCTGCGGTGCTTTCGCTGCTGCTGGCGGTCATGTACCTCAACGGCGCAGGCTTCTGGACGCTAATTGTGCTCGCCGCGCTTGCCTTCTTTATCGGCTATCACCTGATCATGGGAATTGGCGGTGCTGATATGCCGGTCGTAGTCTCGATGCTTAACAGCTATTCAGGCTGGGCGGCGGCGGCCATCGGCTTCACGCTCGGAAACGATCTCTTGATCGTGACCGGGGCGCTTGTGGGCTCGTCCGGGGCGATTCTCTCTTACATCATGTGCAAGGCGATGAACCGCAACTTCGTCAACGTGATCTTGGGTGGATTTGGCGGAAGCACTGGGCCAGCAGCGGAAATTGAAGGCGAGCAGGTAGCGATTGATGCCAGCGGTGTGGCCAGTGCCCTGAACGATGCCGACAGCGTGGTGATCGTGCCGGGTTACGGCATGGCCGTGGCCCAGGCCCAGAGCGCAGTGAGTGACCTGGTGCGCAAGCTGCGCGCGGCAGGCAAGAACGTGCGCTTTGGCATTCACCCCGTGGCGGGGCGCTTGCCCGGCCACATGAACGTGCTGCTGGCTGAGGCCAAGGTGCCTTACGATATCGTGTTGGAGATGGACGAAATCAACGACGATTTTGCCACCACTGACGTGGTGATCGTGATTGGCTCCAACGACATTGTAAATCCGGCTGCCGAGGAGGACCCCAACAGCCCCATCGCCGGCATGCCAGTGCTGAAGGTGTGGGAGGCCAAGCAGGTGTTTATCTGCAAACGCGGCCAGGGCACCGGCTATTCGGGTATCGAAAACCCGTTGTTCTTCAAGGAGAATAGTCGGATGTTCTACGGCGATGCCCGCGATAGCCTGAACGCACTACTACCATTGGTGGACTAATCCTGCCAAGACCGTTGTAACTTCCAACAGGGCGCCCCGGCGCCCTGTTGGCTTTTCAGACTTCTGCTTCCCTTCCCTATTTTTTGCCCGCCATCGGTATTTTTTGAATACTGCTTTTCTTTAATTGTAATTTCCTATCAATTTAGTCGTTAAATGCAAATTGTTACTATCGAAAAAGTGCTTTAAAAATACGCCATGTTAGTGAAGCGCCGGTCAGCCAGGGTTCAGGCTTTCGGGGTCAGTGGCGCTCACCGTTGGTTCCTTGGCGATGCCAAGGTAAAGAACTATAAGGGGAAATGCAGCATGAGTGGTAAATGTCCGGTAATGCACGGCGGTAACACAGCAGCCAGCAAGTCCAACACTGACTGGTGGCCTAACGCCCTGAACCTAGACATCCTGCACCAGCACGATACCAAGACGAACCCGTTGGGTGAAGATTTTAGCTATCGTGAAGCGCTGGAAACGCTGGATGTTGAAGCACTGAAAGCGGACCTTCGCCAACTGATTACCCAAAGCCAGGAGTGGTGGCCAGCCGATTGGGGCAGCTACGTGGGTATGTTTGCCCGGGTAGCCTGGCACGCGGCGGGCTCCTATCGTCTGGCCGACGGTCGTGGAGGCGGCGGTACCGGCAACCAGCGCTTTGCGCCGCTGAACTCCTGGCCGGATAACGCCAATACCGATAAAGGCCGCCGCCTGCTGTGGCCGATCAAGAAAAAGTACGGTAACAAGATCTCCTGGGCCGATTTGATGATTCTCTCCGGCACCATGGCCTATGAAGTCGCGGGTTTGAAAACTTTCGGCTTTGCGTTTGGTCGCGAGGATATCTGGCACCCGGAAAAGGACACCTACTGGGGCGCTGAAAAAGAGTGGCTGGCACCTTCCGACGGCCGCTACGGCGACGTGGCAAAGCCCGACACCATGCATAACCCGCTGGCCGCCGTGCAGATGGGTCTAATCTACGTGAACCCGGAAGGTGTGAACGGCCAGTCCGACCCGCTCAAGACCGCCGCCCAAGTGCGCGAAACCTTCAAGCGCATGGCGATGAACGATGAAGAGACGGTTGCCCTGACTGCTGGTGGCCACACTATCGGCAAGTGCCATGGTAACGGCACACCCGGCGATCTAAGCCCGGAGCCCGAAGCGGCTGGCCCCGAGCTTCAGGGCCTTGGCTGGATGAAAACCAAGGGTCGTGGCATTGGCCGTGACACCCTGGTAAGCGGTATTGAAGGCGCTTGGACCAAAAACCCGACGCAGTGGGACATGGGCTACTTCGAGATGCTGTTTGGCCATGAATGGGAGCTGAGAAAATCCCCCGCCGGTGCTTCGCAGTGGGAACCTGTCGACATTAAAGAAGAGGACATGCCGGTAGACGTGGAAGACCCTTCCATTCGCTGCATGCCGATCATGACCGATGCCGATATGGCCATGAAGGTCGACCCGATTTACAACGAGATCTGCCAGCGCTTCATGGCGGACCCGGCGTACTTTGATGATGTGTTCGCCCGGGCCTGGTTCAAGCTGACCCACCGCGATATGGGCCCGAAAGTTCGTTACGTAGGCCCGGATGTACCTCAGGAAGACCTGATCTGGCAGGACCCGGTGCCGGCAGGCCGCACCGACTACGATGTTGACGCGCTGAAAGCTCGCATTGCCACCAGCGGCCTGACCATTAGCGACATGGTCAACACCGCCTGGGACAGCGCGCGTACCTTCCGCGGTTCTGACATGCGCGGCGGCGCCAACGGCGCACGCATTCGCTTAGCACCCCAGAACCAGTGGGAAGGTAACGAGCCTGAGCGCCTCGCTCGCGTGTTGGCAGTGCTTGAACCCATCGCTCAGGAAAGCGGCGCAAGCCTTGCCGATACCATCGTGCTGGCGGGCAACGTGGGTATCGAGCAGGCGATAAAAGCCGCTGGCCTCAACGTGACGGTGCCCTTTGCCCCGGGCCGCGGTGATGCAACCGATGAAATGACCGACGCCGAGTCGTTCGACGCGCTTGAGCCTCTGGCAGACGGCTACCGCAACTGGCAGAAAGAGACCTATGTGGTTAGCCCGGAAGAGATGCTCTTGGACCGCACCCAACTGCTCGGCCTGACCGCAGCGGAAATGACTGTATTGGTAGGCGGCATGCGTGTACTGGGTACTAACCACGCGGGCACCAAGCACGGCGTATTTACCGAGCGCGAAGGTGTATTAACTAACGACTTCTTCGTCAACTTGGTGGATATGGCCAATACCTGGCACCCTGCAAGGGATCACTATGAGATTCGTGATCGCAAAACCGGCGAGGTGAAATGGACGGCTACCCGTGTGGATTTGGTGTTTGGCTCCAACTCGATCCTGCGCGCGTATGCAGAAATCTACGCCCAGGACGACCACGCCGAGAAGTTTACCCACGACTTCATCGCCGCCTGGACTAAAGTGATGAACGCCGACCGTTTTGACCTGGCGTAACGCCACGCGCCCCAGGAGGGGCGCTTAAGCAGTAAGAACATATTAATGTACCCAGCCTTGCCCGCATCGAAAGATGCGGGCTTTTTTAGGGCAGAAGGAAAGGTTTAAAACGCTTCCCATTCGGGCTCGGCGACGGCCTTTCTAGCCTTGGGGGCTGAAGGCGCAGGGGATGCGGCCGGTAAACGCGGGTTACTGGGGGCTGGCGGGGTAGCGTTTGCGGAGATGGGCAGCGGCTGCGAGTCGCCCAGCACGAATTCGCTCATCAGCTGGTCCAGGCGCTCGGCGTTTTTACGCATCTGCGCGGCAAGGGAAGCATTCTGGCTTACCATGGAAGCATTCTGCTGCGTCATGGTATCCATTTCGGCAACGGCAGTATTCACCTGTTCAATACCCGCGGTTTGCTCACGAGCGCCAGCGGTGATTTCACCAATCACGTCAGACACTTGAGTGATGCTGCGATGGATTTCCTGCATCTGCTGGGCAGCGGATTTAACGATATGGTTGCCTTCTTTGGCATGATTGACCGACACATCAATCAGCGCACGTATATCCTGTGCCGCGGTGGCCGAGCGGCTGGCTAGCGTACGCACCTCGTTGGCCACTACTGCAAACCCGCGCCCTTGCTCGCCGGCTCTCGCGGCTTCGACCGATGCGTTAAGCGCCAGAATATTGGTTTGAAAGGCGATGGAGTCGATCAGGCCGATAATATCGCTGATCTTATTGGATGATTCACTGATCGCGCCCATCTTGCTTTCCATCTGGGTCATGGATTCAGTGCCGCGCTTGGAGGCGCCTGCGGCTTCAATCGCCAGGCCATTGGCCTGTTCGGATGCTTGCGACGTATGCGCTACGGTTGAGTGGATCTCCTCCATGGAGGCGGAGGTTTCCTGGATATTCGCGGCGGCCTGATCGGTACGTGAGGAAAGCTCATGGGTACCATCCGCCATGTCGCTGGCACCGGCGAGTACCGTTTGGGCGTTATGGCGCACTTCCTGAAGGGTGGCCTGCATACGCTCAACGAACGCATTGAAACCACGCGCAAGATCACCGATTTCGTCTTGTGATTTGACTTCCAGACGGCGGGTGAGATCGCCCTTGCCTTGAGCGATATCGGCCATGGCGTTAGCCGTATGCTTGATGGGCGCAAGAGAGCGGCGTGCCGCGTAGGCAACTACCACCAGGAGCAATACCAGCAGCAACCCGCCTGCCAGTAAAAGAGACTTCAGCAAGCTGTTGGTCACGGCGGTAAAGGCGGTCATGGGAACGGTTACGCCGACAACCCAGGAGGTACCCTTCACAGGACTCCACATAAGTCGAGTACGTTCGCCACTAGGCATGGTAATTTCACCGGAACCGGGGGCGCCGCCGAGAATCGACTGACTCAGCGCATCCAGCCCCTGATACCCCTGAGTGCGGTCGGCATCGGTATAGTTCAGCGACATACGATACTCTTCCACCGGGTGGGCAATAACCTGACCTTGACTGTCAATTAGCCAGCCGTAACTTCCCTCGCCGATATTGATAGCCGAGGTGATGTCAGACACCGCGGCCATGGAGACGGTGATGCCTAGAAGCCCTGCGCGGTTGCCGCGTTCATCGAAAACGGTATCGACCACCAGCGCTGTCGGCAGTCCACTGACCATGGAGATAACCGGGTCGACAAGCAGGCTGTCCTGGCTGCCTTCAGTAACGAGTGTCTTGAAGTAGGAACGTTCCGAGATGTCTAGCGGCACGCCAGCATGGGTTATCGTGTCGCCCGATGCATTAGAGAAGAAAAGCGACTCGATGGTGCCGCCCGGAGGGTAGCGTTTGGCGAGCCAGCCAAGATGCGTAGCGACAGGCAGATCTTCGGCGAGACGCTCATCTTCCGCCAGCACCGCATTCCAGCTACGGTAGCCGTTGATCCAGCGGCTTATCTCGTCAGCGCGTGCCTCAACCTGTCGTGTACCAGCATTGTCGATCAGTGAGGGGATGGCCCGGTTGAGTTGTTGACTGACAATAATGCCGAGAACGACGGCAACAATCAGTAAGGGGAGAGCAACTGCACTCAGTAATTTTTGTGTTAACGACAGACGAGAAAACTTGCTCATTGAAGGCCTCGGTAGGTAAGAATTTGGCCATTACTGGCTGGTCATGATCCACTCAGTTTTTTATGGCGAAGAGATCGTTTTTTTATTACTGGTGCAAAAGTTAATAACGACCGTTTTACGATTAACTTAAGTCGAATTATCTTTGTTATAGGTCAGTAAACGTTAAGGGTGCTTTCATCAAAAGCGTTGGATACGTTACTGATCATCGTGTTGTTATCACTTGCCATGTCACTTTCCTCGATAGGTACGCATGATATCGGCCATGGTTGCCAGCGCGATCTCCGCTGGTGTTTTACTTCCCAGGTTCAGGCCGATCGGCATGACGATCCGTGCAATATCGGTATCGGTCAAACCGCCTGAGCGCCGTAAGCGTTCGGCACGTTGCGCTGAAGTTTTCGTCGACCCCATGACGCCGATATAAAAAGCATCAGTGCGTACAGCCTCGATCATCGCCAGATCATCAATACGCGGGTCGTGCGTAAGGGCGACAATCGCCGTGGCTGCGTGGCAGGCTCCTGAGGCTATGAACAGCGAAGGCAGCACCGCCTGTACCTCGACACCAGGAATATTGAAGTCGCGCCGCATCTCCTTGCGTGGGTCGCAGACAATAACTTCAAACCCCAGTGCCTGAGCGAACTGGGCGCAGGGAACGGCGACAGTGGAAATGCCTGCGATAATCAGGCGCAACGACGGGCCAATACGAAGATAGGCGGCATGCTCATCGCACGTGACGGCAGGCCCCGGCCCTTCGGGCACGATGAAACGCTTGCGCGAGCCGTCCAGTAACACATGACGTATCAATGGCCGGCGTCCCATCAGTGTGGCATGCACGACTTCAAGATGGATCAATGTGTCGGCGCTGGGTTCAAGCCGTTCCACCAGCACACTAAGACGCCCGCCACAGGGCAAGCGAACGGTGTCATCATCTTCTCCACCGTAGTGAATCAGTTGAACCGGTGAGGCTGAATGAATCTCCTTTTCCAGGCGTTCCAGAAAGTTCTCTTCAATGCACCCGCCTGATAGCGAACCGATGAACTGCTCCTTTGAGCACGCAGCCATGACGGCTCCGGGTTCCCTGGGTGACGAGCCAAAGGTCGTCAGTACCGTACACAGCCAGACCACATGGCCCTGGTTAGCCCACTGAAGGGCCCGCTCGATAACCTGAAGATCAAGGTGCTGCATTACAGCGTCACCTCTGCGCGTTTTTTTGTGGGTATATCGCCTTGCCCAAGCTGCCGACGCACGGTTTCGGCGGTAAACGGAGGGTGTGTAAAGCGCACGCCTGTCGCATCGAACAGCGCATTGGCAATGGCCGGAGCGCCGGGGAGCGACGTGGATTCGCCAACACCTAGCGACGGCTGGTCCGTTCGGTCCAGCATTAGAAGCTGAATATCTGGAAGCTCCGAAAAGCGCAGGATGGGGTAGCTGCCCCACTCACGATTCATGGGTAAGCCCTTTTCGAAGGTCACCCGTTCTTTCAGGGTTCGGCTAAGCGTCTGGATGACGTTACCATGCACTTGGTGGCGTACGCCGTCGGGGTTGATCATGAGTCCGGCATCCTGACCCACATATAGACGCTCGATAATGATCCGGCCACTGGTGGGATGCACTTTGAGTTCGACGACCCAGGCCGCCAGCGCGGCGCCGAACCCGGGGAATTTGCTATGCACATACTGCGCGTAGGCAAAGCCCCGCCCGTAATGCCAGCCGGCTTCGATACGAGGGGGAGAGTATGCTGTTCGAGTCTGCCAATGAGCGCGTGTGGCCAAAGCCTTGACGAGTTCTATGGCACGCGTGTCGGTCAAGTGCCGAATTCGGAAGGCAACGGGGTCTTCCTCGGCCAAGTAAGCCAGCTCGTCGATGACACTTTCATGCGCAAAAGCGTTCGGCATGGCGGAAACGCCACGTAGCCATGAAGCGCGCACGAGCGTGGGCACATCGTCACAGGCAATGCGCCGATGTGGGTAGCGATAAGGCGGAACTGACGTGCGGTCCCCCATCTGGAAAGGTACGTCGCTGGGTTGCTGCACGCCTGTCAGCAAAAGCGCCAGGGTAGGTGCATTGTTGGAAGGGTAGCGAGCAACAAAACGGCAGCCTGACAGGTTACCTTCGGCATCGATACCGGCTTCAACATCCATCCGCTGGGCAGCTCCCTTGGGTTCCCAGAGGTGCTCCTGCTCGCGGGTGAGCTGGACGCGCACAGGGCGACCAACAGCCCTTGATAACAAAGCAGCATCAGCACCCACATCATCGGCACAGTTGCGGCCGTAACAGCCGGAGGCCTCCATACGCGTGACGGTAATGGCGCTTTCATCCAGCAGCATCAGGCGCGACAGCTCGGCACGCAAGCTGTGAGGGTTCTGCGTGCCCGACCAGACGTGTAGTTGATCGTCACAGTAGTGAGCAACCGAGCACGACGGCCCAATTGAACCATGCAGCTGAAAAGGCCAGACATAAGCGCGTCGAACACGATATTGAGCACTTTTAAGGGCATTGTCGACCTGCCCTTCTTCAAGCAGTAGGCGTTGTTGCACCGGCAGTTCATCCAGTGCTTGTTCAATGTTATGCATGGGGGGCAGCGTATCGGGCCTGCGCCAAACGATGTTGAGTTTACGGGCGATGGCCGCCGCCTGCTCTTCGCGTTCAGCCACAACGCCGACAAAATCGCCAATCGTCACAACGCTGATCAGCCCTGCCATGCCAGCTACTGAGCTTTCATCAATGGATATTAGTGAATTACCGACAAAATCGCCCCGGTCATAACCACTATAAGGAGGCCGAATTACTTGGCCGTAGAGCATATCCGGCAGGCGAATGTCATGCACGAACGTCAGTGCGCCCGTTACCTTGCCGGGAATATCCACGCGAGGCGTTGCCTTGCCCACCAGGCAGTATTGATGGGCAGGTTTGAGGGGCACATCATCGGCAAGCTTCAGGGCATGTCGGGCGCCGACGAGCAGTTCGCTATAGCTGATGGCGGGTAACGTGTCGTCTAACGGGGTAATATGACCTGCACGACAATAGAGCTGGTGTTGAGATAGACCAAAATGAAGGGCGGCTCTGGAGAGTAAATATTCACGCGCCTGAGCGGCAGCACGACGAAGCGGCTCGGCAGTAATCTGAATAGTGGCGCTAGCAATTGTTGGCCCCTGGTTGGGTACTTCGAACGGATCTCCCAGGATCATGGTGACGGATTCAAGCGCTACCTCAAGCTCTTCAGCCACGATCTGGGTAAGCGCGGTGCGTATGCCAGTGCCGAGATCCACATGACCGTTGAATGCCAGCACTTGGCCCGTGCTCAGAATAGCAATGAAAATTTCAGGCTCAGTAGGCACAAAATTAGAATGTGTGCCCGGTTGTCCCGGCGCAGGCTTGGGAGGCGTAATCGGGTCCCGATACACGATAAGAAGGTCAGGATCGTGTAGAAGGGCTTGTCGATTATAGGATTTCTTGCCGCTCATGTGGCCTCCTTGGTTATTTTTAGATGCTCAGATCGTTCATTTATAGCGAGAGGTTGCTTGAGTTTAATATAAATTTATAATGTGTACGCCATAAATTAGCGGAGAAACAAGCGGTAATTCTCGCGTTATACGTAAAGCTCTCCATAACTTTTTTCCACTGCCATACTTGAATGACATCACTGCGCATCAGCAAGGAGTTTGAATGACATCGGACCGTTCCCACGACGTCCAAAAGAATGAGCACCCTACGCCGTCTGAGCAGGGGTACGATTTTTCAGAACAGGTCGGCCATTTGCTACGTAAGGCCTATCAGCGCCATATCGCCATTTTCCAGCGCCACGTCTGCGATAAGCAGCTAACGGCCATTCAGTTTGTCACCTTGTGCACTGTGATGGAGCGAGGGTCCAGCTCCTTGACCGACATCGTTAACGCCACGGCTATTGATCCGGCCACTGTTCGAGGTGTGATCAAGCGTCTCAAAGCCCGCGAATGGGTCACGCTGACCACTGACCCCAATGATCAACGCAAGGTGATGGTGGTGATTACCGAAGCCGGGGCCGCCATCGTTGAGGCAATGGTGCCCAACGCCCAAAAGATCAGTGATGCCACCATGCAAAACCTCAACCCCGCTGAGCGCGTCGCGCTGATGCACCTGCTGGAGAAAATGAATGCAGACCCTGGTTCACCAACAGTGAATAACTGAAATATATGATGGCCTGATACAAAAAGCCCCTTTGATTTGCAAAAGGGGCTCTTAGTTGCTCTTCCTGCTTGTGTACTTAAGAGCTATGGTTCAGCAAATGATCAATCGCTGCCTGGCGGTCGATGACATCGCCGTACTTGCTGTCGATATCGAACAAATTCGCCTCGTGCGGATCAGAATGGCGGTCGCCCACGCAGTCGCGCACCACCATCACGCGAAAGCCGTGCTGTAGGCCGTCGACGGCGGTGGCACGAATGCAGCCGCTGGTCGAGCAGCCGGTGACGATGATCGTGTCTACGCCCATCGCCACCAGCATGGCGGTAAGCGAGGTGCCAAAGAAGGCGCTCGCGTACTGTTTGGTAATGACCGGCTCCGTTGAACTCGGCACCACTTCAGTGCAGAACTCGGCGAAGGGGTTGCCTGGCACCATGGCGCGCATGACCGGCGATTTCTTCACCCAGATGCCGCCATCGATTTGATCCGGCGCGTGGTAGAGGATATTGGTGTGGATAACCGGGGTCCCGCTCTGGCGGGCAGCATCGAGAAGTGGTGGCATATTGGCCACAGCCTCCACAACGCCTGGAGCGTAGAGCGGCGACTCCTTCAACACGTAGCCCTGCATGAAGTCCACCACCAAAAGCGCCGCCTTGCGCCCGAAGCCGATGCGCCCATCCCAGACGCCCCGATAGTTCTCCTGGGCCGAGTTCTCCTGGGCCGAGCTGTCTTGAGTCGCATCATGAGTCGCCATGGGTAAGCTCCTAGTAAGCGCCGGAGAGCAGGGCGCCAGCGCCGGGCACCACCGGTTCCAGGTCCAGTGCTTTGAGCATGGCGTAAGTAGTGGCGATGGCGGCGGTCACCACCGGCTTGCCGGTCAGCGCCTCGACCTTGGCGACGGCCGGTAGTGAGGGCATCTGTACGCAGGCCGAAAGCACGATGGCATCGATATCGCTCAAGTCTAGACTGGCGACGATTTCGGGCAGCTTGGCCGGGTCATGACGCGCCACGTCCAGGTTGTTGGGAATTTCCAGCGCCCGGTAGTCGACCACCTCGATGTTTTCCTGACGAATGTAATCCACCACCATTTCAGTCAGCGGCTTCATATAGGGAGCTACCACGACTACGCGTTTGGCTTTCATTACGTGTAGGGCATCTACCAGGGCGCCGGCGCTGGTGACGACCGGCGTATCGCAGCCATTTTCTTCAGTGCGGCTGCGTAGGCGCTTCTGGGACTCACGGTGATAGCCCGGGCCCATAGACATGATGGCCACTAGGCAGGCGTACCCCATGACGTCCACGGCAGCGTCGGAAAGTTCCAGCGCGCAGCGGTCGGATTCCCCATCCATGGCGGCCAGCTCATCTTTGCTCACGGTTTTCATACGCATGCGGCTGGAGTGAAAAGTGAAGCGCTCGGGGCGTATCAATTGCCGTGCGGTGAGCATGGCGGGAATTTCCGTCTCCATGGTGATATTGGAGCTCGGCACGATCTGGCCGATGCGGTAGGTCTTGGTTTTAAGCGTCATGGCAATCGGTCTCTCAAAGTGGGGTGCCGAGGAAGTCTTCAAAGGCGGTGAAGAAGCCTTCGAAGTCATCCCAGGGAATCATGTGGCCCGCATTCGTGGCGGTAGTGATACGAATCGATGGCAGCAGGGTTTGGATCTCTTCGCGATCCTCTTCCTGGATGACGCCTCCCTTGCCGGCGCAGATTAGAAGCGTCGGTACCTCAATGGCAGGAAGATCCTGGTGGATATCCACACTGTGGAACTCTTCAAACGCCTGCACGATGGCTGGTGTATAGCAGGTGTGCAGCCACTCGGCGCGCAGGCGCAGCTGCTCTTCGCTCCAGGTGGGGCAGTAGGTGCGCATGGTGTCGAGGTCGGCACCCTGGGCGCAGTCGCGGATGGAATCCACGTACCAGGGCAGCTTGCTGGGATACTCCCGGCGGCCGGGGCCGGAGACAGGCGGATCGATCAGCACCAGTTTGTCGATGCCGCGTGCGCCACGGGTCATGGCGCGCAGGGCAAAGCGTGCCCCCATGGAGTGGCCAGCGAGGATTACGTTTTCAAGCCCCAGCGCCTCGATAAAGGCGGTGACATCATCGGCGCAGGTGTCGATATCGTAGTCAAGCTCAGGCCCCGTGGAGGAGAGTCCGCGCCCGCGAACGTCCAGCACGTACGTGTCAAAGTGTTGCCCGAGGCGCTCGGCGACGAATGCCCAAGTGACGGCGGGGCTTGTGATGCCCGGAATCAGCACCAGCGGCTGTCCGGTGGAGGCCGCCTCGCCGCCAAAGCGCAGGTAGTGCTGGCGGATGTTATTGGCGTGGACGTTGGCGCCGTAGCGGTACGTACTGGTAAAGGTCGTATCGGTCATGCGGGACTCTCCTCGCTAACGGCTTCAGGCGCCTTCAGCGGCGTCTCGAACACGTCGTAGCCGAAGACCCAGGCGGGGTCCTCATCCTGGCGCAGCCAGGTGTTGTCGTGGGAGACCTTCTGCACGCGGGAGGCCCGCTCAAAGCGGTTGGTGCGGTAGAGCTCAAAGGCTTCTCGGTAGTGGTTAGCGCCGACCTCTTCCAGGCAGCGCACCAGCATGGCGGCGTCCTCGATAGCCATGGCGGCCCCTTGAGCCATGTGGGGCTTCATCGGGTGGCAGGCATCGCCCAGCAGTACCAGGCGGTTGTCGTGCCACAGCGGCAAGGGGTTGCGCTCCAGAAGCGGCCACTTGGTTACCGTCTCGGTGCAATCAATCAATGCCTGTACGGTGGGATGGTAGCCCTTGAAGGCTTCACGCATCTCCTCCTGGGAGCTGTCAACGAAGGACGTGCCGTGATTCCACTCGGGCTCTGGTACGCCGGTGACGTAGTAGTACTCCTTCTCGTCGCCGGTGACGAAGTAAACCATCATGTGGCGATCTTCCGACCACCATTTCACGCAGGCCTCAAAATCTAGATCGTAGGCTTTGAGCTTCTCGGCGGAAATGATCGCCCGGTGCGCGACCCAGCCGCTGTAAATTGGCGCTTCGGACCCCAGCAGTTTTTCGCGAATTTGCGAGTTGACGCCATCGGCGCCGATTACAAGGTCCGCTTCCTCGGTGGTGCCGTCGGCAAAGGTCATGCGCACTTTGCCGCCCTGGTCGTCGACATCCACTAGGCGCTTGTCGAAAAAAAGATTTTCCTGGTCGAGCGTACTGACCATCAGCTCGTGCAGGTCGCCACGGTGAACGGTGATGTATGCCGCTCCGTAATGCTCGCGGGCAAAGTCGCCAAGAGGAATGCGTGACTGGTATTCGCCGGTCAGACCGTTGCGGCTGAACCAGTGATCGGGGTGCGAACCCATAGTATTGAGCTTGTCCTCGATACCGATGCGGCGCATTACCTTCATCACGTTGGGACCCAAGTGGATGCCAGCGCCCAGGCGGGAAAATGCCGGGGCCTGTTCGTACACCTTGGTGGGATAACCGGCCTGCTGGAGCAAGGCGCCAGCAGCGGCGCCGCCAAGGCCTGCGCCAATCACGGCGATGATGGGTTTGTTATTCATAACGTTATTTTCCTCGTTTTTATTGGCATAACGCACAGGGGAGGCAATAGCCAAACCTTTGGAAGGGTATTTGAAACGTTATAAAACAACGTATACACCATTTATTTTCTGGTCAAGGAAAAATAAACCGAAATCATAAGATAATTTTAATCTTTATTTGATTTTATGTAACCTTCTATAAGATATAGGTATTTATATGTTCTTCGGCTATTTTTATAAAAAACTTGCGAGATGTTAGAGTAGAGTGGTATATGTTTTATAGTCGTGTATTTGTAATGTATGCACTATTTTTAAGCGGGTTGGGCCAGGCTGCACCGGGCAGGTGCATCAGAGGTGGAGCGACCCCGGTAGATCAAATATGGTTAAAAATAATTAACAATTACCTTAGTACTGCCGATTAATAAAAAACTCTAAAAATATTTGCTTTAACAATAACGATGATAATTCCCTATGACGCTGAAGCTAAAAGTGAATGGACAGAACGTTGAGCTGGCCATTCCGCCCACAACACCTCTGCTCAACGCACTGCGTAATGACCTGGCGCTGAACGGCCCGAAGTATGGCTGCGGGCTGGGCGAATGCGGTGCGTGCAGTGTGCTGGTGGATGGCATGGCTGCCAGAGCCTGCGTGCTGACAGTCGCCTCGGTGGTTGGACGTGAAGTGACGACGCTGGATGGGCTGGCCGATAAGGACCGCCTGGACCCCGTCCAACAGGCGTTTATCGATGCGCAGGCAGCACAATGTGGCTATTGCCTGAATGGCATGATTATCAGCATCCGTTCGTTGTTGAATCACACCTCCGCCCCCTCTTCTGGACAGATAGGGGCGGCGCTGGAGCATCATCTTTGTCGTTGTGGCACGCACCTGGAAATCCTGGATGCCGCCCATCGCGCTGTCGCCCTCAACGCTGCGGCGTTGGGAGGCATTGATGACTGAGTCCCATTCTACGGTGCAGCCCTATCAGACTGCCTTGTCCACCGGTTTCGAGAACGTGCGCTACGGTGTTGTGGTGCGTCCGCCTCACTACCGCTGGAGCGGCGAACATTTTACGTGTGATCGGCTGGCGCACATCGATACGTCGGCACTGAAGGCATTACCATATGAAGCAAAGGCTGTAGTTGAGGGCAATTTTGTTGGGGTCGTGGCAAACAGTATTGAAAACGCGCGTGATGCCGCTAAGCGCCTGATCCTAAGCTGGCAGCCACACGACCCGCTATCGGCTACGCCAGCACAGCAAACACGCACAAACGAAGAAAGCCGCAAGACCCCAGCAAACAAAAAAACTGGCGTAGCCGATGTCGAAGGTAGCCACACTGACAGATATGAACGCGACTACGGCTGGCCCAGCCGCATGCGCTGGGGGGAAGCCGAAGGCTGGGTGGTTGCCGAGTATCGAAACGACCGCCTTGAGGTTTGGACACAAACCACAACGCCGGAAGCGCTGCGCCAGGATTTGAGTGCCCTAACGACATTGGAAATGGAGCAAATAGCGCTTTATACCAGCGAGGGAGCAGAACGGCGCATGGCATCTGGGCTTGGCCGCCATTGTGGTGACGATGCCGCCGTGGATGCTGCCCTGATGGCGCGCGCGCTGGGCCATCCGGTCGCTGTATGGCTGGATGCGCAATACAGCGTTGATGTTAAGGCGCTCGGGCAAGCGCAACGCCTATCATTAAGTGCCGCCTTTGATGAAGAGAATCACATTGAGCGTTATCGCTACCGGCAGGCGCATGCCAGTGGCGAGGTAACGGCCGTTGGGCTGTTTCTGAGCGGGCGAGCGCCCGTGCAGAGCGTTTTAGAGGATACTGAAAAGCCGCTGTATTCTCCGTATACCTTCCAAAACGCGTATCTATCGGCGCATACCGGGGCCCCCTCGGGGCAGCCGTTGAGCGATACCCTGCTGGGTATTCAGCAAACGTTCGCTCGTGAATCATTTCTCGATGAAGTCGCTCATGCACGCGGCCAGAACCCGCTAGCGTTACGCCTGCGTTATCTTGGCGATGCGCGAGGTCGCGAGCTTATTGAATCGGTTGCCAAGCGAGCTGACTGGCAGACAAATACTCCTTCTCGAGCAGCGTCGAGTGACCTGTTACAGGGGCGTGGTTTGGCCTATGCACAGCTACCCGACCGTCAACAGCGTCTGGACAGTGGCGTACGCTCTGCCTGGATTGCCGACGTCGAGGTCAACCGGGTCACGGGAACTGTGCAGTTGACGCGTCTGGTCGTAGGTCAGGATTCGGGCATCGAAGTTGATACAACGCATTTGCAACACACGCTTCAAGCGCGTGTATTAGGTGAAGCGAGCCCACTGCTGGGAAGTGAGCCGGCTTTCGATGAGTGGGGCGATGGCCGCCTGAAGGATAAGCAAAATACGCCATTGGCGAGGCGCCAGCCTTTGTTTGAAAGGCAGGCGATGACGTCAAATGAAACTTCTTCTACATTGCCAGCTACTCTGGAGGATACCGAGTTTTCGCCGGGTGTCGCCGTCATCGCCAATGCGTTGTTCGATGCCACAGGTATACGTTTTCGACAGCCGCCTTTCACGGCTAGCCGGGTGCGGCAGGCGCTGCAAGAGCAGGGTATGGATGCATCCACAGGCCGCGATAGCCTGCTTTTATCCCGAAAAGACAGATCGCCACGTCGTAAATGGCTAGCGGCCGCTGCTTTTATGACGGTTGCCGGTAGTGCGGCCATGGCCTGGCCCTGGAAAGGGGCGGTTGCACCGGTCTCCCGACCGGTAGCGACTCTTTATTCTGCTGAAACTATCGAACGTGGGCGGCTGGTGGCGGCGGCAGGCGATTGTGCCGCTTGCCACACCGTCGAAGGTGGCGCGGTAAATACCGGCGGTCACGCTTTTGATACGCCGTTCGGCACGCTTTATAGCACGAACATTACGCCTGATGAGGCGACGGGAATTGGCCGGTGGTCGTACGCTGCGTTCGAACGCGCGATGCGCCACGGGATCAGCCGTGATGGCCGTCATCTGTATCCTGCATTCCCCTACACGGCATTTGCCAAGACCAGCGATGCCGACCTTCAGGCGCTTTATGCTTACCTGATGGCCCAGCCTGCTGTATCGGCGCCAGTGCCCAAAAATGATCTATCGTTTCCTTTCAATGTGCGTGCGCTCATGGCGCCCTGGAATGCGCTTTATCACGATCCAAAACCTTTTCAGCCGGACCCTGCGCAAAGCGAACTCTACAATCGCGGCGCTTATCTCGCTGAAGGGCTCGGGCATTGCAGTGCCTGCCATAGTCCGCGCAATGCGATGGGTGCGGAAAAGGGCGGCAAGTACTACTTTGCCGGTGCCGTAGTGGATGGATGGGAAGCGCCTGCCTTGAACACGCTTTCGCGATCACCCGTTGGCTGGAGCGAGAGCTCGCTATACGACTATTTACGCCACGGCGAATCGGCATTGCATGGCGTGGCTTCGGGGCCTATGGCACCCGTGGTTGCCGGGTTGAGCGAACTGCCCGAGTATGACGTTCGCGCCATTGCCCATTATGTAGCGCAGCAGATGGAAGCGCCGTCTGGAGACAGTGAGACACAGCAAGCCGAAGCCCAGCGCCGCTTGGCCGCAGCGGCGGTTAGTCCCAGCGGCATGGAGGAAGGGGAGCGTTTATTTGAAGGTGCCTGCGCAGCCTGTCACTTGGATAATGGCTTGCCATCGTTTACCCGAGCCCGAACGTCGCTTGCGCTGAATACCAATCTGCACAGCGATCGTCCCGATAACGTTATTCAATCGATTTTAGGCGGTGTGCATGCTGACACCGTCCCTGGTGTAGGTAACATGCCGGGGTTTGCCGACAGCTTCAGCGACACGCAAGTCGCTACCCTGGCAACCTATCTACGGGCACGCTTCGCGCCCGAGGCACCTCCCTGGCAACAACTTGAACAACGCGTTGCCGCAATACGCCAGCCTCATCACAACAATACGCCCTCTTCTCTCTGACACTACAAAACGAGGTGGATCATGAAACGCAGCAAGTGGATATGGACAGTCTGGATAGTGGTTCTTTTGAGCTGTCTTGTGCCCTACACCCTACTAACGAATGTCGCGGCCTGGTACGGCAGTTTCCTCTTCTGGACCTGTGCGGGGCTTGTGGTTATTGCACTTAACATCTTCATTACTAAGGATTTCGAGGAGCACGACCATGACTGAGTCAATGATCTGGTGGTCAATTGCCATCTATCTGCTGATCGCGGTCGGTATTGCCTTCCTCTCCCGTCAGGGGCCAGCGGAAAGTATGTCGGGCTACTTCCTTGGCAACCGGCAGATGAATGGTTTTGTGTCGGCGCTGAGCTACAGCGCGACAACCTATAGCGCTTTCATGATGGTGGGCTTGGCGGGTTTAACCTATGCCGGCGGCGTCGGCGCGCTGGGTTTTGAGATCATCTATTTTGCTGGTGTTTCGCTGGTGGCCGTTTTTGGCCCGCGTTTTTGGGCGGTCGGCAAAAAGTTTGGCTTCGTCACTCCCAGTGAAATGTTGGGACATCGCTATAACAGCAAGCATGTGGCGATGGCTGTCTCGATTGCCAGCTGTATCTTTCTGATCCCTTACTCTGCCGTTCAGCTCGCTGGGGTGGGCTACCTTCTGGAAGGCATGACCGATGGTGCCATCACGTTTACCACGGGGGTGGTAATGGCAACGGTGATAGCGGTTTTCTTCTCCTATATTGCCGGTATTCGTTCAGTGATGTGGACCGACTCGTTACAGGCTTTGATGATGATCGTTGCCTCGACGCTGGTGGCCTTTCTGGTCATCCAGGGGCTGGGTGGCTTTAGCGGCCTGTTCGGCACGCTTGCAACCGAGCATCCCGCCTCGCTCAGCGTGCCGGGGCCGGGGCTTTTTAGCCTGGTCACCTTCCTGGGCTTGAGCATTCCCTGGTTCTTCTTCAGTCTATCCAATCCGCAGGTAAGCCAGCGTCTTTTCATGCCGTCTTCCTTGCGCTCCATGCGTCAGATGCTAATCGGTTTTCTGGTATTCGGCTTCATTTATACACTGGTATCCGTGCTGTGGGGCTTCTCGGCGCTTGCTGCGTTTCCCGATCTTGCGCGCGCCGACCTTGCAACACCGGCACTGCTTGCATCTGACTTTATCCCGCCGGTGCTGGGTGTCATCGTTATGATCGGTATCATGGCCGCTGCCGTCTCAACGATCGATTCGATCATGCTGACCTTGGCCTCCATGCTGTCCCGGGATGTCTATGCCAACGCCAAAACAGGGGTGGATGAAAAGCGCCAGCTGCTGATGGGCAAGATCGTCGTCCCGGTTATTGCGTTGCTGGCATTAGGCTTCGCTGAGCTGCAGCTGGATTTGATTGCCGTACTTTCAGTGGCGGCTTCATCAGGCCTGGTCGCCATGGTGCCCGCCATTATCGGGGCTTTCTACTGGAAGCGTGGCACTGCTGCCGGTGCGCTGGCAAGCGTCGTGGGTACCAGTGTGTTCGTGCTGGTTATGTATGCTACGGGTAACTCCCTGCTGGGTTTACCCGCCGGTATTTGGGGCATCTTTGTCTCGACGTTCCTTTTTGTGGGCGTAAGCCTTGCCACCAAGCCGCACAAGGCTTCGGCCGATGTCTTCCTGAGCGCTATTTCCGAAGAGCTGGGACGTAAGAAGCGCGCTCCGGTCAGTGCGCCGTCATCTCAGAAAGCCGCTGTGTAGGACTATTCCTACCGATGCTATCTCTTGATAACCGTCTGCCTCGATGCTGGGCTGGTAAATACAGCCAGCGTCGGGGCAGAGGCTACCGCCTTCAACGTCATGCTGACGATATGCAGGAGTCGTTATGGATCACGCAAGCTTTACGGAAATCTGTCTTCACCAGTTGAAAATGTCTGGCGTCCAGTCCGATGAAAGACTCATCGTGCTGACCCAGGGCAACGACCGGCTCGATTATGCCGATGCTTTCATGGCCGCCGGGCAACGTTTGGGCGCCAATATGTACCATATGCGCCTGCCGTCACCGCCGCTTATGGGAGGGTGGAACGTTGGCTCTACAGGGCTTGCCGCCATGCCTGAGGCGGTGGAGGCGCTCAAGAACTGCGACATGCTCATAGACTGCATTTTCCTGTTGTTCTCCCCTGAACAGATGGCCATTCAGGCAGCAGGCACGCGGATTCTTACCGCGGTGGAACCGCCTGAACTGCTGGCGCGTATGCTGCCGACCCAGGAGCTGAGAGAGAAGGTCGAGATCGCCGCCGAGCTACTAGCCAAGGCCAAGGTAATGCGCATCACCTCCGCCCATGGCACCGACGTTACTTACCAGCTGAATACCTACCCGACAGTTGCCGAATATGCGTGTACCGATGAACCTGGCCGTTGGGACCATTGGCCGTCCGGTTTTGTGTTTACAGGCGGTGATGATGATGGTGTAGACGGCACCATCGTCGTGGCGCCCGGCGATGTCCTGTTGCCTCAGAACATGTATGTCCGCGAGCCGATCACCTACACTATCAAGAAGGGCTGGATTACCGATATTCGGGGTGGTCTGGATGCCGAGCTGGTTAAATCCTACATGGATAGCTTCAACGACAAGCGTGGCCTGGGCATGAGCCATGTTGGCTGGGGCATGAACCCTGATGCCAAGTGGCACCGCATGGTACCCGGTGAGTTCCCCGGTGGGATGGGCATGGAGCCGCGCAGTTTTTATGGCAATGTGATGTTCTCCACCGGCCCCAATAATGAATTGGGCGGGCCCAACGATACGGCTTGCCATCTGGATATCCCCATGCGCAATTGCTCTCTATTTTTGGACGATGAGCCTGTCGTCGTTGAGGGCGATATCGTTGTGAAGGATATACAGATGCTTCGAAACTGACTATTAGCGGCATTTCAATGCAAAAGGCACCTCATGGGTGCCTTTTAGCGCTTGAACCCTTCTCAAAGGCTCACTCCCACACAGCCAACTGACGGCGATGAGTAACCTGGGCCTGGGTGGCACTCACCGGATGTAGCCTGACTTCGGTGCCGGGAAGGCACTGAGAAAGCAGCGCGCAGGCACTAGGGGTGAGTGCGCCGATACGCGGATAGCCGCCAATTGTCTGGCGGTCATTCATCAGCACAATCGGTTGGCCATCGGGGGGTATTTGTACTGCACCCAGAGGAATGCCTTCCGAAATCATCCCTTCCAGTTTGCTATCAAGTGCTTGGCCGGTTAGCCGAATGCCCATACGGTCGGCGCGTTGGTCGACTGTCCAGGGTTGGTTGAATGCCTGATAAAGGCTACGCCCGGTAAAGTGGGCTATCTGGGAGCCCAGCACCAGCGGAAGATGGCAGCGCTTTTGAGGCATGGGCAAACCGGCATTGTCAGGCATTCGGCGGGGCGATGACGTATCACCTTGCCAACTCAGCTGGTCACCGGTTTGCAGTGGCTTGCCGTCTTCATGCAGGCCACCGATCATTTCCCGCGCGGTGCAGGCACGGCTACCGAGAACCTCGGGGGCCTGCAGTCCGCCCGGAAATGCCAGATAAGCGCGGAGCCCGGCGCGCGGTTGGCGAAACGTCAGGCACTGCCCGGCTTTGAGGGTAAAGCACGCATTAGGAGCGAGCGGTTCGCCGTCAATACGAGCATCGAGATCGGCCCCGGCAAGGGCAAGGCAGACGTCGCTGCCTGCTTCTAACGTCAGGTTGCCGCCCATGACGATTTCCAGCGCCGCGCTATTTATCGGGTTGCCCAGCAGCCAGTTGGCCCAGCGAAACGAGATCCAGTCGGCAGCGCCGCTTTGGGTGACGCCCAGATGCCCCACGCCGAAGCGCCCCGCGTCCTGAATCAGAGCCAGCGGCCCGGCCTGTTTGACGGTGATGCTGCCCTGGCTCATGCGCGCTCCTCCAGTGGTGTAGTATCGCCGCCGGCGGCTTCGAACTCAGCTTTGGAGATGGACATGAAGCGTACCTTGTCACCGGGGCGGAATAGCGGTTCTCCGCGCCGGGCGTATTCAAACAGGGGGACTGCCGTGCGGCCCAGGATATTCCAGCCACCGGGTGAGAGCAGCGGGTAGATGGCCGTCTGCCGATCGGCGATGCCCACGCTTCCGGCGGCTACGCGACGTCGTGGTGTCTTCAAGCGCGGCGTGGCTAGGTCTTCATCCACCAGCCCCATAAATCCGTAGCCAGGAGCAAAGCCGAGGGCGAACACGCAATAGTCGTGGCCACAATGACGCTCGATCAACTGCTCAACGCTTAACCCCGCGCGCTTGGCCACCTGCGGAAGCTCCGGGCCAACGCTCTCGTCGTACCATACCGGAATTTCATGCAGCTGGCCGTTTTGAGTATCGGCAGGCTGTAAGTCTTTAAGCGCATCGCGGGCGAGGGACGTGGCCTCGACAAAGGCCATGGCCCGACAATCATAATGAATCAACAGCGTCGTGTAAGAGGGGACAAGGTCGATCAGCGCATCGCCGAAAGCGTGACGCAAGGCGGTGTCGGCCGCCATGATCCAGGCCATGTTGCGCTCGTCGATGACATCGAACAGTCGTACTGTCAGCGCATCCATGGCAGCGGTTTCAAGACGCAGTTTCACGCGGACTCCAACGCTTTGAAGGCATCACGGATGGCACGTACGGCCGCGATTGATTCGGGATTGTCACCATGGACACAGAGCGTGTCGCAGGGAAGGTGAAGCGCGGTGCCGTCGCGGGCGGTCAGGGCTTCCCCCTTGGCCAGCGCAATGGCCTGGGCCACGATGGTCGCCTGATCGTGATGCACCGCACCCGCCAAGCGGCGCGATGCCAGATGGCCGTTGGCCTCATAAGCGCGGTCGGCAAAGGTCTCAAACCAGAGCGTGATGCCCATTCTGGCGGCCAGTTCGCGATGCGGCTCGGGATCAGCGGTAGCCATCACCATCAGCGGGAGGCTGGTGTCAAACGCACGCACAGCGCGCATCGCGCCTTCCAGCAGCTCGAGGTTGGCAGCCATATCGTTATACATGGCCCCGTGCGGCTTGATATAGGCAAGTTCGGCGCCTTCCGCGCGGCAAATGCCCGCAAGCGCCCCCGCCTGATAAAGGATCATGTCTTCGACTTCAGCCGCCGAGCAGGCCATGGAGCGCCGACCAAAACCCATTAAATCGGGATAGCCTGGATGAGCACCAATGCGCACGCCGTGCTTGGCCGCTAGTGCAACAGTATGGCGCATGACGTGGGGGTCGGAGGCGTGATAGCCACAGGCGATATTGGCACAGTCAACGTAAGGCATGACCTCAGCATCAAGGCCAAGTGTCCAGTTACCGAAGCTTTCGCCCATGTCGCAGTTGAGTAGAGGGATAGCCATAACGACTCCAATTATTATTACAGGTGTTATTTGGGATGCGTTATTAAATTCAAACTAATATAAGGGAGAGGCGCTTTCACTTACCAATCGTTTTTCACGATACTTAATATCGGTAACTTCTATCGTATTGTTATTTCTTAGAAAAATAGTTGACGATAGGGAGTAATGCTATTATCAACTAAATAAAAGCACTCAATAAAAGATAAAGAGAAACGCGCACATGACTCAAGCTACTCACAATAATGGGTCAACAAAAAGCGTTTTCCGGGGTGAATCATGCGCTTGCCAGCCACGCACCACCAACGAGGCGCTTTACTACCTCCGTTGGACTTGAAATTACATTGCAGTGATAACTCGCTCTGTGGGCCAAACAGCTGCTCTGTGAGTCGACGCTCATCAATAGATAGCGCCGATATCTTTTGGTCATTGCACGCGTGGATTAGGCAACATTATGCTCGATTTCAAAGAACTTGAAGCGTTTGTCTGGGCCGTCAAATTGGGGTCCTTTCGCAAGGCGGCCGTACGTCTGCATTTGACTCAACCATCGGTCTCAGAACGCATTTCGCGCTTAGAAGCGACGGTAGGCGAACTGCTGCTGGAGCGCTCGGCTCGCCCGGTGCAGCCCACGATGCGTGGGCGAGAATTTTTCCTGCATGCCGAGCGCATGCTCAGCCAACGCGATGAAGCCATGAAACTCTTCGACAGTGAAGAAGAGTACTCGGCACCTCTCAGGCTAGGCACGATCGAAACCATTGCCCACAGCTGGTTTCCTGAATTCATGCGCCAGCTTACCGAACGTTATCCGCGTTTAACCATCGAGCTTACGGTGGATTACTCGCCGGCGCTCAACGAGCGGCTGATGAGTAACGAGCTGGATATCTTACTGGCCATGAATGGCTACCTGCCGCCCAAGCAGATCGAATACGAAGCGTTAAGCCCTTACGAAATGGGTATGTTCGTATCTCCACGCCATGCAGAGATGCTCAGTGAAAACACTGAAGCCTGGTGCAAAAAGCTGCCGTTTATTTCGTTTGGAAAACTGGCTCGGCCTTACGAAGAGCTGGTTCAGTATCTGGCCGAGCAGGGCGTTACCAGCCCGCGTATCCATAGCGTTAGCACCTTGATGACAATTGTACGCATGACGATGGAAGGCTTGGGTATCGGTGCGTTGCCGGTGGCCACGGTGCTTGATGAGTGGCGGCGTGGCGAGCTTTTACGTCTGGCGCTGCCGGTGCCGCTACCCGCGATGAACTATGATGTGATATGGCGTCGCGCCAATCATCCCCGCTTTTGTAGAGGCGTTGGCCGTTTAGCCCAAAAAACGGCCAACGCCTACGCGCAGGAACGTCGTGTCGAGATGACCAGCGCACTATTCAACGGGCACTGGGTACAGCCGAGTGTCTCTCTTACCACCCCAGACGCATCAACTCCACTAATATAAACAAGAGGATTTACTCATGCGTATGCGCATCGTGACCCCACTACTTCTGGCAACGGCTTATGGCTTGGTAACGACAGCTTCCGTCCAGGCAGCTCAATGGACCATGGCCACTCCCTATGGAGATGCCAGCTTTCATACTCAGAATACCAAGCAGTTTGCAGAAGATGTGGCTGAGATGACGGATGGCGAACTAACGATCACCGTGCATAGCGGGGGCTCGCTTGTCTCTCATGGTGAGATCAAGCCATCGGTACGTCGCGGCACCATTGATGCTGGTGAGGTATTCATGTCGGTCCTCTCTAATGATGACCCTATCTTCGAAATCGATACGCTGCCCGGCGTAGCTGGTAGCTACGAGGATGCCTTTGCATTGTGGCAGGCCACCAAGCCCATAATTACTGAGCTGTTCGCTCAGGAGGGGCTGATTCCACTTTATGCGGTTGCCTGGCCGGCGCAAGGGATTTATACCGCTCAGGAGTTGACGGATCCCGCCCAGTTTGAGGGCTTGCGGGTGCGCGCGCCCAATATCAATACCCAGCGGTTCGTGAACAACCTGGGCGGCAGCCCCACGGAAACCGAAGAGTCGGATATTCCCACTGCCTTTAGCACTGGGCGCGTGGACGCCATGATTACCTCGAGTTCTACCGGTAACGCCATGACGGCCTGGGACTACGTGTCTTACTACACCGACGCCAACCTGTGGCTTCCCAAAAACATCGTGTTTATCAGCCAGCGCAGTTTTGATCGTCTGGATGAGGCGACTCAGGATGCCTTGATGGAGGCCGCCGAGCGTGCGGAAGAACGTGGCTGGCAGTTAAGCCGTGAAGATAACGATGCGAGCCTCGCCGCTCTAGAAGAGAACGGCATCACCGTATCGACCCCGAATCAAGAGGTCGCTGCTGCGCTCCAGGAAGCGGGTGACAAGCTCTTCCAGGATTGGCTGAGCCGCGCTGATGATGAAGCAGAAGCAGCGCTTGAAGCTTACCGGGAACAACAGGCTAACTAAGCCAGGAACGTTCTTCAGAGGCGGCATTAGCCGCCTCTTTTCGCCCAGCCACTCGGTGAGATACGAACATGACGTTTAAATTCGACAAGCTCTACCGCCTTGGTGCGTGGGGGGCGGCGGCCTGCATGATCGCGATTTGCGCGCTGATTGCACTGCAGGTTGCTTTTCGCGCGATCGATGCGCTACTGATCCTGGTGGGCCTGAGCCGCCTGGGTATCAGTATCACGGGCGTTTCCGAGATGGCCGCCTATCTATTGGTGGGTGCCACCTTTCTTGGTCTGGCCTATACCTTTGTTCATCACGCTCATATTCGTGTGACGCTGTTAATTTCGCGGCTGCCTTCTGCCATCCGGGTATGGTTTGAGGTGGCTGCTCTGCTTATTGCTTTAGCGATTAGTCTGATACTCGGGTATGGCCTGATTGAGCTGACAAGAGAGAGCCTGCAATACAACGATGTGTCATCAGGCTTTTTATCCATACCGCTGTGGATACCTCAAAGTGTTTTGGTGATCAGTGTAGGCCTGCTCAGCCTTGCCTTGATAGAGGCGCTAGTGATTGCAATGCGCATCGCCGTACGTGACCCGTCCAGATTTCGCGAAGCGACATCCACCGATGATAGCGAAATGCACTGATTCCCTGCCGACACTGCTTGGCCACGTTATGTTGGAGAAAAACCGTGTTAACACTCAGTTTGGCAACTATTTTCACCTTGGTGCTTTTGCTCGGCGGGGGCGTCTGGATCGCCTTTGCCTTGATCGGTACCGCCTGGGTGGCGCTGCAATTCTTTAGCCCATTTGCGCCTGGTCCGATTCTGGCTTCAGACTTCTGGGGAGCGAGTTATGGCTGGGATTTAACGGCACTACCGATGTTTATCTGGATGGGCGAAATACTCTTTCGCTCCGGGCTTGCCGACAATATGTTCCGTGGGCTTTCGCCTTGGCTCAACCGCTTACCCGGTCGTTTGCTGCATACCAATATTATTGGCAGCGGTATGTTTGCAGCCGTATGCGGCTCGTCGGCGGCCACTTGCGCCACCGTAGGTAAAATGACCCTGCCAGAGCTTGAGCGGCGCGGCTACGACAGCAATATGGCTATCGGTACGTTAGCCAGTGCCTCGACGCTAGGTTTGCTGATTCCGCCCTCCATCATGCTGATTGTTTATGGTGTGGTGACCGAGCAGTCCATTTCGCGCCTGTTTATGGCAGGCGTCGGACCGGGCCTTATGATTCTGGCGCTGTTTATGTCTTATCTGATTCTCTGGGCGCTCATCAAGGGTGATCGAGCGGGGCTGACCGGGGAAGATGAATCATCCATGAGCTTCTCTGAGAAGTTGCGTAATACCTGGGCACTGGCACCCATTCTGACGCTGATCGGCGGCATTATTATTTCTATTTACGGCGGGCTAGCATCGCCTACGGAAGCGGCAGCGGTCGGGGTAGTGCTCTCTATGGTGATTGCACGATGGAATGGCCACTTCACTCTTAAGATATTCAAAAGCTCGCTATTTGCGGCAATTCGTACGGCCTGCATGATCGCGTTTATTATCGCTGGCGCATCGTTTCTTACCTCGGCGATGGGCTTTACTCAAGTGCCTATGCAGTTGGCACGCGCGATCAGTGAGATGGGCTTATCACCCACCATGCTGCTTATCGCCCTGACAGCGCTCTTGTTGATCATGGGCTGCTTCTTGGACGGTATCTCGCTTATCCTGCTGGTAACCGCGGTGATTATGCCAGTGGTAAACGCGGCGGGGTTTGATCTGATCTGGTTCGGCATCTATCTGGTGGTCGTGGTGGAAATGTCGCAAATTACCCCGCCGGTAGGCTTTAACCTGTTTGTCATTCAGGGGCTGACCGGCAAGGATATTTTGACTATCACCAAGGCGACCCTGCCTTTCTTTTTGTTAATGCTTTTGGCAATTGCCTTGATGCACTTCTTCCCGGCGATCGCGCTTTATCTGCCTTATGCAATGAATAACTAGTCTCAACAGGCCGCGACCGCGCGGCCTGTTGGTGAATACGGGCGAGGTCGGAGTATGATTATCTATTTTTCGGTTTGCTGATTAATCCTGAACGATGAATATGAAGAGAAGCATCCCGCAGGCTATGCTCTTTTTGATTTACATCAGGGCAGCGTAAAGAGACTAGCGCTTGTTTTTGGTCCTCTAATTGAGAACTCAGTGTTAGCGTATGCTGGAAGAGCAACTGGTGAGCGTCAGCCAACAGGGTAGTGCTATCGACCTTGACGGGGGCGGTCATATTCAACGCATTGGCGATTATATCGGTTTGCTTTTGAACGTTATGAAGTACTTCATTAATTCTTAGTGCATAGGTATAGCTAACCGTCTTTAACTGATATAACAAAGCAGCCAGCTGAGAAGCTGGATTTCTTGATAACCAAGCATCAGCAATAGGCCCAGACAAGCGAATACAGAGTAGTAGCTTATCGTTCAATAAGAAGCTTTCATGGCTCTGATGTATTGCATTCACTATGTTATCAGGGACTCCCCACTTAGCTGCCAGCCACGCGCCGACTAATGCATGATCACAGCCAAAATAGCGCTGCTCTGCGCGCACTAATTCTGCATGTGGGCTTTCAGCATAAGGAGGCTCTGTATGAAAAGCATCTTTAAGCAGGTCTGGGCGAGATAACCCTGCATGAGGTTCGGATAGAGGAGATTCAGCATACAGTGTCTTTGCCTCATCAGGGTAGACGGATTGAAGCGCCAGTATGCCAATATCTTGCAATAAGGCTGTGGTAAAGGCGCTTCCACTTTGTTCCGGACATTCCTGCTCAGCAAGATAACGTGCTATCAGAGCGGCGGTGATGGCACGTTGCCATGTTCGGTTATGGTAAGGCGCCTCTGTGGCATGCTGGAATAAACTAAACCCCAATATAACGGCAAGGGTTGCATCTAAACCTAGACGCTGTACTGCGTCCAAACAGGTCTGAGCGGATGAGGATGCTTGTGCGTAATACGCGCTATTTGCAAACGCAATCAAACGCAGCGTTAAAGCTGGGTCATGCTCAATTGCTTTGACATAATCATTTAAGGTCGATCTTGATGAACGAGCTACTTCAAGCACCCGAAGCGCAACAGAAGGTAGTGAAGGGAGATTTTTGCACTGTAAAAGCGATTGGTTCAAAAACGCCGGTAGCTCGTTAGTCAGTGTCATGTAGAGCGTATTGTCTGATGCTAAAGAGCCCGTCATGGATCTCCTCATATACTGTCAGCGTAGCGGGCGGCGTTTAGGTCGTTCTAATATCATATACTCCCTAGAGGCTAACGTCTTCTCAGCTTGTTAATGAAAAAAATTTTACGACTAATGATTAGGCTACCAATAGGTTTCTCTAGGCGAAAAAGTCGTCTTTTTGGCACTTTTTCTGGTTATTCTACGCGCTGACAGTTTAAATCATGCGTTGGCTGAGAAGGGAGCCTGAAGAGTGGTGACGTTTAGATTAGCGGTCTTTCCCGCTTGAAAATTCTAGGGTTACGACGCGACAATCCGCATACATAATCGTCATAGTTCAAGGCGCCCATGTCTTAAGGCGTTAGGGCTTGCCAGATTAAATTGATGCCCACCAAGAACATGGCAAAAATCACCAGCCGATAAAACAGTCTTTCATTAACACGATGTTGCAGCCAAAAGCCGTTGTGCACGCCGAGCCAAGCAACGGGCACCAGCAACAGGGAGACCCAGGCACTGGTGACGTTCACCTCGCCAAGCCATAGATAGGGACCTAGCTTGATCACGTTAACAATCGCAAACGAAATGGCGCAGGTGGCGATAAAGGTCTCTTTGGATAGTTTGCGTGGCAGCAGGTAAAGATTGAGCGGTGGGGCGCCAGCATGGGCAATGAAGCTTGTGAAGCCACATACACTGGCGGCAGGTAGCGCCCAACGTGTTGAGATAGGCTTTTGGGCTACCGGTTTAAATAGCATATAGGCGGCAAATACGAGAGAAATACCACCAAGTACCAAGCGAACCTCCTGCTCGCTTAAGCTGCCGAACAGCAGCGTGCCTACCGTAACGCCAGCCAATAGCCCCGGCACAAAGCGCCACACCTCCGCATTTGCTTGCTTTCCCCACCACGCTTTTACCGCAAATCCATCCATCACCAGCAGAAGCGGCAGCAGTAGTCCCGCGGCTTGGGTGGGACTAATAACCAGTGCCATAAGCGGCACCGACAGCGTGCCAAATCCCCCGGCAAACCCGCCTTTAGAGACACCGGTTAGGTAAACGGAAAACACAATCAACAGCCACGCGATGAGGGGGTAGTCAGGGAGCATGGCGATTCCTTGGAAACCAGTCGTCGAAGAGCGTAACGCGAAAAGCCTCGTGTGGGCAGGGTATATGCCAGGTCGCCAGGTAAGTGTTCAGCACGGCATCGTCACCCGCGATACTGCATTCGGATTTTTAATCATGATGAGCGGGGCGGAGTTAGCAAAAAAACGGCCTGCCATATCTTACGTACTCTCACCGACCTGAAGCGTGAAGCCTACATCGTGCTGGCGACGATAGACACTCTTTCCGCTTAGCCTGCGAATGAGTTCTTGGGCCGCCAGGCGGCCCATGGCTTCTCGTGGGGAGAGAATGGTAGTGAGTTTCGGCGTGATATGTTGGCCGAGCGGTAAACCATTGAAACCTGCAATAGCAATATCATCTGGCACGCTTAGCCCCTGACGCTGAGCAGCTAGCAAAGCCCCTGCAGCAAGGTCGTCATTGGCAAAATGGATAGCCTGTGTGGCGGGGTAGTCTTTTAAAACCTGGGCTAGACTTTCCGCGCCTGCCTGCAGGCTGCCCAAAGTGTTCAGTTCTAACAAGGGTGCCTCAAGCCCCTTCGCCTTCAGCATTTTTTTGTGCCCCAGGTAGCGCATCCCTGCGCGATAATCGTGAGAAAGTCGCGCGCCAACATACACAATTCGCTGGTAGCCTCTGTCGATAAGGTGGTTCGCCATACAGCGCCCGGCAGCCGTATGGTCGAGGCCTATGTTTAGGTCCATCCCTTTGCCTAGTTCCATCACTTCCATAATGGGATGGCCCCAGTTAGCCAATAGCGTTCGGCATGCATCGTTATGACGTAGCCCGGCGGTAACCAAGGCCGAGCACGACCAGCCTAAAAACGTACGCACCAGCTGATATTCACGGTCCAGGTCGTAATCGGTATTGCCGAGCAGTATCTGATACCCCTGTGCTTCTAGCGTTTCCTGCAGGCCTTTAATGATTTCTACAAATACGCTATTGATCAGTGAAGGCACGATAATGGCAATTAGCCGGGAACGGGAGGACGCTAAGCTTCCTGCTACCAAGTTAGGCACATAACCCAAGCGCTCCACACTTTGCAAAACGCTTTGGCGTGTACTGGTGCTCACCTTATCGGGGTGATTCAGTGCCCGCGACGCCGTAATCGGGGAGACCCCCGCTGCTTGGGCCACTTGGCTGAGTGTAACTTGCTCGGGACGACGACGTGACTTGGCATTAGTCGGGAGGTCTTTAGACATTAGTCACACGTCCTTGATGTTCAACTTGTCGATACGCAGAGAGTAATCTAGAAGTAATGGTAGCGCTATCATGACAGCGCTACCATTTGATGGTTAATTGATGATCAAACACCGCGACGATAACGAATAACAACAACTAAGTGAGGTATCACCAGGTGAGCAGCCAGAGTGAACAACTTCTTCATATTGGCGTTATCGGCCTTGGTGCTATGGGCATGGGAATAGCGCGCAGCCTTTCGCAAACAGGGCTTGATGTTGTTGGTTGCGATATTTCTGATGAAGCTCGCGCTTCTTTTGTCGCCTCTGGTGGGTGCAGTGTCGCAACGCCTGCAGAACTTTCTCACTGTGATGTTGTGCTGGTCGTGGTTGTGAACGGTAATCAGGTTGAGCAGGTGCTATTTGGAGATCAGGGCGTGGCTGCGCATCTAGCCCCTGATAGCCTGATTATCCAGTGTGCGACCATCGCACCTAGCCAGGCAAGAACGCTCAGTGAGCGCTTGGCAGCAGCAAATTTACTGATGTTGGATGCGCCGATTAGCGGGGGCGCTGCGAAAGCAAAAAGCGGTGAATTATCGGTGATGGCTTCCGGGGCGCCTGAGGCGTTTACTAAAGCCCAACCAGTGCTTGATACCATGGCGGCCAATGTCTATCGCCTAGGCGATGCCCCTGGCGTCGGGTCAAGTATGAAGCTGGTAAATCAATTGCTTGCAGGCGTACATATCGCGACGGCTGCTGAAGCTATGGCACTGGGTATCCGGATGGGGCTGGATCCCGAGGTCATTTTTGAGGTGATTACCCACTCAGCGGGCAACTCATGGATGTTTGAGAACCGTGTGCCGCATATTCTGAGTGGCGACTACACGCCGCTTTCGGCGGTGGATATCTTTATTAAAGACCTCAATATCGTGCATCAGACCGGGCGCGAGCTTTCGATGGCAACGCCGGTTGCCGCCAGCGCGCTGCAGCAGTTTACCTCGGCCAGTGGGGCAGGCTTTGGTCGAGAGGATGATTCCGCCGTTATCAAAGTCTACCAGCGGCTATCAGGTATTACGTTGCCTGAAGCGGCTAACGATGCTCAGGGAACCTAAGCATGGGCATTATGCAGGGTATCGCCGAACTGGGTCGCTTGCAGCCTGCGGCAAGTGATACACAGCATGAGGGCGTGCTGGTCTTCGCTCTTGAACATTTAGAGCAAAACGTCTCCGTACTGATCTATACCTCTTCAGACTCAAAGAGAGTGAAAGCCGGTCAAGTCATGAACTCCAGCGGCAATGTCAGTGTGTGTTTGGAGGATGGCAATTGCTTGATAACGTCTACGCACGCCTGCCTGGCCCGAGTAGGCCCATTGCGGATTTCCCATCTGAATGACAACGACCGCCACCTGCTTAGCGGCAATAAGCCCACTAAGGTGCTGTTCATGCATAGATACGACCAAACTTTTCTTGCAATTACACGGCGAAAACCCGCGAGGATTAACGCCTGAACAAATCGTGGAACCTAAGGCGCAATTTCCCTGGGATTAGTCCGCATTGCGACAAAAAAGAGGTACCGATACGTCATGATTCGATTAGCCGCCAACCTTAGCATGCTGTTTAACGAGCACGACTTTATGGACCGTTTTTCGGCGGCTGCAAATGCAGGGTTTAAAGGGGTTGAATACCTGTTTCCCTACGCCTATAGCGCTAAGGAACTGCGTCAGGCGCTTGAAGAAACACAGTTGGAGCAAGTGCTGTTTAATCTGCCGCCGGGTGATTGGGAGTCAGGTGAAAGAGGGCTTGCCAGCTTGCCTGGGCACGAAGCTGAGTTTCGTGATTCGGTCGTTGAGGCGTTACGTTATGCCGAGATGCTGAATTGCCCCCGCGTTCACGCCATGGCCGGGTTACTACCTGAGGATGCCGATGACACGACCCAAGCTGATCATCAGGCTACCTACCTGCGTAACCTGCGTTATGCCACTAATGAGGCCGCCAAACTGGGCAAGGAGATATTAATCGAGCCTATCAATACCCGTGATATGCCCAATTACTTCTTGTCGAGACAGGTACAAGCCATGGCGGTATTGAAAGAGCTGGGAGCGAACAATCTGAAGCTACAGTTTGATCTTTACCATTGCCAGATTATGGAAGGGGATCTCATTCGCCATCTTGAGCGGCAGTTTAGTGCTATCGGTCATGTTCAAGTGGCGGGAGTGCCTGAACGGCATGAGCCTGATGTTGGCGAGGTCAATTATCCGGCGCTGTTTGCCAAGCTCGAAACGCTGGGCTATAGCGGTTGGGTTGGCTGCGAATATAGACCAGCCGGCGATACGCGCCAAGGTCTAAGCTGGGGGCGAAATTATGGTCTGTGCCCCTGAATTTGTAACGAAGAGCGGGTAATGGATAGCGAGTAACGGGTAGCGAGAAAATAGTCTCAAGCGCTAACAACCTACAATAAAGCGAGGACACCTTAATCATGCATATCTTAATAACAGGCGCCGCCGGTTTTCTGGGTCAGCGTCTTTTACATCGACTGATTAGCCGTAAAGAGTTGTGCGGTCAGCCGATCACGCATTTAACCTTGGTCGATCAAACCCAGGCCGCCGTACCCGACGCGCCTGATATAACGATCCACAACGATGCCGTGGATATTACTGCTCCGAATGCGCTCGACGGTGTGCTTGATCGAAAGCCCGATGTCATCTTCCACTTGGCAGCGGTGGTCAGCTCCGCGGCTGAAGCTGATCTGGATCTAGGGATGGCGGTCAATTTTGATGCCACTCGCGCCCTGCTGGAAGGTTGCCGTACCCGTCGTTTGAATAAGACTCGCCTGGTCATGGCAAGCTCTGTGGCGGCTTACGGCGGGGATCTGCCCGATGTGTTGGATGACATGACGGCTTTGCAGCCGCAAACGTCCTACGGCACACAAAAAGCGATGTGCGAGTTCTTAATCAACGACTACAGCCGAAGAGGCCTGATTGACGGCAGGGTACTGCGTTTGCCGACCATTGTGATTCGCCCGGGGCGGCCCAACGCCGCGGCTTCCAGCTTTGCGTCCAGCATTCTACGCGAACCCTTAAACGGAGAAGAGGCCATTTGCCCCGTGCCGTTGGATCAGGCGCTATTTGTGATGTCGCCGGATAAGGTGATTGAAGCGCTGGTACATGGCGCTGAAGTGCAGGAAGAGGCGCTGGGTAAATTCCGCGCGTTCATCCTACCGGGTATCACCACCCATGTTGCTGAGATGCTGGAGGCGTTGCGTGAGGTGGCAGGCGCTGAAGCCGTAGCACGTGTACGCCATGAACCCGATGCGCGCATTGAACCTTTGGTGGCTAGCTGGCCTGCTCGCTTTGAAACCGCTAAAGCGAACCAGCTGGGTTTTGTCGGGGACCGGGACTTCAAGCAGATTATCGATGCCTATGTGGCAGAGCATCGCTAATGAATCTTCGCCTGCCTGGCGGGCGAGCAATAAGGGGCTACTACCCCAGTCGTTCTTACTAATAAATACAATCAGGAGTATCACCATGACCACTCGTTTCGCTCGGCGTACGCTTGCGACCGCCATCGGCACTGCTACCACTCTGGCCCTGGCGGGCCTGGCATTTCAGGCCCAGGCCGCGACAGAAGTCAGCGTGGGCTACGCCATCTCCAGCAACTCTCACTACGGCGCTGGTTCCAAGGCCTTTAAAGAGACCCTCGAACGCCTCTCTGACGGTGCCTTTACCGTGACGGATCACCCCAGTGGCTCGCTGGGTGGAGAGCGGGCCATGATCGAAGGACTGCAGATCGGCACCGTCGATGTGGTGATCACCTCCACCGGGCCGCTGGGTAACTTTGTTCCGGAGACCTATGTCCTCGATCTGCCATTCTTGTTTACCAGCTATGAGCAGGCCCGCTGTGTGCTTGATGGTGAGATCGGCCAGGAGCTGCTCGATAAGATGGACGACCACGACCTGGTTGGCCTGTCCTGGTCGGAAAACGGTTTTCGCCATATCACCAATAGCCAAAAAGCCATTGAAAAGCCCGAGGATGTTCGTGGTCTGAAAATCCGCACCATGGAGAACCGTATCCACCAGCAGGCCTTTGAAGGGTTAGGGGCAAGCCCGACGCCCATGGCCATGCCGGAGCTGTTTACCGCCCTTCAGCAGGGTACGGTGGACGGCCAGGAAAACCCCATTGCGGTGATTGTGGCCGCGAACCTCTACGAGGTTCAGGACCAACTATCGCTGACCGGTCACGTCTATTCACCGGCTATTCTGCTCGGCTCGCCGGTTCTGATTGATGGACTGAGCGAGGAGGAGCGCGCCTGGTTTGATGAAGCTGCCCAAGCCGCTACCGAAGCTACTCGTGCTGAGGTGTCACGCTTGGAAGAGGAGGGGGTAGCATTCCTGCAAGAGCAAGGTATGACGGTCACCGATAACATTGATCCTGCACCGTTCCAGGAGGCGGTAGAGGCCATTCACGCTAGTTTTATCGAGCAGTATGGCGATGAGATGCTAGAGCGCATTCGCAATAGCAGCTGCTGAGCCCATCCCGTGGCGCCTCTGGGCGCCACCTTCCTATTACCTGGCGGATGAGGTGACTCATGGTGTCCTGGTTTCTGCGTGTCGAACATGTATTGACTCGGTTGGCACTCACGATCGCTATTCTGATGTTGATCGTTTCAGTGTCGCTGGGGTTCTATCAAGTGCTCACGCGATTTCTCTTCAATGCGCCCTCAACCTGGTCGGAGACGCTGTCACGGGCGACGATGATCTGGTGTGTGTTTATGGCGGCGGCTGCCACGTTCCGCGGCGGCTTCATGATGGCCGTGGAGGTGATCTACAAGCTCGTGCCCAAGCCCACGCTGCTGGCGCTTGAGTGGTTTATCGGACTGTGTTGCCTTCTGGTGCTCTCTGTATTGGTGTACTACGGCATTCAAATGACCCAGCGGGTCAGCAACCAGACGCTGTCAGCCCTGGAGGTCTCGATGGCCTGGGCATACGCGGCCATTCCGGCAGGCAGCGCCTTTGCGATGCTGGCTGTCATGGCGCGGCTGTTGGCCCAAAGCTGCGGCCTTGAGGCCCTGGGGCCGATGCACGATGAGGCAGCGGAACCGGAGGTGGTAGCCATGCCCGATACGCCATCCTCAGGAAGCTCATCCGAGGTTCCCGTTACTACTCATAAAGAGTCTCGCTTATGAACCTCGCCATTGGTCTTTCGCTATTGATTTTGTTCGCCACCGGCGTGCCGATCGCGATCTCCATTTTGCTGGCATCGATCATCGGTATTGAGTTTTTCTCACGTTTTCCTTTGGTGATGGTGCCCCAGCAATTGTTTGTAGGGCTGGATAACTTCCCGCTGATGGCGATTCCTTTTTTTATCCTGGCAGGAAACCTGATGGCGGCCGGTGGCATCTCCAACCGACTGGTTGATCTGGCCAAGTCGATTGTGGGCGGCGTCCAGGGGGGGCTGGCGATGACCTGCGTCCTTACCTGCATGATGTTCGCGGCGGTGTCAGGCTCCAGCGTGGCGACCACCTTTGCTATTGGCGCGATCCTGATTCCGGCAATGGTCAAGCACGGTTACCCCAAGCCCCTGGCAGCGTCCATTCAGGCCTCCTCAGCAGAGCTTGGGGTGCTGATTCCTCCCTCCATCCCGCTGATTCTATTTGGGGTGAGCACCGATACCTCGATTGGCCAGCTATTCATTGCGGGCATTGGCCCCGGGTTTTTGATTGGCTTCGCCTTACTGATTTTTCTGTACGTCTTTTGCAAGTTGCGTGGTTTCGGCCTTCAGGACAGCCAGGACCGCACGTGTTTCACGACAGCCTTCCAGCGCGCCTGGGCGGCGATGTTAATGCCAGTGGTGGTCATCGGCGGCATCTATGGCGGTATTTTTACGCCCACCGAGGCCTCGGCGGTGGCGGTGTTTTATGCCCTGGTCGTCGGCGCTTGCTACCGTGAACTTAAGCTTGCCGACCTGATGCCTGTGCTGCGCCAAAGTGTTATCTCAACTGCTGCTGTGATGCTGATTATCTCGGCCGCAGCGTTGTTCAGCTTCTTAATTAGCCGCTCTGGTCTCCCGGCCAACGTCGCCGCTTGGGTAACGGCTGTATTTGAAAGCCCCTGGGCTTTCTTGCTGGCGGTCAATGCGCTGCTTCTTGTGGTGGGGATGTTTATTGAGACTGGTGCCGCCATCCTGGTACTGGCCCCGATTCTTACCCCGATTGCCATACAGTTTGGGGTTCATCCGGTGCATTTTGGGCTGATCATGGTGGTCAATCTGGCCCTGGGAATGATTACCCCGCCGCTGGGCGTGAACCTGTTTGCCGCATGTGCGGTGGCGAAGATTTCCATTGATCAGATGCTGCCCTGGCTAATGCGGTTTGTGCTGGTGGTGCTGGTGTGTCTGCTGGCGATTACCTATATGCCCTGGATCTCCATGGGCCTGGTTAACCTGCTGTATGGATAAGGAGTATGTTGATGATTGATTTGCCCGAATTTCCACCCCAAGCGGCGTTGATAGGCAATGCCTGGGTCGATACCGACGCGACGCTACCGGTAGAGGCACCCGCTCGTGGAGAGGTCGTCACGCACATTGCCCGCTGTACAACCGAGCACGTTGATGATGCCGTCATCATGGCGCGGCGCGCCTTTGCCGGTGAGCTGGGGGAGTGGGCTCAGTGGAGTGCAAGGCAGCGCAGCGCTTGGCTATTTGGTTTTGCCGATGCCATCGAGGCCAACCATGAGCATCTATCGGCTTTAGAGTGCCTGGACACGGGTAAACCCTTAACCCAGGCGCGTGCGGATATTAAAGCCTGCGCACATTACTTTCGCTTTTACGGCGGAGGCGCCGATAAATTACATGGTGAAACCCTGCCCTATGAAGAGGGCTACACCGTCATGACGCTACGTGAGCCGTATGGTGTCTGCGCCCAGATCATTCCTTGGAATTACCCGGCCCAGATTTTTGGCCGCTGCGTGGCAGCCGCCCTGGCTGCTGGCAATACCATAGTGCTCAAGCCTGCCGAAGATGCCTGTTTGAGTGTCTTGAGTTTGGCAAAGCTGGCGGTATCTAGCGGCTTGCCGACGGGGGTGCTCAATGTGGTACCGGGGCTTGGGCATGAGGCTGGCGCTGCCCTGGCCGCGCACCCGGGTATTGACCATCTCTCTTTCACCGGCTCGCCCGTAACCGGCACCCGGGTAACACAGGCCGCGGCGGAGCATCACGTGCCTGTCACGTTAGAGTTGGGTGGCAAGTCACCGCAGATTGTCTTTGCAGATGCTGACCTGGATGCGGCTTTCGAAGCAGTGGTGCGTGGAATTGTCCAGAATGCAGGTCAGACCTGCTCGGCGGGCAGCCGGCTGTTGATACAGCGCGATATATCGCAAGCGTTTACTGACCGGCTAATAGAACGCTTCTCGGCGCTGCAGTGTGCATCGGGCGAGGAGGACGCTGACTGCGGTCCACTGATCAATGCCCGCCAAAAATCGCAGCTTGATAAACGGCTTGCCACGGCCGAAGCGGACGGTATTCGAGTCGCGGCGAAAGGGAAGTTAGCTAAAAATGCCTCACCGGCCGGGCATTTCATCGTCCCGCATCTGCTTACAGACATTCCCGATGACCATGAGGTGCTGCGTGAGGAGCTGTTTGGCCCTGTGCTGGCCGTACAGATATTTGACGATGAAGCACAGGCACTGCGCCTGGCGAATGCGACCGATTTCGGGCTGTGTGCCGGTGTTTGGACGCGCGACGGTGGCCGTCAATTGCGCTTGGCAAGAGGCATTCGCAGCGGCCAGGTATTTGTGAATAACTATGGCGCGGGCGGCGGCATTGAGCTGCCTTTCGGCGGTGTCGGGCGCTCGGGCTTCGGGCGGGAAAAGGGCTTCGAGGGGCTGCGCAGCTATACACGGATAAAAACAGTCGCCATTCGCCATGGCTAGAACAAAATCATAACTACATTAGGCTAGGAGCTTATTCATGAATCAATCCGTTCGTACAGAGCATCGCATCGGCATGGTGGGCGTAGGCTTAATGGGCCACGGCATCGCCAAGAATATTCTCAGCGCGGGTTATTCCTTAGCCTTTCTTGACCACTCTGGAAATCAACCTGTGGATGATCTACTGGCGGCGGGAGCCGTGCCGTGTTCGAGCGCCCGGGAAGTGGCCGAAAAAGCCGATGTGGTATTGCTGTGTGTAACGGGGTCGCCCCAGGTGGAGGCCGTGCTTTTTGAGCCTGATGGTGTGCTGGAGGGGCTGGCTCAGGGCACTATCGTGGTGGATTGCTCTACCTCGTTGCCAAGCTCCACGGCTAAGGTCGCCGCCAGGGTAGAAGAAGCGGGTGGCCACTTGGTCGACGCGGCGATGACACGCACCCCCAAAGAAGCAGAAGAGGGGCGATTAAACCTTATTGTCGGCGCAGATGAGACGCTGTTCGAAGCGTTGCGCCCGCTACTCGAAAGCTTCGCTGAGGTTATTACCCACGCGGGAGCCGTAGGGTCAGGGCACACCCTTAAGCTGCTGCATAACTATGTATCGTTGGGCTTTTCAGCCGTATTGGCCGAGGCGACCGCAGCTTCCCGGCGAGCGGGTATCGATGATCACGCTTTTCTGGAAGTTTTAAGCAAGGGCGGTGGGGGCGGCGTAGTTTTGGAGCGGCTACGCCCCTTTATTGAATCAGGCGATGCTTCGGGGTTTCGCTTTAGCGTGGCCAACGCCCATAAAGACCTTGGCTACTATCACACCATGACCGATGAGCTTAACACAACGCGAGGCGTGGCCGGCGCTGTGGCGGCTCTGTATGCAAGTGTGGAAGATCAGACTATGGCGGTACCGGAGCTAATTCGCCTGCTTGAGACGCGCACTGAATCCTGACCATGGTGATGAATTAAGGATAGTCGTTGATACGGGGAATCATCGATAAGGGCAAAGCTCAATGAGCTTTGCCCTTATGTTTTAAGTGCGCTTACTGAATAGCTCAATCCCTTGGAAACCGGGCTTCCAGCTCGGCAACCTGTTCAGGCGTAAGCGCGCGCGGGTTTTCGCCGCGCAGCAGCAAAAATAGCTTCGCCGTTTCCTCCAGCTCTTCGGTGGCATACACCGCCGCTTCGAGGTTTTTACCGGCAACGACCGGGCCGTGGTTGGCAAGCAGCACGGCGCTGTGCTTGCCTGCCAGGCCGCGTACCGCTTCGCCTAGCTGTTGGTCGCCCGGGATATGGTAAGGAACCAGGGGAAGTTTGCCCACGCGCATGGCGTAATAGGCGGTGAGGGGCGGAATGCAGTCGCAGGGGTTGATGCCCGGCAGGCAGGAAACCGCGACCGAATGCGTGGAGTGAAGATGAACGATAGCGCCTGACTGCGGCCGCTCGTCGTACATGGCCATATGCAGAAACTGCTCTTTGGTGGGTTTATCACCGCTAATCAGTTGGCCTTGGGTGTCTAGGTGTGAGATGCGTGCAGGATCCAAGCGTCCAAGGCAAGCATTGGTTGGGGTCATCAGCCAGCCACCGTCATCCAGGCGCACGCTGATATTGCCGCTGGAACCCATGGTCAGACCACGATCAAACAATGATTTGCCCAGCGTGCTGATCTGTTCGCGCAGGCGGTTTTGGTCGTGAGTACTCATGCCAATACCTCAAACGCTCGGGTAAAGAAATCCACACTGCCAAAGTTGCCTGACTTAAGCGCCAGTGAAAGCGGCGCCTCGCGGTTGGCCAGTGTCGCTTGTGTCCAGGGCACGCCGGGGTCAATTTGCTCGCCGATACGTAGCGCTGAAATACCCAGAGCAGACACCACCGCGCCAGAGGTTTCGCCACCGGCGACTACCAGGCGGCCTACACCTTCATTAACCAGAGTAACGGCAAGCTGGCTTAACGCTTCTTCGACTAGAAGGCCAGCTCTATCGACGCCCAACTCAGCCTGAGCGGCCTTGACCTTTTCAGGATCGGCAGAGGCATAGATCAAGACAGGTGCATTTTTTTCAAGGCGCTCGAAGGAGAAGGCCAATGCTTGTTCCCACTGTTTATCGCCTTCAGCAAGCGCTACAGGGTCAAGGGCAAAGCCAGCGCCAGGATGGCGTTCCAGGAAATCTGCTACCTGTGCAAGTGTTGCTCGCGAACAGCTGCCTGAAACCACCAATGTGCTGCCAGAGGCTGGCTGTAAGCGTCCCGGTTCCGCGATCTCGGCAAGCCAGCCTTGTTTGCGGTACTGGGCAGGCAGGGCCTGGCCAAGTCCAGAGCCGCCGGTTACCAAGGGCATTTCCACCGTTGCCTCTGCCAATACGTCCAAGTCGCTGTCATCGACGGTATCGCAGATTACATGGCGTACGTTTTTAGCTGCCAAGGCGTCAAGGTGTTGGCGAGTGGCCTCGGCTCCCTTGGCTAGCGTGGTACGGCTGGCCAAGCCAACGGTGTGGGAGGTCTGGCGTGAGAGTACGCGTACCAGATCCGCATCGGTCATGGGCGTCAGCGGGTGATGCTGCATACCACTATCGTTAAGCAGGCGGTCGCCAACGAACAGGTGCCCTTGATATACCGTACGGCCATTAATCGGAAACGCGGGTACCATTACAGTTTGCGTGACGCCTAGTCGATCAAGTAGCGCATCGGCAACCGGGCCGATGTTGCCCTTATCGGTTGAATCAAAGGTCGAGCAGTATTTAAAAAATATCTGCCGGGCACCCTGTTCACGTAGCCACTCAAGAGCTGCCAGCGAATCGGCAGTGGCCTCTTCAACCGGGCAGGAGCGTGACTTAAGCGCCACAATCACGGCATCCACATTGCTTAAGTCGAGCGGGGTGTTGGGTACGCCGATTACCTGCACACAGCGCATGCCGCCGCGTACCAGGTTATTGGCAAGGTCAGTGGCACCGGTGAAATCGTCGGCGATAGCGCCCAGTACGATGGTCATAGCATTCTCCAGGATACGGCCTTCAGGTAGCAGCGGTTTTGCGGCGTGCGCGCTTGATCAGCGGCGTAATCAGCGTGACGGCCAGCAGAAGGAAAGCAATGCTCAGCAGCGTGGCGCTGATAGGACGCTCAAGAAAGATGCTGAAGTCGCCTTGTGACATGGATAACGTACGGCGAAGCTCGCTTTCTGCAATGGGACCCAATACCAATCCCAAGATGATGGATACCAGGGGAAAGTTGATTTTCTCAAGCAGATAACCCAGTACGCCAAAACCCATCATCAACCATACATCAAACATAGAGTTGCGTACCGAATAGGTACCCACGATGCAGCACATGATAATGATGGGGCCGAGTGCGGAATAAGGTACGTTCAACAACTTGGTAAACAACACGATGAAAGGCTTTGAGAAAAGCAGAATCATGAAGTTGACGATGAATAGTCCGGCAAAGACGGCGTAGATCAAGTCACTGCTGGTCAGCATGAACATTGGCCCGGGCTGCAGGCCGTGCATGATAAACGCGCCCAGAATAACGGCCGTAGTGCCGCTGCCAGGTATACCTAGCGCAAAAAGCGGTACTAGCGCGCCCATGGCCGCTGCGTTATTGGCAGACTCTGGTGCGGCGATGCCTTCTGGCGCGCCCTTGCCGAATTTCTCAGGATGCTTGGACCAGCGGACCGTTTCGCTGTAGCTCACCATGGCTGCGGTGCTGGCGCCGATACCCGGCAGGATGCCGATGATGACCCCTATAATGGAAGAGCGTGACAGGGTCATGCCGATCTGGCGCAGAATGGGAAGGTCGAAAATCTTTACCTTCACCTTTTTCAAGGGCTGATGGCTCTCGTGGTCCAGCGTACGTTTCATGACTTCTGAAACGGCAAACAGGCCGACAATAACCGGAATCAAGCCCACGCCTTCTGCCAGGTTGAGATTGCCAAAGGTAAAGCGGCTGGTGCCGGTGAGCGGGTCAATACCGATGGTCGCAATGAATAAACCTAAAGCAGCACCAATCAAGCCAAATATGAGGCGACCGCCCAGGGATGCGACCACGGTTAAACCGAGTACCGCCAAGGCAAAGTACTCAGGAGATGAAAACTTCAAAGCCATCTTGGCCAGCATGGGCGTGAATATAATCAGCGCGACGGTACCCACAAGCCCGCCGATAGCCGAGCTTAAAACACCGATGCCCAAGGCTTTTCCTGCCTCGCCACGCTGCGTCATGGGGTAGCCGTCAAATGCCGTCATTACCGCTTCAGGCGTGCCGGGGGCCCGGTACAAAATGGCCGTGATAAGGCCTGAAAAGACCGTGGCGCCATAGATGGCGGTCAGCACCATAAAAGCCGTGGTCGGCTCCATGCCATAAGTAACGGGCAGCAGAATAACCACCAGAATAACGCCGCTAATGCCGGGTAGTGCGCCGCCGATAAAGCCGATAAAGACAGCAGAGATTAAGAGCAGCAGGTTGAGTGGCTGCATCACCACGGCTAACCCGCCCAAAAAATGTTCTAGCATGGTTGACTCCCTAGAAGGTTGGGTCTGTTATGGGTCAGCCTTACGGCATGGGGATACCTAGCAGAGAAACGAAAACGCCCTGCATCAGTACGGCAGCAATGACTAACGTAATCGCAATGGTCATCCACGAACGGGCGCCCAGCATCAGCGTGCCGATAAACGTAAATATCAGGCTGGCGATTAAAAAACCGACGCTTTGCATCAATAGCGTGTAGGCGATGGCAGTCGCTATAAACCACCAGTGACGGGTGCGGTTAAGGGAGAAACGTGCCGAAGGTATTTCCGTTTCAACGGGGGTATCCGGGGTGGCTTGGGGCTCGGTGATCAGTACCTGTTTGCGGTCACGCCACGTGATAGCGATCAGTACAATGCCCAGCGTAAACAGAATGATCAGCAGTGTCAGTGGCCAAACGCGAGGGCCGATAAACGTGGATACTTGCGCAGAGCTTGGGAATTGCAGTGTGGGGTATAGACTCACCACCGCAAGTGACACGACCCCCAGCGCAAAAAGAGTGATCCTGGCGTGCATGGTAAACCCTGAAGGGGATAGTGGAAGACCGGCCCCGCAAGGCCGATCTCTCAAATGGATACAGGAGGGGACATGCCCCTCCACCAACCAGCAGCTGCTGGTTTAGTCGTTTTGCAGCAAGCGTGAGTAAAGCTCGTAGTTGTTCTCAAGACGTTGACGGTACTCGTCGCTACCCATCCAGCCTTCGCGGTAGTCAAGGTTCACACGCTCAGCGTAGCTCTGATAATCTTCAGAGTCGTACACCTCTTTGAAGGCTTTTTCCAAACGTTGCAGGATCGGCGCAGGCGTATCGGCGTGTACAAAGATGGCCCGGTCGTTGCCGTCGGTCAGATCCCAGTTGTTTTCAACCGTGGTCGGCACATCTGGATAGTCTTCAAGACGCTCATCGCTGAAGACCAGAATCGGCATCATCTGGCCTGCTTCGATGTAGCTCAGCAGCGGACTTAGCGAGGTGGTAGTCGCATCAATGTTACCGCCTAGCACGTTGGCAGTGGCGTTGCCGGTGCTGTCGTAAGGGATAAAGTTCATGTCCAGGCCTGACGCATCACGCAGCGACAGGAAAGTCACATGGTCAGGGCTTGCTGTATGCGTGCCCCCAACGGTGACTTTGCCGGGGTTTTCCTCAGCATATTTCACGAAGGATTCAAAATCAGGAAAACGCTCAGGGTTCACAAAAAGCGCCATCACGTCAGACTGCATACGTGCAACCGGCGTTAATTGATCCAGACCCACGGGATTTTGGCCCGCCGCAAGTGAGGTCACAAGCGTGGTGGAGGCAAAGTCCAGCGTATGGCCGTCAGCCGCGCTTGTCGCGGTACGCTGGTGAGCCAACGCACCAGAGGCCGCCGGCAGGTTAACCACCGTAATACGAGCGCCACCCATTGCTTCTTCAAACATCGGGCGAACGACCCGCGCGAAGTTATCAGTACCACCACCGGCACCTGCCGCCACCAGGAACTGAATCGGTTTGCTGGGGAAGTTATCTGCATCACTGGCGCTTGCGCCGGTGGTAGCACCAAGCATTGCAAGACCTAGAGCGGCATATTTAATAGTATGTTTAGTAACCATAATTTTCTCCATGGTGATTATTGTTGCTTTTAGGGCCCATCAATATAGGAAGCAAAGTACCTTAAAAGCGCTGTGCCATTAGTTATTGGCTACCTGCTGCGTAAAACAGATCATCCTGTTTAAGACGGAGGTCATGTAGCCGAGAGGATGGTAGCGTGACATCGGCAAGGGTAATCGGTTGATTAGGCGCGATATCTCGGATAACTTCGGCCCCTGGCAAAAGGTAAAACGGTACTTTTGCGCCTGCTGAAAGAGCGGCGGCGGGATGGATTTCCGGACGCAGCCCTTCGATGTGCCGATGATGACCTTTCATCTCAAGCCGTTGCCCTGCTTTGATCGCTTGGGTGGCGCGTGCGGTCAAGTCGAATTTGGGGGTGGTGGCATGGCCCCCGCCGGACGTTAAACCTTTCAGCACGGTATCTAGCAGCGAGATAGGCGCTTCCAGACCCAGTAAATGACGCGGTAGATATACCATGGCGCTATTGCCACTGCGGCTTAATACATGGCCTTTATCACGCAGCAATGTCCATACATGCGGGTCTTCGCAGCGCACCACTACAAACACGCCACCGGCAAAGCTCAGTTCGTCTGGACGGCGCAGGCAGTTAAAAACCTCAAGACGCTCGTTACCTTCCAGTACGCCGCCTTCAGCCTGGGTATCCAGAAGCGTTGGGACTTCTATGGTTCTAAGCACCATGGCATGGAATTCGGGCAGGTCTGGCTGCAGGCCTGTGGCGTTGGCAACGTTCACCATTTCACATAAGTCAGGCACTGAAATCTGCGGAATGGCGGATAGAACCTCGCCACGGGCTTTTACCGTTGCGCGCGCATCGTTATCGTCAAGCTTCCAGAGCGCGGCCATTTCAGAGGCATCGTATTGGGTGCCGTTACAGGTCACGGTGCCTTGTGCTTCATCCCAGATAAAGTCGTATTCGCTGCTTTTTCCTGCCGAAACAACCTCAAACCCCAGCGTTCTTGCCCAGGTAATCAGACCGATAAGAAGGCTTGGCTGATCGCCATCAAGCGGGGTGAACAAACGCCCCTGATTTTCGGCTAGACGCGTCAGATAAGGGCCCACTACCGATTCGGTTTCTTTGGTGGCGATACCCACATGCTTGCCCGCCAATAAGGCAGCTTCAGAATAACGGGCGCCTACATCGGGAATACCCGTAGACTCGACGAGAATGTCAAAGGGGAGTGCTTTTACCGTATCGAATGAGGCCGTAGCAATATAAAAGCCATTTTGCCAGGCAGCCTCAGCACCGCTTGAGGAATGGCATACCATTATTTGGGTGTCGGGAATACCCGCATGACGCAAGGCTTCAGCTGCCTTTTCAGCATTGATGTCGATCGCAATACGAGCCGACAATCCTGACATTTGGCGTGCCTGGCGCAGCACGCCACGGCCAAAATCACCAGCGCCCGCGATACAGGCTTCAACTACCTTGGTTGAATCAAAGTGTTGTAAGTAATTCATAGATAAAGGGTATTCCCTGTTTGGGTCAAAGTGCTTGCAGGGTGACCGCTAACACATTAATGCTTCTTTGCCACGGCGGCATAGTATACAGATGCTGGAAATGTTGTGGTATACCATTTTACGGGTCAATAAAATCAGTATAATACTTTGGTATTATTGTTAGAGTATATTTTATTAAGTACATGAATATACTGATTTAAAGAATACTTTGTTGCTATGTCTTCCTGTTTGAAAGGATATTTTTGGTATGCCATTCTTTGTAACTGCTAACTAACGTGAATAAACCTATGCAAGAAGTTGCTCAACCCGGCCATGCTGGACTTGTTGAAAAAGTCGCGAATTATTTACGTGAACACATCGTGATGGATCATTTTCAGCCGGGGCAACGGCTGCCCGAACGTACATTGGCTGTTGAGCTACAGGTTTCACGCACGCCACTGCGCGAGGCGCTCAAGATTCTGGCCACCGAAGGGCTGGTGGTGATTTCGCCTAACCGAGGTGCGGTGGTGGCAGAGGTCAGCGCGGCTGATATGAAAGAAAAAGCGTATGTTTTGAGCGTGCTTGAACAGGCGGCAGCCGAACTCACCTGCGTTATTGCCAGTGATGAGGATATTGATGAGTTACAAGCGCTACATTATGAAATGAAAGCAGCGTTTCTAAGGCGTGACCGACAAAACTACTTTCGTTTGAATCAGGATATCCACAACCGGATTGTGGCTCTGTCAGGTAATACGACGCTTATTGACATGCATGCCACACTTAGTCGGCAGCTATATCGGGTGCGCTATCTTTCTAATCAGAAAAATGAGAAATGGGCAACTGCCATGGAAGAGCACGAGGCCATTCTAGAGGCGCTGGAAGCGCGTGATGGCGTACGCGTTGGGCGCGAGTTGCGCAACCATTTAGGCAAAACCTGGATAAAATACGCCAACGGCGAGCAGGTAACCGGCTAGCTATTTAAATATCAGGAAAAGGCGTATAAAAAGAGCGGATCAGCAAACCACGTTTTTATGGGTAAGCTAACCATCTCATTGCACGGTGATGCTCTACTGAATATGCCCCTCCTGTTACCATCGGCGCTTCATCAAACGTCAACCCACCTAAAGTATCCGTTTGTGGTGCCGATATTACTCGCGCTCTATCAACTACCGTGACGATGGGTAAGGTATCGCATGAGTGGTACTTATGATGATCCAGTAAGTGCTGCTGAAAGGCATACTTTTAGCCTTGGCTCACGTATATGAACAGTTGATTTGCTTTCCCCCCTTCGCTCAGATAAGTCCGACGAAAAGTTGAGCCTGCTCAACATGGCGACGCCTCCCCTGGAACGCCATGACAACCCCTTTGGGCTGGCTTGAGACAATTGCTTATCCTTGTTGCATCCCGGAGCTTAAAAATGCAGTTTAGACATTTCTCTATCAGCAAACAGATTGGGCTGGGCTTCCTGGTCGCTGTCCTGTTTTTGGTCCTTAGCAGTCTGTTGAGTTCGTTCAGCCTTCGAAACGTCAATCAAACCATGCAATCCCTATATGAAGATCGCGTGGTTCCATTACGAGGGCTCAAGGTTATTTCCGATGCTTACGCGGTCAATGTGATTGATGCTGTTAATAAAGCCAATGAAGGATTAATTACCGCTGAGGAGGCATTGCACGCAGTACATAACGCACGTGAAGTCATTGATCACGAGTGGGCGTCTTACATGGCGACGTCGCTTACTCCTGAAGAAGCAAGTATAGCTTCTGAGGCGCAAAAGCGATTTGGCCCTGCCAACAGCGCTTTAAGCGCGTTGGAGAACACGCTACAAACCTACTCCGGTATGATCGGCGGTCAGTTGAATGCGTACAACGGACAGCTCTATTCATCTATTGACCCTATTAGCAGCATCATCAGCGAACTTATTGACTTGCAGCTTATTGAGGCCAAGCAGGGTATGGAGCGTAGTGATGCTCAGTATCGTACGTCCATGATGGAAACGATTGGACTAGGAGCGGCAGCTATACTGATATCAATATGGGTCGCTATTGTTATTACACGAGGTATTACCCGTCCATTGGGCCAAGCGGTCAACCAGGCGCAAGCCGTAGCGGAAGGTGATCTGTCTGGCAGTATCGAGTCACTCTCAGATAACGAGATTGGCCAGCTGCTGATGGCTCAGAAAACCATGGTCAATAGCTTGGCCAGGGTCGTTTCAGAAGTGCGTAGCAATGCAGAGAATGTGGCAACGGCCAGTGTTCAAATAGCGCTGGGCAATAATGATTTGAGCCAGCGAACTGAAGTGCAAGCTTCGGCACTTGAAGAAACGTCAGCTTCTATAGAGCAGATGGGATCAAGCGCTACGCAAAATGCGGACAATGCGCATACCGCTAGTCAATTGGCCATCAGCGCCAGTCACGTGGCGAAGCAGGGCGGTGATGTGGTTGAAAAGGTGGTACATACCATGCGAGATATCAACGACAGCAGCCGACAGATCAATGATATTGTTGGTGTTATTGATAGTATTGCGTTCCAGACCAATATTCTGGCGCTGAACGCTTCAGTTGAGGCGGCCCGGGCGGGCGAACAAGGCCGTGGTTTTGCGGTTGTGGCCAGTGAAGTGCGCAATTTGGCTCAGCGTAGCGCCGGAGCTGCAAAGGAAATCAAGGAGTTGATCGGCGCCAGCGTTGAGCGTGTCGAGAAAGGATCAGTGTTGGTTGACCAGGCAGGCACTACCATGCAGGAGATCGTCACGTCGATTCAGCGAGTCAGTGATATCGTCAGTGAAATCAGCGATGCAAGCAACGAACAAAGTACCGCAGTTAGTCAAGTAAGTGAGGCGGTCAATCAGATCGACCAGACGACTCAGCAAAACGCCGCTCTAGTTGAGGAGTCTGCCGCTGCTGCTGCTAGCCTCAAGAGTCAGGCGCAGCTGCTGGTTACCGCCGTCGAGCGATTTAAGCTGGCTAACCATCATAGTCTCAACTCACGTACCGAGCAGACATACTTGCCGAACACCTCGCATCATTAACAAGCGTTGAGTTCAACGGCCGGTTCCACGTATACGTTAGTCGTTTAGCGTAGGTTCCGGCCGTGTGATTAGCCATATTGCCACGCCTATCAATAGTGCGATAAGACTCCACCGTAACCAGCTATTACTCAGATGCAGCAGAATAAATAGCGCGCTTGCGCTAATCATGCTTACGGCAACAAATTTGGCGCGCCGTGAGATCGCTCGCTCGCACTCCCAGTTCTTGATCAGTGGCCCGACATAGCGTCGCGAGCGGATCCAGGACTCAAAGCGCGGCGATCCTTTTGAAGCGCAATAAACGGCCCCCAGCATAAACTCGGTGGTGGGTAGTAACGGAAGAAATATGCCCAGCACGCCTATGCCAAAGCTCAGCGCTGCCATGCCCACCCATAAAGCACGCGTTAGCGTCATTGGCTGGTTTTGAAGACCCTGCTCAGGCGGCACGTTGACGGACGTTTTCTCTTTCATTAATAGAGCTTCTCATGAGCGGCCACCAATGGCTATAACAGAGCAAGACGATAGTTTTAATGAGTATTATTGCCCTAAGCAAAGACGCTTGGCTTGGAAGCGTCTCCAGCATACTACCCAATCTAAGAATAATGATGCTGGGAAAAGTGCGGTTAAATCGTTTTAAGACGCTAGGGTGAGAAAAGGTACTGCAGCATTACACGTTGGCGTTCTTCGCCAGATAGGGCAGAGCACAACATTTGACAGGAAGAGCCAGTGCCGGGGCATTAAGTGGTTCGCTGGCCAGTAATCGCTAGGGATTGCTGACTAGGCAGATAAGTTCGTCGATTTGTCAGTCAAAGTCCGGCAACTCCTGCGTAGGTTCAGCGCCCTAATGACACAGGAACCTGATTGAGCATGGAAAAGGAGATTTAAGGAAAGTATTGGCAATAAAAGATAATTTATGTCATTCGTTAAAATGCAATGCGAAAGTTAAAAATATTAGACAACGATTTAGTGTTGGCCACTTAACGTAACGACCTTGCTGTTTTACAACGAAGTTGGCCGTATTGGATTGCTATATGTAATGAACGGGTCATTTAATAAAGCACTTCCAATACGGCCTAGCCATTGATGGCTACTTTGCCAAGTAGGTGTTAGCCCGCTTTCTTGTTAACAAGCGTTTCAGCCAGTTGGGTGAGCTTATCATCGGTACTTTTTTCTTCTTTAAGCGTTTCAGCTAGAAGGTTTTTCGCTTCGGTAAAGCCTAACTGCTCGGCAAGCGCACAGAGTGTGCCGTAAGTGGCTATTTCATAATGCTCCACTTTTTGCGCAGCGCCAATCAGACCAGCATCACGCACCGGACCTTTTTCGGTCGCATCAATCAGTTCCTGGCCCTCTTCGATCAGGCCCTCCATTGCATGGCACTTCATGCGCTTGATACGGATATCGGGAAGGCTGTCGGCTACCTTTTCAAGTCTTTCCAACTGGCCTTGAGTTTCTTCCAGGTGATGTTTGAACGCCTCAGCCAGTTGAGGGTCATCAGCTGCCCGAGCCAGTTTGGGTAATGCCTTTGTAATTTGCTTTTCAGCATTATTTGTATCAGAAAGAAGGTGGGTGAAAAGCTCCTTGGCGTTTTTAATAACCATCGTGTTACTCCTGCTTGATTAATAAAAGGATCATCCGTAATAAACGTCTTCAGCCCTTTAAAGCTAGCAGGGAATTTACACAGGACAAATTTATGTAAGTTAAGCTTCTAGGGCAGGCGCCATTTGTTCATTTACTTATTACTGAAATAAGCAAATGAAACTTGATTAAGGTTAATATTAATCAGTATATAAAGAGTAGCAGAAAGTTATAAGATACCCATAAGCAGCTGAAGAGCAATGAAAAACATCATGAGGGCTACAACGATATCAATCAGACGCCAAGTAAGCGGGCGGGCAAGCCAGGGAGCAAGACTGGCGCCACCCAAGGCCAGAGCGCTGAACCATATAAGCGAGCCGCTGGTAGCCCCCAAGGCGTAGACGCCAGGCATCGGCTGCTGGGCACCGAGTGAGCCAATCAACAATACGGTATCCAGGTAGACATGGGGGTTAAGCAGCGTGACAGCCAGCGCGGCCAGCAGCACGGCGCTTAACGAGCGGGACGAGGTGCTGGTAGCTTGAAGTGCTTGAGGGCGGCAGACGCGATATAACGCCTGGCTGCCATACCAAAGTAAAAACGCAATACCGCCCCAACGTGCAATGGCAAGCAGAAAGGGGCTTTGGGTTAATATACTTGCCAGACCAAATACACCCGCAGTTATTAGCGTCGCATCACATAGAATACATAGTAACGCGACCGCTACATGATGCTCGCGTCGCAAGCTTTGCGATAAAACGAAAGCGTTTTGTGCGCCAATCGCCATGATTAATCCAATGGCCATGAGCAGGCCATTGCTATAACTTTGCCACATTCTTTCGCTCCCTATAAATAGCTTTTCAATGAGCGTTACGCCGCTCAAGAGAAACGCAGTTTGCTAGAATCAACTTCATAAGAAAAACGAATACTCCTGATGCCCTATAAGGAAAACTGCTTGCTCGACTATAAATTGTTGGCGGCCCTGGCCGCCGTGGTAGAACAGGGCGGTTTTGAGCGTGCTGCGAATATACTGGGGCTATCCCAGTCGGCGGTATCGCAGCGGGTCAAACTGTTAGAAGCGCGTATTGGCCAGCCGGTGTTAGTGCGCGCAACGCCACCCGCTCCCACCGAAATAGGCCGTCGGTTGCTGAACCATGTACAGCAGGTGCGCTTACTCGAGCGTGATCTCACGCGCCAAGTGCCCGCATTGGATGACGCGGTGCCGGAGCGCCTGCGCCTGGCAATTAATGCAGACAGTCTAGCCACCTGGTGGCCCTCGGCGGTGAGTGGTTTTTGCACCCATCAAAATGTATTGCTGGAGCTGGTCGTCGAGGATCAGGAGGTCGGATTAAAACGTATGCGGGCAGGGGAGGTGGCAGGGTGCGTATGTGCTGCCGAGCGCCCTGTCGCAGGGGCCAATAGTGTGGCCTTAGGGGCCATGCCGTATCTGGCGGTAGCCAGTCCGGCCTTTATGGCGCGCTGTTTTTTTGACGGCATTAATGAAACCTTACTGCCCCAGGCGCCTGCCGTTGTATTTGGCGAAGATGACCAACTTCAGCACCGCTATTTAGCGGAGCTGGGTATAACAGGCAGCTTTGCCTATCACCTGTGCCCTTCATCTGAAGGCTTTGTACGTTTACTTGAAAGCGGGCTCGGCTGGGGGATGGTGCCGGAACTGCAGGTGCGTGATGAATTGGCTCAAGGCAAGCTGGTAGAGCTGATACCCGGGCGTGCCATCCATGTACCGCTTTACTGGCACTACTGGCGTAACGGCGGCCGCTTATTGATAGGTTTGACCCAGCACCTCCGCCGTGAAGCGCAAGCGGCACTAGTGCCGCTTTAAGGTATATAGCTAGGTTTAAAACACGGCACGTACGGCAATATAGAGCACCGAAGGGGCCAGTAGCGCGCCCAGGCCGGTGTAGAAGGTAGCCGTCATGGCGCCATAGGGCACAAGCTTGGGGTCGGTGGCGGCAAGCCCGGCGGCGACGCCGCTGGTGGTACCCATCAAACCGCCGAAGATCATCGCCGAACGAGGGTTGTCCAGGCCGATGTGCCGCGCGGCGACCGGGGTGAGAATCATCACCAGGATCGACTTGAACAGGCCGGCGGCAATCGAGAGCGCGATGATATCGGAAGGTGCACCAATCGAAGCGCCCGCGATGGGGCCAACGATATAGGTAACGGTACCGGCGCCGATGGTGGTCAGGGAAGCCGGGTCGCGATAGCCGAACGCGTAGGCCACGGCAACGCCTGCCACAAAGGACACGATCACCCCCAAAAACAGCGCAATAATGCCACTGATGCCTGCTTCACGAATTTCCTGAAAACGAACGCCATAGGCGGTGGCAATAATCGCCAGATCGCGCAGCATACCGCCGCCCATCAGGCCTAGTCCGGCAAACAGGCTGATATCGGCAAGCCCTTTACTGCCACCGGTATAAATACCGCCGAAATAAGCCAGTGCCAATCCCACCATAATGGCAATCGCCGAGCCGTGAACGCGCCCTTTGGTCAGTTTGTCGCTGACCAGATAGGAGATGTACATGGCACCGCCCACCAAGGCAAAAGCGGCGATCAGGTGCTGTTTTTCAAGTTGCGTAACCAATGATTCAATCATGATAGCGGCCTCTTGTTAGCGGGCATGACGCGCGCGAGCGCTGACATGAGAAGGCGATGAGGCGGTCAAGGATTTTTTAGCGCCTTGTGACGGTACGGGCACGATGCCCTTGGTTTCGCTGACTTTCTTTTCAGCTGGGTTGGCGCGGCCGAGCCGATTGAGAAAAGGGATCAGGGCAAAGCTTACGATGACCGCCAAAAGGGCTGCCAGCAGGGCAATCATGCCGCCATCAAACGCCGCCGCCACATCTTGACTTGCGGCCATGGCCACCACGATAGGAATATACATGCCATTCCAGAACTTGATGCCGTCTTCGGTACTGGCAGGCATCTTGTTCTTGTCCATCAGATAACCGCCCAGAAAAATCAGCATCAGCATTGCAATGCCCACGCCGCCTACGTTGGAGTCCACACCGAGCAGTATGCCTAACACATCACCGGCCCACAGGCCCACCAGCATGCAGCCGGCCAAAAGAGCAACACCGTAAATTACCATGGCAACCTTCCTGTATTATCGTTGTTGGAAGTGGTCTAGTTCGATGGTACGCCGCAGGCAGGCTCGTGCCTTGCCTGCGGCGCACGTTTGATCACGCGCTGGCAGTGGCCGGTTGTGTTTTGAAGGTATCCGTATAGGTACTGCGCAGCTGGTTCTTCTGCACCTTGCCCATGACGTTACGCGGCAGGGCATCGGCAAAGAAGACCCGCTTGGGCTGTTTATAGCGGGCGAGCTGATCTTTGAGTGCGGCCAGTACCTGGGCTTCCGTTACGCCTTTAGACGCAGCAGGTACCACCACTGCGACCACGCCTTCGCCAAGGTCGGTATGGGGCACGCCGATGACCGCAGACTCGACCACGCCCGGCAGCTCGTCGATCAACTGCTCTACCTCCTTGGGATAAACGTTATAGCCACCGGAGATCACCAGATCCTTGTCGCGACCCACTATATTCAGATAGCCATGTTCGTCAATAAGGCCCAGATCGCCAGTAATGAAAAAGCCGTCGTCGCGGAATTCGGCTTGGGTTTTTTCGGGCATGCGCCAGTAACCTTGAAACACGTTGGGCCCGCGCATCTCGACCATACCGGTTTCGCCCTGGGCAACTTCTTTACCACTTTCACGATCCGCAATACGTACTTCCACCCCGGGAAGCGGTAAGCCCACCGTGCCCGGGCGGCGCTTGCCGTCGTAGGGGTTGGAGGTGTTCATGTTGGTTTCGGTCATGCCGTAGCGCTCGAGGATGGCATGACCGGTACGTGCTTCGAACGCCTCGTGAGTCTCGGCCAGCAGCGGCGCCGAGCCGGAAATGAACAGGCGCATATTGGCAACCACCTCGCGGTTCAGGCGCTCGGAGGCAAGCAGGCGGGTATAGAAAGTGGGCACGCCCATCAGCACGGTAGCATGGGGCATGAGATCCAGCAGTTCGTCAACGTCCAGTTTGGGCAGGAACGTCATTGAAGCACCGTTGATCAACGTGATGTTGCATGCCACAAACAGACCGTGGGTATGGAAAATCGGCAGCGCGTGAATCAGATGGTCCTGCTCGGTATAGTGCCATGCCTCGCTCAGCGCCCGGCTGTTGGAAGCCAGGTTCTTATGGCTGAGCATGGCGCCCTTGGAACGTCCGGTAGTGCCGGAGGTATACAAAATCGCTGCCAGGTCGTCTTCGCCCACCTCACAGACCGTTTCCATTTCCTGGGCGCTTACGACTTTGTCCATCAAGCTGCCGTCGGCCTGAGTGCCAAGGCTTTCCACTTGGGCCACGCTGGACGCGCCCGCATTGTGTTTGGCCTCTGTAAGTACCTGTGGCCGACAGACGTAAAGGTGAGGCTCGGCATCTTGTAGAAAATAGCCAATTTCGCTGTCTGTATATGCCGTATTGAGCGGCAGATAGACCGCGCCTACCTGTAGGCAGGCAAGATACAGCATGACAATTTCAGGACTCTTATCAACTTGCACGGCAACCCGGTCGCCGGGGGAAACGCCCAATTCAAGCAAAACACTGGCCATTTTGCGGCTGGTAGCGAGCACGTCGGCATACCGGTAGCGTTGACCGTCCAGGGTATCCATCAATACCTTGTTGGGCTGGCGTTCAAAATGCGGGTAGAACTGCAGATAGAGATTATGGTTCATAACAATTCCTTATTATTTTACAAACGCAGTAACGACTAAGCGTTCGCTTCGGTACTAAAGTACTGGTCGGCCTGGCCTGCCAGGCGGCGAATATCATTGGCACATACCACGCTGTAATTGCGGGTGTAGGCTTCATGGTTTTGTTCAATACGATCAAGTTGATAGAGATAGTTGACCATCAGTCCGTGCGCTTGCTGCATGCCTTTGGATGAGATATCCCCCAGCCAGTTGAGCCGGTGGAGGCTGGCGCCGTTGCCTAGATGAAAACGCGCAACAGGATTGAGCGGCTGACCGCTGCGGTGCTTGGCCTCCACCAGGTAGTGAGCCGCCAGGCGCATGAATTCCTTGTGCACGGCGGCCGGAAGGCCACTGCTTTCGCCTGACTCGAGAAAGGTCTGCAGCGGTTGGGAAAGGGTTACTGACTGAGAGGTGCGCTGCTCGGCAAGCCAGTCGGCAAAGCCCGGTACCGGTGAAAGCGTGACGAAGTTCTTGAGCTGGGGAAGCTCGCGGCTTAGCTCCTGCACCACCTGCTTGATCAGAAAGTTGCCGAACGACACGCCCTTGAGTCCCGCCTGGCAGTTGCTGATGCTGTAAAACACTGCGGTATCGGCCTCATCCATGGGCACTTCTTCACCGTGCTCCAGAATGCGCTGAACGTTGTCGGGGATGCCTTTGCATAGCGCCACTTCCACAAAGATAAGCGGTTCATCTCCGGTCGCCGGGTGGAAAAAGGCATAGCAGCGACGATCTTCGGGGTCCAGCCGACGACGCAGGTCGCGCCAGTCGCTGATGGCATGCACTGCTTCGTATTGGATCAGCTTTTCCAGCACGGCAGCGGGTGTGTTCCAGTCAATGCTTTCCAGCACCAGAAAGCCCCGATTGAACCAGGAGTTGAATAAATGAGAAAAATCGCTATTCAGTGCGGCAAGATCAGGAGCATGACGCAGCTGCTTGAGCAAGTCGGCGCGCATTTTTACCAGCTCGAAGGTACCGCCTGGGCAAAGATTCAAGCGACGCAATAAATCCTGGCGGCGTGGTTCACAGGCATTGAACAGTTTCTCAAGCGCCGCGTTATCTTCAGACTCGCAGTAGGCCTGATAGGCGGCGTGAATGGCTTGCGGCTCGGCGGCATACTCATCGGCGAGCAGTTTGAAAAAGGCTTGGCGCTCTTCTGGTTCCAACTGCTGATAATGGGTCAGGGCGCGCTGTGCGGTCATTATCTGAGAGGCTTCCCCTCCACGTTGCATCAGTGTTTCGCAGGCGGAGGCGAGAGCATGCAGATGCGCATCGCTCCCTTGCACGGCGTTCGAGGCGTTGCCCAATAGGCGAGTACGTGTGCTGATGCTGGAGAGTAGTCCTTGAAGAAACGTCATGTTCATATTCATGCACATCGACCTCTGGATGGACGGTTCCCTAGCAGCGCACGCTTTATGATGCTAGAGAGATTTATCAGATGCGTTGTTATATATAACAAATAGAGGTTTACGATATATAGGTCAATAGATGCGGGTTAGACATAGGGTGAAGACGGCGCTGAAGGCGGCAATCGGGTGGGGCTACGTCAATAAGATTGAATGCAAGGACAGATAAAAAGGGCGGTATAGAAGGGCGGTATAGAATAAAGTTTAGGCGTTTTAGGCGGGCATTGAAGCTGCTGCACGCTCAGGCGGTGATGCAAACGGGTGTCGATGACGGGTTTGCATGCAGCAGCTCAAAAGACTTAAGTGGTTTACCGACGTTCAGTTATCACTCAGGGTCGCGATTAATGTTAAACGGCGACCATGCCTGACGTACGGGCATGATTTCCAATCGGTTGATATTGATATGCGCAGGCAGCGTGGCGAGATAGTAGAGCTGCTCGGCAATATCCTCGGCCTGCAACGGCGTGGTGCCGCGGTAAAGGGCGTCAGACGCCTCCTGATTGCCTTTGGTGCGCACCAGGGTGAACTCGGTTTCCGCCATGCCGGGGGCCAGATCGGTAACGCGTACGCCGGTGCCCAGCAAATCACAGCGCAGGTTATAGCTGAACTGCTGAACAAACGCCTTGGATGCGCCATACACATGGCCGCCAGGATAGGGCCATTGGCCCGCTACAGAGCCAAGATTAAGAATGCTGGCGCCTTCACCCTGCGCAAGCAGCAACGGAAGTGCTGCGTGGGTCACGTTCACCAGGCCCGTGATGTTGGTATCAATCATGGTATGCCAGTCTTTAAGATCGACCTTCTGCGCGGGTTCCGGGGCCAAGGCCAGACCTGCGTTGTTGATCAGGCAGGTGAGGGGTAAAAACTGTTCAGGCAGCTCGCCAAGTGCCTTGGTCACGGCATCACTATCGCGAACGTCCAGCGTCAGAGTGAGTACCGGCACTTGTTTGGAAAGCTCGCTTTCAAGCGCCTTCAGGCGCTCCTCCCGGCGACCGGTCAAGATCAACGACCAACCAGCCTTGGCAAAACGCATGGCGGCGGCCTTCCCAAAACCCGAAGTGGCGCCAGTAATTAAAACGCTAGGCATCGCGATGACTCCTGTGTGGTGGGCAAATAGCACAGCCCTAATGTAGCCTGTTTCGGCGTATTTAATGAAGGCTTAGTGACTATTTGCCCGGCACGGCTGGTGGCTATCCCAGCTGACGCCGCCAGCGGTTCTCAATGGTATCGAGCTCTGCTGGGCCATAATGTACGCTGCTCTTGCCTGCGTAATGTCCCCAAAGCTGATCGCCCAAATCGTAATGCCACCATTCGCTGGGGAGATTGGTGAATCCTTGCTCGCACATGGTGTGGTAGAGCAAACGGCGATGGTCACGAGCCTGGCGCTGGGCCGTTGTCAGGCTATCCAGTTGCTCAAAGTGATCTGTATGCGAGGCGGGCAGCGTTTCATCGAACAGGGTGCCCATATCAAGTGGCACGCCATCACGGTCACATAGGGTGACATCCACCGCGCCGCCCGTCAGATGAGGGCTTGGGGCGCTAGGGTCTTGGCTGGGTACCGACACAAACTCGCGGGTACGTGCTAAAAGGTCGCTCTCCGTCAGTTCGGGCTGGCGGTGCTGAATGGCTGCCTGAAGGGTCTCAAACAGATATTGCTGGACCCGCCATGGGCGCCAGCCGTCCAGCACAATCAGCCCAATATCGTCAGGCAGGCTGCATGCTGCGGCCACCAGCGCCCGGTAAACGCCTTCGCGTACGAAGCATTCGTTAACGGCGCCAGGGATTCCCAGCCGGGAATAGGCCGGAAACACCCGAATAGGTGCCGGTGCCAGACTCATGGGTAGCAGCCGTTCTCCATTGTCGATAATGGGCAGGCGACTGACGCTGTCCCATTGTGGAGCTGGGTGGCTGGGTATAGGCGACAAGGCCTTATCAGACGTCGAACATGCAGGCATTGTCTTATCCAAAAATAGAGGGCAACCAGAGCGCTAGTGCCGGGAAGAAAATAATCAGTAACAGCACCGCAATGGCGGTCAGTACGAATGGCCAGATGGTTTTGAACAGCGAGACGATCTCGAGCCGACTTACGGCGGCCGCCACGAACACACAGGCGCCCAAGGGCGGCGTAATCAAGGCGATCGTAATATTGAGCGTGATAATCACGCCTAGATGCACCGGGTCGATACCCGCCATCATGGCCACCGGGGCAAAGATCGGTGTGAGCAGCATCAGTGCCGATACTTCTTCCATGAACATGCCGGTCAGGAAAGTAATGGCGCTGAGTAACAGTAAAATAATAATAGCGTTGTCGATATGCGGTGAGAGCAGCGAGACAAACTGCGCCGGCACTTGGGCGTAGGAGAGCAGCCAGCTGATAGTCGCTGATGCCGCCATGATCAGGAAAATAGCGCACGTGAGTCGAGCAGTATCCACAATCGCCTTCCAGCAATGACGTAGGCGTAGACCACCTAACACTACACCGCATAGCGCCACATACAACGCCGTGAGAGCGCCCGACTCGGTGGGTGTTACAAACCCCAGTACAATCCCAGCCACAATAATAAACGGCGCGACCAGCGCGGGCGTGGCGGCCACAAACGCAACGGCTAGTTGTTTTAGGGTGGGCAGTTGTCCACTTTTGGGCAGTTGATGGCGCCAGGCGTACCAGGCATTCATGCCCATAAAGGCGACGCCCAGCAACAGGCCGGGGATAATGCCGGCAAGGAACAGGTCGCCGACCGAGGTATTAGTCAGTGAGGCATACAGAATCATGAAAATACTGGGCGGAATGATAGGCCCAATCAGCGAACTGCCTGCGGTCAAGCCTGCCGCAAACGCCCGTGAATAACCCTCTTTTTCCATGGCTGGTACCAACAGCGAGCCAAGTGCGGATGTATCGGCCACGGCCGAACCGTTAACGCCGGCAAAAAAAACGCTGGATACCACGTTGACATGCCCCATGCCGCCGCGAAGGTGACCGACAATAAGGCGCGCAAAGCCCATTAAGCGCTCGGTGAGACCACTTGCATTCATCAGGTTGCCCGCCAGAATAAACAGCGGAATGGCCATTAGGGAAAACACGTTGATACCACCAAAGAACTGCTGCGGTATCATGCGAGCGATCATCGCCGGGTCGACAAACATAAAGCCGACTAGCGCCGTAACCAAAAGCGAGATAAATAGCGGCAAACCGAGCAGCACATGTGCTAGAAAAACGCCCAGCATGGTGAGAATCATGCGACTTCCTCCACGGTTTTAAGCGGAGCTGGCCCGTACAGCAGGACATGCCAGGTGAGCAGGGCAAACCCTAGTGGCAGTGAAAGTAACGGCACCGAGCGGCTGATGCCCAGACCTGATGTGGTGAACATACTGACTGACAGCGCATAGCGATAGCTGACCCAGGCGCCGCCCAGGGCCAGAAACAGCGTAAGCAGCCACTGATATAGGTTTAACAGGCGGGCCAGTGGCACAGGCAAAAGCCGCTCCAGCAGGCCAATGCGCATATGCCCTCCTTCAGACCACACGGCACCCGCTGCCAGCATGACGGTGCCAATAATTAAAAAGCGTGACAGCTCATCGGTCCAGATAGGTGCGCCGCCAGCGATATAGCGCATAAATACGCCGTAAAGAATAGCGAGCGCATTAACGGACAGTAAAAGGCCTGCAAGAGTAAGGGTTACCGGACGACTGATCGCCAGCAGACGGTGGCGAAGGGTGGTCAGCATGATCGTATTCCCGAAAGCACGAATGGCAAGGGCCGACGTTAATCGGCCCTAATGATGGCGCATCAATCAGGGGCTGATTAGTGAGCCAGCTCTTCCACGCCAGCATCGTCAAGCGCCATATCAATCCATTTCTGCTCGATACCGCGCTCGGCCAGCCACTCAAGGTAGGCGGGTTGACCAATGCTGCGAAACGCTTCCAGCTCATCGTGGGAGGGGCGAATAACTTCCATACCCTGCGCTTCCAGGTAGTCAATACGCGACTCTACCTGAGATTCGTTGGTTTCACGGGCATTTTGGTTGGCCTCGGCAACCGCTTCCATAAACGCGTCGCGAAGCTCATCATCCCAGCTTGCAATCATCTCGCTATTGCCTACCAGGAACTGGTTGGAGTATTGGATATTGGCAAGCGTGAGGTACTTCTGCACTTCATATAGGCTGCCCAGAACGATATACATCGGCGGGTTCATCTGGCCGTTGGCAACGCCGGTACGTAGAGCCATGTAGGTTTCGGTCCAAGGAATGGGCGTGCCGGACGCACCGAAGGATTCATATAGCGCTACCTGGCTTGGGTCCATCGCCCGAAAGCGCAGGCCTTCAAAATCATCGGGATGGCTGATGGGGCGCTCATTATTGGTAAAGGCTAAAAAGCCGCCTTCTTCAACGACCGCCAACATCTCAACACCGGCACGCTCTTTTAGCGTATTACTCAGTTCCTGCCAGTACTTGCCTTCATCAAAGAAGGTGCGCGCTGTATCGAAGTCTTCAAACAGAAACGGAATGGCGCTTACGAACAGCTCTGCAACCAGTGGAGAAACGCCCGCGAACGAGGCCACATTGAGCATGGGCGTGTTCATGGTCTGTTCCATGCGGTCTTCTTCGCTGCCCAGCATGCTGTTGGGGAAAAGACGTAACTCGATTTCGTTATCCGTCTTTTCGGCAACCAGCTCTTTTAAGTTCGTGGCAAACACGTGGACTGCGTTCTTTTCTGCGTCCGGTGCACCGTTGTAGCTCAAATTGATGGTGGTTGCAGCGAAGGCGCTGCCCGCCACCAGGGCAGAACCAACCAGACAGGCACCGGTAAGTAATTTGGGCATAAAACGAGACGATAACATGAAGATCTCCTGACTTATTTTTCTAAAGGGCAGTTTTAAGGCACACCTGCTCATGGTTTTTATCATTACATTAGGAGACTATGCATTGAGGTGTTGACTATGCAATACCTAAAGCATTGCATTTACGACAACAGGCGTGGCGCGTTGGCAGAAAAGAAACGCATCCCTTGGTGCAAGTACTCAACGCAGGCGTGGGCAGCTACGGTAAGCTCCTGGCTTTTAAGGCTGACAATTTGCGCCCGTGCGCTATTCATTAGCGAATACTTCATCGGTAGCGTGGTAATTTCCTGGCGTTCGATTTCATCGATGATAGTGAGCTCGGGCATAAAGGTGACGCCAATCCCTGAGCGCACAAAATTCTTCAGCACGGCCACTGAGTTGGTATGAAGGCGCGCCTCAAGATGAATGCGCTCGTGTTGAGCCACCATATTGACCATTTGACGCATGCCAAAGGGGTTATCCATCAGGCCGAGCGGCCAGATGCGTAAATCGTTCAAGTTGATGGGACGGTGTAGCGCACATAAGGGATGACCGGGAGGAACAATCAGATCCAGCGGCTGGCAGGTCTCAACGTGGCAAACGAGCGCGGGATCAACGGGCGGCGCATAAAGTAGCCCCAGTTCTACCTCACGGTCTTTCAGCAAGGATATGGCTTCGTTAACGCCGGCCATGCGAATCTCAACGTTGATACCACTGAACGTCGACATGAAATCGCCTAAAGGTTTGGCGATCAAGTCGGCGATAAACCCTTCGCCCACGGCGATCCGCACATCTCCGCGCGCCAGCCCCTGAAGCTCCATCAACTGCGACAGCACGGCCTCTTCCTGAGCCCGCTGGGTATGAAAGTGGTGGACCAGAAGCTGCCCGGCCTGAGTGGCGCGCATGCCACCCCCGTGGCGCTCACACAACTTTATGTTCAGTTCCTCCTCCAGCGCTTTGATCTGGCGGCTAAGGGCTGAAGCATCGACATCCAGATGTGCCGCCGCCCGACGCAGCGATCCACGCCGGAGCACTTCGTTAAGATACGTCAAAGCGCGCTGGTTGAGCATAAGCTGATGGCCATAAAGGAAAATATTTAATGATATGCCAAGCAGCTTATCAAATACCACGCAAGTCAAAAGCGCAAACAGCGTAGAAAAACGTGATGCCAGTAGGCAAAGAGAGCACCGAGCATTTGCTTTGCCCACCGCTGTGTTTTAGCCGACAATGCAAAACCACACGACTGTCGAGCTGAGGGCCTTGCATGCAGACAAATGGATTTTTTGACACGGTAGGGGCCACTATTGGCGATGTAATTCGTACGATGGTCGAGTTTCTGCTGGCCATTTTTACCAACTTCTTCGGCGCATTGGAGGAATTTGTCGATGGGTTAAGCCGCTCGCTGGGGATCAATGCTTCTTTTTTCAGTATCTTGGTGCTGGTTATCGGGCTTTGCTTGTTGTGGGGAGGTGTAAAAGCACTACTACGTGGGGCGCTGTTCGGGGCTATTTTCCGAATTGTGCTGGCGCTATTTATCCTTTCCTGGCTAATTATGTAATCAGTCTATCAATAGCGGCATATAATTAAGCGTGCTAAGTAATTGTATTTATAGTGTTAATTCACGCCTGTAGCTGAGGCGTGAACCCAATTCATAACGCTATGACCATTTATCATTTGCCTATTTGGTGCAATTTGCCATTCTTTTGCACTTCTTTAGTGCAAAGTGAACGAGATGAAGACTTATCTTGGCAAAATGCGTGGCGAGTCGATCCAGCGTAACAGGGTAGGCTGGCAAGATGCCGTGTGGTCCTGGGTGGGTGCTTTTACCGGCATGGCGGTCATCTGCTGGTTAAGCGCCTTCTGGCTTTCCCAGCAGCTACTGATTGTGGGCTCATTTGGGGCAACGTCCGTCCTTATTTATGCCGCCCCTGAAAGCCCATTTGCCCAACCCAGCCATGTACTGTTTGGCAGCGTGCTGTCGGCTTGCATAGGCGTAGGCTGCTACCAGCTTTTGGGGGCAACACCGATTTCCATGGCGCTTTCGGTTTCTCTGTCAATTCTGGTGATGCAGCTCACGCATACAGTACACCCACCGGGCGCGGCGGCAGCCTTGATTGCTGTAGGCGGCGGGACTAGCGTGCATCAATTGGGATGGTGGTATCCGCTATTGCCTATTGGCATGGGCTGCGTGGTCATGCTGATAATCGCCATTCTGGTCAACAACCTGGCACGGCACCGTCGCTACCCACGCTACTGGTGACACTCCGCCAGCATGTTTAAAGGCGATGTAGCTGCTGTTCCAAAGCAAAGATATGCGCATCGTCGACCTGCAGATCACGCAGCGCGCTCGCCAGATTGGTCAGATAATCGCGGTTCGGGCCGCTAGGCCCAACGGCACTGGCAATCTGGAGAGCCATAGCGTCAAGGGGAGCCGGGCCTAAAAAGGCTGGGTTATCTTCGGTTGCCATATAGACAAGCCCTTGCGCTTGGCTGCCGTCGGCAAAGTGCATGGGTGTGATTTCACGCAGGTAGCCATTTTTCTCGCGATGGTCCAGCGGGGCGAGAGTATCGGGGGTAATGCGGTAGGCCATGCCGTGGCAAATGGCGCCCTCCACGGGCGTAAGCGTGACCACCCGGCCTGGGGCGCTTAGCGTGCCGCGATGGTCGTGAGAGCCCTGCCAAAAACGGCGCTCCCAGCCGGTAATGTAGGCGCTGCGCCTTTCCAGATACGCAAAATCCGCTTTCCAGATCAGTGATCCGTACCCGAAGACCCAGATATCGGCGCTATCATCGAAGTGGTTACGCTGCTGGTTAATGGCCGTGGTATCAATCAACATGGGCAAGGCAAATGTGGCTTAAAAGGCCATGGTAACATGCTAAGGCATACTCTTCTGGAGCGATCATGCGCGCTATTTTTCTCGTCGATAACGGCTCATTACGTCCGGCGGCCACGCTAAATTTACGTCGAGTGGCGGCCGCGCTCAGCCAGCAAACAGGTGAAATGGTACAGGCTGCGTCACTACTCCACTCCAATAAAATCCCCGCTGACCAGCTTGAGGGTACACCCGCGCTGACCTTTGGCCCTGCTGCTGAGCGCAGCGCTGAGCAAGGGGCCACCGAGATTATCGTGGTGCCATTCTTTTTTGGCCCGAGCAAAGCCTTGACCGGCTACCTACCCGAACGGATGGTTGCACTGCAGGCAAAATTTCCAGGCGTTAACGTGCGTGTAGCTCAGCCCCTGGTAGACGAGCTGGGGGGGAACGACCTGCGCCTTGCCCGCCTGTTGGCCGATAATGTACGCGAGCAGCTCACCGGTGAGCGGCCTCGCGTTGCCCTGGTGGACCACGGCAGCCCCATCCCCGAAGTAACGGCCGTTCGCAATCGGCTGGCCGGGCAGTTGAGTGTTCTGCTGGAAGAGGAGGTCGTCTGTGTAGCAGCGGCATCCATGGAGCGTCGTGAGGGCGATGAATACCGCTTTAACGAGCCGCTGTTGGAAAATCTGCTGGGTAATCCAGAGTTTTATGCTGGGCCGGTGGTGTTGGCCATGCTGTTTCTCTCACCAGGCCGCCACGCAGGCGAAGGCGGTGATATCGATGGGATTTGCCGCGCGGCGGAAAAGCGCCATTCAACTCTTAAAGTAATAACCACGAAACTCGTCGGCGAACACGACGGGGTCGTTGATATCTTGCATTCCCGGCTACGCCAAGCGATTGATGACGAACGCTTTCTACTCGACCTGCCAGCATCCGGCGATGCGCAACGCTAGGCGATAGGTGTAACAACGCTCAAGAGCGCGTAGAATCGCGGGCCTTTGCACGCGCACTTTATACGCTAACCAGGGCCCACATCTTGATCGCAACCGCCAATATCACCATGCAGTTCGGGGCCAAGCCCCTGTTTGAAAACGTTTCCGTCAAATTCAATAACGGCAATCGCTACGGTCTGATTGGCGCCAACGGTTGCGGCAAATCGACCTTTATGAAGATTCTGGGCGGCGAGCTTGAGCCGTCATCGGGTCAGGTCATGCTGGATAGTAGCACGCGGCTGGGGAAGCTGCGTCAGGATCAGTTCGCTTATGAAAATGAGCGAGTAATCGACACTGTGATCATGGGCAATACCGAGCTTTGGAAGGTGGCCGCTGAGCGCGAACGCATCTATAGCTTGCCGGAAATGAGCGAAGAGGACGGCATGGCGGTCGCTGACCTTGAAGTACGCTTTGCCGAACTCGATGGCTATACCGCCGAATCCCGCGCGGGTGAGCTTCTGCTGGGTCTGGGCATTCCCATCGAGCAGCATACCGGGCCGATGAGTGAAGTGGCCCCAGGCTGGAAACTGCGTGTGCTCTTGGCCCAGGCGCTGTTTTCCGACCCTGATGTACTGCTGCTCGACGAGCCGACCAACCACCTGGATATCAACACCATCCGCTGGCTTGAAGATATCCTGACCGCGCGCAGCAGCACCATGATCATCATTTCCCACGACCGCCACTTCCTGAACAGCGTGTGCACCCACATGGCGGATCTGGACTACGGCGAGATTACTCTGTTCCCGGGTAACTATGACGACTACATGACGGCGGCTACCGCTGCACGTGAGCGTCAGCATGCCGATAACGCCAAGAAAAAAGCCCAGATTGCCGAGCTCCAGCAATTTGTCAGCCGTTTCTCGGCAAACGCCTCGAAAGCCAAGCAGGCGACTTCGCGTGCGCGCCAGATCGACAAGATCAAGCTTGAAGACATTAAGCCCTCAAGTCGTGTTAGCCCGTTTATCCGCTTTGATCAAAACAAGAAGATTCACCGTAACGCGGTGAATGTTGATGCCATTACCAAGGGCTACGACGGCGCGCCGCTGTTCGAGCGGTTTTCCATGACGGTTGAAGCCGGTGAGCGTATCGCCATCATCGGCCCCAACGGCATCGGCAAGACGACCCTGCTGAAAACGCTGGCGGGTGATCTACGCCCGGATAAAGGCGAAGTGAAATGGACCGACGCGGCCGAGCTTGGCGTGTTTGCCCAGGATCATGCCGACGACTTTGCCGTTGATGCCACGCTGTTCGAGTGGATGGCGCAGTGGACCCAGGGAGGCGAGCAGGTGGTGCGTGGAGCGCTTGGCCGAATGCTGTTCTCAAGTGACGACATCGGTAAATCAGTCAAAGTGATTTCCGGAGGCGAGCAGGGGCGTATGTTATTCGGTAAGTTAACGCTCACTAACCCCAACGTGCTGCTGATGGACGAGCCAACTAACCACTTGGATATGGAATCCATTGAGGCGCTTAACCTGGCGCTGGAAAATTACCCGGGCACGCTGCTGTTTGTCAGCCACGACCGCGAGTTTGTCTCCAGTCTGGCCACACGCATCATTGATATGCAGCCTGACGGCATTGTCGATTTCAGCGGCAGTTACGATGACTATCTGCGCAGCCAAGGGGTGGCGTAACACTCAGCCGATAATCTGGGTGTAGGTGTCTTCCGTGGCATTTTGATGCTGGGTATCCAGCACGTCGGCGTTAAATAGCGTTGCCGCCTCTTTGGCAAGTGCCACAAAGGCAATCATCTGTTGATTGCGGCGTTTGTGTAGGGGCGGTTTGACGATCAGGCTGATGCCTTTGATTTCTTCATCGGCGCTTTCGTTTCTGTACAGATCGGGGAGCTCGCCAGGCAGGAAAGCGTTGGCAATCGTAATCGGGTTAGCAGGCTGTTGGCCCGCCACCAGAAACACTTTTTTAAGCGGATCGTAGTCGGCCTTGATCTTTTGAAGCCACTGAGTAAGCGTTTGCTCGGTGGCCTGCCCCGGTTCAGCAAAAATGATAAATAAAGAGTGCTGGGAAACCTTGGCGGCAGGTGGGGTTGTTACAGGCGTCTCGATGGGTGGCTCAACAACACTGGCAGATAGCGGCGCTAATTTAGCCGCTCTATTTTTTGCTCGCCGCCGTCGCCATGGAATAATGATGTAGACGAATATTGCTGTCGCTAATCCCCCGAATACCAACGATATTAATGCCAACATTAAAATGGCAGTCGTACGATCCATATTCTTAAAATCCTTTTTAATTCTTGACTCAGTGTTACTTTACCGTAGAGCTACCGCTTTCGATGCCAGCGGCACCCACAGCCAGTAAGGCACCAACAGCGAGAGCGTTTACCTGGCACGATATCGGCCAACGTAATGCCTATCTGCCGACGGCCGAGAATAGCTAGGAGCATGCCGCTATTGCCATCAGCAGATACAATAAGCTCCAGGCGATGGGAAACGCGATATCTGATGGAGTCCAAAAAGGCTTTTATAGGTTGCAGTACCTTTTTTTCGGGCGAAATTTCATGCCCGTGCTGGCTGCAAGCCCGATAAGGCCCAGCGAAATTAAAAACGCTACTGGTGAATGCAACCTACCATCTCTGCATTTTGCAACGTACTAGGCTACCAGTCTTTACTTTTATCAAAGCACAAAAAAAGCACTACCGGAGTAGTGCTTTTCGATCAGTAAACTGCCAAACGGCAGCTAGGCTTAGCCCATGCGGTCATACCCGTTATCCATGAACGGATAGTCGGTGTAGCCCTTTTCATCACCGCCGTAGAAGGTGTCATGGTTGGGTTCGTTGAGCGACGCGTTGACGCGAAAACGCTCGGCCAGGTCCGGATTAGCGATATACGGGCGGCCAAAGGCGATAACGTCCGCTGTCTTATCCTTGATACGGGCCTCGGCATGCTCGGCATCGTAGTTACCGCAGTAGATCAGGCAGCCGTTAAAGCGCTCGCGCATCTGCTCGCGGAAACCGTTGGGGAATTGAATGTCGCCACCGGCCCAATTGGGCTCGTTCAGATGCAGGTAGGCAAGGCCGCGCTTGGAAAGCTGCTCCGCCATGTAGAAGGCCATCTCTTTCGGCTCATCATCGGTCAAGCCGAACAGTTCGATAAAGGGCGTCATGCGAATACCCACGCGGTCGGCGCCAAATACCTCGATAACGGCATCAACTACTTCCAGCGGGAAGCGGGCACGATTCTCGATTGACCCACCGTATTGGTCGGTGCGCTGGTTGGTGCCCGTTGCCAAAAACTGGTTGAGCAGATAAGCGTTGGCAGCGTGCACTTCCACCATATCGAAACCGGCACGCTTGGCGCGGATGGCGGCCTGGCGATAGTCGTCCACGATGCCGGGAATCTCATCGGTTTCAAGCGCGCGGGGCGTGCTGGTAGGGTGCTGGCCTGCCGTGCCGTCTTCAAACTCGACAAAACATTGGGCACCTTCGCCCTTCAGCGCGCTGGGTGCGACCGGCTGTTCACCATTGGGTTGAACCATTTCATGGGAAACGCGCCCAACGTGCCATAGCTGCAGGGCAATACGCCCGCCCTTGGCGTGAACCGCATTCACGACGCCTTGCCAGCCAGCTTCCTGCTCATCGGTCCAGATACCTGGTGTATACACATAACCGCGAGCGGTGGGTGAAATATTGGTCGCTTCGCTGATGATCAGCCCAGCACCTGCGCGTTGCCCATAGTAGGCCTCTTGCATTTTACCTGGCACGCTGTCCGGGGTGCGCGAGCGGGTCAGCGGCGCCATGATAATGCGGTTAGGAATAGACAGGCTGCCCAGTTCCAGCGATTGAAAAAGCGTTTCAAATGCCATTCAGCTAACTCCTCTTATGCGATTGGATCACGATGAAGTGGAGAATAGACCAGTTTACTACTATGCGCCAACCAACTGAGTATCAACCGTCACAGTATAAGCAGTGTTTCTCTTTATCGGTTTCTATGAGACCGCTAGGCGCAAACTAAAACCCCACCTGGAAAACAAGGCGGGGGCAGGTAGTGCATGGAAGACCATTTATTCACGTTGCCAGGGCCAGCGCCGTCTGGCAGGGGTATCGACTTGTCCAATGGCGCTGGTAAGCGGCAACATGATAGCGGCTAGCTGGCGATAGCAGACAGCGCTGCTGAGAACGCCAGGGCACTGTTTAAGGAGCAGCTCGCATTGTTGGGAAGCCAGGAATATCTGCTCAGCTGCCTGAGGGGTTAACAGCGGCTTGGCCTCTTGGCTGCAACGGTTTAACTCGCGCGCAAGCATTGAAAGCATCGTGGTATCCAGCCAGCAGGGCAGCGGGTCGTCCCGGCGGACAGCAATGGAGTGCTGAACCGCTTCAAACGAGGTTCGCAGAAACACAAGAGTCTGGCGAAGCTGCCGCTGCTCACTGGTCATTGGCTATCCTGCTGATTGTCACTAAAAGAAATTGGTTCTCATTACCATCTTTGTGACGATAGCCTCGGCCAATCGCAGTGTCAATAGAAAAGCTATGGATGTTTACGCACATCAAAAGCCAAGAAAGCAACCCTCAATAGATAAGCAGTACTATCCCTTGTATGAAATAGAAAACCCCAATGCCCGTAACGATCCAGCGCGTCCAGGTACGAAAATTGGCATCGGTCAGGCGGTGTAAAATACGCGTACCGGTTTGGGTACCCAAAATGGCAAAGGGGGCTGCCAGCAGTACCATGCCCCACTCTCCAGTGCTAAGCGAAAGTGCTGCGCCCAGGTAGAAAAGAATTTTAATGCTATGGGCAACCACTTGGATCATCGCCTTGGTGGCCACGACCTGCCGGCGGTCCATTTGCGAGCGTACAAAAAAGATATCGATCAGTGGTCCGGATACACCAGCGGCAATGGTTAGCCCGCCAGAAGCCATACCGCAGCACAGCGCGTGGCTTTTGCGATTAGCATCAAGATGAAACCAGCGCTTGGGCATCCACACCAAAATCGGCATCAGGCCAATCAGGATCGAGACGGTGGCCGCATTGGGGCTGTAATTGAACAGTAGTAGTAGCCCTGCCGCACTCAGCACGCCCAACGTCATAAATGCAACGATCCGCCAGACAATAAACCGCCGCGACAGCCACGCGCGCGACCCGTTGGCGGTGAGCTGGATAACCCCATGCACGGCCATGGCAGTGCCTGCCGGAAATAGCAGAAGCAGAAACCACAGCAGCACCAGACCGCCTGCCATCCCAAAGATGCCTGAAAGCATAGAAGTCAAAAAGACAATAAAGACAAACGCTGAACCGATGAGTAGTGACATGTTAGGACTTCTTAGCTACGACAAAAGGGCCATACCTGATAGAAACGGCGGCATTGAAATTCGGCTTCACAGGCATTGAGCTGGGCTTGATAGCGGTTCGAGCGAGCGGCTATTTGTCTCGCTGCGTTTATCACATGGGGCTTATTCCGGTACGTGCCGCGCCGGTATCCGCCAGCGCCTTCGTGGTAGGCGTAGTAGAGATGCTCGGGGTTGGTTAACGAAATGCCGGCCTGCTGCTGGGAGCGAGAGTTATACCAGCCGATAAAATCGGTGGCGTGTTTCATGCTGGTGCGCCTGGCAAAAAAACTGCCCGCCTGATCACGATATTCTCCCCATACGGGGTCCTGCGCCTGGGCATAACCTTTTGCCGAAGAGGGGCGGGGGCCAGGGATAAAGCCTAGATAGTACTTACGATCCGGGCGGATATGGCTTCTAAAGGAGGATTCCTGCTGAATAAACGCCATTTGCGTGGCAATCGGCGTACCCCACTTTTTTTGAGAATCCCGTGCGTAGTCGTACCAGGTGGGCTGTTCACGGAAAATTTCGCAAATATTGCTTTGATCCTGAGGTGGGTTAGGGGCAAAAGTGGCGCACCCTGAGAGTAATAGGACAGCGCTGATTAACCCCCACGTACGCAGTGTCATAAACCACGACAAGTATCTCGTGGGAAAACTATCAACAGGGCAAAGCATGACGAGTTCCTTGTGGATAAAAGTGCCGTCACCGATATTTTATACCGAGTAAAATCAGTTTCTTGTTGACCGCTAGCGTAACAGGTTTTCAAGGCAGCGGCGTAGCCGCTGAGCCTCACGGGCCAGCGTCTCACCGGAAAGCATACCTACCCCCATTACCAGGCCCGAGCGCGGGTCATGTTCTGCACATACCGGACTTAGCGGGCGTACGATCAAGTGCTCTTTAAGTAGCGCCTGGGCAAGTTGAACATCGTTGATGTGTGGCGCAAATTCGATGCACAGGCTAATGGCACTGCTTGGCGGCGAGATGCGCTTTACAAAGGGAAGGGCACGCAGCTGGTCATGCATCACCTGTTGACGGCCTAGGTAGTCTCGCTGAATACGTCGGCACCAGGCATCAAGGTCACCGTCGAAAATAAATTGTGCAAGCACGGCCTGGTCCAGCATGCGCCCCTCACGAAACAGCTCGCTGCGCAGTCGGTTGATGGGCCCGGATAGTTGGCGGGGCACCACCAGGTACCCCAATCGCAGTCCGGGGAACATCATCTTGGAAAAAGAGCCGACCAGTAAGTGATGTCCGGATTCTGGATCAAACAGCAGATTCGAATGGTCATTGCGGTTGAACTCGTAGTCATCTTCAACAATGTAGGCAGGCGCCAGGGCATCGCACAGGCGCTGCTTATCATGAAGGCGGGTGGGTACGCTGAGCGGGTAGTGGTGGGAGCCGGTCAGATACGCCAACTGAACGGGGGCTGATGAGGCGGGCAAGGTATGGCCGTGATCGGGGTGCCAAGGCAACATCTCAATGTTCATCCCCGTGGCGGTAAATACATTGCGCGCGCCCCAGTAGCAGGGCGACTCCATGGCAACCGTATCGCCTACATCCGCAAGTGCCATGGCGCAAAGCTCAAGGCCGTTATGGGTGCCATCGGTAATGATGATCTGCTCGGTATCGCAGCGGATATTGCGCCAACGCTCAAGAAAATCGCGTATGGCTCGCTTTAATGGCCCATAGCCGCCGGTCGAGTAGGAGAGCAGCAGCGCGTTTTGCGGCACTGTCACGCTGGCATAAAGCTGTCGCCATTTACGCATCGGAAACTGGGCGATATCTGGAATGCCCGGTACAAAGGCCCCGCTCTGAATCAGGCTGGCACCTGGCCCTTGCAATACTTTCTGTGCGCGTTTGGAAAGCGGACGGTTATAAGGTGGGGCGGGGGTGATGGAAGGTTTGCTGGTCCAGGTGCCTTGGCCATGCGCCGTTTTAAGCAAGCCTTCTTCAAGCAGTGTGCTAATCGCCAGCGCCAAGGTCTGGCGTGCTACTCCTAGTGCTTGTGCCAATACTCGATGAGAAGGCAAGCGTAGCCCGACGGGCCACTGCTGAGTAATGGCAGAACGCAGTGCTTGTTCAATACGGACCTGCTTGCTTAGCCGTTCAGGTTGGAGTGCATAAAGATGTCCAAGTTGGTGCAAAACCAGCTCACGGTTCATGCAAAGCTCCCTTTTACTTAACTGAAGGTGCTAACAGCGCGAACTGTCAGGCAATTATCAATACATTGTTCGCACAACATTGGTGCATTGAAAAAGTGGTCTAGTTAAACAGGAAAGTGGTGCATACGCGTTCTACCTTCAGCCTGCTAGCGTGTCTAAATGCCCTATAAAGGGATAAGGATACTGCGCCATAGAGCGCCAATGACAACATCCAATAACCTGCAGGATACTTTGCCATGAGCACTCCCTCCTCTGAACAAGATAAACTCGTCCGGGTACTGGCCCGTGGCGATGTACTCGCCCTCGCGTTTGGGGCCATGATCGGCTGGGGCTGGATCGTACTTACCGGAACTGCCATCCAATCCGCTGGCAGCCTGGGCGCTATTCTAGCCTTTATTGTGGGCGGTTTAGCCATTGTAATGGTGGGCCTTACTTACGCCGAACTCGCCTCCGCCATGCCCAAGGTAGGCGGTGAGCACGTCTACAGCTACCGCGCGCTGGGCCATTTACCCTCCTTTTTATGTACCTGGGCGATCATTCTCGGCTACTTGAGCGTGGTTGCTTTTGAAGCCGTTGCACTGCCTACGGTTATCGAACACTTGGCACCTAACTACGCCGTCGGGCACCTGTGGACCATCGCCGGCTGGGAAGTAAAAGCTACCTGGGTGGCCGTAGGTGTAGGCGGCTCGTTGGTCATGATGCTGATCAACTATTTTGGGGTGACCACCGCGGCACTGCTGCAAAAGGTGGTAACCGGCCTGATTCTGCTGGTCGGCGTTATGTTTGTGACAGGTTCCCTGTTTGAGGGTGAAGCTATCAACATGATGCCGCTTTTTGCCCATGGCGATAACGGCACCATGGCTGGGATCATTGCGGTGTTGGTCATGGTACCTTTCCTGTTTGTGGGCTTTGACGTTATTCCCCAGGCCGCAGAAGAGATCAATCTGCCTTATAAGGCCATTGGTAAGGTGTTGATGCTCTCGGTCATTCTGGCGGTAGTGTGGTACGCGCTGATCATTCTGGCCACCAGCTTGGCACTTAACAGCACCGAGCTTGCTGCGAGTTCCTTGAGCGTGCCGGACGCCATGGGCGCGCTGTTCAACGCTTCCTGGGCCAGCAATCTGATGGTCATGGCGGGTATCGCAGGCATTATTACCAGCTGGAATGCGTTCTACATTGGCGGTTCGCGGGCCATTTATGCCTTGGCTAAAGCCGGCATGTTACCTGCCCCGTTTGGCAAGCTGCATCCGCGCTATAAAACGCCCACCAACGCTATCTTCCTGATGGGCTTTCTTTCCTGCATCGCGCCATTCTTTGGGCGCCCGGCGTTGGTGTGGATCGTTAACGCCGGTGGTCTGGGTATCGTGATTGCCTACCTGTTTGTAGCGATCTCATTTGTGGTGCTACGCGTGCGCGAACCGGATATGCCCCGTCCGTTCCGCATTCGCCACGGCAAGCTGTGCGGCACCCTGGCGATCGTTCTCTCTTTTGGTATGGCCTGCCTTTACCTGCCGGGAAGCCCCGCAGCACTAAGTACCGCGGAATGGAGCATCTTTGCCGGTTGGTCGGTGCTGGGCATTGCACTTTATATCCACGCACTGCGCACCTACGGCCGCGCCTATAGCGACCAGCACATGATGGCGGATCTGTAAGCCATCCTACGAGCCTATGAGCCTGAGATAGAGGAGCATTGTATGAGCTTTATCGAACAGTGGTTGTACGAAGCCGTCCCCGCACTGATCGGCAGCGAATGGCGTACCGGTCAGCAAACCTTTGCCGTGGACAACCCCGCAACCGGCGAAACTATTGCCCGCGTGGCAGAGCTTGGCGCAGAAGATACCCGCGATGCCGTGACCGCTGCCTACAACGCTGGCGTTGCCTGGCGCGCCACGCCGGTCAAACAACGCTCGGCTCTGCTGCGCCGCTGGTTTGAACTAATCATTGAGCACGCCGACGACCTTGCCCGACTGATGACCTTGGAGCAGGGCAAGCCGCTGGCGGAAGCCAAAGGCGAAGTCACCTACGGTGCCTCGTTTATCGAATTTTTTGCTGAAGAAGCCAAGCGCATGGCGGGGGAAACCCTGCCTAGCCACGGCGCCGACAAGCGCCTTTTAGTGCTGCGCGAGCCGGTAGGGGTAGTCGCCGCTATTACGCCGTGGAACTTCCCGTTGGCGATGATTACCCGCAAGTGCGCTCCGGCACTTGCCGCAGGCTGCACTGTGGTCATCAAACCCGCCGAAGCCACGCCGCTTACCGCATTAGCTGCTGCTTACCTGGCGCTGGAAGCGGGCCTGCCGGCGGGTACTATCAACGTGGTGACCGCCTCGAAACCGGCGGACGTGGGCGAGGTGCTGACTACTGATCCACGCGTACGCAAGGTGTCGTTTACCGGCTCCACGCCGGTGGGCAAGCGCCTGCTTGCCCAGTGTGCGAGCACCGTCAAGAAAACTGCCATGGAGCTGGGTGGCAACGCGCCGTTCATCGTGTTTGATGATGCCGATGTGGACGCTGCCGTGGATGGCGCAATTGCCTCCAAATTCCGCAACGCCGGGCAAACCTGTGTATGTACCAACCGCTTTCTGGTACAGGACGGCATTTACGATGCGTTTGTCAGTAAGCTCACCGAGCGGGTGAAAGCACTGAAGGTGGGTGATGGCCTGGCGGACGGTAGCGTGATTGGCCCGCTGATCAATCAGGCTGCGGTCGATAAAGTACAACGCCATGTGGATGACGCCATGAGCCACGGTGCTCGTCTTGTGTGTGGTGGCAAGCCCCACGCCGCCGGTGAACGCTTCTTCACGCCCACCGTACTTGCTGATGTCACTACCGCCATGGCCGTGGCAGATGAAGAGACCTTCGGCCCAGTTGCGCCTGTGTTCCGTTTCAAGCAGGACGAAGAGGCCATCCAGATGGCCAACGATACGCCGTTTGGTTTGGCGGCCTACTTCTACGCCACCGACTATCGCCGCATCTGGCGCACCATGGAAGCGCTTGAGTACGGCATGGTCGGCGTGAATGAAGGACTGATTTCCACTGAGCTGGCTCCGTTCGGCGGCGTGAAGGAGTCCGGCCTTGGCCGCGAAGGCTCCCACCACGGTCTTGATGAATTTACTGAATTGAAATATGTCTGCGTCGGCGGTCTATAAGGAGAAGTGGCATGACTAATCACGAATTGAACGAATTGAAAAACCGTTATGTGGCCAACGGCGCGGCAACTTCCAACACCGCCTTTGCCGAGCGCGCTGAAAACGCCGAGCTGTGGGATGCCGATGGCAACCGCTGGATCGACTTCGCCGGCGGTATCGGCGTACTCAACCTGGGCCACCGTCATCCGAAAATCGTCGCGGCGGTCGAAGCTCAGCTGCAAAAGGTTATGCACACCAGTGCGGCGGTAATTTCCTACGCGCCTTATGTTCAGCTGTGCCAGAAGCTTTGTGAACTGACCCCAGTGCGTGGACCCGAGCGTAAAGCCATGCTGGTCAACACCGGTGCTGAGGCGCTGGAAAACGCCGTGAAAATCGCGCGCGCCGCCACTGGCCGCTCTGGCATCATCACCTTTGACGGCGCCTTCCACGGCCGCACCATGATGACACTCGCCATGACTGGCAAGGTGCTGCCCTACAAGAATGACTTCGGCCCGATGCCGGGTGATGTGTTCCGCGCGCCATTCCCGAACCCCTTGCACGGCATCAGTGAAGAAGCCTCACTCAATGCCATTCGCACGCTATTTAAGACCGACATCGCCCCACACCGCACGGCGGCGATTGTGATTGAGCCGGTTCAGGGCGAAGGCGGTTTCTACATCGCCTCACCGGATTACCTGAAAGCGCTGCGCGCGTTGTGTGATGAGCACGGCATTCTGTTGATCGCCGATGAAGTGCAGTCGGGCTTTGCGCGCACTGGCAAGCTGTTTGCGCTGGAACATAGCGGCATCGAGGCGGATATTCTGACCACCGCCAAGAGCCTGGCCAACGGTATGCCGCTTTCCGCGGTGGTGGGCAGTGCCTGCGTGATGGACGCCTCCGGCCCCAACTCGCTGGGCGGCACCTACAGCGGTAACCCGCTCTCCTGTGCGGCGGCGCTGGCGGTCATTGAAGTGATCGAGGAAGAAAGTATCCTTGAGCGCAGCGAGCAGATGGGTCGCCTCTTGGCTGAACGTTTTGGCGTATGGGAAGAGCGCTTCCCCGCGGTTGCTCATGGCCGCCAGCTGGGTGCCATGGCGGCCTTTGAGCTGCTTGATGGGGAGGGCAAGCCTTCTCCCGAGTTAACCCAACAAGTGTGTGCCAAGGCACGTGAAAAGGGACTGATCCTGCTTTCCTGCGGCTTCTACGGCAACAGCATCCGCATTCTAGTGCCGCTGACCGTATCTTCAGAGGTGCTGGAAGAGGGCTTAAACATTATTGAGCAGTCCCTGGAAGCGCTTGGTTAATACTGCCTACCAGGCCTCAACAAGCCCGCCATCGTCAAACAGCGAAAGTGCTGGCGACTGGCGGGCTTCTGGTTTAGGCACCCTTCGCTAGGCAATGCAAGTACGCGTAGATAAATTTCGTTTGAACCAAACGAACTGAATGGGTGCCTTAGCCATACCGTACCATAGCGGTTGAGGGCTATGCGTCGCTAAACCGTGACGTTATTATCAAGTTGTCGCTTCATAACCAACTTAACAGGAGAGTCATAATGTATATCGCGATGAACCGTTTCCGGATTGCTCCAGGCCGCGAAGAGGACTTTCTGGAAGTATGGCGTAACCGCGACTCCCACCTTGATGAAGTTCCGGGCTTTAAACAGTTCAAGATGCTGCAAGGTGCCACTCAAGAAGATCACACGGTGTTCATTTCCCATAGCGTATGGGAGTCAGAAGACGCCTTTCGGGCGTGGACCCAGTCGGAAGCTTTCCGCAAAGCCCACGCTGGTGCCAAGTCACCGGAAGGCATCTACCTTGGCCCGCCCAAGTTTGAAGGCTATGAGGTGGTGCTGTAACCGCGGCGGTTATTCTGAGTTTGATGCTATCGTTGGCGGTGGCAAATAGCGCTCCAACAGCTGGGCGTACCAAAAGATTAAAACGCTGTTGAAAGCCCGCCATCTGTGTGACTAGCTCGCTGCGCTTGTGTCAGGCTGCGAGGTAGTCAGAAAGCGAGGTATCTTGCCTACGTTGAATAATATTTTGAAAGCCTGGGTCAATTATCGGCTATGACTGCCCATCCAACCGCTCAACTTTAGCGCCAAGCTTCCTTACCCTCAAAAAATCTAGTACCAAGCTATACATACCCGGCTCAAACTGCTCTTTGACACACTATTAATCAGTCAAGCAAGGCAGTTAAAAAAAACAAAAAAATTGCTATTCGAGCCCTTGAAAGTCAGTTGAATGCTCCTATTTCGAGAATTGCGGAGGCGCTGCGTCTCTGGCGTAACGGCCTCCTCTTATAATCTGCCTAGCGTAGGAGGTATTCGATATGTTCGATGATCTCAAGCGTTTTGAAACTGGCTCTGCCCAGCAGTTTGACTGGCTCCGCCAGTTGCTGGACGGCTTTTTTTCCGACGGCAATGCGATGGATATTCGCGCGGTGCCACGGGGCAGTTTTCCAATGATCAACGTAGCGCGTAGCGACGATACCGTGCGGGTATACGTATTTGCTGCGGGTTTGGCACCATCGGATCTGACCATCGATGTCCAGGACAATGTGCTCACTTTGCGTGGCAAGCGCGACTCCGTAATGGGTAGCAATGAGGATGGAAGCTCGCGCCCGGTGTTTCGCCGCGAACGTGCCAGTGGTGAGTTCGTACGGTCTATAGCCCTACCAGACGGATTGGATGCCGAGCGTGCAGAGGCGCGCCATGCGCATGGCGTGTTCGAGATCGTTCTGCCTAAACGGGAGGAGCTCAAACCGCGCCGTATTGAAGTCCAGGCGGCGTAAATCATGTTTATTAACCTTGATAAGGAGGAATAAATCATGAATAACGTTGTTCTTTCATCTAACCGTTCTTCGCTTCAACCACGTGGTGATGAGAAGCGCGAGCAGGAAGCCCTACTGCCAGCAGTGGATATTGTTGAGGAATCCAATGCCCTCAAGCTGGTGGCTGATATGCCCGGCGTTACTCACGAAACGCTTAAGGTAGAGCTCGACAACAACATACTGAGTGTGGAAGGAAGGATAGCGTTAGATATGACCGAAGGGCTAAGTGCGCTCCACGCCGAGGTACGGGGCCAGCGTTTCGCACGGCGTTTTAGCCTTAGTCACGAAGTGGACAGTGATGCTATTACCGCCACTATCGTCAATGGTGTGCTGACGCTAACGCTGCCCAAAAAGGATAGCCATCGCACGCGGCGTATTGAAGTCCAGGCGGCATAAAAATTGGCGCCTGAGTAACAGCAGAGTGCTTGCGATTCCGTAGGCACTCTTTTTTATGCCCTTATTGGCTACTGTTCTACGTAAAACTCACCCTTACCCACTATCACCGCGTTACCGCCTACGTGAACAAAACCAGGCTTGATGTCGCCATTGGCCGCAGTATAAATAACACTGGGTCGCCCCATCTCTACTCCTTGATGGATTTGTAAGCATAAGGGGCTTGTCTGGGTCGAGGCCAAGTACCCAGTCAACGCTGCTGCGGCGCTGCCGGTGGCAGGATCTTCACACAGGCCATGCTCTCTGGAGAACATACGGCTGCGAAGCGTTGTTTCTGAGCTGTCAGACGTCTCCGTTACATAGAGGTATATCTGCTCAATACCGCTCGGAGCAACGGTGTCTGCCCATATGGCTGCTGATATTTGTATGTTTTTTAGGGCCGCTGGGTCGCTCAACTGAATAAGATGGAAAGCCAGCCCACAGGATGAGATAACTGGCTTGTCGATGACTTGGTGGCTTTGCAGACCTAGCAATGCGGCCGCCGCTTTCTGATCCAATGGGCTAGGTGTAATGCTGGCGGGTCGGGCGGTGGTGAAAGCGGCTTTCTCACCTGAATAACGAATGGGTAGCTCACCCACGGGCGGATGGAGCACCAGCGTCTGCTCACGATTTACCAAGCCAAGCTTGGCAAGAAGCTGGGCGGTACCGACCGTGGGGTGCCCGGCAAACGGCAACTCTGAGGTGGGTGTAAATATCCGCATCGGGTAGTGGTTTGGCTCAATGGGCGCACTTAAGAACACCGTCTCGGCAAGATTAAGCTCATGGGCAATCGATTGCATGGTTGCGGCTGGCAGCCCGTCAGCATTTAAAAAGACGGCCAGCTGATTGCCCGAGAAAGGTTGATCGGTAAATACATCCAGTAGGTAATATTCTGTGGTTTTCATTTAACTATCTCTCTAAAGGTGCGCGTTTCCAAAACGCTTTTCGGCTCTCTTTTTGCGCCTGTGCACGAGTAACACCAATATCGTTTAGTAGCCGGTCATCGAGTGCTAGCAATTGGCGGCGGCTGCGGCGATCTTCACGATAGCGACGTAGTTGATAGCGAAGCCGAGTGAGGCTGAAGCGAGGCATAGTGGTTCCTCCAGTGGTTTGCCTGTTCAGGGTACTCAGTACGCTATTTGCAATACAGATATAGAGTTATGTATTTTAAAGATACAGATGGCCTATGTTATACCGGTGTATGCCTGCTTTAACGATCAACTGTATTGCTTGGAAAGAGGAAGTATCATGACGCGCTATGAGGAGGTCGCCGCTGTATTGCGTGATCGCATCGAACACGGCATTTATCGTGTGGGTGACCGCCTTCCTTCTATTCGTGCTGTTTGTGAGGAGATGGACGTCGGTATTTCCACCGCCCAGGAAGCCTACCGTCAGTTAATAGATACTGCCCTGATCGAGTCGCGGCCTAAGTCAGGCTATTTCGTACTGCCAAGCCGGGTGCCTAACGTACTGCCGTCAGTGTCTCGCCCCGCCCAGCGGCCGTTGGATATTTCTCAATGGGATCAGGTGCTGGAGCTTGTCGCCACACAGCGTGACGACGACCGGCTTTTGTTGGGTCGTGGCGTGCCAAACCTTGATTATGAAACGCTAAAACCGCTGTCGAAGATTCTTGCTGGCCTGCATCGCAGTATTGATTTCAATGGCTTTAATTACGATAAGCTGAGCGGCAGCCCCGAGCTTCGCCAACAGGTGGTACGGCTGGCGGTGGCTTCTGGCTGTTTACTCCATCCCGATGACATCATGGTCACTACCGGCTGTCAGGAGGCGCTTGCGATCTCGCTGCGCACGCTCACCCAGCCCGGCGATGTGGTGGCGGTGGATTCACCCAGCTTCTACGGCACCATGCAGATTCTCAAGGCCAACGGGCTCAAGGCGCTGGAAATACCTACTGATCCGCAAACCGGTATCAGCCTGGAGGCGTTAGAGCTGGCGCTTGAACAGTGGCCCATTCGCGCGATACAGGTGACGCCTACGTTCAATAATCCACTGGGATATACGATGCCTGAGGCGCGTAAGAGGGCGCTGTTTCAGCTTGCCCAGCGCTTTGATGTCGCGATCATCGAAGATGATATCTACGGCGACCTAGCGTTCGCCCAGCCCAGACCACGCACCATTAAATCCTTTGATGACGACGGGCGCGTACTGCTGTGCAGCGGCTTTTCCAAAACGGTGGGGCCAGGCTTGCGGGTAGGCTGGCTGGCGCCGGGGCGCTATCGTGATCAAGCGCTGCACATGAAGTACGTCTCCACCGGGGCGTCGGCCACGCTGCCACAGCTGGCGGTGGCGGAGTTCGTGGCCAAAGGGTACTACGAGCGCCATCTTCGCTATGCCGCCCGCCAGTACCAGCGCCAACGGGACATCATGATCAGTTGGGTGCAGCGCTATTTCCCTGAAGGCTCGGGGATTAGCTACCCGCAAGGGAGTTTTTTGCTATGGGTGGAGTTGCCTGCAGCGGTGGATTGTGTGCGCCTTAATGAGCGGCTGGCACAAAAGAGACTCCACGTGGCCCCTGGCTCGCTGTTTTCCGCTTCGGGCAAGTTTCGCCAATGTCTGCGTTTGAACTACGCCTTTACACTGACGCCCGCCTTGGAGGACGCCGTGCGCAGCGTGGGCGAGCTTGCCACGGCGATGGTGAACGAGGCGTTGGAGCATGAAGTGAGCCTGGGCAGACTTACGTCAGATCCATAAAGGGGTTGTAGGCGACTTCCCAGTAGTGGCCTTCAGGGTCGCGGAAATAACCGGAATAACCGCCCCAAAATACCTTTTCGGCTGGTTTGATCAGCTCGGCGCCTGCGGCAATCGCTTGTTCGAGCACCTGATCAACAGCGTCTTGGCTAGCGACGTTGTGGGCCAGCGTGATACCACTAAAACCACCTTTTGAGTCGTCGGCAATGCCGATATCCTTAGCCAATGACGTTCTGGGAAAGAGCGATAACCAGGCGCCTTCCATCTTGAAAAAGGCTACTTCGTCGCTGTCTGTCTCATGTTCTGGTAGCCCCAGGCCATCCCGATAGAACTGGATGGCACGCTTTAAGTCATGCACACCGAGAGTAATCAGGCTGATCTTGGGTTTCATGGCGGTGCCCTTTATTGATTGTCTTAAACTGGTCGCTGAAACGGTTGCCGTGTCTGCTCTGCGTTGTCGTCACAGGGTGAGATTGTCCTGACGAACATCTAGCTGTTCCAGGCGCTGCTTCAAGAGCCCCGGAAAGCGCGCATACCAGGTTTGATTGAGAGGGGAGGGGTGCGGCAGCGGATAGAGCGTAAAGGTTTGCGCTTCACCCTGATCATCCTCTAGCGTCACCTCGATGCTACTTTCAAAGCGATCCTCTTGCTTCCAGAAGGCTTCCAGCCTGTCGCGCTCCTCTTTTGGGCGATTGATCCCGAACCACAGGAAGGCTTCGCGTCCTAGCGTAATCAACGTTCGTCCTTCCCAGCGTGAGATCAGCACCTCGTTCATCAGGCCGTGAAAGTGGCGCTTGATCTTCATTGACCACGCCTTGTTGCCAACAGGCTTGTAAGGAACGGTATTGATCCAGAAAAAGTGCTCGCCCACCGCTTTTGATGCCTCGAAATCCGGCATCGTCTCGCCGTAGAGCTGCTCGTAAAGCGCCTTTCTGACCAATTGTCCGCCAGCACCGATAAAGGGTTCGCCATGGCGCACTTCATCGCGACCCGGGTCGCGCCCGAAAAAGCCGATGCGCAGGTTCGGCTTGCCAAGCCCGATGATCGGCTCCAGCGGATCGCGCTCGAAGCGCTCGTAGACTTCAACATCGATTCCCTCGATCTCTGCTGCCAGGGCCTTGAATCTCTCCTGCTGACGTGGGGTAAGTGGCATTTTGCATACTCCTTGTTGCAACCGGGCGTCTGGTTCAATCGAACCACTCCTGGGCCGTCCGCCACAGGCACATACCGATAAAATAAACCGATGCAAGCCCCCATCCCCATAGTGCCCAGGCGGCGTGCTCGGGGCTTGAGAGTATTAGCGACGTCGCGCAAACACACCACACTAGCGTGACGGCGATGTTGAGTGGCATGAACAAGCGCACCCGGAAAGGGTGAAGAAACTTCATGCGCGTCACGGTGAGGATAGCCAGAAAGATGATAGTGGCAAATGTCAGTAAGGGCGGAAAATCGAGAATATAGAAATAGGCAGCGACGATATTCCAGGCAGCCGGAAAGCCGACAAAATAATTATCCTGGCTTTTCATATTGGTGTTGCAGAAGCAGAACATGGAGGACAGCAGGATGATGAACACTGCAAGCAATGAAGAATTGGGCGGCAATTCAATGAAGTAGTAGATGAAAAGGGCAGGAATAAATGCCCAGGTAAGATAATCGATGACCATATCCAGCGTTGAGCCATCGAAATTGGGCAGTACAGCTTTCACTTCGTACTTGCGAGCCAGGGTGCCATCGAAACCATCCACCATCATTGCCGCCCCCAGCCAGAGCAGGCAGGCAACCGGGTTGTTGTCGATCAGGGCAAGCAGTGCCATGGTACCCAGCAGTACCCCGCTGGCCGTCAATATATGCACGCTCCATGCCTTGCATATTGAAGCGCGGGATTCTGTGTGCGAAGAGATCGGTTGAGCCACATTAACCCCATAGAGAACGCGTTGTTCTCTTTCCTTTGAATTTATTGGTAAGCCTTAAAGAACGATACACTACTACAGGAATGCTTCCAGAAAATGCGCCGGTAGGTTAGCCGTTAATGGGTGGCTTTCCTGATTTTTATACCGGGCGCTTGAACTGTTGCCGCGCCTGCTCTGCGCGTTTACGCGTTATGCAGGTGTACGAGTGGTCATTGAGAAGCCCCATCGCCTGCATCAATGCAAAAGCCGTGGTGGGGCCAATAAACTTCCAGCCGCGTTTCTTTAACGCTTTGGAAAGGGCGATGGATTCAGGCGAGACGGTTTGGGTCTGCGGCTCTTTTAACGCATCAGGCGCGGGCTCGAAGCGCCAGAAAAAGGCGGCCAGCGAACCTTCCTGTGCGACTAGGTCCTGCGCTCGCTGTGCATTGTTGATCGCCGCTTCGATCTTGCCGCGATGACGAATAATGCCCGCGTCTTGCAGTAGGCGCTCTACGTCGCGCTCACCAAAACGTGCTACCTGATGAAAATCGAAGTGATGAAAGGCGGCGCGCAAGTTTTCACGTTTGTTGAGAATCGTCCGCCAGCTTAAGCCCGACTGGAAGCTCTCCAGGCAAAGCTTTTCGAACAGGCGCTGGTCGTTATCAATGGGAAAGCCCCATTCGTTATCGTGGTAAGGCAGAAACTCCGGTGCACCGCCGCACCAGTAGCAGCGTGATTGGCCATCGGGGGCAATATATTCGCTCGGCATAGCGGCTCCTTCATTCGTTCACGTAGATTGCAGGTTTAGCCATGCGTGGCTGAGCCAGCGGCCCGCGCGCATTAGCTCAGCCTCCGTCGCTCCCGCATAGCCCAGCACAAGGCCTGCGCGTTGGGGATGCCCCAGATAGTAGCGGGATAGCGGGGAGAGGGTAATGTTGGCCTGTTGGGCCAATCCAACCAGCTGAGCTTCTTGGTTCACACTCTCAAGCTCAGCGACCAGATGTATGCCGGCATGACCTGAGGAGAGTTTCAGCCCAGCCTCAATGGCGGGGGCCAGCGCGCGACGCAGGCAGGCTTGGCGCTGGCGATAGCAAATGCGCATCCGGGCGATATGGCGTGAAAACCCACCTTTGCCAACAAACTCCGCCAGTGCAGATTGCATCGGGTAATTGCCTTCGCGGTGTAGGCGGGCGTGGGCCAGTCGGAACGTATTCGCCAATGTTGCGGGCAGGACGATATAACCCAGCCTAAGCCCCGGGTAGAGCACCTTGCTGAATGTGCCGATATAGATGACGGATGCCTGTTCCGATAAGCCCTGAAGCGACGGTGTGGGCGGCGTGTCGTAGCGAAACTCGCTGTCGTAGTCATCCTCAACTACCCAGGCGCCGTGCCTTGCCGCATGCTCCAGTAACACCAGGCGCCGGGGAACCGGCATGGTGACGCCGCTGGGGTATTGGTGAGAAGGCGTCACGTAGATCAAGCGCGGCGAAGGTGTGTTGGCTGGGCAGCGTGAAGGGTTCAGCCCTTCTTCATCGACCGGAACGGGGACGATATTCAAACCCGCTGCTAAAAAGCAGGCTTGCGCGCCGCCGTAGCCAGGTTCTTCCATCCATACTGTATCGCCGCTATCGGTCAGCAGTTGGGCCACCAGCTCGAATGCCTGCTGCGCACCTTGGGTGATCACGATCTGCTCAGGAATACAGCGCACCGCGCGGGAAAGCGTCAGGTAATCGCACAATGCCTCTTTAAGCGCGGGCAAGCCGCCATCGGTTTGATACGAAAGCCACGCGGTATCGGCCTGGCGATAGTGGCGCCTTAAAAGGCGCTGCCACTGAGCGTGGGGAAATAGATCCAGCCCCGGCACGCCCGGCGCAAAGGCTTGGTAGTGTTGGCTTAGCGTACCGCAACGATCAATTAACGCCTGCCCGCGGGCTGAGTAGCTAAACGCGGCTTCAGAAAGCGGCTTGGCAGGAGCCGGTAGGGTAGGCAGATTGGCCACGTACATCCCTGCGCCCCGCCGGGAGACAACCAAACCCTCAGCTAACAGACGATCCATCGCCGACAGCACGGTATTACGGCTAATACCCAGGCCGCGAGCCAAGTGCCGTGAGGAAGGTAAATCGCTTCCGGCGGCCAGCTCGCCATGCTGAATCCAGCGGCGCAGCGTGCTGTAAAGCTGGTGTACCAAAGAGGTTGCTCCTCCGGCATCTACACGCAGCGCCAAGGCATCAATGAGCCATTCACTAGACGGCGTTCGCTGCTTCACTGGTTCCCTCGCTATTGAATAAAGTGGTTCTTCTATAAGGGCCACTATAACGAGAGACTGTCTATACCAACATCTTTTTAAGGAGTGCCACCATGCATAACGTTCGGGCTGCTGTGCTGGATGACTTAGATGCGCTTAGTGCACTGCTGGATGACTATCGTCAATTTTATCAGCAGGAAAGCGATCTGAATGGCGTTCGCCATTTCTTAAGTCAGCGTTTCGGGTTGGGAGATTCGTTTATTTTGGTCAGCGAAGACGTGGAGGGGAATGTTAGTGGTTTCGTGCAACTCTATCCCGGCCTATCCACGGTAGGTCTCAATGCGCGGTGGACGCTGAACGATCTTTACGTATCGTCTGGAAGCCGTGGCCAAGGGGCGGGCCGGGCGCTGATGGACGCTGCCGCAACGCTTGCTCGCGAACATGGCGTCGCACGGTTGGTGCTGATGACACAGGTGGAGAATGAACGCGCGCAACGCCTGTATGAGTCACTTGGCTGGCAGCGTAATACCGCGTTTCATAGCTATCTGCTGGATGTGAATAAGGGGTGAGTATGACCGAGCAAATGAAGTCTTCAGTATTGGCTTTTCCTCCTGCTACGCCTGTCCGTATGGCACAGGCGATGTACGACAAGCTCTGCTACCACGCGGATGCTTGGGATGTAGCGCAGGATCTGGCCAATGGCATTGACGAAATTGTGGTAATCGATACTCGCAGCTTCGAAAACTATTGTGCTGGGCATATTCCCGGGGCGGTCAGCTTCCCACATCGAGAGATGGCACCTGAACGGCTAACAACGCTTGATGCCTCTCGAGTGTATATTACTTACTGCGATGGAATTGGCTGCAATGGCTCCACCAAAGGGGCTTGGAAGCTTGCCAGCGCAGGCTTCAAAGTAAAAGAGCTGCTAGGCGGTTTGGATTTCTGGCGTCGCGATGGGCATCCGGTGCAAGCAGGTGATTCGCGCGGTACGCTGTTGAAAGCGTCTCTCACCGAGTGTGGCTGTTAGTACATACGGCAGAAGGTCTGACGAGCCCGGCGCTTGCCGGGCTCGAGCCACTCACGCGTCGCTTAGCTTGCGCGCGCGGTGCAGGTTTTCCATGGTGTTCAGACACGCCTGGGCGGCTTCTTTGCCTTTTGCCAGGAAGTGCTGGAAGTAGAAGTCGTGATGGGTGCCGTGCTCATGGAAGTGGTGCGGCGTGAGTACCACCGAAATGACCGGCACTTGGGTATCGAGTTGAACGCGCATCATGCCATCGATCACCGCGTGGGCGACGAAGTCGTGGCGATAGATGCCGCCATCTACCACAAAGCCGGCTCCTACGATGGCACCATAGCGGCCGCTCTCGGCGAGCACCTTGGCTTGCAGCGGAATTTCATACGCGCCTGAAACGGTAAACGTATCCACTTGATCAGCATTTAAGCCGTTGCGCTCCACTTCCTCGATAAACGCCTGGTAGGCTTGACCAACGATATCGTTGTGCCAATGGCCCTGAATAAACGCGATGCGCTGGGACGTGGTATGCGAGGAAAGTGCTAAGGGAAAGGTCTGATTCATGGTCATTCTCTTGGGTAAGTGGTACCAGAATCAGGGCATGCGGCATCTGTCATAAGGCATAACGCACGCTCCCGGCGGCTTTCACCGTGAGGGCGTCGTTTAATCGATGCCGTTCTCTTTCATCCGGACTATCACCGTCGGCTTCGGGTTCTCACCGAATCTGCTGACCTCGAGGAGGTAGACTCCTTGAGCGCTCGCGGGCTTAGGCCGCTTTCGTAAGCGAAAGGCACCATCACCGCCGGTGGGGACTTTCACCCCGCCCTGAGAACGTGTTGCTGTATCTGCACTATGGCTGGATATCAACCTGTCTATCTTACGCTGATTGTAAAGGCTCAGCCAGAGGGCCGTTGAGTCTCTGAAAGCTAAAACGTAAAGCCGGTCTAGGGAGCATCAGCGGGAGAGCACACGTCTACCCATTCAGCATTGACCAGCTCAGCCAGCCGCGAAGGGCATATGCGAACAGCGCTGTCAGGTGAGCCAGCGGCAGACAGCACTTCATCAAAGTGCTGAAGCGATTTATCGCAGTATATCGGTAGGTCGGTGACTAACCCAAACGGGCAAACGCCACCAGCCGGATGGCTGGTAAGCTCCATGACTGTTTCGTCATCGAGCAGCGTCGCCTCGCCGCCAAAGGTATCTTGAAACTTGGCGCTATCAATCTGGACATCGCCGCTGACCACAACCAGCAAAGGGTTCTCACCGATCTTGAATGCCAGCGTCTTGGCTATCTGGCCGGGCACTATGCCGTGGGCGTCGGCAGCCTGTTGTACGTTTGGGACGCTGTTTTCCAGCTCGATAATCTTGAGATCAGGGGCGTACTCTGCCAGAAAACTGCGAGCGGTTAGTAAACTCATAGATGGCTCCTTGAACAGTTTAGTTTCAGGTTAACGTGCTTTGTCCAAGTCAGCCAATCCAGACGGGCATGAGGGGGGAAGTGAGCGTTACGTTACGCTCCCATGCCGTATTGTGTCTTTTGAGCTTCCGCCCTAGTGTTAAGCATGTAGTCACCCCAATAACAACAATGAGGCGGCCCTGATGAATGGGCCGAATAAAGAGATGAGTGAGTCGAATAAAGAACAGCATGAAAGCCGTCAGGTGAGTCAGCCGATCAGCCGCTTTCCCGTTCCTCCCTTGGGTGAGTTGCCCGCTGATATTCGCGAACGCATTGAGGCAGTACATGAAAAAGCCGGGTTTATTCCCAACGTATTTCTTGCCCTGGCACACCGTCCTGATGAGTTCCGAGCTTTCTTCGCGTATCACGATGCGCTGATGGAGAAGCCGGGCAACCTATCACTTGCTGAGCGGGAAATGATTGTCGTGGCAACCAGTGCCGCCAACCAGTGCCAGTACTGTGTGATTGCACATGGGGCTATTTTACGTATTCGCGCTAAAAACCCACTGGTAGCGGATCAGGTGGCACTTAACTACCGAAAAGCGGATATTTCAGCGCGGCAAAAGGCAATGCTAGGTTTCGCCTTGAAGGTAACCCAACAGGCCTATGCAATAGGAGAGGAGGATTTTGCTACCCTGGCAGCACATGGCTTCAGCGAAGAGGATATGTGGGATATTGTGTCGATCACGGCTTTTTTCGGTATGTCCAACCGCTTGGCCAATGTCGCCAACATGCGGGCAAACGATGAGTTCTATATGCTGGGACGATGATATTGATTGCAACCCCCTGGCTGCCAAAAACAGTCCAGGGGCTTGATCACTCATAAGCTGCATTGGCTTACAGAGCGTCGACAACCTCATCGATTTGCATTTTCAAGCTTTGCAGGCCGCCACCTGAGAGATACCAAAGCGCTGGGGTCAGGCTAACCAGGCGTACATCTGAGGCGCCTGCCTCCTCCAATATGTGTTCCAGGGCTTCCATATCCGCAGGCTCATCACCAATTGCCGCGCTACGATCAACAATCAGTATTACGTCGGGCTTAATCTCGGCGATAGCTTCCGGGGACAGCGGCGTAAACGTGCGGCTGCTACGCGTTTCGCTGGTAACGCTGTCAGGCATGTCGAGGGTTCCAAGGCCCAGCACATCGTGTATTACCGGGTGCGTATTAAGTGTCAGGCCGCCCTGATTGTGGGTAGCGGCCAGTACACGCGGCGCGTCGGCCAGTGCCTGACGCTGTTTCTCGATGTGGGCATGCAGTTCTTCAAGCGCTTGTTCAGCGCGCGCTTCGGCGTGTAGCCGGTTGGCGATCTGGTGAACATTATCGTCAAACGCCGTCAGGTAGTCGTCGCCTTGAACGCTGGTATTCAGCATAGGGGCGATCACTTCCATTTCTTGTTGCCATTCACCTTGGCGGCCGGTGAAGAGAATCAGTTGCGGCTTGCTAGCATTGAGCGCTTCGATATCAGGCGAACGTAAGCCGCCGATGTCGGTATAGCGCTCATCTTCATACTGGGAAAGATATTCGGGAAGGTTCTGCTGAGGAACGCCCACTACCTGCTCGCTTAATCCCAACTCGTCCAGCGTGTCCAGGCTGCCGAGATCAAAAGTGGCAACGCGATCTTCGCCATAGGCGGCAGCACTTGCAACAGATAGCAGCAGGGAGGTGGCCAATACCTTAGTTTTCATAGCGACTCCGTTCATGAGAAATATTTGTATATGAGATTTTTTCTCATATTCTCAAGGAACAAAAGTGTTGTCACTAAGCGTATGTGGAACAGAGTGTTGCGAAAAACGCTATGCCCCATGTGACCTACGAGTTGGCTCTTTAAATAGGTTTTCAAGAGGATATCTAGCGTATCTGTATTAAAAAGTTCATCTTGATGAACTTCCTGGTATGGTTGTTTGCCATCAGGCGAAGTTTTATAAAACCATCTTTTTCGTAACTTAATTAGGTGAGGTTTTTAATGCGTAGACTAAGTTTTATTTAAATAGTATTTAACATGAATCTTATAAAGCCGGGCATGGAATATTATTGAACAGCCAGCTTTATAGTGTATCGTAAATATTTGTTATGGATATTAAGCATATGAATGAGATATATTTTTTATTAATAAGGTCATTATAAAGGTTAGCCTTGAAATGATAAAAATAAATATCCAGCCTGATCGTTATAAATTCACGGAACAAAAAGAAATTGCCGTTATCTTACCCGCCAGATTGTTAAAGTAGCTCAGACAGCTGTTGCTTAGAAGCGTATTGCGCCGGTTTAATTGGTTTCTTTTTTTATTTTTTATTTAAGGTCAATGCACTATGCCCGCCGCCAATGTATTGGTTAAGTATAATAGGGATAAAAAGAATGAAAGATATGTGTATGCTTCCTTCCGCCGCCAGCGGCGTAATGTTTACTTTCTTTATATTATCACTTCTTTCCTGCTCTGTAGCCTTTTCGGCTGGTTTCTCTATGAACAGCATCAACAGGAAATGAGATCTGCCAAATCCTATAGTGCCGCACGGGCAAGTACTATCGTTGAGTGGGCGAAAAGCGTTTTCTCACAAAGTAATCAGGTACTTCTAAGTATTTCTGAGCTTATTGATATTCAAGGCATGCCTGACGAGGAGACGGCGATGTCCGTGGCAGTGGAGCTGAGTGATCGCCATCGCTATGCACCGTTGATCCAGGAAATTAGCCTGCTGGATAGTCAGGGCAATGTCTTGGTCAGCAGTGGTAATAGCAGCTACCAGGGTAGAGATTTAAGCAATACAGATTTTTTTACCGCCCTTAGCAGTAACCAGCAGCAAGAAATCGTAACGCCGCTTTACTGGTCCGACGAGGATCAGGCGTATTTTCTGCACCATGCGCTACGTTTAGACGATCAAGAGGGGAATTTTACAGGCGTAGCGCTGGTGCGCATAGCACCGCAAGTATTTGTCGATACGATTAACCGAATGCAGGTTCAAGACGGTGAAAGTATTGCCCTGATTGATCCAACGCTCAGGCTGATTGCCCGAATTTCCCAATTGGGTGGTCGCACACAAACAGGCACTCAATTGGTTGACCCTATTACGCAGGGCATTTTGGATAATGGCCAGAGTCCATGGTCAAACGTGATGGGTTCATTTCTGGACCATCGCAAACGACTTTTTTGGCTCCAACGCGTTGATAATTTTCCGATATGGGTCGTGGCGGGCATGGAAATGGAGCAACTGCTGGCAGAATGGCGTCAGCGAGCCGCCATTTTGCTGGGGATGTTAATCGCTATTGTCTTACTGGGCGGCTGGGGAGTACGTCATTACGTCAAGCGTTTAAAGCTAGAGCTGTTATTGCAAAAACGTCTTGACGAGCGTGAACAGGCGCGTGCCCAGGCTCAGGCAGGCGAGGCCTATCTCCAGGCGCTTATTCACTCCATCCAGGATTTGATCTTTGTTTTTAATACGCAAGATCAGATTACCTATATGCATGTACTGCATAAAGAAATGATGCTGGAAGGCGAGGAGAGCCTGATAGGCAAGCATTATACAGAAATTTTTCCCGACGCTTTGGCCAAGCGCTTTGATGCTGTTTTTGAACAGGTAAGGTGGTATCGGCAAGCCGTCACTATCGAATATCCGCTTAATGTGCGCCGCGGAGAGTTGTTTTTTCAGGCAGTTGTTAGCCCCCTTGAAAATACCGATGGCAGTTTCTCGGGAACGCTGTTGGTTGCGCGGGATATTACCGAAGCCAAACAGAACGAAGTGGAACTGAATATTGCCGCCGCGGCCTTTCAAGCGCATTTGGGTATCATCATCACCGATGCCCATGGTCTTATTCTCAAGGCCAATCCCATGTTTACTCTAATTACCGGCTATACCGAGGAGGAAGTCATTGGCCATGACCCGCACATGTTCAGCTCAGAACAACAGGGGGCTAGTTTCTACCGTCATTTATGGCGCAGCTTAAAAAAACATGGGCGGTGGGAGGGCGAGGTATGGAATCAGCGAAAAAATGGCGAAGCGTTTCCAGGGTGGGTGGCAGTTAGCTCGATTACCAATGCCGATGATCAGTTAACCCACTATGTGGCCACCGTCATTGATATCAGCGAGCGGAAATCGGCCGAACAAGAGATCCATCAACTGGCGTTTTATGATTCCTTAACGGGGCTGGCTAACCGCCGTTTATTTATGGATCGCCTGGAAGTAGCGCTCAAGGAGGTTATACGCTACCGCAGCTACGGCGCGCTGTTGTTTATCGATATTGATCACTTTAAGCAGATCAATGATGTCTATGGTCACCCGCTTGGTGATCGTTTGTTGAAATGTGTCGCGAGTCAGCTTGCTCAGCAGTTAAGAGAAAGTGATACGTTGGCCTGCTTGGGTGGAGATGAGTTTGCGGTACTGGTGCCCTCACTTAACGCTGATCCGGTAAAAGCCGCTCAATTGGCTGAACGTATTGCCCACAAGCTGATGACCGTTATACGACGTACCAGTGCGCTGATAAACCATTCGATCAACATCAGCGCCAGTATCGGGATTACACTGCTAAGCGATTCAAATATTGATCAGGAAGGGTACCTGCAGCAAGCCGATATGGCCCTTTCTCAAGCCAAAGTGAAAGGGCGGGACACGCTCTGCTTTTTTGATCCTGCCATCCAGGCAGCCCTGTTAACGTCGATACATTTGGAGCGCGAATTACGCCAGGCGCTGGCGCTTAAACAGTGGCAGCTTTACTACCAGCCCCAAGTGAACGTAGACGGCAAAACCACGGGGGTGGAAGCGCTATTGCGTTGGCAGCACCCTGAGCGTGGGCTGGTATCGCCTGGGGAGTTTATACCTCTGCTTGAAAGTACCGGCCTTATTAGCGAAGTAGGTGAATGGGTGCTGGAAAAAGCCTGTTATCAGCTAGCTCGCTGGGCCCAGTACCCAGAATTTTGCCACCTGACCGTATCGGTCAACATAAGCCCGCTGCAGTTTCAGGATGCCGATTTCGTGACGCGCATTAAGGCGATCTTCGAGCGTACAAAGGCGCCCCTTCAGCGTCTGAAGCTTGAAGTGACAGAGTCACTTTTTGTCGAGGCGCGAGATAACGCACGCGACAAGATGCTTGAACTGAAAGCGTTGGGCGTACGTTTTTCATTGGATGACTTTGGTACCGGGTACTCTTCGCTGATGTATCTGACACAGTTGCCGCTGGATCAGCTCAAAATTGACCAATCCTTTGTGCAGCGGGTACTGACCAGCAGCGCGAATGCGGCCATTGTCGAGAGCACGATTGTACTGGCCGAAAGCCTTGGCCTGGATGTGATTGCCGAAGGGGTGGAGACGCAGGCCCAAAAAGCGTGGCTCCTGGAACATGGTTGCCACGCGTATCAAGGGGATCTGTCGGGCCGCCCGGTTCCCGTTGATGCCCTTGAAGAGCAGCTTGTCTCAGTCCAGCACTAGCGGCGCTACAGCAGCGCTGCATGCCCCAGCTGTTCGGCCAGCGTAGATGTATCCGGCATGTTAGCAGCCAGTGTGTTTGGGATAATGACTTCCAGGCGGGAATCCTGGCGCCAGGCGCTGCTTTCGATATCCAGTGCCCCATCGGCACGGTTAAGTCGTTGCCAGCCACTGGAGGTATGAAAGACACCTTTAATACGCGCATCGCCAGGAAGCCCACCCAGATAATGCGCCAGACTATCCAGGTCAAAGCGCTCCTCAGGATGCCAGCGCAGCCCCAGACTTACGTAGCCAAGCGAGGTGCCGGTTTCCTCTTGTGGGGTACCTTTTGCCGGTGGGAGATCGAAAAAGCTGCCTTCAATGCTGGGAAGTGTGCTCAGGGCCTGGTGGGCTTTGGGCATGTTCAGATCACGGGCGTGGCTATGGCCGCTGGCCGTCAGGCGTTCAAGGGCCAGCTCGCCGTTAGTCACCGGCTCGATCCATTTGCGTGGTGGCCATAGCGTTTGGGCAAACTGCTGGGCCGCCTGCTGCTGCTCGGGTGTTGATTGATCAAGCATGGTTAGCGCAACAGCATCTGCAATGGCTAGCTGATCTTGAAACGTTTCATGGGTCCGTGCGCGCTCATCGTCAAGGCGGCGTGGGTCCAGCGTGGCAATAATATCACGGACCTCGACCACCTCATGAAAGGCCTCACCGCGTAAAAGATCGAGAAGGCCCGCCGGATGTCCCAAGCCTGAGGGTTCGATAATTACGCGGTCAGGCTTGCTTCGCGCAAGCAGGTTCACAAGCGCTGCCTGCAGCACAAACGCAAGCTGACAACACAGGCAGCCGCCGGGCAGGCCCTTGACCACGACATCGTCACGCTGATCGAACATGGCCTGGTCAATACCGATCTGACCAAACTCGTTGACCAGCACGGCCCATTTTTCATCCACCGGCTTCTGCTTGATCAGGCTATGAATAAGCGTGGTTTTACCGCTACCCAGAAAGCCGGTAATGATATGAACTGGCACTTTTGCCAAGGCTTGCACGCCTAACCCCCTGTCATGTTCATAAAACGTACTACCTGAATATCACCGTCAGTAGTGAAATGATGCCGCTCGGGCTTGAGCGGTAGCGCATTGACGATGGCTTGCTTGAGTCGCTGCATATCACTGGGGTAACGGCGCAGCACGGCACGCAGATCCACCGAGTGCTCGTTGCCCAGGCAGAGCAGCAAACGACCTTCTACGGTAACGCGCACGCGATTGCAGGTATCGCAAAAGTTGTGGCTATGGGGAGATATAAAGCCTACCCGGCTGTCACTATCAGCCATTTTAAAATAGCGTGATGGGCCTGGCGTGGTTTCCTTCGTGGCTGTTAGCGCGTAGCGCTTTTCGATCAACGCCTGCACGTCATCGCTTGAGTAAAATGTCTCAGCCCTGGAGTGGTCAGACACATCGCCAAGCGGCATCTCTTCGATAAAGCTGATATCCAGGCCTTCGTTACGCGCAAAATCGACCAGGTCCAGCACTTCATCGTCATTACGGCCTTTTAAAATGACCGCGTTAAGCTTGATACGTTTGAAACCGGCTTCCTGGGCTGCGTGAATACCATCAATTACCTTGGCCAGGTCTCCAGTCCGCGTAAGTTGCCTGAAACGTTCGGGATCAAGAGAATCCAGGCTGATATTGAGCCGGCGCAGTCCACCTTTGTAGAGCCTTTGAGCGTGCTTGCGAAGGTTTGCCCCATTGGTGGTCATGGTGAAATCATCAAGCCCTGGCAGCGCGCCAATCTCCTCGACCAGCTGTTCTATGCCGCGGCGCACCAGAGGCTCGCCACCGGTCAGGCGGATTTTTTCAACGCCCAGCTCGGTAAACGCGCGGGCAATCTGGCTGATCTCTTCAAGCGTGAGCACCTGCGCACGGGGAAGAAAGGTCATCTCTTCGCTCATGCAGTACACGCAGCGAAAATCACAGCGGTCGGTCACCGAGATGCGGACGTAGCTAACACGGCGACCAAAGTCATCTATCAGTTGCTCGGTCATTGCCATCTCAAAAGTGGTTGAATGCAGACTATCTCGCCAGCTTGTGCACCATTCTGATCCTCGGGTAGTTCGATCAGACAGTTAGCCGCGACCATCGAACTTAAAATGCCTGACCCCTGAGCACCGGTCGTACGTACGTGGAGTACACCCTGTGCATCGCTATGATAAATGCCGCGCAAAAAGTCGGTGCGCTGGTAGCGGCTCTTAAGTGCTTCATCAGCGACAGCGTATAGCCTGGGTGGCGGGGTAATCGCCAATGCCTGCAGGTGGCGTAATAACGGTACTACAAACTGGTAAAAGGTTACCATGACGGCCACCGGATTACCGGGCAAGCCCATAAAGGGAGTGCGCGTTTCGCCCAGCCAGCCGCAGGCCAAGGGGCGTCCTGGGCGTAACGCTACCCGCCAGAAAGCCAGCTGGCCCAACTGTTCAAGCGCCACACGGGTAAAGTCAGCCTGGCCTGCCGATACGCCGCCACTGGTCAATACCAGGTCACTCACTTGGGCGGCCTCTGAGAGCGCCGCTTCTATGGCCTGTGGATTATCCGGAAGAATGCCCAGGTCGATAAACTTCGCTCCCTGCTCGGTTAATAAGCCCATCAGGGTAAATCGATTGGCATCATAAATGCTGGCGCTTTCAAGGGGCTCGCCAGGGGCCGTGACTTCATCCCCCGTGGAGAACAGCGCGACGGTCGGTTGCTTGACGACCGAGATGCTGGCCACCCCTAGTGAGGCGAGCAGACCCAGGGCAGAGGCATCCAAACGTTTCCCCTTAGCCAGCGCCAGGCTGCCTGCGGCGATATCTTCCCCTGCCTTGCGCACATTCTGGCCACGCTTAACCCCCTCAGGTGTGTCGATTGAAAGATGCTGAGCATGCTCGGTGAGCTGCTCGCGCATGATGACCGTATCGGTACCTGGCGGTAGGGGGGCGCCGGTGGTGATGCGCACGCAGGCCCCAGGCGGTACGTGTGCATCAAAGGGACGTCCGGCGAGCGAGTTGCCGATAAGCGACCATTGGTGCTGAGGCGTATCAGGCCAGGCAAGCGCCACGCCATCCATCGCGGCATTGGTGTTTTGGGGGACATTAATTGGCGCTACAACGTTCTGGGCCAAGCGTCGGCCATGCGCTTGGCTTAAATCAATAACTTCACTGGCCAAGGGCCTTTCAATCAGCGCGGATAACGCCTGGCGAGCGTCTTCCACGCTTAGCATGTGTTCGCCAAGCTCAAAGCAGGAGAGCGTCACAGCGCCCCCTTGGGCGCCATGAGCTGCGCTTCCAGGCGGATCTTATCTTCTTGCGTATTCAGGTTGGTAAAGGCATCAGGGCAATCGGACATATCCACTTGGCAGGGTGAATGGCGTTCGTACCAGCGCTGGATTTTGCGCTCACCGCTTTTAAGTGCCGCATGAAGATCATCGGCAAGTGCCGTGCGTATCAAGGCTACGGTAGGATGAATGCGCTGACCATCGAAAGCCACTGCGATATCGGCGTTTTGGATGCCTGCCCACATCCTTGCAACCAAGTTGTCTGGGAGAAGTGGCGTATCACAAGGAACCACTAGCAGCCACGGTGTGTTCGCCGCTTGCAGCCCGCTATAAATACCCATTAAAGGACCCTGAAAGCCCGCTTCCACATCACTGATCACACGGCCAAACATGCTGTAGGCATCAAGATTACGATTAGCGCTAATCAACAGTTCAGCCACTTGCCCTTCCAGTTTGGCCGCCGTGTGGGCAAACAGGGGTAGTCCTGCAAAAGGCTCCAGGCCCTTATCGCGACCGCCCATGCGGCGGCCTTCACCGCCAGCAAGCACCATGCCGGTTAACGCTTGGGTCGTGATCATCGGCATGTCTCCTGTAACAATGGACGAGGATTAACAAGATTGGCCAATCAACCTCTCCACTTCTAAGTGTAGATCCCTTATCGCTATGATGGCGGCCAGGTACCTTACTTGTCTATGCGTTAGATCATTGATGATGGACGCCATGGCCGACATTAACCAGCCGATGCAACTGGCTACGCTATGTAGGTAGACGGCGCCGGCAGGCGGTGTCTTTTGGTATGCTGCACTACAGTCACTTTTAATGAAAGGAACGCTAATGTCAGATTTTAACGAGTTTGATCAGGCTACCCGCACTGAGCTTGAGGCTGCCGCCTTTCGGCGCTTGCTGAGCCACCTGGACGACAACAAGGACGTGCAGAATATCGATCTGATGATCCTGGCGGACTTTTGCCGTAACTGCCTGTCAAAGTGGATGGTAAGCGCGGCGGAAGAGCGCGGTAAGTCGCTGGATTATGAGGCCGCCCGAGAGTACGTTTACGGCATGCCCTACAGCGAGTGGAAAGAGCACTATCAGGGAAAAGCAACGCCTGAGCAGCTGGCCGCGCTGGAAGCTCGCCAAGCCAAGAAAAAAGCCAAAGGGTAATGACATGGAATCAATGGTGCCCTTGAACATCGCGGTACTCACTATTTCTGATACCCGGACGGAAGAGACGGACCGCAGTGGCCAAGCCCTCGTCGAGCGGCTGACCAAGGCGGGCCACGTACTGGCTGAAAAGCGTATCGTGCCCGACGATGTTTACCAGATTCGTGCGGTCGTGGCCGGGTGGATTGCCGATCCGGCCGTACAGGTCGTCATCACCACCGGCGGCACCGGCTTTACCGGGCGCGATTCTACGCCGGAAGCGATTTCGGTGCTGTTGGACAAGCGTATCGAAGGGTTTGGCGAGCACTTCCGCCGCCTGAGCGGCGATGAAATTGGCAGCTCTACCATTCAGAGCCGTTGCCTGGGCGGGCTTGCTAACGCCACGGTGGTGTTCTGCCTGCCCGGTTCGAAAGGGGCCTGCCGCACCGGTTGGGACGGTATCCTGGCCGAACAGCTGGATAGCCGACACAAGCCCTGCAACTTCGCCAATTTGGTCATCCCTGGCCGAGGTCAGCATGGCTGATCTACAACCCATTGAAACAGCGCTTGACGCGCTACTAGAGGGCGTCAAACCGCTAGAGAGCGAGCGAGCAACGCTGAATGAAGCTGCAGGGCGTGTGCTGGCCGAAGACGTGCTGGCGACATGCAATGTGCCGCCATTTGATAACAGCGCCATGGATGGCTATGCGCTTTGCGCCGCTGATGCCGGGAAGTGGTTGCCAGTGAGCCAGCGTATTGCCGCAGGCAACTCGGTCCAGCCGCTTGAAAGCGGTACCTGCGCGCGAATATTTACGGGTGGCGAGATTCCACCCGGAGCCGACTGCGTGGTGATGCAGGAGCGTGTCGATACTGATGGTGAGCGCGCGCTGATACCCGCTGATATTCCCGAAGGCGACAATGTCCGGCGCAAGGGGCGCGATGTCCGTCAGGGGGACCGGCTGCTGGTGGCCGGCGAGCGTTTGGAAGCTGCAGCGCTTGGCCATCTGGCGGGGCAGGGCATAACGCATGTCAGTGTGCGGCGTCGGCCACGTGTGGCGCTGCTTTCCACGGGCGACGAGATTGTTGAGCCGGGCACCCCGTTAAAACCGGGCCAGCTGTACAATTCCAACCGTCCGATGCTCAAGCGCCAGCTGGAGAATTTTGGCGCTGAGGTGGTTCGCGTCATCAGCGTGCCGGATGACTTCGCCCAGACGCTAGCACTGTTGACCCAGGCGGCCGCCGAAGCCGATGTGGTAGTGAGCACCGGCGGGGTAAGCGTTGGTGAAGAGGACCATGTCAAAGCGGCTTTGGAAGCAATTGGGCAACTGGATATGTGGAAGCTTGCGATTCGTCCGGGCAAACCTCTGGCGCTGGGCCGTCTGCCTCGCGCTGATGGCAGCCAGGCACGCTTTGTCGGTCTGCCGGGTAACCCCGTCTCGGGGTTTGTCGGCGCGTGGCTTTTTTTGCGCCCGCTGATGGGGGCCCTTTTGAGGTGTCCTACGCTTGCGGCACTACCCGCGCTTGCGGCAACGGCCGAGTTTGCAACCTCGACCGGGCCGCGCCAGCACTATATGCGCGTGGCACTTCGCTTTACCCCAACTGGTGTTACAGCCAGCGCCTTTGCCGACCAGAATTCCGGTGTGCTCTCATCGTGTATCAAGGCTGATGCGTTAGCGGTGATTCCCCCTTACCATGAGGTGGCCCAGGGCGACGTTATCAACTGTTTATGGCTAACATCATAAGCGCTGCCTGTTTTTTGTATTAACGCTGTATCCCAAATATATGTCAGTTTTTATACAAATATTTATAAAAAATGAATTTTAATATTTATTAATTGTTGGGAGGTTTCTAGAAATTGGTTCTTTTTTTCATAACTAATTGAAATTAAATTGAAATAATTATTATTGCTTGGCGGTAAGTGCCGATGTTTTTTTTGACAAAACTAGTACATAAACGTAACCTCAGCGTCAACGGAACTGACGATCTTTTGCTGAGGAAGCAGCATGTTATCTCTTACCCCCACTACGTTGTTAAATGTGCTACGTGATATCGCATCGCACCATTGTCCCGCCCATACCGATATGCTGCCCTCGGCAGGTACACCCGAGCGTAGCGGCCTTAGACAAGCTGTTCAGCATTTTTTCGGTTTAACCGACGGCGCACTTCTGACTGATGAGTCAATTACGTTGGAGGAGTGGGCCAATGCGTTGAGTGAGGCGGCCTGCATTCGCCACCTCAACGTGTTCGATACGGTCTCTTCAGGGGCTTTTAACCATCAGTTGCAGCGCTCGTATAGGCGCCGGGCCGAGACGCTGGCCCAAGAAGTTACGGCACTCAAGGCGCTATTTGACTCGCCGCTAATGACAAACCGTACGCTGGTAAGTTGGCTGCCGCTGCAAACCGTATCTGGGTTTATGCTAGGCGCGCTATTACCCCAGGAAGCAGGTTTTAAAACGCGTTCGCTGTTTGATCACGCCAATGCGCTTTGGGAGCTTAATGCGGGAGATATTGTGGTGACCAGCAGTGATCGCTGGGGCCAACTGACCGGGCGATTGCCATCGTTACCCGCCAATATTATCGCTGTCACGACTACCCCGCTGGATAAACGAACGTATCAAGCGTTGCTGGCTAACGGCGTTGCCCAGATCATCGAGCTTTATGGGCAGCCCAGTACTGGCATCCTGGCGATGCGAACCTCTCAAGAAACACCCTTTGAGCTATTAACGCACTGGCACCCTACCGAGAGCGACGATGTGCTGCTTCAGCTCACCGCCAATGGCGTACCTGAGGAGACGTCGCTTGGGGCGCCTCTTCATTGGGTAGGTGCACGTCACTTCACAACGGGCCATGAACCAGATGTCACTCATGGCATTTTCATGCAGCAGCTGTTTGAACGTCCGGGGCAGTTTGTCGCCGAAAATGCCGACGCAGCATAAATACTTGCCGCGTTTTCCTGACCGTTAAACAATGGCGTGAGGCACAAAGCAGGAGGAGTCCTTGGTGATCCGTCCTACGTCCTCGCGCACGCCTATACCGCATGCACGATCACCTACCACCCAGCTACCAATCAGGGCATGGTGCTGGCCAAACCGAGGCATGGGCTGATAGGCCTGATGAATCCAAGGGCTATCGGTATAGGGGCCGTCTACCGCCTCGTGCTGCCCATCCGGCGTTAACAGCTCGATATTACTGCCTTCGCGCGAAAAGAAGGGCTTGCGTACCCAGCCTGGAGTAAGCGGCGCGGGGTTGCGCTCTTCAAAGTAGGCCGGAAGCAGGTTGGGGTGGTCTTTAAAGTGCTCCCAGAGCAGCGGCAGAATACCCTTGTTGGACAAGATCGCCTTCCAAGGTGGCTCAAACCAGTGGGTACCAAGAATGGGGATCTTGTCGCCAAAGCCATCGTCGGCAAGCTCCTCCCACGGGTAGAGCTTAAACAGCGCTTTGATCGGCTGATTATCCAGGTCGACAAAATAGTCACTGTCCGCGCGACAACCGATATCTTCCATATAGATAAACGGCGCTTTCAAACCAGCCTGAACGGCGACATCCTGCAAATAGTGGACGGTTGCCCGCTCCTCCTGGTTATTCTTGATACAGGAGAAATAGAGCGCGGCGCCATCCAGGCGGTCGTCGATATGCGCCATTGCGTTGATCAGGCGCTCTTGAATGGAATTATATTGGTCGGCATGGCGCGGGATGATGCCTTGTTGAATTGCCTGCTCAAGCCATACCCACTGAAAGAAGCCCGCTTCGTAAAGCGAGGTAGGCGTATCGTAGTTCAGCTCAAGCAGCTTGGCATGACCCTGGCCTGAATAGGCAAAGTCCATGCGCCCGTAAAGGTGTGGCTGGCCGGACACCCACGAGTCATGAATGCTGTCCCACATGAATTCAGGAAGCGCGAGGCGTTGCATCAGCGCATTGGAGTGGCAGACCCGGTCAACAAGCTCCATGCACATTTCATGAAGCTCTTCGGTGGGCGCCTCGATATCCCGTTCAATCTGATCAAGCGTAAACTGATAGTAAGCGCTTTCCTTCCAGTAAGGCTCGCCTTCAATGGTATGAAAATGAAACCCTAGCTCGTGAGCCAGGGTTTTCCAGTTGGGGCGCTCGGCAACGTCGATTCTAAGCATGTGAATATCCAGGGCTGATCACGAACCCCAGCCACCGCGGGCAGATGAACGTGAACCGAAGCCGCGGCGCTGAGTGGCCGCCTGGCGGTTTTGCATCGCCGAGGTACGCATGCTCTGTTGACGCTGATTGATACGCTGGCTTGCCTGATTGGTGGCCGTGTTCCAGTTGCCCTGGTTCTGACGGTTGCGATACACCGGCTCCTGGTAGAGCCCACGCGAAGTGGCGCCGCCGCTTGAACGCGACATCATATTGCCCACCATATAGCCCATCATGGCGGGCATGAACCAGCTACCGCTACTGCTGCCGGTGGCGGCCTGGGCCTGTTCTTCATTGGGTGCCACGCAAGCGCCTTCACCATGTTCCGCTTCACAGGCTTCAAGTGTGCTGAACCGCGGGACTTCCTTGATGGATGCTTCGTAGGCCTCTTCGCACGCGCTCCGGGTATAGACATCCGCTGCCACGCACTCATCCACGCTCTGGTAGCTGCGCGGGCTGTCGAAGCTCACATCAGTGGTCTGCTCCGGCTGACCACAGGCGGTAAGACCGAAGGCACTAGCCCCCATCATCGCAAGCGACAGGCGAGCGCTGCGCTTGCGGCGGGGGAGGTGGGGTGTCTGATCGTGATTTGCCATTGATGAACTCCTTACCACGTCATGGAGGCTGCGTTAATCAGACCTACCGCAATGGACACGCTGCCGACCAGAATACCGTACGCCACATGACCCTCAGTAATGTGCAGTGACAGGCTTTCCCCCTGGTTTTTCAGCACCATTTTCAGCCCAAAGAAGGCTACTAGCTGTACGCCAAACGCGATGATGCCCCATAAGATAAAATCGATAAAACTCACCGAGTTAGCCATGGCGCTGTAAAGCGGCAGGGTGAAACCCAAGATCGAACCTGCATAGGCGGTGGCGGCCGCTGCGTTACCTTCACGAATCAGCGTCCATTCATGGTGGGGCGTAATCCTGCTATAGCAGTACATAAACGCAACGAGGAGTACCAGCGCGCCAATCAGATAACCCAAAAAGTGAGGGAGGCCATGTAAATACTGCATGTGTGGAGTCTTCCTTGGTTGAGAATAAACATTGTAGTTAATGTGGTAGTTAAAGCGCTGCCTAGAGCCTGTGAGTAAAACCGTGCCTGAAACGCTTGTTAAACAGTGTAGATGGCTGGCGCCGTTTAAATAGCATCAATGTCCACGGAGGTAACATCAACCCCCAGATTCTGGACTAGCATGAAACCGCCTTCGCCGTCGTTTTCTGCATTTAACAGCACGTATTCCATACGCTCAGTGCCACCAATAGCGCGCTCGTAGAGCATGGCGTGATGGATAACGCTGCGGGTCATGACGCTTTCTGTAGTCATTACCTGCTCTTCAAGCAAAACAGGCGGCGACCAGAGGCTCGCCTCATCACCCCATACGCGCTGATACTGGCATTCGCGCCCGCTCGCATCAGTGGCTTCAACGGTAATGGTCTGTGCCCCCAACTGGCCCGATTTCTTGTCGTCTGCGTTGATCAGTGCATCAAATTCCCCATCCGATAAATGGGTGACGCGATAAAAATCGAACAGCTTGTATTCAATCACGCGCTGGTTTTCGACATTGGCCTGCAGCCAGGTGTCGTTATCCAGATAAAAGCGCACCAGATGAGCACCCTGGCCCAGGTCAACATGCCCCACGGCCGCAATGTGATGAAACGTCTCACTATCCCAGCCAAAAAGCGTATCAGGAAAAGCACTTAACTCAGACAGCTGTATTTTGACACGCCCATCAAGTCGTAGACCTTCGAAATCTTCTTGTGACATCCCGTTGGGCAGTCCAGCGCTAAAGGCTGACGTGCTTTGTGCCTGGGCTTCTTCATTTGAGTTGCCAAACAGGCTTTTTAAGGTCTTGAACATCAGGTAACTCTCCCAAGGGCAGACTGAAACAGGCCGATAAGCTCTTCATTACTCAGCCGCTGGCTACCCATGTAGTAAAGAGTATCGCCTTTGGTCACGGCGAAATCAGAGGGTGGATTCAACAGCTGGTGTTCGTCACTTGCTGGCCGCCAAACGCCCAGTAACGTTACGTTATAGTGATCTTTGGCCAGCATCAGCAGGTCGCCATAACGCACGCTTTCATCGTTTGGTAGGGCATCAGGCAAGCAGGCCTGAAACTGGGTAGCGCCCTGGCCAATCGCTAGCAACTCGTTGACTACGCGGCTGATTCCGGCATCGGTTGCCGAGCGCACCAGCATTTCGATGGAAAGCCCCTGGGTGCACTCAATACCTGGCAGCGTGCGGCGCAGCATACTGGCGGTAGAAGGGTTATCGCAGTGCGCGACCATGTGGCAAGTCGGGGATTTTTGGTCATATACCGACAGCGCGATGGTTGCTACGCGCTCATCCACCTTATCGTAGATAATGATACGGCTGGCGCCCTTGATACCCGCGCGGGTTAGCAGTTCAGCATCCGAGAAGCTCTCACCTTTGACGAACTTGATACTGCCGGGCAAGGGATTGTCGATATCAGCCGCTACGCACAGCACAATATCGTCCGGCAGATTAGGGTCTGCCTGAAGAATACGAATGATATTGGCCGTAGGTTCTCCATGCCAACCAATAACGAGCGTATGGCCGGTAAGACCGTCGTAGTTCGCATTTCCCTGCACCAGCGTTCTCCATGTTGAACTGATATTGGCTGTTGCCTTGCCGATAAACGCCGCAAACAAGATGATGCCGCCCGGGATTACCCAAAGTGTGGCGACCCACTGGCCAAGCGGCGTTTGAGGGCTAAAGTCACCATAGCCCACCGTGGTGGTCGTGGTGACATAAAAATACATCCACAACCTGAAGGAGCTAGCCACCGTTTCATCGGCAGAGGACATGATCGCCCAGGAGAGCGCCGAATGCCCGATCACCATCAAGAACAGAAAGGTCCAGCTAACGTTGATGGTAGAGGCCTGAAGCGCCTTCAAAAGACGCAAGAAAATAGGCACTGCTCGCTCCTTGAGAACAGGCCCGCCGGGCGGCGGGCACTATTTTATTTAAGCTTGCGGGGTGTTCTTCTTGGCTTTCAGGCGGGCCAGCACATCTTCAGCCTTGCGGTCGTTTGCGCCAATACCGGCCGCTTTCAAACGTGCATCCAAGGAAGAACCGGACTCTTCGGCTGCCATTTGCTCTGCAGCCTGCATTTGAGCGGAGTTGAGCTGCTGGCGCTCACGAATGCGCTCAAGAGACTCCATGGCACTGCCCATGGCACTATTTTGCCCGGAATGGCGTGCTGCCACGGCAGACTGGGCCTTTTGAGCAGATTCCGTCGCCTTCACCACGCTTACCTGCTGCTTGAGCTGGCGCAGCTGGTTTTCGGTGTTGCGAATGGCGCCACGCAGGTTTTCAATGCTGGCATCGTATTCGCTGACAATATTACGCTCGGCGTCAAGTTCGTCCTGCATGGCAACCATGCGCTCAGCGACTTCCACGGCGAGGGCTTCTTCGCCTTTATCCAGCGCGGCTTCAGCGCTTTTCTCAAGCTCGCTGATCTTGCCTTCCAGGGTATCGGCTTTATTGCTGTTAAGCTGGCGCTGGCCCATCAAGCGCGCCAGTTCTGTCTTGGACTGTTTAAGGTGATGCTCGGAATCACGAATTTCCTGATCCAGAATACGCAGTGCCTGTGAATCAACGACCGCTTGGCCGGTTTCATTGGCTTTACCGCGTAACGCGGTCATGATTTTGCTTAGCATAAGTGTTGCTCCTGAGAAGCGTATTAAGAAAAGTGTTCTTGAATTAGACCTGCCACTTCCATCGCGGCGCTTGCCGTTGCATGCAGTTCGGCACAGATGGAGGCTAATTTTGAATCACCAAACAGCTGCCCGTAAGCAACGTAAAAATCGCGCTCATCAATCGTCACAATACCCACTGAGGCCAAGGGGAGCGCCAGCCCCTGGCGCAGCAGAACCTCGTTGAGTTCCGTCGGGTTAGAAACGCTCTCGACGGCGGTAATGGCGGTCATGGCAATCCACTCGTTGTCGCTACGGGATAGCGTCAGGGTTAAATTGCCGTAATCGTGAAGCTCCCAGATAAGCGTCTGGTTAGCTTCGTCCAGGCTGACATTGGCGTCTGGCCACTCAAGGCCGTCGGTATCCTGTTGCGACGGGGCATCGGTAATAATGCGGTAAAGTTCGGACGCAGACAGGGCGCGCGTTTCATGTGGAGTAGTCAAAGCAGCAAGCTCCTTATGCAAAGTGAAGTTTAGTTTAGCACTGACGCTAAATAACCTTCTAGCGAAGTACGACTCATTGCCATTTAAAACAGTGGGCTACGCTTAATAAAAGATAACGAGAAATACCCTACGCTCGGTAATGGTTTTAATAACCCAGGAGATACACTACCACGACGTACCGCCTTAACGCGCTTTGCTGATACATGCTGTCTCAACGCGTATAGTCATCACGCAGAGCGGGCCAGCGTAAGCCATACTAGCGACAGCGCCCTTCACAATGTGACGTTAATTGCAGGGTATGCCCGGCCATAAGACCCGTTGGGCGAGCATGAGTTCGATATCAGGGAAGCAGGATCAACGGAGTGAGCCTTCATGAAAAACACTAAAGCACCGCATTCAGCCCCGATATGGCAACAAGACCTTACCTGCTTTCGCGACTCGCTTGCCCACCAGCCGATGCCGGGATGTGGCAGTGCTTCAAGTGTGGTCGCAAGCATGGGGTTGGCGTTGATACTCAAAGGTCTACATTTAAGCCAGCAGCATGAGGCGAGTGAGGCGCGGGCTTTATTGATCACGGAGGGCGAAAGCCTAAAGCACCAGTTGGCCCCGCTGGCGGATAAAGACGTTGCGGCATTTGAAGAGCTGATGGCCGCGTTACAAATGCCCCAGCATAATGATAAACAGAAAGCGGCCCGGCGCACCGCGGTTCAAGCCGCGGCCACCACGGCGGTGGACGTGCCGCTACAAACGGCACGGCTTTGCCAGGCAGCGTTAAACCTGGGTGAGCGTGCCGGGTCCTATAGTGAAAACCAGTTTAACAGCGATACCCAGGCCGGAGGTGAGCTGCTCGCTGCGGCGCTGCGTAGCGTGCTGCTCAACGTGGTTGCCAATATTGATTCACTCGGCAGCGAAGCAGAAAAACGCCGCGCTCAAGAGGCTCACGATGAGCTCAAACAGCAGGCGGCGGTGTTAGTGGCTCGAATATCACAGTAGGTGGGGCGAGTTTAAGCTGAACGATATGTGTCAGCAAAGCGCTTACGCAATTCGTTTTTCTGTACCTTGCCCATGGTGTTGCGAGGAAGCTCCTCGACAAAAAATACCTGCTTGGGCTGTTTATACTTGGCTAAGCGCTGCTGCAAGTGGCCGATAATAGCCGCTTCATCTACATGACAGCCCTGCTTTAGAACAACGACAGCGGTCACGCCTTCGCCAAGGTCCGGGTGAGGCAGGCCAACCACTGCAGACTCTTCAACCTGTTCAAGCTCGTCGATAATTTGCTCCACTTCTTTGGGATAGACGTTATACCCTCCGGAAATCACCAGATCCTTATCACGCCCCACGATGTGCACGTAGCCTTGGGCGTCGCGCATCGCTAAATCGCCGGTGATGAAAAAACCGTCTTCGAGTAACTCTTCACGGGTTTTCTCGGGCATCCGCCAATAGCCGATAAATACGTTAGGTCCACGAACCTGAAGAATGCCGATGTCACCCTCGGCGACTTCGTGGCCTGACTCACGATCCGTAATACGGATATCCACACCGGGCAGCGGCATACCCACCGTGCCTGCACGACGCTCCCCTTGATAGGGATTGGAGATATTCATATTGGTTTCAGTCATGCCGTAGCGCTCAAGAATCGCATGGCCGGTCTTGGCTTCAAACGCTTCGTGGGTTTCAGACGTCAATGGAGCCGAACCCGAGATGAACAGACGCATATGGGCCGTCACCTCCGGCGTCAAACGCTCATCCTGAACCAGCCGGGTATAGAACGTGGGCACACCCATCAGCACGCTGCCCTTGGGCAGCTCCGAGAAGATCACATCAACATCAAACTTGGGCAGAAACAGCATGCTTGCACCTGCCATCAAGATCACATTGCAGGCAACAAATAGCCCATGGGTGTGAAAAATAGGCAGTGCGTGAATCAAGCGATCATTGGCGCTGAAGTGCCACGCCTTCACCAGCGTTTCGGCATTGGAGGCTAGATTGCGGTGGGTCAGCATGGCGCCTTTAGAGCGTCCGGTAGTGCCGGAGGTATATAAAATAGCCGCCAGATCGTTTTCACCTAAAGTGGCGATCCCCTCGCAAGGTATCGCTCGGCGGGATTTTTCCATCAGGCTACCGTCATCGGCAGTGCCGAGCGTCGCCACTGCCGGGCAGCCGGTTTCAGCGGCAAGTGCTTGCGCCTCATCTTCTAGCCTGGGTTGGCAAACAAACAGCGCGGGCTCGGCGTCTTTTAAAAAGTAGCGGATTTCATCGCCGGTATAGCCGGTGTTCAATGGCAGATAGACGCCGCCAATGCGTAAGCAGGCCAGATAAAGCAGGATAGCCTCAGGGCTTTTATTTACCTGTACGGCGACGCGTGCGCCCTGGGTCACCCCCAGCTCGGTAAGAGCGCCGGCCAGTTCAGCGCTGATACGTAATGCATCCTGATATGTGTAATAGCGGCCCTCACGGGTAATGATAAAATTGGCGTCAGCGCGTTCGCGCATCTTGGCGGCAAAGGTTTCAAACAGGTTGTGGTTCATTTAGCGGTCTCTCCCTTGGCCAGCTTGCGGGCGCGACGAGCAAGGTCGCGCACTTCATTTGAGCAGGCAACGGTGCCCTTGGCGGTATAGTTCTCGTGATTGCGTTCGATGTCATCGAGTACATACAGATAGTTGACCATCAGTCCTGCCGCTTGCTTAACGCCTTTCGACGAGATATCGCCCAGCCAGTTAATGCGATGCAGCTCAGCACCGTTGCCCAGGTGAAAGCGGGCGACGGGGTTGAGAGGCAAGCCTTTAGTATTTTTGGCTTCGACCAGATAGCGGGCGGCCAGAGGGCGAATAATCGTCTTCAAACGCTCTTCGCGTACCGCATCGTGATGCCAGTCAGGCGTTTCAAGTTCACCAAGCGTATTACGCAGGGCCTCGGGCCACTGCTCATCCTCGCGCTGCTCGGTGAGCCACTGGGCAAACCCAGGTACCGGCGACAACGTTACGAAGTATTTGAGCTGAGGGAGTTCCTGTGAAAGCTCCTGCACCACCTGCTTGATCAGAAAGTTACCAAATGAAATGCCGCGCAGGCCGGTTTGGCAGTTGCTGATCCCAAAGAAGGCAGCTGTATCGTCATCTTCGGGATCATCACCATTTTCTTCGCCCACTAAAATAGGCTGAATACGGCTCGGGAGTCCTTTATGCAGGGCCACTTCGACAAAGATCAACGGCTCATCGCCAATCGCCGGGTGAAAGAACGCAAAGCAGCGCCGGTCGCGGGCATCAAGCCGTCGGCGCAGATCGTTCCAGTCCTGAATTTCATGCACCGCTTCATAGCGGATGATCTTCTCAAGCACGGAGGCCGGAGTGTTCCAGTCAATCCGTTTAAGCATTAAAAAGCCGCGGTTAAACCAGGAGCTGAAAAGGTGCGCAAAGTCGTCGTCAATAGGCCCTAGTTCAGGCTGCTCACGGAGTAATTCCAACAGATCCTCACGCATCTTGACCAGCTCATAGGTGCCATCGCGGGCCAGGTTCAAACGCCGAAAAAGCTCTTGGCGGCGCGGCTCGCAGGCATCAAACAGGATTTGTAACGTGTAGTTGTCGCGGGCTTCAGAGTAGGCCGCGTAGGCTTCATCAATTTGCGTGGCGTCGGCGGCAAAGTCGCTGGCCAGGCGCGCAAAAAAGTTGGCCTTTTCAGCGGATGATAAGCGCTGGTAGATAGCTAATGCCCGGCTTGCCAGGGCAATGCTAGAGGCTTCCCCGTCGCTTGCCAAAAGTGCCTGACAGGCGCTCACCAGATGACCATGGTCCGGGGTAAGCGCCTCTGGGTTTCGGCGCCTTAATAACGCATCACGCTGGGTGATATTGTTAAAAAGTTCCTGCAAAAACATCATGTTCATGGTCTCACTCCTTAACCCATTATCAAGTTAGGTAACCACAGCGCGATACCTGGGAAGAGACACAGCAGCAAGATACCCAACACCATGCATAGCGCGTAGGGCAGGCTGCCCATCAAGATGTCGCGCAGCGAAATATCCGGTGCGATACCTTTGATAATGAACAGGTTTAGGCCCACGGGCGGGGTGATCAGACCAATTTCCAGATTGATGGTCAGGATCACGGCGAACCAGTAGGGGTCAAAATCCGCAGCAATGATAATGGGCAGCAGAATTGGTGCGGTCATGACGATGACCGCAACGGGCGGAAGGAAGAAGCCTGCCACCAGCAAGAAGAGATTAATAACCCCCATTAATACCCAGCGGTTTACCTCCAGGTCGGCAATGGCAGCGGCCACGGTTTGGGTGATAAACATGGAGGAGAGCGCGTAGGCGAACACTTCAGCGGTGGCGATAACCAGCATGATCATCACACTTTCACGCAATGAATCACGCATGATCAGTTTGATCGGGCCCAGCTGCCACATGCTATAGATAAGAATGGCCAGTGCCAAGCATAAGAAGGCGCCTACGCCCGCCGCTTCCGAGGGTGTCGCCACTCCGCCGTACAGCGCGAATAAAATACCTGCCACCACGCCTAGAAAAGGCAGAACGCGCACTAACGCCTTTAAATTGGTATCTACGTTGTGTTTAACCGTCTGCTTTAGGCGCTCGGCAGACTCTGCCAACGGATTGTTATAGCCACCGGCCATCTTGCAGGCAATCATCGTCCAGATCATAAATAGCCCTGCGAGCATAAAACCCGGCACCACGCCTGCAATGAATAGCCGGCCGATAGAGGTCTCGGTGGAAATGCCGTAGATGATCATGGTGACTGAAGGTGGGATAAGAATGCCTAGGGTACCTCCGGCAGCAATACACCCCGCCGCCACGCCATCGGGGTAGCCGCGTGTACGCATTTCAGGAATACCCATTTTACCAATAGCCGCACAGGTAGCCGGAGACGACCCGGAAAGTGCGGCAAAAATGGAGCAGGCGCCAATATTGGATACCGCCAGGCCACCTGGTAAGCGGCCCATCCATAAATCGAGTGAGCGATAAAGATCGCGCCCAGTGGGAGATGACGCCACTGCCGCGCCCATGAGGATGAACATGGGGATTGCCACAAAGCCAAATTCCGCAATGCGGTCAAAAAACGTTTCACCAAAATAGGTAAGTTCGGAAAGCCCACGATCATAAAGTAGCGCGAGAAGTGATACGCCCCCCAGTGCAAAGGCGATAGGGGTACCGATAGCCATGAGTGCAATCAGTGCGATGGCGACAATAATACCTAAAGTAATCGGGTCCATATTCAGTGCTCCCCGCGCAGGATTTCAGCCACGTACTGCAGTACCAATAACGAAGAACCTAATGCCATGGGCAAAAGCGCGGGCCAAAGCGGTGGGTTCCATACCGAGCCGGTCGTCCAGTTGCCATGCAGGGCTTCAAGTACATACACCCAGGAGGCATAGGCGAGGACCGCACAGAAGCCCAGGCCAAAGAGCGAGGCCACCAAGCGCATGGCTTTTCGAGCGATACCGCCTAGCGCATCGGGAACAATCGTAATAGCGACGTGGCCGCCGGTCATGAGTACGTAAGGGCTACCCATCAACATGGCGCCCGTCACTGAGAAAACGGTGAATTCGGTTTGCCAGCTGGTGCTCATGCCTAGTAAGTAGCGAATAAAGACCATCTGGCAAATCACCAGGACGCCCGCGACAAACAGAGCACAGGCCAGGTAGGCAAACAGGCGTGAAAGCCTGTCCATTAGCCGGATGTAGCTGCCGATAACCCCACCGCGAGCGGCAGGGTGGTGCGTGGTTGAAGTGACCATAGTTCCCTCATCAAGCTAAGCAGACGTCAATCGAACCTGGCCACTCGCCTGATGCAGGCAAGTGGCCACAGGTTGCTGGGGTAAGTGCTTACTCGACGGCTAGCGCCGCATCGATGATGGCCTGGCCATTGGGAACGTTATTGGCAAAGTTCTTGTAGGAGGTTTCGCGCGCGATATCGAGCCAGGCGTTGTAATCCTCCTCGCTCATGCTGACTACCTCCACGCCGTTCTCTTGGTAAAGATCGGCCATTTCCTGATCGATGGCCGCCGCTTCTTCGGCAAAGAACTTCTCGGCAGCTTCACCCGCTTCCATCAGCGCAGTCTGCTGCTCTTCATTCAGACCTTGCCACACCTGCTCGGAGATCAGGATCGGCTCATACATGAACCACAGCGCGAAGTCGCCTGGCTGGGTCATGCACTCAACCTGTTCGTAAAGCCGAAACGAGATAAACGACATGGAAGAGGTGTTAGCGGCGTCCAGTACGCCGGTTTGCATGGCGGTGTAAATTTCAGAGGAGGGCATGGAGGCAATGGAAGCGCCGGCGGCTTCCAGCATCTCTTCAAACGCCGGGCCCGCTGCGCGAATGTTTTGCCCTGATACGGTGTCGGGTGAGGTAATGCACTGCTCGCTGGATGCGAAGCCGCCTGAAAGCCAGGCATTGGCCAGAACGCGGGCCCCCCCATCCAGAATCACTGCATGAATCATCTCCATGTATTCTGAGTCGTTAAGGCGCTGAGCGTGCGCCTGGTTACGTACCAGGCCAGGCATCAGGGTGGCTGAAAACTCAGGGTGGCGGCCGCTCGCGTAATCCAGCGGTAGCGAGGTAATGTCCAGGCGCCCACGGGTAAGCGCGCCCCACTGCTCACGGGCTTTGAACAGTGACTGGCCAGGGTAGACTTCAATGGTAAGGCCGACATCCGCTTCAGCCACGTGGCGGGCCATCATTTGTACCATTTCGTCGCGCACATCGCCCTGCCCACCGGGGAACTGATGAGAAGCGCGGAGCACGGTATTGGCACTGGCATGAGAAACGGCAATGGCCAAGCCCAGAGCGGTCAGGGTAGTACACAGGTAGCGTTGCATGTGGCGTCTCCAACTCTTTGTTGTTGTGTGTTTGGAAGAGCGTTTTATGTGCATCAGAAAATCTGATATATATTTCAATAGTTGTTTGCTGTGCTAATGTCAAATAAGTGCAGCAAACAATAAGTATAATGGCGAGCCTTTTTGGAGGTGAAGCATGGCCGATACCAAACGTTCCAACGCGCAGAAGCTTCGCGACTCCCTTGAAGACGATATTATCAACGGACGACGCTTGCCGGGAGAGCGGCTGGACCCCGAAGAGTTGGGGCGTACATTCAACGTTTCACGCACGCCCGTACGCGAGGCCTTTCAGCAGTTGGTCGCCAGCGGCTTGGTCACCGTTTCGCCAAAGAAGGGCACCTTTGTAGCCAAGGTGGGCATCGACCAGCTGATCGAGATGTTTGAGGTGATGGCTGAGCTTGAAGGCATGTGCGGGCGACTGGCAGCCCGACGAATTAGCGAGCCGGAACTGGCAGAACTTCAGGCGGCTCATCAGCGCTGTGAAGCGGCAGCACTCGCGGGTGATACCGATGAGTATTACTACGAAAATGAAGCCTTCCATGACTGCATCTATGCGGCAAGCCACAATACCTTTCTGGCCAGCGAAGCCCGTCAGCTAAAGCAACGCTTAAAGCCCTATCGGCGTTTGCAGCTGCAGGTCCGCCAGCGGATGCATAACTCACTTAACGAACATCAAACCATTGTCGATGCCATTACCCAGGGGGACGCCGCGCTGGCCCAACAGGCGCTGTGTGATCATGTGTTGATACAGGGCGAGCGATTCAGTGACTTCGTGGCCAGCGTACGCCGCATGGAAGCGCCCATCAGCCAAACGGGTTAGGCAATGTCCGTATCGGTGGGGTAATGGTCCTTGCCGACCTGCCGTTCTCGGCAGACACTCTCAAGGTCGATGCTCTGAAGAAAAGGGCTGAAGAGACATGGAGAGAGAACGTGACGCGCCATATTGCTTTATTGGCTTACCCTGATTGCCAGCTGCTGGATGTCAGTGGCCCCTGGCAGGTCTTTGCCAGCGCCAATGCGCTAAGCCCGGAACCGTTGTACCGGTTAACTCTGATAGCAGATGTGCCAGGACCGGTGATGACCAACGGTGAGCTGGCAGTGTATGCAAGCCACATGTATGCCGATATGCCCCAATTACTGCCGTTGGATACGCTACTGGTTGCGGGCGGCAGTGGCGTTATGGATAAACGCCACGACCAGCACGTACTGGCGCTTTTGCGCGAGATAGCGCCTCAAGTGCGCCGGTTAGGCTCTATCTGTTCGGGGGCTTTTTTACTCGCCGCCGCTGGGCTGTTGGATGGCCAGCGGGTGACCACCCATTGGCGTCATGCCAGCCAGCTTGCCGAGGAGTATCCGGCGCTTAGCGTTGAGTCTGATGCGATGTATATACAGAGTGGCGATCGCTATACCAGCGCTGGGATAACGGCAGGTATTGATCTGGCACTTTCGCTGGTAGAAGCCGACCACGGCGCAGCCCTTGCCGGGCGGGTGGCGCGTGAATTGGTGATGTTTTTGCATCGTCCAGGAGGGCAATCGCAGTTCAGTGAAATTCTGCGCTGCCAGCAAGATGCCGGTCCGCTGCGCCGTCTGCTGGATCATCTGCATGGCGACCCCGGTGGGGAACATTCGCTGGAAAGTATGGCAGCACTCATGGCCGTGTCACCGCGTCATCTTACTCGCTTGTTCAAGCGTTACTTAACCACTACGCCGGGTACTTACTTGACTCAGTTACGGCTGGAGCAGGCGCGTCTGGCGCTGCTGGATGAGCGTCAGGCGATATCGCTTGAACGGTTAGCCGAGCGCTGGCGCTTAGGCGGCGCCGAGCAGTTGCGGCGCCAGTTTCAGCGTTACTACGGCGTTTCTCCTTCCGTTTATCGTCAGCGCTTTGGCGCAGCAGCCATACCTACTCTTGTGGAGCCATTATCATGCCCTTAACCGTCACGCTGCTATCGCTTTGCCAGGCGCTCTTGGTCAGCGGCAATATCCTGCTGATTGCTGTATCGCCACTGATCGGCGCCTCGCTGGCACCTACCGCCAACTGGGCGACCGCACCGGTGGCCAGCCAATGGTTGGGGCTGATGTGTGCCACCATTCCCGCCTCCCTGATCATGGGGCGTCTGGGTCGAAAACGCGGCTTTGTACTGGGCAATCTTATTGGCTTAATAGGCACAGCTGTGGCCATTCTAGCGCTACGCCAGCAGAGCTTTGGCCTTTTTTTGTTGGCGACCTGGCTGATTGGAATCGGCATCGGCTTTGGGCAGCTCTACCGCTTTGCTGCCATCGAGGCAGCTCCTAAAGCCCTGCGTGATAAAGCCATTGGTTTAGTGATGGGCGGCGGGGTGCTGGCCGCGTTTGCAGGCCCCTGGCTTGCCCGCTTTAGCCGCGAGCTAAGCGAGACGCCGTTTCTGGGCAGTTTCGTCGGGCTGGGCGTACTCTATGCACTGGCACTCGGCATACTTCTAGGTACGCGGTTGCCAGTGGCCTTTGTGGAAGCAGTAGAAGGTGAGAAGAAGCCCTTGTCAGTCATCCTGCGACAGCCCATTTTCCTGCTCGCTGTTAGTTCAGCAGCGATTGGCTATGGAGTGATGAATCTGGCAATGACCGCGACGCCGCTGGCGATGGCAGGGGCCGGGCACGATTTTAACCATGTCGCCACGACCATTCAGTGGCATGTGGTCGCCATGTTCCTACCCTCATTTTTTACCGGCCATTTGACGGCGCGCTTTGGTGCCCCGGGCATGATTGGTGCTGGCTGCTTGCTGCTGGTCGCAAGCGCTGTCGCCGCACAGTTCGATGCCGGGTTTGCAGGCTTTAACGTTGCGCTGATACTCCTGGGACTTGGCTGGAATTTTACCTTCCTGCCCGCCACCGGTTTGTTGACACAAAGCTATCAACCGGCGGATAAAGCACGCACCCAGGCGGCCAACGAGTTTCTCGTGTTCGGTACGGTTGCCTTGACGGCGCTGCTAGCGGGGCCGTTGGTCAATACCCTAGGCTGGGCGACGCTTAATGCGCTGCTGATTCCTGTCTCGCTACTGCCGGTATTACTACTGGCATGGCAACGGCGCTGGCCGAGCCATCCACTGGCTCGCAGCCAGAAGGGGTAGCTGCCTTGGGAGGTGGGTTGTCTCTCGCTAATTCTTACCAGTAATAGCCAAGCACGCCTTGATGTTTAAAATGTTATAGCGTTTTTGTAAAGACTCATTTCTTTGTTCAATCAGGTGCTTGCATGATCGCTAAACGAGAACGTGGCAAGATGGAGCGCCAGCTCGGGGCTTCTTTGACCGATGCCTGCGAGCAGGCCAAGGCTGACGTGCCGGGGTTCGTCTGGCTAACCCACTGTGTGGACTACCAGCACTTTCCCGAAAGCCTGGTTGTTATCTGGGTATTTGATACCGATGCCCACCTAGCCTTAGCGCTTAAGGGTGATGCCAAGCAGCGCCTGTATGAACTCACGGCAAGCGCCCTGGCTGAGGCGGGCGTGGCGCTTGATAGCGTCACACATCATATCGACTTCGATAGTGAGCAGGCGTGCAAGCGCGCCCACGACGGTGATTGGCAGCGCCGATTGCGCTCACGAACAGCGAGGCATTGATGGCTCAGAAAATCGATAGCCCCTGCATATCCGCCTGTCAGTTGAAAGGCGGCATGTGCACTGGCTGTGGGCGGAGCATCGAAGAGATTCGCCACTGGAAATCCATGAAGCGGCCCGAAAAAATTTCCACCATCAAACGGGCCGAACAGCGGCTCAAGAAGCTCAATAAGTAGCGCGTAGACTACTTGGCAAAAGTGCAGCCTGGCCGGCGCTCGATTAAAAATCACCCGGGGCGCATTGCAGGCAGGTAAGGCCTAGAGCGCGCCACTGGGCAACCACTGCATCGCGGTCGTCCAGCACCAGCCAGGGCTCGAAACCATCTTCACGCATGGTGTTGAGCAGGGCTTCTTTGACCGCTTCGTCATCCACATGATCATGGCCATCCGGGCGCAGGTACATGGCGTCAAACGGTATGGCGTTGCGCGTCAACCACTCATGGGTATGGTCGCGGTGGGTATCCGGACGGCCGCTGCAAATGACGATCTGCTGGCCCTGGGCTTTCAATAATTTCACCAGCCGGGCAACCGGTTCGATTACCGGCGCTTCGGCCATATACGCAAAGAAGGGGTCCCACTGTTTTGCGGGGCCTAATACCCATTCGTGTACTTTCGTGGGGTGGAATTCAGCTAAGGTACCGTCGACATCGACAATGACAGCGTGGGTCATGCAGGGCTCCTGTTATTCAAGGCGTTGGCATCTAAAGTGTGAGTATTCAAGGCGTAAGTATTTAAGAACAGGGTCTTTTCCGTGGCGAGGCGGGCACCCAGTAACGTTCGCCATGCGCCGAGTGCGGGTTCGGATAAGTGGGTAAATAGCGGCACGACACGTTCGGCCTGTATCTGATCGGCAAGCTCGACCAAGTGCGAGGCGCGCAGGTGCACATTCCAGCGCTGCCAGAGGATGTCGCCAGCGGCAAGTTCGGCGCAGCGCGAAGGCGTCAGATAACCGGTATGCAGCAGGTGGAAGCCGGGCCACATGGCAGCGGTATCGTCACGATCGCTGATCAGCTTGAGCGTTGGCTGGGAGGCATCAGGGCGAGTCAGAAGCGTTTTAATGTTGTCATCCGCATGGGAGCGGCGCAGCGTCGAGGGGAGTGCCAACAGTGTTTTCAGGTTGGCTCGAATAACCGGATCAATGGCGAGCGAAAGCCCACGAGCGTCCGCCTCTTCGGCTAGCCAGAGCGCCATCTCAAGCGCCCGGCCCGATTCAGGAACCGGGAAAACCAGCGGGCGGTTCAAGTGTTCGCTAATGGCATCCACGCATGCCTGTTGGGGCTGATCGTAGGTGCCATAAGAAGCGTCCAACAGCGCAATACGCGCCGGTGGCGGTGCATCAAACGGAAACAGCCGAGACTCAAAGCAGGCGTCGCCGCTGTAGAAAATGCCGCCCTCAATACCCAGGTGAATCCATACCCCGCCCAATGAATGGCCCGCCTGGCCGGTAGTCACCGGAATGCCGGCAACCTGACAGGTACTGCGTTCAGGCAGCGACTGCCAGGCTCGCCCTTTGGGAAGTGCCTGAGCGACCAGGGGTGTGCAGTAAAGCGGCAGCGTAGCGGGCAGCTCGCTGACGCCGCCAATATGATCGATATGATCATGGCTGATAATTACCGCATCGATATCAAGCCCGCGTGCCCAGGTGGTAGGCTCGCCTGGGTGCAGTGCGCCGCCAGCGTCAAGCAGCAGACGCTTGCCGTTGGCCTCCACCACAATGGCCGCCGGGCCTTTATCGCCCAGGCCGCTTAAAATGTTGATGCTGGCGCTCATTGGTCAGGCTCCAGACACCAGCCTTCCAAGAGCGTTAGCGCCACCTGCTGGCCCTCTTTCAGTGCATGGGAATGATAGGTGAGCAGCGTTTCGCCGTCCCTCATGCGCAGGTGAAGCTCGTAACGCTCGCCACGAAAGGTTTGGCGCTCAACACGGGCGGTTAAATCCTGCTGGCTCGGCGCCTCGGGATGCACCTGAATGTGTTCAGGGCGCACCAGTACTGGCTGGTTTCGCTGGGAGGCGGGAGACGTCAGCCCCTGCATCAGCTCATGGCCGCCAAGACGCCTGCCCGGTGCGCCGTTGCTTATCATCAGTTGGCTGCCTTGGCCGATAAAGCTTGCCACCCAGGACGTACGCGGTTCGCGGTAGAGCGTTTCGGGCGTGGCCCACTGCACCAGTTTGCCCGCCTGCATCACCGCGATACGGTCGGCCAGCGCCATGGCTTCGCTTTGATCGTGCGTGACGTACACCATGGTCGCGCCGGTGCGGCGGTGAAAATCTGCAAAGCTATGCTCCATGGAGGCGCGCAGGTGGCGATCCAGGTTCGCCAAGGGCTCATCCAGAAGCACCACTGATGGGTTGGTGACCAGACAGCGGGCGAGCGCCACGCGCTGGCGCTGGCCGCCGCTTAAATCCTGAGGCGTTCGCTGGGCGTAGGGTTCAAGCGCCACCAGGGCAAGCGCTTGCTCAACACGGCGTTGATATTCTGCCCCGCGCATGCCGCGCAGTTTGAGTGGGTAGCCGACGTTATCCGCGACGCTCATATGCGGCCACAACGCGTAGGATTGGAACACCATGGCCATGTTGCGCTGCTCGGGGAGTACGTGGTGCTGCGCGCTTGCCAAAAGCGTATCGCCCAGGTGGATCTCCCCGGCACTGACCTGCTCGAACCCGGCCAGCATACGTAGCATGGTGGTTTTTCCGCAGCCGCTGGGGCCGAGCAGGGCGACGAACTCACCCGGTTCAACCGTTAATGAAAGCCCATCCACGGCCTTGTGTTCGCCAAACTGCTTGGTAACTTGCTTAAGGGTTAGCCCTGCCATGGCACGACTCCTTTGGGTAAACGCGGGGCCAAAAGGCTAAGCGAGAGCATGAGTGAAGCGACCATCAGCACGACCAGCACGGACACCGCTGAGGCCAGCACGCTTTCGCCACCTTCATCGAGGTTGAAAATCAGTACGCCCAGGGTTTCGTTGCCCGCACTCCATAAAAGCGCCGAGACGGTCAGCTCGTTGACAGCCAGCAGAAACACCAAAAGCCCGCCAGCAAACAGCGCGGGTGCAATCAGCGGCATGACGATAGTGGTAAGGCGGCGCCACGGGCCGGCACCGGCGAGCTGGGCGGCTTCTTCAAGGGAAGGGTCTAACTGGGCGAGGCTTGCGCTGACCGGCTTTAGGCACACCACCAGAAAACGCGCCAGATAGGCCACGAAGATCAGCCCCAGCGTGCCGTACAGTGCGACGTTGATAATGGGCAATGGCCGCACGAACAGTAGAATGCAGGCAATTGCGAGTACCACGCCAGGCAGGGCGTAAGGTAGCTCGATAATACTCAGCGTCAGATTTTGCAGGCGCGCTGGAAGCCGCTGGAGGCGGTACGCCAGCGGCAGACTGCACAGCATGAGCACCACGGCTGCGCCACCGGCGAGCCAAAAGCTATTGCGCATGGCGCGCCACGTAGCGCCCTGGCGGCCAATCACTTCATGGTAGGCATTTAGAGTGGCGGTATCGGCATTAAGCGGTACGCCCATGGCCGGCACCAGCGAGCTGACTACCAGTGCCACCAGCGGCGCGACAAGAATGACCAGTAACACGCTTACCAGCAGCACCGTGACCAGCGCGCGAAAGCGGCCGAGTGAGAAATCATGGGCGCGCCCGCTATGCCCCACCAGCCCGAAACGGCTGCGGCCCATCCAGTGTTGCTGAAGCGCCACACCCGCCAGCGCCAGCACGCCGATCAATAGTGAAAGCGCGGCCATCTCAGCGAGGACGCCGGTGCCAAAACTGGCCATGCGCTGGTAGATCAGCGTGGGTAGAACGTAATAGCCCGCAGGAATGCCCAGCATGGCCGGAATGCCAAAGTTACCCAGACTTGAGATAAACGCCATGGCGCTACCTGCTACCAGGCCACTTCTCGTCACGGGCAGTACGATATGCCGCCATACCTGGTTTTGCCGGGCGCCACTGATGCGGGCGGCTTCGACAAGTTCGCGGGGTAGTGAAAGTAGCGAGGTGCGCAGGGCCAGAAATACCAGCGGGGCACTTTGAATACCTAACAGTAGCGCGATGCCTTCCGCCGAGTAGAGCGGCTGCGGGCTGCCCAGCGGCGGTGCCATACCGATGCTTTTGAGTAACGGGCTTGCCGGGCCAAATAGCTGTAGCCAGCTAAGCGCCGTGACCTGGGGCGGAATCATCATCGGCAACATAAAGCAGAACACCAGCCACGCCTTGCCGCGAATGTCGGTCAGGGTGATGACAAACGCAAACAGGCTGCCTAGCGTAAGGGCAATCAACATGCCCAACCCCGAGGTGTAGAGACTGTGCGACAGGGCCCGCCAGGTACTCGCTGATTGGAGCACACGCCATAGCGGCGCGTTGCCCCCTTGCGTCAGATCGCTTAACGCTTCGACCAGAAGGCGCAGGCTAGGTGCCAGGCTCAGCAGGACGACGGTAAGCGTCAGAAGGGTAAGCAGCCAGCGGTGCTGGCTGCCTTGGGTAAGACTCGGTGACATAATCAGCCGCCGAACAGATCGCTGAAACGTTGCTTCAGGGCTTCTTCCTGCTCAAGCGCCTGGGCGATATCGACGGGCATCAGCTCAATAGTGTCACGGGCGGGGAAGCCTTCCGGCGGTGTAACATCGGGGTGGGCAGGTAGATAACCCTGCTCGCTGACAAGCTGCTGGCCCTCTTCCGAGAGCACAAAATCGACAAACTTCTGAGCCGCATCGACGTTTTTGGCGCCTGCCATAATAGCGACGGGCTCGGTGACCGCGCTTACGCCCTCTTCAGGGAAAACAAACTCAACCGGCGAGCCTTTGGCCGCTTCGCGGATGGGCAGGAAGTCCACTACGATTCCGTAAGGCTTGGTGCCAGCCGCCACTGCGTTGAATACACCACCGTTACCACCCTGGGCTTCGGTGCGGTTGTCATGCAGGGCATCGTAATAGCTCTCACCCAGGGCGGGGTTCTCGCTAATCGCCGCCATGTGAATCAGCGCTGCACCCGAGTAGAGCGGGCTGGGCATCGTGACCAGTCCTTCGTACTCAGGCTTGAGCAGATCCTGCCAGCTTTGCGGCTGTTCTTCCGCGCCGGTGTTATAGACGATCCCGGTGGTGATCAGCTTGGTGCCGTAGTAGTAACCTTCCGGGTCGAAAAGCTCGGCATCAAAGGCATCGCGTTCAGGGCTCAGGTAAGCCTGAAGCTGGCCTTCCTGCTTTAGCGACTCCATGGTCATGCTGTCGGCAATCAGCAGCACATCGGGGTTACTGACCCCGGCGGCAAGCTCGGAGCGCAGGCGGGTCATCAACCGCGTGGTGCCGTCGCGTACCCACTCCACCTCGATATCCGGATAAGCCGCCTGGAAAGCATCGACCGTTTGCTGGGCGTCGCTGTTGGGCTGGCTGGTATAGAGCACGAGCTTATCGTCGGCAATGGCATTTGCTGAAATAGCCAGGCTTGCAATCGTGCTGGTAAGAGCGATAGCGGTGCAGAGTGAGCGCTTGAACATCAGAAATCTCCAGTGAGTTAACCCTGCTCACACTACTGTCATCACCTTACAACATCGTGACAGTACGCTTTCGTTTGATGGGGTCGAGCTTTCGAAAACTTCAACAAGGCTTTCGTTAGCAAAAAATGAGGGGGAATGAGAGCACGATGAAAGGCTTAAACGAGCGTCGCCAGGCACTGCTTGAGCGGGTGCGCCAGGAGGGACGCCACTCCCTAGAGGCACTGGCCAGCCAGTTTGGTGTATCAGTACAAACGCTGCGAGGTGATATCCGCTTTCTTGCCGAAAAGGGGATGGTGCTACGTCGCCATGGCGAGGTATTGCCGTTTCCTGACCGTGAAAATATCGGCTATGACCAGCGCCAGATCGTCAATGAAGCTGGAAAACGGCATATTGCGCGCCAGGCCGCCTCGTTGATTCAGCACCATCAGTCTCTGTTTTTAGGTACCGGCACTACCGTTGAACAGCTGGCCGACGCGCTGCACGATAAAAAGGGGCTGCATATCATGACCAATAACCTTCACGCACTTATCAAGCTATCCGCCCTGGAATGTGAGCTGGTGGTCGCGGGCGGCCGGGTACGCCGCCGCGATCAGGACGTGATTGGCGGTGACGCGTGGCGCTTTTTTCAACGCTACCGGGTAGATGTAGGCATTGTCTCGGTAGGCGGAATGGACGCCCAGGGCAGCCTTTTTGATTACAACGACGATGAGGTTATGGCCCGCGAAGCGCTCTTGGCCAATGCGGCCTATCGCGTCCTGGTGCTGGATAAAACCAAGTTCGATTTACCGCTGCGCTGCGCCGCCGGACAACTGGCCGACTACGACGCAGTTGTGACCGATGCTCCTTTACCCGACCGATTACGCAGCCCGCTCGCCGCCAGAGGCGTCAGGTTTCTGGGATAAAAGGACACTAAGCGTCCTGGTCGGTATCTGGAAGCTGTTTAAAGTAAATATAGCGGTGCAAGCGAATCGCTGGGCGAATCAACAGCTGAAGGCTGCCAACGACGAAAAGACACACGCCCACCGTTTTTACGGTGCCCTCAAAAAAGAAGCAAATGCTGCCGAAGGTAAACCAGATGCCCAGCAGGAAGTCGTTGAGCATACTGAACGCTTCATAGCGCCGGTGAATCACAAGTTCCTGATGCCCGATAGTAAAGGTCCAGTCGTGCGTTTGAGGGTCCTGCTGGCGCTGCATTGCTTCCTCCTTTCAATAACGTTGGCGGTTTCCACACAGTGTAGTGGCGTTACCGCAGCGTGCACTACTAAAGCGAGACAGGACCGAGAAGCGGAAAATCTGCTGGTTAACGGCAATCCGCATGCTCGAACATCTATTTGACATTGGCTCTCTGGTGATGACAAATACGCAAAAATTCTGCTTGAGGAGCACGCTGTGGAAAACGGTCAACCAGAAGCGGCCTTGCGTTATGCAGCGCTAACAGTCGATACCTTGGCAGCGCGCCTGGGAGATGTACACGAAGTGGCCAGCCGTGTAGGTGGTGACCCCGCGAGCTGGGAAATTCGCGAGGTGGGCGACGGTAACTTGAACCTAGTGTTTATTGTGACAGGCGCCACGGGCAGCGTGGTGGTCAAGCAGGCACTGCCCTACGTACGTATGGTGGGCGAAAGCTGGCCACTGCCGCTTTATCGCGCGCACTTTGAGTACTATGCGCTTGTGCGCCAGGCCAAGCGCGCCCCAGGCATTGCGCCTGAAGTATTTTACTTTGATAAGCCCCAGGCCCTGATCGTGATGGAGTATCTCTACCCGCACACGATTTTACGACGCAAGCTGATCAAGGGCGAGCGGGTGGCTCAGCTTGGGGAAACCATCGGTCAGTTCTGCGCGCGCACGGCGTTTCGCGGCTCGGAGCTTTCCTTGGCAAGCCCTGAGAAAAAGCAGGATGTGGGGCTGTTTTCCGGCAACGTGGCGATTCCCGCCATTACCGAATCGCTGGTGTTCACTGACCCCTATTACGGCGCCGAGATGAACCACCATACGCCGGAGCTTTCGCCGGTGGTGGATGAGCTGCGCCGTAATGCGCCATTAAAAGCCAAGGTGCAGCGGCTATTGATGAAGTTCACCGCCAATACCGAAACCATGCTCCACGGTGACTTACATTCGGGCTCGATCATGGCGACCGATACCGACGTGCGCGTGATCGACCCTGAATTTTCCCAGTACGGGCCGATGGCGTTTGACCTGGGGATGGCGGTTGCCAACTTCCTGATGGCGTATTTCAGCCAGCCCGCCCACCGTCAAGAAGATGATCTGGCCGCTTACCAGGCGTGGATTCTCGAGGTGATTGAGGCGTGCTTCACAAGCTTTGATGCTGAGTTCCGTCATTTATGGCAAACCGAGCGCACTGGCATTCTGTTTCCCAGAGCGTTGTTTGAAGAGCAGGGCAACAGTGCGGACGACGCTTGTGATGCGCTGCTGGGCGAGATTCGCCTGGATGCGCTGGCTTATTGCGGCATCGAGATGCACCGCCGGGTGCTTTCACTTGCCCACAACGCCGATTTTGAAGAGATCGAAGACACTGCGCTACGCGCCAGGCTTGAAGCCCGCAACGTGCTGATGGGCCAAGCCTTGATTCTGAATCCTGAGGCAGCCTGCGATATATCGGCACTGATCGATCTAGCCCAGGCCTATAACCGCCAGGATGTTCTATAAAGCGGTGTGCTTTGAAAGTGACGCGGGAATTAAGCCCGCGTCTTTATTTATTGGTTTTCGGAGTTTTAATATGGCTATTTTAATATCATGTATTGCCTTAGTAGTAGCTATATTATCGCTTTTAGTTGGGTATTTTTTCTCCTTCTTATCATTTTATGATGGTTTTCTGAATCAAGTTTACTCATGTGAAAAAGATTTTAAGAGCTTTAAGAGAGCTTTTTATAATTTTCAGACGAAAGCTAATGAATATTACGAGCTAACGGGTGAGAGTTTATTAGGAAATGATGAGGTTGATAATTTAAAGACTATAATAAAAGAAATGGAAGTATCGTTAGAAAAAACTAAAAAAGATTTTTAGCCAGAAGCTTGGTCTCAGTTTAATCCAATTTTGATTATGAAAAACATAAAAAGTAAGAACGTTAATTTTCATCTTATGACAGAGTTGAAGAAATCTCAAAATGACTTAGATCGTTTGCTCAGTGAGGTGAATAAAAGGCTATATTGATATTTTTGTATAGGGAGAAAGCTAAAATCTGGTTTAAGTTTCTATAAGATCCTGGCTTAAATTTACAGGGAAAGCTACACCCAATTTGTTTAAATGAAAGAAATAAAAGAGCGCGGGAATTGAACCCGCGTCCTTAAAGTCATTGCCGATATTTACAGCTGATCAATACGATCAAACCTGCCAGCGATATCGCTCTCGGTCCAGTGGGGTACCCAGCCTTCCACGTTATCGAAAAAGCGCAGCGCGGTGAATTCCGGATTAGGTCCCATATCGAACCAGTGCGGCGTATTGGCGGGTACGCTGATCAGGTCATTGCGGGTGCATAGTACTTGGTACACCTTGTCCTCGATATGCAGGCAGAAAAGTCCCTGACCCTTCACAAAAAAGCGTACTTCGTCTTCATGATGGCGGTGCTCATTCAGGAATTTCTGGCGCATGGCGTCTTTTTCAGGATGCGTGGGCACCATATGCAGCACATCGACCGTCTGGTAACCACCCTGGGCCTTTAGCCGCTCGATATCCTCTTGGTAGAGCGCCAGTATGTCGTCCTGGGTGGCGTCATCGGCAATTTCGCCCGGTGTTGCCCAGCGCTCAAACAGCACGCCAACACGGTTTAGCTCGGCTTTGATCTGCTCGCCATCGGTGGTATCGATTAGCGCGTTGTTTGGGTCTTGATCGGCAAATACTTTGAGTTGTGACATTAAGGCGCTCTCCACTAGTTAACGCTTGAACAGTTAAAGATCGATCTCAGCGAAGCTTGTCACGCAAGCGTGCTCGGTGCCAGCCTGGGTACCTTCACGCACCAGTTGCAGCGTCTGCATGCCCGCCTGTTTGGCGGCATCCAGCTCTTCCACGACATCGGATAGAAACAGGATTTCGTCGGCGGGGAGCTGTAGCTTGCTGACAATGTGCTGATACGCCTCGGCTTCGCGCTTGTGACCGATATGGGTATCGAAATAGCCGCTGAACAGCGGTGTTAGATCGCCCTCTGTGCTGTAGCCAAACAGCATTTTTTGCGCTTGCATGGAGCCTGACGAGTAGACGTAAAGCTGTTTTCCGGCCTCTGCCCACTGGCGAAGGCGTGGGGCGACATCTTTATACAAATGTCCCTTGAAGGCGCCGCGCTGATAGCCATCGGCCCACATCATGCCCTGAAGCGCTTTAAGCGGCGTGACCTTCTGATCGGTCTCGATCCAATGAAGCAGCGTTTCGATCACTTTATCCAGCGAGGCATCCGGTTCCTTTAGCTCATCGCGCACCGCGGCTATCTGCTCTTCTATATCGGGTTGCGCTGAGTGAGTGTAGACAAATTCGGGAAGCTGGTCGTGAGCATAGGGAAACAGCACCTTATGCACAAAGTTGATATCCGTGGTGGTGCCTTCGATATCGGTTACCACGGCGCGAATGTTTGTGTTATCAAGACCTGGATTATTTATCATTTAGACCACCGACTCTCTTCAAGTACACAGGCAAGTAAAAACTCAATGGCTTCCAGATGACGGCGGCAGGCGGCAATGGTTTCGCCGACGGCATAGATGCCGTGTCCAGCCACAAGAAAGCCCCACGGCATTGGCCAGCCTGTACGCACATGATCCGCCAGCTCATTCATATCTTGAGAATTGGGTACAACCGGCAGGTGGACCGTGGCGTCGTGGGTGTGATTGCCCTGCAGCGCTTTTTGCATCTCGAAGCCGTTTAGCTTGATGCCTTCAGGAAAGCGGCGCGACAGAACGGTACTGGCCACGGTGTGAGTGTGTAATATACAGCCAATCGTCGGGTCCAGGCGGTAGAGCGCCGCGTGAAGATCGCTCTCAGCGCTGGGTTTACCATTGCCTTCAAGCACTTGGCCTTCAAGGTCGCAAAGCAGCAAGTCATCGGCCTGAATGCGGGTTTTATCGCGGCCCGAGGCGGTTACCAGATAACCTTGTGGCATGCGGGCAGAAAAGTTGCCTCCCGTGGCGGGTGTCCAGCCTTGCTGGGCCGCCCACGAAATGGCCGCTAGCAGTTCGTCTTGTGAGGTCATCGTAGGGTCAGCATCGCGTCGCTTTTAAAGGTATTCATTCTATATGATATGCTCCGCGGCTGATAAGTCGCGCGCCGTATCCTTTCTTTCTCATCCGTTCTTTCCCTAAGTACTCAAGGAGCCCTGATGCCTCATCTTCAGTCACGCAGTTTGCGGGTATATGCCGACTCGCTTGAGTATCTGGATCAGACGCGCTTGCCGCAAACCGAAACATGGGTGCGCTGTAGCTCGCCTGATGAGTGGCAGACAGCGGTGAAAAGCCTGGCGATTCGCGGCGCGCCGCTAATTGGTTTAAGCGCTGCCTTCGTGTTGGCGCAGTATGCCGCGCAACACCCTGGGCGGGAGAACGAGTGGCAACGGGTAAGCGATCGCTTACGCGCTACACGCCCCACGGCGGTTAATTTGATGTACTGCCTGGATGCCATGGAGGCTTGCTTTTCCCAGGGGCCGGCTGCGCTTTCTGAGCGCGCCACCGCGCTGTTTGAAGAGGACCGCGAGCTGTGTTTGCGGATGGCTAAGTATGGCGCGGACTTGTTGGCAGAGGGTGAGCGAGTGCTCACTCACTGCAATACCGGCGCTCTGGCGACGGCCGGTGTCGGCACGGCAATTGGCGCGCTGGCGGTTGCCAAAAAGCGCGGGCTAACACTGCACGTGTACGTGAACGAAACCCGCCCGCTGCTTCAGGGCGGCCGGTTAACCGCCTGGGAAATGGCCGATCTGGATATTCCTTACCAGCTGATTGCGGACAGCATGGCCGCAAGCCTGATGGCAGCAGGCAAAGTGGATAAAGTGATGGTCGGCGCCGACCGCATCTGCGCCAACGGCGACTTTGCCAATAAAGTGGGCACCTATATGCTTGCTGTCGTCGCCAACTACCACCAGGTGCCGTTTTATGTGGTAGCGCCGTACACCACGGTAGACCCGGCCTGCGCCACGGGCGATGACATTCCGATCGAGCAGCGCGACGCTGCTGAGATACGAGGCGCCACCGGCGCCTTTGGCGATATCGTTTGGGCACCGGAAAACGCGCCGGTTTGGAACCCCTCTTTTGATGTTACGCCGGCGTCCTTAGTGACCGGCTGGGTGCTGGATACCGGCGTGTTCGACAAAGCCGCCATCGCCCGGGGCGAGCACTGCCGGTAACGGCTTGCCTGAAATACTAGGCCTGCATGCTGGGCAAGGCCGCGCGCAGCATTGTCGCGTTCGCCCATCTATATAGGTAAGGAGCTGCTATGCTTTGGCGAGGTTTGCTTTGGCGCCTCGCGCCAATTTTCCCATCATCGCCAAAGGGTGTTCTTATGCTCCGCCAACCGCTTCTGGCCCGTGCGGCCGTTCTGTTTGCGCTTGTCTCTCCGCTTGCCGCCGCCGATACGCTCGTATTTACCGCCATTCCCGACGAGGACGAAACCCGCCTTCAGCAGCGTTTTCAGTCGGTGGCCGGCTACCTCGCCGATGAGCTCGATGTGGATGTACGTTTCATCCCCGTGACGTCCTACGCCGCCTCCGTTACCGCGTTTCGCAACAACCAAGTTCAGTTGGCCTGGTTCGGCGGCTTTACCGGCGTTCAGGCGCGCGAGCTGGTGCCCGGCTCTCAGGCGATCGCCCAGGGGGTCGAGGACCCGGAGTACAAGAGCTACTTTATCGCCAACCAGGCCACCGGTATCGAGCCGGTCGAGTCCGATACCTCCCCCGAGGCGCTAAAAGGGCTCACCTTTACCTTCGGTTCGCAAAGTTCCACCTCCGGGCGGCTGATGCCGGAGTACTTTCTGACTCGCGACCTGGGCGCCTCGCCGAACGAGCTTTTCAAGCGCGTGGGCTACAGCGGCAACCATAGCCGCACGGTGTCGCTGGTGCAGTCCGGCGCCTACCAGGCGGGGGTGTTGAGCTACACCGCCTGGGAAAACGAGGTCGAGCAGGGCAACGTCGACCCCGAACGGGTGCAGGTCGTGTGGGAATCGCCCACCTACCCGGACTACCACTGGACCGTGCGCGGCGACGTGGACGAGCGCTTCGGCGAGGGCTTCACCGAGCGGCTTAAGCAGGCGCTGATCGACATGGATGACCCGGACCTTCTGGCGAGCTTCCCGCGCTCGGGCTTCATTCCGGCCTCCAATGAAGATTTTCAGCCCATACACGACGTCGCCGTATCGCTGGATCTGCTCTAGCGGTGAGCGATTTCGCTCTCAAGGACGCCGAGGCGCACTACGGCGCCACGCGGGTGCTCGGGCCGCTGTCGATGCGTATTGCCGCCGGTGAGCGTGTCGCGCTCATCGGCAAGAGTGGGGCGGGAAAGTCGACGCTGCTCTCGCTGATGTTCGACCGCTGGCAGGCGCAAAATGTGGCGTTGATGCCCCAGGCGCTGGGGCTCGTCGATACGCTCTCGGTGTTTCACAACGTCTACATGGGGCGGCTCGACCGCCACCGGTGGTGGCGCAACCTTGCCACCTTGGCAAAACCGTGGCGCCGCGATATCGATGAGATCAAAGCGCTGCTTGACGAGGTGGGCATCGGTGAGAAGCGCTGGACGCCCTGCGGCGAGCTTTCCGGTGGCCAGCGCCAGCGTGTGGCCGCAGCCCGGGTACTCTACCAGCAGGGCGATCTGCTGCTGGCCGACGAGCCGGTCTCGGCCCTCGACGGCCCTCAAGCAAGTCACGTAATGGCCATGCTGACCGAGGGCTACCCGCAGGCGGTGCTGGCGATGCACGACCTGGAGCTTGCACTTGCGTTCTGTACGCGCATCGTCGGTCTCAAGGACGGCGCGATCGTGCTCGATGCCCCGAGCGAGGCGCTCTCCAGCGCCACCCTTCAGGACCTCTACTGATGGCGCTGCGTGCCACCACCCGCGTCACGCTGGGCTTTATTCTGCTGGCGCTGGTATGCTTTGCGCTTGGCGATTTCGAGATCAGCGCGCACGACCCGTGGCGCTCTGTCGGCCAACTGCTGCTGGGTCTGGTCCAGCCGGATTTCAGCGGTATCGATTCGTTGGGCGAGGCGCTCCTGCGCACCGTTGCCTTCGCGTTTGTCGGCGTGGGCCTGGGCGCGGGGGGGGGAATGCTACTGGCGCTATGTTTTCACCGCTGGTGGGTACGCACCTTCAGCGCCTTCATTCGCGCCATCCACGAACTTTTCTGGGCGCTGATCTTTCTGCAGAGCTTTGGTCTGCACCCGGTGACCGGGTTGCTGGCCATCGCCATTCCCTACGCGGGTATTTTCGCCAAGGTGTACGCCGAAATACTCGATGAGACCGACCCGCTCCCCCTTGATGTGCTTCCCCGGCGCGCCGGGCGGCTCTCAAAGCTCGTCTACGCGCGCCTCAGCCAGGCCTGGCCGCACCTGGTGAGTTACACGGCCTACCGGCTGGAGTGCGGTCTGCGCTCGAGTGCGGTGTTGGGCTTTGTGGGCATGCCGACCATCGGCTATCACCTCATGGCTGCCTTCGCCCAAGGCCACTATTCGACGGTGGGTGCGCTTTTGCTGCTGTTCTACCTGTTGATCGGCACGCTGCGCTGGTGGGTACGCCCAAGACTTTTGCCAGTTTACCTGCTGGTCGCGCCGTTTCTGCTAGGCACTGGGCTTCCCATCACGTGGTCGAACGTCACGCGGTTTTTCACCGAGGATATCGTGCCCTCGCCGCTCAAAAGGGGCGAGGGGCTGTCCGCGCTCTGGGAGTGGTTCGCCCAGCTGTTCATGAATCAGGCGCTGCCCGGCATATTAAATACGCTGCTGCTGACACAGGTTGCTCTGGTGGCCACCGGGGTGCTTGCGCTTGCGCTCTTTCCGGTGATTTCGCGCCATTTTACCCATCGCGCAAGCGGGGCGGCGGGGCACGTAGTGCTGGTCATCATGCGCTCGACGCCAGAGTACATGCTGGCATTCATTCTGCTTCAGCTCTGGGGGCCATCGATGCTGCCGGCGGTGGTGGCGTTGGCGCTACATAACGGTGGCATCATCGCGCACCTGGTGGGTCGGCGCAGCAACGAAATACAGCTTCGCCAGGATGCGCCGCATGGCATCGACCGCTACGCCTTTGAAATGCTCCCAAGGCTTTACGGCCCCTTCCTGGCGCTTGTGTTCTACCGTTGGGAAATCATCATGCGGGAGACGGCGATCCTGGGCATTCTGGGCATCGCTACGCTCGGCTTCTATGTCGACAGCGCCATCCAGGAGATTCGTTTCGACCGGGCGATGGTACTGATATTGATCACCGCGCTGATCAATATCGGCGTCGATGTACTCGCCCGGCGGCTACGCGGCTATCTGCGCCTTCGTCACGGCGTCAATCGCCAGCAGTGCTGAGCCGGGCCTGCTTTCAAGGAGCCACATGAAGGCTATGAACTCTTGGGTCTAGCTGCCAGCCAGGCCCGCACGCAAGCCAGCACGTTGTAATCGAAACGTCCATCCAGCGCATCGAACACCGCTTTCATACCCAGGCCTGCGTGCTGCTCGAACGCCGCGCGAATTTGGTTAAGCGTGTTTTCATCGAGCTGGATCACCTGATCGAGCGCCAGCGCGCCGCTTTCGATCACATCGGCCAGGTGGCGGTAAACGGTGTTGGGGGCAAGCCCCCGCGCTTGGGCGATTTCCTCAGGCGCTAGCCCTTGGCGCAAGAGGGCGGCGGACTCCAGAGCACTATCGCCCACGGGGGCGCTTGAGGGCGCGTCTTTATGCGCCATGATGACCGCCAGAAATCCCTCTCCATAATCCTCAAGCTTGCGGGCACCAATGCCGGTGATGCCGCCTAGTGCCGCCAGACTTTGCGGGCGTTGCTCGCTCAGCTCGGCAAGCGTGGCGTCGTTGAAGATGACGTAGGCAGGTACGCCCTGAGCGTCGGCCAGTGCCTTGCGGTGCTGGCGCAGCGCTTCCCAAAGGGCGCCGTGGCCTTGAGCGCCCGAGCCGCCCTTGCTGCTGCGCCGGGCGGCCTTAACCTTGCTCGGCTTACGTAGGGTCAGCGATTCCTCACCACGCAGCACTGGCTTAGCGTTTGCCGTTAAGCGAATCCCGCCATGACCTTCCATGTCCACACTTAGAAGACCGCTCGCAATCAATTGGCGAAAGAGCGCTTTCCATTCGCTGGCCGAGAGATCCTTGCCGATGCCAAAGGTGCTGATCTTGTCGTGGCCAAAGCGGGTGATGCGCTCGTTGCTTTTACCCAGCAACACATCCACCAGATAGGTGACGCCGAAACGCTGCTCGGTGCGATAGACACACGAAAGCGCCTTTTGCGCCGCCACCGTGGCGTCCCAGGTCTCGGGCGGGGTCAGGCAGTTGTCGCAGTTACCGCAGGGCGCATCCAGGTGGTCGCCGAAGTAGTGCAAAAGCACCTGACGGCGGCAACTGATGATCTCGCAAAGCCCCAGCATGGCGTCGAGCTTTTGCTGCTCAATGCGCTTTTGATGATCATGAGCGCTGGAGTCCTGCTGCATCTGGCGCAGCGTGATGACATCCTGCAGGCCGTAAGCCATCCATGCATCTGCGGGCAGGCCGTCGCGCCCGGCGCGGCCGGTTTCCTGATAGTAGGCTTCAATGCTCTTGGGCAGGTTGAGATGCGCGACAAAGCGCACGTCCGGCTTGTCGATGCCCATACCAAAGGCGATGGTGGCCACCACGATTACGCCATCTTCACGTAGAAAACGAGTCTGGTGATGCTGGCGCTGTTCGGGGGGAAGCCCTGCATGATAAGGCAGAGCGGTTAGCCCCTGGCGCTCAAGCCAGGCGGCGGTGTCGTCCACCTTGCGTCGGGATAGGCAGTAGACGATTCCGGCTTCGCCGTTGTGATTTTCGCGGATAAAGCGCAGCAGCTGCTCGCGGGCGTTGCCCTGATTTTCAGCGATATGGTAGCGGATGTTGGGACGATCAAAGCCGCTATTGTAAAGCGCTGCCTCACCCAGTTGCAGGTGCTCGATGATATCGCCCCGAGTGGGCACATCGGCGGTGGCAGTGAGTGCGATGCGCGGCACCTGGGGAAAGCGTTGGTGAAGCTGGGAGAGCTGGCGGTACTCGGGGCGAAAGTCATGTCCCCACTGGGAAACACAGTGGGCCTCGTCAATGGCGAACAGTGCTATCCGGGCCTGCTCCAGAAGCGCCTGCATACGCGGCGTGGCGAGCCGCTCGGGGGCCACATACAAAAGGTCCAGCTCGCCTGAGCGCAGGCGATTCTCCACCTCGACCGCTTCATGATAGTCGAGGCTGGAGTTGAGATAGGCGGCGCGTACGCCATTTTGAACGAGTGCCGCCACCTGATCCTGCATTAGCGCGATCAAGGGCGATACCACGATGGCGGTGCCTTCGCGTAACAGCGCGGGGATCTGGTAGCACAGCGATTTGCCGCCGCCAGTGGGCATCAGTACCAGCGCATCGCCCCCGGCAATGACATGATCAATAATCGCCTGCTGCGGACCGCGAAAGTGCTCAAAGCCAAAGACTTCCTGCAGCACCTTGAGGGCCGCCGGGTTGGATTCGCCGTGCATCCTCACTCTCCTTTTTGCCGAGGGGGGATTGTCGCACGAAAAAGCCTCTTACGCGTTTGCCTAGCGAATGCCTGCTCTTAAAAACGACTGCACAAACTGGCGCTGAAAGAGTAGAAAAGCAATCAACAGCGGCGCGATGCTGAGCAGCGTGGCCGCGCTGACCGTTGCCCAGTTAACCCCCGTTTCAGGGGCGGAAAATACGCCTAGGCCAACGGTTAACGGGCGGCTTGATACTGAGTTGGTCACCACCAACGGCCACAAAAAGTTGTTCCAATGGTGGCTGATTGAAACCAGCCCATAGGCCAGGTAGGTAGGCTTGGCCAGAGGCACGTAGACCTTCCAGAGAATTTCCAGCCAGCTGCAGCCCTCGATACGCGCGGCATCTTCAAGCTCGCGGGGAATGGTCTTAAACGTCTGACGTAATAGAAAAATGCCAAAGGCGCTGGCGACATAAGGCAGGCCAATACCGGTGATGGTGTTGATTAACCCTAGCTCGCTGGCGATACGGTAGTTCTCCACGATCAGCACTTCGGGGAATACAAATAACTGAATGAGCACCAGCATAAACAGCAAGTTTTTACCTGGAATGGGAAACCGTGCAAAGGCAAATGCCGCCAGCGTACACACCACAAACTGAGCAAGTACCACACCTGTCACCAAAGCAAAGGTGTTGAGGTAGTAGCGGCCAAACGGCGCCTGTGACCAAGCGTTAACGAAGTTATCCAACGTCAGTGGGGCAAACAGCTCAAAACGCACCATAAATTCGCTGGGGTGAAAGGCGGCCCAAAAAGCGTACAGTAATGGAAAAATCCAAATCACTGCCAATAGCCACGCCGCCACGGTTTCAAGCGACGGGATGGATAGCCGGCGAGATCGAGACGTAGAGTTCCTGAAGCTTGAGTGTGTTGTGGTTGAACTCATTGATAATGCGTCCTGCGGTCTAGAATCGTGAACTTCAGCGTGGCAACCACCGCAAGTACCAGCAGAATCACCACCGTAATAGTGGCCGCCGTGGTGCGGTCAAAAAACGAGAAGGCATTTTCGTAGACGTAATACAGCAGCAAATTGGTCGCGTTATTGGGCCCGCCTTTGGTCAGAATAAACAGATGGTCGACCACGCGTACTGCATTGATTAACGCATTGATCAGCACAAACAGTGTGGTCGGCATCAAGAGCGGAAAGGTCACTCGCCAGAAGAAACTCCAGCGGCTGGTACCTTCAAGGTCGGAGGCTTCTTTTAGCTCGGGCGGTATGCCTTGAAGTGCCGCGAGATAGAAAATCATGAAGAAGCCGGCTTCTTTCCAGACTGACATCACGATCACCGAGCCCAGAGCGACACTTGGGTCGCCCAACCAATTCACCCCAGAAAACCCCAGCGCCCCGAGCAGCTTGTTAAATAGGCCAATTTGCGGGGCGTAGAAAAACATCCAGATATTGGCCGCGGCAATCATAGGCAAAATAGTCGGTGTGAAGTAGGCCATACGCACAAGGCCGCGCCCCGGCAGTTTGCCGTTAACGAACAGTGCCATGCCCAGCGCCAAGGCGATGGAGGTAGGGATCGTGCCCAGCGCGTAAATCAGGTTATTGCGCGCTACTTTCCAGAACTTGGCGTCATCGAACAGAAAACGATAATTCTCAAGCCCGACGAATTCCGGCGGTGCGCCGCGAAATCCGGGCAGAAACAAACTGTTAATCACGGTAGTAATAGTGGGCAGATACGCAAAAGCGGCTAACAGCACGGCGGCTGGCAGTAACAGCAGCGCGCCATACATCTGCATTTTGTGGTGGGCGGTTAATGCCATGGATAACTACCGCAAGTGAAGAAAAGCCGGGGCGAGCCCCGGCGAATGGATAAGGAAGGGCTTAACGTGCGTAACGACGCAGTATGGCGTCCGCTTCCCGCTGGGCTTGGCTAAGTGCGGCTTCTGGTTCCATCTGACCAGTCAAGGCTGCCTGAACGGCGTTATCCAGCGTGCGACGAATGCGGCCACCCTGGTAAGTGGAAAGCTCGGCAGTACCGTGTTCCAGCTGGTCGCGGGCAACGGCGGCGGGCGGAAAGCTCTCCACGTATTCGCGCAGCGCATCGGTCTCGTAAGCGGCGGGGCTTACGCCCATGTAGCCCGTTTCAATCGACCAGTCGGCGGCGCGCTCAGGTGCGGTCATCCAGCGGATAAACGTCATCGCAGCGCGCTGCTCTTCTTCAGAAGCATCTTTAAAGACGTAGAAGTTACCGCCGCCTGTGGGGCTGCCGCGCTGGGTATTCATGGGCAGCATGGCGACGCCAAAATCAAAACCGGCCTCATTGCGCACGGCGGTCAGGTTGCCGGTGGTGTGCCACATCATGGCGGTGGACTGCTCAATAAAGTTCTGCCGCAGCGTGCCCCACTCGATGGTGCCATCCGGCATAGCGTTATGTTCGGTTGCCAGTGATACCCAGTATTCAAGGGCTTCAACTGCGGCGGGGTCATCAAAATAGACTTCGGTGCCGTCTTCGCTCATCAAACGGTGGCCGTTCTGGAATGCGAACGCCTGGAACATCCAGTAGGGGTAGCCGGTAGACGGCACCATCACGCCCCATTGCTCACCGTTGGAGGCTTCGCGAATCGTCGCCGCCATGTCGGCCATCTCTTGCCAGTTTTCCGGCGGGGTTTCAGGATCTAAACCAGCCGCTTCAAACGCCTCTTTATTCCAGAACAGCACAATGGTGGAGCGCTGGAAAGGAATACCGTAGGTTTTGCCATCCAACTGGCCGTTTTCCATCAGGCCGGGGTAGAAGCTATTGAGCCAGTCGCGCTCCTCATCGGTTTCGACCAGATCATCGAACGCCACAATGGCGTCCTGCTCGATCAGTTCGTAAAGATCGATGGAGAACATGACCGATAGCTGCGGCGTGTCGCCTGACTCAATCGCCGACATTGTCCGCACGCGGGTGTCGTCGTAGTTGCCAGCGTAGATGGCTTCTACCGAGATCTCGGGATGCTCGCTCTCAAACTCATTCACGAGGTTATCGATCACGTCGGTCAGTGCACCGCCAACTGATACGGGGTAGTACATGGTTAAATCAATGGTATCAGCGCTTGCCTGGGCGGCGCTTAACAGTCCGGCCACCAGGGCTGTGGTAGCAAAAGGGATACGCAAACGCATAAAAGACTCCACGAACATTAATGTTGGAAAGAGCCCACCACAGGTGGACGGGGGATTGAGCGGTGTGCAGACGGCAGTAGGGTCGGCGTCAGGTCATGACGTCGCAGCCCATCGGTATCAAACAGGTGGGCACTTTCCGCCGCCCAATGCAGGCGGCACGCTTGGCCGGTTAGCGCATGCTTTCCGCTTAGCCGAACCCGCAGGGTATGGGTGCCTACGGTGACGTGAGCGATTGTATCGGCGCCCAAATACTCCTCGCTAAGTACGGTGGCCGGAACGCCAGGCTCTGATGCCGGGCGTAGCTCAATATCTTCTGGGCGAATGCCTAATTGCCCGCCAGCGGCTTCCAGCGGCGCTACCGTGGTGGTGGGTTCGCCGTCAATAACAGCACCCTGATCGCCTTTTACAAGTGGCAACAAATTCATGGCAGGACTCCCTATAAAGCTAGCGGCAAAGGCGCTGGCAGGCCGGTTATAAAGCTCGTCAGGCGTACCGTCTTGAACGATGCGGCCATGCTGCATCAGAATCACACGATCCCCCATGCTCATGGCCTCGACCTGATCGTGGGTTACGTAAATCACCGTCATTTTCAGACGGCTTTGTAGTGCCTTGATTTCCCGACGCATATCACTGCGCAGGCGCGCATCCAGGTTGGAGAGCGGCTCATCCATCAAACAGATCGGATGCTCAGAAATTATTGCGCGCGCAAGCGCCACTCGCTGGCGTTGGCCACCGGAAAGCTGGGCAGGTTTACGGTTCAGGTAAGCGGTAAGGTCGACAAGCTCAGCCACTTTGGCCAGCCGCTCACGCTGTTCAGCTTTAGGCACTTTGCGGCTGCGCAGGCCGAACACGATGTTGTCGGCAACGCTTAAGTGCGGGAACAGCGCATAGGATTGAAACACCATGCTTAAGCCGCGGTCGCCTGGTGGCAGGCGCGTAACATCGCGCTCACCGATATCGATCTTCCCGTCGCTTGCCTCTTCCAAGCCCGCAATCATGCGCAGCGTGGTGGATTTTCCACAGCCCGACGGACCCAGCAGAATGACAAACTGGCCTGGCGTCACATCAAAGGAAATGGCATCGACAGCGGTTGTCGTGCTCCAGCGTTTCGTCACGCGCTCCAGGCGGATACGCGATTGGCTCATACACACAGGCTCATATCTATTCCACCAGCTGTTAATTACTGCTGGCCAGCTTGCGGTGAAAATGTTGCTGTCGTGTGACGATTATATGGCGGAGTTGTGTCAGGTAATCGTTATATAGCCCTCTTGGCTAAAGACTTCAACGCAGCAGGAGAATAGGGTGGTTCATTATTGAAGAGCTGATACTGGCATCGGATAACGCCGCGTCGATTTTCCTGCTTTCGCCACCTGCCCCGGTACCTCATGGCCGATAAGCTCTGGGAGAGTAGCGGCGACGTCAAGCAGGGCATCCAGGTCAACGCCGGTGTCCACGCCCATGGCTTCAAACATATGCACTAGATCCTCGGTGCATACGTTGCCGGTGGCGCCGGGAGCAAAGGGGCAGCCGCCCAGCCCACCGAGTGCTGAGTCAAAGCGGGTAATCCCTGCCTGCCAGGCCGCCAGGGCATTGGCCAGGCCCATGCCGCGGGTGTTGTGAAAATGCAGGGTAAACGGCATTTCGGGCCAGCGTTCAAGTACGGCGTCACACAGCCGTTTGACCTGGGTCGGGTTGGCCATGCCGGTGGTATCGCAAAGGGTTATCCCTTGAATGCCCAGCGCAATCAGCTTTTCAACCAATCCCAGCACCCGCGCTTCGGGTACCTCGCCTTCAAAGGGACAGCCAAACGTGGTGGAGAGCGAGGCGTTGATAAATACGCCGCTGCTCTGGGTCACGTCCAAGATAGCCGCAAATTGTTCAAGGGATTGCTCGGGCGTCATGCGCAGGTTGGCTAGGCCGTGGCTATCGCTTGCCGACATGACCAGGTTGATTTCGTCGACGTTGCAGGCAAGCGCGCGCTCGGCACCTTTTACGTTGGGTACCAGCACGGTGATATCCACGCCTTCCCGGCGCTGAATGCCGGTGACAACTTCGGCAGCGTCGCGCAGGTTGGGAATCGCCTTGGGGGAAGTAAACGACGTCGCTTCGATGCGTTTAAGACCCGTGGAGGAGAGTGCGTCAATCCAGCGGATTTTGTCTTCGGTAGGTACAAAACGCGACTCGATTTGCAGGCCGTCACGCGGGGCCACTTCGTTGATCTCGATTCTCAAAGGGCAGGTTGATAACTGGCTCATAACAAACTCCTTAAATGATGCCTGCTTGGCGCAGTTTGGCGCGGGTTTCCTGGTCGATACCTAGCTCGTCCAATACGTCGTCGGTATGCTGACCCAACGCCGGGCCACCATTGCCCAAACGTCCAGGTGTGGCGCTTAGCTTGGGCAATACGCCGGGCACTTTTAACGGTTGGCCATTAGGGCGGGTAAAGGTTTGGATCATCTCCCGTGCCAGGTAGTGGGGGTCAAAGGCGATATCTTTAGCGGTGTAGGGGTAGCCGGCGGGCACTCGGGCGTCATCCAGAGCTTGTAGAATGGCACTGCGCGGGCGCTCTAGCGTCCAGGCTTCAATGGCTGCATCGATCATGGCGGCTTGTTGGCTGCGCCCGTCGTTATGGGCAAGTGCGGGATCATTGGCTAAATCCTCCCGGCCAATCACGCCCATCAGACGTTTAAAGATGCTGTCACCATTGCCAGCGATGAGCACATAGTCGCCGTTCTGGCAGCGGTAGGCATTGGAAGGGGTGATGCCGGGAAGGGCGCTGCCGCTGGGCTCGCGGACATGACCGCTGGCATCAAACTCCGGCAGGAGACTTTCCATCATCGCGAACACGGACTCGTACAACGCAACGTCGATTTCCTGGCCCAGGCCACTGCGGTTACGCTCCTGAAGGGCCAGCAAAGTGCCGATGACCGCGTAAAGGGCGGAAAGCGAGTCGCCAATGCTTACGCCCACCCGTACCGAAGGCTCATCCGGTTGGCCGGTAAGGTAGCGTAGCCCGCCCATGGCTTCGCCAATCACGCCAAAGCCGGGCTTGTCGCGGTAGGGGCCTGTCTGCCCGTAACCCGAAATATGCACCATGATCAACCGTGGGTTGAGCGCTGATAACGCTTCCCAGCCTAGCCCCCAGCTCTCCAGCGTGCCGGGGCGAAAATTCTCCACGACAACATCTGCCTCGGCGGCAAGCTGGCGCACCAAGGCCTGGCCTTCTTCGCTGCGTAAATCCAGCGCTACCGATCGCTTATTGCGGGTCTGCACATGCCACCAAAGCGAGGTGCCGTCTTCAATCATTCGCCATTTACGAAGTGGGTCTCCGGTGCCGGGCGGCTCAATCTTGATCACGTCAGCACCAAATTCACCTAGCAACTTGGTGGCGAAGGGACCAGCAATCAGCTGGCCTAATTCAAGCACCTTTAGGTCTTGCAAGGGCAGCTGGCGCGCTTCAGGAGCATTCATCAAGGTTCTCCTCTACTTATCGTTGTTCGCAGTGAGCGCCAGCATGGGGCAGCCGTTTTGGGTCGACAATTAGGCAATGGGTAACAAAGGATTCGTGGCTGGCGAAGGTATGCGTTAGCATAAGCAGACTGTTGGGTAAGAGATGTGATCATGCGCCGCTTCGACTTTGTCACCCTTAAGCTGTTTATTTCTGTGGCGGATGAAGGACGCCTGACGGCTGCGGCCGAGCGTGAGCATCTGGCCCTTGCCGCGGTAAGTAAACGGATTAGCGACTTGGAGGCATTGGTCGGCACGACGCTGCTTTATCGCCGCCCCAGAGGCGTCGAGCTAACCCCCGCAGGCCAGGCGTTTTTACACCACGCCCGACGCATCATGGATAATATCGAGCGCCTGGAAGCGGAGCTGAGTGAATATGGCGAAGGGGTGCGCGGCCATGTGCGTATTCACTCCAATACCTCGGCAATCATTGCGTTTCTTCCCCAGGACCTCAGTACTTTTTCCCGCCACTACCCCGATATTAAAATTGACCTTCAGGAACGAGTAAGTAGTGAAATTGTGGCTGCCGTGCGCGATGGATTGACCGATATCGGCATCTTCGCGGGGCATGTTGCGGCACCTGATCTTCAGAAGCTTTCGTACCGACATGACCGGCTAGTATTAGTGACGCCTGGTAATCACCCGCTGGCGGAGCGTGAAAGCATTGCCTTCAATGAAGCCCTCGACTTCGATTTTATCGGCCTCCAGCAGGATGCCTCGCTGCAAGCGCTGCTGCATGAGCAGGCCAATTTAGCTGATAAAGCGCTGCGCATGCGTATTCAGGTGCGTAGTTTCGACGCTATTTGTCGCATGATTCATCATGGGATGGGCGTGGGCATACTGCCTGAACAGACCATCTACCGAGATCTTGGAGATCTGGAGTTAAAAAGTATTCCGCTTAGCGATCCTTGGGCACAACGTGAGCTGGTTATCGGTATGCGCCGCTATGCCACGCTACCGGCCACTGCTCGTCATTTAGTGGATCATCTGGTTAAAGCGGAAACGGCGCCTTTTTAGACGCCACACATACTTGTCGGCTTCGCGTTTGGAGAATGCTCGTAGGCTTGCTGAATCCTCCATTACAGGCCGACTCCGGAGTAAACCTGGCTAACGACTGCCGATGTTCCTTCATCTTTAGTCGTATGCTGATTCGTATATGCCCTCAAACGCCCGCGTTCATGGGTTCTATAGCCATCGTATTATACGAAGGCTGCCTTCTCGAACGTCGATTTGAGCGTATCGGCGGCTTGTTTCAAGATCCATAGGACAACATCGCAACATCCTGCCTATAACGACAAATTGAGAGAGTACATCTCATGCAAAAATCACTGCTTGCCACGCTCACCGCGTTAGGCATTTTAGCGGTTGCTCCCTTCGCGCTGGCCAACCCGATTGAAATTCAAGTTAACAACACCATGAGTGAAGGCGGCTCTGAAAGCGCTGCGGTTGAGCGCTTTGCACAGTACCTGGAAGAGCAGGCACCTGGACGCTTCAACGTACGGCCTTTCCTGGCGGGCTCCTTGGGCGGTGAAGATTCCGTACTGGAGCTGCTTAACCTGGGCCAGACCCAGCTTTCACTCACCGGTGGCAACTGGCGCCAGCAATACGCGCCGGAATACGACGCCATTACCGTGCCCTTCCTGTTTACAACGTGGGATGAGGTGGATAGCTATATCGATAGCCCATCGGGCCAGACGCTGATTGAGCAGGCAGAACAGCAGGGCGGCCTGAAGTTTCTCGGTGTTCAACACCGCGGTCCGCGCCATATGACCGCCAATAAAGAGATTCATACGCCAGAGGATTTGCAGGGCTTCCGTCTACGCCTTCCGTCACTGCCGATCTGGCTAGCGGTCTGGGAAGAACTGGGTGCACAGGTGGTAAACGTACCCGCGCCGGAAATCTATCTCGCCATGCAGACCCGCCAGGTCGATGGTCATGAGAACTCGCTCTCTTCGCCCTACACGCGGCGCCTGTGGGAAGTGCAGGACTACCTCATTACCACCAGCCACGTGCAGTTCCCCTGGAGCTGGGTCGCCAGCGCGCGCTGGTGGGACGGTTTGGAGGAAGAGGATCAGGCATTGATTTCTGAGGCGGTTGATGTTGCGCGAGCCTATGGCACCGAGCAAGAGCGCGAACTGGATGATTTTTACCTGGATGCGCTTCAGGAAGAGGGCATGACGGTAATCGAGCCGGACATCGAAGCCTTCCGCGAAGCGGCCATGCCCGCCATTGATCGTGTGCTGTCAGAAATGGCCGACGGTGTACGCGACGACGCTATCAGCGCGAGCCAAGTAAGCGACTGATCATCATCAGGTGGCGGCATTCTGATGCCGCCACCGTCTTAGGTAAGGAGTTATCTTGTGGATGGAGCACTGCCACCCGCAAACGGAGCCGATCGTTTGGCTTTTTATGTCCTGCGCCATGTCACCCGTTTATGCGATGCCGTAGGTGTAGCACTACTGGTCGGCATTTTAGGGTTGATCGTGACCGCCGTGGTTGCCCGCGATCTGTTGAACTGGGGTATGCCCTGGACCGAGGAAGTTGTCTCGCTGCTGGCTATTTACGCCATTGGTTTCGGCTCGATCTCAGCCTGGGTACGCAGCGACCATCTGGTCGTGGATCTGTTTAGTCATCGGCTAAGTGCGCTGGGGCATCAGGTGCAGTATCGGCTGACGGCCATCATCTCCGTCGTCTTTTTTGTGCTAGCCAGCTGGGGCGCCTGGATCATGTCCGATATGAGCGCCAACAATAAAACAGTCTCGTTGAGTATCAGCTTCTCCTATCTCTATTACGGCTTGTTATTCAGTTTTGTTGCCATGGCGATGACCGCCACCTGGCAGACCTTACGTGGCCCCGTCACGTGGTTGAATAAACCCGCGCACGAGGAGATAACGCCATGATGGAACTTGCGATATTCGTCGGCGGGCTGCTGTTTTTAATGATGATCGGCCTGCCCGTGGTGGTGTCGATCGGGGTTACCTCGTTTATTGCGCTGGCGGTAACCGGGGCCGGTGGTTTGCCGGTCGAGCTGCTTTCATTGCGCATGGTGCAAACGCTTAACAACTTTACCTTGATGGCGATTCCGCTGTTTATCCTGGCGGCCAACATCATGAACCTGGGTTCGACCACGACCCGAATATTTGATTTTGCAACCGCCTTGGTAGGATTTACCAAGGGTGGGCTGGGCCACGCCAACGTGGTGGCGAGCTCTATCTTTGCCACTATGTCAGGCACTGCGGTGGCCGATGCCGCGGGGCTTGGCAGTATCGAAATCAAGGCGATGAAAGAGCGCGGTTATGCGCTCGACTACACGACCGGGATTACCGCTGCTTCGAGTGTGGTCGGCCCGATCCTGCCGCCCAGTATCGCGCTGGTAGTGTACGGCTGGCTTGCTAATGTGAGTATCGGTGGACTCTTTATGGCGGGGCTTGTGCCGGGTATTTTAATGGCGCTGCTGCTAATGGGCATGACCGTTTTACTCGGCGCCACAGGTAAAGTCGTGATGCCCGCTCCCGTGCCCTTCAATGCAGGCGAAGTCGTGCGGACCGGCAAGCGGGCCATTTTACCCTTGATGATGCCCGCGATAATCGTTGGCGGTATTTGGGGAGGCTTCTTCACACCGACAGAAGCCGGCGCGATTGCCTCGCTGTATGCGGTGATATTGGGCGGGGTGATCTATCGCGATCTGAGCTGGAAGAGCCTGTACGACGCGTTTCGGCGTACATTGATGTTCAGCGCTGTCATCCTGCTGATTATTGCGGTATCAAGCTTCTATGGCTGGATTCTGGTGCGTATGGGTATTCCCCAGGCGCTGGCCGGTCAAGTGGCCAGTGTCGATATGCCCACTATTGCGCTGCTGATCTGCTTTGCGCTGTTCTTCTTGCTGATCGGCTGCTTTATGTCGGTGATTGAAAGCATCCTGATCTTTACTCCCATTGTGGTGCCTGCCGCGTTGAGTGCAGGGCTGGACCCGGTGCATTTCGGTATCGTAATGGTGATTACCCTGTCGGTCGGGGTCATTACGCCGCCATTCGGCACGGTGCTGTTCATGATGGTGGGTATTACCAGATTGCGTTACGGCCAAGTGGTCAAGGCGGTACTGCCGTTTTTACTGCCGATTATAGCGACCATTCTGCTGTTGATTGCGGTGCCAGGATTGGCCACCTGGCTGCCTGGGGTGATGGGGTATTGATATGACCAACCCCGCCCTACTGAAAAAAACCAGCGGGGCGGGGTTGGATTGGCGATTAGCCATCGTTAGGCAGAATACGCCCGGGGTTCATCAACCCTTTCGGGTCGAACAGGGTTTTAACCCCGCTGATCAACTCCCGCTCTATTGGTGAAAGCCGAGCCAAATAGGCTGCCTGCTTGGTGCGCCCAATACCGTGTTCGGCGCTGATGCTGCCGTGGAAATCGTCAAGCACTTCAAAAAGCCGCTCTTCCAAGGCGTGCAGATGGGCTTTTTTATCCGCGTTAGAAAGTGTAATGGGCGGCAGTATATTGAAGTGCAGATTGCCATCGCCCACATGCCCGTAAGCGATAATTTCGCACTCGGGAGAAGCGTCCATTACGACTTCACTGGCGCGAGTGACAAAGTCAGGAATGGCTGAGATAGGTATCGAAATGTCGGTACGTAAATGCTCACCGCGCCGCCTCTGCCCTTCCAGCATGCTTTCACGAAACTGCCACAGCTGCGCGGATTGGGTAGCGCTGGATGCCAGTGCCCCATCAAGCACCAGGTCACGCGCCATACCGGTTTCCAGCAGTTGCTCCAGCATAGCGCCCAGGTCCACCGGCCCTGTGGCCGCGACTTCCATCAATACGTACCAGGGGTAAGCACTTTCCAGCGGGTCGCGTAGCTCGGGCGTTGCCTCTATCGCAAGCTCAATGCAGCGCCGGGGAATGAGCTCGAAAGCCGTCAGCAAATCGCAGCAGTCGCGCCGCGCTAAACCATATAGATCGATCACCGCTTGTACCGACGGCAGACCGAGCAGGGCGGTGCGGTTCTGGGTCGGGCGAGGGGAAAGTTTGAGCACAGCACCCGTGACAATCCCCAAGGTGCCTTCACTGCCCAGAAACAGCTGTTGAAGGTCGTAACCGCGGTTGTCCTTATGCAGGGCACTCAAGCTATCCAGCACGCGCCCATCCGGCAGCACGACCTCAAGGCCGAGCACCAGCTCGCGCATCATGCCGTAGCGCAGTACATTGAGCCCGCCTGCGTTAGTGGCGATGTTGCCGCCAATCTGGCAGCTGCCCTGCGCGCCTAGCGAAAGCGGAAAGTCGCAGTCATGCTCCGCTGCGGCCAGTTTGACGTTTTCGAGAATACAGCCCGCGTCCACCGTGATAGTGAAGTTGATGGGATCAATGGCGCGCACGTTATCCAGGCGTTCGAGGCTGATCACCAGCTCCTGACCGCTTGCGGCGGGCAAGGCGCCTGCCACCAGGCCGCTGTGACCGCCTTGGGGCGTCATCGCGATACCTTGTGCGTAGCAGCGCCGAACAACTTCAGCGACTTCCTCTGTGTTTGCCGGGCGTGCCACGGCCAACGGCATGCCCAGCGTGACACCTGCCCAGTCGCTTACGTAGCGCGCCATGGCATCCGGCTCGCGCAGCAAGCCGCGCTCTCCAAGCAGGCTGGCGAGTTCATTTAGAAAGCTAGTGGTATCTATCATTGGCCCGCTTCCTGCCATGCTGCACCCTCCGGGTAGCGATGCTGTGCCTGGGACTGCGCGTGCATGGCAATGCTGTAGCCCGGCGCATCGGGTACCTGATAGCGGCCATGGTTGATCACTACCGGGTCGATAAAGTGCTCGTGAAGATGGTCTACATACTCAAGTACGCGCCCTTCAAGTTCGCCGGATACTGCGATGTAATCAAACAACGAGATGTGCTGGGTGTATTCGCACAGCCCAACGCCGCCGCCATGCGGGCAAACCGGTACGCCGAATTTGGCAGCCATGAGCACTACTAGAATCACTTCATTGAGCCCACCCAGGCGGGCAGCGTCCAGCTGACAGTAATCAATGGCGTCCGCCTGAAAGAACTGCTTGAACATCACTTTGTTGTGGCAGTGTTCGCCGGTAGCGACCCCGATAGGCGCGACGCGGTGGCGGATCTCGGCGTGACCCAGAATATCGTCGGGGCTGGTGGGTTCTTCGATCCATAGTGGGTCAAATTCAGCCAGTCGGCGCATTTTGGCGACTGTTTCGTCGACCTCCCACACCTGATTGGCGTCCATCATCAGCACGTTGTCCCAGCCGATCACTTCACGTAGTAGCGCTGCACGGCGCGCATCCTCTTCAATGTCGCCGCCAATTTTCTGTTTAAAATGGGTCCAGCCTTCTGCCAGAGCTTCGCGGGCCAAGCTGCGCACTTTTTCATCGCTGTAGCCCAGCCAGCCTGCGGAAGTGGTGTAGCCGGGGTAGCCATCGCGGCGCATTTCGGCTTCACGTGCCGCTTTACCAGGGGCCTGACGGCGCAGCAAGCAAATCGCTTCTTCAGGGGTTAGCGCGTCGGTGACAAAGCGGAAGTCGAGGCAGCGAACCAACTGCTCCGGAGTCATATCCACCAGCAATTTCCATACCGGTTTACCTTCGCGTTTCGCCCACATATCCCATACGGCGTTAACGATAGCTGCGGTGGCTAAGTGAATCGCGCCCTTATCAGGGCCAATCCAGCGCAGCTGACTGTCGCCGGTGAGTTCGCGCCAGAAAGTGCCCATATTATCGGTAATAGAGGCAAGCTCGCGACCCTCGATCAGCGGCGCCAGGGAGTGCACGGCGGTGACTACAATTTCGTTGCCACGGCCGATTGTAAAGGTTAAACCATGGCCTTCTGGGCTGCCGTCATCGGTATGCAGGATGACATACGTGGCTGAGTAATCGGGTGCTGCGTTCATGGCATCGGAGCCATCGAGCGAGCGTGAGGTGGGAAAACGGATATCCTGGATCTCGACGTGCGTAATTGTTGTCATTGCGTTCTCCTGGAGTGTAGTGTGAGCAGAGATGGGATCAGCGGCGAGCCAAGTGGCGCATCAGCTCGCGAATACCGTAGGTCCACGGCGGCAGCTGATCGCTTCTGCCCACCGAGTTGACCAGGGCACCCAGGGCGGGGGTAGAAATAGTGACGCGATCACCGAGGTGATGAGTAAAGCCCTGGCCTTTCCCATCGCGGTCTTTGATAGGGGAGAACATCGTACCCAGAAACAGCATGAAACCATCAGGGTACTGGTGATGGGCACCGATGGTTTGGCGTACCAGATCCAGCGGGTCGCGGCTTATTTCACGCATATCGCTCTCGCCTTGAAGCAGGAAGTCGTCATCCTTGCCTTCAATACGCAGTGAGACTTGGCAATTGCGCACGCTGTCGATGTCAAAGTGGTCATCAAACAGGCGAATAAAGGGGCCGATTGAGCAGGAGGCGTTGTTGTCTTTCGCTTTGCCAAGCAGTAGGGCGCTGCGCCCCTCAACATCACGCAAATTGACATCATTGCCCAAGGTAGCGCCTCGTACCTGACCGCGGCTGTCCACGGCCAGCACGATTTCGGGCTCAGGATTATTCCACTGCGAGGACGCATGCAGCCCCACTGGTGTGCCAAAACCGACCGAAGAGAGCGGCTGGGCTTTGGTAAACACTTCCGCATCGGGGCCGATACCTACTTCCATATACTGTGACCAGCCACCGCGCGCCTGAAGTGCTGTCTTAAGCGCCATGGCTTCTACAGACCCGGGGGAAATCTTGGAAAGATCAGTGCCAATCAGCGCCTGCAGGTCATCGCGCAGCGCAACGGCCTTAGCCGGGTCGCCGCCTGCCTGCTCTTCGATGACCCGCTCCAGCAAGCTGACGGCAAAGGTAACGCCGCAGGCTTTAACGGCCTGAACATCGCAAGGGGCGAGCAGGTAGGGTGCTTGTGGTTGAGCCTGCTGAGAATTCGCCAGCAGCACCTCGATGCTGCCCAACGATATACCTTCCGCGCGCCGCACAACTTCCAGCATATCATCGCGTTCTAGCAGGTCGGCCATGGTGGGGCCAAACTCGGTAATATCGATAACGTTGCCATCATGCACCGTGACCAATGCGGGGCCTGGATGCGTGCCGTCCAGCCATACGCGGCCAACGAGCAGGGCATGATCCAAGTCGGTGGGAAGGGTGTCAGTCAGGGAAAGTAGTTCCATGATCGCCTCCGGGTTACTAAGCGACTGGCAGTTAATACCTTATCGCCTATGATGTTATAGATATTGTTATGTATGACAGGTATACCAGATCATGACTTACTCTAGCGCACCGCTGCATTTCGGGTCGATAGCGAAAGTGCATTAAATGAACACAAGCGTTGAGTAAATTTTATATACGCAGGTTTTAAGGGGAATGTCATGTTAGAAGAGTGGAAAGGCAAGAGGGTACTGATTACGGGGGCCAGCCGTGGAATAGGGGCTGCTGTCTCGAAGCAGCTAGGTGCACTGGGAGCACATGTGGCGGTGCATTATCATAGTAGCGAATCCTCCGCTGAGGCGGTGGCTAGCACTATTCGCGATTCGGGTGGCGATGCTTTTACCTTAAGAGCGGACGTCAGCCAGTCATCAGAAGTACGCCGGCTTATTGATGATGCGGCCGAACGGCTGCAAGGTCTGGATCTTTTGATCAACAACGCGGGCGATATGCTGGGGCGAGTCAGTTTAGACAATATGGATGACGACCAGTACAGCCGTGTATTGGATCTCAATGTGCGCTCAGTCATGATGGCGAGCTGTGCCGCTTTGCCACATTTTCGGCGTTCCGGACAAGGAAATATCATTAACACTACTTCAATTGCTGCACGTAACGGCGGGGGAGCCGGGGCCGGTTTATATGCTTCAGCTAAAGGTTTTGTTAGTACGCTGACGCGCAATATGGCCAAGGAGTTAGCCGGAGAGAGGATTCGAGTTAATGCCGTGGCGCCGGGTGTTATTGCAACGGATTTTCATGAGCGGCACTCTAGTGAGGCCTTTTTAACAGCCGCCTGCGCTTCAATCCCCATGGGGCGTTTGGGAACTGCTGAAGAGTGTGTTGGTGCTTACGTCTTTCTGGGTACCGAAGCTTTGAGCGGCTATGTGACTGGGCAAATAGTCGAGGTGAACGGCGGACAGCTAATGCCATAAGCATTTAGTTATATTGGCTGTAGCTAGCTTTACGTAGATATCAAAAATTTAATTAATATCAGAGTGTTATTTCGTTTTTCATTGCGGTGCTAAAAAAATAAAATGCGACTATAGATAGTTGCACGATCTAAAACTACCAACTAAATTTTAGCTTGGTGGTATGACACGTATACAAAAAGATGGTCAGCTTCCTTGGCTTCGGCCACACGCAACAACAGCTAATAATAAATTCAATCGTTGTGAGGAATACCCAATGAACCACAAACGTCAGCAGCGCTTTACTATGTCCCGCGTGCTAATCGCTACGTTAATTGCGTCAGGCGTTAGTTTCGCCGGGGCCGTACAAGCCGCCGAAAATCTACGTTTCGCACATGTTTATGAAACGTCGGAACCCTTCCATAAGTGGGCGCTGTGGGCGGCGGATGAAATTGAAGAGCGGACTGAAGGGCGCTACACCATGCAGGTATACGCTGCCTCTTCTTTAGGGAAAGAAGAAGACATTAACGAAGGGCTTGGGCTAGGCACGGTGGATGTCATCTATACCGGCACGCAGTTTGCTGGCCGCGGTTACGGGCCCATCGGCATTGCAGGTGCTGCGTATATGTTCCGTGATTTTGATCACTGGCAGGCCTTTGCTGATAGTGATCTTTTCCAGGAAATTGCCCAGGGCTATCAGGATGCAACCGGCAATGTGCCTTTGGCTCTTAACTATTATGGCGAACGCCATGTAACGTCGAATACGCCGATCAATACACCCGAGGATATGGCAGGTCTCAAGATACGTGTGCCCAATGCGCCGATGTACATGATGATGCCTAACGCAGTAGGCGCTAACCCCACCCCGATTGCTTTCGATGAAGTCTACCTGGCCTTGCAGCAAGGCGTGGTCGACGCGCAGGAAAATCCGCTGCCAACCATTCGCGCCAAGGCCTTTCATGAGGTGCAGGATTACATCAACCTGACCGGCCACATTACCGATTCGCTGATCACGATCGTAGGTGGACCGCGGTGGAACCAGTTGAGCGAAGAGGATCAGGAGATATTCCGTGAGGTATTCCAGGAAGCCGCTGAGAACAATACCCAAGATATCCAGCAGGCTGAGGAAGAGTTGGTAGCCTGGTTTGAGGAGCAGGGTAATACCATCAACGAAGTAGATCGCGACATCTTCCGTGAAGCCGTCGTGCCCGCTCATAACGGCAGCGCCGCCACTTGGGATCAGGAAACCTACGATCGTCTGCAGGCTATCGGCCAATAATCCAACCTCAGCGAGCACTTCGCTATCTTCCTAGCGAAGTGTCTGGAGTATTGTGCCATGAGTGACGCACGCGAAGATGCACCTCCCAGCATTGATCCGATGGTGGATTTTGAATCCGCCTTCGACGATGCCCCCTTCAAACTGAGTGATTATCGAGTTGAAGACTTTGTGACCCTGACGCTGTTCTGGGCGCTTATTCTGGTGGTATTCACTCAGTTTTTTAGCCGCTATGTGCTGGGCAGTTCTATCGGTTGGACCGAAGAAATTGCCCGTTATCTGCTGATTGGTGTTGGCTTTTTGGGCAGCGTAATGGCCGCCCGCAACGGCAGCCACATTATGGTGGAGTTCTTCTACCATTACATGCCGCAGTGGCAGGCGCGCTTGCTGGAGCGCTTGGTGAACCTGGTAAGCCTTGTCTTTTACATAGCGATGGCATGGATCGCCTATCAGCTGGCATCACGTACCAATAGCTTGATGGTGTCGGTTGACCTGCCCAAGAGCATTATCTATTTCACGGTCTGTGCGGCGTTTGTATTAATGGCGCTACGTACCATTCAGCGGCTCTATCTGAAGTACCGGGATCGTAACGATGTCGTTTGAGAAGTGGTTTCCCGTCATGCCATTTTTATCAAGAGGCCTGCCATGTCCCGAATTTCCATGATGCGCTGGCAAAAGCCGTTAGTGTCACCGCTGCTGTCGGCACTGGCCGTGCTGGGTTGCGTAATATTACCGCTGATGGGGTATCACCTCGGCTTCTTGTTTTTTGCCTTATTCACTATGTTGGTGCTCGGGGTCCCCATTGCGGTTAGCTTGGCAGGCGCCTGCTTGATGTTTGTACTGATCACAGGCCAAGTGCCCAATATCGTAATTGCGCACCGTATGATCAACGGCATCGATAGCTTTCCACTCTTGGCCATTCCGTTTTTTATCTTTGCTGGCAGCTTAATGAATAACGGCGGCATCACTGAGCGGATCTTCAATTTTGCCAAGGCCCTGATGGGCTGGATGCGCGGTGGGCTGGGTCACGTGAATGTAGGCGCCAGCATCGTGTTCTCTGGAATGTCAGGGGCGGCCGTGGCGGATGCCGGTGGCCTTGGCATGATTGAAGTGAAAGCGATGAAAGATGCTGGCTACGATGAGGAATTTGCGGTGGGCATTACCGCCGCTTCGTCGACCATCGGGCCGATCATCCCGCCTAGTTTACCGATGGTCATTTACGGCGTCATGGCATCCGCCTCCGTGGGCCAACTATTTGCAGCCGGGTTAATTCCTGGGCTGTTAATGGGGGCGATGTTAATGTTGATGATCTTTATCATCTCGCGTCGACGGGGTTATCAGCGTGACGCGGTATTTTCGGTGCGCGTGCTTGGACATACCTTTAAGCGGGCTTTTTTATCGCTAATGACGCCCGTCATTATCGTGGGCGGCATTATTACCGGCGCTTTTACACCTACCGAAGCGGCGGTCGCTGCGGTGTTTTATGCGCTGATACTAGGTGTCGTGGTTTACCGCACTCTGACCTGGCGGAAATTATTAAAAGTCAGTATGGAAACCATCGAGACAACCGCAGTCATTTTGTTCATTGTCTCTTCAGCATCGATATTTGCCTGGATACTCACTAGCAATCAGGTTACCCAGAACGTGATTGCCTTAATGGGGCCCTTTGCTGATAGCAAGCTTGCCGTACTGATGATGGCCAATATTGTACTTATCATTGTCGGCTGCTTTATGGAAACCATTGCCGCGATCACTATTCTAGTGCCGGTTCTATTGCCCATGGCGGTGGCTGTGGGTGTCGATCCCGTTCACTTCGGCGTGATTATGGTGCTCAACCTGATGATTGGTCTGTTGACGCCACCGGTGGGAATGGTGCTCTACGTACTTTCCCGAGTCGCCAACGTAAGCTTTGAGCGCTGCATGCGAGGAACCATTCCGTTTCTTATTCCTCTGGTGATCTGTTTGCTATTAGTGACTTTTATTCCGGCTATTTCCATGTGGCTTCCCACGCTGATATACCGTTGAGCACTATCGGCTGATTTGCCGCCAACGACAATATTAGGATCTGGAGTATTTGTTAATGACCGACACGTCATTGGATTTTCGCGTTACCCGTGAGGATTTAACGCGCTTTATGCAAGCGGCACTTGTGGCAGCCGGTGCCAATCAAGCATCTGCGGATGCCGTGAGCCGCGCATTGGTAACCGCCTCACGCATGGGCACCGACAGCCATGGGTTGCGTCTATTGCCGCATTATTTAAAGGCACTTAATGGCGGGCGCATTAACGGCGCGCCTAACATGGTGTTTCACCAGCGCTTAGCGGCAACGGGCTTTTTAGATGCGGATGATGGGTTAGGCCATCTAGCGGGCTTCACCGCCATTGAGCACGCCATGGCAATGGCCAGCGAAGTGGGGATGGGGGCTGTGGCGGTAGGTAACTCATCGCATTTTGGGGCAGCGGGATGTTATGCGTTAGCGGCGGCCGAGCGGGGCTACCTGGGCATGGCATTCTGTAACTCGGACCCATTCGTGCTACTACACGACGGGGCCAAGCCCTTTCATGGTACCAACCCCATCGCCTTTGCAGCACCGGTAGAAGGAGGCGCGCCGTATTTGTTGGACATGGCAACCAGCTCGATTCCCTGGAATCGCGTGCAGCAGTTCGGTGCCATTGGTCGCGAGCTTCCGGATCAAGTGGCCGCTGATGCGGCCGGAAAGGTGAGTCGCGTGCCTGGCGAGATTGAAGCTTTGCTGCCGTTAGGAGGCAGTAGCTTTGGGTTTAAGGGCGCAGGGCTTGCCGGGATGGTCGAGATACTCAGTTCGGTGCTGTCGGGAATGCAGCACGGCTTCAAACTTCTCCCCATGGGCGGACCGGATATGGCGACGCCTCGTGGCGTGGGGCATTTCTTTTTAGCGATGAAACCTGATGCGTTTGTGGAAGAGGGCACTTTTGCACGCGGGTTGGCCGAGTATTTAGCGGACCTACGTGCCCAGCCTGCCACTCCAGATGCGCGGGTTATGGCGCCAGGTGATCGCGAATGGCGCTGCCAAGCGCAGCGCGATGCAGATGGCATTCCACTGGATTCTGCCAATCAGTCGGCCTATGCAGAGATCGCCAAGCAGTACCAGCTAGCGCCGCTATCTCGACTCGATTGAAGGTACAGTTGAAGGATCGCAACGGGAAATGCAGTAAAGTGGCGGTGAATTCCAGGTTAACCAGGAGTGACTGCCTATGAGCAGATACCGGATCGAGCGTAAAACGCTGTCTGAACAGGTCGCCGAACAGCTCGAGGCGGAGATTCTTGAGGGGCGGCTAAGCGAAAATGATCAATTGCCTTCAGAACGGGAATTGATGGAGCAGTTTGGTGTGGGCAGACCCGCCGTGCGTGAAGCGCTGTTCCATTTGCAACAGCTTGGGCTAATCGCGATCAACAGCGGCACGCGTGCCAGGGTGATCCGCCCTACCGCCGAAGCCGTCATGGCGAGGCTTTCTGGCGTCACCCGGCAGTTGCTTTCCAAGCCTGATGGGCAGCAGTATTTTCAGGAAGCCCGGGCGATGTTCGAGATATCGCTGGCGCGTAATGCTGCACGCCACGCAAGCGATGAGGATTTGACGCGATTGCGCGATGCGCTGACAGCCAATCGCGATGCCATCGGGGATGAGGCTCGTTTCAAGCGCTCCGATAACGATTTTCATGGAGTGTTGGCAAGTATCGGCCGCAACCCGATCTTTGATGCTATTCACGTAGCGCTCTCCGAGTGGCTGGACGATAGGCGTGCCCACGTTCTGCAGCAAAAGGATGAAGATAAGGCAGCCACTGCTGCTCATACTGAAATTATCGAAGCTATTGAGTCCCGGGATCCCGATGCGGCCGAGGCGGCCATGCGGCGCCACCTCGACCGTCATTACGGTACCTATAGGCAGCTTAAAAAACGCCTATCGGATGCTTCTTGATGTTGCCGTTGCTAGCTCTCACGCTTCCCATCAACCAGCCGGGAAACGTTCAAAGGATTATCGTCGCGTAGCACTTCAGGCAGTAAGTCAGTAGGCAAGTCCTGGTAGCAGACCGGACGTAGGAAGCGGTAAATCGCGGCGCTGCCCACTGACGTGGTACGACTATCAGATGTTGCCGGGTAAGGTCCGCCATGCACCATTGCGTGCCCCACCTCGACACCCGTAGGCCAGCCATTGGCCAGAATGCGGCCAGCGCGCTGCTCGAGCGTCGGCAGGAGCGCCTTGGCGGCATTCAGGTCGCCATCGTCCATTTGCAGTGTAATGGTCAACTGGCCTTCGAGCTGCTCTGCAATGCGTTGAATTTCGTCGCTATCCTGACACTCAATAACCAGCGAGGAAGCACCGAAGACTTCTCCCTGTAAGGCGTCGTCGGCCAGGAAATCTTGCGCGCTGGCCACAAATAGCCCTGTTTGGCAGCTATGCGGGCCGCTGCCTGCTTGGCCGCGAGCAATCTCCTTGACGTTGGAATGGTCCGAAAGGGCGGATATACCACTTTGATAAGCTTCGTGAATACCGGGTGTCAGCATCGTTTGGGCATTGCTGGCTTTAACAGCTTCCCCAGCAGCACTGATAAATGCATCCAGGTCGGCGCCTTTAAGGCCAATCACCAGTCCTGGGTTGGTACAGAACTGGCCTGCGCCCATATTCAGCGAGGCGACAAAGCCTTCGGCAATCTTGTTACCGCGCGCTTTTAATGCCTCGGGGAAGAGGAATACCGGGTTAATGCTGCTCATTTCCGCATAGACGGGAATTGGCTCAGGACGGGCTTGGGCTGTGGCCATCAAGGCCATACCGCCGCTACGCGAGCCGGTAAAGCCGACGGCTTTAATACGTGGGTCCGAGACCAATGCTTGACCAATATCTCGACCTGAACCGAAGAGCAGCGAAAATACGCCTTCAGGCATTTCGCACTTGGCAACTGCACGCTGAATGGCGCGGCCTACCAGTTCAGAAGTGCCGGGGTGGGCTGAATGGCCCTTGACCACAACAGGGCAACCCGCCGCCAGGGCGGAGGCGGTATCGCCCCCCGCTACGCTAAAAGCCAGCGGGAAATTGCTGGCACCAAATACGGCCACTGGGCCAAGAGGAATATGACGCTGACGTAAATCCGCACGCGGCATAGGCTGGCGCTCAGGCTGCGCCGGGTCAAGGCGCAGGTCTAGCCATTCACCTGCACGCACCACCGAGGCGAACAGCCGTAGCTGGCCACAGGTCCGGCCACGCTCACCTTCAAGGCGCGCTTCAGGCAGGCCGGTTTCCGCCGCGCCGCGTTGGGTTAGCTCAGTACCTATCGCTTCAATCTCATCGGCAATGGTTTCCAGAAATTGGGCGCGCGCTTCAAGCGTGGTTTCGCGGTATTGGCTGAACGCCGCCTCGGCAAGCTGGCAGGCTTTTTCAACGTCGGCGCGGCTACCACCGGGATAGCGCGGCGGCAGCGTCTCGCCGGTGGCGGGGTTGACGGCATAAATATCGGCTTGAGAACCGGTGACGGCCTGTTGGCCGATCAGCAGTGTACCTTGCAGTGTCATGTAGCCTCCTGTTAAAGCGCGTTGACGGTGGTTTTCTCGTACTCGTGCGTCGAGAGCATGCGCAGCGTGTTACGTAGCGGGCGGCCAAAGTCGTTAAGCGTAATCTCGAAACGATCGCCATCTCGGGTTTGGATCTGGTCGGCAAAGCTCAGCGTGGCGGTGCCGAAGAAATGGACGTGGACATCGCCAGGGCGGCGAAAACCGGGGTATTTGAAGTGGTGATATTCAAGGTTATCGAGGCTGTGAGCCATATTGGCCTCGCCCGTTAAAAACGGCTTCTCCCACAGCGTTTGCCCATCGCGCACAATACGGCTGGTGCCTTCGAGATGGGCGGGAAGTTCACCGATCAGCAGTTCAGGCCCGATGCTGCAAGCGCGCAGCTTGGAGTGTGCAAGCCACAGGTAGTTAAAACGCTCGGTAACATGATCGGAGAATTCGTTGCCCACGGCGTAGCCGATCCGCCATGGCGTACCGTCGTCAGCGACAATATAAAGCCCGGCAAGCTCAGGTTCTTCACCGGCATCCTGGGCAAATGCTGGAGAAGGCATCTCCGCTTCCGGGGCAACGATGCAGTCGCCATCACCTTTATAGAACCACTCCGGCTGTGCCCCTTCGGCGTTGTTTGAGGGCTTTCCACCTTCGACGCCGAGTTTGAACATACGCATGGAGTCGGTCAGCTCCTCCTCGGCCACCTGAGTTTTGGCATGCATGGCAGATCGCGTATCGGCGCTGCCCAAGTGAGTGAGGCCGGTACCAGTCACCAGGCAGTGAGCGGGATCGGGATGAGTGAGCGGCGGTAGTAGGCGCTGCTCGTCGATTAACGTTTGGTAATCAACCTGAGCGTCGCTGAGTCGTGATTTAATGGCTTGCTCAAGGGACTCACCGGCGGCAATAGCGGCTTTGGCCAACGCATAGGTTCCGCCTTCGATCGTGATAGGGCGTACGATCTGGGCATCTTCCACCACGGCGACCCGAACATGGTTCTGGTCGAGGTACTGAATCAAGCGCATATGATTTCCTTATATAATGTCGGTGGTTAGTTGCCGCGCACAGCGGTGAGGTCAGGTAGCCACGTCACAATGCCGGGAAAGGCGATCAATATAACCAGCACTACCAGCAAGGCGGCGTAGTAAGGCAGCATGGCCTTAACCAGCTGTTCCATGGAAACCTTGCCGACCCCACAGCCAACGTACAGGCAGGTGCCCACCGGCGGTGTTAAAAGGCCAATGCCAAGAATGAACGCCATGAGTACGCCAAAGTAGACCGGGTCAACGCCCACCGAGGTAACGATGGGTGTCAACATTGGCGCCATGATTACCATGGCCGGGGTCAGGTCCATCACGAACCCCACGAGCAGCAGTAAGCCGGCAACGATCAACAGCAGTAGAAAAGGGTCCTGAGTGATTGCCTGGACCTGGGTAACCAGCGTTTGCGGCACCATATTAATGGTTAGAAACCAGGCAATGACGGTAGCAAACGCCAGCAGAAGCAAGACCATCCCAGTCAATCGAGCAGTACGAATCAACATGCCCCACAGCTCGCGGATGTGGAATTCACGGTAGATCACCAGCGAGATAAACAGCGAGTAGAGCAGCGCGGCAACAGCCGCCTCAGTGGCGGTAAATATGCCACCGATAATCCCACCGATGACGATCACCGGCAGCACCAGAGCAAGCCACGCTGCCTTGAACGCTTGCCATAGCAAATCGAAGCGGAACTTTCGAGTCTGCCCGGCGTGGCCGATGGTAGCCATAATGAAGGTCGTGGCCATCAGCCCGAAGCCGATCAATATCCCCGGCACGATGCCGGCGATAAACAGGCGGCTAATGGAGGTTTCGGTCACAATGCCGAACAAAATCAGTGGTATAGAGGGTGGGATAATGATGCCGATGACCGAGGAAACGGTATTGATCGCTGTGGCCTGCGGGGCGGTGTAGCCCTGCTTGGTCATGGAGGGAATCATCATCGCGCCGGTCGCGGCGGTATCGGCCACGGCAGAACCACTAATGCCGCCAAAGAACATGGAACCGGTAATCGCGACTTGGCCCAGGCCACCGCGTACAAAACCGACCAAGGCCCCTGCAAGCTCCATTAAGCGGCGGGCAATGCCGCCGTTGCTCATTACTTCGCCCACCAGAATAAAGAACGGTATGGCCAGCAGCGGGAAGCTGTTTACCCCGCGTATTGACTGCTCAATCATGATGGACAAAGGAATATCAGAGAGTAGCGCCATCACCACAGCCGCAACGCCCAAGCCAAAGGCAATGGGTAAGCCCAGGGCCAGCGAGGCGAACAGGATGCCTAGAAAAATCCATAGCATGATCTAACGGTCTCCATCAGCGGTGGGCATGACGTTCGGCGAGCGTATCTGCAAAATGCTTTGCCAGGCGCGCCAGATGGCCACAGCGGCAATAAAGGCGGCGCAAAGTACCAGCGAGGCATTCACCATATTCCATGGCACGCCAAGGATTGCGGTGCGCCCCGAGGCACGCGACATCACCAGAAAACCACCCCAGACGATGATTCCCATCAACGCGGTAATCACCAAATGCTGAAACAGATACAGTGCATGGGCGGCGCGCGGTTTTAATCTGCGCACTAAAATATCCACCGCAATATGCTCATAGCGGGCGAACGCTGCCGCAGCACCCAGGAAAATCAGCCAGATAAACAGCATGCGTGCCAGCTCATCGGCCCAGGGCAGTGAGTGATTCAATACGGCGCGGCCCACCACGTTGGCCGATACCGACAAGATGAGCGCTACCAGAAGAGCCGCAATCGCGTGTTCCATCGCAAGTGTCAGCCAACGAAACAGCGCAGGACCACGGCGCTGCTCGGTATCGATCTCCAGCGGCTGGCGCTGGGGATCATCGAAGAAGGCCGCAGTATCCGGAATGGGGGTATCAGGTGTATCCATGAGCTCTCCGAAAAGACAGATAACGACCATGCAAGAGGCATTTGCCTCTTGCATGGTCTAGTCGTGGCAAAGGTGCACGAGAGCAAGCCGACGTATCAGCAGGTGCCTATTGGGCTGCTGCCGACTCGGCGAGCCGCTGGAACTCAGCCACCAGATCTTCACCAATGCGCGGTGCCCACTCGTCATAAACGGGCTGTACGGCTTCCTGGAAAGCGGCTATCTGTTCGTCGTTAAGACGGGTAATTTGCATGCCACGCTCTTCAAGTTGCTCCCGTGCCCAATCGTCGTATTCGGAGGAGAGCTGGATTTCGTAATCGGCGGCCTGCAGAGCGGCCTCCTGAACCAGCTCCTGATACTCAGGGTCGAGTCGATCCCAGGTGCGCTGGGAGATCATTTTGATAAAGGGGGTATAAACGTGGCGGGTTTCGGAGCCGTAGTCCTGCACTTCATAGAAATTGGATGTCAGGATGGTGCTCCAGGGGTTTTCCTGGCCATCCACAACGCCCTGTTCCATGGCCGAAAACAGCTCACCAAACGCCATGGGTGTCGGGTTGGCACCTAACGCCTGCCAGATAGCCAGGTGAACGGGGTTTTCCATGGTGCGTACGGAAAGGCCGCGAACGTCCAAACCGGCTACGTCTTCCGGCGATGAGACTTCCCGTGCGCTATTGGAAAGCTGGCGGAAGCCATTTTCAGCAAAGGCCAGTGCCTTGATGCCGGTGCCATCAAACGCGTCGAGCATCTCTTGAGCGGCGTCGCTACGCATGGCCTCAATGGCGGCTTCACGGGTAGGGAGCAGGAACGGCAGGTCGAAAACGGCTAGCTCTTCAACGTAGCCGGTTGCGGGGGAGGAGGAAGGGTAGGTCATGTCCAGCGTGCCGGTCTGGAGCATTTCCATCATCTGCACGTCGTCACCGAGCTGGCTGTTGGGGAAGATGTTGACGCTGATTCTTCCTTCGCTGCGCTGGTCAAGAATATCCGCAAAGTACTGGCTGGAGATGTACTGAGGCGAGCTTTCGGCCAGGCCAAGTCCCATGCGCAGGGTCACACTGCCGTGATCGCCTACAACGCCGCCTTCGATCTCGGGTGGTTCAGAAAGGTCGGGCTTGGACGTTTGCGCGTAAGCCATGCCTGAGCTGAGCAGCGTAGCACCGGTTACTAATAGGGTGCGCTTTAAAAGATGATGCATAGTCGTCACTCTCCTGGCGTGCTGCAGGGCGCTTCGCTGAGGGTATTCTTCAAACGAGCTGCAGCCTATTGTCTGTTGTTGTATGTCAGCGGCACTGCCTTTTGGGTTAAGCGCCACAAGCCCTCAGGTGAATGTGTAACGTTTTGCGTATATGTTCAACATATACTTTTGTATGTATCGACGATGCGGTGGAGAACGCGTACCGTCATGGCGACCCCCTCCTTGTGTTTGAAGGAGATTATTTAACTGGGAATGTTAGTAGGGCCGGTTGAGTGGCTTAGGTACGCCTACTGACGTTTTACCTTCACTTTAGGCGTGGAGCGTAGCCATGGCCAACCCTCATCGAATAACCCCTGAGCAGTTGCGTTCACGTTATTGGTTCGATAACCCTGACCACCCCGGCACTACGGCGCTGTGCGTTGAGCGCTACCTCAATTACGGCATTACGTTGGATGAATTGACGAGCGGTAAACCGATTATCGGTATCTGCCAGTCGGGGTCTGATTTAACCCCGTGCAACCGTCACCATATTGATCTGGTCAAGCGGGTTAAAGACGGCATTCGTGCGTCGGGTGGCGTGCCGTTTGAGTTCCCCATGCATCCTATTCATGAGAATGTGCGTCGGCCTACCGCGGCGCTGGATCGTAATCTCGCTTACCTGGGGCTGGTGGAAGTGCTCCATGGCTATCCGTTGGACGGTGTGGTGCTAACCACCGGCTGCGACAAAACCACCCCCGCCGCGCTGATGGCCGCGGCAACGGTAAATATTCCTTCGATTGTGCTGTCCGGTGGGCCGATGCTTAACGGCTGGCGAGGCGCCGAGCGGGTGGGCTCGGGGACGATTATCTGGGAGCTGCGTAAACGCCTGGCAGCGGGAGATATCGACTACGCAGAGTTTCTGTCACGCGCCAGTGACTCAGCGCCCTCGATTGGTCACTGCAATACCATGGGCACGGCGTCTACCATGAACTCCATGGCTGAGGTATTGGGAATGAGCCTGCCGGGCTCGGCGGTCATCCCCGCGCCCTATAAAGAGCGCGCGATGGCGGCCTATGACACCGGCGTGCGAATCGTCGATATGGTCTGGGAAGACCTGCGTCCGCTGGATATTCTGACCCGCGAAGCGTTTGAGAACGCCATTGTGGCCTGTTCGGCGCTGGGCGGCTCATCCAACGCGCCGGTTCACATTAACGCGATCGCCCGTCATGCAGGCGTTGAGCTGAATAATGACGATTGGCAGCGCCTGGGCCATGAGATTCCGCTGTTGGCCAACGTGATGCCTGCCGGCGCTTTTCTATGTGAAGAGTTTCACCGCGCGGGGGGCGTGCCCGCGATCCTTCATGAACTCCAGGGAGCCGGCAAACTGCACAGCGATGCGCTGACGGTGAATGGTCGCTCTCTGGGTAATAATCTGCAGGGCCGGGAAACACAGGATTCCAACGTGATTTGCCGCTACGCCGAGCCGTTGGTAGCCCATGCAGGGTTTCTAAATCTCAAAGGCAACCTGTTCGAATCAGCGCTGATGAAAACCAGTGTTATCTCCCAGAATTTCCGCGATCGCTTCCTGAATGATCCAAGCGACCCTGAAGCCTTTGAAGGCAAGGTGGTAGTGTTTGATGGTTCGGAGGATTATCACGCTCGTATCGACGATCCGGCGCTGAATATCGACGCCCGCACCATTCTAGTGATGCGCGGCGCTGGTCCGGTGGGGCATCCGGGTGGCGCCGAAGTGGTCAATATGCAGCCGCCAGAGGCGCTGATCAAACAAGGGATTGAGTCGCTGCCCTGCCTGGGCGATGGGCGTCAATCGGGCACTTCCGGCTCGCCGTCGATACTCAATGCGTCGCCGGAAGCGGCCACAGGGGGCGGGCTTGCGCTGCTTGAAAGCGGTGATCGACTGCGAGTTGATCTTAAACGTGGCGAAGTGCAGCTGCTGATTGACGCGAGTGAGCTGGAAGCACGCCGCGAACGTTTGGCCCAGCAGGGCGGCTACCGTTATCCAGGCCACCAGACCCCTTGGCAAGAGATTCAGCGCAGTATGGTCGAGCCGCTGGATCGTGGCATGACCTTGGAGCCTGCGACCAAGTACCGTGATGTGGCCCGCCAGCATCCGCCAAGGGATAATCATTAGCATGAGCCGCTTTAAAGCTTTGTCGCATCGCCAGCAGGGGCTGCTGCTGACCGGTGGCGGCGCGATAATCATGGCGCCGGATGCTTTGCTGATCAAGGTAGCTGACCTGCCCGATGCAGAGATACTGATGTGGCGCGGTTTTCTCTCTGCGCTGGGTTTTTTGCTAATCGCTCTGGCGCGCTATGGCCGCGGCACGTTGGCAGCCTATCGCCGCTGCGGCTGGACCGGGATCGCCGTGGCGCTGTTGTTTAGTCTGACAACCTGCGGTTTCGTGCTTGGCAATCAGTACACCAAGGCAGGCAACGTGTTGATGATACTGGCCAGCGCGCCGCTAATCGCGGCAATTCTCTCCTGGATCATTCTCAAGGAGCGTTTGCCCCGGCGCACTTGGCTGGCGATCTGTTTGTGCATGGCGGGTGTCGCCATGATTGCGTTAGATGACTCAGGCGCAGGCTCATGGGTAGGCAACGCTTTTGCCTTGGTGACAGCGACGACCCTGGCGATTAATTTTACCCTCTGCCGTACGCGTCCGGGGGTGGATATGAGCCCGATGCTGGTATTCAACGGCCTTATTGTGGGCAGCACCGCCGGGCTTTTCTGGCTGGCGGGGAGCGAGCCGTCCTTACCCGCCACAAATCAACTTGCGGTGGTGGTATTGCTTTGCCTGTTTATTGTGCCTTGCGGTGTCACGCTTTTGCAGCGTGGGCCGTTGTATCTGCCTTCCGCTGAAGTGGGCTTGCTGCTGTTGCTGGAAGTCGTGGTGGGCACGCTGCTGGCCTGGTGGATTCTGGCTGAACAGCCCGCACCAGTTGCCATGGTGGGCGGCGCCCTGGTGCTCGGCACCCTAAGTGCTAAAGGCCTTTATGAACGGCGGCTGGAACTCAGGCAGCGTGCAGGGCTTGAAACTATTACCGTCGATGAAACTAGGGCCGTCGATGAAACGACGCCGCCTGTCACAGTAGACCGGTCAAGTACGTTATGATTGGCTGGAATTGAAATAGGGTTTTATCGCAGTGACATCATCTCTCATTAAGTCGCCGGCTCGCCCCAGTATCGCTGAATACCTCGCCGAGGAGATCTTCGGAGGACGCTACCGCCCCGGCGACTTTGTGCCGCGTGAACTGGATCTATGCGAACGCTTTGCTATTAATCGCTCGGCGGTGCGTAGTGATTTGCGTCAGCTGGTTGAGGCGGGCATTATCGAGCGTATCTCAGGCCACGGCTCCAAGGTGCGGGAGTACTCAGAGTGGCATATTCTCGATGTTCAGGTGACCGACTGGCTGACCCGCTATGCGGCCCCTAATCCAGATATTCAACGCGAAATTCTCGCGTTTCGCCTGGATGTTGAGCCCTATGTAGCGATGACCGCCGCCAAGCGCGCCAAGGCACGTGATTTAGTAGCCATCGAAGAGGCCTTTGAAGGGTTAGGGCAGAACCTGCGCAATGCGACCTGCCAAGAGGAGCGGCGTTTACACAGCGAATGTGATATTGCCTTCCACGAGGCGATCTTCAAAGCGACTCATAATATCGTCTGGGCGCAGCTATCGCATATCCTGCGGCCCTCGATCTATCTGCTGGTCTCGATGTCGAACGAAAGCGCCTCTGATCCGGAAGAGAGCCTGGAGCGTCATCGACAGCTGATGGAAAGTATCCGGCTGCGCCGCCCCCGAGAGGCTTTTCTGGCAGCCCAGGCGGTATTGGCAGGGACGGCAGAAGCGCTAGGGCTTGAACATAGCGTTAGCTCATTAGGGCGCAGCGTTGAGCTACCCCACGCTGCTCTCTGAATCCATTTCCCGTTAAGCTCTTAAATTAAAACAAAGGCAAGCACATGTCTGACTTCAACCTCGGCTTAGTGGGTGTGGGTAAAATCGTTCGCGACCAGCACCTTCCGGCGATAGCCACCATCCCTCACTGCCAGCTTGTCGCCACGGCAGACCCTTACGCTGCGTTACCAGACGTTCCCGGCTATCAAGACTTGGGCGCGATGCTCGACGCCCACCCGGAAATAAACGCCGTGGCAATCTGTACGCCGACGCACTTGCGCTACTCGCAGGCGCGTGCTGCGCTACTGCGCGGCAAGCACGTGCTGCTGGAAAAGCCACCCGGGGCCACACTTAGTGAAGTGGAAAGCTTGATGCTACTTGCTGCCGAGCAGGGCGTTAGCCTGTTTGCCGCCTGGCACTCACGCTTTGCACCCGGCGTTGCGCAAGCCAAGCAGTGGCTTTCAGAGCGCCAGGTTCAGCGCGTTGAGGTTGAATGGAAAGAAGACGTGCGAGTATGGCACCCAGGTCAGGCGTGGATATGGCAGCCGGGCGGCATGGGGGTGTTTGATCCAGGTATTAACGCGCTTTCGATCGTCACCGCCATTCTCCCCCAGCCATTTTTTCTGCGCCAGGCCCAGTTATGGGTGCCGACTAACTGCCAGACCCCGATTGCCGCAGAGCTTTCTTTTACCGATCCATACGGTGTCGAGATTGAGGCGGCTTTTGATTTTCGCCAAACCGGCCCGCAAACCTGGGATATCCGCGTCGATACGGATAACGGCCATCTAAGCCTGACCCAGGGGGGGCGGCGCCTGCTGATTAACGACGAGTTGATAGTGGATGAGGAGGAGCGCGAGTATGCCGGCCTTTATAACCACTTTGTTGAGCTTGTCGCCAGTGGGCGTAGTGACGTGGATGTAGCGCCACTACGCCAAGTGGCTGACGCCTTTTTATATGGTTACCGCGAGGCTACCGACGCGTTTGTGGAGTGAACGCTGCCAAGTCGCGGTGGGAAGTTAAGCCGCGATAGCGAGGCAGCCTACGGTCTATCTCAACGCTTGTTGCCGTCTGAGGCCATACCATTACGCTGCATGCAGCTGTCGTAAGCTTGGGGAACGAAGCTCTCTTCTCCCACATCGTTTCGAGCCAGGTTAAGGAATTCGCAAAGTGGGGAAAGCATGTTGGAGGTTAGCCGGTACTCGGTTAACGTTTCAGCTAGGTAGCGCATGTCCTTTTCGGCATTTCCGAGGCTGAACTGCAGCTTTGTACACTCTTTCTGCAGCACCCACTCCATAACCGGGGCCAGCATGGCGCTATTGGCGCCGCCCTGAGAACAGATTTCCAGCAGCTTATCCTGGGGGACATCCATTCCAGCAGCCATGGTAGCAGCTTCGCTAACGAGCGCCGCTGCGCCCAGCGACAGGAAGTTGTTAATCAGCTTCAACTTATGCGCTGACCCGACCGCACCGACATGAAAGATGTTCTCGGCGAAGCTTTCGATGACCGGCGTAATACGCGTAACCGTAGAGGCATCGCCTCCTAGCATGACGTTGAGCCGCCCCTCTCGGGCTTCGCGTGGCGTGCGAGCTAATGGCGCGTCAACCAGCACTACGCCGCGCTCCGCGACAGTTTCAGCAAGGCGCTCGGTTGATTCAGGATGAGCCGTAGAGCAGTCGATAATAATCAGCCCTTCATGGGCCCCAGCCATCAAACCATCGGTTCCGGTCACAATCTCGCTAACTTGTTCGGATGTCTTGACGCAGATAAAAACAATATCGCTGGTTTTGGCCATCTCGGCGGCGCTATCGACTTCAATGGCACCTTCGGCAGAGAGCACCTCTAAAGGCGAGCGATTGCGATGAGCCATAACGGTCAGCGGGTAGCCGTTACGCACTATATTGCGGGCCATTTCCTTACCCATTAAGCCGAGCCCGATGAATCCGATACGTTCCTGTTTCATGGTGATCTCCGATCAGTTATTTGATTACGTTTTAGATAACGCTCGCTTGTCTGAACCTGCACCCTAAGCAGAAAGCGTTTACTGGCGTGCCTGGGGAAAAGTAACGCCTAAACGCTCTGACCAATTATGAAGCGCTTCGGGAACGCCCTCTGGAAGCGGAACGCCTTGCTGTGAGTAGCGCTTATGTAAATCGAGCCCGCGCTCTCCCGGAATGCGTACCTGAGGATCGCCTTCAGCGACTGGATTGTTACGGCACGCATCAGCCAGTGCGCCGGTTTCGCGCTTGAACGCTTCAAGCCCTCCAAAGGCTTCCGGGTCCAGCACCTGCACCATGACCGAGGCACCCCACTGCGTAGGCGCCTGGACGCGTCCGAATCCTGCCAGGCCAGACGTCAATGCTTCCACCATGAGCCCTAGTGCGTAACCCTTATGACCGTGGTCTAGACCACCGATGGGCATAATGCTGCCTTTGGGTTCGTCGAAAAGCACCTCGGGGCGGTCGGTTGCCTGGCCCTGATGGTCTTTAAGCCACGGATAAGGCAAACGGCTGTTTTGCTTGTTAAGCCGTCCCACCATGCCATTGGTGGTAATGGATGTGCTGACATCCAAAAGGACAGGGCCTGAATCAGTGGGGTAGCCCACGGCAATAGGATTGGGGGTATGAGTAGCCTCTAACCCGCCATAGGGGGCAACGGATTTAGTCGCCGGGTCGGATGATTCAATCACCACTACGAGGTCTTGATCGGTGGCACGTTTTAGATAGGCAGCCAGGCAGGCAATATGATTAGAGCGCCGAATTACCACCGTACCAGTACCGCAGGAACGCGCCATGGCTTCCGCGGCTTCCATGGCTTTGAGTATCAGCCACGGCCCGGGTAAATAACGGCCATCCCAGGTCTGTACGGCGGCACGTTGAGAAATTACCTCATACTCGCCGGTGACCGGCATGCGGCCTGACTGAATTTCCTCAAGGTAAGGTGCGAGGAGTTGAAGCCCATGAGTGGTGTGTCCCATCAGGTCGCCTTCAACCAGTACCTCAGCCACGGCATGGGCTTTATCATCATCAAGCCCTGCTGCTAAAAGTAAGTCAGTGCTGAATCGCGTTATTTCCTGGGCATCGTAATGTTGGCTCATTGTATTTATTTTCCCGGCGTTATGGGTGGACGGATTGTTTATTGATTTTGTCGTCTGAGCTGGCGTATCAGAGCGCTATGGTCGAGGTCTCCCTCTCCCTGGGCGACAAGCGCTTCATAAAGCCCGTTGACCAATGAAGATACGGGTAGCTTAAGCTGCAATTCTTGGGCTAAGGCCATGGCGGTTTGGGTGTCTTTCAATTGCCATTTCGCCGGTCCGCCGGGGGTGAAATCCTCCTTGATCATGCGCTGGCCGTGGATACGCAAAATGGTTGAGTCGGCAAAGCCGCCTTCAAGCGCATTAAGCATTTGCGCCGGGTTAGCTCCCCCGTGCTCTGCCAGCAATATGGCTTCGGCCACCGTGGCAATGGTATTGGCCACAATCATTTGATTGGCGAGCTTGACCAGTTCACCACTGCCCGCTGGGCCAACATGTACCGGCCTGCCGAGCGATAAAAGGATGAGCTCAACCGCTTTAAAGCGTGCAGAATCGCCGCCCGCCATAATGGCCAGAGTGCCATCAATCGCACCCTGCTCACCGCCGGATACCGGCGCGTCTAAGTAGTGGATCTGGTGCGTTGCGGCTTCCTCCGCTTGGCGGCGTGCCGTCTCGACCGGTATAGAACTCATGACGATCAGGGTAGCACCAGGCTGCATGGCGTTGAGCAGGCCATCAGGGCCTAAAAGTAACTCATCGCACACCGGCCCAGAGCTGAGCATAACGATCACGACGTCGCTTGCGGTAACTGCCTGTTCAGGCTTTTCCACTATTTCGACACCCACAGATGCCAGGTTGTCGGCCTTGCTTTTTGTCCGGTTCCAGGCGCGCACTTGGTGCCCTGCGCGGGCCAAACGCCCAGCCATCGGGGCGCCCATAATGCCGGTGCCAATAAAGCCGATAGACCGTGAAATTGTCATTGTTGGTTCCTCTAACGGTGGGTAGGCTGTTGAAATGTCGCGTGGCGCTTGCCAGACAGGCTGTTAAACCGCTTTTATATGTTCTTATTGATATTGTTTTTATTAATATTGTTCTTGTTGAGGGAATGCGTTGCTATTGGCTTATCCTCTTAAATAAAGCGGTATATTGATATCACCTGATTCTCTGAAATTGATAAGACGCTCGAGTACTTTAGACTCTGAGCGCTCTAAGTGAGCCACCAATACTTTTGCAGCTTGCTCTGGCTGTTGTAGACGCATTTTTTCGAATACCCACAAGTGCTCATCGAAAAAAGGGTCTTGATCGGGAAGTTTAAGTACTCGCCCAAGTAAATGCTTGCTGATTAATAAGATAGGATGAGTACGCCGTAGCATATTCATTACTTCCTGGTTATCACCTAGGCTGACGGCGGAGTGGTGAAGGTCATTTTCTAACTCATCCAGTAATTCACCGCTAATATCTGGATAACTGTTGGCGGCGTGCTTGAGTTTGGCAATATAGCCGTTGAGTACACTTTCTGAAATATGATGGGCGGCACGCGCAATCATGTAAGGCTCTAGTTGGCGGCGTGCTTCATAAAGGTTGTGTAGTCGCTTGTCATCTAAAGGGACTACGCTCCAGCTGTTGTATTTAATCTTTTCGACCAGGCCGATGGACTGCAAATAGAGAAGAATTTGGTGGGTAACCGTGCGGCTGACATTCAGTGATTTGGACAGCTGCAGTTCATTGAGTTCAAAAGCGCCCTTAATTGAACATAGGACAATGGCATGCTCGACGCTGTCGATGTGGGCGCGCCAGGAAACGGTCCGGTCTACTTTGGGGGTGTCGCCGCGTTGTTTGAAATCACTCTCACTGAGGGAGCGCCGTACTACTTCTTGAGGCGACGTCCCCACTAGATAGCCGCGCCCCTCAAAGCGGCAGATATACTGCTCTTCGTGTAACCGGCTCAGGGTTTGGCGAACAGGGGAGCGGCTGATACCAAACAGCTCGGCTATATTCCCTTCAAGCAGCACAAGGCCGGGTTCCAGACGTTTTCCAACAATACCCTGCTTAAGAGCCGTATAGAGCTGGTCGCGCAGCGTTTGTGTCATGGTTAATCCATTGTCCTTGAATGAACGATTAGGTGATGGCACCGACCAGCCAAGGAACGAACTCATTACTACCATAACCCAGTGACTCGCTAGCACTCATGTCGCCTGAGGCAATGGCGATAATGCGCTCAAAAATCTGTTCTCCGACGTCTTCTACACTGGCAGTGCCATCGACGATAACGCCACAGTTTATATCCATGTCTTCATGCATTTTCTCATACATGGAGGTATTGGTTGCGAGCTTCAGGCAGGGGGCGGGTTTAAAACCTGAAACCGATCCTCGCCCGGTAGTAAAACAGATAACCGTTGACCCAGAGGCAATTTGACCGGTAACAGAGACTGGGTCGTAGCCCGGGCTATCCATAAAATTAAAGCCACGAGTGGTTATCTTTTCGGCATAGTGCAGTACATCGTTAAGGCTTGAGCTGCCACCTTTCGCAACGGCCCCTAGGGATTTTTCAAGAATCGTTGAAAGCCCTCCCGCTTTATTGCCCGGCGACGGGTTATTGTTTAGCTCGGCACCGTTTATTTCGGTGTAATGCTTCCACCATGTAATACGATCAAGCAGTTTTTGCGCGACGTTTTCGTTGATAGAGCGGTCTATTAAAAGGTTCTCAGCACCGTAAATCTCAGGAGTTTCTGCAAGGATAACGCTGCCTCCGTGTTGCACGATAAGATCAGCCGCGTGGCCAAGCGCAGGATTTGCCGTAATCCCTGAATAACCGTCTGAACCGCCGCACTGCAGTGCAACCACCAAGTGCTCTAGGGAAGCAGGTTTACGCTGCATCTGCCCATGCTGAGAAGCCATCCGCATGATGTGATCACATGCTGTTTTTATACTGGTGCGAGTTCCTCCCGCATCCTGAATATTAAAGTAAGCAAGCCGCGAAGCGTCTTCTAACCCCTTTTTTGCGACCAGTGTTTTGACCTGGTTGGTCTCACAGCCCAAACCGATAATAAGCACGAAGGCAAAATTGGGGTGCTGGGCATAACCTGCAATGACGCGCTCAAGAAAGGAAAAACCCTCTGAGTCTGTGTTCATGGCACAGCCCGAGCCATGGGTGATTGCGACGACGCCATCGAACCCCATTTGGCTTAGTTCATCAGACTGGTTGAGTTTGTCTGCCGCTGCTTTAGCTACCGTCGCGGAACAATTGACGGTAGATAGAATACCAATGTAGTTACGCGTGCCTACGCTGCCATCATCACGTTGAAAACCTTGGAAGGTTCGTGAACTACTTGTGGTGTCTGTTTGCGGGTGAGGCTGGAAATCCTTTAACGAAGAATCAAGCTCTATCATGGCGAGGTTGTGGGTGTGTACATGCTCACCGGGTTCTACGTTTTGCGCCGCTATCCCAATTAGCTGGCCGTATTTATATATGGCGTCGCCTTTGTTGATCCCAGTTAACGCAACTTTATGACCTGCATCGATATTCTCTTTAGCGAGTGTGCCATTTTTATCAATTGGAAATCCTGTGGGCACCGCTTTTGAGGCTACGCCCACGTTATCCCGCGGATTGAGCTGAATAATAACGGACGGGGAATTAATGAGATCCATTGTTTACCTCAAATTTATTATTGGCTTTTTGGGTAAGAGCTACGCGCAAGCTAGCTAGTAAGCGGTCACTGTTGATGCACTTTAGCAACTAAGCTGTGTACGTCGATTATACTATCGTCCTATGTAATGATCATTGAATGCAATGTTCATTTGTCCTAGATTGTTTTCAGGTATTGAATATGGGCACCTATGGAAAAGTGATGTCGATAGCCTGCGGTCCGGTTGATACTTTTGCTATGAAAATAAAGTAACTATTTAACAATAGCTTATTTGAATAAAGCGTTTTCTTGAAAACATGAGTGGCCAAAAATAACCTCATAACTATTGTCATGCAGGTATGCTGTATGACACCTTTAGATAGATGCATATTTGGTTTCAAGCAAAACAATAACGAGAAATTAAAATGCCCTACATCATCAACTACTTAACAAAAATCCAGTTTGGCGAGAATGCGATTGCGGAGTTAGCTAATGAGCTGCAGTTGCTTAAGGTGAAAAGGCCTTTGTTTGTGACTGATAAGGGGCTGAGTAGTACGCCTATTATTACGCAAGTAATTGAATCTGCAGAACTTTCTAAAGAGATTAATGAAAAAGCCTGCATTTTCGATGAAACACCTTCCAACCCTACTGAAACCGCCGTAGAACAAGCGCTGACTTTCCTGCGAGAAAGCGAGTGTGATGGCATTGTGGCCGTTGGCGGCGGTTCCAGCATTGATTTGGCTAAAGCGGTCGCTTTACTTTTTAACCACCCTGCGCCATTACGCCAGTACGCTGCGATTGAGGGTGGCGTAGCTAAGATTAATGCCAATGTGCTGCCGTTGATTGCGGTACCCACAACGGCGGGGACGGGCAGTGAGGTGGGGCGAGCCTCTCTCATTACCATGAAAGATAATCGAAAACTGGGTTTTCTTTCTCCTTATCTGATTCCCGCTGTTGCTATCTGCGACCCACGTTTGACGCTCGGTTTACCGCCTTTTTTGACTGCCGCAACGGGTATGGATGCGATTGCTCACTGCGTTGAAACCTTTTTAAGCCCAAAATTGAATCCACCGGCTGAAGCGATTGCATTGGATGGTCTGAAGCGCGCGAGCACCTATCTGGTAGAGGCGGTTGAAAACGGCGCTAACTTAACCGCTAGAAATGAAATGATGATGGCGGCCCTTGAAGGCGCCATGGCGTTTCAGAAGGGGCTGGGAGCAGTGCACTCTCTATCCCATGCGTTAGGTGGTCTGCATGAGCTAAAACTTCACCATGGCACGCTCAATGCCGTGCTAATGCCGACCGTTCTCAGGTTTAACCAGCGCGATTGCGAGGAAAAATACGCTCGCCTCAAGGATGCGATGGGGCTTGCCCCGGATGACGATTTAGCCGAAGCATTTGAAAAGCTCAATATTAAGTTAGGGATGCCTTCCAGCCTGAGTGAAATGGGCGTTAAGGAAGAGCATCTAAATCAAGTGGCGCAGTGGGCATTGGAAGATCACTCCACGGCTACCAATCCGCGTGCTCCTTCTAAGGAAGATTTCTTCAAAATGCTTAAAGAGGTTTTCTAAAAAATAAGGTTGATCAGCTTAATAGAAATAAAGGAAGTTTTTAACAGGAAAGTAATAAAAGATGGAACCCAGCAGTTTCAAAAAACGATAATCAAATCCAGGCAGTAACGACCAAAGGAAAGTGGATATGACAATTACAAACCATTCTCTCAAGATCAAGACACTCCTCACTTCCAGCATAGCAGCAGCGGTTCTGGTGGCCTCTGGCTCAGCCCTTGCGGATTATCCAGAACGCCCTATTACGTTGATTGTGCCGTGGGCTGCTGGCGGCGGCACTGATGCGACAGCGCGCACCATCGCCCGTGCATTGGAAGAGGAGTTGGGACAGAACGTCAACGTTGTTAACCGCACCGGTGGCAGTGGCGTTGTCGGCCATACTGCCATGATCAATGCCAAGCCAGATGGTTATACCCTTGGCTTGGCGACCGGGGAGGTGAACATGATGCATTGGCAGGGTTTAACCAACCTTACCTATGAAGACTTCACTCCGATTGCGCAAATCAACTATGACTTCCCCGGCATACAGGTCGCCGCAGACTCCCCTTATGAGAGCCTTGAAGAGCTGCTCGATGCTATACGTACTGAGCCCAAGGGCACGTTTACTGCCTCCGGTACCGGACAAGGCGGTGTTTGGCATTTAGCCTTTGCGGGTTTTTTGATGGATCAGGGTATTCCCGCCGACCAGGTTACCTGGATTCCTAGTGAAGGCGCGGCGCCAGCAATGGTCGAGCTGGTATCCGGGGGTATTGATATCGTACCAAGTTCTGTGCCTGAAGCCCGCTCCATGATGGAAGCCGGTCGGGTTAAAAGCTTTGCGGTCATGTCGCCTGAACGTATACCCAGCTTTCCCGATATTCCTACCACGAGCGAGTTAATCGACAGCAACTATCAAGTGGGCGAGTGGCGCGGTATCGCCGGTCCTAAAGGCATGGACCTAGAAATAGTGGCAACCTTGGAGTCTGCGCTGGAAGCTGCTTACAACAGTGACACCTACCAAGGGTTTATGGACCAGCAAGGCTTTGGTACTGAATGGCGTAATGCGGAAGAGTTCGGGCAATTGATGCAAGAGATGGACAGCGTCTTCGGTGAAATTGTTGAACAGGTTGGCTTAGCTAACTGAGGCACGACAATGTAGGCGGTTTCTCCGCAATAGAATTTGTTGTTGTAGAAACCGCTATTACTCAACCGTTTCCTGATATGCCACGTTTATACGACGTTCACTTTCCTCCTCCCTGACCGGGAGGAGTATGTCTCAAAGAGACCGTATTCACCCTATGGCATAAACGAAGACGTAACGCTCAAGAAGAAAGTGCTCATAAATCTTGATCAGTTAACGACGTAGATGATCTTCAGACAGTGGTTTTCATCCGCCTTTCGAAGGAGTCAACGCATGCAATTGCCCATTAATCCATTCAAGAACATGCTGATCAAGCGAGAACCCATGTGGGGCTGCTGGGCAGGCTTTGCGACTGGGTATGCCACGGAAATAATCGCCAACACGGGGTTTGATTGGCTGCTGATCGATGGCGAGCATGCCCCGAATACGGTACCCACTATTCTGGCCCAGCTACAGGCTGTAGCACCTTATTCATCCGCGCCTGTTGTGCGTAGCGTTAATCATGATCCTGCGTTGATTAAGCAACTGCTAGATATAGGCACACAAACATTGATGGTGCCGATGGTAGAAAGTGCGGAGCAAGCGGCCGCCTTGGTACGGGCGACGCGCTATCCACCGCATGGCATACGCGGTGTGGGCGGTGGGCTGGTGCGTGCAACCCGATGGGATGGCGTGGATGACTACCTGAATAAGGCGCATGAGTCGCTTTGTCTGATTGTCCAGGTTGAGTCACCTAAAGGGGTTGAGCAGGTAGAAGCGATTGCCGCCACCGACGGCGTCGATGCGGTTTTTATTGGTCCGGCAGATCTTTCGGTGGGAATGGGGTATCCCGGCAATCCTGGCCACCCCGATGTCCAGAGTGCGATACAGAAAGTGATTAACACGGTTCATGCAGCAGGCAAGCCGGTAGGGATACTCGCGCCGCTAGAAGAGGATGCTCGCCGCTATCAGGCGTTAGGCTGCCAGTTTATTGCGGTAGGTATCGATATTAGCCTGCTCCGTCAGGGGGCACTAACAACGCTTGCCCGCTATAAAGAGTTACCTCCTCAGCCGTCAACCAGAACGTACTGATATAAGGCGCTTTAAACCGTCTTTATAACTATAAAACGTAGGTAAGCAATTACTAGAGGATATTGAAAATGATAATGACAAACCATTCTCTTAAAACATTCTGTATTTCAAGTTTAGCAGCAGCCGTTATGGCTGCCTCTAGCTCTGCCCTGGCGGATTATCCAGAACGCCCCATTACGCTGATTGTGCCTTGGGCTGCGGGCGGCGGTACTGATGCAACAGCGCGCACCATTGCCCGCGCCTTGGAAGAGGAATTGGGCCAGAACGTCAACGTGGTGAATCGTACTGGCGGCAGCGGCGTAGTTGGGCATACCGCCATGCTTAACGCAGCGCCTGACGGCTACACGCTCGGCTTAGCCACTGTTGAAGTTAACACTATGCATTGGCAAGGATTGACGGATTTAACTTACGAAGACTTTACCCCCATTGCGCAAATCAACTACGACTCTCCCGGCATTCAGGTCGCCACCGATGGAGAATTTGAGAGTCTTGATGCGTTAATGGAAGCCATTCGTACCGAGCCCAAAGGCAGCCTCACCGCGTCGGGAACCGGACAGGGTGGTATCTGGCATCTGGCCTTTACAGGCTTTTTGATGGATCAAGGCATTCCCGCCGATCAGGTTATCTGGATCCCCAGCGAAGGCTCGGCGCCCGCGATGACGGAGCTGGCATCGGGAGGGATTGATATTGTTTCTACGTCGGTGCCTGAAGCTCGTTCGATGATGGATGCGGGACGTGTAAAAAGTTTTGCCGTCATGGCCGCAGAGCGTCTTTCAGCCTTCCCCGATATTCCTACTACCAACGAACTTGTGGGTAGTGACTACCAAGTAGGTGCGTGGCGAGGCATCGTTGGGCCTAAAGGCATGGACCCAGAGGTTGTCGCAACGCTTGAGTCAGCTCTTGAGGCTGCTTATCAAAGTGATACGTACCAGGATTTCATGACGCAGAGAGGGTTTGGAACCGAATGGCGCAATGCGGAAGAGTTTGGCCAAATGATGGAAGAGATGGACGGCATTCTCGGTGAAATTGTTGAACAAGTTGGCTTAGCTAACTAAGGAATGACAATGAGAGACGTTTTCGCCGGTATAGGGTTTATGATTGCAGGGATTGTGACGATTATCACAGCTCAGCAATTTCCTACTCTACCCAGCCTTCAGTATGGGCCTTCACTGTTCCCCTCTCTCGTTGGAGGGGGATTTTGCATCGGCGGTGCGGTACTTACTTTGAATGCGCTATGGCAAAGAAGAAAAGCGGCCGCCCAAGCAGTACAGGATGATCCGACACTCGCTACCTCGCCGCCTGAAAAAATGGGCTGGGCGATGGTGCTGCCCCCCATAGCGATCGTCTTTTATATCCTGGCAAGCGATTATCTGGGGGCAATGCTCACCATAATAATCATTATGTTTTCGCTCATGTTGTTGAGAAAAACAAAGATTTACGTGGCCCTGATAACCTCTGTGGTTATGTCATCAGCTATTTATTTTATTTTCTCTCACTATTTACTTATTCCATTGCCGCAAGGGGTTTTATTAGGGGGTAGCCTGCCATGGATATCTTGATGAATGGAGTAGGGCTGGTTTTGAATTTTGAAACCATATTGGTTATCTTGGCAGCTTCATTATTTGGCATATTTGTTGGTGCAGTCCCCGGGCTTACGGCAACAATGGCTGTCGCACTGTTAGTCCCTTTAACCTTCTATATGGACACTATTCCCGCTATTGCAGCCATTGTAACCACATCGGCCATGGCAATATTTGCGGGGGACATTCCCGGTACGTATCTCAATATACCGGGCACACCTGCCTCCGCCGCCTATGTGGGTGAATCGTATGCGTTAGCCAAAAAAGGCAGAGCGAGAGAAGCTCTGGGTATTAATCTGGTCTGTTCCGTTTTTGGCGGTATTTTTGGCACCATCATTTTAATCGTCGTTGCTCAGTCACTCGCGGAAGTAGCGCTCAAGTTCAGTGCTTTCGAATACTTTTGGCTCGCGGTATTGGGGCTAAGCTGCTCAATTTTTATTTCTGTAGGCTCTAGAACAAAAGCATTTCTTTCACTGCTTTTTGGCATCCTGCTGTCAACGGTAGGGCTGGATATGATGAGTGGCGCTCCTCGCTTCACGTTTGGAGTGCCCGATCTTATGGCAGGTATTAACTTCATACCCGTTATGATCGGTATGTTTGCCCTCAATGAACTGATGAGTTACTACGGCTCAAAATCCGAGAAAAAAACCATCAGCGTTGTTGATAAAGATAGTGTTTTCCACAATGTGCCGGGACACATTAAGCGCTATTGGCGCAATATGGTGCGTGGCAGCTCAATCGGCACATTGATTGGGGCATTACCTGGAGCGGGTGCGGATATTGCGGCCTGGATCTCCTATGGTGTGGGGAAAGGTAGGTCAAAAGACAGTGCCAAATATGGCACCGGTAATGTTGAAGGCATCGTGGATGCCAGTTCGGCTAATAATTCCGGTATCAGTGGTGCATGGGTACCCGCCCTGGTCTTTGGAATTCCTGGCGACTCCATCACCGCTATCGTGATTGGCGTTTTATATATGAAAGGGATGAATCCTGGTCCCACCATTTTTATGGATGGGAGTGGACTCATCTACGCACTTTTTATCGTATTTATCTTGGCTAACTTGATGATGCTACCTATTGGGTATATGGCTATTAGATTATCAAAGTTATTCATTCTGACACCCAGCCGAGTATTGATGCCCATTATATTGTGCTTTTGCATTGTGGGTGCTTTCGCTATCAATAATAGTGTTGTAGATATCTGGTTAATGCTAATCGTTGGGCTGGTGGCCTATTTACTAGCCGTCAATGACTTCCCTATGGCGCCCGCCATACTCGGTTTGGTGCTAGGGTCTGTTGTTGAAAACAACTTTATGAGTGCCATGCTGCGAACCGGTGGCGACCTAACCAGCTTCTTTGCAAGACCCATCAGTGCAGGACTTGGTGTCGCGGTCATCTTGCTGTGGTGCTCACCGCTTTTGATTAAAGCTTATCGCTATCAAAAGCAGAAAACCGAGCGAGCCTCTCTATGATAAAACGAGCATCTGCTTTCAAATTGATTGCTGCTACTTTGATGGTGGAGCGGTTGAGGTGCGTAAAGACGCTTGCGAGATAACCTCTCGAAGCGTGCTCATCAATGCCGCCGCTCCGGGGGAAAGTCGCTGGTGACGTAAACTTACCAGGCCATAAGGTTGCACGCTGAGCGTTTCGCTGAACGGGAGTAGATGAAAGCGCTGCGGCGGGCAGAGCAGGTCAGCGGTCTCGCGAGTAGTCACCGTGATGGTGTCGGATTTATCTACCAGCGCCAGCGACACCAGCAAATCGGCAGTGTTGACGATTTGGCGGGGCGGTGCTACCTGATGATGAAGGAACAGGCTGTCAACACGCTGGCGCATCAGTGCGCCGGGTGGTTGCAGCGACCACGGATAGGCGGCCATATCGGCGAGATGCAAAGACCTTTTACCTGCCAAAGGGTGCCCTTCGCGGCAGACAAAACACAGCTCTTCCTCTCCGATCTCTTCAAACACAAAATGCTCTATATTGCTGCCTGGAGGAATACGTGTGATGGCAAAGTCCAGCTCTCCCTCCAGTAAGCGCGGCACCAGCGCTTTGCTAACATCTACTTCCACACTGATCTTAAGTTCCGGGCGGTCTCGGTGAACACGCTCAATAGCACTGGTGAGTAAGGTAACCGCAGGCGCCATCACGGTGCCGACCGCGACAGTGCCCAGGTTGCCATCACGTAGCGCGGTTAACTCCTCACCGGTATGACGCAACGCTGACAGCACGCTATGCGCGTGGCGAATCATCACCTCTCCATACCAATTAGGCGTTAGCCCCCGCGGCTGACGATCAAACAGGCGCACGCCCAGGTTGTTTTCCAGGTCGCTGAGGAGTTTCGACGCGGCAGGCTGGCTCATGTTGAGCTGAGCGGCGGCGCGGTGCAGGTTGCGTTGCTCATCAAGCGCTAAAAATAGCTGGAAGTGACGCAACTTTAGTCGTGCGTGAAGAAACCAGTTCTCGTCAAGAACACCCATGAAATAAGCCTTCTAGTGGTACTGATAGCAATAAAGATATCGAAATTGATGCATTTGCATATTGGTTGGTTATGGTAGAGCTGTCTACTGTGGGGCATGTAATAGCGACAACCATATCGCGCCAATAACAACGATGTTGCGCAAGAACAACGATGTCGAGCTAATAACAACATCCTCAACAGGGGAAATAACATGCCTCTCATGCGCTTTAAATCAAGCCGCGCTGGTTCAATACTGCTGCTGAGTGCAGGAACCGCTGCGCTACTGATAAACGTGGCTCAGGCTCAAAGTGATAAGGAACCCATGGCAAATAGTGAAGCAGAGCATGGCGTCACCAAATCCGTGTTTGGCCAACTGCCCGATGGTCGTCAAGTTGACGTTTATCAGCTCACTAACGCCAACGGCATTGAGCTGCGGGTTGCCAACTATGGCGGTACGATCCTGTCGCTAAAGACGCCTGACCGGGAGGGCGATGTCGACGATATTGTGCTGGGGTTCGATTCGTTGGACGACTATTTATCTGATGAGTATCGCGAGGCTAACCCTTACTTCGGCGCCATCATCGGGCGCTACGGCAACCGTATTGCCGAAGGGCAGTTCACGCTTGAGGGTGAAACCTATACGCTTGCCACCAACGATGGCGACAACCATCTGCACGGCGGTCAACAGGGGTTCGATAGAGTGCTTTGGCAGGCCGAGCCGTTTAAGAATGATGAAGGTACGGGGCTTGTGCTGCGCTATACCAGCGAAGATGGCGAAGAGGGTTACCCCGGTCGCCTGGAAACTGAAGTGACCTACACTTTGACCGATGACGATGCCTTGATCTTCGATTACCGCGCTGAGACCGATAAGGCAACGCCCATCAACCTTACCCAGCATAGCTACTTCAATCTCAAGGGTGAGGGAAGCGACTCCATTCTTGATCATCAGCTTATGCTCAACGCCGATGCCTTTACACCGGTCAGTGAATCCTTGATTCCGACGGGAGAGCTGCAACCAGTTGAAGGTACGCCGTTCGATTTTACCCAGGCAACACCGATTGGCGAGCGGGTTGAGCAGGACAACGAGCAGCTCTCTTTCGGTGGAGGCTACGACCATAACTTTGCGCTTAACCGAGATGACGCCGAACAAGGTGATCTAGTGATAGCGGCCAAAGTATGGGAGCCGCAAAGCGGACGGATGCTGGAAATCGAAACTACCGAGCCAGGCATTCAGTTCTATTCGGGTAATTTCTTGACCGGCGACCTGACCGGTAAAAGTGGTCAAGCCTACCCGCAGCGCTCCGGGTTTGCGCTGGAAACCCAGCACTTCCCCGACTCGCCCAACCAGGACACCTTTCCCAGCACGATTTTAGAGCCAGGAGAGACTTACCGTTCACGAACGATCTTCCGCTTTTCTGCCCAGGACGAAATGGACACTTAGCCCATACGCCTGATCGAAACCAGACTCTGATTTCAACAATAACATTAACAATCTCTAGAACGTTAGGAGCACAACAATGGGTATCGTAACCACTTTCACGCGTTTAGCGCTGGGTAGCGCAATCATGTTGGCTTCGCTAGGTTCAGTGCAGGCACAAAGTGACGACGTGAAGATCGGCTTTATCGTCAAAAAACCGGAGCAAGCGTGGTTTATCAACGAGCAGCGCGCGGCCACCGAGGCAGGTGAAGAACTTGGTTTTCAAGTGGTTCGTTTAGGCGGAGAAGACGGCCAGGAAGTGCTTAGTGCAATTGATAATCTCTATGCGCAAGGTGCTCAAGGGTTTGTCATTTGCCCGCCCGATGTACGCTTGGGCCCTGCCATTATGAACCGTGCCGAGCAGTACGGCATGAAAGTGATCACTGTGGATGATCAGTTTGTGACCTCCAGCGGAGAACCGATGGAAGGCGTACCGCACCTGGGTATGTCGGGCACCAAAATCGGCCAGCAGGTAGGCGAAGCGATTGCCGCTGAAATGGAGGCGCGTGGCTGGGATCCTCAGGACGTCGGCGCGCTGCGTATTACCAACAACGAGCTGCCGACGGCCGTAGAGCGTACAGACGGTGCCACCCAAGCGCTGCTCGCATCAGGCTTCCCGGAAGAGAATATTTTCGACGCACCTCAGCAGAGTACCGACACCAACGGAGCATTCTCGGCCGCATCGCCAGTGCTTTCCCAGCGTGGAGGGTACGAGCATTGGGTCATTTATGCCCTTAACGAAGAAAGTGTGCTCGGTGGTGTTAGGGCAACTGAACAGTACGGTCTGGCGGCGGAAGATGTCATCGGCGTGGGGATCAACGGTTCGGGCGCGGCGTTTGCCGAGTTTTCCAGAAATAACCCTACCGGCTTTCACGGCACCGTTGCGGTCAGTTCCACCATGCACGGTCGTCAGACGGCAGAAGATCTTTATCGCTGGATAGCCGAGGATCAGGAACCATCCGCCAACACTGAAACGACCGGTACGTTAATGACGCGCGATAACTGGGAAGAAGTACGTGAAGAACTAGGCCTTTAACAGCGGTCTGTCACGGACTATCTACTGGGGTGCTTACGCATGTCTGATGCCTATCTACGTTTCGATACGATTAGCGTCGTCTTCCCCGGCGTGCGTGCGCTGGATAAGGTGAGCTTCGCCGCCCATGCCGGGCAGGTCCATGCCCTGATGGGCGAGAACGGCGCAGGTAAGTCTACCCTGCTCAAGGTGCTTAGCGGTGTTAACCGGGTTGCCGAAGGGGCGCTGTGGATCAACGGGCAGCGCCATGTGTTCAGTAACGCCAGGGAAGCGCTGAGTGAAGGGATTGCCATTATCTACCAGGAGTTGACCCTCTCGCCCAACATGTCGGTGGCCGAGAACCTGCTGTTGGGCCAACTGCCGACGCGCAAAGGGTTTATTGATCGCCGCCAGTTAAAGCAGAAAGCGCTGGCGATACTGGCTGACCTGGGCGAGGGGGCTATCCACCCCTCAACCAAGGTGCGTGAACTCTCTATCGGCCAGCAGCAGATGATCGAAATTGGCCGGGCGCTGCTGCGCGATGCCAAGGTGATCGCCTTTGATGAACCCACCAGTAGCCTCTCCATTCAGGAAATTCGCCAGCTTAAACGCATCGTCAAGCGGCTGCGTGATGAAGGGCGGGTGGTGCTCTATGTCACCCATCGCATGGAAGAAGTATTTGAGATGTGCGATGCGGTCACTATCTTCCGTGACGGCCAGCGTATTCGCACCCATGAGGATATGTCGGCGTTGAATCACGACCTGCTCGTCAGTGAAATGGTGGGCCGCGATATCGACGATGTTTACGGGTACCGCACGCGTGAGCAGGGCGATGTGGTCTTGAATGTGGAGGGGATTCAGGGTCGTGGTCTCAAGGCGCCGGTGAGCTTCTCCGTCAAGCGCGGTGAGGTCTTTGGGCTGTTTGGGTTAGTGGGCGCTGGGCGCAGCGAGCTGCTACGGCTGGTGTGCGGGGTCGAGGCCCCCAAGGCGGGCAGCGTTCACTTTAAGGGCGAACCACGACGTTTTAAAAGCCCGGCCGAGGCAATCCGTGCGGGAATTGCCATGTGCCCTGAGGACCGTAAATCCCAAGGTATCTTTCCGGTGGCGAGCGTGGCTGACAACCTCAATATCAGCTGTCGGCGCTTTTTTAAACGCTGGGGCGCCTTTCGCCATCCAGGCCGTGAACGGCGCAATGCAGAAGCCTATATTCAGCAACTCAGCGTTAAAACGCCCGGCCACCGCACGCCGATCGGCAAGCTTTCGGGGGGGAATCAACAGAAGGTGATTCTGGCCCGTTGGCTCGCTGAGGAGATTGACCTGTTCGTGATGGATGAGCCGACGCGTGGGATTGATGTGGGCGCGCGGAGGGATATTTACGCGCTGCTCTACGAACTGGCCGAACAGGGGAAAAGCGTGGTGGTGATCTCCAGTGATCTGGCTGAGGTGAGTTCCATCTGTGATCGCATCGCCGTCATGCGTGATGGTGAACTGGTGGACATAGTGTCGCGTGATTCTGCCACGCCTGAGCGACTGTTGGGGCTGGCGTTGCCAGCGTAAGCTGACTTTTCAGGACATCAACAATGACAACGAACAAAGCAACCTCCTACGACGGCGATGTACCAACGCCTACGCGTCCGGCAGGACGCCAGGGGCTTATAAAGCCGCTGCGCACGCTGTTGGATACCTCGGGACTGATCGCCATTTTTCTACTGTTATTTGTAGCGCTAGCCGTGTTCATCCCCGGTTTTCTGACGGGGCGGAATATGGTCGGTCTACTGCTGTCGATCACCCTGATCGGCAGCCTGGCGACCACCATGATGCTGGTGCTGGCACTGGGCGAAGTGGATCTCTCGGTGGCCTCCACGGTGGCCTTTGCAGGCGTGGTGGCAGCGATAGTGACAACCAGCACCGGTAGCGTGTTCATTGGCGTGATGGGCGGCATTGTTGCCGGTGGCGCGGTAGGGGTTTTTAACGGCCTGGTCATTGCCAAGTTTGGCATTAACTCGCTGATTGCGACATTGGCCGCAATGGAGTTTGTGCGCGGGCTTGCCTATATCACGTCCGGAGGTGACGCGGTGATGATTACCGTGCCGGGTTTCTTTGACCTGGGCAGCGCCTCCTTTCTAGGCCTGACGCTGCCGGTGTGGACCATGCTGGTCTGTTTTGTGGTCTTTGGTGTGGTGCTCAATATGACTGCCTTTGGGCGCAATGTACTGGCCACCGGCGGTAATTCGGAAGCCGCTTCGCTTGCGGGGGTTAATGTCCGCCGCCTCAAGATTATTGTGTTCGGCCTTCAGGGCGTGGTGGCAGGTGTCGTTGGCGTGCTATTGGCATCGCGCATGGGGCTTGGCGACCCCAATACCTCCATGGGGCTGGAGCTTGCCGTCATCTCTGCCTGTGTGCTGGGCGGGGTCGCGCTATCGGGTGGCGTTGCCACTATTACCGGCGTGGTGGTCGGGGTGCTGATCATGGGCTGCGTACAAAACGCCATGGGCCTGCTTAACGTACCCACCTTTTACCAGTACCTGGTGCGGGGCGCGATTCTACTGCTAGCGGTGATGTTTGATCGCTGGAAACAGACCCGTCGTCAGCGGGCTTAACGATTACGCCTTTATCTCCTTTTCCACACCTTGTCGTTTTTTACGGAGACTACCCCATGTCCGATCTCAAGCGTCCGCTTCGCTCTGCCCAGTGGTTCGGTACTGCCGACAAGAACGGCTTTATGTACCGCAGTTGGATGAAAAACCAAGGCATTCCTGATCATGAGTTTCAGGGTAAGCCGATCATCGGGATTTGCAATACCTGGTCAGAACTGACGCCTTGCAACGCGCACTTTCGAAAGCTGGCCGAGCATGTGAAGAAAGGTGTATTGGAGGCGGGCGGTTATCCAGTCGAATTCCCTGTGTTCTCAAATGGTGAATCGAACCTGCGCCCGACTGCGATGTTTACTCGCAACCTGGCGAGCATGGATGTAGAAGAAGCCATTCGCGGTAACCCGATTGATGCAGTGGTGCTACTGGTCGGCTGTGACAAGACCACCCCGGCACTGCTGATGGGCGCGGCGAGCTGCGATATTCCCACCATTGTGGTTACCGGTGGGCCGATGCTCAACGGCAAGCACAAGGGCAAGGATATTGGTTCGGGTACGGTGGTGTGGCAACTTTCGGAACAGGTCAAGGCAGGGGAAATCTCACTGCACGACTTTATGGCCGCCGAGGCGGGCATGTCGCGCTCTGCGGGTACCTGCAACACCATGGGCACCGCCTCAACCATGGCTTGCATGGCGGAGTCCTTGGGTACCTCGCTGCCTCATAACGCCGCAATCCCAGCGGTGGATTCGCGCCGCTACGTACTTGCGCACCTGTCGGGCAACCGGATTGTCGAGATGGTCCATGAAGACCTAAGACTCTCCAAAATCCTTACCAAGGAAGCCTTTGATAACGCCATCCGCACCAACGCCGCGATTGGCGGCTCCACCAACGCGGTGATTCATCTCAAGGCGATTGCCGGGCGGATTGGTGTGGATCTGTCGTTGGACGACTGGAGTCGGGTAGGGCGCGGCACCCCTACGGTAGTGGATCTTCAGCCCTCGGGGCGTTTTTTGATGGAAGAGTTCTACTACGCGGGTGGTCTGCCCGCCGTGCTGAAACGGTTGGGTGATGCGGATCGTCTGCCCTTTAAAGATGCGTTAACCGTTAACGGCAAAACCCTTTGGGAAAACGTCAAAGACGCACCGCTTTATAATGACGAGGTGATTAGACCACTGGATAATCCGCTGCGCGAAGACGGTGGTATCTGCGTGCTGCGCGGCAATCTTGCTCCTAACGGAGCGGTGCTCAAACCCTCGGCGGCCAGTGCCGAGCTGATGCAGCACCGTGGCCGTGCGGTGGTATTTGAGGACTTCGACGATTACAAGGCACGCATCAACGATCCAGACCTAGACGTTGAAGCCAACGATATTCTGGTCATGAAGCACTGCGGACCGCGCGGTTATCACGGCATGGCGGAAGTCGGCAATATGGGCCTGCCACCCAAAATCCTCGCTCAAGGGATTACCGACATGGTACGTATTTCCGATGCGCGGATGAGCGGTACCGCCTATGGCACCGTGGTGCTGCATGTGGCTCCGGAAGCGGCAGCGGGCGGGCCACTGGCTGCAGTACGTAATGGTGACATGATTGAGCTCGACTGTGCCAATGGTCGGCTGCACCTGGACATCAGCGATACCGAACTTGCCGCGCGCTTAGCCGAGAGCGACCCCACCGCTGCATCAACGTTAATCGCCAGCCAGGGCGGTTACCGCCAGCTCTATATCGAGCGGGTGCTGCAAGCGGATGAGGGCTGCGACTTCGATTTTCTGGTGGGGTGTCGTGGGGCTGAAGTGCCGCGCCACTCACATTAAAAGGTGCTGTGGCTCGCTGAAAGCTGCTATCAAGGCATGAATACGATGCCGGTTTGAGAAATCTTGGCTTAGACGCCCCGTTGACACGACCAAACGGGGCTCATGTGCCAAAGGTAACCAGAAAGTCTAAAGGTGAGTAGAGGGGAATTTAATAAGTTGGTATTAATTTATTGTATTTAAGCTTTTGTATAAAAAAGACTTTGTCTTTTTCTGGCATGAGTTGGTATGCCTGCTGCAATACTCAGATCAAGAACACAGCATCAGGGAGATGCACGCAGCATTAGGAAGATGAATGGTTCTTAGCTAGATGTTTCTTATTTAAATTTATCAAGTAACAGAAAGCGTATTACTTAGGAGGCACGACATGAAAATGGAAGCTCTGAAAAAACTAGGTATTTTAGGCGTATCTTTTGGTCTGATGGCAAGTCCGCTCGCTTTTGCTGAAATGGAAAGTGGCACCGAGCAAGAACCCATGCCGCAAGAAGAGACGATGCAGGATGAACAAGGCAGCTTCAACTCTTACGATACTGAGCGCGATCAAGATGTAACCACTGAGTACGAAGAGGAAGAGCAAGAATTCACTTATGAAGAAGAGGAAGAAGAGCAGGAGTATGACACTGATACGGATTCCGACAGCGATAATCAGTGGTAATACCGCCCGCTAAAGGAATGACTCTTTTTTCGGCTCAAGGATGAGCCACAAAATGCCCCGCCAATTGCGGGGCATTTTTGCGTTTAAAGACCGCTTAGAGGCGGCTGGTTTATAGGCTATTGTTAAACGTGATTAATCACCTGATCCGTAACGACAATAAGGACGCCTTTATCGTGGTGAACTGGAAGGAAACACCGCAGCTACCCAAAGCCGAAGGGCGCATCGAGGCTATTGACCTGGCCCGTGGTATCGCCATTGGCCTGATGATTGTAAGTCACTCGGTAAGCGGATTGGTGGGTATTCGAAACGTGCCCGACTGGGGCATGGTGCCCGTGCATTTTTTAACTAAATTCTCCTCGTCGTTGTTCATTTTAGTGTTTGGCATCGCGCTGGCGGTGGCTTTTCTTTCTCATACGCAAACGGATGGGTGGCCCAAACGGCGCTTGAAACTGTGGCTTCGCGCGCTAGAGGTCTGGTTCTGGTACAAGGCGTTAGTCATTATCGAAATGCTGCCCTTCAGTGCCCCCGCTGATATTGTTAATACGTTGCTTTACGGGCGTTTTGCCATTTGGGTGGAGATCCTCGGGTTCTATGCCATCGCACTACTTTGGGTACCGTTAATCCTGCCGCTCTGGGCGCGGGCGCCTCTCTGGAGTCGTCTTGCCGTGATTGCAGGATTGGCAGGGCTCGCTGCTTGGCTGCAGGGATTTACCTTTGGCGGAAATGACATTTTGAAAGCGTTCCTGGTAGATCACCAGGACCATTATGCCTGGGGCCAGATTAGCCGGGCACCGCTGATTCTTATTGGGCTATTGATCGGTGAAGCCCTGCTACGCTGCTACTTTACGCCCCCATTACGCCGCCGTTTGGTACTAGTGCTGTTGGGGATAGGCGCGCTAATGATTGCTGCCTTTTATGGCGTCGCCTTTACCGAGGGGGATGCCTATGCCGCCATGCTTGCCGTTGCCAATAACGCTGGCAAACACCCGCCCGGCCTTGAGTTCATGCTGTTCAGCGTTGGCGGCGCGCTTGTGCTGCTGGGGTTGGCCCTGGCAGGTGGCGCACTGGCCGCCAAGACACTATTGCCGCTTACCGTGGTCGGTAGCGATGCGCTTAAAGCGTTTATTTTCCATATTGTGATGATTTTTCTGGTGCTGCGTTTTCTCCTGCAGGGTGAGGGCATGTACACCTATCCACAGGCGCTTGGCATTGGTGGCGTGTTAATTCTTGGCGCCGCCTTCTGGATCTGGTTAACCCGCTGGATTTCCGCACACCGTTAATAGGAGATTTTTGTTGCGATTACTACAACGCTGGCTAGTCGGTTTGACATTTTTGCTGGCGCTGAGCGCCCATGTTAATGGGGACGATGTTAACGGGTACGAGGCCAACTGGTACTACGAAGTCGATAAGCAGAGCACTTGGCAAGGCGATTTAAACGCCCGCATGGCCGCCATCGAAGAGGTCTTTAAAGGCGAGCTTGGGGTCTATGTGCAAAACCTGGCCACGGGAGAGGCGTATTCGTGGCAGGCAGATACGCCTTGGTATCTCGCCTCGCTGGTGAAGGTGCCTATCGCGGCGCAAGTGCTCGCCGAGCGTCAGGCGGGCATGCTGACCCTGGATGAGCGTATAACGCTTTCACGTAGCGATTTTGTGGACGGCGCTGGGCCGGTGAACTGGCACGACCCCGGCACGCCGATCTCGATTCGTTACCTGCTGGAGCAGATGATTACCATCAGCGATAACACGGCGTCGGATATGTTGATTAATCGGGTAGGGCTTGATGCCGTTAATACCCGAGCCCACGCCATGGTGGCGGCAAATGGCGGTCGGCCTGAGGATATCGGCCCGATTACCCGGTTAGTGGGCGTCCGCCAAGGCGTTTATGGGCAATTGCACCCGAATGCCCGAGCGTTAAGCGGTATGGATTTTATCGCCTTGCGCCAGCACCGACTGAACCAGCGCCCCTCTGCACTTGCCCGTTTGTTGGGCGTTAACTCATCAGCACTCCTGCAGCCTGATTATGATTACGCATTTGATGCTTATGAAGCCACCGGTGAAAACGTAGGCACGCTGCGAGCTTACGGTGACCTGCTGGCCAGTTTGTATAACGGGACGCAGAGCGGTCTAAACGCCGATCAGCGCCAAGCATTGCTGGACGTCATGCAGCGAACCCATTCGGGTGAACAGCGTTTAAAGGCGGGCATGGGCGATGCGGTCAACTTCGCGCATAAAACCGGTACACAACACCGGCGTAGCTGTGATGCTGGCATCGCGACGCGTGACGACAAAAATACCCGTGCTGGCCCTTGGGTCATCGTGACCTGTAGCCGTGGCCCGCTCGCCGTAAGCGATCACGAACGCGCCCTGGCTCGGGTGGGTGAGGCGCTGCGTTACAGCGGTGCGCTTGGCGCGCCTTGATCTCGGCTGACACCACAACCCATACGCGGGCGTGGTAAACTAATGGCCCACTATGATGGTTAAATGAAGGAGTTTGTTATGGCACGTGCCAGCGCCCGTCACATTCTGGTTAACAGTGAAGAGCAGTGCTTAGCCCTTAAACAGGAAATCGAAAACGGCCGTGATTTTGCCGAAGTGGCCAAGCAGCACTCAAGCTGCCCGTCTGGTCGTCAAGGCGGTGATCTAGGTAGCTTTGGCCCCGGCCAGATGGTGCCTGAGTTCGATAAAGTCGTTTTCAGCGGTGAACTGAATCAAGTACACGGCCCGGTAAAAACGCAGTTTGGCTACCACCTGCTCGAAATCACTGACCGCGGCTAAGCGGTTAGTGTTTCTATAGCCGTGCATCGCCATAAGGCGTGCACGGCTTATTTTTCGCTTTAACTGCGTGGTCTCGCGTAAAAACTGCTCACACGTCGCGGCTTTTACACTGTGGTGTAAGGAGTACGCCTTGAACGATCCGATTATTTCGATTACCGGCCTGAATAAAACCTACCAAGGTGGCTTTCAGGCGCTTACCCATGTGGATTTAACCATTCAGCGTGGCGAAATATTCGCCCTGCTGGGGCCTAATGGTGCAGGTAAAACCACGTTGATCAGCGTGGTGTGTGGGTTGGTGAACCCGACCCAGGGCCAAGTACTGATTGATGGCTTTGATAGTGTAAGTGACTATCGCCAGGCGCGGGAACGTATTGGTCTGGTACCCCAGGAACTGACTAACGAAGCCTTTGAAACAGTATGGAACACGGTCAGCTTTAGCCGCGGCCTGTTTGGCAAAGCGCCCGATCCAGCCCATATCGAAAAGGTACTGAAGTCCCTGGCGCTATGGGATAAGCGCCATAACCGTTTGATGACCCTTTCTGGCGGCATGAAGCGCCGTGTGCTGATCGCCAAGGCGCTTTCCCACGAACCGCGCATCTTGTTTCTGGACGAGCCAACGGCGGGTGTGGATGTTGAGCTTCGCCGGGATATGTGGGAAGTGGTGCGTGGGCTTCGCGAAAGCGGTGTCACGATTATTCTTACTACCCACTATATTGAAGAAGCTGAGGAAATGGCTGACCGTATCGGCGTGATCAACCGCGGTGAAATCGTGCTGGTGGAAGAGAAGGCGGCACTGATGCAAAAGCTGGGTAGCAAACAGCTAACCCTGCAGTTACAGACGCCGCTCACCAAGTTGCCCGGTACCCTGCAGCATGAAGCGCTGAGCCTGGCGGCCAATGGCCATGAGTTGGTGTATACCTATGATGGCCAGCAGGAAGAAGAAGGCCATGGCATTCCTGCGCTGTTGGCTACTCTTGAGCGTGAAGGTATCACCTTTAAAGACCTGCATACGCGGCAGAGTTCGCTTGAAGATATTTTTGTCGATTTGGTCAAGGAGCGCGCATGAATCTTTACCCTGTTCGCGCCATCTATATGGCGGAAATGGCGCGTACGCGACGCACCATGTTGCAAAGCATCGTCTCGCCGGTCATCTCCACCTCACTCTACTTTGTGGTATTCGGCGCCGCCATTGGCTCGCGCATCAGTGAGATTGGTGGGGTAAGCTACGGCGCCTTTATCGTGCCGGGGTTGATCATGTTGATGCTGCTGACCCAGAGTGTTTCCAATGCCTCGTTCGGCATCTTCTTTCCCAAGTTCTCGGGGAGTATCTATGAGATATTGTCAGCGCCCATTTCGTATCTTGAAGTGGTGATTGGCTATGTGGGGGCGGCGGCATCCAAGTCGATCCTTCTGGGGCTGATCATTCTCGCCACCTCAAGCTTCTTTGTGCCGCTGGAGATCGCCCACCCATTCTGGATGCTGACGTTCCTGGTGCTGACGGCCGTCACCTTCAGCTTGCTCGGATTTATTATCGGTATCTGGGCGGATGGTTTTGACAAGCTCCAGCTGGTACCGCTGCTGGTGATTACGCCGCTCACCTTTCTCGGCGGCAGCTTCTACTCGATTGATATGCTGCCCCCCTTCTGGCAGACCGTCACGCTTGCCAACCCCGTGGTGTATCTGGTCAGTGGCTTTCGGTGGAGTTTCTACGGCATCAGCGATGTAAGCGTTGCGGCGAGTGTGGCCATGATTTCGCTGTTTCTCGTCGCGAGCCTTGTCACCATTGCCTGGATATTCCGTACCGGCTATCGCCTGAAGCCGTAACCGGTGTTCTTCATGTTTTAACGTTTGGAGCTGATACCCCCTTATGCCGCTACTGCATAGTATTGTTCATCGCCTGGACCCGTCGCTTGATGGTGAGCGCTTAACGCTGACCGCAGCGCCCGCACCTGCCCAAAGCGATGACCCGGTCATGGCGAGCTTGGTTAATACGTTGAATGACACATACAACACCAAGGCCAAAGGCTGGGGAAGCTTTGCTGAAGAGGGCGACCAAGCCGGCCCCTTGCTTGCCTGGCTGCGTGACTATATGGCAGGCACGCAGGATTTTACCCAGCTTTCTACGGCCATTGCCGAGCGGCTGGCCCGCGAGTTGCAGGCGCAGCTTTCGGTAAGTGGCTATTTGTTGCTGGCGCATATTCGCCAAGGCGATACCGAAACCCTGTTTATCGCCCTGGTGCATCAGCGTGAAGGCATTGGCATTAACGAAGACCACCAAGCCGTGCCCGCCGCGCAGTTGAATACCAGCCAGTTGACGCTCGCTGCCCGTATCAACCTGACCCAATGGCAGAGTGAAACGCCTGGCACCCAGTACGTGTCTTTTTTGAAAGATCGTGGAGGCAAAAAGCTTGCCGAGGGCATGACGGTGTTATTGGGTATGGAGGAGGGCATTGACGCCCCTCATGAGACCCGCACGCTGCTAAAAGCGTTTAGCGACTATGTTGAGAAAGAGGACCTTGACGAAGACGCCAGCCGCGAAAAAACCGACACACTGGTGGATTACGCCAACGGGCAGCTGCGCCGGGGCGAGCCCATGACCCTGGAAACACTCTCAGAACTGGTAGATGAGCAGCAGCCCAAGGCGTTTTATGAGCATATCCGTAACATCGATTACGGATTGGCTGACGAAATCCCACCGGACAAGCGTACCATCAGTCAATTTCGCCGGTTTACTGGGCGGGCCGGCGGCGTATCCATCAGCTTTGACTCGCACCTTTTAGGTTCCAGCATTGAGTATGACGAAGGCCAGGACCGGCTGATCATCAAGCAGGTGCCCAAACAGTTAAAAGAGCAGCTTGCCAAACGTAAGTCGTGAAGTGTGAGTAGTGAAAGGCATAAAAGTGGGTAGTGGGCGATGGCGGCGGCACTTAGTAGGCTGTTTGCCGTCGAATGTTCAAATACACGTATCATCAGGGGAACCTCATGCTGGATGCGATTACCCACTTCTTTCAACGTGCCCTGGCCGAGCCCGAGCGGCGCGAAAATCATACGCTTACTCTTGAACTGGCCACTGCGGCACTGCTTTGCGAAGTGATACGCGCTGACTATGATGCAAGTGATGCAGAACGCACGGCGTTACGTCAAATGCTCCTCGCCCGCTACCGGCTGAGCGAGCGTGAAGTTGAAGAACTCATGGCGCTTGCCGAAGCAGAGGTGGAGGAGGCGGTAGATCACTACCAGTTCGTCAGTTTGGTAAAAGAACACTACAGTTATGCACAGCGCTGTGAGTTGGTGGCGCTAATGTGGCAACTGGCTTGGGCCGATGGCAGCGTGGACCCGCTTGAGGAGCACCGTATCCGGCGCTTGGCGGATCTGCTTTACGTCAGTCACGGGGATTTTATTCGCACCAAACTACAGGTAAAGGAATACCGAGAGGCGCATGAGTGAACCAACTGAGGCAACCAATCTAACTGAGCTGCTTGAGAAGATGGAGCAGATGCAGCATGGTGCGCCCAAGGTAAGCGTTGAAGATATCGTGGACGCCGTAGGGCACCGCTCCTTTGGGCCGCTTTTATTAATTGCCGGACTCATCACCCTGGCTCCGGTGATTGGCGATATACCCGGTATGCCCACCCTGATGGCGCTGCTGGTGCTTTTGGTGTCAACGCAGCTACTGGCTGGCAGAAAAACGTTCTGGCTACCTAAATGGATGTTGAATCGTTCGGTATCCCGCAAGCGGTTCGATAAAGCTATTCACGCCATGAGAAAGCCCGCCAAGTGGGTAGATGGCCTACTGGGCACCCGCTTTAAGTGGATGACCGGCTATGTGGGCATTCGCGCAACGGCGCTTGCTTGCCTGCTAGTCGCGCTGGCCATGCCTCCCATGGAATTTATTCCTTTTACTGCCAACGGCGCGGGTCTCGCGCTCACTCTGTTTGGGTTGGGGCTTGTCGCACGCGATGGGCTGGTGCTTTCGCTAGGCTTTCTGATTACCGCAGCCACGTTTGTGGCGATGCTTATGTATCTTTTATAACGCATATAGGCGCGCTCATGATGTATTGGCCAAGGCAGGAATGGTGCAATGTCTGACCCGTTAACCACACCCCCACCTAAAACGCCGGATGAGCAGTCGGCTTGGGAACGGCGTATTGAAGCTGCGCTCTGGAACTCGCGATTTCTGGTACTGCTGGCGATTGTACCTAGCCTGTTAGGCTCACTGGCGCTGTTTGTGGTGGGTACCCTGGATATCCTCAAGGTCGTTGGCGATGTGATCCACTACTACTTGGTGGGGAGCTCCCAGGATATTCACGAGAATCTGGTGCCGGATATCATTATCGCAATCGACATCTATCTGATCGCAATTGTGTTGCTGATCTTCGGGCTAGGTATTTATCGGCTGTTTGTATCACGGATTGACCGGGCGGAAGCACGTTATCCCAAACACCCCTTTAACGTTGCCTCTCTCGACCAGCTAAAAGATAAAATTGCCCGTGTAGTTATTCTAGCGGTCATTATCGAGTTCTTCCGCGCTGTGGTGGATATCCGCTTTACCACCCCGCTGGAGGCTATCTACCTAGCGTTATCCGTGCTGGCGCTTGCCGCCGCTCTTTATTTGATGGGCAAGTCACACAAGGGTGAATAGCTAGCGCGGTTGTAACAAATTGATGACCAGCTCATTTAACTGCTGCTGAAACTGCCCGCCCGGAGAAGGCGGTGTAGGATCTGAAGTGATAACCATCGTTATATTACGCTCTGGAATCACATACAGCGCCTGACCGCCATACCCGCGCCCGTAATACACGGGCTCTTCAGCCAACTGAGTAATAAACCAGCCGAACCCATAGCCATCGCCTGTCCAGGATGAGGTGCCTCGCGGTGTCCATGAATCTTCCACCCAGCCTTCGGGCAATATGCGCTTACCTTCGACGACGCCATCGTTGCGATAAAGCTCGCCCACTTCAATCAAGGCGCGTGGCGAAAGCTGCATGTCGTTGCCGCCAAAATAGATACCTTGCGGATCGCGTAGCCAGGGCGGAATGGCGATATTGAGTGGTTCGCCCAGCAAACGCTGTGCCAGTGCGTGGGTGGTTTCACCGCTTGCATAGGTTAGTGCGGCTGAAAGCAGGTGACTTGTGCCCGTTGAATAGAGCATACGTCCGCCGGGCTCATCGACGAACGGGCGGGTTAGCGCATCGTTAATCCAGTTGGCGCTTGCCACCCAAGCGCCGTAATTACTGCCTGAAGTACGCTCAAGCCCTGCCTGCTGGGCAAGCAGATGCGCCACGGTAATATCCTCAACGCGCGGGTCAAGGCCTGCTGGCAAGTGCTCACCGAAAAGCGCCGCCATGGGTTGCTCGGTGGATTCAATAATGCCTTCTTCAATGGCAGCCCCTGTAATGGCGGCCAGTACGGTTTTTGACAGCGACTTAATATTGGCAGGCGATGCGACACCCTGGCCGCCTTGGTGAAACTCGTGAATAATCTCGCCATCATAGGCCACTATCACGTTGTGTACGCGATGTAGTTGGCGGGTTTGCTGATCTAACGCTTGAAGTGCCTGCGCAGAAGGTGCATCAGCGGCTGCATAGACGGTGGGTAACAGGGAAACAACAGCAAACGAAATAAACAAGGCAGTAGCGCGCATCACGACACCTTCGGTATTAGTGGCAAAGGTTCGAGGTTTAGAAGCGGGAGAGGTTCCGCAGCAGATAGCCGCTGGAAGTAAAACGAGACAGCCGTTTTGGTCTGGAGCCTAGTGTCTAACTATTAAAAGGTCATATTTGGAATTTTATAATCGTTTATAGTTTATAATAGTTTATAAATAGACCATTATTTAAAGGTTTCCTATGGCCCTGACTCACTCCTTGCTTGCCCCTGGCGAACTGTCTCAGCAGGTTGGTGCCAATGCACGAGAAGCGCGGCTGGCGAAGAACCTTTCCCGTAAAACCTTGGCGCAGATGACAGGTATTTCAGAGTCAACCATCAAACGATTCGAATCCAGTGGGCAAATAACCCTCGATAGCCTGGTGCTCATTGCCACGGCGTTGGGCACCACGCGCCAAATTGCCGAGCTATTCAAACATGAGCGCCCCATATCACTTGAAGAAATCAAGCAAACAGGGCGTGCTCGGGGTCGAAAATGAAGCGTATCAACACCGTAGAGGTGCTGTTAGCAGGTAACCCTGTAGGGGAGTTGGTCGCTAGCCGGCAGGGCATCTACTTTGCCTATCACCCTCAGTGGGTGGCGGAAGGCTTCAATTTATCGCCTCTGAACATGGATTTTACTACCCAGCCACAGAAGGCGCCCGATCCACTTCTTTTTGCTGGTCTACCAGGCGCATTTGCTGACTCACTGCCAGATGGGTGGGGAATGCTGCTCATGGATCGCTATTTCCTTGCCGAACATGGAAAAGACCGGAGAGATATTTCACCTCTTGATCGGCTAGCTTATATGGCCGACAAGGGAATGGGGGCATTGGAGTATCGTCCCGTTATTGAACGTACCTCGGACGACAGTGATATTGACCTGGCCCAACTCTATCAAGCAGCTAACGCTGTCTACGAAGGTGAAACCGCGACCACTCTGGATGCTTTGCGATTAGCTGGTGGTTCCCCAGCAGGTGCCCACCCCAAGGTGGTCGTTGCGTTATCTTCTGATGGTAAGCAGTGCACTACATCTTTTCAGGAGCTTCCTGCGGACTATCAGCATTGGCTAGTGAAATTCCGCGCACCAACCGAGCATAGGAATACGGGAGCCATTGAGTACGCCTACTCGGTGTTGGCAGAGCAGGCGGGTGTGAAAATGGCCGCGAGCAAGCTGATTGAGGTTAATTCCTCAACAAAAACCGAGCGTTTCTTTTCTACTCAGCGTTTTGATCGCAACGGTAATCGCAAAATTCACATGCTGACCGCTAGCGGCATTCTTTATGCCGATTACAGCGCTCCATCGCTGGACTATTTGGATTTACTCAAAGCAACCAGCGCGTTCACCCGCCACGCAGAAGACGTTGAGCGCATGGCGAGGTTGATGGTGTTCAACGCCCTGACCCACAATCACGATGACCATGCTAAGAACTTCGCTTTTTTGCATGATCAAGGGCGATGGACACTGGCCCCTGCGTACGACCTGACTTACGCCCCTGTTCGGGGCTACGCAGATGAGCATACAACGTCTTTCAGTGGGGCAGGCTTGGCTACCCGTAAAAAGCTCAAACAGGTTTGTGCTCCCTTCAAGTACTTGAACCCGGACCTCTATATTGAGCAAACCCTTGATGCGTTATCCGAATGGCCGTTCCTTTGCCGTGAATTAGACATCGATACCCAGCAGCAAAAAATAATTCAGCGAGCATTCGATGAGAACCGCCAGCGCCTCGGATAACGCTAACATACGGCCACGCAAGCCTAGCCATTTTCTGCCTTCTAAAAGGGAAATACAGGAGCATTACGCAAAGAGTTGAAAAGCCTGCTAGGCTGAAAGCGTTACTTAGACGTAAGCAACCCTTTGATTTTATCCAAAACGCAAACTAGCAAGGAGCGCCAATATGCGTAATATCATCTATATCGTAGGTCTGATTGTCGTTGTACTGTTCATTCTTTCAATGCTCGGCCTGCGTTAATCGCGCCAATAAAAAGCCCACAGGCAGCACCTGTGGGCTTTTTTGTGCACGTCTGTTTTTACGTGAGGGCTTCTCTAGGTTTTGTCTGAAAAGTCGGCGAGCGAAGGCAAGACAAGGCAAAAATTGGCGAAGAAACGGAGTTTACACGTTGTAAATGAGTATTCTGAGCCAATTTTTAACGCCGTATTGCCGAGCATAGGCACTTTTCAGGCAGAACCTAAGCGCAGTCGGCCGCCCCCTGGCCAAACATGTCAAACATCAGCTCTCGGCCCATAGGCGTTAGCACAAAGCGACCATACGCATTGAAAGTGGCGGCGTTACTTATTTCCAGCGTATCTTGACATGCTGCCCACTCAGGCGCCTGGGTACGCAAAGCATCAAGCTCACGCTCAGCCAAGCCGCGTTGCGCGAGCGTAATACTTTCAAGCACGTAGCCCTGGTCATAAAGCATTTCCGCCGCGGAGGACAGGCAGTGACGAAGGCTGCGTTGAACGTTGGAAGGAATGGCTGCTTGGCTAGCGTAATCTAAGTGCTGAGAAAGCATAGTACGGCGTCCTGCAAAACGGCGCTTGAATGGGCGTGTTGCAGCGCATTGTAGAGCATAGGTGGTGTAAGACCAAGGTCTAATGCGCAATGGCAGTTCTTAATTTTTATTGCTTTAACATAAATGTCATAGATTATCGCCAAGCTATGCCAGCTTATTTTATAAAATCCATTTTCTGTATTATTTAACAGGTAACTTATTGCAAAAGTTAATTATTGTTTATGGTAAATCGTATAACTTGAAGAAATAAAACCTCTGCTGGAAAGGTTGAGACTTGCTAAGTTTACCTTTGGTTACTATTTGATACTTAATTAATCTCGATAGAACTTAGATATCATGTCTAATAGCCTAGAATATACAGGCTAAGATTAGTTGTTTCTTAAATTAGCTTCTTAGTATTTATACGCAAAGCGGGCAAAAGCCGCCGAAGTAGCGGTACATGATGAGATACGGTATCTAATAAACGTATAACTAATGTGTTGTTTATATAAATCTTTCTGAATATATTAGATAAAAGCGGTAATACATGGATGGCAAATCAAATGGTATCAGTACTTGAGCGTCTTGTAGGTGGTGGCGATCGTTCTGAAAGTGTTCTTGGCTCATCAGAAATCTACTTTATTCCGTTAAATGAGCGCTTTGAAAATTGTACCAGTCAAACCATGGAGCGTTATCACATGCAGCTTTCAGCCATGGACGGTATGGTGGCGCAAATGAACCAAGCCAGTACCTACTTGAACCAGCAGCTTGCAGTGCTAGGACAGGCCAACCAACGTTGATTCATTAAATAGGCGAATTTAATGACTTACAAAATGCCTTGTACTAGGTGCTAGGCATTTTTAGTCGCAGCCAAAAAATATAGCTAAAGTTTGGTCTTCATCAGCCGATAAACGAACTAATTAGTTCCATCACTACTTGCCTCTGTCTACCGCTTATAAAGGACTGAACCACATGGCAACGATTACTTCACTTGGCGTAGGTTCTGGGTTGGATCTCACCGGCTTACTGGATCAGCTTCAAGAAGCCGAGCGTGGTAAATTAGCGCCGATTACGCAGCAAAAAGCCGATCAGAAAGCCAAAATTTCCGCTTACGGGCAGCTGCAAACCTCGCTCAATGCATTCCAGGATGCGGTTGCCAAGGTCAACGATCCAAAGCTTTACCAAAGCCTTTCCGCCAATGTGCGTGGCGATGGCATTAAGGCTACTGCCTCGGCAAGTGCGCTGCCGGGTAGCTACCGGGTGGAGGTCAGCCAACTGGCCACATCCGGCTCGCTCGCCTCTAGCCGTGTTGCCGAGAAAGACAAGCCACTCGATTTGCAAGGTGCTACTGCGCTCAAATTAAACTTTGGGGGTGGTGAGTCGGTCAACATTGAGCTTGGTGCCAACAGTTCGCTAAATGATATTCGTGATGCGATCAACGCGAATAAAGACGCCGGTGTTAATGCCACGATTATTAATGATGGCGAAGGCTATCGCTTGGCACTAAGTTCCAAGGCCACTGGCAAAGACGCATCCATCGAAAGCTTTGACTTTGTAGATGCGCAAAATGCAGTGGTGGTAGGCCCGTTCGGCGAAGCGACAGAGGTTGGCGCCAAACAGCAGGGAAAAGACGCCTCCTTAACGGTTAACGGCATTACGATTACCAGTGCTAAAAATCAGGTAGAGGGCGCGATTCAAGGGGTAACGCTTAACCTAGGTGAGCTAAGCATTGCCGAAGGTGAAAAAGCTACCAGCACGGTTAATATTGAGCGCAATACTCTAAAACAGCGTGAAACGATCAATGGCTTTGTCAAAGCGTTTAACGATTTAAAAGGCACGATGAGCAAACTCACCAGTTTCGATGCCAATAGCGGAAATGCAGGCGAGCTACTGGGCGACAGAGCAATTCGCACGATTGAGTCCCGGCTGCGTAGCACTTTAACCAGCGGGGTTGAAGGCGGTGAGCTTTCTACGCTGAGTCAGTTGGGCATTACGTTACAGCGCGATGGAACGCTAAAGGTTGAGGAAGATAAGCTTGATAAGCTAATTGCCGACAACCCCCAAGCACTAAGTGCGTTTTTTGCCGGCGATAAAAAAGATGGTGGTTTAGCAGGCAAATTAAGCAGCTCCATCGAGCAAATGACCAGCAGTAATGGCGTACTTAAAGGGGCTATTACAGGCGCTGAGAACAGCGTAAAAAGCTTGGACGACCGCTATGCGCGCATGGAAAAAAGCATTGAAGGAACAATCGCCCGTTACCGTACCCAGTTTAGCCAGCTCGATGCCATGGTGGCACAAATGAACAGCATGAGTTCGTACCTTACTCAGCAATTCGACGCGCTGGATGCCCAGCTAGGCCGTAAAAAGTAATAGCGGCAGCGGTGCCAAGTAGCCCAGCATAACGAGCACTACTTGGCACCCACAGCGCTGCGCCCAGCCAACCATAGGCCTTTTCCACCTCGTAGGAGGACTATGGTTTTCCTAACGATTGGATGAATGTAAAACGCAAAACAGGCAGCTTAGCCACATTGCCCAGCTATGCCGCAAAAAGCAATAGCGCCCGTTGCCATGTAGTGCGGCGTAACGAGCACCGCGAGGCACCCGCAAAGCAGCACACCGTGCTGCCGGGGTAAGGCCAGTTGACGCCACTATAAATAAACCCAGCATCGACCATGATAACTTTCTGCCACCCCTCCATGTCAAATACCCTAACCCCTTCGTTACTAAACGTTACATCTTTTTTTTACTAACTCCCCTAAAGCTTTCCCCCGCTGCGCCGTTAATAAGTATAACGACGCACAACACGTCGAACAGCGGGCCTTCTGGCCAGTCTTTTAGAAAGGGGAATCATTCCATGTCAGTGATCAATACCAACATCACCTCCATGATTGGCCAGTCCAACCTGTCCAAATCACAGTCTTCACTGCAAACTTCCATGGAGCGTCTGAGCTCTGGCTTGCGTATCAACAGCGCCAAAGACGATGCTGCTGGTCAAGCCATCGCTAACCGCATGAGCGCCCAGATTACTGGTCTGGCAACTGCTCAGCGAAACGCTAACGATGGTATTTCCTTGGCACAAACTGCCGAAGGCTCGCTGAACCAGGTTAATGACAACCTGCAGCGTATTCGTGAGCTGACGGTTCAGTCTCAAAACGGTACCAACTCTTCTGATGATTTAACCTCAATCCAGAATGAGATTGACCAGCGTTTGAATGAAATCAACCGTATTTCTGAAGAAACAAGCTTTAACGGTGTCAAGGTTCTATCTTCTGATCAAGGCCTTAAGATCCAAGTTGGTGCTAATGACGGTGAAGCAATTACTGTAAACCTGAAGGAAATTAACTCAGACACACTCAAGCTAGCTGGCTTCAATGTGGATGGGAAAGAAGTTCAAAATAAAGCAGCATCAGAAGCAGATATCAAGGCACAAGCTGGCGGTCGTATCGCCACGGCTGCTGCAACTGATACTCATGCCTATGTACTGTCAACTGATAACCAGAAACTTACTGGTAGCGAGTTGCTTTCATCGTTAGCGGATAATACATCTGTAACGTTTGCCGGTAATACAGCATTCGGTGTTGCCGCTTCTGCTCCTGGTTACACGTATGACAAGGATAGTGACTCCTTTACATATGGAGTAGCCGTTGCAACTGGCGATTCAGGTAATATCAAAGGCGCGATCGTACCGAAAGAAGGTACTGTTAATGCTACCTATTCGCTTGGCGCTAACCAGACAATTGATGTATCCATCGATAGCTCAGGCAATATTAAAACGGCTGACGGTAAAGATCTTTATGTGACTGCTAGTGGAGAGCTTTCACAAAATAGTGGCGAAAATGCTGTAGCTGCAACTGTTGATAGCTTAATGGCGAAGCTAGATACTGATGCTACTAACAACCTTTCAAATGCAAGCTTAAAATTAGAAGATGGTACTACTTTTACTGGTACTGATACTGCTGGTGGTGTAACTGTTACAGGCGCAAGCATCAAAGCTTCTGACCTGGTAGCAGCCTCTAACACTACTAACAATATTACTGTCGCTGCAGCCGATGTTGATGGTACTGCTACAGACGTAGTCATTGCTGGTGAAAATTCCGTTACTAGTGGCGGTGCTGCAGTATATGCCGATGGCAGTAGCCAAACGTTTGCTGTTACCACAGACGCGAGTTACACAACTAACCTTTATAAAAATGATGACGGCACTTTTACTACCGAAGCAGATGGTAAAGGTAGCACTCTAAATATTACGGCCAGCGGTGAGCTGACTACTGATCTGAAAACGTCTGAAGGGCGGACAGAAGATCCTCTTAAAGCGCTAGATGCTGCCTTGAATCAGGTTGACTCCCTGCGCTCTGACCTTGGTGCGATCCAAAACCGCTTCGAGTCTGCTATCACTAACCTGAGCACTAACGAAACCAACCTTTCTGCCGCCCGTTCGCGTATTGAAGATGCCGACTACGCGGTGGAAGTGGCCAACATGACTCGTGCGCAGATCCTGCAACAGGCCGGCACTTCTGTACTAGCCCAGGCTAACCAGCTGCCGCAAAACGTCCTGTCTTTGCTGGGTTAATCTAGCTTTTGGCTAAGATGAGATAAATATATCATCATAAGGCTTAACGAACCGGCTCCTTTTGGAGCCGGTTTTTATTTAAGTGCTAGTAGCAAGCGTGAAGTTATTCTCTAAGCTAAATCACCGATTTATAAATGTTGCTAGGAGGTGGTTATGCGCCCTGATGAACATGAGCGCGTTATACTTGAGCTAGAAACACTCATCCAAGAAACTCAAGCAACTATCGATCAGGCTGAAGCCCGCGGGTTGGATAAAGCCATGCCTGCCGATTATGCCTACCTTCTCGATATCCTCGATAAAGCTGTCAAGCAGCAGCGTGAACATACGCTAGCTATGCTAAAAGATGACAACTAGTCGTTAATTCTCAACACATGTAACTGATACTTCGAACTTTGGATCTTCTTTTGCACTACCTCATAGTACTAATTGCTAGGCTAATTAAAATTGATTTTTTTCTTATCTAGCCAATACTTACCGCCTTATAAAAAAAGTAGTGGGACTTGAGCAATGAACGCACATACGTTGGCGTTGACCCTGGCCATTGCGGCAGGTTGGTTAAGCTTTAATACGTTGGTGATCGTTGGCTATTTCTTTGTCAGCAAAAGAGAAGTGCTAGGGTTGGCCGCACCGGATGGCTCTTGGCTAACCGTTGCGGGTAAACGCGCTAAAACGCCAGCGGTGCCCGCGCGCGCAGCCGAGTGAAAAGCCTGTAGAAGAACGTGCACCCATGGATTTGCCTGAGCAAGAAGAGCAAGCCACTGAGGTGCCGGTTAGCAAGCCTGACGAAATTCCTACACATGTATTTTATGTAATGTTTCAGCAGCCCGGTCTCGAACTTAACCAGAAAATAAAGCTAGTCCTGAATAAGTGGGAAGCTTACTTCGATGCAGAACTGAACATTTATATGGCCTCAGGCGTTACCCCGCAAAACCCCTTACGAATTGCCAACGCGTACCCGCCGGGCTTGATGCCTCCAGACGAGGTATTCCAGCAAGAAGACCACCTGCTGGGTGGGGTCAGCGTTATTCTCAATAAGCCCAAGCGCAAACGCGGCTTTGATAAGGTGCAGCTCGGCAAGTTGGTTGCCTTAAGTGAAGAGTTTGCTGCCTTGGGCGGCACGATACTCGATGAAGAACGCCAGCCAGCCACGCGCAAAACATTTAAAAGTATCACCGGCGGTTAGGCTGGTTAATTACCTCCCTGGCTAACGCGCTCGTTCATCTATGTCTACACTTTGTGAACAAGGGCATTGTTCGTATTCCTCTATGTTGCTTAGTGCCGTATTAGGTTGTTTTTAATAACCTTGATGCATAAAAGCTATTTTTAATATTCTTTTTTGTGCTTATGATGTATGCATAGCGGATACGCTGATGTTTAGCGCCTGCCTTGCCTTTGCCTTAGCAGAAGGGCCGCTCCTATTTGCCGATGAGGATGCAAAAAATGAAACGATTACACCGTTTAAACACATTGCTTGCAGCGCTTTCATTAAGTGTCGCTAGTGGTTTTGCCGCCGCTCAAGCGCAGGCAGATACCCTGCGAGTCGGCATGTCTGGTGGCTATTTCCCGTTTACCTTTGTTGAGCGCAACGAGCTGAAGGGCTTTGAGGTGGATGTGCTTAACGCGGTAGGGGAGATCACCGGGGATGACATTGAATTCGTGACCGCGAGCTTCTCAGGCCTTGCGGGCATGTTGGATTCGGGGCGCATTGATACCATTGCCAACCAGATCACTATCACCCCTGAGCGCGAAGCCAAATATGTGTTCACCGCGCCCTATGTATATGACGGCGCTCAGGTCGTTGTGCGGGCCGGTAATGACACTATTAACGGCGTGGAAGATCTTTCCGGCAAAACCGTCGCGGTTAACCTGGGTTCAAACTATGAGCAGCTGCTGCGTGAGCTACCCAACGCCGATGAGATTGATATCCGCACCTACGAATCCAACGTGGAGCAGGACGTAGCGCTAGGCCGTACCAACGCCTTTATCATGGACCGGGTAAGTGCCACACAGGTCATCAAGGAGCGTGGCCTGCCGCTGGAGCTTGCCGGTCAGCCATTTACAGTGATTGAAAATGCACTACCGTTTCGTGATGACGAAGCGGGCAACGCTCAGCGTGATCGCGTCGATGCAGCGCTAGCAGAACTTCGCGATAACGGGACGCTGCGTGAAATTTCAGAGAAGTGGTTTGATACGGATATCACCCAGCAGCCGGAATAGCGCTACGCTATAACCTGAAGTCTATGTATTGAACTCGGCCGTGGTCAACCCACGGCCGTTTGCTTATAAGCGAAACTGCCATGCTAAACTTGGAATACATGTGGGATCTGTTGCCGGTCCTGCTGAGTTACCTGCCACTGACGCTTGAAATGGCCACCATTGCCATGCTGTTTGCGCTGGTGCTCGCCTGTCTATTGGCCGTGATTCGCGTGTCCCGTGTGCCGCTGTTGAACGGCTTATCCTTGCTATTCATCTCGTTTTTTCGCGGTACGCCGCTGCTGGTTCAGCTTTTTCTGTTCTATTACGGCCTGCCTCAACTGGTGGAGGCGCTAGTGTCAATCAACGGTGTCACGGCGGCCGTGCTGGGGCTGACACTGCATTTCTCGGCATACATGGCCGAGTCGATTCGCGCGGCGATTGTAGGGATCGACCGCAGCCAGACGGAAGCGGCGCTCTCCATTGGCATGACCCAATCCCAGCTAATGCGGCGCATTATTCTGCCTCAGGCGACACGCGTGGCTACGCCCACATTAATGAACTACTTCATCGATATGATCAAGGCGACCTCGCTGGCCTTTACGCTGGGCGTCACCGAGCTGATGGGGGCAACACAAAAAGAGGCTTCCAGCAGCTTTTTGTACCTTGAAGCCTTCCTGCTGGTCGCGATTATCTATTGGGTGGTGGTGGAATTGCTCTCCTGGGGGCAGCGGCGTTTGGAGGTTTATCTGAACAAGGCGTACCAACGATGATTTCCCTTGAGGCGGTTACCAAGCGCTTTGGCAAGCAGAACGTGTTTTCTGATATCGATTTACAGCTTGAGCGGGGCGAGATCATCGTCATTATTGGCCCTTCCGGCACGGGTAAATCAACACTTTTGCGGTGCATCAACTTTTTAGAACGCCCCGAATCTGGCCGGATTACCGTAGGTGATTTACGTGTGGATGCCCAACACGCCACCCGGGCGGATATCCTGAAGCTGCGACGGAGGACGGCGTTTGTTTTCCAGAATTACGGGCTGTTTGCCAATAAAACGGCACTTCAGAACATCAGCGAGGGCATGATCGTGGTGGATAAGATGCCCAAGGAAAAGGCCCACGCCCGCGCCAGGGAGATTCTCAAGCGCATCGGTCTGGCCGATAAAAGTGATGCTTACCCAGCGGCACTTTCCGGTGGCCAGCAGCAGCGTATTGGTATTGGTCGCGCCATGGCCGCTAACGCCGATGTGATTCTATTTGACGAGCCGACGTCATCCCTGGACCCTCAGTGGGTGGAAGAAGTCTTGAATCTAATGAAGCAGCTAGCGGCTGAGCAGCAGACCATGATTATCGTCACCCATGAAATGCAGTTTGCCCGAGACGTGGCGGACCGCGTGGTATTCATGGATGAAGGGCAGATCATTGAACAGGCGCCGCCGGACGAGCTGTTTACCGCACCGAAAGATCCACGTACCCAGCGCTTTTTACGTAAAATACTCGCGCCTACTGGGCAAACGGTGCCATAAAAAGCTTGAAGCGTGTTTGATGACGCGCTAGTAAGGGGGCTTTGCGCGTGATAGACTACGCCATCCTCTCAGACAAGACCCGTGGGCGGGCAGCTAAATTGACTGCCGGTCACACTATTTGATTGAGCTTAATTGCTTGTCAAATCAATTGGTTGTTACGGAAGTCGCGTGTTGGGCACCTTTATGAGTGAACATATCAGCGGCGAACAAATAGTTAATCCGTTGCCGAATTAGCGGCAACCTTTATTCTCCAAGGAGATACCTGTGGCGAACAGCAAGCAAGCACGCAAGCGCGCCCGCCAGGCCGAGACTCGTCGCGTCCTGAAAGCCAGCCAGCGCAGCATGGTCCGCACCTACATCAAGCGTGTGATCAAAGCGATCAACACCGGCGACCACGGCAAGGCGATGGAAGAGTTCAAGGTAATGCAGCCGGTCGTTGACCGTATTGCTGATAAAGACGTGCTTTCCAAGAAGAAAGCGGCGCGTCTGAAAAGCCGTTTGAACAAGCGTATTAAGGCTCTGGCGGCGTAAGCCGGCAGGCGCCATAAAAAACCGGCTGCGGCCGGTTTTTTTGTGTCTGATGGTTTTTCCTGACATGGTTTTTGACGAAGGTTACTGGGTATTACCTGCCCGCGTGAATGGATACAAGCGATGACCTCAACCACGCCTCCAAATCAACCCTCCTCTGAGACAATCGCTCCGCCTGGCCGTGGGCTAATGCGCTCGGGGCTGGTGGTCAGCGTCATGACCATGCTTTCGCGTGTCATGGGGCTGGTGCGTGATGTGGTGGTGGCAACCCTGTTGGGGGCCAGTGACGGTGCAGACGCTTTTTTTGTGGCATTTAAAATACCCAACTTTCTGCGTCGGTTGTTTGCTGAAGGGGCGTTCAACCAGGCTTTTGTGCCGGTGCTTTCTGAATACTCCTCTAAGCGCAGCAAGCAGGAAATACGCGAGCTTTTAAACGCGGTGGCGGGCAGCCTGACCGCCTTGCTTGCGCTGATTACCGCCTTGGCGATGCTGTGCGCGCCATGGCTTATTTGGGTGTTTGCGCCCGGTTTTGGCAGTGACCCGGAAAAGCTTGCCATGACCGCCGATATGCTGCGCCTCACGTTTCCGTATTTGCTGCTCATCTCGTTAACCGCCTTTTCGGGTAGCGTACTGAACACTTGGAACCGTTTTGCGGTGCCTGCCTTTACGCCGGTGCTGCTGAATCTCTCCCTGATTGGCGCGGCGATATTCTTGACGCCGTTGATGGATGAACCTGCCATGGCGCTGGCCTGGGGCGTCATGATTGCAGGCGTGGCCCAGCTGGCTTTCCAGGTGCCATTTTTAATGCGTCTGGGGCTAATGCCCACACCCTGGCCCAATTTTGCCCATGAAGGCGTCAAGCGTATCTTGAAGCTGATGGCGCCTGCGCTGTTCGGGGTATCGGTTTCGCAAATCAATCTGCTGTTGGATACCGTCTTGGCTTCCCTGCTTACGGCAGGTAGCGTCTCCTGGCTGTATTACTCTGACCGCCTGGTTGAGCTTCCCCTTGGCGTGTTCGGCATAGCGATTGGTACGGTGATCTTGCCCGCGCTGTCCCGACGCCATGCCGAGCAGTCTCAGGATCACTTTGCGGCGATGCTCGATTGGGCGCTGCGCGTGGTGTTACTGCTTGGCTTGCCCGCCGCGTTGGCACTGGCGGTGCTGGCGGAGCCTTTGTTGATTACCCTGTTTCACTACGGCGCGATGACCGACACTGATATCCAGATGGCCGCCATGAGTCTGCGTGCCTATGCGTTTGGCTTGGTGGCATTCATGCTGATCAAGGTACTGGCCCCCGGCTTTTTTGCTCGCCAGGACACTAAAACGCCGGTCAAGGTGGGGATTATCGCCATGGTGGCCAATATGGTGTTCAACCTTGTCTTGATCTGGCCGCTTGCCCACGCTGGCTTGGCGCTTGCGACTGCGCTTTCAGCGTTCTTGAATGCTGGGCTGCTGGGGTATTTGCTGCACAAGCAGGGCGTTCTGGTCTTTCAACCCGGCTGGGGCCGTTACGCGGTACAGCTGTTGGGAGGAAGCGCTTTGATGACGGCTGGACTTTATGCGGTGTCGCCTGAGTGGCAAACGTGGCTGGCATTTAACCTGTGGCAACGGGTTGGTTGGGTGGCAGGGCTGGTCGGCTTGGGAGGCGCGCTTTACTTTATTTGGTTGGCGGCGCTTGGCTTGCGGCCACGACATTTCAAAATGCAGGGTTAAATCTGTAGGTTGATATGCACAGAGTTAGACATATAGTACGGCGGGTTCGCTATAATCAGGAGTTTTTACGCTCGTCCAAGCCTGAAAAAGCGTGGGCGCTGCAAATTATCAACGGCTGAGGTGCCATGCGCGTCATTCGAGGTCTGCACAATCTGGGAGCAAGCACCCGCGGCTGCGTTGCCACTATTGGTAATTTTGATGGTGTGCATCGTGGCCATCAGGCAATTTTGCAGCAGTGTCGCGAACACGCCGCGCGCCTGAACGTGCCGTTAACCGTCGTGGTGTTTGAACCCCAGCCGCGAGAGTATTTCGCTGGCGATCAGGCACCGCCGCGGTTGACGCGCCTGCGCGAAAAGGTTCGCCTGCTGGGCCAGCATGGGGCGGAGCAGGTGGTGTGCTTGCCCTTCAACAATGCGCTGAGAAGCCTGACTGGGCGTGAATTCATTAATCAGGTGCTGGTCGAGGGGCTGAACGTCAAGCATCTGGTGGTAGGCGATGACTTTCGCTTTGGCTGTGACCGGCAGGGCGATTTTTCGCTGCTGGCGGCAGTGGGTGAGACGTGCGGCTTTGGGGTAGAGCATACCCGGACCTTCACGGTCGAAGGCGAGCGGGTTTCAAGCTCGCGAGTACGTACGTTGCTTGCCAGCGGCAATTTTGCGGCGGCAGCCACCCTGTTAGGGCGGGCGTACTCGCTTTCGGGGCGCGTTGTGCGTGACCAGCAGTTGGGGCGCACCATTGGCGTGCCCACTGCGAACCTGCCGCTGTTACCCCAGCCGCTAACGCTGCGTGGCGTGTACGCCGTTGGAGTAACACTTGAAAATGGACAGTGCTATCAGGGCGTTGGCAACATCGGCTTTCGCCCAACGGTAGGCGCCAAGCGGCCGACCCTTGAGGTTCACCTGTTTGATTTTCAGGGTGATCTTTACGGCCAGCGTATGACGGTATTTCCCTGTGCACGGCTACGGGGTGAAGTTAAATTCGACAATTTTGATGCACTAAAAGCGCAAATTGAGCGCGATCAGAGCCAGGCGCATCGCTATTTTGCGACGGCAGTGACTGACCGTAACAACGCGCTACCGCTGGCCTCGGCCCCGCTTTCTAATACAGTGGTTTTCAAGACAACTTCTTCTGATCCTTCTTCGGCGGATGACGCCGATGCTGACAACGGCTGACCGAACCATGGACTATAAGCACACGCTAAATTTGCCAGAAACCGACTTTCCCATGCGTGGCATGCTGCCCAAGCAGGAGCCGGGACGCGTTTCCCGCTGGCAGGACATGAACCTGTATCAGCGCTTGCGCGAAGCGCGTGCGGGCGCACCGCTGTTTGTACTGCATGATGGCCCTCCTTACGCCAACGGCAGTATCCATATCGGTCATGCCGTTAATAAGATTTTAAAAGATATAATCGTTAAATCGAAAAACCTGGCAGGTTTTGATGCGCCTTACGTACCGGGCTGGGACTGTCATGGTCTGCCGATCGAACACAAGGTGGAAACGACCCACGGTAAGCACCTGGCGCCGCAAAAAGCGCGTGAACTGTGCCGTGAGTACGCTGGTGCTCAGGTCGAAACACAGCTGGCCGACTTTGTGCGGCTAGGCGTGATTGGCGACTGGAATCATCCTTACCGCACCATGGACTACGCCAATGAGGCAGGTGAGATTCGCGCTCTGGCCGATATGGTCGAAGCGGGTTATGTCTTCAAAGGCCTGAAGCCGGTTAACTGGTGCTTTGACTGTGGCTCGGCGTTGGCCGAAGCGGAAGTCGAGTATCAGGACAAGAAGTCTGATGCGATTGATGTTGCTTTTCCGGTGGAAGATGCTGACAAGCTTGCCGCCGCGTTTGGCTTGAGCGAGCTACCCAAGCCTGCTGCGGTAGTGATCTGGACCACCACGCCCTGGACCATCCCTGCCAACCAGGCGCTGAACGTTCACCCCGAGTTTACCTACGCGCTGGTAGATGCCGGTGAGCGGTTATTGCTGCTGGCCGAAGAGCTGGTGGAAAGCTGCCTGGAGCGCTTTGGCCTAGAAGGCGAGGTCATCGCGACGACCCAAGGCGCCAAGCTTGATCTGATCAACTTCCGCCATCCGTTTTATGATCGCTTATCACCTGTTTATCTGGCCGATTACGTGGAGTCGGAAGTAGGCAGCACGGGTATCGTTCACTCCGCGCCTTCTTATGGTCTGGATGACTTTAATACCTGCCGCGCCCACGACATGAGCTTTGACGACATGCTGAACCCGGTGCAGGGTAACGGTGTGTATGGCGATGACCTGCCGTTCTTTGGCGGCCAGATGATCTGGAAAGCCAACCCCAACATCATCGAAAAGCTTGCCGAAGTCGGCGCGCTGATGGCGCATAAACCCATCGTGCACAGCTACATGCACTGCTGGCGCCATAAGACACCGGTTATTTACCGGGCCACGGCGCAGTGGTTCGTGGGCATGGATATTCAGGGTAAAGATGGCAAAACACTGCGGGAACGTGCCCTGAAAGGTATCGAGGCGACCGCGTTTACGCCCGCCTGGGGGCAGGCGCGTCTGCATAGCATGATCGCCAACCGCCCTGACTGGTGTATCTCGCGCCAGCGTAACTGGGGCGTCCCGATTCCCTTCTTCCTGCACAAGCAAACCGGCGAGCTGCATTCACGCACCGTTGAGCTGATGGAAGAAGTCGCCAAGCGTGTAGAGGAGCAGGGCATCGACGCCTGGTTTAACCTCGACGCTGCCGAGCTGCTGGGTGCTGAAGCGGCCGATTACGACAAAGTGACCGATACGCTGGATGTTTGGTTTGACTCCGGCACCACGCACCGCCATGTGCTGCGCGGCTCGCATCCTCATGGTCACGAAAGCGGCCCGCGGGCGGATTTGTATCTGGAAGGCTCCGATCAGCATCGCGGCTGGTTCCACTCGTCGCTGCTGACAGGCTCGGCAATTGACGGCCATGCGCCATACCGCCAGCTGCTGACCCACGGCTTTACCGTTGACTCCCAGGGCCGCAAGCAGTCCAAATCGCTGGGCAACGTGGTAGCGCCGCAGTCGGTGATGGATAAGCTAGGCGCGGATATTCTACGTCTGTGGGTCGCCTCGACCGACTACTCGGGCGAGATGGCGGTTTCTGATGAAATCCTCAAGCGCACGGCGGATGTGTATCGGCGTATCCGTAACACCGCACGCTTCTTGCTATCCAACCTGAACGGTTTCAACCCGGAAAAGGATTCGGTAGCTTTTGGCGATATGCTGGCCCTCGATCAGTGGGTAGTGGATCGTGCCGCGCAGCTGCAGGCGCGTATTGATAAAGCCTACGAAGAGTATCGCTTCCTGGATGTTTACCAGCAGGTGCACGGCTTCTGTGCCCGCGAGCTGGGCGGCTTCTATCTGGATGTTATCAAGGATCGCCAGTACACCACGCAGACGGACTCCCTGGCGCGGCGTAGTGCGCAAACCGCGCTGTATCATGTAGTAGAGGCACTTTCCCGCTGGGTAGCGCCTATTCTTTCGTTCACGGCAGAAGAGATTTACGAGCACATCCCTGGTGAGCATGGCGACAGCGTGTTGCTGGAAACCTACTACACCGGTCTGAATACTCTGGAAGACGGCGCCGATATGGGCCGTGCCTTCTGGGAGCAGGTGCTGGAAGTAAAGAATGCGGTTAATAAGTGCCTGGAAGATGCGCGTAACGCCAAGGTGATTAAGGGCAGCCTGGCTGCCGAAGTGACGCTTTATGTGAGCGATGAGCTTAACGCGACGCTTTCCAAGCTGGGTGATGAGCTACGCTTTGTCATGCTGACCAGCGAAGTGTATCTGGCACCCTTGGCCGAAGCGGAAGGCGCGGAAAGTACCGAGCTTGAAGGCCTGAAGGTAGCGGTTAGCGACAGCGCGAATCAGAAATGTGAACGCTGCTGGCATCACCGTGCTGACGTAGGAACGCACCCTGAGCACCCAGATCTGTGTGGTCGCTGTATTTCTAACCTGCCGGAAGGCAACGGTGAGACGCGTTACTATGCCTAATACTCGGTCTAGCAGTGATGAAGTAGCGCAGCTCCCGCCCATGCGGCAGCCGCTGCGCTGGCTGTGGGTGGCGGTGGCCGTTGTCGCGCTGGATTTAGCCACCAAGGCGATTGCCAGCAGTCAGCTGGGTTATCTACAGCCGGTGGAAGTGCTGCCGTTTTTTAATTTGACGTTAATGCACAACACCGGCGCGGCTTTCAGCTTTTTGGCCGCCCACCCTGGCTGGCAGCGTTGGTTCTTTGCGCTGATTGCGATTGGGGCAAGCGTAGGCTTAACCATCTGGCTTTCGCGTATCAGGGCTGATGAAAAGGTGCTGGCCATTTCACTGCCGCTGATCATCGGCGGGGCGCTGGGTAATCTTTATGACCGCCTGGTGCACGGTTATGTGGTCGATTTCCTGTCGTTTCATGTGGCAGGCTGGTACTACCCGGCCTTTAATGTGGCGGATATCGCGATTACCCTGGGAGCCATCGGCTTGATTTGGGAATCCATCATGGGTGACCGGCGGCGCAGAAAAGCCCATCGAACGACGGTTTAAAACTGTTTAGGTCAGGCAAGGTCTTATCAGATCCAAGCCTGGCCAAGCCCTGGTTGTGTTAAGCCAGGGCGTAACCATATAGCGAGCAGCGTAATGAGTGATTACCTGATTGATGACGGGATGGAAGTGACTCTACACTTCACCTTGAAGCTTGAAGATGGCACGGTGGTGGATTCAACCAAGGAAAAGGCGCCGGCTACCTTTCAGTATGGCGATGGCAATTTGCCCCCGGGCTTTGAGCATCCCATTAAAGGTATGGCCGCGGGCCAAAACGGGTCGTTTCAAATAACCCCTGAGCATGCGTTTGGCCAGCACAACCCGCAGAATATTCAGACGCTGAAACGGTCAGACTTTGGTGACGAAGCGCCTGAGCCGGGAATGGTCATGTCATTTGCCGATAAGGCGGGAACGGAACTGCCCGGCGTGGTCAAAACCATTGAAGGCGACCAGGTTGAAGTAGACTTCAATCATCCGTTGGCAGGGCGTACGCTGACCTTTGAGGTTGAAGTACTCGACGTCAAGCCTGTCACCACGCACTAGTTTATTAGTTATTCTGGTTTATTGTTCATCAGCGATGCGTTTACGCATCAAGGCGCTAATATGCAATCGACGCAAGCACAGCCCATACAGATCAAATTGGCCAATCCGCGTGGTTTTTGTGCCGGCGTGGATCGCGCTATCGATATCGTCAACCGGGCACTGGATGTATTTGGGCCGCCCATCTATGTCCGCCACGAAGTAGTGCATAACCGCTTTGTGGTGGAAACCCTGCGTGAGCGCGGGGCTATCTTTGTTGAAGAACTCGATGAAGTGCCTGATGACGTAATCGTCATCTTCTCGGCTCACGGCGTTTCACAAGCCGTACAAGCCGATGCCGAAAGGCGTGGGCTGAAAGTGTTTGATGCCACCTGTCCACTAGTTACCAAGGTGCATTTGGAAGTTCTGCGCTACGCCAAGCGAGGCCATGAATGTGTGTTGATCGGGCATGCGGGCCATCCTGAAGTGGAAGGCACCATGGGGCGCTATGATACCTCGTATGGTGGGCATATCTACCTGGTGGAGGATGAGCAGGATGTTACCAATCTGGTGGTCAACGATCCTTCCAGGCTTGCCTTTGTCACTCAAACGACGCTGTCGATGGATGATACGGCCAAGGTGATTGACGCGCTGCGTGAGAAGTTTCCTGAGATCAGTGGGCCGCGCAAGGACGATATTTGCTATGCCACGCAAAACCGTCAGGACGCGGTGCGCGAGCTGGCCGCTGACAGCGATTTGGTGCTTGTGGTGGGAAGCCCCAATAGCTCCAACTCCAACCGTCTGCGCGAGTTATCAGAGCGTATGGGCACGCCGGCCTACCTGATCGATAACGCCGATCAAATTGAGGCCGCCTGGCTTGAAAGTGTAGGCCGTATCGGCGTTACCGCCGGTGCTAGCGCCCCCGAGGTGCTGGTAAAAGGAGTGATTGCCAAGCTGCAATCCTTGGGCGCCGCTGTGCCTGAAGAGCTGCTTGGTCGGGAAGAGAACATAACCTTCTCCATGCCTAAAGAGCTTCGAGAGCAGGTAATTGTGAGCAGCTGATGCGCTGCGTATTGGTTACCGACATACTCACTACGTATGCGGTGGCTGAGACAGGAGCCTCATTTGGCATTTTTGGTTTATCCCTTCCCGTTACGCGCTGGCTACCCGATAGGTAGCCAGCGCGGCTTCACACTGATTGAGCTGGTGGTGGTGTTGGCCATTCTTGGCCTGCTGGCTGCCATGGCGTACCCCAGCTTTACCCGCCATATCCAATCATCCATGCGTACCGATGCCCATGCGGGGCTATTAAAAGCTGCCGCTGAGCTGGAACGCTGTCATACCCGTACCTTTTCCTACCATGAGTGTGCTATTACGCGTGAGTCGCCAGACCGTCGCTACGCCCTTTCTTCAGCAGAAATTACAGCGCATACCTACCTGATAAGCGCCTCCTCGACGCAGGATGATGGCTGTGGGAGCGCCATAACGCTTGATAGCCGTGGCGAGCGTTTGCCTGAGGCCTGCTGGTAGATGCCGCGCCAGGCGGGGTTTTCGCTGGTAGAAGCGTTGATCGCGCTGGCGCTGTTGGCGTTTGGGCTGATAGGCATTGCGGCAATGCAGTTGGCGTCACTACAGGGCGCCGCCGCCGGTTTTCAACGCTCCGTGGCCAGCTTGGCGGCGATTGATGCTCAAGAGCGCGCCTGGGCGCGGCTTTCAAGTGCGCAAAGCTGTCGGCGTATTGACCTAGCAGCGTTGGAGCGTGATTGGCAAGCGCAGTGGCTTGAAGATGCCCATGCGCCGCTTGGCGACGCCGTGGGTACGATCAGTCGTACTGTGGTGAATGACAGCTGCCAATTGACGGTTGCTATCGTGGTTAAAGCGCGTGCCTCAGAAAATGCTGAGGAGCGCTTCGACTACGTGTTTACTCTGCCGGCATGGGAGGAAACCTAGTGCTTCAGAGGGAGCAAGCAGGTTTTACCCTGGTTGAGTTGATGGTCGCCATGGTGATTGGCTCCGTCATCATTCTGGGAGCCGGGCAGCTGTTATTGACTACGTTTACCACCTTTGAACGTGTGGATGCGCTAAGCCGTCAGCAAGAGGCGCTGATCTTTGCAGCCCAGACGCTCACGCGGGATATTCGCCGGGGCCAGGGGCATCTTTATGAGATCAACGACTCATTGGTAGACGATGCCACCTGCGCATTGCGCCGGGACAGCCAACCGCTGATTGAAGGGCTTTATAAAGGCGGTAATGAGTGCTCGTCCATTACGCTTTTCGATAACGATACCCAGGGTATCGCAGGGCTTCACCGCGTCACGCTCACGTTTGCAGGCGATAGCCAGCGCTCCTTTTCATGGCGCGTCATGCAGCGCGATCAGATAGCCAACCATGCCCTCTCGGGTGATGGGTTATGAAGCATCAGCAGGGCGCTGCACTGGTGATTGTGATGGGGCTTCTTTCTGCCGCGCTGCTGGTGGGTGTGGCGAGTATGCAGTCCGCCTTGGTGGATGAGCGTTTGGCGGGTAATTTTCGCGCCTATGTACAGACGCAAATGGTGGAGGAGAGCTTGCTAGTCGCCGTAGCGGGTAATCGCCACTCTGCTCAGCGGGATATCCTTTTTACCCGGTTGGCAGAATCCTTGGGCAGTGGCGATCATTATCGGCTTCAAGAAAAGCAGTTACATGAGCTGCTTGGAGAGAGCACGCTTAAAACACTTTTAAACCATTTACCGTTTAATCAAGAGACTGCCCACGGTAATCAGGGGGCAAATAGCCTTGCCGTTGATGTTAAGAAGCTCAATGGCAGACGCATGGCCGTTACGGTGAACCGCCATGGGCAAGCTGATACTCAAGCCGACATTCAGCCCCAAGCACAGCTGGTGTTTGTTCAAACGGATACAGAATCACACTGGCAGTTGGCCCGCTTCCACTGATGCTATTCGCCACGCGATAGGTGGCGCGTTATTATAGGATTATTTGCCCAAGAGCCTGAATACAATGAGTCAAACTGCTAAAACCCGCGTCCTGACAGGTATTACCACTTCCGGTACGCCGCACTTAGGTAACTATGTTGGGGCCATCAAGCCGGCAATTGAAGCAAGCCAGGACCCTAACGTGCAGTCGTTCTATTTTCTGGCGGATTACCATGCCCTGATCAAGTGCCAGGATCCCAAGCGTGTACAAGAGTCACGCTTGGAAATTGCGGCCACCTGGCTGGCGCTGGGCTTGGATACCGACAACGCGATTTTTTACCGGCAGTCTGATTTGATTGAAGTTCAGGAACTTTCCTGGATGCTTTCCTGTGTATGCGCCAAAGGGCTGATGAACCGGGCTCACGCCTATAAGGCTGCTGTTGCTGAGAATGAAGAGGCGGGCGATCAGGATGCTGATAAAGGGATCACCATGGGGCTGTTTGGCTATCCGGTGCTGATGGCCGCCGATATTCTGATGTTCAACGCCAATAAAGTGCCTGTCGGGCGCGATCAGATTCAGCATATTGAAATGGCGCGTGATATGGCGGGGCGTTTCAATCACCTTTATAAAGGCCAGTATTTCGCTCTGCCAGAAGCTGTGGTCAGTGAAAAAGGCGAGGTGCTGAAAGGGCTGGACGGGCGCAAGATGTCTAAAAGCTATAACAACACGATCCCGCTGTTTTCGCCTGAGAAAAAACTGCAGAAGCTGGTGCGCAAAATCAAGACCAACTCATTGGAGCCAGGTGAGCCCAAAGACCCGGATACCTGTACGCTATTTCAAATTTACTCGGCGTTTGCCAGCGAAAGTGAAACCGCGGCCATGCGTGAGCAGTACGCGGCGGGTATTGGCTGGGGAGATGCCAAGAACCAGGTCTTTGACTATCTCAACGCGCACTTGTCCGCCCCGCGTGAGCGTTACAATGCGTTGATGGAAGACCCCGCCTATATCGAAAGCGTGCTGCAAAAAGGCGCTCAGCGCGCGCGTGAAGAAGCGGCCGTTACCATGGACAGGCTGCGTAGTGCTGTGGGGCTTGGGCGCTTTATTTAAGGCCTTTAAGTGTTACTTACTAAAAACCCCTTCCAGTTGGAAGGGGTTTTGTCGTTTTAAGTTACATATCGGTAGGTTTACGCGAATATCCTGCGGTTGCGTAGGACTAATGTTCTATAGTGCTTCTCACGTAAGCTAGGCGCGTTATAAGCGTGCCTTGGGCTTGGCGATGGCATCTACAAAGGGAATAGTGAATGCACTCCACTGATCGACAACGGACGTTTACACAATACACGCTGATTGTATTAATACTGGGTGTTGTGGCGTTAGTGCTTTGGCAGCTTGCGGGCCTGCTTCTCTTGATTTTTGGCGCGGTGGTGGGCGCTTGTGTGTTGCAGACGGGTATGGCGCCGCTACTGCGGTTGGGGGTGCCTCGCTGGCTTGCGCTGCTAATCGTTATTATTGGGTTAGTACTGGTTCTGGGCCTGATCAGTTGGGGGTTTGGGGCGCAGGTGTCTTCTGAACTGGAAGCCTTGACCTCTTTGCTGCCCGATGCCTGGGCGCAGCTGCAGGAGCGCATTGAGGGAACATCGTTGGCGCCGCTTTTGGATAACACCGCTGAGCGGGCGGGTAGCCTGTTTGAAAATGGTATTTCCCAGGTGGGCATGGTAGTGGTGTCCATGGGGGGCAGCGTCGTCAACTTTTTCGCATTGATTGTCGGCATGGTTTACTTTGCTGCCCAACCTGGAGTGTATCGGCGTGGCCTGCTATTGCTTGCGCCGGTCAAGAGTCGGCCCAAGTTGGCGGATGCGCTGGACGAAAGCGGCAAGGCGCTGCGTTTCTGGTTAGGCGGGCAACTGATTGCCATGGTGGTCACCGGGCTTCTAGTAGGGATCAGCATGTGGCTTTTAGGTGTACCTGCCCCGCTCGGCCTAGGGCTGATTGCCGGGATTCTGGATTTTGTACCGCTGTTGGGTCCTCTGGTGGCGGCCATTCCCGCACTGCTGCTGGCCTATACGGTAAGCCCGCAAACAGCCCTGTTTGTGCTGATTGCTTATACGATTATCCAGCAGATTGAGGGCAATATTATGCAGCCCCTGATACAGCAGCGTGCCGTGCATCTACCGCCTGCTATGCTGCTGTTTTCGCTATTTGCGGCCAGCACGTTATTCGGTGTGGCGGGCGTGCTGTTAGCTGCACCGCTAACCGTTGTGCTCTTTGTGCTGGTTAATCGTCTCTACGTGACGCGTGAGGAAGACGCGGAGTAGATAGAGCCAAAAGTAATAACCACTGCTGCATAAATAATTTTACGCTTATCGAACTCAGCGTTAAGCTTATAACTATTATTCTTACCGACAAAAGCGCCTTTTATAGGCGCTTTTGGCATTGCAAAAGGTGAATGTATGTCAACGATGACACCGGCGGTAACCACCAGCTATCGGGTGCCGCTGATTGCGACAGCGGCAATCGTATTGGGCGCGCTATTGATTGGCGTAATATTTGGAGCCAATACCGGCCTTTTAATGATTGTGGGCGGTCTATTGGGAATGGTGCTGTATCACGCTGCCTTTGGTTTTACCGCCGCTTGGCGGGTATTTATTACTGAGCGTCGTGGGCGCGGCTTGCGGGCGCAAATGGTCATGCTGGCGATCGCCGTTGTGTTGTTCTTCCCCGCGCTGGGGGCAGGTACCTTGTTTGGTACCGAGGTCCGTGGCTTTGTATCGCCTATCGGGATTTCCGTACTGTTCGGTGCTTTTCTGTTTGGTATAGGCATGCAGTTGGGCGGTGGCTGCGCCTCGGGCACGCTGTTTACGGCGGGCGGTGGTAATGCGCGCATGCTGATTACCCTAGTGTTCTTCATCATTGGCTCGGTGATCGGGACCGCGCATTTTGCCTGGTGGCAAAGCTTGCCCGCTTTTCAGCCGACCTCGTTGATTGATGTTGCCGGTACGGGCGGCGGGATCGCGATTAGCCTGGTGCTGTTTGCCGCCATTGCTGCGTTTACGTTGGTGATGGAAAAGCGTCGCCACGGTCAGCTGGAAAAGGTGCCGCATGTTGAAAAATACGGCGTTGAGCGTTGGCTGACAGGCCCCTGGCCGCTACTTGCAGGTGCTGTTGCCCTGGCGCTTTTGAACTTTGCCACCCTGGCTCTGGCGGGCCGCCCGTGGGGCATTACCTCGGCCTTTGCACTGTGGGGCGCAAAGGGCTTTGAGCTGGTAGGCGGCGATGTCAGCCAGTGGGGCTATTGGCAGTCGGCGGGCAATAGCGCAGCGCTTGAGGCCAGTGTATGGAGCGATATCACCACGGTCATGAACGTGGGTATCATGCTTGGGGCGCTTGCTGCCGCGCACCTGGCCGGGCGGTTTGCACCTAACTTCAGAATTCCGCTACGTTCGGTATTGGCCGCGGTAATTGGAGGGTTGATGCTGGGTTACGGGGCGCGGTTGGCGTTTGGCTGCAATATCGGGGCTTATTTTGGCGGGATCGCCTCCGGTAGCCTGCACGGCTGGGTATGGCTGGTGGCCGCGTTTGCGGGCAACATGCTGGGGGTCAGGATTCGCCCGTTCTTTTTTGATGGTGTGGAAGGCCGCAAGCCCGTTGCCAAAACGAGCTAACAGTTTTTCAAACGCGTCAATTTAATGTTTCGCCCCGGCCAAAAGCCGGGGCGTTTTTGTAGCGATTAGCGTGATGCTTCCACCTTTGTCGTACTAGCATGTTACATTATTGGCAAACGCCGCCAACGCCCAGCGTTGCTGCATTGCAATAGAAATTGATATCAATGAGAGCGCCTATGTCCACGAGTAAACGCCCCTTATATATTCCTTACGCTGGTCCCTCTTTGCTTGAAATGCCGCTATTGAACAAAGGCAGCGCGTTTACTCAAGAAGAGCGATTGGCCTTTAATCTGATTGGCCTGCTACCGCAAAATGTTGAAACTATTGATGATCAGTTAGAACGCGCTTATCGCCAGTACCAGCAGTGCCATAGTGATCTGGATCGTCATATTTATTTGCGAGCTATTCAAGACGATAACGAAACGTTGTATTTCCGGCTGGTATCCGAGCATCTGGAAGAGATGCTGCCGATCATTTACACCCCGACGGTGGGCCAGGCGTGTCAGGAATTCTCCAATATTTACCGCAACCACCGGGGGCTATTCATCAGCTATCCGGATCGCGAGCATATGGATGACATCCTGCGCAGCGCCACCAAGGATAACGTCAAGGTAATCGTGGTCACCGACGGCGAGCGCATTCTGGGCCTGGGTGACCAGGGCATCGGCGGGATGGGTATTCCGATCGGTAAGCTGGCGCTTTATACCGCCTGTGGTGGTATCAGCCCCGCACATACACTGCCGATCATGATCGATGTGGGTACCAACAATCAGGCGTTGCTGGATGACCCCATGTATATGGGTTGGCGCCATAAGCGCGTGGGGCAGGAGGAGTACGATGCCTTCATGGCCGAGTTCATTTCGGCGCTGAAACGCCGCTGGCCGAACGCACTTTTGCAGTTTGAAGATTTTGCCCAGGCTAACGCGGTGCCCTTGCTTGAGCGCTACCGTAACGAGCTGTGCTGCTTCAACGACGATGTTCAGGGTACGGCGTCCGTGGTGGTAGGTACGCTTATGGCGGCCTGTCAAGCGCGTGAGGAAAGCATCGCCCAGCAGCGCGTAGTATTTGTCGGCGGCGGCTCTGCAGGCTGCGGCATTGCCGAGCAGGTAGTGGTCGCGATGGAGGCCGAAGGCCTGACGGAAAGTGAAGCGCGCTCGCGGATATTCGTTGTCGATCGCGAAGGCCTGATGACCTCAGACCAGGAGTGGCAGCGTGACTTCCAGCGCCGCCTGGCACATGACCCGTCCTTGGTCGCCGATTGGAATGGTCAGGGCCTGGAAGAAACCATCGCCCAGATGAAGCCTACGGTATTGGTCGGGGTGTGTGGACAGCGCGGTATCTTTACCGAACAAGTAGTGAAAACCATGCACGCGGGCTGTGAGCACCCGGTTATCATGCCGCTTTCCAACCCGACTTCTCAGGCGGAAGCCGTTCCGGAAGACGTGATTCGCTGGACCGACGGTCAGGCGCTGGTGGCAACGGGTAGCCCATTTGCCCCAGTAGTGTATAACGGCCGTACTTATCCGATCGCCCAGTGTAACAATGCTTATATCTTCCCCGGCATTGGGTTGGGCGTTATTGCGGCGAAGGCTAACCGGGTAACCGATGAGATGCTGATGAGCGCCTCACGGGCGCTGGCGCGTGAAGCGCCGATCGTCAAAGAGGGCAAAGGCGCGCTGTTGCCACCACTGTCACGGATCCGTGAAATCAGTCAGTCGATTGCCTTTGAAGTGGCGGCTACCGCTCAGCATAACGGCGTTGCCTTGACTACCAGCGGGACCAAACTACGCGAGGATATCGAAAAAGCGAGCTGGTCACCGGTGTATCGTACCTATCGCCGTCGCGCCGTTTAAGTCGTCGTGTTACTCAAGTAATTAGCAGGCCAAAAAAAGCCCCCACCGAAGTGGGGGCATACAAGCATTGGTTGGTGTTACTTAGGCTGCGCCGATCATTTTGCGCAGCACGTAGTGAAGGATACCACCGTGGCGGTAGTAAGCCAGCTCATTGAGCGTATCAATTCGGCACTTGGCATCAACGGTACGTTCCTGCTCGCCGTTTTTAATCACTACCTTGACTGTTTTGCCGGGGCTCAAATCGCTTAATCCGGCAATCGATATCTCCTCATCTCCGGTTAATTTCAGCGTTTCGCGCGTCTCGCCTTCCGGGAACTGAAGCGGTACCACGCCCATGCCAATCAGGTTGGAGCGGTGAATACGCTCAAAGGACTCGGCAATCACAGCGCGAACGCCCAGTAACCGCGTACCCTTAGCAGCCCAGTCGCGCGAGGAGCCGGTGCCGTACTCTTTACCGGCAATCACGACAAGCGGTGTACCTGCTTCTTGGTACTTCATGGCCGCATCATAGATCGACATCTGCTCGCCGCTTGGCACATAGCGGGTTTCGCCGCCTACTACACCTTCCAGCATTTCGTTTTTAATGCGCACGTTAGCGAAGGTGCCGCGCATCATTACTTCGTGGTTGCCGCGGCGTGAGCCGTAGGAGTTGAAGTCGACGGGCTTGACGCCATGCTCCTGCAGATAACGGCCAGCGGGGCTGTCGGGCTTGATGGAGCCTGCCGGTGAGATGTGATCGGTGGTAACCGAGTCGCCCAGCATGGCCAGAATGCGCGCATTGCGAACGTCCTCAATCGCATCCGGTTCGCGGCCCATGCCTTCAAAGAAGGGCGGGTGCTGAATGTAGGTGGACTCTGGCCATTGGTAAACCTGGCTTTCAGAAACGTTGATTGCCTGCCAGGTTTCGTCGCCTTTGAATACCTCACCGTACTCCTTGCGGAACATCTCGGTATTGACCTGTTCAACCGCTTCAGCGATTTCCGCCTGAGAAGGCCAGATATCTTTCAGGTAAACCGGGTTGCCGTCGCTGTCCTCGCCTAAAGGATCCTTGGTTAAATCGCGCTGAACGTTGCCCGCCAAGGCGTAAGCGACTACCAGGGGGGGTGACGCGAGCCAGTTGGTTTTTACCAACGGATGAACACGGCCTTCGAAGTTACGGTTACCCGAAAGTACCGAGGCTACGGTCAGGTCGCCCTGATTTACGGCTTTTTCGATAGCCTCAGGTAGGGGCCCTGAGTTGCCGATGCAGGTAGTGCAACCATAGCCCACCAGGTTAAAGCCCAGCGCGTCCAGGTCATCGTTTAGCTTGGCGGCAGCCAGATAGTCGGTTACAACCTTGGAGCCGGGCGCCAGGGAGGTCTTCACCCAAGGCTTGGTGGTTAGGCCCTTTTCGCGCGCCTTGCGGGCGAGAAGGCCGGCCGCCATCATCACGCTGGGGTTGGAGGTATTGGTGCACGAGGTGATTGCGGCAATCACCACCGCACCTGGGTCAAGGCTGAAGGATTGATCACCCAGGGTGACATTCTGGCTGTCGGCGTGCTTGAAATCACCTTCAAGACTGCGATTAATGCCTACGGCTGCCTGACCGCCCTCGGAGCCGAACTTGCCTTTTTCGGCGGTGGGCTGTGCTTTGGCGTCGTCCTGCATGATCTTATCGAAGGCGGCGGCCATATCTTTTAGCGCTACCCGGTCCTGCGGGCGTTTGGGGCCGGCAAGGCTTGCTTCCACTTCGGTCATGTCCAGGTGCAGGGTGTCGCTGAATACCGGCTCATCGCCCGGCTCGCGCCATAGGCCCTGGGTCTTGCTGTAGGCTTCTACCAGAGCAATCTGGTCATCTTCACGGCCGGTCAGGCGCATGTAGTTGAGCGTTTCCTCATCCACGGGGAAGAAGCCACAGGTGGCGCCATATTCCGGTGCCATGTTGGCAATCGTTGCACGGTCGGCAAGAGGCAAATCCTTCAGGCCGTCGCCGTAGAACTCGACAAACTTGCCCACCACGCCTTTTTTACGCAGCATTTCGGTAACAGTCAGCACTAGGTCAGTCGCGGTGATGCCTTCGCGTAGCTTGCCGGTAAGCTTGAAGCCAATCACTTCAGGAATCAGCATGGAGACCGGCTGGCCCAGCATGGCAGCTTCCGCCTCTATGCCGCCGACACCCCAACCCAGCACGCCTAAACCGTTGATCATGGTGGTATGAGAATCGGTGCCCACCAGGGTATCCGGGTAGGCAAACGTGACGCCATCTTCCTCTTTGGTCCAAACGCTTCGGCCCAGGTACTCAAGGTTTACTTGGTGACAGATGCCGGTGCCGGGCGGCACCACGCTAAAGTTGTTAAAGGCCTGTTGGCCCCAGCGCAGAAACTCGTAGCGCTCGCGGTTGCGTTGCATCTCGATTTCGACGTTCTCTTCAAACGCCGTGGCATTACCAAACTTGTCGACCATGACCGAGTGGTCGATCACCAGGTCAACCGGAGAGAGGGGATTAATGCGGGCCGGGTCTTCACCGAGTTTTTCCACCGCGGCGCGCATGGAGGCTAAATCGACCACGCCGGGCACACCGGTAAAGTCCTGCATTAATACCCGGGCAGGGCGGTAGCCGATCTCGCGGCTGGATTTGCCCTCTTTCTGCCAGTCGACCAGTGCCTGCATATCATCCTGCTCAACGCTTTCGTCGTCGGCGAAGCGCAGCTGGTTTTCGAGTAGAATCTTGAGTGACTTGGGAAGCCGGTCGATGTTGCCAAGTGCATCGGCGGCCTTGGGAAGGCTGTAGTAGCGGTACTGTTTGCTACCTACATCTAACGTCTGGAGCGTATCGGGTGTGTGGCTCATGCCTTTCTCCTCTGAATTGCGAGTCGTTAACGCAGCGCGACGGTCACTGTTTTCCTTTTAGTATGATCTACATAGTAGTAGTACATGCGTGTTTATAAAGGCCGTTTCAAGGTGTCTTCGCCTAATAGCGAAGGTTAACCCTTGCAATAGCTTGTACTTGGCGCCATTTCAGGCAGACTCTTGGCGACTCGTCGGTCGCTAGTACGCGTAGTTCGTTAGTGCGACTTTATCAGCTAGACATTTACAAGGTGGTGTCATGGAAACACGTCATGAACGTTTGATTATTCTGGGTTCCGGTCCTGCGGGATACACAGCGGCCGTCTATGCAGCACGGGCCAACTTGAAGCCGCTGCTGATTACCGGAATGCAGGCGGGTGGGCAGCTAACCACCACGACAGACGTTGATAACTGGCCAGGCGATGCCGAGGGCGTACAGGGCCCTGAGCTGATGGAGCGCATGAAAGCCCACGCCGAGCGCTTCAATACCGAAGTGCTGTTTGACCATATCAACGAGGTTAGCCTGAGAGAAAAGCCGTTTACCTTGAAGGGCGACAGCGGTACCTATACCTGTGATGCCCTGATCGTGGCAACCGGCGCCAGCGCCCGCTATCTCGGCCTGCCGACTGAGCAGCAGTTCATGGGCCAGGGCGTTTCAGCCTGCGCCACCTGCGATGGCTTCTTCTACCGTAACCAGGAAGTTATCGTGGTCGGGGGTGGCAATACGGCGGTGGAAGAGGCGCTGTATCTTTCCAATATCGCGTCCAAGGTAACGCTGGTTCATCGTCGCGATTCGCTGCGGGCAGAAAAGATCCTGCAGGACAGGCTGTTTGAAAAAGTGGCGGCGGGCACCATGGCGCTTGAGTGGTTTCAGGAAATCGACGAGGTGCTGGGCGATAACACCGGTGTCACCGGTGTGCGCCTGAGGTCAACGCTTGATGGTAGCACCAAGGAGCTACACGCTCCGGGGCTGTTTATCGCTATTGGCCATAGCCCCAACACCGGTATCTTTGAAGGCCAGCTGACCATGAACGATGGCTATATCAAGGTGAACTCGGGGCTTGAAGGGAACGCCACCGCGACCAGCGTGCCTGGCGTATTTGCCTGTGGCGACGTGATGGATCATATCTATCGCCAAGCGATTACCTCGGCGGGCAGTGGCTGTATGGCCGCACTCGATGCCGAGCGCTATCTGGATGGCATTGCCTGATCAAGCCACTCTGGAAACGATAAGCGCCTGCCGCTAACAACTGGCAGGCTGCTTCTCAACGCGGGCCCGGCCAAGCGTACTGAGCACCAGGCTGGCCCCGTTGACGATGTCCTGTGTGCTGGCAGGGCAGATAGAGAACGTGCTGTTGAACCCCGTGGCATGGCCAAGCGGGGTATATCGGATACGGTCATGGCCGTTTTTGGTCACCTTCACCGCAGTGGCTGGAAACAGCCGTACTACCTCGTGTTCATTGATCCCTCGAAGCTTGTCGGCGCTTACAATCATCAGCTCGCTGCTCCAATCACCTGTGCAGGCCGTACGGTCCAGGTTGGCCGGGCATAGTGTGATGGCTTTCTGGTGAGTAATGGCCGTGCTGCGTGCCAGCGAAAGTGCGGACTGCAGACGGTTGATCTCACTGGTAACAGCGGTGCGCTCACCTAGCGCATTGAAACTCGGCACGCCCCACACGGCCAATACTCCTACCAATATCAGTACTATCAGCAGTTCAAGCAGGGTAAACCCCTTGGCGGAAGGTTTCAGAACAAAGGGTCGTTTGATCATGCATTCTCCCGGTCGCTTGACCTGCCCACTCTCCTCGCTATGCTCTGTGTCCGACTCCGGCCGTGTGCCGGCCATCAAGTAAGCCAGAGCAGGCAATCTGAGTGAGCGATTTTCTAATTATTGGCGGCGGTGTTATCGGTATGATGACCGCTCTGCAGTTAGCCGATGCCGGGCAGCAGGTTACTCTTGTTGAACGTGGCACCTGCGGGAAAGAGGCCTCCTGGGCGGGTGGAGGCATTGTATCACCGCTTTATCCGTGGCGTTATGCGCCGCCTATTTCGCAACTGTCACGCTGGTCGGAAGGCGCCTATCCCACGCTTGCGCTGCGTCTGCTTGAAGAAACGGGCATCGATCCCGAGTACCGTCAGAAAGGGCTTTTGTACTTGAATGTCGATGACGAGGAGAGGGCGCTTAGCTGGGCTCGCCAGATGGGCAAGCCGCTGGTGCGCGTGGGCGCTGACTTCGTTCAGCAGAAAGAGTCTGATGTCGCCATTGCCCATGAAAACGCGCTATGGATGCCTACGCTTGGCAGCATACGCAACCCACGTCTTGGTCAGGCGCTGCGAGCCAGGCTCTTGGCCATGCCCACGGTTACGCTTCGTGAGCAGTGTGAGGTGTATGGCTTTGTAAAGCGCGAAGACGCCGTCACCGGGGTGAATACCTCCCAAGGTGCGCTTTTGGCCGCGCGGGTGGTCGTTTGCGGGGGCGCCTGGACTGCCAGGCTTCTGGCCACGCTTGGTGTGCGTGTACCGGTGCGCCCGGTGAAAGGACAGATGATTGCCTATCAAGCGCCGCCTGGGCTGGTGCAACGCGTCGTCTTGAAAGATGGCCGCTACGTTATTCCCAGAGGCGATGGCTTGCTGCTGGTAGGCTCGACACTCGAAGAGGCCGGATTCGATAAAACCACCGATGAGGAGGCGCTGGCCTCTTTAAAACACAGTGCAGAACGTATCGTGCCCGCCCTTAAGGAGTGCCCGGTTGCCTACCACTGGGCGGGGCTGCGGCCCGGTTCGCCGGAAGGCCTTCCGTTTATCGGCGCGCTGCCAGGAATGCCCAACGTGTTTATCAACGCGGGACACTATCGCAATGGGCTGGTGCTGGCGCCAGCTTCCACCCATCTACTGGCAGACCAGTTACTTAACCGGGAGCCGTTGATAGACCCCGCGCCGTTCTGGCCCACGCCTGAACGGCTGGAACCTTCAGGCGGATGAGCCGCGTCTAGGCGCCGCTGTTCTTGTCTGCCTGCTCCTGAACGTAGCGATCGCGGTGGGCGCTGGAGCAGAACCACTGTTCGTGGTCGCGCAACGCCTCACTTTCCGGCACGTGAACATCGCACCAGCGGCAGCGCACCATCTGACCGCCATCGTGGCGGTTTAATGTCTCGTGTTCGGCGTCGCGGGCCAGCTTGTGCTGGCGGTACATGCCGTAAAGCTTTAAACCAGCGTAAAACACCACGGCAAAAATAATCAGGCGAATGATCAAAAGGTTCATCCTTGTAGACCCTCCGGTACGGAGATGAAAGCGGTCAATGCGAGTGCGGGCTTTGCCAGCAGGCGGCCCTTGCGGGACAATGCATCGATGCAGTTAACAATATTCTAAAGATTCTCAAGAGATTTTAACGCCCATGCAAGATTTAACGCTGGTAATGGCCCAACTTGATCCGCTTGTCGGGGATATTCCCGGCAATGCGGCGCGTGCTATTGAAGCCGTGCGCGAAGCGCGCATTGAGCATGGGGCGGATATCGTTATCTTCCCTGAGCTCTTTTTATCAGGGTATCCGCCGGAAGATTTATTGCTACGTGCCTCCATGGAAGCACGGCTACGCGAAGCGCGAGCCAAGATGGCCGAAAAGGTCGCCCGCGATGTACTGGTAATCATCGGCTACCCCGGCGTGCGCGAAGGCAAGCGCTATAACCTGGCAGGCGTGTTGTACAACGGCCAATGGGAGGCGGAGTACGCCAAGCAGGCGCTCCCTAACTATCAGGTGTTTGATGAGCAGCGCTACTTCACACCGGGCACCGAGCCGCTGGTTTACGAGCATAAGGGCGCCAGGCTTGGGCTTTTGATTTGTGAAGACCTGTGGGAAGGCGCGCCGGTAAAAGCGGCCAAAGCGGCCGGGGCCGAGGTGCTGATCAGCCTCAACGCTTCGCCCTATCATCAGGACAAGCCCGGCGAGCGACTACGGCTGCTAGAGCTGCGCGCGCTCGAGGTCGACCGGCCGATCGTGTATGTGAATACCATCGGCGGGCAGGATGAGCTGGTGTTTGACGGCGGCTCTAAATGCGTGGACGCCAAAGGGCAGCTCAAGGTGCTGGCGCCTTACTGGCAGGCGGGTCTGATGCCGGTACAGCTGCTACAAACCAGTGCGGCCATTTGGGAGCCGCAGGACGGAGAGATCGAGCCGGATGTAGAGCCTGAAGAAAGTCTTTACTGCGCGCTGGTCACCGGCGTGCGCGATTACGTCAACAAGAGCGGCTTTGATGGCGTGGTGCTAGGACTTTCGGGGGGTATCGACTCCGCTCTTTCATTGGCGATTGCCGTAGACGCCCTAGGGCCGCAGCGGGTTCAGGCAGTGATGATGCCGTATCATTATACCGCCGATATCTCAAAACAGGATGCCGCCCAGCAGGCCGAAATGCTTGGCGTGCATTACGAGGTGATGCCCATCGAGCCCATGGTGGATGCGTTTATGGCGACACTTTCGGAAAGTTTTGCCGGCACTGAGCGTGATACCACCGAAGAGAACCTGCAGTCACGCTGTCGTGGTGTGCTGCTGATGGCGCTTTCCAATAAGAAGGGCCTGATGGTGCTGACCACGGGCAACAAGAGTGAAATGGCGGTGGGCTACGCCACGCTTTACGGCGACATGGTGGGCGGTTACAACGCCCTCAAGGATGTGTATAAAACCTGGGTATACCGATTAGCCCTGTGGCGTAATACCCAGTCGCCAGCGATTCCTGAACGGGTGATTGAGCGCCCACCCAGCGCAGAACTTGCCCCTGGGCAGCAGGACAGCGACTCGCTGCCTGATTACGACGTGCTGGATGCGATTCTGATGAGCTATATCGAAGGTGATATGAGCGCGGAGGCTATCATTGCTGCAGGCTTTGATTCTGAGGATGTCTACAAGGTGGTCAAACTGGTCGATCGCTGTGAATACAAGCGGCGTCAGGCACCCGTGGGGGTTCGGGTAACGCCCCGGGGCTTTGGACGCGACCGCCGCTACCCGATCGTTAACGGCTGGCAGCCGGGTGACTAGGTATTAAGCTAGGCCCAGCGCAAAAGGCTCCTGAACTCAGGAGCCTTTTTTATCGCAGCGGGTAGCGGTTATGGTTTAGAAGCTTTCCCACTCGGGCTCCGGCTGATGCTGGGTAGGGCTTGTCGCCATCGGGCGTGCCTTAGGGCTAGCGAGGGCGGGTGCCATGTTGTGTGCGGACGCACGCTGGGCGCCTTGAACGGCCTGGGGTAACTTAAATGCTTCCATCATCTGCAGCAGCTGACGGGCATTTTCGCGCAGGTTAGCGGCGGATTTGGCGCTTTGCCCCACCAGCGCCGCGTTTTGCTGGGTCACCTGATCCATTTCGGTAACTGCTTGGCCAACTTCCTGCACGCCGGCGCTCTGCTCGGCGCTGGCATGGCTGATCTCCTGCATGATGGTGGTGACGCGATCAATGGCCGCCACGATCTCTTCGGTGGATTTACTCGCCTCTTCGGCACGCTGGTTGCCGTGCTTGACGCGCTCTAGGTTGCTGGCGATCAGCTGATTGATTTCGCGCGCGGCCTCCGCACTGCGCTGGGCAAGGTTGCGCACCTCTTCGGCCACCACGGCGAAGCCCCGGCCGTGCTCGCCTGCTCGGGCTGCTTCAACGGAGGCGTTGAGTGCCAGAATGTTGGTTTGGAAGGCAATGGAATCAATGGTCGAGGTAATGCCCGCGATTTCCTGAGAGCTCTGGTTCAGCTCATTCATGGTACCCACCACTTGATGCACTGCTTCACCGCCTTTAGTGGCAATCTGTGAAGCGCTCTGCGCCTCCTGGCTTGCCTGCTCGGAGTTTTCCGCGTTGAGTTTTACTGTGCTGTTGAGCTGCTCCATGGCCGAAGCTGTTTCCGCAAGGGCGCTGGCCTGCTGTTCGGTGCGCGACGACAAATCGTTATTGCCCTCGGCAATCTGCTCGCTGTTGGCAGCGACGGCTTCTGCCGAAGCACGAACCTGGGTAACGATAGTTTGTAACTGACGAGCCATCTCTACCTGAGACGCCATAATGCTACGATTATCGCCTTTTTTGAGCTGGCCCTTTGTCGTTAGCTCGCCACGCCCAACTGCTTCTGCAAACGTTTTTACATCATGAGGCTCAGCGCCGAGCTCGCGTAACAGCTGGCGGGATAAAAACATCGCGATAACGCCGCCAACCACCAATGCAAAGAGCGTTAAACCCAGCATCAGCATTTGAAAGCCTGAAGCGGTAGCACGCGCCTGTGCTGTACTGACATTATTAATCTGGCCTTGCAAGTCAATAAACTGGTTAATGCGGTTTAACCATTCTCTATAGGCGGGCCCGGCCTGTTCAAGCATTAGTGTTTGGGCGAGTTCATAGTCGCCGGTATCACGGGCATCAAACACCTGTAGGGTAAGTGCTCTGACCATCTCCGCCTGGCTTGCGATATGGTTCAGCAGATTCTGTTCCTGCGGTGTGGTTGAGTATTGCTGGATAACGCCCTGCATGCCCGTCGTGGCGTTCTGGTAACTTTCCTGTAAGCGATCAATGTCAGCACGCAGGGCATCGAGGTTGCCGTTCCCCGCGGTAATGACAATATCGCGTAAGGTAATGGCTCGGTCATGAACACTTCCCCGCATGTCTACAGCGAAACTCTGCTTGGCTCCATTGATATCGTTGATTGCGGTGAGGCCACGGTCGATTTGGTTGACTTGGTAGATACCGACAGCGGTTAAAACGATCAGCAGTGCCAGTAGGGTGGAGAAGGCAAATGCGAGGCGAGTACTTATTTTGGTGCCAGTAAAACGAGCGTCCAATGACAGCATCTTAGAGTCCCTTAGGCACCGTAGCGGCGCATTTTTATGGTAGTCGGCCGCAATATTAGTCTCAGGAGTTTATTTGTACAACTATTGGATAGATAGTTTGTTTAAATTATACGAAACTTATGTTTTCTTAAAGCAGAGGGTTGTGCCATAAAGACAAAAACCACGCCTCGGCGTGGTTTTTAAGGAGAACAAAAGTTGTATAACTTAATCGGTTAGGACGTCAGCTTTATTGCCAATCGATTAATTATTCAGTCCAGGTGCTTGGGTACAAAACGGCCACCCTGAAGCTGCTCATGGTCAGGGGCGTTTTCACGCAGTACGGCAAGTACTTCACCTGCCCGGTCATCCATGCCTAGACCTTGATAGCCTTCAATCATGGTGGCCAGAGCATCACGGGTAGCGCTGGACTCAGGGTAGTGTTCCACTACCCAGCGGCCCCGTTCGACAGCCGCCAGATAAGCGCCCCGGCGCAGGTAGTAGTCCGCAACATGAAGCTCATGGCGGGCCAGTAGGTCGCGCAGATAAACGATGCGCTGCTGGGCATCCGGGGCATAATCGCTCTGGGGGAAGCGCTGGATCAGCTCGCGGAAGTCATTGTAGGCATCCCGTGAGGCACCCAGGTCGCGCTTGGAAATATCGATCAAGCGCAGGCGTTCAAGGCTGAAACGACCTGCCTGCCAGGCGGAAAGGCCGCGCAGGTAGTAGGCGTAATCGGCTTGAGGATGGTCGGGATGCAGGCGAATAAACCGGCTGGCTGCTGCCCGAGCTTTTTCCCAGTCGCTATTTTCGTAGTAAGCGTAGATAAGCTCCAGTTGTGCTTGCTCGGCGTGAGGGCCAAACGGGTAGCGCGTATCCAGCGCTTCGAGACGCTCAATTGCAATCGGATAGCGGTTGCTGTCTAGCGCAGTGCGCGCCAGCTCGTAAAGTTCACGCTCCTGTACCCCGGAAAACTCGTCTTCGTCTTCAGGAGCTGTGTCGTTACTGGCGCAGCCTGCCAAAAGGGCAAGGCTCAACGCAAGGGCACCAAAGCGGTTGGCAGCAGAAAAAACGCGCATCATCATCCTCGTTGCAAACAAGCCTCAATCACCGAAAAGCGACGATGGCCATAAGTAGAAATGGTAGAATAGGTCGCAGTTAGCCCACTATAAATCACCTCGACGCAAAACGCAGGCCTAGTCGCGTATTGCCGGGTGTCGTCAAAGGAAGTTACGTCATGCCCCGGATAGTTGAAGCCATGCAACGTGTGCCAGCAACACTTGCAGGCGCGCGGTTGGACCAAGCAGCCGCGGAGTTGTTCAGTGATTACTCTCGCGAGCGACTAAAAGCATGGATCAACGCCGGCGAACTGACCGTGGACGGCGCGAAAGTGAAACCCAAAGCGAAGCTGCATGGCGATGAAGTGCTTGAGCTAAAAGCCACCATTGAAGAAGACCTGCGTTTTGAAGCCCAGGATATACCGCTGGATATCGTCTTTGAGGACGATGCGGTGATGGTAATCAACAAGCCCACCAACATGGTGGTGCATCCGGCGGCAGGTAACCCGGACGGCACTCTGCTCAACGCGCTGCTTCATCATCATCCGGCGCTGGCCGAGGTGCCCCGGGCAGGTATTGTTCACCGTCTGGACAAGGATACGACGGGGCTGATGATGGTAGCCAAGACCATTCCGGCACAAACAGTGCTGGTTGAGCAGCTTCAGGCGCGCAGCGTCTCGCGCCAGTACGATGCGGTGGTGATCGGTAAGCCTGTTTCGGGCAGCACTATTGATGCGCCAATAGGTCGCCATCCCAAGGACCGTAAGCGCCAGGCGGTGACGGCTTCAGGCAAGCCTGCCGTTACTCACTTCCGGGTGGTCGAGCGTTTTCGCGCGCACACCCACGTGCGCTGCCAGCTGGAAACCGGGCGTACCCATCAGATTCGTGTGCATATGGCCCATGCCCGCTACCCGCTGATTGGTGACCCGCTTTACAGTGGGCGCGCCAAGCTGCCGCCAGGTGCGGCCGGACCGCTCAAGGAGATTCTGCGTGAATTCCCACGCCAGGCACTGCATGCCCGGAAACTGAGCTTTGTGCATCCGGTGAGCGGCGAAACGCTGACATTCCATGCCGACTTGCCTGATGATCTACTAATGTTGTTGGATTATCTGCGTGAAGACAACGAGACCATGCAATGAGTGATGCCATCGATTTACGGCCGACGCTTCTGATTCCTGACTGGCCTGCGCCCAAAAGCGTACGCGCCTTTGTCACCACACGCGAGACCGGCCCCAGTCAGGATAATTTTGCCGCCTTCAATCCGGCTTCCCATGTGGGTGACAACCCCGAGCACGTCACACTCTGCCGCCGTCTGATGCAAAAGGAGGTAGGTGACGAACGCCCGCTGCTATGGCTTAACCAGACCCATGGGGCGCGGGTGCAGCAAGGTTATCAGGCGGATGCGCCAGAGGCGGACGCCGCCATCGCCACTTCCGCCGACTACGCCTGCGTAGTGCTGACTGCCGACTGCCTACCGGTAATGTTCTGTAACCGCGCGGGTACCCAGGTAGCCGTGGCCCATGCTGGCTGGCGTGGTCTGGCGGGTGGGGTGCTGGAAGCGACTGTGGCGGCCATGAATACTGAACCCGACGATATTCTCGTATGGCTCGGCCCGGCGATCTCCAACGCTCAGTTTGAGGTAGGTCCTGAGGTATATGGTGCCTTTGTTGCCGTACACCCGGATACCGCCGAGGCGTTTGACCATAGCCCTTATCGGATGGGTCATTATATGGCTGACCTTTACCGGCTGGCGCGGTTTCGCCTGGAAGCATTGGGAATTGAGCATATTAGCGGTGGGCACTTTTGCACTGCCTGCGAGTCGCGCTTTTATTCCTACCGCCGTGATGGCGGCAAGACAGGACGCATGGCCAGCGTGATCTGGATCAACAATTAGCCCGGTAGGGTGCATTGCCTCTTGAAAACGGCGGAACTGACGCCATTTAACTTGTCAAGCTAATCGTGATTAGCACGATAAATGACAGGTTATTGGGCCACGCCGTGCGTCCGAACGCAGGGCTACCCCAGGAGGAGCGCTATGCGTTTTGATAAGTTTACTGCCAAGCTTCAGGCGGCCATCGCCGAAGCCCAGTCGCTGGCCGTGGGCCGCGGCCATAATCAGTTGGAACCCTCTCATCTTCTGCTTGCCCTGCTTGATACCCGGGATACGGGCATCAAAGCCTTGATTGAAAAGGCCGAAGGCAGCAGCACGCGCTTGCGTGAAGGCTTGTTGCAGCAGCTTGACAACCTGCCTAAAGTCAGCCAGTTCGATGGCGAAGTGCAGCCATCGCGCGATTTCATCAAGCTTTTCAACCTGACCGACCGGGAAGCGCAAAAGCGCGGCGATCAGTTTGTCGCCAGTGAGCTTGTACTACTGGCTGCGCTTGAAATGAACGGCGCTGTAAGCAAACTGCTGAAAGACGTAGGTCTTAGCCGTAAAAGCCTTGAAGCTGCCATCAACAGCCTGCGCGGCGGCGCAAGCGTAGATGATGCCAACGCCGAAGACCAGCGTGAAGCACTCAACAAGTACACCCTTGATTTAACCCAGCGAGCGCTGGACGGGAAACTGGACCCGGTGATCGGCCGTGACGATGAAATCCGTCGCACCATTCAGGTGCTTCAGCGCCGGACCAAGAACAACCCCGTGTTGATTGGCGAGCCCGGGGTGGGTAAAACCGCCATCGTGGAGGGCCTTGCCCAGCGTATTGTGAACGGTGAAGTGCCCGAAGGGTTGAAAGAGAAGCGTGTGCTTTCACTGGATATGGGATCGCTGTTGGCGGGGGCCAAATTCCGCGGTGAGTTTGAGGAACGCCTGAAAGCAGTGCTCAAGGAACTCTCCCAGGAGGAGGGTAGGGTCATCTTGTTCATTGATGAACTGCACACCATGGTGGGCGCGGGCAAGGCCGAAGGCGCCATGGATGCGGGCAATATGTTGAAACCTGCGCTGGCGCGCGGCGAGCTGCACTGCGTGGGCGCCACCACGCTGGATGAGTACCGCAAATATATCGAAAAGGATGCCGCTCTTGAACGCCGCTTCCAGAAAGTGCTGGTTGATGAGCCGACCGAAGAGGATACCGTGGCGATTCTACGCGGCCTGAAAGAGCGCTATGAAGTTCACCATGGAGTGGACATCACCGACTCCGCGATTATTGCCGCGGCGAAGCTCTCTACCCGCTATATCACTGATCGGCAATTGCCCGATAAGGCAATCGACCTGATTGATGAAGCGGCCTCGCGGATTCGTATGGAGCTTGATTCCAAGCCTGAGGCGATGGACCGCCTTGATCGCCGCCTGATCCAGCTCAAGATGGAGCGGGAAGCGCTCAAGAAGGAGACTGACGAGGCGACCAAGAAACGTCTTGAAGCGCTCAATAATCAGATTCACGAGCTTGAGCGCGAGTATGCCGACCTGGATGAGATATGGAAGGCGGAAAAGGCCAGTATCCAGGGCTCGGCGCAGTTCAAGGCGGAGCTTGAGCAGGCTCGTATCGATCTGGAACAGGCGCGCCGCCAGGGCGATCTGGGTCGCATGTCGGAAATCCAGTACGGCAAGATTCCCGAGCTTGAAAAGAAAATCGCTGAAAGCGGTGAGGGCGAGACAGATACTACCAGCCATCAGCTGTTGCGCTCTAACGTCACCGAAGAGGAGATCGCCGAGGTCGTCTCGCGCTGGACCGGTATTCCGGTATCCAAGATGCTGGAAGGCGAGCGCGATAAGCTTCTACGTATGGAAGAGGCATTGCACGAGCGGGTGATTGGTCAGCATGAAGCGGTTGAAGCGGTAGCCAATGCCGTGCGTCGTTCGCGTGCGGGGTTATCCGACCCCAACCGGCCCAACGGCTCGTTCCTGTTCTTGGGGCCAACTGGGGTGGGCAAGACCGAGCTTTGCAAGTCGCTGGCCAATTTCCTGTTTGATACCGAGGAAGCCATGGTGCGTATCGATATGTCGGAGTTCATGGAGAAGCACTCCGTGGCGCGATTGATCGGTGCACCTCCCGGCTACGTGGGCTATGAAGAGGGCGGCTACTTAACCGAGGCCGTACGGCGTAAGCCTTATTCAGTGCTGCTGCTGGATGAGGTGGAAAAGGCTCACCCGGATGTGTTCAACATCCTGCTTCAGGTGCTGGAGGATGGTCGGTTGACCGATGGTCAGGGCCGCACGGTAGATTTTCGCAATACCGTGATCGTGATGACCTCCAACATGGGCTCGGATATCATTCAGCGCATGGGGGGTGACGATAACGATTATGAAACCATGAAAACTATGGTCATGGAGGTAGTGGGTAACCACTTCCGCCCGGAGCTGATCAACCGGATTGACGAAGTGGTGGTCTTCCACGCGCTTGGTCAAGAGCAGATTCAGGCGATTGCCGGTATCCAGCTGGAGCGCCTGAAGGCGCGCCTGGCGGAGCACAGCCTAAGCCTTGAGGTCAGTGATGATGCCATGGCGCAGCTCGCGGTGGTGGGCTTTGATCCCGTGTACGGGGCACGCCCGCTCAAGCGAGCGATTCAAAGCCGTATCGAAAACCCCTTGGCGCAGGATTTGCTGGCCGGTAAGTTCCTGCCGGGCGACACCATCCATATCAGCGCAGAAGAGGGCAAGCTTGTCTTCAATGCGTAAACTATTCTGACCCCATATGCCCCGCTTGGCCTGGCCAGCGGGGCTTTTTTTGCTCTTATGCCTATCTTTGCCCATTCATAGGCCATTGAAGGTTGACATGTTTGGATGCTAATGGAATCTTAACGGTTCCTGATTTGCGGGCGCGGACCTGACGGGTAACCCCTTTTTCCCGCGCGATGGGTAGGCGATAGCCTTTACCCGCCGAAGGACTTCCGGGCTTGGGCTAACCGCTCAACCTGGCCAACGCCCCGACGCGGCAATCCGCCGCGATAGAGAGCGGCTGATTTATATCGTTATTGATTGGCGCTTTCAAAGAGTGCAGGCCCTAACCGGGCCGTATGCCAGGGTTTGGCATCAGGTGCCGGCATGGGCCGGCAGCGGCATACCGTCGCACTCGACACCGCAGGATGTCCTGCGGATCGCACTCGAGACCTCTAGGGGAGAAACACAGTGGAACTGCTTTCCGGCGCAGATATGATCGCCCGCTTCTTGCAAGATGAGGGCGTTGAATATATTTATGGTTACCCTGGCGGCGCAGCGCTGCATATTTATGATGCGCTCTTCCGTCAGGACAAGGTAAAACACATTCTGGTGCGGCACGAGCAGGCGGCAACGCATGCAGCCGACGGCTACGCCCGCGCTTCGGGCAAGCCTGGGGTAGTGCTGGTCACGTCAGGACCTGGGGCTACCAATGCCGTAACCGGTATTGCCACCGCCTATATGGACTCCATTCCCATGGTGGTGCTTTGCGGTCAGGTCATGAGTCATCTGATTGGCGAAGATGCTTTCCAGGAAACCGATATCGTGGGTGTCACCCGACCAATCGTGAAGCACAGCTTCTCGATTCGTCATCCGTCTGAAATTCCTGAAGTGCTCAAAAAGGCGTTCTACCTGGCTTCAACAGGCCGCCCGGGCCCGGTTGTCGTGGATATTCCCAAGGACATGACCGCACCCACCGAGCGTTATGAGTACGTCTACCCGAAAAAGGTCAAGCTGCGCTCCTATAACCCGGTAACGCGTGGCCATACCGGCCAGATCAAGAAAGCTGTCGAGCTGATGCTCAAGGCCAAGCGTCCGGTGTTCTATACCGGTGGTGGTGTGGTGACTGGCAAAGCGAGCGAAGGCCTGACCGATCTGGTCAAGAAACTGGGCTTCCCGATTACCACCACACTGATGGGCATTGGCGCTTATCCGCAAAGCGACTACCAAAGCCTTGGCTGGCTGGGTATGCATGGCTCTTATGAGTCCAACATGGCCATGCACCATGCGGATCTGATCATTGCCATTGGCGCACGCTTTGATGACCGAGTGACCAACAACACGTCGAAATTTTGCCCCACGGCGAAAATCATTCATGTGGATGTGGATCCCAGCTCGATCTCCAAAACCGTGCGCGCCGATGTGCCTATCGTGGGCCCTGCCGACAGCGTCATCAGCGAGATGATCAGCTTGGTGCAGGGGCATCCTATTACCCATCCGGAAGCGCTGAAAGAGTGGTGGGAGAAGATTGACGGCTGGCGTGCCGAGCGTGAGGGGAAGCTTTACGAGCCCTCAAAGCCAGGCGAGGCGCTGAAGTCTCAGGAAGTGGTTGAGGCGCTATGTCGGATAACCCGTGGTGAGGCCTTTGTGACCACTGACGTGGGCCAGCACCAGATGTTTGCCGCGCAGTACTATAAGTTCGACAAGCCCAATCGTCTGATTACCTCGGGCGGCCTGGGTACCATGGGCTTTGGCTTCCCGGCCGCCATGGGTATCAAGCAGAACTTCCCGGACGACGACGTAGTGTGCGTGACGGGGGAGGGCAGCTTCCAGATGATGATGCAGGAGCTTTCAACCTGTAAGCAGTACGGGGTGGGGGTCAAGATTCTCAACCTCAATAACGCGTCGCTGGGCATGGTGCGTCAGTGGCAGGACCTGAACTACAAGTCACGCCACGCGCACTCTTATATGGAGTCACTTCCTGACTTCCATCTGCTGATTGAGGCGTACGGGTTTACCGCGATTACCGTCAATACGATGGAAGAGCTTGAGCCGGCGCTTGAACGTGCGTTTGCCGACAAGCATGAGCTTGTGTTCCTTGACGTGAAGGTTGACCCCTTTGAGCACGTCTATCCTATGCAGGTGCCATTAGGCTCCATGCGCGACATGCTGCTGTCTAAAACGGAGCGTACCTGATGCGACATATCATCTCGATTCTGTTGGAAAACGAACCGGGTGCGCTGTCGCGTGTGGTCGGACTGTTTTCTCAGCGCAATTTCAACATTGAAACGCTTAACGTGGCGCCTACTGAAGACCCGTCGCTTTCGCGATTGACGGTAACGACTATCGGCGATGATCGTGTCATCGAGCAGATTACCAAGCACCTCAACAAGCTGATTGATGTGGTCAAGCTGGTGGATTTGACCGAAGGCAACCACATTGAGCGCGAGCTGATGCTGGTTAAAGTAAAAGCACTGGGTGCTGCCCGCGACGAAGTCAAGCGTACCGTGGATATCTTCCGTGCGCAGATCGTCGACGTGACGCCGAGTCTTTACACAGTGCAGATTACTGGCGATGCCGCCAAGCTGGATGCTTTTCTGCAGGCCATGGCGCCGGTGGGTATTCTCGAAGTGGCGCGTACCGGAGTATCCGGGATTGCACGTGGTGACAAGGTGCTGTCGCTTTAAAGAACGTCGTAGCTGCGTTTGTCGCTAAGTCTTGAAGCACCGTCTCACTGAGGCGGTGCTTTTTTATGTTTAGCCTAACGCTCGCTGATGGCAGTCCATAGGGCGTCAATAATCGGATTTTTCAAACGCCGGTTGAGAACGCACAGGCCTACATCGTAGTGGGGGAGTTCGGGCTTTACGTTCAATACTCTGACCTGGTTGGCCAGCGGGCTGCTATCTAGCACAATTTTGGGCACAACGCCCACGCCAAAACTCAAACCCACCATGCTGACGATCGCTTCATGACCCGCCACCTGGGCATAGATGCGCGGGGTAACGCCCATCGCCTTGAACCAGGTATTGGCGTATTCGCGCGATAGCCCTGCCTCGGAAAGTATCATGGGAACTTGTTGCCACTGCTTGGCAGTCGAGCTTTCGGGGGTGGCGGGGAGCCAGTCGCAGGGCTCAGTGGGCGCAATAAACACCAGCGGCGAGCGCGTCAGCGATTTAAACGCTAGCGCGTTAGGAGGGATGCGCGGGCGCGGCGTAATTGCCATATCATCGTCGCCTTCCATCACCCTCTTCATCGCATCGGCAGGGTCACCGGTATGCAGTTTAAGCTCGATGCCGGGGTGACGCGTGCGCACATCGCTCAACAGTTCATACAGGAAGCTGTAGCTTGCCGTTACGGAGCAGTAAATGCTGATTTCCCCGCTGAGCTGCGCCGTGCTTGTCAGGCCGCGCTTGGTCATTTCCCACTGTTCCAGCGTTTCGCGGGCATAACGTTGAAAGCGGAGGCCTTGGGACGTCAGCGTGACGTGGCGGTTATCGCGCTCAAACAGTTGGGTGGCAAGCTCGCTTTCCAGTTGCTGAATGGAGCGGCTAAGGGTAGAAGGGCTGATGTGGCTGAGCTCGCTGGCGCGGCCAAAGTGAAGCGTGTCGGAAAGCGTCACAAAGTGCTTGAGTAAGCGGAAGTCCATAGAAATGCCGTCGTTTCAATATGTGAAATATTGTATTGCAAATATAGCGTTTTACGCAAAGAGCTGCGTGACGTAGAGTCAGCGTCAACGCCTTACCCAGCGCCGCACAAGACGGCGCGGATGGCCATCAGCGCTGACACGCTACGATACGACTTAACTCGATAACGATTTTCTGGAGCCTCGCCATGCGCGTTTATTACGATAAAGATTGTGACCTCTCCTTGATCCAAGCCAAGAAAGTTACCATTGTTGGCTACGGCTCGCAGGGCCATGCCCATGCGAATAACCTGAAAGAATCAGGTGTAGATGTCACTGTTGCGCTGCGTAAAGGCTCCTCTTCAGCAGCCAAGGCCGAAGCTGCGGGTCTTAAAGTGGCAAGTGTTCCTGAAGCGTGCCAAACCGCTGACGTGGTCATGATTCTGGCACCGGATGAAAACCAGAAAGCCATCTACGAGCAGGAAATCGAGCCGAATTTGAAAGAAGGTGCCACCCTTGCCTTCGCTCACGGCTTCAATATCCACTACAACCAGATCGAGCCGCGCAAAGATCTTGACGTAATCATGATCGCGCCGAAAGCACCGGGCCATACTGTACGCTCTGAGTTTGTTAAAGGCGGCGGTATTCCTGACCTCATCGCTATCCATCAGGATGCGTCCGGTAACGCGAAAGAGCTGGCGCTTTCTTACGCAGCCGGTGTTGGCGGTGGCCGTAGCGGTATTATCGAAACCACCTTCAAAGATGAAACCGAAACCGATCTGTTCGGTGAGCAGGCGGTGCTGTGTGGCGGCGCAGTTGAGCTGGTCAAGGCAGGTTTTGAGACGCTGACCGAAGCTGGTTACGCCCCGGAAATGGCCTACTTCGAGTGTCTGCATGAGCTCAAACTGATTGTTGATCTGATGTATGAAGGCGGTATCGCCAACATGAACTATTCCATCTCCAACAATGCGGAGTATGGCGAGTACGTGACGGGCCCTGAAGTGATCAACGATGAATCACGTGCGGCCATGCGCAATGCGCTCAAGCGTATTCAAACTGGTGAGTACGCCAAAATGTTCATTCAGGAAGGTAACACCAACTATCCTTCCATGACGGCGCGTCGCCGTTTGAATGCCGAGCACGAAATCGAGCAGGTAGGTGCCAAGCTGCGCGGCATGATGCCGTGGATTGCGGCCAACCAGCTGGTTGATAAGTCCAAGAACTAAGTACTAAGTGAGTTGGCTGACGGGGTGCGCTTAGGCGCACCCCGTTTTGTTTACAGGCGCTGCCAACACCCCTCTTATTACTTCCTGATGTAATTGGCTGGCTGAGTAAGGTTCACCGTGTAGAATGAAAGTGTTCACTATTTATGTGATTTCATATCAAACGGATGACATCTATGACTCAGGACGCTCGCGATCAAGCGCACGCCACATCTCCTTTGCCGGAAAATCAGGACGACCATCACAAGGTGGGTAATGAGGATCTGGCTGCTGCTTTCTTACGTGATACAGAAGTCGTCGAAGAAGCCTTGGAGGATGGGAAGAAGATTCGGCGTAAAGGGATCTATCTGCTGCCCAATCTGTTTACGACGTCTGCTTTATTCTCGGGTTTCTTTGCCGTCGTCGCTGGCATTAACGGCGAATTTACATCTGCCGCGGTTGCTATCTTTATTGCCATGGTGCTAGACGGCCTGGATGGTCGTGTTGCGCGCATGACCAATACTCAGAGCGCTTTTGGGGCTGAGTACGATAGCCTGGCCGATATGATTTCCTTTGGTATGGCGCCTGCCCTGGTAGCCTTTACCTGGATACTTCAGGATATTGGTAAAACAGGCTGGGTAGTGGCGTTTTTATATGTCGCCTGTGCGGCGCTGCGCTTAGCGCGATTCAACGTGCAGATCGGCAGTGTCGATAAGAAGTGGTTTATCGGTCTGCCTAGTCCATCAGCAGCAGCGTTGGTGGCCGCTAGCGTTTGGACCTTTCATAGCTTTGATGCCGATGCGTTTGGTTTCAAGTTGCTGATGTTGGTAGTAGTGGCGGCAGCAGGCATTCTGATGGTCAGCAATATCCGTTATTACAGCTTTAAAGATCTCGACTTCAAGAAGCCTGTGCCCTTTGTAGTGCTGCTGGCCGTTGTGTTGGGGTTTGTCATGATTTCGGTTGAACCATCTGTAATGCTGCTTTTACTGTTTGGTGCCTATGTGCTCTCGGGCCCTATCTATGCGGTAATGCGCAAAGCCAAACCGCAAAGCTGAAACTTTTTCCGCTAAATTTCAAAAAGGCCTTGCCAAGCCGGCAGYGAATCCGTAAAGTACGCATCCGCTGCCGGGGACGCCAAGCGTTACCAGCGGTGAATGAAGGTGAAAACCTTCGGGTTATCAAG
>NZ_RZHF01000006.1:0-30892 GCF_003990185.1 Vreelandella nanhaiensis | reverse complement strand
ACCCGGCTGGGTTTTTTGTGTGTCCGAAAGAAAAGCAGGTGAAAGGTTAGGAAAGAGCCGTGGGGGAGTGAGTGGTGGATCGTCAATAGAACGTGCTTGGCAGGAGCCTTATCCTTGTCCACCTCACACCTCACACCTCACACCTCACACCTCACACCTCACACCTCACACCTCACGATCTAGCCCTTCACTATTCAGCCCTCACGTTAATTACCCAATATGTGTCAAAATGCTCTTCTCAAGGAGGATTGCCATGACACAAATGCGCTGGGACCAGTTACTCTCCCCACGTCGTCTCCACGATCAACGCCCGAGCAATACACGTGAAATTGGGCGTAGTCCCTTTCATAAAGACCACGACCGAATCGTATTCTCTGGTTCATTTCGTCGGCTGGGACGTAAAACTCAGGTACACCCATTAACAGAAAATGACCATATTCATACGCGGCTAACCCACTCACTGGAAGTTGGCTGCGTAGGCCGTTCTCTGGGCATGATTGTCGGCGAGTTACTTCATGACCATTTGCCAGATTGGATTACGCCTGCCGATTTAGGCGTTATCGTACAAACTGCCTGCCTGGGCCATGATATTGGTAACCCTCCCTTTGGCCATGCCGGGGAGTATGCCATTCGCGACTGGTTTCGCCGTGCCCAGGGTAGTGGCTTGCTGGATGGTCTCTCTGAAGCCGAGCGTGAGGACCTGTTGACCTACGAAGGCAACGCTCAAGGCTTTCGGGTAATTACCCAGATTGAGTATAACCAATTCAATGGCGGTATGCGGTTGTCGGCCGCCACGTTAGGTACGCTGCTTAAATATCCCTGGACCGTACGCTATGGCGGTCGGGCAGGTAAGTTCGGTTGCTATCAGTCTGAACAGGCGCTGCTAACCGAAGTTGCTGAAGCGGTAGGCTTGTTGCCCCAAGGCGAGCAGCGCTGGTGTCGTCATCCTTTGGCCTGGCTGGTCGAGGCCGCTGACGATATTTGTTATGCCTTGCTGGATCTGGAAGATGGCCTGGAAATGGGCATTCTGCGTTACGAAGAAGTCGTGGAGATTCTTCGCCAGGTGGCAGGGGAGTTCCCACCTGAATATGAGGAGATGCAGAGCCGCCAAGTTTCCCAGCGTCGGCGTATTGCCTTGCTGCGTGGTGCAGCCATGGAGCGGGCGGTTAACGATGTCGGGGCCGTATTTGTTCAGCACGAGCAGGCATTATTAAGCGGTACGTTAAAGGAAGATCTGCTTGAGCTTTGCCATCCAGACCTGGGCTGGGGAGTACAAGCGGCGAAACAGTTGGCTCGTGAGCGCATTTTTCAAAATGAGCGTAAAGCCAAACTAGAGATAGGCGCCTATACGACACTAGGGATTCTCTTGGAGGCGTTTATTGGTGCGGCTCACGAGCTGCACCATACCGGGCAGTCGTCATTCAAGCATCAGCGCGTACTGGCCCTGATCGGTGAGAACACGCCGTTACCCTCCTGGTCGCTTTATGACAGCTATCGACGCATGCTAGATTTTATTGGTGGAATGACCGACCACTACGCAGTGGATCTTGCCCAGGAAATGGGCGGACGGTTACGCGGCGATTAAAGGCAGATTAAACCGAAGGCTTTCGAAGGTGACGCAGCTCTACCAGCCGGGCCCGCTCCATCAGCAGATAAATGATCTTGTCATGAATAGGATCGCTCAGCGTGCCCGGCTTCAAATCGGTAAGCTGTTTGGAAAGCTGTTCGCCGCTGACGACCAGAACGTCACCCGCAGATTCAGTGGTATCGATTTCCCAACCAGGGAGTACCAGTACGCCACGTACCGGCACTGGTACGCCGCATCGCCGCTCAAGCCACTGGGTAAGCCAGCAGACCGCCTGGCGCGTTTTGTGTAAAGGGCGCCGCTCATGCCAGTGAGGAAAACGCAGACGCTCGCGTTCCACGGCTACCCGGTTCAGCTCGCGTCCGTCTGTGCCAATCGCCAGTGCGCGCGCTCGAGTTTCCAGCACAAAAACGCCGTAAGGTGTCACCACCACATGGTCGATGGTAAAGCTATCAGTAGGCACATCATGAAACACGTAGTAGGGATGCGCCTCAGGACGAATTAGGCGCTCAAGTTCCTGGCTTACCGCTAGTTCGCAGGCAAGCCCCAGCTTGAGTCTTCGAATACGTTGGTAATCACGTATCAGCAGTAGTGAAAAGGCCAGAACCAGCAGAGAGCTCAAGAGTCCGTATAAAGCCCATTCGACCCACTCCTGCTGGCTGACGAATAGCATTCGTCCCATGCCGTAAACAAGCGGCGCCAAGCTAATGATGGGACCTAGCGCTCCGTTTAGAAACAGGGTCGAAAAGGCTTGATCAAGACGCTGACGCAAGGCTTGGCCGGGTTCGCGCAGCGGCGCATCGAAAGGGGACTGGACACGCGCATCGTGCAGGCTGCGCAGCGCGATCACAATGCCGCCCATCGCGGCCATGGGGAATAAAAAGATGAGCGGTAGCAGGTATTCCAGCCAAACCATTGCAGTGCCTTGCGTTTTAGCGGCCTACCCCAACGGTAAGCCTGATAGTAAAGAGTTTGGTTATCCGCCTGCTAGCTTGACCTGATAACCTTGAGCCGTTAATACTTCGCGCAGCGTCTCACGATGATCGCCTTGAATCTCGATGACGCCATCTTTCACAGCCCCGCCAGTACCACAACGCTTTTTAAGCGTTTTAGCCAGTGTCTTCAATTCTGCCTCAGACAAAGGGATACCGCTTATCGTGGTGACGCCTTTGCCTTTACGTCCACTGGTTTCGCGGCGAATGCGCACGATACCATCTAACGTCGCAAGGCGCGCCTGTTCGTTGCTTTCCTCACAGCTACAAGCATCTAACGCTTCACGGCAGACAGGGCATGTTTTGCCATGCTCGGTTGAATACACAAGGCCGCCGAGTTGGTCACGTAAAGAGCCCATGGTTTATCCTCCAGTTGAGTGTTTTGGCATGGGCGCACGCCAAATTTCCCGATAAAGGCGTTCAACGACGGTAGGTAGCTGATGCATATTGCTGATCATGATAGCGTTTTCAGGGGTCTCTTCGACATCGGGAAAGCGATTCAAATGGATGACCGTCATGCCCGCTTCCAATGCTGCACGAACGCCTACCAGCGCATCGTCAATAGCGATGCAGTCGTATGCGTTATAGCCCATGATGCTTGCGGCATGCAGATGCAGACAGGGCTCGGGCTTCCAGCAGTTAGCGGTGTAACCGCTAAACAGACGATTACCAAAGTAGTCGCTTAACCCTGTAGTTTGAAGTGCCGTATGAATCTTGGTTTCAGGACCATTGGATACGACCGCGCTGGGGTAAGTGGCAAGCGCTGCCAGCGCCTCACCGGCGCCTGGAATCAGTGTAAGCTCTTGTGCGAGCCGGCTGGCAAGTTTAGCCCGCATCGTGCTTTCCATACGGTCGAGCTGGTCAGGGTCAACATCACCATGGCGCTGTTGAAGTTCAGCGACGATGCGTCGGAATCGGGCGCCACGAAACTCTCCTAGATAATCTGCCGGAACGAATGGCAGTCCGATGGAATTGAGTCCAATGGCCATCTCTTCGGCCAGAAGTGGTTCACTATCGACGAGGGTGCCATCACAATCAAACAACAAAAGTGGGAGCGGCATTGGGATTTCCTTGCAGCGCCTCAAACGCTACCAGTGTTGGTTAAAGCCTACCAAACGTCTATTGAACGAGATTTTTTGGCTTTTGTGAACACTGTTTTATAATTTTTTATTCGCCAGCTCCCCTGTTTTCTTGGGATACGCTGTAGCACCGTTGATGAGTAGGAGATTAAAGAATCAGACAACCCCTTAGTGCACTGTTTTTTTGTGTTTTTATGCTAACCGGCTTGAGAATCCTATCTAGCGAGCCAGTCGCTTTGAGTTGGCGCTACTACGACGGTGATAAGGCTGCATGGCCTGACGACTGGTCACCCACCAGGGCGCGTGCTGACCGCCTAGCATATTAAGAAAGGCCTTTTGCATGGCAAAGCCTGCCTCCATGCTGGCTTCAAGCTTTTCGGTCACCATGCGCTGATTTTCTTTCATCATTCTGGGGCTAAAAAATGGCTGTGTTTGCCATAGCTGGTTACGCTGGGTGATGGTTGAAAAGGACGATGTCCATAATTCAATTGCCATGATACCCACTTTCCAGACATCAAGCATGGCAACGGGCGACATGGGCATTAGCGCAGGTTGAATCGCAGATTTCATAAACAGGCTCCGAAGGTGAATATCTGCTCAGTGTTAGCCGGTTTATGCTGCAATGCAATATGTATTTATGCTTGATAGGCATGATTCATAAAAAAGACGGCCAGAGGGCCGCCTTTTAATATAAGTCACGTTCTGGCTTATTTAACTTTGGGGTCCAGCTCGCCACGCTCGTAGCGATTGAACATCTCTTCAAGATTGATCGGCTTGATCTTGCTGGCGTTGCCTGCGGTACCAAACGCTTCGTAGCGAGCAATGCACAGGTCGCGCATGGCTGTAACGGTTTCTTTGAGGAATTTACGCGGATCGAATTCAGACGGGTTCTGGGCCATGAAGCGGCGCACTGCACCGGTTGAGGCCAAGCGTAGGTCGGTATCAATGTTGACCTTGCGCACACCGTGCTTGATGCCTTCGACGATCTCTTCAACCGGTACGCCGTAGGTTTCCGGAATTTCACCACCGTACTGGTTGATCACTTCAAGCCACTCCTGGGGGACAGAAGAGGAGCCGTGCATGACCAGATGCGTGTCGGGAATGCGCGCGTGAATCTCCTTGATACGCTGGATGGACAGCGTATCGCCTGTCGGCGGCTTGGTGAATTTGTAAGCGCCGTGGCTGGTACCGATGGCGATGGCCAAGGCATCCACGTGGGTCGCTTTAACAAACTCAGCGGCCTCTTCGGGATCGGTTAGAAGCTGTTCCATATCCAGCTTGCCTTCCGCGCCAATGCCGTCCTCTTCACCAGCCATACCGGTTTCCAGGCTACCCAGGCAGCCAAGCTCACCCTCAACGGAAACGCCACAGGCGTGAGCCATCTCGACCGTACGGCGAGTCACATCCACGTTATAGGCATAGTCGGTAGGTGTCTTGCCATCTTCACCCAGTGAGCCGTCCATCATGACAGAGGAGAAACCCAGCTGAATAGAGCGCTGGCATACGGCGGGGCTGGTACCGTGGTCTTGGTGCATAACCACAGGAATATGCGGAAACTCTTCAACCGCGGCTAGGATCAAATGACGCAGGAAAGGGGCGCCGGCGTATTTGCGGGCACCTGCAGAGGCTTGAACGATGACCGGGGAGTCGGTTGCGTCCGCCGCTTCCATAATCGCGCGCATCTGCTCTAAGTTGTTAACGTTGAATGCCGGAATGCCGTAGCCATATTCGGCGGCGTGGTCGAGCATCTGACGCATGCTGATCAAAGCCATGGGATCACCTTCTTTAAGTTATCAGTGTGAGCGAGTACGAAATTTACAGTTCGATACTTTATATATTAACCGCGCTTGGCGGCGGCTTCGAGCGCGACAACGGCAGGCAACTGCTTACCCTCAACGTACTCAAGGAATGCGCCGCCGCCGGTTGAAATATACGAAACGCGATCGGCAATGGCGTATTTATCGATGGCGGCCAACGTATCACCTCCGCCAGCAATAGAAAATGCAGCACTATCGGCAATGGCCTGAGAGATTACTTCGGTACCTTTGCCGAACTGGTCGATTTCAAATACGCCGACCGGGCCATTCCACAAAATAGTGCCTGCATCTTTCAGCATGCTGGCTAGATGTGCCGCAGTCTCAGGCCCAATATCCAGAATCATCTCGTCATCGGCTACCTGGTCAACCGGTTTAACCACCGCCTCGGCGGATTCTGAAAACTCGGTAGCCACCACGACATCGGTTGGCAGCGGAATTGACACTTTGCCCATTAGTGTTTTCGCCTGGGCAACCAGATCAGCTTCATGAAGTGATTTGCCCACATTATAGCCCGCTGCCGCGATAAAGGTGTTGGCGATGCCGCCGCCTACAATCAGTTGGTCACACTTCTCGGAAAGCGCGTTGAGCACGTCGAGCTTGGTGGACACCTTGGAGCCACCCACAATCGCTGCCATTGGGCGCGCCGGATTGGCCAGTGCCTTTTCCAGCGCATCAAGCTCCTGGGCAAGCAGTGGGCCTGCGCAGGCGCTGGGGGCAAAGCGGGCAACGCCATGGGTTGACGCCTGGGCGCGATGGGCGGTCCCAAACGCGTCCATCACAAACACGTCGCATAGCGCTGCGTACTGCTTGGAAAGCTGCTCTGCATCTTTCTTTTCGCCCACGTTGAAGCGCACGTTCTCGAGAAGCACGACCTCGCCGTTTTCAAGCGCGGGCGGCGTTTCAAGGTAATCCTCGACCAGGTTGACCGGCTGGCCTAGCAGGTCGCTCAAGTAGGCAGCCACTGGGGCGAGTGAGAATTCGTCGGCAGGCTCGCCTTCGGTTGGGCGGCCAAGGTGACTCATCAGCATCACTTTGGCACCCGCCTTCACCGCCGCTTGGATGGTAGGCAGTGCCGCTTTCAGGCGCGCATCGCTAGACACCTTACCGTGCTTGATCGGCACGTTCAGGTCTTCACGAATCAGCACGCGTTGCCCTTCCAAAGGCAGGTCTGTCATTTTTTGCACGTTCATGTGAGCGGTTTCCTCGTCTTCCAGGCGGTGAACAGATAGGGGTATGGTAACCAACGCTAGGTGGTGTTTTGTTTGGAAATTACTGCTAGCCGTTGTGCAATATCGAGCATGCGGTTTGCAAACCCCCACTCGTTATCAAACCAACATAAGAGCTTGATCAAGCGTGTGCCAGCCACGCGGGTCTGCGTGGCATCAAAGATGCCCGAGCGCGGGTCGTGGTTGAAATCAATCGATGCCATGGGCGCTTCGGTAAAACCAAGCACGCCGGCAAGCTGCGTCTGGCTTGCCTGATACACAAGTTCATTGACCTCCTGTGCGCTGGTATCGCGGCGCACCGTCAGTGCGGCATCCATGGCGGAAACATTGATGGTGGGCACGCGCACGTGAAGGCATTCAAAACGCTCGGCCAGGTTAGGCATTAACCGACTGATACCCCGCGCAAGGCCGGTATCCACCGGCACGATGGACTGCATCGCGGAGCGGGTCAGGCGCAGGTCGGTCTGGTGATAGGCATCGATCACCGGCTGATCGTTCATTGCCGAGTGAATGGTGGTGGTCACCCCGTGCTCAAGGCCCAGCGCGTCATCCAGCACGGTCAATAACGGAACCAGACAATTGGTGGTACACGACGCGGCCGATAGGATTCGCTGGGAAGGCGATAGCTCGTGCTGATTGATTCCCCAGACAATTGTGGCGTCGACATCGTTTTCAGCTGGCTGTGAAAACAGCAGACGTCTGGCGCCTGCGGCAAGATGCTGCTCAGCGGTTGCGCGGTCCTTGAAACTCCCCGAGCACTCCAGCACCAGGTCAATATTCAGCGCTTCCCAAGGCAGTTGGCGCGGGTCTTTTTCGCACAGAACCTGAATACGATGGCCATTGACGACAAGCGCTTCGCCATCATTCTCGACATCGCCGGGAAAGCGGCCATGGGTGGTGTCGTAGCGGGTCAGGTAGGTAATCGTGGCCAAGTCTGACAGCTCATTGATGGCGACGACCTCAAGGGTGGGGTCGTTGCGCTCAACCAGCGCCCGCAGTACGCACTGACCAATTCGCCCATAACCATTAATGGCAATGCGATACGTCGGCGTGGTGTGCATAGAGGCAGAATTAGCCATGTAGGAAATCGGCTCTTAAAAGTGAATCAATGACCGTGGGTAATTAAGCGCATTGGCGATGATAGCGTATTTCAACCATCTACGCCTATCAGGCGCCAGGCTAGCGGCAGTATGAGAGCGGTAAAAATACCGGTAAGGCTCATTCCGAGTGAAGCAAATGCGCCCGCAGTCGGGCTGATTTCAAAAGCTCTCACTGTGCCGATGGCATGGCCGTTCAGCCCCAAGGCAAAGCCGATGATGCGCTCATCCTCAATCTTTAAAAACCGGGCGGCTAGCCCCACAAACGCAGCGGTGGCAACACCGGTAATCAGAAGAGCACCCAACAATAGCGCTACTGAGCCGCCAATTTGCTCGGTAATGCCAATCGCGATGGGAGCGGTCACGGACTTGGCGGCAATGGACGCCAAAATAAGCGGTGAGCTGCCCAATACCCAGGCAATCAGCAGGGCATAGCAAGCGGCTAGGGTGGCGGCAATGGGCAAGCAAATGGTGAGGGGCTGCCATAGCGCACGGATATGTGGCAGCTGTTGATAAAGCGGCATCCCCAGTGCCACGGTCGCGGGCCCCAGCAGAATGGTCAGCCAGCCGGCATCCTGTCGATAGGTATCATAAGACAGGCCAATTACCGCAAGGGTAGCGGCAAGCAGCAGAGACGCGATCAGAATAGCCGGTAGCCAGGTGGGCTTTCTAAAGCGTTTGAAAAGCAGGTTGCCCAACAAAAACGCCGCAAGCGTTAACCCAACGGCAAACAGCGGCGTTGCGCTTAACGTGTTTAACAGGGCATTAGCGGGCATAGTGCTTTCCCATCAGGCGTTTAAGTAGCCAAAGGGTCGTTGTCACGCTCAAAAGCGTGCCTAAAATCAGGGCAAAGAGAATGGCCGGCCATTGGCCGGCAAGCTCATCAAGGATAAAAAATACGCCTACCACACCGGGCATGATCAGCATGGCAAGCAGGGCAATCAGTGGCTGTGCAGCGGCGGCAATGCTGTTAGGCACGCGTCCTCGGATGGTCAGCGTTACGCTCAAAAGCAGCATGCCGACCACGCCCGAAGATACAGGCAAACCGGTGAAGTGGACAAACACCTCACCGATAAGCCAGTAGCCAATCAGCCATAAAAAGCCAATAAGGATGGGCATCCGTTAGCCAAGCAGCTCATTGGCTTGCTTGAGGATGTTTTCAACCGTGAACCCGAAGTGCTTGAACAGCTCACCTGCGGGCGCGGACTCGCCGTAAGTGGTCATGCCAATCACGCGACCCTCTAGGCCTACATACTTGTACCAGTAGTCGGCGTGGGCTGCTTCAATGGCGATACGCTTGGTCACCGCCTTGGGCAACACGCTTTCACGGTACTCGGCATCCTGGCCGTTGAAGCGGTAGGTAGACGGCATGGAAACCACGCGCACTGCTTTGCCCTGTTGTTCAAGTTCGGCTGCGGCGTCCATGGCCAGCGCTACTTCTGAGCCGGTAGCAATCAGGATTAGCTCGGGTGTGCCCTCGCTGTCCTTGAGTACGTAACCACCTCGCTGAATGGAGGCCAGCTGAACTTTGTTGCGTGCCTGGTGCGGCAGGTTCTGACGCGAAAGCACCAGCGCCGTGGGGCCGGAATGACGCTTGATCGCGGCATCCCACGCAGCGGCCGTTTCGACTGCATCACATGGGCGCCAGGTGTTGAGGTTCGGCGTGGTGCGCAGGCTGGTCAGCTGTTCAATCGGCTGGTGGGTCGGGCCATCTTCACCCAGGCCAATGGAGTCATGGGTAAACACGTAGATCGCCTGCTGACCCATCAACGCCGCCATGCGCACGGCGTTGCGCATATACTCCATAAAGATCAGAAAGGTTGCACCGTAAGGCACAAAGCCACCATGCAGGGCGATACCGTTCATCACCGCGCCCATGCCAAACTCACGCACGCCATAGTGCAGGTAGTTGCCGCTGGCATCTTCCGGGGTAATAGCCTTGGCATCTTTCCAGAACGTTAGGTTCGAGGGCGCGAGGTCGGCACTGCCGCCCAGAAGCTCCGGCATCTGCGGGCCAATCACGTTAAGCGCTTCAAGCGACGCCTTACGAGTGGCGATGCTGGCGCCTTTTTCCTGGGCCTGTTCGATCATTGTTTCGGTGGCAAGCTCAGCAGGCAGCTGGGCTTTCATACGCCGCTTGAATTCCCGCGCTTCAACCGGGAATGCTTCTGTATAACGGGCAAAGCGTGCTTCCCACTCCTGCTGGCGGGTTTTGCCGGCTTCGCGGGCGTCCCATGCAGAGTAGATCGGTTCAGGAATATGGAACGGCGCATGGGGCCACTCCAGCTGCTTGCGCGCCAGTGCGACTTCGTCTTCACCCAGCGGGGAGCCGTGAGACTCTTCTTTGCCTTGCTTGTTGGGAGAGCCAAAGCCGATAATGGTTTTGCAGATAATCAGACTGGGCTTGTCGTCGTTCTGCTTGGCAAGCTCAATGGCCGCCTGGATCTCTTCGGGCTTGTGGCCATCGACATTGGGCACTACGTGCCAGCCGTAGGCTTCAAAGCGTTTGGCGGTATCGTCGGTAAACCAACCTTCGACTTCGCCATCGATTGAGATGCCGTTATCGTCATAAAGCGCGATCAGCTTACCCAACTGCTGAGTGCCGGCCAGTGACGCCGCTTCGTGAGAGATGCCTTCCATTAGGCAGCCGTCGCCCAAGAAGCACCAAGTGTGGTGATCCACAATGGTGTGGCCCGGGCGGTTGAACTGCGCCGCCAGGGTTTTCTCGGCGATGGCAAAACCGACAGCATTGGCGAAACCCTGACCCAAGGGGCCGGTAGTGGTTTCAATGCCTGGGGCGTAGCCAAACTCCGGGTGGCCAGCGGTGGGCGAGTGCAGCTGGCGGAAATTCTGCAGCTGTTCCAGGCTTAACTCATAGCCACTGAGGTGGAGCAGTGAGTAGAGCAGCATGGAGCCATGCCCATTGGACAGCACAAAACGGTCACGATCGGCCCACTTGGGGTCTTCGGGGTTGTGCTTGAGGTGATCATTCCAAAGCACCTCGGCAATATCAGCCATGCCCATGGGGGCGCCAGGGTGGCCGGACTTGGCCTTCTGAACAGCATCCATGGAAAGGGCGCGAATGGCATTGGCCAGCTCAAAACGGGACGGCATGGGGTGCTCCTCGCCTGAAAACGGAAGTTATAAAGGCGCTATTGTCGCTGACTTCCCATGTGGCGGCAAATATGGTGGCAAATTCTGGTGATTGTATTCTGGGAAGCGTCGCCGACAGCGTGTAGACTCTGCCCCCCGAGGCGGCAGAGCCGCTTCCTAATATGGGCAGGGAGCCTCCTGCCGTGATTTCCTGCTGATGCTGTGGCTTATGCACAGCCGTCATACAGAGGGTCGAGAGCGCGATGAGCGAATATTCCCTGTTTACCTCGGAGTCTGTCTCCGAAGGTCATCCTGATAAGATTGCCGACCAGATTTCTGATGCGGTGCTGGATGCCATTATCGCCCGGGATAAACAGGCACGGGTTGCTTGTGAAACCATGGTGAAAACCGGTGTGGCGATTATTGCTGGTGAGATTACCACCTCAGCGTGGGTGGATCTGGAAACACTGGTGCGTGATGTGATTACCGAGATCGGTTACACCTCCTCTCACGTAGGCTTTGATGGCGCCACGTGTGGCGTCATCAACCTGATCGGCAAGCAGAGCGTAGAAATTGCCCAGGGCGTTGACCGCACCAAGCCGGAAGATCAGGGCGCGGGCGACCAAGGTCTGATGTTTGGCTATGCCACCAATGAAACCGACTCGTTCATGCCGGCGCCGATTCATTACTCGCACCGGTTGGTCGAACGTCAGGCCGAGCTGCGCAAACATGGCCTGCTGCCGTGGCTGCGCCCGGATGCCAAGAGCCAGGTGACTTTCCGTTATAACGAACAGGGCCAGCCGTGCGGCGTTGATGCGGTGGTACTATCGACTCAGCATGACCCTGAGATCGATCAGGAAGACCTACGTAAAATGGTCAAGCGGGAAATCATTGAGCAGGTCATTCCTGCGGAGTGGCTTAACGAGAACACCCAATACCACATCAACCCGACCGGCAAGTTCGTGATTGGCGGCCCGGTAGGCGACTGTGGTTTGACGGGGCGCAAGATCATCGTCGACACCTATGGCGGCATGGCCCGCCACGGTGGTGGCGCATTCTCAGGCAAGGACCCCTCAAAGGTAGACCGCAGCGCGGCTTACGCGGGTCGTTATGTAGCCAAGAATGTGGTAGCCGCAGGGCTTGCCGACAAGTGCGAGATTCAGGTCTCCTACGCGATCGGTGTGGCGGAGCCGACTTCGGTGTCTATCGACACCTTCGGTACCGGCAAGATTGACGATGCCCAGATTGTCGAGCTGGTGCGCGAGCATTTCGATCTGCGTCCATACGCGATCACCAAGATGCTCGACCTTCTTCACCCGATGTATCAGCTGACCGCTGCCTACGGCCATTTTGGTCGGGCACCGTTCGAGCATAGCTATACCTGGGTAGACGATAAAGGCGAAGAGCATACCGAAACCTTTACGGCCTTCCCTTGGGAGAAGATCGACAAAGCCGACGCGCTGCGTCAAGCGGCCGGTTTGTAAGACATTCGCTAGGCTGGTTGTAAGAGAACGCCCCTTTGGCTCTGCCAGGGGGCGTTTTTTTATGCTTCCTGCTTTAGGCTGAATCATACAATAACCAGGGGAAAGCGTTATGGCGGCACCACGATGGAGACGACGCATAGGTGGGCTACTGCTGCTAATGGCATGCGGCCTAGTGAACGGTACGGTGATGGCGGCCTGCCCCACGTGGCCCTGTGAGCGTCTTGAGCACGAGACTCAGGCGCTCGCCGCGCAAATTGCCCAGTGGGACCATGCCTATCACGAAGAAGGCATCTCACTGATTGATGATGCGCTCTACGATCAGGCGGCTGCCAAGCTTGAGAGCTGGCGTATCTGCCTTAACGATCCCACCGCCCATCAACCGCTGACCCGAGTAACGTCCAGTCGCAGTACACGCGAACACCCGGCCGCGCAGCAGGGGCTTAATAAAACCGACGAAGCGGGTGTGCGACGTTTTACCAGCCGTCGGGAAAATCTCTGGATTCAACCCAAGGTGGATGGTGTGGCAGTAACCTTGCGTTATCAGGCTGGGGAGCTGGTTGAAGCGGTCAGTCGGGGCGATGGGCGAGCAGGTCTGGATTGGACGGCTAGAGCCCTGGCGCTGCCTGGTGTGCCCAATACGTTGCCCATTGCCATCTCGGCCATTCTTCAGGGCGAGCTTTATTGGCGGTTAAACGAGCATATCCAGTCACGCGAGCCTTCAACGGGAGCGAGAAGTGCCGTAGCAGGGGCCATGGCGCAGTCCGCTCCTTCCCAGGAAACTCAAGCGCAGGTGGGGCTCTTTGTATGGGGCTGGCCGGATGGGCCGACCGATATGGCAGAGCGGCTAACGCAACTGAGCGAGCTTGGGTTTGATACGGCAACCTACACCCATTTATTGAATGACGAATTTAATGCCACCTACTGGCGGGAGGCGTGGTTTAACGGTGCGCTGCCGTTTGCCACGGATGGCGTTGTCATCAAGCAGGCCGAGCGCCCTGATGTGACTAGCTGGTCCAACACTCCACCTGAGTGGGCGATAGCCTGGAAATATCCGCTTCAGCAGGCACTGGCAGAAGTGCGCGGGGTGGAATTCCGGGTAGGACGCACCGGGCGTATTACACCACTGCTCTGGCTCTATCCGGTTCAGTTGGAGGGGCGGCGCATCACCCGAGTGTCGCTCGGCTCGCTTGCCCGCTGGGAACGTTTGGATGTACGCCCCGGGGATCAGGTAGCCATCACGCTGGCAGGGCTGACCATTCCACAGCTCAATGACGTGGTATGGCAAACCCGGGAGCGAACCCCCGTTGATGCACCCGCCGCTACCGACTACCACGCGTTAAGCTGTTTCCAGAATAGCCCCGGCTGCAATACTCAGCTGTTGGCGCGGCTAACCTCTCTTGGCGAACAGCTGGGGCTTGAGGGCGTGGGTGAAGGTACCTGGCAGGCATTGCTGGAAGCTGGGCTCGTTCAGGATTTACTCGATTGGCTAACACTTGAGCGTGACGAACTTCGCCAAGCGCACGGTATTGGAGATGTGCGTTCTGAGACGCTTTATGAGCAGTTTCAGGCAGCGCGGAATGCACCGTATAGCGCGTGGCTGCAAGGCCTGGGTATACCGCCCACCGGAAATGCGGTGCTGGCGGAATGGGCCACTCTGGCCGCTTATCAACATAGCGATTGGGAGGCTCTGCCGGGTATCGGCCCCGGCAGAGCCCAGGCGCTTGATGCCTTTTTCTCCCATGATCAGGTGCAGGCCATGGCCGATGAGCTTCGGGCAATTAACGTTGAAGGTTTTGCGCCGACCCTCTAGCTCTGGCGTTAACCAAGCCCGGTGGCCCGCAACATAACGCCGAGATAGAAAGGAATCAGCAGCGGTGCCATCAGCGTGGTGACCAATACGGCCAGCGCCCCTTTCTGCGGCTGAATACCCAGTTCCATGGCGACCACCACCACATTGGACGCCATGGGTACAACGCCCAGCAGCAGTATCGCCATGGCAAGCTCCGTAGGTAAAGGCATCAGTATCTGGAGCAACACGACCGCCACAAACGTGGCGGCTGGCCAGACGATATAGCGCAACCCCACACAGGCGGCGATAAAGCGCGTATCCCAGGCGGCAAGCGTCACCTGGCTCAGCGTCATGCCAATGATCATCATGCCCAGCAGGGTGTAGGTAGCTGGAAATACATCCAGCGAGCTTGTCAGAGCCGTGGGCAACGTGACGTTGAGTGAGCTAAGCAGCAGGGCAAATAAAAACGCGTAGATCAACGGCAGACGCGAAATCTTGATAAGGCTCTGGCGAATCGAGAAATGCCCGCGGGCGCTTAGATAGAACCCCACGGTAAATTCATACAGATTAATCCCCAGCATGCAGAACAAATAAAGCGTTACTCCTTCAGGCGGCAGTAAAATCAGCGCGACCGGCAGGCCGAAGTATCCCGTGTTACCGGTTCCGGATGAAAATGCTAACAGCGCGCCTTCCTGAGGGCCGAAGCGGTGCTGGGTAAAGCGATGAACCAGCAGCGCCAGCAGGCTGACCAGGATAAACAACGCCAGAGTCAAGACCAGATACTGCGGTGTTGGGCCACCGTTCATCAGCGCGCGAAAAATGGTCAAGGGGGCAATCAGATAAACCAGAAGTGTGGCGATAGGGCGCGGGTCGATTTTCAACCGCTGGGCGGCAATAAAACCTAGCCCCACAAAGCTCAACAACATGAGTAGCGGGCCCATCAACGCACCTGGGGATAGCTCCATATGCCCTCCTGCGGCATAAAAGGGGTGAGTAACATGAGCCGAATTAAAGGCCAAACGTGGAATCTTTCATTAGCCCCGGCGCACTAGAACGGCGAGAATATACCAAAGTATCACTATTTATTATTGTTCTGTATGAGGAAATCCCATGAGCAGCCAAGAGCATCCGCTAGGTATCAGCTTTGAGTTCTTTCCGCCCAATACCGATGCTGGGCGCGACAAGCTGATGCTGGTTCGCGATGAACTGGCCGCTCGTAACCCGCGTTTTTTTTCTGTGACCTATGGCGCGGGTGGTTCCACCCAGGCCCGTACCCGGGATACTGTACGCACGGTTAGCCAAAGCGGTATTACCACGGCGCCGCACCTTTCGTGCATCGGCAGTGAAAAAGCCCAGCTGCGTGATTTGCTGTCTCAGTACCGGGAAGAGGGCATCAAGAGCCTGGTCGCCCTGCGTGGTGATATGCCCTCGGGCATGGGCAGCATCGGCGAGCTGCGCTACGCCAATGAGCTGGTGGAGTTTATCCGCACCGAAACCGGCGATCATTTTGATATCGCCGTGGCGGCCTACCCGGAAGCGCACCCTCAGGCAGCTAATCTTGATAAAGATATTGAAAACTTTGCGCGTAAAATGAAGGCGGGCGCCAACATGGCGATTACCCAATACTTCTTTACCGCCGACGCCTATTTCAACTTTGTGGACAAAGTCCGAGCGCTTGGGGTCGAGCAGCCGATTATTCCCGGCATCATGCCGATTACCAACTATACCAAGCTGGCGCGCTTCTCCGATGCATGTGGCGCAGAGATTCCGCGTTGGATGCGTAAACAGCTGGAAGGCTATGGCGACGATAGCGAGGCCATTGCCGAGTTTGGCACCGACGTAGTGACGAGGCTCTGCCAGCGCCTGCTGGATGGCGGCGCGCCGGGGTTGCACTTCTATACCCTCAACCAGGCGGCCCCCGTATTGAAGGTAGTTGATAACCTGGTGGGCTAACATAGCGCTTGGGGTTTAACCCGCACCAAACAAAACGCCCCGCTCATTGAGCGGGGCGTTTTGCTTTCTACAGCAAGTTACTAACTTGCTGGCGCTTGTACCTTGTCAGTCTCCTTGCCGCCACCAAACTGCTTGCGCTGCATGATGACGAGGCCGGCGCCAATCGCAAGACCCGCGATATCGGTGTAGATGCCGCCATAGATCATGCACATCGCACCCACCAGCATGATAACCCGTTTGAGTACGTTTACCGGCCCAAAGAACCAGGCCTGCACCATGCCGGAAAGCAAGATGATACCTAGCGTGGCGGTAACACCTACCCGCAGGATCTGCATGGCAGAGCCTTCCATCAACATGGCTGGGCTGTAGAAGAACATGAACGGCACGATAAAGGCCGCCAAGCCGATCTTGAACGAGGCCACCGATGTACCCATAGGATTGTCGCCGGAAATACCTGCCGCCGCATAAGAGGCCAATGCAACCGGCGGGGTAATAGCTGACACCACCGCGAAATAGAACACGAAAAAGTGGGCAATCAGCGGCTCGATACCGATATTGATCAGCCCGGGCGCCACCACCGAGGCAGCAACGGCGTAGGCGGCCGTAGTGGGCATGCCCATTCCCAGCAGAATACTGATTAACATGGCAAAGACCAGCGCCAGCAGCTGGCTAACGCCCGCCAAGCCGAGCAGCAACGAGGAGAAGCGCGCACCGACACCTGTGAGCGAAATAACCCCTACAATCAGACCCGCGCAGGCACAGACCGCGATGATTTGAATAGCCATGGTGCCCGCCAACTGAAGCGCCTTGAGTATCGCGGTCACCCCCATTTTGTTAGGTGACACCCAACTGACAACGGCAGCCGAGGCGGTGGCCAAGGTGCCTGCCCGAATCACCGAGTACCCCATAAACAGGGCGACAATCAGGATGATAATCGGCGCAAACAGGTAGGCCTGCTTGGCCAGCTTGGAAAATAACGGGATTTCGTCTTTACGCATGCCGCGCATGCCTTTACGAGCGGCTTCGAAATCCACCATAAAGTAGATAGACGCAAAATAAAGAGTGGCCGGGATCAGCGCGGCAATGGCGATCTCGGTATAGGGAATACCGGTAACTTCCGCCATGATAAAGGCGCCAGCGCCCATGATCGGCGGCATGATTTGCCCACCGGTAGACGCTGCTGCTTCAATAGCCCCTGCACTGCGCGCTGGGTAACCTACCTTCTTCATCAGCGGAATGGTCAGTGAACCGGTGGATACCACGTTACCGGCTGACGTGCCGTTGATCATGCCCATCAGGCCTGAGGCAAAAATAGACACTTTGGCGGGGCCACCACGGGCGCGACCGGCGGCGGCAAAGGCGAAATTCACAAAATAGTCGCCTACTTTTGATGCCTGCAGGAAAGCGGCAAAAATAATAAATAGAATGATATAGGTCGAGGAGACGGCAGTAGTCGGGCCTAAAATGCCCGCGTCGGTGTAAACCTGGCTGAAAAAGCGCTGCAGTGACAGCCCCGGATAGCCCAAAAAGCCGGGTAGATAAGGCCCAGCAAAGACATAAGCCAGGAAGATTGCTGAAATCACCACCAGAGCCAAGCCCGCCACACGCCGGGTCAGCTCTAAAATGAGCAGTGAACCAGATATTGCCGCCCAGGAGATGCCAGGAGGCGCAAACGAGGTGCCGGTCGACATCCGCATGCTGGTATTAAAGGCCATGAGCAGGTAGCCCGCGCTAGCCAGAGCACAGACCATCAGAACGAGATCAGCGGGGTTAAAACGGTGGCGCGCCTGCCGATAGAACCATGAAAGCACGATGGCCGCTGCTGTTGTGGCCATCAAAGGATAGCCGTAGTGCAGCGTCTCGAGCGTCGCGTCGATGCGCATGGCGCCGCCGCTGATGGCTTGCTGCATCAGGAAAACTTGTGCAAGCGTATAAGCTGCAGGTACCAACAGCGCGTACGCCACCCACTTAAGCCACGCAGGCGACGCGGCCTGGTCATCGTCTGCAAAGCGGGCGCCCGCAAAGAGGCCGTAGCCCAGAATCAGGGCACCGGCGATGTGGACGATACGAAACGACCACGTTTCCATGGGATACACGTTCAGCGAGATCAGGTGGAAGCTTGAGTAGGCAATAGCGAGTGCGGCAAACAGGAAAAACTGCCAGCCTGCAAATACGCGGCGGTTGGCTTCAACCACATCCTCATCGACACCCTCTGCAATCGCGGTGGGTGGTGAAGCAAGCAGGGCATCATCCTTGAAGCCGTCGGGGGATTGGGGGGTAGTGGGACTCATCAGAGTTCACCCTCACAGCAGAAGCAAAATAGGAGCAATAGCCAAAACTGCCCCGCCTGAAAAAGCCAGTAACGGGGCAGCCAGATGATGCTTAAATTTTAGTTGATCATGTCGTCAGAAATTTCGTAGCCGTTCTCTTCGTACCAGCGGGCAGCGCCTGGATGGAAGGGCAGCACGGTGTTGTGCACGATGTTTTCCGGAATGCTGGTTTCAGCACTGCGGTGGATAGCGCGCATGCGGTCGTTATTTTCCATGGTCACTTTGGTGACTTCATAAATAAAGTCTTCCGGTAGATCGCACGCGGCAATCGCAAAGTTCCACATGGAGACCGCGCGGGCATCTTCATCAAGCGTTGAGTAAGTGCTGGCCGGAATAGTGAATTCAGCGACCGGGAAGGCGTCAAGTACTGTCGCCAGTTCGTCTTCGGTAAACTCGATGATGTTCACGTCAGTCTGTACTTCCAGCTGGCTAACGGCGGGGATCGGAATGCCCGCTGCAAAGGCCACCACGTCCAGCAGGCCATCCTGCAGCTGGCCACCGAGATCAGACCAGCCGCCGTTGCGGCGCTCGAAGTTTACCCCCAGGGTTTCCAGCATCGCGGGGAAGTAGGTGTCAGAGGTTGAAGCTGCCGGGCCGAAGCCGATACGTGCGCCATCCGGAATGTCCGAAATGGACTCAATGCCCGAGCTTGAAAGCGCGGCAATCGAGAACGGCGTTTCATACATGGGGAACAGAGCGCAGACGTTATCCATTGCCAGGCCAGGCGCCAAGGGGCTTTCGCCTTTTACCGCGTCAGACGCGGGGCCCATGGTAGTCAGACCGAAGGCCATATCGCCGCTGTGCACCAGCGCCAAGTTCTGGGTCGGACCGCCGGTAACTTCGCCGCCGCCAGAAACGCCCAGCTCATCAGCGATAAAGTTGGCCCAGCCCGAACCGTACACGAAAAATGTACCGCCCTGACTTGCGGTACCGACGGTAAAGTTTTGTGGCCAGTCAGCGCGGTCCGCGTGAGCGCTGGCTGCGGCAAGCAGGGCGGCGCTGCTAATCAGTAGGGTAAGAGTTTTCGGCATCATCGTGCGCATGGCATGTTTCCTAAGCTGTTATTGGGATTATGGCCTGGCAAGCGTTTTATATCTGGCCATTAGCAATGTCATTAAGCACTTATTAAAAAGCGATTGTTGTGCCATCTTTTTGATAGGTATTTAAAAACATTAGCTTAGGAGAATGGATTTCAACTTTAGTAGCGATCTAAAGGACGCCGAATGTCCGGTTATTCGCACGCAGGATGAAATAGAGTGTGCGGTTTTCCGCTCACTTTTGTGGTGAGGCGGTAAGGTAGGGTAAGGAATGAAACGAGAGAAGCAAAAAGAGGGCTGAATAGCCCTCTTTTGAAAACCTTAGGAGCGCGGTTTGCCGGGGTCTAGAATCCGTACCGGCTGTACGTCCTGATTTTTTTGCTCGTCGCGCACTTGGTTAACTCGAGTGGTCAGCTCTGATGAGTTTTCATCCTCGACGGGTAGCTGCTCAAAAAAGTCGCAGCTAACGCACTCCCGGTAGCGAATGCCGTTCTGCTCCCAGGCACGAATACGATCCATGGCGGCGCAGCGCGGGCATATAACACCGGCTATAAAGCGCTTAACGGTAGACATAGCGTTCTCCAAACGCGAGGCGCCGTCTTATAACAGGCGCCGTGTTTAGGTGAGTAGTTAGGCGGCGCGAATCCCGCTATGGCGCAGCAGCGGTTCCACGCTGGGTTCGCGACCACGGAAGGCCACGAATAACTCAGCTGCGTCGCGTGCCCCGCCTTGTTCCAGAATCTCACGGCGGAAGCGCTGGCCCGTCTCGGCATCAAAGATACCCGCCTCTTCAAACGCGCTCCAGGCATCGGCAGAGAGTACTTCAGCCCACTTGTAGCTGTAGTAACCGGCCGCGTAACCGCCGGCAAAAATATGCGCAAAGCTGTTCTGAAAACGGTTGAAGGGCACGCCGGGCACCACGGATACTTGACTGCGTACTTCATCCAGCAAGGCTTGAACGTCGCTGGCGCTGGGAGCGCTCAGCTCATGGTGCAGGCGCAGGTCAAAAAGGGAAAATTCGATTTGGCGCATCATGCCCATGGCGGATTGGAAGTTCTTGGCCGCCTGTAGGCGCTCAAGCAGCTCAGAAGGCAACGCTTCCCCAGTCTCCACGTGCTTGGCCAGCAGGTTAAGCCCTTCACGCTCCCAGCAGTAATTTTCCATAAACTGGCTGGGCAGCTCCACTGCATCCCAGGCAACGCCGTTGATACCTGAAATATCGGCGATACGCTGCTTGGTCAACATATGGTGCAGGCCGTGGCCAAACTCATGGAATAGTGTGGTTACTTCATCGTGCGTCAGCAGGGCAGGCTTGCCACCCACCGGGGCGGTAAAGTTGCAGGTTAAAAACGCCACCGGCAGCTGAATACCATTTTTAGTCTGGCGGCGTACCCGGCAGTCGGCCATCCAAGCGCCGCCCCGCTTGCCTTCACGGGCGTACAGGTCGAGATAGAATCCGGCAATCGGTTGGCCGTTTTCGGTAATTCGGAAATAGCGCACGTCAGTATGGTAACTCGGGGCCTTGCTATCCTCTTCGACGCTAACCCCATAAAGGCGCTCTACCACCTGGAAAAGGCCGTCGATAACGCGCGGGGCAGGGAAGTAGGGGCGCAGCTGCTCTTGGGAGATAGCGTGGCGCGCTTCGCGCAACTTCTCGCTTGCGTAGGCAATATCCCAGGGCTTGAGCTCTTCAAGGCCGAGTTCATCGCGGGCATAAACGCTGAGCTCGGCAAACTCCTCTTTTGCCTGGGGGGCGGCCCGGCGGGCCAGGTCACCCAGGAAATCGAGCACCTGCTCGGGGGAATCGGCCATCTTGGTGGTCAGCGAAAAGTCGGCATAGGTCTTGAACCCCAGCAATTTCGCCAGCTCCTGGCGAAGCGCCAGAATTTCTTCCATGATCGGGGCGTTATCGAACTTGCCCGCGTTAGGCCCCTGGTTGGAGGCGCGTGTCACAAAGGCGGTATACACCTCTTCACGCAGCGCTCGGCTGTCGGCATAGCTGACTACCGGGAAGAAGCTCGGGAAATCCAGAGTAATGCGGTAACCCGATACGCCTTTGGCTTCGGCCATTGCCTTTAGTGTCTCCAGCGCGCTCTGGGGAACACCGGCTAGCTCCTCCTCGCTATTGATGTCCTTATGCCACGCTTGGGTGGCATCCAGTACGTTATTCGAGTACTGGTTGGAGAGGGTGGAAAGACGTGACTGAATCTCTCCATAGCGGGTTTTCTTGTCGGCGGGTAGGTCTACCCCGGCGAGGCGGAAGTCGCGCAGGGCGTTATTGACCGTGCGCTGTTGAGCGGCGTCAAGCCTCGCCCAGGCCTCGCCCTGTTTGAGTGCCTGCCAGCCGTGGAAGAGGCCTTCATGCTGGCCTACCCAGGTGCCGAAAGCCGAGAGCTTTTCCAGGCAGGTTTGGTAGGCTTCGCGCAGCTCGGGCGTGTTCATCGTGCTGTTCAGATGAGAAACCGGTGACCAGGCCTTGGAAAGGCGGTCGCTGACGGCTTCAAGGGGATCAGCAAACGTTTCCCAGGTAGGCGGTGTTTCAGCCGCCTGTTTGGCCAGGCGGTCAATCATTTCGCGGTTCTCGCTTAAAAGCGCTTCCACCGCAGGTACCACATGCTCGGCACGCATTTCAGCGAAAGGGGGAAGTTCGTGCGTTTCAAGCAGCGGATTGGGGGTCATAAGCACCTCGATTGGAGCATCAGGAAGTCGTGAAAGCGTGCAAAAACGCATGATAATAGCTAAACAGTGTGGGCACAGGACGACTCTTTCAATGGCAAGGTTTGGCCTCTTGGCAAGTGCCTGCTAGTCTTGCCGCCTTTTATTGCCCTTAATGGCGGGAGAAAACAATGAGCGAAACGCTGGAACGTTGGGGGTCGAAGCGCGCTTTTATCCTGGCGGTAACCGGGGCCGCAGTAGGGTTGGGTAACATCTGGCGCTTTCCTTATGTAGCGGGGGAGAACGGCGGGGCGGCGTTTTTACTGATCTACGTGGCGTTTGTGCTTTTATTGGGTATCCCTGTGATGATGGCTGAGATACTGATTGGCCGAGCCGGACGGCGCGGGCCTATTCAGGCGCTGGGTGCGTTGGCAGCACAAGCCGGGGCGTCACCGAACTGGCGTTGGCTGGGGCTATTTGGGGCATTGACGGTTTTCTGTATTCTGTCTTTCTACTCGGTGGTGTCGGGCTGGTCGATCGAGTTTCTGGTGGCCTCGATTAACGGCCAGTTTAACGGCGCCTCGGCGGCTGAGATTGGCGCGGGCTTTGAAACGTTTTTAGCCAACCCGGGGCTTTTGATTTTCAATCACTCCCTTTTTCTGTTCATGACCATGACGGTGGTCGCCGCCGGGGTATCCAAAGGCCTTGAACGGCTTAATAATCTGCTGATGCCGCTTTTGTATGCGCTGTTGTTGCTACTGGCGGTGTATGCCGCGACAACCGACGGCTTCTCAACGGCGCTGGCATGGCTTTTTCTGCCTTCTTTCGATGCGCTGACGCCGACCGTGGTGCTGCATGCCATGGGGCACGCGTTCTTTACCCTGGCCGTTGGGGCCTGCGCATTGATGGCCTATGGCGCCTACATGCCCGAGGAGCAGAGTCTGCCCAAGGCGGCATTCGCCGTTGCCGCACTGGATATCAGCGTGGCGTTGCTGGCCGGTATCGCCATCTTTTCGGTGGTGTTTGCCCAAGGGATGGACCCGGCTGAGGGCCCGGGACTCATGTTTGTCACACTGCCGATTGCCTTTTCCGAGTTGCCCGGCGGGGCGATTTGGTTAAGCGTATTTTTTCTGTTGTTGCTGCTGGCAACCTGGACCTCGGCGATCAATCTAGCGGAGCCCATGGTGGCTACGCTGCAGGGGCTGGGGCTTCGGCGCAGTATATCGACCGCCATTGTCGCGTTTAGCGTATGGCTAATGGGGCTTTTGTCAGCGTTTTCATTTTCCACGCTGGCCGAGTTTCGGCCGCTGTTCGGACGCAATATATTTGAACTGGTCAGCAGCATCCCGCCGGATGTGTTCCTGCCGCTTGGGGGGCTGTTGATTGCTACCTTTGCAGCCTGGGTCATGCCGCATAATGCTGCAGTGAGCGCGCTGGGTATGGGCGAACGCGGCTACCGGTTATGGCGTAATATCGTGCGCTGGGTGTCAATTCCGCTGACATTTATTGTTTTGCTGGGCGGGCTGTTATAGCCGACACGGCGTGCCAACATACGTCATACGAGCCACAGGGTTAAAGGTAGAATTCTTTAACGTAAGGAGAGTGCTATGAGTGATGCACTGAGAAACTTTAAGAACCATTCGCCACGCCTGGGCGAGCGTGTCTATGTGGATCCGGCAAGTGTGGTAATTGGTGACGTTGAGCTGGGCGATGACTGCTCCGTATGGCCGATGACTGTCATTCGTGGCGATATGCACCGGATTCGTATTGGGGCCCGCACCAGCGTGCAGGATGGCAGCGTGCTGCATATTACCCACGCCAGTGACTTCAACCCGGATGGCTTCCCGCTCACGATCGGTGAAGACGTCACTATCGGACATAAGGCCATTTTGCATGGCTGTACGCTGGGTAATCGGATCCTGGTAGGCATGGGAGCTATCGTCATGGATGGTGCGGTGGTCGAAGATGAGGTGATCATTGCCGCCGGTGCTGTGGTCACACCCGGCAAGCATCTGGAAAGTGGCTATGTTTACGCCGGTAACCCAGCTAAAGCGCTACGCCCGCTCAAAGACAAGGAGCGCGCATTCTTCCCCTATACTGCCGGTAACTACGTAAAACTCAAGGATCAGTTTCTGGCCGAAGTTCCCTTATGATTGGCCTTGGCTAAATGGTTGGCCAGGCAACCTTTTTTCTAAAACAGCCATGTTGTAATCTTTGAAAATCTGGTAATTTATCCAGTTTTCCAGGGTGCCGCGACATGGCGAACTTTCGCACGCATATTACGGTAGCGACCGCGGGCGGCATGTTAATGGCGTACGCGGGCTGGCAGGCTCAGTGGTGGCCTTATTCTCAAGCCATATTGATCGTGGCATTGGTCGCGTTTGGCGGGATCCTACCAGATATTGATGCTGACCGATCACGCTCTATCCGTTTGATTTTCAATATACTTTCCGTGCCTTCGCTAGTGTTGGGGGTAATACTGCTGGAGTCATGGCTGACGCCTGGCATGCTGCTTCTCGCCTGCGGCGGCATTTACTTTTCGGTGCGCTATCTGGCGGGGATACTGTTCTCAAAGCTGACTGTTCACCGGGGTATCTGGCATTCGCTGTTAGCGGCGGGGCTATGCTCGCTGTTAACCGCCGCGCTGAGCTTTCATCTGCTTTTTCAGCCCCCGTGGCTTGCATGGTCACACGGTGCGGCCGTTTTGCTGGGGTTTATTATTCATTTAGGGCTTGATGAAATCTATAGCGTGGATTTGGAAGGGGCTCGGCTGAAACGCTCCTTTGGCACAGCGCTTAAGCTGGGTGACAGCCGCCGTCCCATGTCCAATCTTCTTATGCTGATTGCCACCTTGACGCTACTGCCTTGGGCACCCCCCTGGTCGGTGTTAATTGAGCTCATGAATCAGGGGTCGCTGCTGTGGCGGTAGTCGTCGGCGTGCAAACCGTGCTTTTTAAGCTTGTCGTACAACGTTTTGCGCGGAATGCCCAGATGACGGCAGACATCGGTCACACGGCCGTGATGGCGGGAAAGCGACTGGCTAATCAGACTCTTTTCAAATAGCTCTACCTGGCGTGGCAGGGTGGGCTCCTGAGTATCGGACGCGGCACCTTCCAGCAACATGTCCAAGCGATAATCAAACGCGGCGCCCAGCAACACGTAGCGTTCCGCTAGATTGCGCAGCTCGCGTACGTTGCCGGGCCAATCGTGAGCCAATAGAGCCGCCACGGCCTGGTTATCCAGACTGGGAGCTTCCAAGCCGCTGCGGTTAGCAGCAACAACGGCAAAATGCTGAAATAGCAGCGGGATGTCTTCGCGCCGCTCGCGCAGGGCAGGCAACGGTAGGGTCACGACGTTTAATCGGTAGTAGAGGTCTTCGCGAAAACGTCCCTCTTCAGCGGCTGCTTTAAGGTCGACCTTGGTGGCGGCAATAACCCGCAGGTTTAGCGGCACCACTTCATTGGCGCCCAGCCGCTCTATACTGCGTTCCTGAAGCACGCGCAGCAGTTTGACCTGAAGAGCCAGCGGCATGGATTCAATTTCATCCAGAAACACCGTACCGCCATTGGCGTGCTCAAACTTACCAATTCGACGCTCAACCGCGCCGGTAAAAGCCCCTTTTTCATGGCCAAAGAGTTCCGACTCAATAGTGTTTTCCGGTACAGCGCCACAGTTGATGGCCATAAAGGGGTTGTTGCGCCGGGCGCTTCGCTCGTGAATGGCGCGAGCCACCAAGTCCTTGCCGGTACCCGTTTCGCCAAATAGCAGCACGTCGGCCTCCACTTGGCTGATCCGCTGGATCATCGCGGCAAGGCGGGAAATAATCGCCGTGCGACCTACCAGACGCGGGCCGAGCGCGGCTTGTTGTACTTCAAGCTCTGCCTTCAGCCGATTGTTTTCCAGGCTGAGCTGGCGCTTTTCGATACCCCGGCGTACGACATCCAGCAGTTGATCGCCAGCAAACGGTTTCTCCAGAAAATCCCAGGCACCGGCGCGCATCGCCTCCACCGCAGTGGAGATATCGCCGTGGCCGGTAATTAAAATGATTGGCAGGGTCGGGTCGCGGCGGTGCAGCTCATGAAGAAGCTCCATTCCGCCCATCCCTGGCATGCGAATATCGCTTACGATAACGCCAGGAAAGTCCGCCGATAAGGCTTCCAGCGCCTGCTCGGCGGACTCAAAACAGTGGGGCGTGTAGCCGGCAAGCTCCAGGGTCTGGCTGGCAGTGATACGCAGGTGCGGCTCGTCGTCGATCACTATGACCGGCAGCGTCGACGGTTCATGCATGGCTACTGTTACCTTTCAAGGAGTGGATGGGCGCGTGCGCTGGTGGTGAAAAAGGCAGCGAGATGGTAAAGCTGGCACCGCCAGTGTCACGGTTCTTGGCCTGCAGTTTGCCGCCCAGATCGTCCATGATACGTGAAGAAATGGAAAGTCCCAGGCCAAGTCCGCTACCCGGGGCCTTGGTGGTAAAGAAAGGTTCAAAAATCTGCGCCAGGTGGGCATCATCAATGCCGGGTCCGTTATCCATCACACTGATGATGACCTGCTGCTGGGTAAGCGTCGCGCTTAGGATGAGTTGTGGTGCGGGCGTCTCTTTCATGGCGTGCAACGCGTTGCCGATCAGGTTCACCAACACCTGCTCAAGGCGTACCAGGTCGCCGGTTACCCAGAGGGTTTCATCCGGCCACTGTTGTTCAACGCACACGTGCCCATCGCGTAGGCGGCTGTGAAACAGGCGCAGGGCATATTCAATGCAGGCTTGTACCGAGATAGTTTCCTGGCGCTCGCTGCTCTTGCGCGAGAACTGACGAAGCTGGGCACTGATCTCGGCCATACGCTTGGTCAGTTCAACGATCTGTTCCAGGTTGGCATCGGCTTGCTCAACCCGGGAGAGCGCTAAAAAGCGCCGGGCGTTTTCACCGTAGGCACGAATGGCTGCCAGCGGCTGGTTAAGCTCATGGTTGATACCCGCAGCCAGCTGGCCCAGAACGGCAAGCTTGGCGGCCTGAATCAGCTCATCTTGAGTTTGGCGCAGGTTGGCCTCGGCGCGACGGCGCTCTTCGATCTCATCCGAGAGACGTTGGTTGCTGGCGACCAGGTCACGGGTGCGGCGCTCGACGCTCTCTTCAAGCTCATCGCGGACCAAGGCCAAAGTTTGTCTTTCGCGTTCGGCAAATGCTTCACGTTCGCGACGCAAGCGCAGGCGCTGCCAGCCAATGCCGCCTCCCAGAGCAATCATTCCGTAAAGCCCGCCCGCCATTAACGCGGCAATCCACTGGGCGCTGACCACCGGCGTCAGGGGTTTGAGAATATGCATGTTCCAGCCAAACTCCACTATCGGCCGGGTCAGGCTTAAATAGCGCACGCCGCTCAAAGGCCCGTCAGAGAAACTAACCAGCGCACTGTCTGTTCCATAGCGAGCCTCTATGTTGATCCCGGAGGGTGCCAGGGGCTCTATGGCATAACGACGCGTTTCATGGAGCGCCTGGCGCTTTTCATCACTAAGGGGGTGAAGTGCGCGCATGCGCAGTTCCGGGCGGCTGGCCATGAAAATGATATTGTCGCTGTCGGTGACCAGCAGTTCGGCATCCTGTTCTGCCCAGCCCTCTTCAACATCGTCCAGCAGTACTTTTATCACCATCACGCCGTCAGGTCGGGCGTCGGGAGAGGTATCGTCGATCCATACCGGTGCCGAGAAAAAGTAGCCCCGCTCAAGTGACTGAGTGCCCAAGCCGTAAAACCGGCCCTGCCGCCCGGCGATAGCTTCGGTGTAATAGCTGCGAAACGCGTAGTTGTGGCCAATAAACGTATTGGGGCGATGCCAGTTGCTGGCGGCAATCGTGGTGGCATTATGATCAAGAAGGTAAACGTCAGATACCCCCGAGGTAAAACGGAAGCGGTCCAGCAACAGGTTAAGCGGCATGGGGTTTTGGCTTTCGGGGGCGCTTAAAAAACGCTGAACACCTTCCCGGGTGGCCAACATTTGTGGCAGGTAATCGTAGCGGAGCAGGTAGCCGTTGAGGTTGGCGGCTGAAAGCCGCAGCTCATTCTCAGCGTCATCCCGCAGGTCAGCAATCGCCTGTTCACGTGCCAGACGGGCAGCTTGCCATATGGTGACGACTAGCCCTGCGGTGATGATGGCAAGCCACATCGCTTTCCAGCGCAGTTTTTTCATACGGCTTGACTGCTGGAGCCTTGCGAACGCCTTAAGGCACGCTGTGCCCGGGTTTCGGCGCGGGCCGCTTCCAGTAACCCTTCCTCGACGTATACCAAGTGCTCATGCGCCCGTGTTCGGGCATCTTCAGCGCGGCCTTCCAGAATGGCATCGAGAAGCGCGCGGTGCTGCTGCATTAACTTGCTGCGTGATTCGGGTTTGGCAAATAGGTGTGCCAGATTATCCACAATACTTTGTTCAAGAAGGTGGAAAATCCCGCGGATCGTGTGCAGCAATAAAACGTTGTGTGCTGCTTCTGCAATGGCCAAGTGAAAGGCGGCATCCAGCTTGGCTTCCTGCGCCGGGTCGGCCCCCACAAAGCCGCCATCCAGCTCTTCAAAGCGCTGTATGAGAACGGCCTTATCCGCCGGGGTAGAGCGCAGCGCCGCGTAGTAGGCGGAAATGCCTTCCATGGCATCTCGGAACTCGAGCAAATCAAGGTGGAACTCGTTATGCCGGGAGAGCATTTCCAGAAGCGGGTCGGTATAGCCGTTATTCAGCGTATCGTTAACAAAGGTGCCGCCGCCTTGGCGACTGGTAAGCAGACCCCGCGCGGCCAGCTTTTGAATCGCCTCGCGTAAGGAAGGCCGTGAGACGCCAAAACGCTCAGCCAGCTCGCGCTCCGGGGGCAGTCGCTGGCCTGGCTTCAGGCTCCCTTCAAGAATCATGGCTTCCAGGCGTTCAGTAATAACATCGGCCAAGCGCTGCTGGCGAAGCGGTGGGTAGGTCATGCATCACTTCCTTTAATTGGTAAGACCAATAGTAAGGCAGGTTGATTGCCCTGCTCAAGCACTCGCCAAAGAAAGAGTGTCGGATATATATCCCAGTAAGCATGAAACTAAAGTATAGGGCTGTTTAACCCCATATTGACACAACATTGTTTGACACGCTTGGTGCGCCTAATTAATGTAAGCGCATTAATAGTTGTCAATTGGTTTTACCAATTTAAGCGACTGCTAGCGTGGTTAGCACGGTACTACAGCAGGTTTGGGTTTAAAGCCAATCCCGCTCTATATAGCAAACCAGTACACGCCTTCTTATATAGCACCTGCTTATATTTACTCCGGTGCCGGTCTTAATGGTATGCGCAGTGTTAGGCTGCTGAGGGTAGTTCCCGCTTCAGCGCTCTAAGCAGATTCTGCAGTAACCATTAATAGATAGTGCATCCACTGCATAGGGCTTGCCATGATCATTTCTGCATCCACTGACTACCGCAAGGCGGCCCAGCGCCGCATACCGCCCTTCCTGTTTCATTATGCGGATGGCGGCTCTTATACCGAGCACACCTTGCGGCGTAACGTCGAGGATCTGGCCGGTATTGCGCTGCGTCAGCGTGTGCTTAAGGACATGTCATCGCTATCGCTTGAAACCACCCTGTTTGGTGAAACTCTTGCTATGCCGATTGCCCTGGCGCCAGTCGGGCTGGCAGGCATGTACGCCAGGCGTGGTGAAGTGCAGGCGGCGCGCGCGGCGGCCAGTAAAGGCATCCCTTTTACGCTCTCGACGGTCTCAGTGTGCTCTATCGATGAGGTGGCCTCGGCCATTGATCGGCCAATCTGGTTTCAGCTATATGTATTAAAAGACCGGGGGTTCATGAAGCACGCCCTGGAAAAGGCTAAGGCGGCCGGCGTCAGAACACTGGTCTTTACCGTGGACATGCCGGTGCCGGGGGCGCGCTATCGAGACGCTCACTCCGGTATGAGCGGTAAAAGCGGGCCGATCCGGCGGATGGCCCAAGCTGCAATGCACCCTTTCTGGGCTTGGGATGTAGGTATTAACGGCCGTCCTCACGATCTGGGGAACGTTTCTGACTACCGGGGCAGCCCGACAGGGCTTGAGGATTATATCGCCTGGCTGGGTAACAACTTCGACCCTGCGATCTCCTGGAAAGACCTGGAGTGGATCCGTGAGTTCTGGGATGGGCCTATGATCATCAAGGGCATTCTCGACCCCGAAGACGCTCGCGATGCGGTCCGCTTCGGTGCGGACGGCATTGTGGTGTCCAACCACGGGGGGCGCCAGCTTGATGGTGTCCTTTCCACCGTACGTGCCCTGCCTGCCATTGCCGATGCGGTTAAAGGTGACTTGGCTATTCTGGCGGATTCCGGGATACGCAGTGGACTTGATGTTGTGCGAATGATCGCTTTGGGTGCCGATACCGTATTGCTGGGACGTGCCTTCATCTATGCGCTTGCCACAGCCGGCGAGTCTGGCGTTTCTCACCTGCTTGAACTGTTTGAGAAGGAAATGCGGGTAGCCATGACACTTACTGGGGCACATAGTATCGCTGATCTAGGGCTTGATTCGCTGGTTCCCGATGCGATTCTCGGTACCTATTAAGCCCTGTTTACGCCTTTATTAAGAATAAGGTTAAAAACTACTTGCCATAGGGCGGGTGAATCCGTAAAGTACGCATCCGCTGCCGGGGACGCCAAGCGTTACCAGCGGTGAATGAAGGTGAAAACCTTCGGGTTATCAAGTGGTTAGAGGTTTTGGGTGTGCGCAGTTAAACATCGAAAACAACGCCCTTGACAATCA
>NZ_RZHF01000005.1 GCF_003990185.1 Vreelandella nanhaiensis | reverse complement strand
GGGTCACTGGTTCGAACCCAGTACCACCCACCATTTAAAGTCCTTTTAAATGGTTGTTAGATAAGTGCCTTATTTGTGGACCGGTAGTTCAGTTGGTTAGAATGCCGGCCTGTCACGCCGGAGGTCGCGAGTTCGAGTCTCGTCCGGTCCGCCATTAAGCACTAGTTTTTTAAGTACTTATTTACTGAGTACTTATTTATTAAGTACCCTCGGTTAACACCGAACAAATTCCAAAACCCCGGATCAGTGATCCGGGGTTTTTTGTATGTGCTCGTCGTACACCTATCAGACGATAGCGTTGACGCCCGCCTTGGCGATCTGGACATCCTGCTCGGGCTTCACACCGGAGATACCGACCGAACCAATCACCTGGCCATCGACGATGACTGGCACACCGCCGGAAAGAAGGCCCTGCAGCGGCGCTGAAACAAATGCTGTGCGCCCGCCGTTGATCATCTCTTCAAACACCTGCGTCTCTTTACGTCCCAGCGCTGCACTGCGCGCCTTATGAGTGGCCACTTCGGCGCTGAAGGGCGCAGCGCCATCCAGGCGACGCAGCGCTAGCAGGTGGCCGCCATCGTCGGCAACGGCAATGGTGACTGGCCAAGCGTTGCTGTCGGCTTCTTTTTGTGCAGCATCAAGAATTTTGTTGATATCGGCTAGCGCAAGAATCGCTTTAGTTTGCATATCGGGTTCCTGTTGTTTGACAGTGGGTTAAAGCCGCGCCTGTCCGGCAGGCGCGGTAGGGGGTAACGTTATCAGTTAAGCGCGGCGTCCACGACTTCTATCCAGTGGCGCACCGGTGTGCGGTTGGCGCTTGCCAGGTGCGTTTGACAGCCGATATTGGCGGTCACGATAAGCTCTGGATTGCCCGCCTCCAGAGCATTGAGCTTGTTGTCGCGCAACTGAGTGGCAAGCTCGGGCTGGGTGATCGAGTAGGTGCCCGCCGAGCCGCAGCACAGGTGAGCATCCTGAACGGGCGTCAGTGCAAAGCCGAGCTTGGTGAGTACGCCTTCGACCGCGCCGTTGAGCTTCTGGGCGTGCTGCAGTGTGCAGGGGCAGTGAAAGGCGAGCCGCTGAGGTTCGTCGACCTTGAGTGTCTCCAACGGCTCTTCGCGCAGTACCTCGACAATGTCTTTTGCCAGCGCGCTGACCCGTTTAGCCTTTTCGGCATAGGCCGGGTCATCCTTAAGCATGTAGCCATACTCCTTGATGAACGCCCCGCAGCCGCTGGCGGTTTGTACGATGGCCTCAGCGCCTTGTTCAATATGTGGCCACCAGGCATCAATATTGGCGCGCATGCGGGCTCGGCCGTCATCCTGAGCGTTAAGGTGGAAATCAATCGCCCCGCAGCAGCCGGCCTCGGCCACCGGGGTAAGGCTGATGCCCAAGCGGTCCAGCAGGCGCGCCGTGGCCGCATTGGTGTTAGGCGAAAGGCCTGGCTGCACGCAGCCTTCCAGAACCAGCATGCGGCGGGCATGCTGATGGCTGCCAGGACGATTGCCCGCATCAACCGGTGCTGCGGGCATCTTGTTGCGCAGCTTGCCTGGTACTAGAGGCTTGAAGGTCTGGCCCAGCTTGAGTAATGCCTGAAAGCGCTTGGGTTCCACCATCATTTTGCGCAGCGCATAGCGCTGGGCGCGATCGGCTGGCGGGCGCGGTACACGGCGCTCTATTTCCGCGCGGCCGATATTCAAAAGCTTATGATACTCCACCCCTGACGGGCAGGTGGTTTCGCAGTTCTGGCAGGTCAGGCAGCGATCCAGGTGCAGTCTTGTTTCTGCAGTGACCTGGTCATCGTCGTCGCGACTTTCCAGCAGCTCCTTCATTAGGTAAATGCGCCCGCGAGGGCCGTCACGCTCATCGCCCAGCAGCTGATAGGTGGGGCAGGTGGCGTTGCAAAAACCGCAGTGGACGCAGGTACGTAAAATGCGTTCCGCTTCCTGTATATGCGGCTTTTGGCGATCTGCGTCAGTGAAATGCGTTTGCATATCAGCTCTCCTGATTAAAACGCCGCGTAAAGACGACCAGGGTTAAAAATACCATGGGCGTCCAGCTGTGTTTTTAGATTGCGATGGTACTTTTCGAGCACGGCGTTCAGCGGCGTGAAAGGCTCGTCGGCGCTGCCCTGAGCATTTGGGGTGTAGCAGGTGGCATGCCCGCCTGCCGCTTGGCAGGCAGCGCGCAGGGTTTGCGCATCAAGCGCGGTTTTTACCCAGCGCTGGCTGCCGCCCCAGTCGTAGAAAATATCAGTTTGGGGAATATCCAGCGCAAGCGGTGCCGTGTTTGGAGGCAGCGACAGGCGCCACAGTGCCTGCCCCTCATTGCCCTTGAAGAAGTCATGGGTGTGATCGCGTAGAGAGGTCCAGAAGCTGGCCTCCAACGGCTCACCGCCGAGGCGCTCTCGGGTCGCTTTCACCGAGCTTTCGCCGCCCTCCAGGCGAATAAACAGCTCGCCTGAGTGCCAGGCGGCAGCCGTGATGGGCAATGGCTGTCGGCCAAGTTGCGCCAGTTTGCCCAACGCATCGTTCAGGCCCATGGGCAGGCGTAAACAGTGGCTTGTGGTCGGAATGGGCAGTACCTTGAACGAGATATCGGCAAGCACACCAAGCGTGCCTTGGGCGCCAGTCATCAGGCGGGAAAGATCATAGCCCGCCACGTTTTTCATCACCTCGCCACCAAAGCGCAGCAGCTTGCCTTCCTGAGTGATGACCCGGGTACCGAGTACAAAGTCACGCGCCGCGCCCGCCCAGGGGCGACGGGGGCCTGATAGACCGGTCGCCACCGCACCGCCAATGGTGCTTTCCTCGCCAAAGCAGGGCGGTTCAAAGGGAAGCATCTGGTGGTGCTCGGCAAGGGCTTTTTGTAGTGCGCTCAAGCGCGTGCCGGCGCGCACGGTGACCACCAGTTCTACCGGATCGTAAGAGATAATGCCGCTGTGCTCCGCCAAAGAAAGTGGCTGGCCTTCTACTGGGCGGCCATAAAACATGCGGGTATTACCGCCCACAATACGCAACGGTGTGCGTGTTTCGTATGCTGTGCGCACCTGATCACACAGGCGCTCGGAAATATCGCGGTCAGCGGCGCGAATCGCTAAATCAGTCATGAGTGTTCCTTGTGCCATCAAAAGCGCGGTAGCTCAGGATGCGGCAATTCATTGTTATGCACATGCATGGCGCCAAACTCGGCGCAGCGGGCCAAGGTCGGAATGTTTTTTCCTGGGTTGAGCAGGCGTTTTGGGTCAAAGGCCGCTTTTAGCGCATGAAAAACGCTGATCTCATCCGCCTGGAACTGGCTGCACATCTGATTGATCTTTTCGCGCCCCACACCATGCTCGCCGGTAATCGAGCCGCCAGCCGCCACGCAAAGTTCCAAAATCTTGCCACCTACCTCTTCAGCAAGCGCAAGTTCGCCTTCTTTGTTGGCATCAAACAAGATCAAGGGGTGCATATTGCCATCGCCTGCGTGAAAGACGTTGGCGACTGCCAGACCGCTCTGCTCAGAAAGCGCTGCAATGCCTTTGAGCACTCGAGGTAATTCGCGGCGGGGGATGGTGCCATCCATGCAGTAGTAGTCCGGCGACATGCGACCCACGGCCGGGAAGGCATTTTTACGCCCGGCCCAGAACCTGGCCCGCTCGGCTTCATCGCGGGCCTGCTGAATCTGTGTGGCACCGGCCTTTTCAAGCACCCGCCGTACTGTCTCGCAGTCGTCATCCACATCCGCTTCAACGCCATCAAGCTCGCAAAGCAAAATCGCTTCAGCGTCCAGTGGGTAGCCCGCTTTGACAAAATCTTCAGCCGCCTTGATGGCAAGCTTATCCATCATCTCCAGACCGCCCGGGATAATACCCGCTGCAATAATATCGCCCACCGCCCGGCCGGCTTTTTCAACGTCGTCAAAGCTTGCCATCAAGACCTTGGCAGTTTCCGGTTTGGGCAGTAGCTTGACGGTGATTTCGGTGACCACGCCCAGCATGCCTTCTGAGCCATTCATCAGCGCGAGCAGATCAAACCCTGGGGCGTCCAGCGACTCAGCGCCCAGCGTCATGCGCTCTCCTTCAATGGTCAGCACATCAACGCGCAAAACATTATGCACGGTCAAGCCGTACTTCAAGCAGTGTACGCCGCCTGCGTTTTCCGCCACGTTGCCGCCAATCGAGCAGGCAATTTGGGATGATGGATCAGGTGCGTAATAAAGCCCATATGGCGTGGCTGCCTCGGAAATGGCCAAGTTACGTACCCCAGGCTGCACGCGTGCTAGGCGGGCATCAGGATCAACGCTCAATATCTTGTTAAACCTCGACATCACCAACAATACACCCTGCTCAAGCGGAAGCGCGCCGCCGGAAAGGCCGGTGCCTGCACCGCGGGTAACCACCGGCACGCCGAGCACGTGGCAGCGTTTTAAAAGCGTTTCAACCTGCTCAAGACTATCGGGTAGCGCCACCAGCATGGGCAGGACCCGGTAGGCGGCCAGACCGTCGCATTCAAAGGGGCGCAGGTCTTCCTCGCGGTGCAGCAGTGTCATGGTAGGCACGGCCTGCTGTAAATCCGCTAAGACCTCAGTTTTATCGCGGTGTACAAGCTCACCATCAAGGCGCTCATCAAAGAGGATATTCATCACAACATCCCAGTTTTTGTCGTTAAAGGTAATCGCACGGTCGGTAGGGCATGGCGTCAATCTGAGCTTTTTTTGTGTGCCTGTCTAGAGTGTGGTGCAATGGTCAGACCAGTAATTAGTCGACAGCCAAGCCTGCCAAGACGAAGCTGGTGATAAGCGGGATATGGTCTTACCACTTTCTTTCAGGTAGGCCGTATAAAGATCCAAGGTCTGAAGGAGAGAACCATGGCATTGCCCAATGAAGAGAGGGTGATGGGGCAGCGCACGCCGGAAAATGTGGCGGCAAGGCTTGAGCGTTTGATTCTGGATGGTGTGTTTCGCCCCGGTCAGTTACTGCCTTCTGAAAGACGGCTATGCGAACGCCTCAAGGTGTCGCGCGCCTCGCTGCGTGAGGGCCTACGGATTCTACGCAGCAAGCAGATTATTGAAACCCGCCAGGGGCACGGTTCAACCGTGGCGTCGCTTCTACCCATGCACCAGCAAAGCCCGTTGATGCACCTGTTCAACGACCATCCGCGCACCCTGTTTGACCTACTGGAGGTCCGGGCGCTGCTGGAAGGGGAGTCGGCGTTTTTGGCCGCCAAGCGGGGTACGTCGATGGACCGCGTGCTGATTACCCGGCGCTACCGGGAAATGGCGGATTATGCAGAGCATTCAGAAAGTATTGATGTAGAGCGTCTGGCACGGCTGGATCATGCCTTTCATTTGGCGGTTTCCCAGGCATCACACAATCCGGTGCTGGTGCATACGTTGCAAAGCCTGACCGACCTGCTGTTGAGTTCGGTGTTTGCTTCCGTTAAGCACCTTTATCATCGCTCGGGCCCGCGCGAGATGATCAACCGTCAGCATGCCAGGCTCCATGATGCTGTTGTCGCGGGTGAGGCCGAGCAGGCGCGACATGTGGCGCTTGAGCATCTCACCAGTATTACCGAGCTGCTGCGTGAGCTGGAGGCAGAAAGCGAGCGCCTGGAGCGCTCCGCTATGCGTATGGAACCCTGGTAGCACACTTAAGCGTTAACAATACCATGCCCTTCGCCAGGCGCGCCATCTTCGATCACCCCAGCCAGGGTGGCTACTTCAAGCTTATTGCATAAGTGGTCGCGCAGAATCTGCCCGAGCAGCTGGCTATCGCGTTTTTCCAGCGCGTTGATCATGTTTTCATGGTCCTTGACCGCCTGATCCCAAAACGCTTGGGTCATCTTTTTCGAGTAGCGAACACGTTTTACGCGTTGGCTGAGATTGCTGTACATCTCTTGGAGTACCTCGTTTTGAGAGGCGGCCAGTATGCTTTCATGAATCTGCCGGTTAAGCTCGAAATACGCTTTTAAATCATGTTGGTGATAGTGTTCGAGCATGCTGTTATGGAGCGTGCGAATGGTGGAAATCTCTTTGTCGGTGATATGTTGGCAGGCCAGCTCACCGGATAAACCTTCCAGCGCCGCCATAAGGTCATAAGTGTCCTTGACCTTCTTGAAGGTTAAACGAACGACGCGAGCACCCCGGTTGGGCAACAGTTCAATTAACCCTTCGGTTGCCAGCACCTTAAGCGCTTCTCTTAGGGGAGTACGCGAAACACCGAATTTTTCACACAGCTGTTTTTCTGATATTCGCTCGCCAGGCGACAGCTCGCCGTGCTCGATAAGATCGCCAATACGATCGGCGACTTCGCGGTATAAGTTGCGCTGAAGTATCTTCGTCATTGTTCTCTTCCTTCTCGATCATCCACCTGGCGATCCTACCAAGTTTTGTATAGTGCTAACGGGATTTAGCCAGCTGCCCGCTTGGTATAGTGGCGAGTCTGGGCATGATCTGCAAAATTAATTATGAATTCAATATTAACGAGCGTATAAAAAAATTGCTGTAAAAGTGTATTAGACCTCTTCTGATACTAGGAGAAATTAGCAATTAACAAGGATAACAAGGAGCAATCAATGGCAGGTAACGTATATCTTGCAAACGTACAGTTAGCCCGAGCCCAGGCCCGAGCAGTAGTGGAAGGGGCGATTACCCAAGCTCGAGAAGCCGACCTTTCGCCTTTAACCATAGTGGTGTTGGATGGCGGCGGTCACGTTGTAGTGGCTGAACGCGAAGATGGTTGCGCGCCTTTGCGCTATCCCGTGGCGCAAGGTAAAGCCTTTGCCGCGCTAGGCATTGGTGTTGCCAGTGGCGTAACAGGGGAGCGAAATCATGAGCGGCCTGCCTTTCTTGCCGGCGTAGCGGCTGCCTCACAAGGTAAGTTTATTCCCGTGGCCGGTGGGGTACTCATCCTTGATGGACAGGATTGTGTGATTGGTGCCGTAGGCGTCAGCGGGGCATCGTCAAGCGAAGATCAGCAGGCTGCCATAGCGGGTATTGAGGCTGCTGGCCTCAAATGGGGGCTTGAGCCTGCGCTCGATTAAGGCTTGATCCTTCTAACTTATTGAAAACAGCGCCCCGCTCGAGGCGCTGTTTTTTTATGGCTGAAGTTTTTCTGTTTCACGGTTACTGCCAAGGGCTTGTGAATCAATCAGTTGTGAACCTAAGTCGTGCCTCGCTACGAAAGTTTAATACCTAATTTTGAATTTTGAATTCAAATTGAATGGGTGAGCAGGAGCGGTGTTCGCGTTGCAGGGAAGCGACAACTGAATGAGCGTGCAAGGTTCACCGAGCGTTGAGCCCGGTGGCGACGATCCAACAACAATAAGTTTCTCTTGGAGTGCTCTATGAAATTTCTCAAGACAACGCTTTTGACCGCCGCGGTAGCTATTGGCTTACAGGCCTCTATTGCGAGCGCCAATACAGAAGTGCGGCTAGGGCATGTGGGTGGCCCAGGCTCGCTGTTCGAAATTACCGCCAATCGGTTTGCTGAGCTTGCCAATGAACGCCTTGACGGCGTGGCTGAAGTTAACGTGTATGGCAACAGCCAGCTGGGCGGCGATGAATCGATGATGCGTCGCTTAAGATTGGGGTCATTGGATCTCTCCATCCCCTCGACGGTAATGAGTTCTGAATCTGATCAGTTCGCTCTGTTTGAAATGCCTTACCTGATTAAAGACCGTGAACACATGAAGCGGGTGCGCGATGAAGTGGTGCGCGGGCCGCTCTATGAAGCAGCTGAGGCGCGCGGTTTCAAGATTATCGGGGTATGGGAAAACGGCTTTCGCCAGATCACCAACAACGTAAGGCCCATTGTTGTGCCGGATGATCTCGACGGCATCAAGCTGCGCACGCCAAGCGGCGTATGGCGTATTGAGATGTTCAGAAGCTACGGTGCCGCCCCTTCACCAATGTCACTTTCTGAAGTGTTCGTGGCGCTTCAAACCGGTGCCATGGATGGCCAGGAAAACCCGCTGATTCAGACCTACTCATCGCGGTTTCAGGAAGTTCAGGACTATCTGTCGCTCTCCAATCACGTCTATACCCCGGCGTATCTGACCGCAGGAGCCAGCTGGAACCGCCTGCCCGAGGAGGTACGCACGGTGCTCGAGGAAGTTGCCCTGGAAATGGAAGATTTCGCCCTTGAAGAGGGACGGCGCCTGGATGAAGAAACCTTGGAGAAAATGCGCGAAGAGGGCATGGAGATCAATGAAGTCGACTTCGATGCCTTTGTTGAAGCCTCTCAGACCATCTATGACAAGTTCGCCAACGATGTCGAGGGTGGTCAAGAACTTATCGATACGGTGGCTGGGCTGCGCGACTAAGCCAGGTAGCCGTCTCTTCGAGGCGCAACGCCTGAGTGCTGGGGCGCCTCATCGTTCTGGAGGTTTCAATGGGTGCTTATACCAAGTTCAAGAACGCGTACTTCTCGTTTCTTGAAGCAATCGTGGTCATTCTGGTCATTGCTCTGGCCGGGGTCGTGACCATTGGATTTATCTCGCGGTATCTCGGCTCTCCCTTGAGCTGGTACGACGAGCTGGCCGCTGTGCTGCTGGCATGGGTGACGTATTACGGGGCAGCGCTGGCGGCCGCTAAAGGAGCACATATTACGTGCCCCAGCGTATTGAATATGTGCCCGCCCTCGATCCGGGTACCGGTCGCTTTGTTGGCAGAGGCCATCACCATCGGCTTTTTCGTATTTCTCGGCTTGGCCAGCTATCAGGTAATGCTGATTCTGGACGGCGTCAATATGGTCAGCCTGCCGTCCATTTCCATGCAGCTTACCCAGTCGGCTATTCCCGTGGCTTCGGTACTGTTCATTATCGCTGAACTGCTGCGCTTACCCGAGGTGCTGAGAAGTGCCCGCGGCAAAGGGTTTATCGATCACGAACTGGAAGAAGCCGGTATCGATGCCGAAGAAGTTGAAGCCGTCAGCACTCACCAGCGAGGGTAAGTAGCCAGCATGACCATACTGTATATATTTCTCGCATTGATCGTGCTGATTCTGATCAATGTGCCGGTGGCGGTTGCGCTAGCCTTGGTGGGCACGATTGCCACCTTTATGACCTATGGCAGCATGGCGATGCCGACGGTGGGCATGACCATGTTCGAGGGGGCCACGAACTTTCCTCTGATCGCTATCCCGCTGTTTATCTTGGCTGGCGCCATCATGAACGCCTCCAGCATCTCGCGGCGCTTGATCGACCTGGCTATGGCTATGGTTGGGTTTATCAAGGGCGGGCTTTCCATGGTGACTATCGGAGCCTCGGTGTTTTTTGCCGAGATATCCGGCTCATCGGTGGCCGGGGTGTCGGCGATCGGCAGTATCCTGATCCCGGCCATGCGTAAAAAAGGCTACTCGAAAGAGTTTGCCGCTTCCATCTCTTCATCAGCGGCCAGCTTGGCGATTATTTTACCGCCTTCGATTCCCATGATCCTGTACGCCGTTATGTCCGGCGAGTCCGTGGTACAGATGTTTGTGGCGGGTATTTTCCCTGGCCTGTTGGGCGCCATGGGATTAGCGGCTATGTGCTACTACTTGGCAAGGAAATACAATTTTCCGTCTGAGGGACGTTTTCAGCTTTCCAACCTGTGGAAAGCCTTTAAGGAAGCGATCTGGGCGCTGCTAATTCCGGTGATTATCTTAGGCGGTATCTTTGGCGGCTTTGTAACAGCAACCGAAGGCGCGGCCCTTGCCGTCTGCGTGGCGATCTTTATCAGTGCGGTGGTATATCGCGAGTTTACGATCAGGAACTTTATCGACTCGTGCAAAAGCGCTGGTGTGCAAACGGCGGTGGTGATGCTGCTGGTCGCGGCTTCTGCGGTGGTGGGCAGCTATCTCACCGAGACCCGCGTGCCCCAGGAAATTGCTATGCAGATCAGCGACCTGACGGATAACAAGTACGTCATTCTGGCCCTACTCAACGTGATATTCCTGATTCTGGGAATCTTCTTGCACTCTGCAGCGGCCATCATTCTGGTTGTGCCTATCGTGCTGCCGCTGGTTCTGGAAGTAGGCATTGACCCGCTGCATTTTGGTTTGATTGTTACGCTGAACCTGGCGATTGGCCAGCAGACACCGCCCGTGGCCAGCGTACTGATTGCTTCCTGCTCAATTGCCAAATCGGATATCTGGGCAACATCCAAAACCAATCTGTGGTTTATCGCCGTGCTGTTCACGATTCTAATGATCAATACCTATATCCCCGCGTTTGCGCTGGCGCTGGTTAACTTTATCTACGGCTAAAGGAGTCATCTATGAAAGATTCACATGATTCACCGCTAACCGAAAGCGTGCAGTTTGACACTCGCGACGGTGTTGCCTGGATCGGTTTTAATCGCCCACAAAGCCGCAATGCGATGACCTGGGAGATGTATAACGCGCTGGAGCACTACTGTGATTCTCTGGCCGGTGATGAAGATGTTCACGCAATGGTGCTTCACGGGGTAGGCGGTGAGGCGTTTGTAGCGGGTACGGATATCACTCAGTTTGCCAATTTCTCAGAGCCTGATGATGCCATCAGCTATGAGCGCCGAATCGATCAAGTAGTAGGCAAGCTTGAGCGCTTTCCCAAGCCGACCCTGGCACTGATTGAAGGCGCGTGTGTTGGCGGGGGCGCAGCACTTGCCCTGGCATGCGACTTTCGCTACGCCACTTCAAGCATGAAGTTCGGGGTGCCCATCGCCAAGACCCTGGGTAATACGCTGTCGATCAGCAACGTATCGCGACTGATCGACATGATAGGCGTGGCCCGCACCAAGGAAGTGCTGATGATGGCGCGGCTGTTTGGCGCCGAAGAAGCGTACGCAGCTGGGCTTGTGAACCACCTCTTTGCTGCCGACACCATTTACGCCGATGTTGCCATGCTCGCGGCAGACTTTGCCAAGCGGGCACCGCTTACCCTGCAGGCTAGTAAAGCATTGATTAACCGAGTGCTTGAACAACGAAGGCTCAAAGCGGATGCAAGCGATGACTGGGTCACTACCTGCTACATGAGCCGTGATTTTGCCGCTGCCGTGGATAAGTTCGTCAATAAAACGTCGTTTGAGTGGACGGGCCGCTAAACAAGAAGGAGGAGGGCACATGCTTCCCTTACAGAATATAAAAGTGCTGGACGTCTCCCAAATCATGGCAGGGCCCTACTGCAGCATGGTGCTGGCCGATATGGGCGCTGAGGTGATCAAGGTGGAAAAGCTGAATGGCGGTGATGATAGCCGCCAGATGGGGCCTTATGTTAACGGGGAATCCACCTGTTTTTCGCAGATCAACCGCAATAAAAAGAGCATTTCGTTGAACCTTAAAGACGAGCGGGCAAGGCAGATCTTTTACCGCTTGGCGAGTGAGGCAGATGTGATTGTCGAGAACTACCGACCAGGCGTTACCCAATCACTGGCGATTGATTACGACACTATAAAAGCGATCAACCCAGGTATCGTTTACTGTTCAATTTCAGGCTATGGACAGACCGGCCCTTACAGCCATAAAGGCGGTTTTGACCTGGTAGCCCAAGGCATGACTGGGCTGATGTCGATGACCGGCGAGCAGGGGCGGCGTCCGTTGAAGACAGGAATTGCGGTTTACGATATCGGGGCGGGTATTACTGCGGTCTACTCAATACTTGCAGCGCATATCCATAAGATGACCACCGGTGAAGGCCAGCATATCGATATTGCGATTACCGAGTGCGGGCTGCCCTGGTTTACCTGGGAAGCGGCGGCGTACTTTGCTGAAGGCACGGTGCCGGGACCCACGGGGTGGCGCCACCGGGTATCGGCACCTTATCAGGCGGTCAAGGCACGCGACGGCTATTTGATGCTGGGTTGTGCTAACCAGCGCACCTGGGAGCGGTTTTGCCGCGACGTATTAAAGCATGAAGCCTTGATGGAAGACCCGCGCTTTATCACCAATCACGACCGTGGCCAGCACGTTGATGAGCTGGAAGCGCTACTAGAAGAGCTGATGGCCGAGGCAAGCGTGGATGAGTGGTTAACGCTCTGCGATAGCGCGGGCGTGCCTGCCGGGCCTATCAATAATTTCGCTGACGCCATGGCCGATGAGCACTATCTGGCACGCGGCATGGTGGAAGAGATGGAGCACCCGGTTATAGGAAAAATGAAAACTATCGGGTTTCCCAGCAAGTTCTCCTTAACACCTTCGACAATACGAAGCCCAGCGCCGCTGTTTGCCCAGCATACCGATGAAGTGCTTGAAGGGCTGGGTTTTGACGATGACGAACTGAACCACCTGCGGGCTGAGGGCTGCATCAAATAAGTTTTTTTAAAGCCAATAATTGCATTCATTATCCATTTTCAGGTTTTAACCAGCAACAATAACAAGAGGCAACCACCATGCTGAAACTCGACTTCCACCCATCAGGCCGTCATTTCCTGCAGATTCCAGGACCCTCACCGGTGCCAGACCGCATATTGCGTGCGATGAGCCTGCCCACCATCGACCACCGTGGGCCTGAGTTTGGTGCTCTGGGGTTAGAGCTACTGGCCAAGGTTAAGAAAATCTTCAAAACAGAGCACCCGGTGGTTATTTATCCGGCCTCGGGTACCGGCGCTTGGGAGGCGGCACTCGCTAATACCATGTCACCAGGCGATCAGGTGCTGATGTTTGAGACCGGCCACTTCGCCACGCTATGGCAGAAAATGGCGCTGCGTCTTGATCTGAAGCCTGAATTTATCGGCCTGCCGGGCTATGAGGGTTGGCGCCAGGGCGTGCAGGCCAACATGATCCAGGAACGGCTTAACAATGACCCCGAACACGCCATTAAAGCGGTATGTGTGGTGCACAACGAAACCTCAACCGGCGTGACCAGTGATATCGCAGCGGTGCGTAAGGCTATTGATGCCACCGGGCACCCGGCGCTGTTAATCGTGGATACCATTTCAGGCCTTGCCAGCGCTGACTACCGCCATGATGAGTGGGGCGTGGATGTCACCGTGTCCGGCTCACAAAAAGGCCTGATGCTGCCGCCGGGGATTAGCTTTAACGCGCTTTCTCCCAAAGCGATCCAGGTTAGCCAGCACGCCAGGCTTCCCAAAAGCTTCTGGGCCTGGGATGAGATTCTGGAAGCCAACCAGCGCGGCTACTGGCCCTATACGCCCAGCACCAACCTGCTGTATGGGCTCAATGAAGCCCTCGATATGCTGCTGGATGAGGGCATTGAGCATGTGCTGGCGCGTCATCAGCGCTGGGCTGCTGGCGTTCGCACGGCGGTCGAGGCCTGGGGGCTGGAAATTCAGTGTCAGGATCCGACGCTTTATTCCCCTGTGCTCACGGGTGTCGTGATGCCCGAGGGGGTTGATGCCGATGAGATTCGTAAGATTATCTACGAGCGCTTTGATTTATCGCTAGGCATGGGGCTAGGCAAGGCCAAGGGCAAGATGTTCCGCATCGGCCACCTGGGCGACTGCAATGATCTTACCCTGATTGCCACGCTAGGCGGCTGTGAGGCGGGGATGAAGCTTGCAGGCGTTAACTTGCAGAGCAGTGGTGTCACGGCCGCCTTGGACTACTTTGCCAAAAATCCGCTTAGCACAGGCACTTCAGAGCGTTAATGATGGGGAGAGTCACATGACATCACTGACGAAACAGCCCCAATTTCGTGACGCCAGAATCAAACCCCTTGGGGAGCTGGCGGCGCGTTTAAGCCGGGAAATGGCAGGCGACGTGTTATTTGATCAGGCAGCGCGGGGACGTTATGCCACCGATGCCTCGATCTATCAGATCACTCCGGTGGGCGTGGTAATTCCCCGCCACCAGGAGGATCTCAAGATCGCTCTGGATATCGCCCGTGATGCCCGTGTGCCGGTGCTGGCGCGCGGTGCGGGCACCAGCCAGTGTGGCCAGACAGTTGGCGAGGCGCTGGTTATCGACACTACGCGCTGGCTCAACCAGATCGTCGAATTCGATGCTGAAGCCCAGACGGTGGTGGTGGAGCCGGGCATGGTGCTTGATCATCTTAACGCCTGGCTAAAGCCTTACGGGCTCTGGTATCCGGTGGATGTTTCGACCAGTGCCCAATGCACCATCGGCGGCATGGCAGGCAATAACTCCTGCGGGTCGCGCTCGATCTACTATGGCAACATGGTGCATAACGTAGCGGGCATCGATGCCATACTCGCCGATGGCTTTGAAGCACAGTTTAGCTTTGTAGATAGCCTTGCCGAAGGCTCGCGGGAGCAGCAGCTCGCCCGGCAGGTCAAGGCGATTGCCGAGCGCGTCAGCCCCGAAATTCGCGAGCATTTTCCTAAAGTGCTGCGCCGTGTCGGGGGTTATAACCTGGACCTATTCGACTGCCAGAACCCCATACCTTACGACCCCGAGGGCCGAGTGAATTTAGCTCACCTGCTGATTGGCTCGGAGGGTACGCTTGGAGTAAGCCAACGCATCAAGCTGCGGCTTTCACCGCTACCCAGCCAAAAGGTGCTGGGCGTGGTGAATTTTCCAACGTTCTATCAGGCGATGGATTTAACCCAGTATATCGTCAAGCTTGGCCCTATGGCGGTCGAGCTGGTCGACAGAACCATGATCGAGCTTGCCCTTGAAAACCCCGCGTTTCGTCCGGTGATCGAGAAAGCCTTGATCGGCAAGCCCGAAGCCATTTTGCTGGTGGAGTTTGCAGGTGACGATCACGCCGAGCAGCTGGCGGCGCTGAGTGCGCTTAACGAGCTAATGGGCGATTTGGGGCTGCCGGGCAGCGTGGTGAATATGCCCGAAGCAAAAGAGCAGAAAGCGCTTTGGGATGTGCGCAAGGCGGGGCTCAATATCATGATGAGCATGAAAGGCGACGGCAAGCCAGTCTCGTTTATTGAAGACTGCGCCGTGCCCCTTGAGCATCTGGCCGAATACACCACCAAACTCACGGACGTGTTTAATCGCTACGGCACAGAAGGCACATGGTATGCGCATGCCGGCGTGGGAACGCTGCATGTGCGGCCTATTCTGGACATGCGCCGCGATGGCGCTGAAAAAATGCGTGAAATTGCCGAACTGGCTTCCTCGCTGGTGCGTGAATACAAAGGCGCTTACTCCGGTGAGCACGGTGACGGCATCTGCCGTGGCGAGTGGGTCGCCTGGCAGTTTGGCGATACGCTCAACAACGCCTTTCGCGAGATCAAGCAACTGTTTGACCCGGATAACCTGCTCAATCCCGGCAAGATCGTCGATACCCCTAAAATGGATGACGAGCGCTATTTCCGATTCCCCAAATCGTATCAGACGATTCCGCTGACCCCGGTGTTTGATTGGTCTGCCTGGAACGTAAAGCGCGACCCGCTAACTGGCGAGCAAACGCCGCCCGGCACCGCAGGGGATGCCACTCACGGGCTCGCCATGGCAGTCGAGATGTGCAACAACAATGGCCACTGCCGCAAGTTTGATGCGGGTACCATGTGCCCAAGCTTTCGAGCGACCAAAGACGAACAGCATTTAACCCGGGGGCGAGCTAATACGCTGCGCCTAGTACTTTCGGGCCAGCTCGGCGATGAGGGGCTTGCCAGCGACGCTGTTAAAGAAGCGCTTGACCTGTGTGTCTCTTGTAAGGGCTGTAAACGCGAATGCCCGACCGGCGTGGATATGGCCAAGTTCAAGATTGAAGCGCGTGCCGCGCGCGCCAGAGCGAAAGGGCTATCACTGCGTGACCGCATGGTCGGTGAAATGCCCCGCTATGCGCCGTGGGCGAGCCGCTTTTCAGGGGTGATGGACTATGTGGAGCGCACGCCGTTTCTAGCCAACCGGATCAAAAAAACGCTCAATTTTGCCCCGGAACGGGCGCTGCCTGTCTTCAAAGGCAACTTTCTGGCAGGCAATCATAACGCAAGCAGTAGCGAAGTCGCTGAGCGTGAAGTGCTGCTGTTTGTCGATACCTTCAATAATTATATGGAAGGTAACAACGCCAAAGCCGCTAAACGCGTGCTGGAAGCCGCCGGGTATCGGGTTCACCTCAACATCACCAAGGGGCAGCGGCCGCTGTGCTGTGGGCGGACTTACCTATCATCCGGCCAGTTTGAGAAAGCCAAGGCAGAAGCCAGGCGTACGCTGGATCACTTGATGCCGTTTGTTGATCGCGGCGTGGCGGTTGTGGGGCTGGAGCCATCATGTCTTTTAAGTATGCGCGATGAGTTCCTGCAGTATGGGTTTGGTGAAGAGGCCCGAGCGCTCGCCGAATCGGCGTATCTATTCGAAGAATTTCTGGTCACTGCCCATAAGGCCGGGAAACTGCCGCTAGCGCTTAAGCACTCAGGCTACAAGCAGGCCCTGCTTCATGGCCACTGCCATCAAAAAGCTTTTGATGCGCTACGCCCGGTTGAGCAGGTGCTCGGTTGGGTGCCCGGGCTTGAGGTTAAAACCATTGAGTCTTCCTGTTGCGGAATGGCGGGTAGCTTTGGCTATGAAACCGAGCATTACGAAGCCTCGCTTAAAATGGCTGAGCTTTCGCTTCTGCCGGCTATCCGCGAAGCCGAAGACGATGCTGTCCTGGTTGCCGATGGCACCAGCTGCCGCCACCAGATTAAGGATGGCAGTGGCCGAGAAGCTATTCATGTTGCCTGCCTGCTGGAGCAGGCGTTAGCCTAACCGAGAAGGCTATTAATAATAATGATCAGGAGGTTAATGTGGCTATTTACCAATATGGAGAGCACCGGCCTGCGATACATGAAGACGTATATGTCGCCGATACGGCGGATGTGATCGGGCAGGTGACCTTAAAAGCGCGTTCAAGCGTGTGGTATCAGGCCGTGCTACGCGGTGATAGCGATCACCTTGAAATAGGTGAAGAGAGCAATATTCAAGACGGCGCGGTACTGCATGCCGACCCTGGCTACCCGCTTAAAGTAGGTAAAGGCGTAACGGTAGGGCACCAAGCCATGCTACACGGCTGTACGGTAGGCGATGGCTGCCTGATCGGTATTCAGGCGGTGGTGTTAAACGGCGCGGTAATTGGTGAAAACAGCCTGGTAGGCGCAGGCGCGTTTATTAAAGAGGGCGCCGTTTTTCCACCCAACTCCCTAATTGTCGGCTCGCCCGCACGCGTAGTGCGCGAGCTTGCACCCGATGCTGTGGAAGGCCTTAAGCTGAACGCCCAAAGCTATGTCATTAAAGGCCAGCAGCATGCCAAAGAACTCAAACGGATCGACTGACAGGCTGGCTGTCACAATGAAAAACCCCAGGCAAATGCCTGGGGTTTTTTATGACAAGAGCGTAGGGCTAGGGCTACATCAGTGTGTCGGTAATGCCAATCACATAGAAAGCAATCAGCGCGATGATCCCGGTAAACAGCAGGTAGTAGATGGTAGGGATGATCGTCTTGCGGATAGTGGCCCCTTCGCGACCCAACAGGCCAACGGTCGCCGATGCTGCCACCACGTTATGTATCGCAATCATGTTACCCGCTGCTGCCCCGACGGCCTGAAGCGCCACCATCATGGCCGTGGACAGTCCTAGTGTTTGGGCCACATTAAACTGGAACTCTGCCAGCATCAGGTTGGAGACCGTATTGGAACCTGCAATAAAGGCTCCCATGGCGCCCACAGCTGGTGCAAAGAAGGGATAGATATCGCCAACGCTATTGGCAACGGCCTGAGCCATCATCACCGGCATCGAGACCAAATCCGCCCCATTAACACCAGAGTTGATCAGAATGCGCACCATGGGGACCGTGAACACCAGCACGAAGCCTGCCCCAAAAATCGTTTTGGTGGATTCTGATACCGCCGCGCTGATCTTCTGCGGGTTCATGCGGTGCAGGAAGTAGGTAATGATAACGACGGCAATGATAATGCCGCCGGGCAGGTACAGCGGCTGGACACCACCGCTAACGCCTGCCTCACCCAGAATATTGTTCCAGTTCAGGTTAATTGAGGTGAGCGCTACGCGCAGTGGCTCAATAGTACGTGAAGCAACCAGGAACAGGGCCAGCAACACGTAGGGAATCCAGCCTTTCAAGGTCGACATGGGCGCCTTGCCGGCTACATCGTCCAGCTTGATTTGCAGGTTGCCGATCCACTCATCGGGCCAGGCGGTCGACTCCGGGAAATCCCAAGTGTCTTTGGGTAGCAAGAAGCCTTTACGCGCGGCAGGAACGACAATCGCCAGACCGACCATGGCACCGATCATGGAGGGAAATTCTGGGCCGAGCAGCACGCCTACCAACATGTAGGGCACCACGAAGCATACGCCGGTAAAGAGGGCGAAGGGCGTGATCGAAAGGCCCTCTTTCCAGGAGCGGTTAGCCCCGAAAAAGCGCACCATCATGATCACGAGTATCAAGGGCATCAGGATACCCACGATGCCGTGAGTAATAGCGACTTCGCTGGTGATCAGTCGGAAAAATTCGTTCCAGGTCGAGCCATTGGCTTCAAGTTGAGCCGTAATACCGGCGCGATCCAAGCCGCTACCTACCCCTACCACGATGGGCGTGCCCACGGCGCCAAACGAAACCGGCGTTGATTGAATCATCATGCCCACTACCACGGCGGCCAGGGCAGGGAAGCCAAGGGCCACCATGAGCGGTGCAGCAACCGCAGCAGGGGTGCCAAAGCCAGAGGCGCCTTCAATAAAGCAACCAAACAGCCAGGCAACAATCAGTGCCTGTACCCGACGGTCGGGGCTAATACCCGAAAAGCCGTTGCGAATGGCGGTAATACCACCTGAATGTTTAAGCGTATTGAGCAGTAATATCGCACCGAAAATGATCCACAAAAGCCCCGCTGTTTGGATGAGGCCCTGAATCGTTGAAGCTGCGATGCGGGTAAACGACATGTCCCAAGCGGTCAGACCAATAATGGCTGCCGTTAAAAAGACAATTGGCATGGCTACTTTGGCAGGTATTTTAAACCCAACGAGCAAAATACCTGCCAGCAGCAACGGCAAGAAAGCCAGAAGAGCTAGTATTGTTTCGTTCATAGGTGAAGGCCGCCCCGGTTATTTATTTGGTGTACTCTGCATCCGCCTAGCGTTTCAAGTGCTAAACGTAACAGTGTGCAAGATACGGTTCGGCTCAAAAAATAACACTATTGGAAAATTGGTCTTACCAGGAAAAAGCCTTGCTAAGGCGCTTTTTTCAAACAAAAAATATGTGTATAACGCTTTGTATTTATTGTTCTTTTATGACGCTTATTGAATGGCGGAACGACAATCCGCCATTAGACTAAAAGACAGTGCAGGAAGACCTTTCTTGCCTGATCAGTGATTTAAGCTCAATGTCTAACAATCAACCTGGTTTAACCCATCTTGCATTAACCATAAGGATAAAAGGATGACCCGAACGCTTTATGACTTATGTGGCCGCGATGAACGTTTGCGTTTCTCGCCGTACTGCTGGCGCGTTCGTATGGCACTTGCCCATAAGGGGCTGGCTTACGATACAGTGGCTTGGCGGTTTGAAGATAAGCAGGCGCTTGCATTCGCCGATTACGACAAGGTGCCGGTACTGTGTGATAACGAGCAGGTGATCACCGACAGTTTCGACATCATGTGCTACCTGGATAAAACCTACCCAGAGGCACCGTTGTTGGGAGAAGGCGCAAGCTATCAGCGTGTACTGTTTTTTAAATACTTTGTAGAACGCAGCGTAACCCCTGCACTTTTTCGCCTGGTAGCCATGGATCTGCTAGCTGCCATTCACCCAGACGACCGGGATTATTTTCGTAAAACCCGCGAGGCGCGTTTTGGTACCCGCCTGGAAACGTTACATAACCCGGAGCAGGCCAGACAACAGTTGGCAACGCTGCTGGCACCTGTGCGTGATCTACTGCGCAGCAGCCCCTTTCTGGATGGGAATGCACCCAGTGGCGCGGATTACCTGCTGTTTGGCAGCTTGATGTGGGCTTATACCGTATCGCTTGAAACGTTAGGTGAAGAAAACACCCTTGTCGATGAGTGGTTCAAGCGTATGTTGAGTGTACATGACGGGATTGCAGGCAGAGCATTCACTATTCGTGATTTATCATAAAAGGGAGATAACCAGCTGATTAACATCGCCATATTTCGAGAGAATCTGATGTGTAGCGTAACGATTTAAAAAAATCATGTTGCGATGCACAAAATGCGCTGCTAGCTTGGGGGGGCAACGGCAAACGCCGGTGCATCAGCATCGCCTCCACTACCTAAGTAGGCGGCGCTTGCTAGCCAACTCAAGGAGATGTCGTGATGATGAAATCTACAGAGAACAGCACTCAACAATTTGAGTCTGCTTTTGTATCACCGATGCGTTCTTATACGCTGACAGCACTTGATTACTATCAAAAGCTAATGGGCGCCCAACTTGACGCTGCCCGCGCTTACTCTGATATGACAGTGTCACAAGCGCGCACTTGGCTTGATGTGAAAGATGCCGACAGCTTCAAAAAAGCCATGGAAAGCCAGCAACGTGTCGCTAGTGACTTTATGGAGCGCCTGAAAGGCGACTCTGAAAAGGTAACTTCTATCGGTCAGGGCTTTATGCAGGAAAGCCAGAAAATGACGGAAGAAAACACTCAGAAAGCAGCCGATAGTACGCAAAAAGCCGCTGACAACATTCAGCAGAAAGCCTCTGACAATATTCAAAAGTCAGCAGATGCCGCGAAGCGTTAAACCCCTTTTAAGTCGCTAACCCCTGGCGATGAAAAGCGCTGCGCCTTTTGGGCGCGGCGCTTTTTTATGTGTTTTAAAAGTGTTTTGGGTAACTTACTTGCCCATGGCCCGCGCTGTTAAACGAAAGCGTGCAATACGGATGATTTGCTCAATGGCCGTTTCGCGCTCTGTCACCACTTTATTATTCAGGCGCTTTTCAAACGCAGCCACAATGGCATGTCGATCAAGCCCTTTAACGGCGATCACAAAGGGAAAGCCAAACTTCTTCTTGTAGGCATCATTTAACGCTTCAAAGTGGGCAAATTCCTCGGGCGAGCATTGGTCAAGCCCGGCGCCTGCCTGTTCGCGCGTGGAATCTTGGGTGAGTTTACCGGCCATGGCGGTTTTACCAGCCAAGTCGGGGTGGGCCTGAATAACGGCTATCTGTTGCTCACTTGGCGCTTGTTGAAGAATATGGCCCATTTTTATGGCCAGTACTTCCGGGGCATCATGCGCTTCATTTAAACCTTGCTGCCAAGCGGTTTCGGCTACCCACGGCGAATGCTCATAAATATCCCCGTAGTGAGCTACAAACTCATCCTGGGAAAGCTGACTAGGGCGTGGGTCAAGAAGCAGTCGCGCGGTATCCGAAGACATGATGATCCCTTAACTAATAGGTTATAGGCTATTCATGTATACAATATTAAATGCATAAAGGTAATCTAGATCCATCCACTTTAAATCATTCATTAGCAGCAAGGAGCCGCTATGGGACGTTTAACGACTCACGTATTGGATACCGCGAAAGGTCAGCCAGCCCAAGGGATTACCATTGATATATTCCACGTAGTCGCTGGTCATCGTGAGCACGTGGGGGAAGCGGTGACTAACGCAGAAGGCCGCTGTGACGCACCGCTTCTAGAAGGAGAGACGTTTACGCCCGGTGAGTATGAACTGGTGTTTCATGCAGGCGATTACCTGCGGGTGCAGGGTGTGGAGGCTGAAGAGCCGCGTTTTTTGGATGTGATTCCTCTGCGTTTTGGTGTTGCCGATGCCGATCAGCATTATCATGTGCCGCTTCTTTTATCCCCGTATGGTTATTCTACCTACCGTGGAAGCTAAGTATTAGCCAACAGGAGTGCCAGATGAGTGAGGTGCAGATGGCTGCAAAACGGCGCGCCCCTGCAAAAGAGGGCGAGGAACGCCATGAGACAATTTATCGAGCGGTAAGCGATGCGATTGTCGAACAGCGCTTAAAGCCCGGCGCCCGGCTGCGTGAAGACGCCTTGGCAGATGTTTTTAATATCAGCCGCACGGGGATACGCAAAATTCTCCAGCGTCTGGCGCTTGAGCAGCTGGTAACCTTGACGCCTCGGCGGGGGGCGAGCGTCACCCGACCAACGGCGGAAGAAGCCAAGGACGTGTTTGATGCCCGACAGCTGATCGAATGCGGCCTGATGCCGGATGTCGCCCGGCGAATAGGCGCGAAAGAAGCCGCCGAGCTGCGCGAGATGGCCCGCCAGGAGCGCCAGGCGCTACGCAGTGGCCAGCAGAGCATCGCCATTCGCCTCTCGGCAGATTTTCACGTGCGCCTAGCCCAGCTTTCTGGCAATGCCACGCTTGCCGAATTTGTCGAAAGGCTTTGCTCACGCTCCTCACTTATTTTGGCGGTCTATGGTCATCGGGGACATTTAGGCTGCGAATCCCATGACCACGATGACTTGATTGGCTATCTGGAAGCCGGAAACGGTGAGCGTGCCAAATCCTTTATGAGCCGCCACCTAAAAGCGATAGAAGCCTCGCTTTCCATGGTCGAAGAAGAGGATAACGTACCGGACTTGCAGGATATTTTCGGGGATAGCGGCGCTCTAGTTAAACCAAACACCCGGTATTAGGCCGGGCGTTTGGTTTAATGGATGATGCGGGAGTACGTTCAAATCGCCTTTTGACGCATCAACCCATAGTAAATTAGCCCACCCAAGCCTGCTCCAATTAACCAGCCGTAGCCACCTAGGCTCGATAGCGCAGGCACTAGTACAGTGGAAAGCGAGAACAGTGCCGCTATGCCAAAGGCGATTAGCGCACGCGTGTTCCAGCCGTTGGTGTAGTAGTAGAGGCTGCCCGGTTTCGAGGAAAACAGCGCCTGAATATCCAACTGCTGACGCTTGATCAGGTAGTAATCCACCACGATGATGCCGTAAAACGGGGCGACGATGGCGCCTAGCGCATTTACAAAGCCGGGGATGCCGATCTGGCTGATGAACGATATCCAAAAGGCGCCGACAAAGAAGGCAATGACAGCGGTGATCAGACCTCCCATCTTGAAGCTGATCTTGCTGGGGAATAGATTGGCCAGATCATAGGCGGGCGGAATAAAGTTGGCGACCAGGTTGATACCGACGGTGGCGGCAAAGAAAGTCAGCGCGGCCACAATGGTCAGCGGCAGAGAATCCACGCGCTCGACGATATCCGCCGGGTTGGTGAGCGCCTCGCCAAACAGCACCAGCGTACCCGCGGTAATCATCAGCGCAATAAAGGAAAAGAACGCCACGTTAAGTGGCAGGCCCAGCAGGTTACCCAATTTCATCTGGCGTTCGGTTTTGACAAAGCGGGTAAAGTCGCCAAAGTTGATTACTACTGCGGCAAAGTAAGCCACCATGGTGCCTACAATTGCCAGAAACGCTCCAATGGCGGTGCCGTTGCGCTCGCCAGCACCGCTAAAAATTGAGCTAACGGCCGGTAAAAGCTCATCGCCCGCCTGAACCCAGACGATTACCATCAGTACTAGCATGACGGCGTAAACCAACGGGCCTGCCCAGTTCAGAAAGTGCTTGATGCGCTCGATGCCCTGCCAAAAAATCGCAATCTGAAATAGCCAGACGATCACGAAAGACACCCAGGCCACACCCGAAAGCCCCAGGTAGGTAGTGCCGTTACCCCCGCCGATCAGAGCAGTGATTAAAAGCGTGACGGCGGTGGAGGCGAAATAGGTCTGCACCCCATACCAGAAGATGCCTACGATCGCGCGGAGCAGGGCGGGGAAGTTGGCACCGCGAACGCCCAGGCTTGCGCGCACCATCACGGGAAAAGGAATGCCGTATTTCACGCTGGGCTTGCCGGTTAAATTGACCAGGAACATCACGATCACACCGGCCAGAATAATTGCGGCCATTACTGCCCAGCCGTTAAGGCCGTAGGAAAGAAACAGCGAGGCCGCCAAGGTATAGCCAAACAAGCTCTGGATATCGTTGGACCAGACATTGAAGATTTCAAAAGCGCCCCAGCTACGACCCTGAGGTTTTACCGGCGCCAGATCATCGTTATACAACGTCGGGTCGATATGCCCTATATCCAGGCTGCTTACAGTTTCACGCTCTTTCATTACGAACTCGCATTTTTATGTTGTGGGTCGTAGAGGATCGAGGTTGGTAAAATTCTTATTGGGCAAAGCGCTGGCAGGGCGCCCAGTGCTTCATCAGCAAGTAGTAGGTGATGCCGGCCGGAATCAGGCTGGCATACCAGGAAACCGATGAGAAGGTGAGTGCGGCGGCAATGCCCACGGCAGTGGCGATCAGGGCGGCCATATTGACGCCCTGGTAGGGGCCGTTCGCGTCATACAGCTTGCCTATGTCTAACGTGCGGCGGCGAACGATATAGTAGTCGACTGCCAGAATAGCAAAGATAGGGCCAAGAAATGCCGAGTAGGTTTGCACGAAAAACTGTAAGCCGGCAGCCGATTCAGGCTGAACCAGCTTCCAGGGGAAGGTAGCAAAGGCGAGCAGGCCCACGATGACAGTGGCGACCGGAAACTTGATTTTGAATACGTCCATCAACACATAAGTGGGCGGTACCACGTTATTGAGCACGTTGGTGGTCACCTGGGCGAAAGCAATGAACAGCAGGGTGATCATCAAAAGTGGTGTGTTATCCACCGCGTTGGCAAATACCTGAATAGGGTCGGCAGTGCCTGTTGCCTCCGACACCATATAGCCGATCAGGCCCATGAACAGCGTGCAGGGCAGAATCGACATCGCATAAATAGTGGTGAGAAGCCCTTGACCTGTGCCCTTTTTATGTTCGCGGGAGTAGTCGCTGACGTTGAGCATCATGGTGCTGTAAATGCCCAGAAACAGCATGGTCGCGCTCCAGAACGGCATGCCCCAGGAGCCTTCCATAGTCAGCAGACTGGCGGATAGCTCATCGCCATAACGCTGCACCGTGGCGTAGAACATATACATCAGTGAGCCCAGAATAAAGGCACTGCCAATGTTTTCCAGCCATTTGATGCCCTGAAAGCCCATGACGGACAGGCCAATCTGCAGGAACTGGAAGGTAATAAAGTAGAACACCAGATTATCAAAGCCGAACAGGGTGGCCGATACCATGTTGAGCGCCCCGGCGCCGATCCAGCTTTGAAAGCCGTACCACACCACCGCGGGTACTGCCCGAACCAGACCGGGTATTCGAGTGCCGGTAAACCCAAAAGCACTGCGCGCTTGTACCATGAACGGAATACCGTATTTGTAGCCAGCGGCGCCGTTAATCGCCAGAGCGACACCAATCACGAAGCAGCCAATCGCGATAGCCAGCGTGGCCTGTAGAAGGTTGAGTGTACCCACAACGCTTGAGCCCATGGCAAAGGTGCCAATCGACACACAGCCGCCAAACCAGGCTAAAAAGTAGGAGCCTCGGCCCATGATGCGGGTGTGTTGCGGTGCCAGGCTTTCGGCCCCCAGTGCTTTGGTCCCTACAGCGCCATTCGCTGTAGATGAGTCTTCTGACGCAAGAGCAGCGGTTGAAATGCTCATGATGTCGTCCTCGCAAGATTATGAGTATTGTTGGTATCCCAGGCGTTGGCCTGAAAGACGCTTGCGGCATGGCGTGCTACTGGACGTTCTGGTTCTAATGCTCGTTCGATGAAATATGTAGAACGTTTAGGATCTTCTGATCACATGGCTATTTGAGCGGTAACCGAAGGTCCGAAAGGGCGGCAAACTTACCCGTGAACCTTTTAGGGCGCGGATAGGCAAGATCGCCATGTTTACTGGTATGCAGCCCCAGGCTGACCAGCGACTCGGCCAACTTCAAGGCGGCACTGACGCCCTCGACCACCGGAATGCCCACTTCTTGGCTAATTTCCTGGGTAAGGTTGGCCATGCCGCCACACCCCAGGACAATGGCACCAATATCATCTTCATCCCTGGCACGGCAGCACTCTTCTACAATGCGTTTAAAGGCAGCGTCGGGATGATGTTCAAGATCCAGTACCGGGATTTCAGCAGCACGGATGCGCCGGCAGTGATGACGAAAGCCGTACTGTTCCAGTAGATGCTCGGCGATGATCCCAGTGCGGCTTAGGGTGGTTACAATAGAAAAGCGCGTGCTGATCAGCGTTGCCATATGAAAAGCCGCTTCAGCGATACCGATAACCGGGGCGCGGGTCAGCTCACGGGCGGCCAGCAGTCCTGGGTCGCCAAAACAGGCCACAATGTAGGCATCAATGTTGCCTTTATGTTCGCCCTTTAATACCTCTTCAGCTACCCCGACAGCGCTGATCACTTCATCGTAATGGCTCTCGATGGAAACAGGGCCTGCCTCAGGCTGGGATGCGCTTACCCGAGTGCCCGTTGAGGTGTAGAGTTCAGCGGCTTGATGAATAGCATGGGTCATCGATGCCGTCGTATTCGGATTAATAATATGTATATGCACGATAAAGCATCCGCAGGTAAACAATATAAAATATCTTGTATACGAAAATAGGCTGGTTTATCACCAAGGGCAAGGTCTTTAAGCTCATTAAAAAGCCTAATAAGCTTGACCGATCGTTCAATATTGCGCTCTTGGATGGTTATAAAAACAGTTTTTCAGAATTTTCTGTATACGGGCGTATTGCGGTGAAGAATTAATGTGGCTATTTTGTATACAAATAATGATGGCATTCTTGGGCTTCCACGCTTAACGATTACCGGTAAGGATCTGCTTCATGACGTTGACGAATCGTTCCTCCTATCCCCGCGATTTAATCGGTTATGGGCGTACACCGCCTCATGCCAACTGGCCCGGCAAGGCCAGGATTGCCGTCCAGTTTGTGCTCAACTATGAAGAGGGCGGGGAGAATAGCGTTCTACATGGAGATAGCGCTTCCGAGCAGTTCCTGTCTGAAATCATTGGTGCTGCCGCCTATCCGGACCGCCATTTGAGTATGGAATCCATCTATGAATACGGCTCGCGGGCGGGAGTATGGCGAATCCTGCGTGAGTTCGAGCGGCGCGGGCTGCCGTTAACCGTCTTTGGTGTTGCCATGGCCCTGGAAAGAAACCCTGAGGTCGCCCAAGCGTTCAAAGAGTTAGGGCATGAAATTGCCTGCCACGGCTATCGTTGGATCCATTATCAGGAAGTGCCCGAGCACATCGAGCGTGAACACTTGCAAAAAGCCGTGGAGATTTTCCAGCAGCTTTATGGTGAAAAGCCGGACGGCTGGTATACCGGGCGCGATAGCCCCAATACGCGGCGGCTACTTCTGGATGAGGGCGGCTTTTTATATGACAGCGACTATTACGGCGATGACCTGCCGTTCTGGACCCAGGTAACCGACAGCCAGGGCAGCGAGCACCCGCATCTTATTGTGCCCTATACGCTGGACAGCAACGATATGCGCTTTGCCGCGCCGCAGGGCTTCAATACCGCAGACCACTTCTTTACCTATCTGCGCGACGCCTTTGACGTGCTGTATGCTGAAGGTGAGGATGCGCCCAAAATGCTCTCAGTAGGCATGCATTGCCGCCTTCTGGGTCGCCCTGGGCGCTTTAGGGCTTTGCAGCGCTTTCTGGATCATATCGAAGCGCACGACCGGGTGTGGGTCACACGCCGGGTCGATATCGCCCGTCACTGGGCCAAGCATCACCCGGCTCCCGTTTGATATTCATGACGTCCCCTGTCTTTCAAAATTCAAGAAGAGGGGACGTCAACATGACATGCACGTTAGCCTACCCACTGCACGGCCTGGGCAAACATTAGAAAACCTAGTGCAATCAATACCCAAACGCAGAACAGGGGGAAAAAGAACTTGACCCATTTCTGCCACGAAACGCCAGCCAGCGCCAGGGTCGCCATAAAGTATCCCGAGGTGGGGTAAAGAATATTGCCCATGCCGTCGCCCAGCTGAAATGCCAGAACGGCGGTTTGGCGGGTAACGCCGATAATATCGGACAACGGCGCCATAATCGGCATGGTAACGAGCGCTTGGCCACTGCCAGAAGGAATGACAAAGTTAAACAGCAGTTGGGCAAAGTACATGCCAATGGCTGAAAGGATGGTGGGCAATTCACCCACCAGGTTACCCAGGCCATAAACCAGCGTATCCATGATCTGGCCCTGCTCAAGAATCACGGCAACGCCTCGGGCAACGCCTGCAATCATGGCGCCTACCAGTACATCGCGAAAGCCTTTATTAAAGCCTTCACAGATGTCATCCGTAGTGAGGCCTGCAATCAGCCCGACGACGACGCCCATAATGATAAACAGGCCGGCCATTTCGAGCATGAACCAGCCCTGGCGCAGCACGCCGTAAACCAGCACGGCGAAGAAAATGAACGTTGCCGCCGCGGCAAATTTTTGTCGCGTATTGGCCATCAGCGCTGACTCGCTCACGCTATGCTGATAGCTTGAGCGCTTGTCGGCTTCGGCTTCATCGTTTTGCATAAGGCTCAGGGCCGGGTTCTGATGCACTTTATGGGCGTAGCGCATCACGAAAAAAATTGCCGCGCCCAGAATGGCAATAAAGGCAAGCGCGCGTAACCCTAGCCCCGAATACAAAGGCAAACCTGATAACTGCTGGGCAAGCCCGGTATTGATCGGATTCAAAAGGCCGGTTGCAAACCCGGCGGTGGTGGCGCACAGCGCCACTGCCGCGGCGGTAACAGAGTCAAAGCGCAGCGCAATCATCAACGGCAGAATGACCGGCACATAGACAAGCGCAAGCTCCTGAGTTCCGATCACAGTGGCAATCAATGCAAACACCGTCATCAGCACAGGAACCATCAGAAGGCTCTGGTTGGCAAAGCGGCGCGTCAGTTTATCAACGCCAATTTCAATGATGCCGGTACGGCGCAGCACCATGAACATGCCGCCGATCATAAAGGTGAAGAACACCACTTCGCCTGCGCTGATAAGCCCGTTGGGAATGGCCAGCATGAAGTCGGTAAAGCCAGCGGGGGTAGCATCTACAAATTGAAAGGAAGTGGGATCGATGGTTATTCGCCCTGCCGGGCCGGGTACTCGCTCAAACTGGCCCGCCGGTACAAAGTGTGTCGCGATGGCGGCAATGGCAATAAAGATAAATAAAACGACGTAGATATCGGGAACTCTACACCATCCACGTTTGATGTTTTTTGAAGATGGCGATGTAGAGTGCTGAGTCCTGTGTGACATGAAATGCCTCGCATTGGTGGGCGTTATCGTTATGTAAGCGTTTTGGCGGCCTAGCCTGAATGCAGTTTCGAGGGCGGTGTTGAATAGTGTAATCCCCTGCCTTTTAGGGATATTCACTAGACGAATACAGAGCGCGCTATGTTGATTAGTCTTAATGCCCGTTTATTTTTAGGGTGGTTGTTCATTACTGTGTCCAGCTGGCACTAAAGGAGCTTTTCTTGGGTAAGCAGTCCTCCTCTTCGATACCGCATATTGGCCAGCGAATTGCCACGCAATTTGTTGAACTGAGTACCCAGGAGCAGCGTGTAGCCACCTTTATCCTGGATCATTTTGATGACCTGGCGACCTTTAGTGCGGCTGATCTGGCCCGTTTGACCGGAGTGTCCAAATCCACTGTCAGCCGTCTGTTTAAAAAACTGGGCTTTGAAAGCTTTCAAGTGGTCAAGCAGCATGCCAGGCAATTGCGTAGCATGGGCGTGCCCTTGGTAACAGGCAGCGAGCGGCCTGATGAAGAGCGCTTTAAACGTCACCTGGTGCGAGAGCACGATAATTTGCGGCAGACGTTTGCCAACGTTGACCCGGCGAGTTTTGAAGCAGTGATCAACGCGCTTGATCACGCAAACCGTATCGTGCTGATCGGATTTCGTAACAGTTACCCTCTCGCCGTGCATTTTCGACAGCAACTGGTGCAGGCGCGTGACAATGTCAGCCTGGCACCTCAGCCCAATCAAAGCCTGGCTGAGGAATTGGTCTCGCTGGGTAAAAATGATGTGGTAGTGGTGTTCGGTTTTCGACGGCGGCCCGCTTTTTTTAATACGCTGCTGAAAACGCTTACCGCGAAAGAGTGCCGCGTATTGCTGTTTGGCGACGCAACCGTAAAAAGCTATACGTGCCACGTAGACTGGTGGCTTGAATGCCCTCTGGACAGCGTTTCGGCCTTCGACAGTTATGCCAGCGCCATGAGTTTGATCAGCCTGCTCTCGAACAGCCTGCTGCATCAGCGGCTTGCTGAGGGAAGAGCGCGTATCCACGCCATCAGCGAGCTTTATCAGGAACTTGACGAGCTTGAGCTTAGCTAGCGTTAAATAATACGACTCGTGCCATGTAGCTGTTCTTCTTAAAGCAATATCGGGTGCCATTTCTCGTCTATTTTGTTAGATTTCTGAAACGAAGGTTTCTATAGACGTTACTATTGGGATTAGTGTTTCACAAGCGCATTGTTCTCAAGACTGCCTAATAACCGCGCAAAGCACGCGGCGATATAAACCAAAAGCGGCGTGAAAACTTCGAGCAATGTTAAGGGTTTTAATAACTACCAATTATCTGATTTACTTAATTAAAAATGCCGTGATCATGCGTGAATGGTGACAGCAAGCAATAATGACGAGGAAAACAATGCCAACAAACAATCTACCCAATTACTACGCGCCCACTGGTGGGCATCCGCCGCAGACTCAACTAACCGCTGACCGGGCGGTATTTACCGAAGCGTATGCGCTGATTCCCAAAGGCGTGATGCGCGATATCGTGACGAGCAACCTGCCGTTTTGGGAAGGCACCCGCCTTTGGGTATTAGCTCGTCCGCTGTCGGGCTTTGCCGAGACCTTTTCTCAGTACATCATGGAAGTCGCCCCGCAAGGCGGTAGCGATAAACCTGAGCTAGACCCTAAAGCCGAGGGCGTACTGTTTGTCGTAGAGGGCGAGTTAGCGCTTACCTTGGCGGGTGAGTGCCACACTCTGCAACCAGGGGGATATGCGTTTATTCCGCCTGGCAGTGATTGGCAGGTGCGCAACGAATCTGATGCTCCGGTGCGCTTTCACTGGGTGCGCAAGGCCTATGAGTTTGTCGAGGGGCTGGATGTGCCTGAGGCGTTTGTCACCAACGAGCAGGACATTGCACCGATTGAAATGCCGGGTACCGAAGGCCGCTGGGCGACCACTCGGTTTGTCGACCCTGCCGATGTGCGCCACGATATGCACGTTAATATTGTTACGTTCCAACCGGGCGGCGTGATTCCGTTTGATGAAACTCATGTAATGGAACACGGCCTGTACGTACTGGAAGGCAAGGCGGTGTATCACCTCAATCAGCAGTGGGTAGAGGTCGAGGCGGGCGATTTCATGTGGCTGCGCGCCTTCTGCCCCCAGGCATGCTATGCCGGCGGTCCGGGACCATTCCGTTATTTACTTTATAAAGACGTTAACCGGCACGCGGCCCTTAAACTTTGATACTGGCGATTACGCTGTTACTACAACAACGCTTATAGGTCAGGAGCTGAGAATGCTTGAGTTGACTGCCAAGCCGCTAACGCCGGACGCCTTTGCGTCTTTCGGCGAGGTGCTGGATGCGCGAACATCCCCATCGTTTTCTATCAATGCCGGGCGTACCCAGCGCCATCACGACCTCGCCAAGGTAGAAACCCTCGGCGAGAACGGCCATACGCTGATTAATATCTTTGTCAGCCAGCCTGTTTCACTGCCGCTGAAACTCACGTTCCTGGAGCGTCACCCTCTGGGCAGCCAAGCGTTCATGCCGCTGAATCAGGAGCGCTTTATTGTGGTGGTCGCGCCGCCCGGTGAGGCAATCAACCCCCAAGACGTGCGCGCTTTTGTAACCGACGGCCGCCAGGGCGTGAACTATCGCGCCGGTACCTGGCATGCCATTCAGTCAGTGCTTGCGCGTGAAGGTGAATTCATAGTGGTAGATCGCGGCGGTGAGGGCAACAACTGCGAGGAGTATCCGCTGGACATCACGGTGACGTTGAGCGAATAACTTGTGCGCACGCTTACGGTTATCATCTTGGTCGTCTTATACTGCTAAGCTAATGGCACACCTCATGGTTGCTTGGAAAACTGTTTAGGAAAATTATGAACGCACAGACGCATATCCCGCTTCGCCGTACCAAGATTGTCGCCACCCTAGGCCCCGCCAGTGACCGTGAGGGCGTTTTGGAGGCGATGCTGAAAGCGGGGGTAGATGTCGTACGTTTGAACTTCTCCCATGGCACGCCGGAAGACCACCGACGTCGCCTGATGGAAGTGCGTGAAATAGCCGCCAAGCTGGGGCGTAGCGTAGCCGCCCTGGGCGACCTTCAAGGCCCCAAAATCCGCATTGCCCGGTTTAAAGATGGCGCGGTTATTCTGAAAGAAGGCCAGCCATTTGTGCTGGATATGGAGCTGGACCGCGATGCGGGTGATGTTAATCAAGTGGGCTGTGATTACAAAACGCTTGCCCAGGATGTGGGCGCTGGCGACCGCTTGTTGCTGGATGATGGCCGCGTCGTGCTGGATGTAACCCGCGTGGAAGGTCAGCAGGTGCATACCCAAGTGGTAGTGGGAGGCAAACTCTCCAACCACAAGGGCATCAACAAGCAGGGCGGCGGCTTGTCGGCTCCCGCGCTCACTGAAAAAGATAAGGAAGATTTAAAAACCGCCGTCGAGATTGGCGTTGATTATCTGGCGATCTCCTTCCCGCGACATGCCGACGATATGCTTGAAGCGCGCCGTCTGCTGGGTGAGGAAGGCAAGGAAATTGGCCTGGTGGCCAAGGTAGAGCGCGCCGAGGCCGTTGCCGATGAAGCCACGCTGGACGGTATTATCGAGGCCTCTGAAGCGGTGATGGTGGCCCGTGGTGACCTGGGTGTCGAGATTGGCGATGCCAAACTGGTGGGCGTGCAAAAGCGCATGATCAAACGTGCCCGCTCGCTCAACCGCGCGGTAATCACCGCAACACAAATGATGGAAAGCATGATTTCGGCGCCGCTGCCTACCCGCGCCGAAGTATTTGATGTCGCCAATGCCGTTCTGGATAGCAGTGACGCCGTCATGCTTTCAGCAGAAACCGCCGCTGGCGATTACCCTGTGGAAACCGTGGAGGCCATGGCGCGTATCTGCTTGGGCGCCGAGCGTGAAAAGGTGGCACAGGAATCCGGCCACCGGATTCATGAAGGCTTTACTCGTCCGGATGAAACCATCGCGCTTTCCGCGATGTACGCCGCCAACCATATGACCGGTGTGGCTGCGATTGCCTGCATGACCGCATCCGGCTACACGCCACTGATTGCCTCGCGCATTCGCTCGGGCTTGCCTATCGTCGGGCTTGCTCATAACCCCATCGCCCAGCGGCGCATGGCGCTCTATCGTGGTGTGGTATCGCTTCCCTTTGATACCTCTGAAATGAGTGCGACAGAGCTTAACGACCGGGCATTGGAACTACTGGTGCAGCACCGCCTTGCCGGGCCGGGCGATCACGTTATTCTTACGCGGGGTGATCACATGAATGCCCATGGTGGCACCAATACAATGAAAGTCATGACCATCGCCGAATAGCAGGCCGATTAAAGGAAGCGTCTTATGAACCCGACTCGTCGTCTCGTGCTGAAAGCGGCACTAGGTTTGCCGCTGGCGGGACTCCTTCCCGGCACGCTCTGGCGGGCGCTCGCCTGGGCAGATAACACTGATGAGCGTAGTGATGCCGAGGGCGGCGAACTACTGGCGCTGGCTATCCATAGTGATAGCGGCCCGCACCGCCTGGAAGTTGAAGTAGCCCAAACTGCAGCGCAGCGTCAGCAGGGGTTGATGGGGCGCGAATCGTTGCCTGAAAACCGCGGCATGCTGTTTCGCTTTGAGCAGGAGCAGCCTGCGGGAAACGCCTTTTGGATGTACCGGACATTAATCGCGCTGGATATCGCGTTTATCGATCAAGAAGGGCGCATTGTAGCCATTAATACCATGCCGCCCTGTGAGTCCAGCACGCCCACCGAGTGCCCCGCCTACCCGGCAGGGGCTGCCTATTGGGCGGCCCTTGAAGTGAATGGCGGCTACTTCGCTGAACGCGGTATCAAGGTGGGCGATTGTGTCTCAATTCCAGACCAGGCAGGCTTCTGCCGGGCCATTGATCAATAGGAAAACCTAAAGCGCTGGGCGGCGCTTGCGAAAACGGATCAGGATCAAGCCGATACCTGCCACCACTAGACCGCCGCCCATCAGCTTATGGATACCCAGACTGTCGTCCATCAACAGCGCGCCTAGGCCAACGGCCAGCACGGGTACCAGAAGCGTCATTGGAACTACCCGGTTAACCGGATGACGACGCAGCAGGGCATACCATATGCCGTAGGCAACAATCGATGACATTACGGCGGTGTAAAAAACCGCCCCCCAACCCGCCCAACCCGCCTCCTTGATCGCCTGCCATTGCCCGTTTTCAAACAGCCAGGAGCCAATGGCTACTTGAGGCACCGCCAGTAGCGCAACCCAGCCAGCTAGCGCCAGCGGCGCAATCGCCGGGCCGCGTTTGATCAATAGCTGTGACACTGCCCAGCCAAACGCACTCAGCAGCAAGATGCAAAGCGGAAGCGGTGAAGGCAGCGTAGGACCGCCTGCCAGCACGATGACGCCTGCAAATGAAAGCAGCAGGCCGATCAAGCGCTTGGGTCCCAGCTTCTCCTTGAGAAATATTACCGCTAAGAGCGTGGCGAAGGGCGTTCCCATCTGTACCAGCAGTGCTCCGGTGCCTGCTTCTGATTGCTCCAAACCGATAAACAGTAGCGCGAAATGCAGTGTGCCAAAGGTTAGTGAAAGCAATAATAAAAACGGCAGCTGAGCGCGAGTGACTCGATAGAAAGGTACAAGGATGGACGACACCAGTATAAAACGAAGGGTTGTCATAAGCAGCGGCGGTAATTCTGCAACACCGACTTTAATAACAATAACATTTAATGCCCAGATGGTAATTACCAGCAGGCCAAGCAGTAGATCACGTAACGGCATGGCGTTATCCGGTCAATATGGAAAGGTCTTTCATAGCATATCAGCAAAGGCATCTTCCCTTCGCCTTCTAAGTGCCTACAATAGGGCTGGGCATCGCGCCCGGCAGCACGCAGAGGCTGCTTATACCCCCATAAAAATCGATAAAAAAGGAACCACAATGACGCTGACACGCCATATGGCTTATGTAACCAAGGGCCTTACCGGAGCGGCGCTGCTGACGCTTGCTTTTTCTGCTCAGGCGCGCGAGCTTTCTGTCTCGACTGTTTTGTCCGATGCCTTCCCTTGGGGGCAGGCGGCAGAAAAGTGGGCCGAGCTGGTCGAAGAACGCAGCGGCGGTGAATTAACCCTGCGCGTTTACCCCAATTCCCAACTGGTCTCTGGCGACCAGACCCGCGAGTTTTCCGCTATGCGCTCAGGGCTGATTGACGCCGCTGTCGGCTCAACCATCAATTGGTCGCCCCAGGTGCCGGAACTTAACCTGTTCTCGCTGCCCTTCTTTATTCCTGACGAAACCGCAGTTGACGCCGTTACAGGCGGTGAGGCAGGTGAGATGGTCTTTGAGGCGATTGAATCACGTGGCGTGATTCCGCTTGCCTGGGGAGAAAACGGTTTTCGACAGGTATCCAACTCGCGCGGACCTATCGCCGAGCCCGATGATCTGGACGGTTTGAAGATCCGTGTGGTGGGGTCGCCGCTGTTCCAGGATACCTTTAATGCACTCGGCGCTGATCCTACGCAAATGAGCTGGACCGATGCCCAGCCAGCGCTTACCACTGGCGCCGTAGATGGACAGGAAAATCCACTGTCGGTATTTGATGTGGCGCGTATTGACCAGGTGGGGCAGGAGCACCTGACGCTCTGGAACTACATGAACGACCCGCTGATTTTTGCGGTGAACCAGCAAGTCTGGCAGACGCTAAGCAAAGAGCAGCAAACACTTTTACGCGAAACGGCGCTTGAAGCGGGTGAGTGGGAAACGGCCATGACCCGTGAGCAGGAAAGCGAGCGTCTGGCCGCTATTCAAGAGCGTGGCGTAACGGTGACCGAGCTTACCGATGAGCAGTACCAGGCGTTTGTGGATGCCACCCAGTCAGTTTACGAAAAGTGGGCTCCGCGCATTGGAGAATCGCTGGTTGAGGCTGCCCAGACGGCTATTGACGGACGTTAACCGCTTCTTTTGATGTACTCGCTACCGGCCCATTGCGGCCGGTAGACTTGGTTGTGATGAGGCTTTTATGAAAGGCTTTCCTGACGCGCGCCCTGAGCGCTGGATAGGCGCGATTGCGCTTATTGTGATATCGCTGATTAGCTTGGGGAACGTAGTAACACGCTATATCACCGGTGGCTCTTTTTCGTTTACCGAAGAGTTCTCGGTCTTCTTGCTGGTGGTGTTGACCTTTGCCGGTGCGTCGGTGGCACTGCGTCGCAATCGGCATATACGTATTGGCTTTTTAGAACGGGCGCTACCGCCACGCTTTCGCCAGGCCTTGATCATCTTTCAGGCGTTATGCGGCATCACGGTATTAGGACTTATTACCTGGTACGGGGGCAAGCTTGCTTGGCAGGAGTACCAGTGGGAGTCGCTCTCGCCGGGGCTCGGTCTGCCACAATGGTGGTATTTGGTCTGGCTACCGGTGCTCACCCTTGCCATGCTGTGGCGGCTACTCCAGCAAACCCGCGCGCGGTTAACCGGGGAGCTTTCAGATGACGCCTGATGTATGGATGATTCTCGCCTTTGCCGGGTTACTGATTGCGGGTGTCCCGGTTGCTTTTTCGCTGGCGCTTTCGGGGGCTGTAGGCATCGTGCTTGGGCTATCGCCGGATATGCTGGCAACGCTTGGGACCAATACCTATAACAGTATTGCTAAATATCCCCTGATTGCGATTCCTCTGTTTATTTTAACCGGGCTGATTTTTGAGCGCTCTGGGGTAGCGCTGCGCCTGGTACGCTTTGCTCAGGCGCTAATTGGCCCACGCCACGGGGGGCTGGCACTGGTGGCGGTACTGGTATGCATGATTATGGGCGGCATGAGCGGATCAGGCCCTGCCGATGCTGCCGCCGTTGCCATGGTCATGTTGCCGAGTATGACCAAGGCGGGTTATCCCAAGCCGTTTTCGGCCACACTGATCGCCGCTTCGGCGTCAACCGCCATCCTGATTCCACCTTCGGTAGCGCTGATCCTGTACTCCATTGTAGTGCCGGGTGTTGATCTGCGCGCGCTGTTTGCCGCTGGCCTGTTTCCAGGCATTTTGGCCGGAATGTCGCTGTTAGTACCAGCACTGATTCTTGCCAAACTCAACGGCTGGGAAGGGGGAGCACCTACAGCAGAAACCGAGCGGCTAAGCGTACGCGCCACGTTTAAAGAGGCATTGCCTGCCTTGTTTGCACCTATCTTGATTCTGGGTGGGCTACGCTCGGGGTTATTCACGCCTACCGAAGCGGCGGTAGTGGCCGTTGCTTACGGCACGCTGGTGGGAATTTTTTTAACGCGCGAACTCTCTCTGCGCGATTTATGGGAGCTTTTGGGCGAGGCCGCGATTATCTCGGGCGTGGTAATGCTAATCATTGCCCTGGCTGGCATTTTTGCTTGGGCAGGTACCATGCTGGGTACCTTCCGTCATTTGGCTGAATGGATCATTGGACTGACGGATAACGGGGTTTTACTGCTGGTCCTGGTAATGTTGGCGGTGCTGGTTGCGGGCATGTTGCTGGATGCGATTTCCATCTATCTAATTATGATGCCTATTTTGATTCCAGTGATGCAGCATTTTGAATGGAATCCGGTCTGGTTTGGGATCTTGCTGGCGATGAACATCGCAATCGGTCAGTTTACTCCGCCGGTTGCGGTAAATTTAATGGTCACTACGGAAGTCGCCAAAATTCGTCTTGAGCACACGCTAGGTTGGGCACTGGTATTTGTGTTTGCTATGGGCTGTGCGCTTGCCCTGGTAGCCATATTTCCTGCGATTGCGCTTTGGCTTCCGCGCCTGCTGGGGTACAACGTGTAAGTAGTAAAAAAGTTAAATGAAGCTAATATAAGATAGATCGTCTAGTGCTTTTCTAATAACGGCCCATGCAAAATTTGCATAGCCATTAACGGTGACTAAACGTTACGTGTGTTTAAACTCGTGTTTCAATAGGCTGTGCAAGGTGTACCTGTTGCTGCATCATGGCTTCGCCAAGTGTTTTTTTTGCTAAAGTAGTGATGGCTGGCATGACAGGTTGCCAAGTTATAACAGTTTGTCTTGAAAACGTTTTGGAAGAAGATTCACCCAGGGGAGCAGGTTAATGGGTGGTTCCAAAATGCATAACGCTCACAACATCAAGATAGAGGTGTGTCCATGAAACGCCATGTATTTTCTACTGCTGCCTTTTCAGGCGCGTTAATTGCTGCCGCGACGTTTGCAGCGCCAGCGGTTGCTCAAGAGCGCTATATCACTATCGGAACCGGTGGCCAAACCGGCGTTTATTATGTTGTGGGCCAGTCGGTCTGCCGTATGGTCAACCGCGGTAGCGAAGAGCACAACATTCGCTGTAATGCGCCTTCTACCGGCGGCTCGGTTGCCAACGTTAACGGCATGAAGAGTGGTGAGCTGGATATGGGCGTTGTTCAGTCTGACGTTCAGTACCGCGCTTATAACGGCGAAGCCAACTTTGAAGAGGAAGGCCCGTGGGAAGACATGCGTGCCGTATTCACCATGCACGGCGAGCCTCTCACCGTTGTTGCGCGTGCCGATTCTGGCATCGAGAACATCAGCGACTTCCCGGGCAAGCGCGTCAACATTGGTAACCCGGGCTCTGGCCAGCGCAACACCATGGATGTGGTCATGGACGCGTTCGGTTGGGATGAAAGCACCTTCGCTCTGGCCTCTCAGCTGGATGCCGCCGAGCAGGCTTCTGCGCTTTCGGATAACAACATCGATGCCATGGTATACGTGGTGGGCCACCCTAACGGCTCCATTCAGGAAGCTACCACTACTATCGACGCTCGCCTGGTCTCTGTAACCGGTGATGAGATCGATTCATTAATCGAAGAGTACCCGTACTACACGCGTTCGGTGATTCCGGGCGGCCTGTACCGTGGTAACGATGAAGATGTTGAAACGTTTGGCGTAGCGGCAACGTTCGTGTCTTCCGCTGACGTGGATGAAGATATCGTTTACGAAACCGTTAAGGCTGTTTTTGAAAACTTTGATCGTTTCAAGCGTCTACATCCGGCGTTTGAAAATCTTAATGAAGAAGACATGATCGCTGATGGTTTAACCGCACCGCTGCACGACGGCGCTGCGCGTTACTACCGCGAGCGTGGCTGGATCGAATAAGGTTAGCGTCACGCTATTAGCCAAGGCCGATAGCGATCGTTTTTGAAGTGCAAAGCGCGGGCACCCAGGGTGTCCGCGCTTCTTGTTGAAAGCGCTGGTTGTCAGCGCTGACCATTAGGCAGGACAAGCGTATGCGTGATGACAAACAACCCTCGGCAGCCACTGGGAACGACCTGGATGATATGGTCGCCGCCAGTGACACAGGGGCAAGGAAGCCTCACGGCGTACCCGGTAAGCTGCTGGTAAGTATTGCAGCTGTCTGGTCGCTGTTCCAGCTATGGATTGCATCGCCACTTCCTTATATTGTCGGCTTCGGCGTGTTTAGCGCTACCGAAGCGCGCTCTATTCACCTAGCGTTTGCGCTATTTTTGGCCTTCATGGCCTATCCAGCGTTAAAGCGCTCGCCGCGTGACCGTATCCCGTTACAAGATTGGGCGTTTGCCGCGGTTGCCGCCTTTTGTGGCGCGTATCTATTTATCTTTTACTCCGACCTGGCGCAGCGTCCGGGCCGGCCCATCACCCAGGACATCGTGATCGGGGTTTTGGGCATTATAATGCTGTTGGAAGCCACGCGGCGCGCGCTTGGACCACCGCTGATGGTGGTTGCCGCCATTTTTATTGGCTATTCGCTGTTTGGCCCTTATATGCCGGGTATTCTGGCGCACCGCGGGGTTAGCCTGGGCGGGTTGATCAACCATCAGTGGCTAGGCACCCAGGGCGTTTTTGGTATTGCGCTAGGGGTGTCCACAAGCTTTGTCTTCCTGTTTGTACTGTTTGGTGCGCTGCTTGATAAAGCAGGGGCGGGTAACTATTTCATCAAGGTGGCGTTCTCACTGCTTGGCCACTTGAAAGGTGGACCAGCAAAGGCGGCTGTAGTTGCCTCGGGAATGACCGGCCTGATTTCCGGCTCATCCATTGCCAATACCGTAACCACGGGTACCTTTACCATCCCCATGATGAAGCGGGTGGGTTTTAGCGCTGAAAAGGCTGGCGCGGTGGAAGTCTCATCCTCCGTCAACGGTCAAATCATGCCGCCAGTCATGGGGGCAGCGGCGTTCCTGATGGTCGAGTATGTGGGCATTTCTTATGTCGAAGTCATCAAGCATGCCTTCCTGCCTGCGATCATTTCCTATATTGCGCTGATTTATATTGTTCACCTGGAAGCCTTGAAGGCCAACATGAAAGGGCTGCCTTCAAGCAACCCTGCACGCCCGCTGCTCAATAAGGTGATTGGCTTCCTGACGGGGCTTTTGCTGCTCATGGGGCTGTCGGTGGCAGTCTATTATGGCCTGGGCTGGCTCAAACCCCTGTTGGGTGAAGCAACGCCCTGGGTGATTTCCGTTGGCCTGGCAGCCATTTATGTAGGGCTTTTAAAAGTCGGCTCTTACTACCCTGAACTGGAAATGGATGACCCTAACTCAAAGGTCATCAAGCTTCCCCAAACCCGGCCAACCGTGATGGTGGGCTTGCACTACATCCTGCCGGTTATTGTGCTGGTGTGGTGCTTGATGGTTGAACGCCTTTCACCAGGGCTTTCCGCGTTTTGGGCGACCGTGTTCATGATCTTTATCATGGTCACGCAGCGACCCATTATTGCCATCTTCCGTGGGCGCAGCAAAATGGCTGCCGACGTGAAAGAGGGCTTTCTTGACCTGTGGGACGGCTTGGTAACGGGCGCCCGTAACATGATCGGTATCGGTATTGCGACCGCCACGGCAGGTATCGTGGTAGGTGCAGTCTCCCAAACCGGCGTGGGCCTGGTGCTGGCCGACGTGGTGGAGCTGTTGTCAGGTGGTAACCTGATGATGATTCTTCTACTGACGGCACTGCTTAGCCTTATCCTGGGCATGGGCCTGCCTACCACTGCCAACTACATTGTGGTCTCCGCGCTGATGGCACCGGTGATTGTGCTACTGGGCCAGCAGAACGGTCTGATTGTGCCGCTGATTGCCGTGCACCTGTTCGTTTTCTACTTCGGCATCATGGCCGACGTTACGCCGCCGGTGGGGCTTGCCTCGTTTGCTGCGGCGGCGGTGTCGGGAGGCGACCCGCTTCGCACAGGGTTCCAGGCGTTCTACTACAGTCTGCGCACGGCAGCACTACCGTTTTTGTTTATCTTCAATACGGATTTACTGCTTATTGATGTCACGGTGATGCAAGGTGTGGTGGTATTTATTGTCGCGACGGTTGCCATGTTGATCTTCGCGGCAGGCACCCAAGGCTATATGCTCACGCGTAACCGCTGGTATGAATCGCTGCTGTTGCTGCTGGTTGCCTTTACCCTGTTCCGCCCGGGCTTCTGGATGGACAAGATTCATGACCCTTATGAGTCGGTACCGCCCGCGCAGTTTGCTGATGCGTTAGAGCGGGTAGAAGACGGTAGTAACCTACGCGTACGGATTGCTGGTGAGGATGATTTTGGCGCGCCCATGTCAACTTACATTCTGGTGCCGGTGCCCAGTGGTGAAACCGGTGAGGAGCGTCTGGAAAATCTGGGCATAGAGCTTTATGTCGATGGTGATCAAACATTGGTCGATTTTGTCCAGTTTGGTAGTCCGGCGGCGGAGTTAGGCTTTGATTTCGACCAGGAAATTACTGAAGTTCTTGCGCCCGTCAATCGCTGGACCAAGGAGTGGATGTGGATACCTGCACTGGTACTCTTCGGTTTAGTGGTGCTTATGCAGCGCCGTCGGCGCCGTTTAGAGTCTGATGATATAACGGCTACGGCATAACGGAGGTCGCCATGTACCAGAAAGTGCTGCTACCCGTGGATCTGAACGAGGAGGGCTCGTGGAAAAAAGCGTTACCCACAGCGGTAACGCTTTGCCAGACTTTCGGTGCATCGTTGCACATCGTCAGCGTGCTGCCGGAATTCAAGATGCCTATGGTGGGCGCTTATTTTCCCAAAAATTTTTCAGAAAAGGCGAATGCTGCCATGAAAGAGGCACAGCATACGTTCATTCAGGAAAATGTACCCAAGGATGTCAAAACCCAGAGCGTAATTGTCGATGGATCGCCCTGGGAGGCGATTATCAAGGTGAGTAAACAGCTTGACGCTGACCTGATCGTGATGGCCTCACACACCAAACACAAGTTTGTCGACTATGTGCTGGGACCCAATGCCGAGCATGTGGTTCACCACGCTAAGGTGTCGGTCATGATTGTGCGCTAGCGTCTTCTAGGTCCTGCGCTCCATAAAAAACTCCAGCTCAGATGAGCTGGAGTTTTTTATGGAGCGCCATATGGCCGTAGATATAAAATTCGATCTAACGGGCCGTGATATCTGTTTGCGTGTTTGAAAACGTGGCCTGACCTGAGCGGTGAGATCGCGTACTCTACCCGTAACTTATCAATAGTTTGAATGATAAACGGTAAAGCAACGCGTCATGAGGAAATGATTGTGAAAACGTTATTATCAGCCTGGGCCCTGCTGGCGCTTAGTATGTCCCCGGTTGTACTGGCCAACCCATCCGCGGCGTTAGACGCGCCAACCGGTGCGGTTGTGCTGAAAATGAAAGGTAATATCAATCGCAAGAATGGCGAGTCAGAAGCGCACTTTGATTTTGAAATGCTAAAAGCACTTCCTCAGCATGGGTTTGATACAGGCACGCCGTGGACAAGCGGGGTAAGTCATTACTCTGGGCCGTTAATGCGCGACTTGCTGGAATATGTCGGTGCTACAGGTAATACCGTAAAGGTATCCGCGCTTAATGGCTATGAAGCCGAAATCCCGGTGGATGATTTTTACGATTATGACGTGATACTGGCGCTTGAACGAAATAACCAGCCAATGCCTATTCGTGAGTATGGCCCACTATGGGTGCTGTATCCCTTTGACCAGGACGATGCACTGTTAAATGAAAAAATCCGTTTTAGAGCCGTTTGGCAAGTGATGCGCATTGATGCGCTTGAGTAGCTCTGTAACGCAGCCCCCCAACCTGCTGCGTTATCCTCGTCGCCTTAAGTTGTTAGCCATTATTACCGTGCTGTTGTTTGCCGCAGCACTCGTGGTGGCTGCACTTGCTTCCTGGCGCCAGGAAAACCTGACGCAAAGTCTGCGTGAAGATACCGCCTGGGTGGTTTATAAGCTTGATCGTGATGCCGTGCAGCTTCTCAATCACCTGTTGTCAGCCGTGCGAACACCACTAAGCCCGGCGGTCCAGGACGAACTGAAGTTGCGCTTTGAACTCCTGTATAGCCGTTTAACGCTACTACAGGATGGAGAGGTTAATACGCTGTTCCAGGCGGCTAATGGGGCAGGCGAGCTGATGGACCAGATACAGCAGCAGATGGAAAAGCTGGACCCCATGATTGAGCTTCAGGATACGCGTGATGGGCTGCTGGTCGCTCCTCTGGAAGCAGAGCTTATCAGGCTAACGCAGTTAACCGAACGGTTTGTCATCACCATTAACGGTTACTTGGCTGAGTCTGCTACGGAAGAGCGTATTTTATTGAGCACGCTCTATAAACTTTTAATGACACTGCTGGTAGGGATGAGCCTGGCGGTTTTGCTGGTGATTGCCTTTCTTGTGCGCGAAATGCGTGAGAGTGCGGCCGCCAGGCGGGAACAGGAGCTGTTAAGCCAGCAGTTGGAAGTAACGGCTGAACAGGCGCAGGCGGCCAATCATGCCAAATCAGACTTTCTTGCCATGGTCAGCCATGAGATTCGAACACCCCTCAATGGGGTAATCGGCATGAGTGAGCTGCTGCGCGAACCGGCAAGCCCTGCCCAGGTAGAGGACTATGCGCGCACTATCCACGAAAGCGCTAATCAGCTCTTGGCAATGATCAATGAAATTCTCGATTTTTCAAAAATTGAAGCGGGCCACCTAACGCTTGAAACGTCGCCCACCGCGCTCAGGCCTTTGGTAGATAGCGTTGTGGCGCTATTTGAGCCACGTGCTCAGACGAAGGGCATATTATTGAAAGTCGATATCGATTCGTTGGTGCCGGCGTGGGTGATGCTGGATGCTGGACGCCTCAGGCAGATCCTTCTCAATCTGGTCGATAATGCGATCAAGTTTACCGACCATGGTGAAGTCAGCATTCGTGCCTCTTCAACGGCTGAGCACCTTCTGCTGGAAGTAACCGACACCGGGTGCGGGCTTAATGAAGAGCAGCAGGCAAGCCTGTTTGAACCCTTTCAGCAAGCCAATGCGTCGGTAGCTCGGCGATACGGCGGTACGGGCTTGGGTCTTGCCATCTCCAAACGCTTAAGTGAAGCCATGCAGGGACACTTGAGTGTAAAAAGCCAGCCAGGACGGGGCAGCACTTTCAGCTGCGAATTGCCGCTTGTCAAAGCTCAGCCAGCGGCCGCTTTACTTCCCAACGAACCGGATCGCGACTTTACCGGCACCTCATTGCTGCTGGTGGAGGATAACGCCGTCAATCGCAAGGTGGCGACGGGGCTTTTATCGCGCTTAGGGTGCGATGTGGTCTGTGCAGAGAACGGTCAAGAGGCGCTGAGCATGGCGGGCGCTCAGCAGGTTCATCTGATCTTTATGGATATTCAACTGCCGGATATGGATGGATTAATGGTAACGCAACGCCTGCGTGAGCAGGGAGGCTGGCTGGCCAAGGTCCCCATCGTTGCCATGACTGCCGGGGGGAATGACCGTCAGCGCTGCCTGGGTGCCGGTATGAACGACTATATTACCAAGCCGTTATCTTCATCGGCGCTGAGTAACGTGCTGGTATTGCATTTACGGCCATCGGGCCACCGTGACCTCGCCGCTTCACTGGAGCACATACATAGCGATGCAGTGCGGCATGATCTACTGAACTTCGACACGTTGCAAATGCTCAAGGAAAGCCTGGGAGTGGAGCGTCTGGTACATTTGATTCTTCTCTACCACCAGCAGGTGAGCGACTATCTATCCCAGCTGTCGGCCTATCTTGTCACACCAGAGGGGCTGTTTGACGAGCAGGCGCGTCAGGTGGCGAGACTGGCGCATCAGCTGCGCGGCGAATCGCTGAGTATGGGTGGCGAACAGCTGGCCGCTTATGCTAGGTACCTGGAACTACTCGTTCACGATAATACTGCCACGCCTTGCCAGTTAGATGCTGCGTTTAGCGCCATGCGCCACGCCGCCACACGTACACATGCAGCCCTTGAGAGGTGGCGACGCGACTTTCTGGCCAACCCATAGGACGAGTTACGTACTTTACCAACCTACCGTTTGCTTTCCTGATCCCGCGGCCACCCATGGTCAGCTTGAACAATATGCTCTGCCCGACTATGCCGGTGCTATGAGGGTGGGCAGTTATCTTCTACCAAGGGATGAGGGCTAATCCTGGCATCGTGCTATATCGTCATAGGAAATAATAAACAATACTGTCAAAGCAAGCTTAATAATCACAATACTCAGGAGCTTTAAAATGATCTACGCCAATCCGGGTGATACCAATGCCGTGGTGTCATTTGAAAAACGCTATGGAAATTATATTGGTGGCGAATTTGTGCCGCCGGTAAACGGTCAATATTTCGACAATATCAGTCCGGTCAACGGAGAGGTATTTTGCGAAATTCCTCGCTCCAGCGCTGAAGATATCGACAAGGCGCTGGATGCCGCGCACAAGGCCGCCCCTGCCTGGGGTAAAACCTCAGCCGCCGAGCGCAGCAATATCCTGCTTAAAATAGCTGACCGCATAGAGCAGAACCTGGAAATTCTGGCGGTTGCCGAAACCTGGGATAACGGTAAGGCCGTGCGTGAAACCCTGAATGCCGATATACCGTTAGCGGTAGACCACTTCCGCTACTTTGCAGGCTGTATTCGGGCGCAGGAGGGCACAGCCGCCGATATTGATGCCAACACGGTGTCCTACCATTTTCATGAGCCGTTGGGCGTGGTGGGCCAGATCATTCCTTGGAACTTCCCTATCCTGATGGCCGTCTGGAAACTGGCGCCAGCGCTCGCCGCAGGCAACTGTGTCGTGCTCAAACCTGCCGAGCAAACGCCCGCATCGGTCCTGGTGTTGATAAAAATCATTGGTGACCTACTGCCGCCGGGGGTAGTCAATATCGTCAATGGTTTCGGCGCTGAAGCCGGCCAGGCGCTGGCCAGCAGCAAGCGTATTGCCAAGATCGCCTTTACGGGGTCTACGCCGGTGGGATCGCACATTCTTAAGTGCGCCGCTGAAAATATTATTCCCTCCACTGTGGAGCTGGGCGGCAAGTCCCCCAACATCTATTTTGCCGACATCATGAACGCCGAGCCGACGTTTATTGATAAAGCAGTAGAGGGTCTGGTGCTGGCGTTCTTTAACCAGGGCGAAGTGTGTACCTGCCCGTCGCGTGCGCTTATTCAAGAGAGTATGTACGACGAATTCATGGCTAAGGTGCTTGAGCGCACTCAGACCATCAAGCGCGGCAACCCCTTGGATACCGACGTGCAGGTAGGTGCCCAGGCCTCTCAGGAGCAGTACGACAAGATCATGTCGTATATGGATATCGCCCGTGAAGAAGGCGCTGAATTTCTGACCGGCGGCAACAAGGAGAGCTTCGACCCCAGCTATGACAAGGGCTACTACATCCAGCCGACGCTGTTGAAAGGTGACAACAAGATGCGTGTCTTCCAGGAGGAAATCTTTGGCCCGGTGGTGGCCGTGACCACCTTCAAGGATGAAGAGGAAGCCCTTGCGATTGCCAACGACACTGAGTTTGGGCTGGGGGCAGGTGTATGGAGCCGGGATATCAACGTAGCGTTTCGTATGGGGCGGGGCATTCAAGCCGGCCGCGTATGGACCAACTGCTACCACCAGTATCCGGCGCATGCAGCCTTTGGCGGCTACAAGAAATCCGGCGTTGGCCGTGAAACCCACAAGATCGCTCTTGAGCACTACCAGCAAACCAAGAACTTGCTGGTTAGCTACGACATTAATCCGCTGGGATTCTTTTAACGTCAGATAGGTGTTAACCAGTAGCAGGCATTAACAGAAAACCCCGGCTGAATAGCCGGGGTTTTTGCAAACTCACACCTGTGTATTTAAAGCTGAGCGTTCTCAGGCAGTTCGCCAACGGTGCCGGGCATGGGTTGAACGGTGCCCAACTGCTCGCCTGCCAGGCTGAGAAAGCGTAAATGACGCTCGTATTCACCTACTAAGTCACCAATTACCTGCCCACGAGTATAGCCGTTCAAATCTTTATCCTGGCCACCTTCTGCCAAATAGACATCCAAGCGTACATAGAAGTCATCATCGGCCGAAATAAAGCTGGGCGTGCGCATGCGGTGCGGGCAGACCTGATAGACAAAGCTGGTGGCTTCGCCAAAATCAACCTGAAGCATAAGGCTGGGGAGTACTTCGCCTTCTAGCTGCTTCTCACTCACGGTTGCAGGCTGACCACGCCTCTCAATTTCCTCGGCAAACTGAGTCATCGCCGGGCGAATCGAATGTTTAATTGTGGCCACAGCGCCCGCACGGTTTGAGATATCAAGGGCATGATCCAAGCGCTCTTTCCAATCACCGCCTGGGGCGCTGCCGGTAATTGCATGGCGCGCATCGGCCTTGCTGCCTTCAAGTCGAAGCGCTTTGTACATCCCTACCATGACGGCAAAGATGACCACTGAAAATGGTAATGCACTAATTACCACTGCACTTTGCAACGCATTAAGCCCCCCAGCCATCAACAGGGCAATCGTGATCAAGCCAATCACCGCCGACCAGAAAATACGCAGTGAAAAAGGCGCGTCGTGATTAACGTCGCTCAAAATAGAGGTGAAATTCGCTAACACTAATGCACCGGAATCAGCGGAGGTTACAAAAAACACAATTCCCAAAAGGGTGACGACCACTGCGGTAATACCCACGTAAGGATAGTATTCAAGCAGCGTATAAATCGTGGTTTGGGGAGTTGTAAGGGCCTGCTCGCCAAGTGCGGCAACGCCTTGGTTGGCCACTAGCTCAATACCGCTGTTACCAAAGACCGACATCCATACCATCATAAACGAGAGCGGTATAAATAAGGCGCCTGTGACAAACTGGCGAATAGTGCGGCCACGGGAAATACGCGCCAGGAACAGGCCGACAAACGGCGTCCATGCGATCCACCAGCCCCAAAAGAAGATCGTCCAGCCCATCTTCCATTCTTGAGCACTTTCATCGGCAAAGGCGTAAGTATCAAAGCTTGCCGCAACAAAGCCGGATAAGTAATCGCCAGCATTATTGACGACTTTGTTCAGCAGCATCAGCGTATCGCCTGAAAAAAGCACAAACAGCATCAAGCCAAGGGCCAGCAGCATATTGAATTCAGATAGACGGCGAATGCCTTTCTCGACTCCTGTCACAACTGAAATGGTCGCCAGTACAACCACGATAACAATCAAAATTATCTGTACCGTTAGCGTTTCCGGTACACCGAACATATAAGTGAGACCGTAGTTGAGTTGAATGACACCAATGCCGAGGCTCGTGGCAATACCAAATACGGTCGAGACCACTGCGGTAATATCCACCGCGTTACCGATAGGCCCATGAATACGCTTACCCAGCAGGGGATAGAGTGCACTGCGAATGGCCAGCGGTAGGCGGTGACGGTAACTGAAATAGGCCAGCGCCATACCCATCAACACATAAAGCCCCCAACCGGATAGGCCCCAATGCAGATAGGTTTGAACGACGGCATTGCGCATAGCGGCCTGGCTTTCAGGCGTTAAGTCAGGCGGTGCCAAATAATGAGCAACGGGCTCGGCAACGCTAAAGAACAGTAGATCAATACCGATACCGGCAGCAAACAGCATCGCTGACCACGACAGTAGCGAAAACTCTGGCCGTGCGTGATCGGGTCCCAGGCGGATCCTGCCAAATCGCGACATGCCGATGACCACGACAAAAATCAGGTAAGCCACAATCGCTAGCATGTAATACCAGCCAAACGTATTGCTTACCCAGGCAAGCCCAGCATCAAAGAAGTTACCGGCCTGTTCGGTAAATAGCATGGTGAATACAAGGAAAACCAGAATACCGGCAACACTTCCGTGAAAAACCACGGGATTAAGACGGTCACGAGAGGGGAGGGAGGGGGTATCTATCGCCATGCAGGCGGACTCCTGTGGTTGAGGCAAGCGATCAAAAGAATTATTTTTGAATGAACGTTCAATATAAAATACGCTGTTTGAGCGTTTACTACAAATCAGCTTTTATAAGTCGAGGGACTGGCAGGTGAGGTTTTAGCAAGACACACATACAAAAACGCCCTGCATAAGCCGGGCGTTTGATCATATTAGGCGATTAACAGCTGCTTACTCGCTATCGATTTCCACATTATCTTCATGCTGATCATGCGGGCCGTGCCTGCCGTGACCTTTACCTTCGCCGCGGTGCTCGTTGCGCACTTCTTTCATGGCGTTTTTCAGGGCTTCGCGCTCTTCTTCAGACAGAATATCCGCTACTTTTTCCTGGTGCTCTTCACGCAGGGTCTGCATGGCCTGGTAATGTTCGGCGTTAAGCTCGTTAAGGGCCGTTTGCTGCTCCTCGCTTAATCCGGCGCGGTCGTACACTTCCTGGCGGCGCTCTTCCATGCGCTGGTGGAAGGCTTCACGGTCAACGTCTGAACCATGACCTTCATGCGGGTTTGCCTGAGCTGCAAAAGCGAGGGGTGTTAGCGCGAAAGCAAGCAGAGCTGGAGCAAAAATCTGGCGTAATGACATTTTCATAATGTGCCTCCTGGTAAATTGACGATGTCAGTATCTGGCGGAGGAGTGCAAACCGTATGCATGGAGTGTGCAATAACGGTGATCATGAAGGCGAGGGCGTATCTATCGGGTAGCAGTTATATGGTTAGACTTTAGTTGGCTTTTGATGTCATGCAAGGTTGGTGAAAGGTTTGTGGGATAGCTTTGTCCTCCGCAGGCAGTAGCCTGCTTTGCATCTTATAATTCTATAAAAAAGAGAACGCGCTATGCCCAAGAAAAACTTTGCTCCGTTTAGCTTCAATATGAAATCGCTACTCGCTGGCGCCACGGTTGTTGCAGCGTCACTCGCGTTAATCATGCCCGCCGCCGCGGCAGATGATTATCCTGAGCGCCCAATCAATATGGTGGTCGGCTTTGGTACCGGCGGTAGCGCCGACCGTTTGGCACGTATTATGTCAGGCTACATCGCTGAGGAAATCGGCGTGCCTGTTCAAGTGACCAACCGCCCAGGGGCGGGGACTCAGGTGGCATCTAACTATGTGCTGAACATGCCGGACGACGGCTATACCACCTATGCCTCAACCTTTGCCCCTTATCTGGCCAACTCGATCCTTACCGGTGGCGCCAACTTCAGTGTTGATGATTTTTCGTATATCAACTTTCAGTGGTTTGACCTGGATTTGATTGCCGCTAATAAAGATAGCGGATACGAAGACCTGCCTTCATTGCTGGAGGCAATTCGTGAAGAGCGCGGCCAGGTGCGTGGCGCAGTGGTTCAAGGCTCAGCAGGCCACCTAATGATTCGGTTGCTGCTGGAAGAAGCCGGTATTCCTCAAGAAAACCTTAACCTGGTGACGTACAACAGCGGCGGTGAAGCCCGCTCGGCGGTTGCCGGTGGCCAGGTGGATTTCGTTTCTATCAGTGCTCAGGGCAGTGAAGGGATTCGTGAGTTCCTGACGCCGCTTGCCATCGTAAGTGACGAGCGTATTGACCAGTGGGATGCTCCCCCGATCAACGAAGCGCTGGCACCGATGGATCTGGAAGTGCCGGTATTACAGGGTTCAATGCGCGGTTTCGCAGTCACTAGCGAAGTTGAACGTCAGCACCCTGAGCGCTTTGAAGCACTCGCTTCAGCCATCCAGAGCGCGCTGGCCCGTAAAGACGTTCAAGAACACCTAGAGCGCAATGAAATGGGCGGTGTTTGGATTGGACCTGAGCGTGCCAACGAGCTGATGCGCGAAAACTACGAAGTGTTCGAGAAATACGCGCACCTGCTTAACTGATCTTCCTGTCATGGCTGGCTACCTTCCATATAGCCAGCCTGGAGTTGAACCATGCCTGCACAGAAACGCGACTATGGGGACTTTCTGGTCCTCATCGGTCTGGCTTCCTTTACGCTGTGGTATTTGCTGGATGCGATCAGCGTCTCGGCACAACCCCAGAATCTACTGCTGATACTGCCACTTTCGGTCATTGTCCTGTTTATTATCGCCATCGAACTGGTGCTACGCCTAAAGCAGGGAACGTTATTTAGCATCTCTGCCGATGAAGAGCCGTTACATCACACGCTACCCGTCGTGGTTCTGTTTGGCGCCTATGTGTTATCGCTCGACACCCTTGGTTTTGATGTGGCGACCGTGATGTTCATTGCGCTCTTTTTGATCCTCAAGGGCGAGCGTAACTGGTTAGCGGTTGTGGGCTTTAGCGCAGCCTTTGGGCTCGCCGTGGCGTTCTTTTTCTCCCAAATGCTGCCCTATCCCATGACGCTGCTACTGCTACCCAGTTAAGGAGGCAATATGATTGATTTTGGCGCAGTACAGCAGGGTCTGGACCTGCTCTTCTCTAATTTTGGCCCTTGGCTCGTGGTGATACCCGGTATTGTGCTGGGGTTAATCTTCGGTGCAACGCCGGGGCTGCAAATTTCCATGGCCATGGCGATCTTCCTGCCCATGACCATGTACATGGATTTCATTCAGGCCATGCTGTTCTTAACCGCTATTTTTACCGGCGGTTCGTTCGGCGCGGGTATCCCCGCCATTCTGATGAATATTCCGGGCACTTCATCAGCTATTGCTACCGCCTTTGATGGCTATCCCATGGCGCGCAAGGGGCAGCATAACCAGGCGCTAGGCGTGGCATTGGCGGCCTCCGTGGTGGGCGCGCTGATGGGCTACCTGGTGCTCTTTTTCATGATTCAGCCGCTTTCTTATCTGGTGCTGAGGCTCGGCCCTTCCGAAATGTTTGTGGTCATTCTGTGGGGCATGACGCTGATTGCGAGCCTGAAGGGCGAGCAGGTACTTAAAGGCCTGGTGGCGGGTTTTGTGGGCCTTCTGGCGGGTACCATCGGGTTTAGTGAAATTGGCCTGGCGCGCGGCACCATGGGGCAGACGTATCTGCTTGATGGTATCCCCGTTATTCCGGCCATGATGGGTATGTTTGCAGCCTCTGAGCTGTTCAAACTTGCCAACAAAGGCTTCATTGTTGAATCCGCCGATGCGCGTAAGGTGAAAATCGGCGAGATTTTTGAAGGCTGCAAGATGGCGATGCGCTACCCGGTGGTCATGCTGCGCGGTGGTTTAATCGGTGTGCTGGTCGGGGCCGTGCCCGGTGTGGGTTCCTCCGTTTCCAACTTGCTTTCTTATATAGAAACCAAGCGCCGCGACAGAAACCCTGACTCTTTTGGCAAGGGTAACCCGAAGGGCGTGGTGGCGTCCGAAGCGGCCAACAGCAGCTCTGAAGGGGGCTCAATGGCCACCCTGCTGGCGCTCGGGATTCCCGGCGGAGGGGCAACTGCGGTGATGCTGGCTGCGTTTGCCATGCATAACATCACCGGCGGGCCGCAATTTATTCGCCAGCAAACCGACGTAGTCTACGCAATTATTTTTGCCAACTTTGCCCAGGTGTTCCTGCTGGTGATCGTGGGCCTGCTGTTTATCCCGCTGTTGGCCAACATTGTCAAAGTACCCATGCGCTACCTGATTCCTTCGGTACTGGTACTCGCAGTCATGGGGTCGTTTGGCTTAACCGGCAATATGACTGGTCCTGCCACCGTGCTGGTATTTGCGGTGATTGGCTGGATATTCCGCCATTACGGCTATTCGGTGCCTGCCGCTGTGATCGGTATGTTGCTGGGTTCGCTTGCTGAGAAATCACTGCTTCATTCCTATCAGATCAGCGGTGGGGAGATCAGCTACGTCTTAGAGCGCCCGGTGACGCTGGGTATTCTCGCACTCCTGCTGTTTTCACTATTTAGCCAGCCGTTAATGGCGCGCTTTAGTACCTGGCGTGTGGCCAAACAGGCGTAACGTAATGGCAAAAAAAACGCTTAGAACGTTAGTCTTGGGTTGCTTGGGTGGCGTTATCGCCACCCTTTTTTCATTGCCTCTGGCCTGGATGCTAGGCGCACTTTTTATGGTGATGGCGGTATCACTTGGCGGTGTTAAAACCGGCGTTGATAAGCGCTTGCACCGTGTGGCCATTGCCCTGCTGGGACTTTTTATCGGTAGTCGCATTCAGGCCAGTGAACTGGTCAGTTTAGTGCAGTGGTACCCAAGTGTACTGGCAATGCTGGTCTATATGGGGCTCATGCTGGTGGGCGGATACTTTATCTTTACCCGCGCCAGCGTAGGGCCAATGGACGCGATGTTTTGCGCCTACCCAGGGAGTATGAATTCGGCTCTGGTACTGGCCGAGCGCGCCAATGGCGATGTGCGATGGATTGCTATTTCGCACTCGTTGCGTCTGGTCACCGTAGTGTCAGGGGCGGCACTGTTGGCAAGCTTCTTTGTTGACGATGTCACGCTGCAAAGCTCGCCCGTATCGCTTTCCCTAATGGATGGGCTGCCGCTGTTATTGGCCCCGGTTTGCTGGTGGCTAGCCCGCTTGCTGCGTATTCCCATTCCTGAGTTTTTAGGCCCAATGGCTGCAGGCGCCATCATTGCTAATCTGGGGATGAATTACTCGCTGCCCACCTGGGTGGTGTTCACGGCTTTTTTAGTGCTGGGCTCTTCGGTCGGCGCGCGCTTCTCGGGAACCCATTGGTCTCAGGTAGTCAGCGTGGGGCGGTTTGGGATGGTGTATGCACTGTTTGCCCTGATTGTCGCGGCGCTAATGGCCTGGCTGGTTGCCAGCATTACTCAGCTTTCCTTTGTGGCGGTGTTGCTGGCGCTGATTCCTGGTGGTGTGGGAGAGATGGCCGTTATCGCCATGGTGATGGATATCGACCCGGTGTATGTGGTGTCACATCATGTCCTGCGCCTGCTACTGCTGATCTTTATGACCCCGCTGGTCATTCGTATCGCAAAGCAAGCGGCTGCATAGCGGGAAACGCCACCGTCACAGCGAAGCCTCCTTGTGGCCTGTTGCTAAAAGAGAGAAGGGCGGAGTGCGCGGTGGCAATCTGCTCCACAATGGCCAGGCCTAAACCGCTACCGGGCGCGTGTGGGTTGTGGCGGAAAAAGCGCTCGGTCAGCTTGCCAAGCTGTGCTTCTTCCACGCCGGTCCCTTGGTCACTTACCGTCAACATTACCTGTTGCTGCTGTGTTGTCAGGGCGATATCGATTGGCCCTTGATAAGACTCAGCACCCCCTGCATGCAGGCTTGCGTTCTCAATCAGGTTGATGACCAGCCACAGCAGCAGGATCGGGTCGCCCATCACTTTGGGAATAGCATGAGGCTGATCGAACGACAGCTCCTGGCCTTTTTGATAGATGCTGGTTGCTGTTTGCGCGCAGGCATCCTGACATAAAGCTACCAGATCAACGGCTTCAAAATGGGTTTCATCTACCAGCTCGCTGCGGGTCTTGGCATATTTTAAAAGCTGTTGAACCGTATGGCTGGCGTGTTCCGAGATACGCTGTATTTCAATAAGGTTGGCTCGGATGGCTGGTTCCTGAGTTGTTTTTAGTGAGATTTCAGTTAACGCACGTATTTCAGAAATGGGCGTTCGCAGCTGATGGGACACATCGGCATTTAATTGCTGTGTGCTTTCAATACTGCGCCGGATACGCAGCATCAGCTGATTAATGCTGAGAATCAGCGGGTGAACTTCTTTTGGGACGTCGTCTTCAAGCGGCTGAAGGTCGTGAGGAGAGCGGCGGCGAAGCGCCTGGCTCACGCTATTAAGCGGGGCTAATCCGTGATAGATCGCCAGTAGAGCAATGGTGATGGCAAGAATCCCGGCAACAACCGTTAACCCGGCGAGTGTCACCATGAAATCATTGGTCAGCGTGTAGCGCGCCTCTTTGGACTCCGCAACGATCACTTCAATATTGACGTTCTCGCGGCCTCGGTTAAAAGGAAACATCAGAGCGACGGCGCGTAGCTCGTTGCCCGCGTACGTTATGTCATAAAATATCGGCTCTGAAAGGTCAACAGGTGGGTCACCCAGGCCTTGAAAGCCGGCAATCATCCCGCCGCCGACCTCCCGCATCCGGTAGAATATTTTGCCCTCACCGCGGCTACCCAGCGTGCTAATGCTGAAGTAGTGCATGTTAATACGCAGTTCACCGTCCACCGTGTAGATGCGCCTTTCCAGCCGCTGGGCTGCATTGAGCAGCATATCGTCAAAGGTTTCGTTAATTTGGCGTGTCAGCAGCAGGTAACTTGAAAGAAGTGCCAGACATGCCAGCGCAGTAAACGGCAAGCCAATCCACAGCAGTAGTCGACTTTTTATCGATTTGATAGCAGGCATCTTAGGCGTTGGGTGTTTCTTTGGGGGCTAGGTAATAGCCTAAACCGCGGACCGTTTTCAAGCCGAAGTCATAGCCGATTTTCTTGCGAATACGCGAAATATAGGTCTCCACCGCCGCATAGCTGACCGGTTCGTCCGTGGTGGAGAGCCGGTCAATAATCTGGTCCTTACTGACCAAGCGGTTCTGGTTAATCATCAGGTATTCGATTACCTCAAGCTCGCGGCGGTGCAGCGTTACAGGCTGCCCATCGACTCTTAGCTCCATGGCCTCCGGTAAAAACTCCAGGCGGCCACAGCTAAGTGTTTCGTTGCCAAAATGCTTGGCACGCCGCACCAGAGCCCGGGCGCGGGCCACTACTTCATCCAGTGAGAAAGGCTTGCAGAGATAGTCGTCGGCGCCTTCTTCAAGCCCAAGAATGCGTTGGTCCAGCGTATCCCGAGCGGAAATGATCAGCACCGGAATGGTGTTCTGCTGATGACGCAGTTTACGCAAAAGGCTAATACCATCCAGCTCAGGCAGCCCTAGATCCAGCACCAGAAGATCGAAGCTGCCCTGCACAAGCAGCGGGAGTGCTTTTGCGCCGTTGTTGGAGACGGTAATGCTAAACCCCGCATCGCTGAGTGTTGTGGCCATCGAACGCGCTAGATTGTCGTTATCTTCTACTATAAGCGCCTTCATAGTGAATCCTGCAGTTAGCCCTCTGGCTGATACTTATATCCTACCCCATACACCGAGCGAATGATCTCTTGCTCGGGAAGGGCTTCGGTGATTTTTTTACGCAGCTTCTTGATATGGCTATCCACGGTGCGCTCAGAAACAATGCGGTTATCGCGGTACATATGATCCATCAGCTGCTCACGGCTGAAGATCCGCCCCGGTGATTGCATCATCACCCGCAACAGTTGAAATTCAACTGCGGTGAGGCCTAGATCATGACCGTTGGCCAGCGCCTGCCAGCCATCCTCATTAAGCGTCACCGGGCTTGAGGCCACGGCATTGGGCGTTTGGGTCTGGGCCTGTTCGGCAATGGCCTGGCTGCGGCGCAGTACCGCTTTCACTCTGGCCACCACTTCGCGTGGGCTGAAAGGTTTACAGATATAGTCATCGGCGCCTAGTTCCAGCCCCAGCAGGCGGTCAACTTCCTCTACCTTGGCGGTCACCATGATAATCGCAATAGTGGGCCACGCTTGGCGTATTTCCCGGCAGAGCGTCAGGCCATCCTTGCCGGGCAGCATGACATCTAAAAGTACCAGCGTCGTGGAATGTTGCTGCAGCCAGGGCAGAACATCATCGCCATGGCCCAGCGTCGCAACGTTATAGCCATGAGCAGTGAGGTAGTCATCCATGAGGCGGGCAATCTTGGGCTCGTCCTCAACAATCAATAGCGGGGCGTCTTGAGACATGGAGGGCTCGCTTGTCATTAATGGGAGGTCAGTAACGGAAAACGCAAGGTCCAGCAAAGCCCGCCTAGCGGAGCATTTGAAGCCTCAAGCGTTGCGCCATGCGCGCTTACCAAGGCGCTTGCAATGGATAACCCCAGGCCACTGCCACCGCTGGCCCGGTTGCGTGATCCTTCAACACGGTAAAGGCGCTCGGTAAGCCGGGGCAGCTCACTTTCAGGTACACCCGGCGCGCTGTCTTGCCAGGTAACCACCGCGTGTTGGTGCTCAATACCCAGGGTTACCTGAAGCCTGCCGGGGGCATCGGTATAGGCGCAGCTGTTATCCAGAAGGTTATTCCACAGCTGGTGCAGGCGCTGGGCATCCCCGCGAATCATCACCTCTGGGGCAATGTGTGTGGTGAGGGTAAGGCCACTTTCATTGAGCCAGCGGTCAGCGTCCTCAAGGCGGCAGGCCAGACTTTCGCTAAGGTTCATAGGGGCCAAATGAATATCGAGCGCGCCGGCATCGCTTTGCGACAGCAGGCGTAAGTCGGCCACCAAATGCTCAAGCTGGGCGACTTCCTGGGCCAGCGAGTTGAGGTTCTCCTGATTTAGCGGGCGAATGCCATCCTGCATAGCCTCGATTTCCCCGCGTAGCACGGCCAACGGGGTGCGCAGTTCATGAGCGGTATCAGAGACCCAGCGCGCTCGAGCATCCCGGTTGGCTTCAAGGGTTGCGGCCAGCACATTGAAATCCCGCGCCAGTCGCGCAAGCTCATCACGGCCGCCCTCGGGCAGGCGAGTATGGTAATTGCCTTCCGTAAGACGCCGGGTGGCAACAGCGAGTGCTCGTGTACGTCGGCTCAACCACCAGGAAAGCCCTGCTGCCAAGAGTAGCGATGCCAGCCCAATCGAGATAACAATAATCACCAGGTTACGCTGCTGAAGCTCCAGAAAGCGATTCTCCATGCGCTCCATCATCTGCTGAGGGGGGCGAAACCCCAGCGAGCCGATTGCTTCACTGTTGCTGTAGAGCGTAAGCCAGCGCCAGTCACCAGGGCTCATCCGGCCATTCATGGGCGAAATCACGAACTTGCCGTTGGGCGCGCGCAGGGCAAAATCCTGGGCTTCGCCCAGAGGCGAGGGGCGCTCGCGACGCTCCTGGCCGAGTTCAAAGCGTACGATATGCGGCCAGCGCTCCGGGTGTTGCTCAAGCCACTGCCAGTCTCCCTGTGTTTCCCAGCGGGTAATCAAACCGTCGGCCAAGAGCATGGCGCGGCGTTCCTGCGCCTGATTCAGATAGTCGATAAAACCACGGTCGATACTGTAGGAGACGGCCATGAACATGCTGGCTGAAATGGCCACATTAACGCTTAATATGGCCACAAACAGCTTCAGCCCCAGCCGGGAAAGTCGCCAGGAGGGCAGGGGAATGGCCATCAGGAAGCTCCTTCCTGACTAGGCTGGTGGGGCATGCTTAGCCGCTCGCGCCAGTTTTCCATCCCCAGGTAAAGGCAGGGCACCAGTATCAGCAGAATAATGGTCGCAAAAATCATTCCAAAGCCCAGCGAGATCGCCATGGGAATCATGAAGCGCGCCTGACGCGAGGTTTCCAGAATCATGGGTGCCAATCCCAGAAAGGTTGTAAGCGTGGTCATCATGATGGGCCGCAGGCGACGGGTGGCGGCGGCAACAATGGCTGCTCGGGGGGCCATGCCCTCGCGCCGTTTGCGGTTGGCGTAATCAATCAGCACCAGCGCATCGTTAATCACCACCCCGGATAACGCTAGCATGCCAAGCAGACTGATAATCGAAAGCCCAAACCCCATGATCATGTGGCCCACCACCGCACCAACAATGCCAAACGGAATGGCAGCAAGCACCAGCAAGGGTTGCAAGTAGCTTCTGAAGGGAATGGCCAGCAGTGCGTACAGAGCGGCCAGCATCAACCACATGGCGGTGCGCAGGGCAGCCAGATTGTCAGCAGTATCCTGCTGGCGGCCACCCAGGCTGACTTCAAGCCCAGGCCAGGTATTTTCAAGCGTCGGGAACACGTCTTCCTGAAGAGTTGCCAGCACCTGGTTGATCGTCTGGTCGCCTTCTGAATCCGCCGTGACGGTAATAATACGCCTCCCATCAATGCGTTGCAGGCTGCTGGACGCCTGGCTCAAGGTAATATCGGCCACTCGGGAGAGCGGCACGCTCAAACCATCCGGCGTACGTACCGGCATGCGGTAAAGCTCGTTCAAGCTATCGCGGTCGGCTTCGGGCAGGCGTACCTCCACGCTGATTTCGCTGCGTCCTACAAACTGCTCAACGGCAGTGGCACCCTGCAAGGGCCCACGCAGTGCCTGGGCCAGGTCGCTGCCGGTCAGGCCGAGCGCGCGGCCCTCTGCGGAAAGGCGCATTTCAAGCTGGGGTTTGCCATCACCAATCCCGCTGTCGATGTCAGTCAGCCCGTACTCACCTAGCACCTCGGCTAACCGGGCCGCCGCGGCTTCCAGCACCTGGGTGTCGGGATGGGATAAGCGCAGGCTAAGCGCAGCACCGCTGCCGGGGCCGCCAAAGTCTGATTCAAAGCGGACCGACTGCGCGCCTACCAGGTCACCGGTGACCTCGCGCCATTCACGCGCAATGCGCGATGGCGGCCACGCCTCCAGGCTTTCGCTGGCAATATCCAGGCGGACTTCGAGATTCTCTCCATCCAGGCGGCTGCGCGTGCTGCTAAAAGCCAGCGTATCTTCACGCTCGCTCAGCTGCTGGGCGGCAACCAATAGCTGTTGGCTAAGCTCGCGGCTAACGCTGATATTAGTGCCGATGGGCAACGTTACCGTTGCCTGGACTTGATCTGACTCCGCACGCGGCATGAGTGAAAAACCCATCCGGCCGCTCATTGACCACGCCAGCACCACAACAAGTACCGCAATACCCAAGGAAATACTCAACAAGCGCTGGTTGAGCGCCCGCTGAAGAAAGGGCTCAAACTGATGATACGTAAAGTGATGCAGCCCGCCCTGCAGGCGCTGACGCAATGCTTCCAGTGGCCGCTGCCAAGCAGGCGTTTCACGCGGCTTACGGCTATGGGCTAGGTGTGCGGGGAGTATAAACAGCGCTTCTGCCCAGGAGATTAAAAACACGGTGATGACCACAACGGGCAGGGTGGCAAACAGCATGCCCAGGAAGCCGGGTAAAAACAGCAGGGGTAAGAACGCGACGATATTCGACAAAATGGCAAAGGTCAGCGGCACGGCAATTTCGCCTGCACCTTTTACGGCCGCATCGCGCAGCGAGTAGCCATCCTCACGGTAGCTGTAGATGTTTTCGCCCACCATGATTGCATCATCGACTACGATCCCCAGCGCAATAATGAACGCAAACATCGACATTATGTTCAGCGAGACGCCGATCCAGGGCAGAAACAGCATGGCCCCCAAAAACGCCGTGGGAATACCCAGCGTGACCCAAAAGGCCAGTCGCGCTTCAAGAAACAGCGCCATGAGAATCATCACCAGCGCCAGGCCCATCCAGGCGTTTTTCAACAGCAGGCTTAAGCGGTCTTCGTATACCTCTGAGCTGTCGCGTGAGACGTCCAGGCTTACGCCCGGGGGGAGCCCCGCCCTTAGACGTTCCAGCTCGCCGTATACCGCCTCGGAAATGCTGGTCGGGGTCTGGTGGCCGATTTGATAGATATTGACCGATAGGCCCGGTTCACCGTTATAGAACTCTTCGCGATCAGTTTCGGCGAAGCCATTACTCACACGGGCGATATCCCCCAGCACGATAGGGGTGCCCTGGGCGGTGGTAAGAATCGGCAGGTCGGCAAACTCAGCAGCGCTATTGCGACGCCCCTGATAGCGAACCAGCCATTCGCCTTCGGCGGTGGTTAGCTGGCCGCTCGCCAGGTCCAGCGCTTCAGCACCAATACGGCTGGCAAGCTGCTGGTGATCGAGCCCGTAGCGCTCGATGGCTTCTTCATCCAGATGGATCTGAATCTCCCGCTCGCGGTTACCCGAAAGCTCGGCCCGGGAAATACCCTCAGCGGCCTGCAGCTCAGCGCGAACATCCTCGGCAGCATCGTGAAGAGCCGCAAGCCCAACTGAGCCGTAAACCTGAAGGCTTACCACGCTTCGCGAACGGCCAGCCAATGTGAAGCGCGGCGGGTCGGCGGCGCTGGGCAGGGTGGTAATCGCGTTGACCGCCTGCTGAATGTCCTGATAGACGCGCATCACATCAACGCCATCGATTAACGTCGCGCTGACCATGCCACTGCCTTCTCCAGCGCTGGAGGTCAGTTCATCAATGCCTTCCACATTCGATACCGCCGCCTCAACGGGCAGTAGCAGGCTCTGCTCGACGTCTTCTGGCGTGGCGCCAGGGTAGCTGATACTGACCTGTACAATTTCTATTTCAAACGCAGGGAATACCTCTTTTTTTATCGCGAGCGATGCCATGAGGCCCCCCACGATAAATAGCACCATCAAGAGATTAGGCGCCACCCCGTGGTCGATCATCCAGGCAAGCGGGCCACGGCGCATTAGCTTCTCTCCCCATCGCTTGCGGGCGTATCGCCCCGGGAGCGAACGCGTACCTGCTGCCCTTCGCGGGGCTGGGCAAGCCCTGAGATCACAACGCGCTGGCCAGCCTGTAGGCCGCTGCGCACCAGTGCTTCATCTTCACCTCGGTAGGCAAGCGACACCGTTGTGCTGCGCAGACGGTTCTCATCATCCACCCACCAGACGCGCTCGCCCGGACGTAGTGCCGACGAGGGCAGGGCAATCAGGTCTTCCTGCGCCTGGGTCTGAAACGCTACCCGCATGACATCGCCCAAACGTAATGCCGGGCCATCGGTTTCCAGCGACAGCGGGTCATTCACTGCAATCAACAGCTGGGCCTGAAGCCCGCTCTCTTCCAGGTTGGGTAAAATCGATACCAGCGTGCCATCCCGCGTGGCGCCTTCGGGCCAGCCTCGGCTGGTAAGCATGACCTGGCTACCCGGGGCCAGCCATTCAAGCGCATCGCCGGGCAGTGAGGCGCGCACCCAGAACTGTTCAACGCCGACCAGGTTAAGCACCTCGGTTCCCTGGCTTAGCAGGCTGCCAGCCCCCACCAGGCGCTCTTGTACCATGGCCTTCCAGGGCGCGGTCAGCGTTGCCCGTTCCAGATTGAGCGCCGCCTGATCGCGTATTACCCGTGCCTGGGTAAGCTGGGCTTGGGCTTGGCGAAGCTGGGGCTCGCGCAGTACCAAGGAACGCCGCTCGGCGGAGAGTTGGCGGCCAAATGACTCGTATTCGCTGCGGGCGCGCTGCTGCTCGGCATTTTCCAGCGCCAGCTGCGCCTGGGCATTGCTGAGTTGGGCTTCAGCGTCTTCCAGGGCAAGGCGCAAATCGGCCTGATCAATGTAGGCTACCGGCGCGCCTTCCTCGACCACCCGGCCGGGCAGAACGCCATCTCCAAAGCGCTCCAACTGACCTGCCACACGGCTGGCCAACATGGCTGTCTGCTCTGCTTCCACGCGGCCAAAGCCGCTGAGTAGCGGCGCCTGCGGGCTTTGTACGACCGTCATAACGTTCACTACTGGCGGCGTAGGAGCCGGTGGAGGGCGCCGCTCAATACGCGGTGGTTGACTGATGATCCACCAGGCGCAGGCCAAGCCAACGGCAAACACCAACAGGGCCATCAAGGCGCCCAAGCGGACACGGCCCTGTTGCGTAGAGGAGAAAGAGTGATGAGGTTTTATCAACACGGGGTACCCGTAGTAAGAGCGAAAATTCCGGTAAAAAAAGCGTATCATGCTAGCATCACGCATTTGCTCGCAGCGATTGGGTAAGCATTATGAAAACAGCGTGCAACTCTTCTAACCCGTGATGTTTGCGACTTTTTATAGCGTGATCTATCCATCATGAAATAACGGCCGGCCGATGAGTCTTGTGCAAGCGTATGAAAAACACCGCCACCCGCGATAAGTTAATTGATTCTGGTGCTGAGCTGATTACCCAGCAAGGGTATAACGCAACGGGCATCAATGCCGTACTTAAAGCATGCGGCGTACCTAAAGGATCGTTTTACCATTACTTTTCCAGCAAGGAAGATTTTGGCCTGGCGGTGATTGAGCACTTTGCCAACGACTATGATGCAAGTCTAGTCGCGCTGCTTGAAGATCCAATGACGCCTCCGCTGGAGCGCCTGCGGCGCTACTTTGCCGTTAGCCGGGCCTATATGAGCGAGCGTGACCATACGACCGGCTGCCTGATCGGTAATTTAGGCCAGGAACTGGCCGGCCAAAGCGTTCGTTTTCGCGAGGCGCTTAACCATGCGTTCCAGCGCTGGGAGGCACGCTTTGCTCACTGCCTGCAGGCCGCCCAGGCCCAGGGGGCGCTCACGTCAGCCCTTGATCCTCATCAGCTGGCAAGCTTTATCCTTTCCGGCTGGGAAGGGGCTATTCTACGGGCCAAAACGTTAAAGTCGGATGCTCCCATGGAAGTTTTTGAAAGCATTCTTTTTGAACAAGTACTCATGCCTCCTACGGGCTGAGTGATCTCTCAAACTGCTTTTAATCACCTTCTTGTTAATGTCAATTGTCAAGGCAGGAGCTGGTCATGTTTCACGGCTATGAAAAATACACACGCCAGGTTAACGGCGTCGAGATTGCTTTTCGTATGGGAGGAAATGGCCCCGCATTATTGTTGCTGCATGGTCATCCGCAAACCCATGTGATCTGGCATCAAGTGGCTGAGGAGCTTGCCCGGCACTTTACCGTGGTTGCTGCTGACTTGCGCGGCTACGGCGATAGTGGCAAACCCGACGATGACGCCGAGCATATCAATTATTCCAAGCGCACCATGGCTGCTGATATGGCAGCGTTAATGAATGAGCTGGGGTTCGAGCGCTTCAAGGTGCTGGCCCATGACCGTGGCGCACGAGTGGCGCATCGGTTAGGCGTTGATTACGCCTCGCGCGTGGAGCGCATGGTGTTTCTGGATATTGCGCCGACCCTTGCCATGTATCGGGGCACCAATGAGGCGTTTGCTCGCAGCTACTGGCACTGGTTCTTCCTGATTCGCCCTCAGCCGCTGCCCGAAATGCTGATTCAAGGCGACCCCGCCCAGTATCTTGAGAGCGTGATGGGCGCGCGCAGCGCTGGGATGGCACCGTTTACTTCGGAAGCCCTGGCAGAGTACGAGCGGTGCCTGGCACTGCCCGGCACTGCGGCTGGCATTTGCGGCGACTACCGCGCCAGCGCCACGATAGATCTGGTTCACGATCAGGCGGATATTGAGTCAGGGGTTAAGCTAACCTGCCCGCTGAAAGTGATGTGGGGCGCTGAAGGTGCGATTGAGGCCTGTTTCGATGCCTTGAGTGAGTGGCGCAAGGTGGCCGCTCAGGTTGAAGGCAAGGCGCTACCCTGCGGCCATTACATTGCCGAAGAGATCCCTGAGGTTCTGCTAAACGAGGCCTTGCCGTTTCTGCTTAGTGCTGAATAAGCGCTTAAAGAGACTTACCAAGACGAAGCGGGTGAAAAACTGGATAATAGGCGGCAATTCGCCTAGGGCCTGTTTTTAGAAGCTCATGTTTTAGAAGCCCAGCGCTTTTAAAGCCCAGGCACACTCATTGCTCCGGATGCCCGCTCATGGAAATCAAAGTCAACTATCTCGATAACCTCCGCCTGGAGGCCAAATTCGACGACTTCACTGTTATTTCAGATCAGCCGATTCGCTACAAGGGCGACGGCTCAGCGCCTGGCCCGTTCGACTATTTTCTGGCGTCATCGGCCATGTGCGCCGCCTATTTTGTGAAGGTGTACTGCAACGCCCGGGATATACCTACCGAAAACATTCGCCTCTCGCAGAACAATATTGTCGACCCGGAAGATCGCTATAAGCAGATTTTCAAGATCCAAGTCGAGCTGCCGGAAGATATTTCGGAAAAGGATCGCCAGGGCATTCTGCGCTCCATCGACCGCTGCACGGTCAAGAAAGTTGTTCAAACTGGTCCCGAATTTCAGATCGAGACGGTCGAGAACATCGACGAAGACGCCCAGGCACTACTGATGGGCGCACCGGAAGGCGGCAGCACTTACATTGAAGGTAAAGACCTGCCGTTGGAGCAGACTATCGCCAATATGAGCGCGATTCTGGCAAATCTTGGCATGAAGATCGAGATTGCCTCCTGGCGCAATATCGTGCCCCACGTGTGGTCGCTGCATATTCGCGATGCCGCGTCGCCCATGTGCTTCACCAACGGTAAAGGCGCGACCAAGGAGAGCGCGCTGTGTTCGGCACTTGGCGAGTTTATCGAGCGCTTGAGCTGCAACTTCTTCTATAACGACCAGTTCTTTGGTGAAGAGATTGCCAATAGCGAATTTGTTCATTACCCCAATGAGAAGTGGTTCAAGCCGGGGCCGAATGACGAGCTGCCTGAAGAAATTCTCGACGAGCACTGCCTGGCGATCTATAACCCGGAAGGCGAGCTTTGCGGCTCGAACCTGATCGACACCAACTCGGGGCGTGAAGACCGCGGGATCGTCTCGTTGCCCTTCGTGCGTCAATCTGACGGCGAGACGGTTTATTTCCCCTCGAACCTGATCGAGAACCTGTTTTTAAGTAACGGTATGAGCGCAGGCAACACGCTGGTGGAAGCCCAGGTGCAGTGTCTGTCAGAAATATTCGAGCGGGCAGTGAAGCGCGAGATTCTCGAGCAGGAGCTTTCGCTTCCGGACGTGCCGCAGGAGGTGCTGGCAAAGTATCCCAGCATTGTCGAGGGCATCAAGGCGCTGGAGGCTCAGGGCTTCCCGGTACTGGTGAAGGATGCCTCCATGGGCGGGCAGTTCCCGGTGATGTGCGTCACGCTAATGAACCCGCGGACCGGCGGCGTGTTTGCTTCTTTTGGCGCGCACCCAAGCTTTGAAGTGGCGCTGGAGCGCAGCCTGACCGAACTTTTACAGGGCCGCAGTTTCGAAGGCCTGAACGATCTGCCGCTGCCGACTTTCAACTCGCAGACGGTTTCTGAGCCCAACAACTTTGTCGAGCATTTCATCGACTCCGTCGGTGTGGTTTCCTGGCGCTTCTTCAGCGCTAAGGCCGATTTCGAGTTCAGCGAGTGGGACTTCTCGGGCACCAATGAGGAAGAGGCCGCAACGCTGTTCGGCATCTTCGAGGAGCTAGGGGCCGAGGTGTACATGGCCGTTCACGAGGATCTCGGCGCGCCGGTATGCCGTATTCTGGTGCCGGGCTACTCCGAGGTGTACCCGATCGAGGACTTGATCTGGGATAACACCAACAAGGCGCTGGATTACCGTGAGGATATCCTCAACCTGCACCGCCTGGAAGAGGATCGGCTGCTCGATCTGGTCGAGCGTCTCGAAGAGAGCCAGATGGACGACCACGCCGATATTATTACCCTGATTGGGATCGAGTTCGACGAGAACACCGTCTGGGGACAGCTCACCATTCTGGAATTGAAACTGCTGATCTATCTGGCACTTGAGCGCCATGAAGAGGCGCTGGACTGCGTACAAATGTTCTTGCAGTACAACGACAACACCGTCGAGCGCGGCTTGTTCTACCAGGCGGTAAACGCGGTGCTGGAAATCGCTCTCGATGATGAGCTTGAAATCGACGACTACCTGCCCAACTTCCAGCGCATGTTCGGTGAAGAGACCATGGCGGCGGTCGTGGGTTCGGTGGAGGGCAGTGTACGTTTTTACGGCCTGACGCCCACCAATATGCAGCTCGAAGGCTTGGAGCGCCACCAGCGCCTGATCGAGAGCTACAAGAAGCTTCACGCCGCGCGGGCGGCTCGAGCTGAGTAAGTTTGGCGTTTGATCGCGCCTAGTTTTCACTTATTTAACGGGAATGCCATGACTTCGATGACATATAGCTCGCCCTTGATTGCTGCGGCGCTGACGCTCGTCTCCACCGCAACCCTAGCCCAGAGCTCCGAGCAGAGCCAGAGTGAGGTGCGCAAGCTCTACAGCGGGCGCATGATGCCCGATGAGCAGGTAGAGCTTTCCCGCCATATCGACCGTCTCTTTCCAACCCGCACGGTCAAGGCGTCAAGCACACCGCATGAATTCGGCAAGCGCGACGCTTCGCTTGAGGACTTCTCTCTCACCCATGACGGTGTCACCTACGATATCTATGATTTCATGGCGCTCAACCGGGTAAGCGGCCTGATGGCGGTGCACGACAACGACGTGGTGTTCGAGCAGTACGCCTTGGGCAATACGCCCGATACACCTTGGATGTCGATGTCGATCGCCAAGTCGATCTCCTCGACGCTGATCGGTGCGGCACTCAACGACGGCTACATCGAAAGCCTTGATGATGCCGTCAGCAAGTACGTGCCAGCGCTCGTTGGCAGTGTTTATGACGACGTCACCGTAGAACAGATTCTGCTGATGGCTTCGGGCGTTGCCTGGGATGAAACCTACGCCGACCCAAACTCTCAGCGTCGTCAGATGCTTGAGGTACAACTTTCCCAGGAGCCCGGGGCGCTCTTGGAATTCATGGGCGGGCTTGAACGGGCCCATGCGCCCGGCGAAGTGTGGAACTACAGCACTGGCGAAACCCAGCTGCTCTCGGCGATCATAAACGGCGCGGTGGGCAAGAGCGCTTCTGAGTACCTCTCTGAAACGATCTGGGCAAACTACGGCATGGAGCACGATGCCAAGTGGTGGCTGGATAGCGAAGATGGCCAAGAGATCGGCGGCAGTGGGCTTCTGATCACGCTGCGCGACTACGCCCGCTTTGGCCAGTTCGTGCTGGAGGAGTACCACACCCCAAACGTTCTGCCTGAAGGCTGGGTGGCGGAGTCGGCCCGCCCCCACGAGATCGGCGGCGAAGAGATCGAGTACGGCTACTCTTGGTGGCCGGAAGGCGAGGGGGCCTTCTCGGCAGTGGGTATCTTCGGTCAGTGGGTATTTATCGACCCGGACAACAACATGGTGATTGCCATGACGGGTGCGCAGCCCAAGGCCGAAGCCTTTGAGATCGTACCGGTCACCGAGTTCTTTCACGCGCTGAGCGATCATCTGGCAAATGAAAACCAGTAGTCACTGCTAGCCAAAGAACCAGTAGCACACGCCGATCGCCGTGGTAATGCCCGCGGCGTCGGCTGCCAGCGCACATCCCAGACCGTGGCGAATACGGCTAATACCCACCGCGCCAAAATATACGGCCAGCACGTAGAACGTGGTTTCAGTGCTGCCTTGCAGCGTTGCCGCCAATAGCCCCGGAAAACTATCCACGCCAAAGTTGTTCATGGTTTCGATCATCATCGCCCGTGCGCCGCCGCCGGAAAGCGGTTTGATAAAGGCGGTAGGCAATGCATCTACAAAGCGCGTGTCCCACCCAAACCCTTCTACCAGCCAGCGCACGCCGCTGAGCCCTGCATCCAAAACGCCGCTGGCGCGTAAGACGCCCACGGCCACCAACATGGCGATCAGGTAAGGTAGCAGAGTGATGGTAAAGCTCACCCCTTCCTTGGCACCTTCGATAAAGGCGTCGTATACCTTAACGCCTCGCAAGGCGCCCACCACCAAAAATATGATGATAATGCTAAACAGCGTTAGATTGCCCACCAGGGTAGAGGCCGCCGCCAGCGCCTCGGCGGAAAGTCCAGCCAGGGTGGTAATCAGCAACCCCAGACACAGCGCCGCCGCGGCGAAATAGGCAAGCACCGTGGGGTGCCAGAGCTTTAAACGCTGAACCAGCGCGACCGTCAACAGACCCACAAAGCTGGAGGCGCTGGTGGCCAGTAAAATAGGCAGAAATACCAGCGTAGGATCGGCAGCGCCTTGCTGCGCTCGGTACATGAAAATGGTGACCGGCAGAAGGGTCAGTGATGAGGTGTTGAGCACTAAAAACAGGATTTGTGCGTTGCTGGCCGTATCGCGATTGGGGTTGAGTGATTGCAGCGAGTGCATGGCTTTAATGCCAATGGGCGTTGCTGCGTTGTCCAGTCCCAGAATATTGGCCGCGAAGTTCATACTGATCAGGCCCATCGCGGGATGGCCGCGGGGCACTTCAGGCATCAAGCGGCAAAATAGCGGGTCCAGCACCCGTCCTAAAAGGCGAATCATGCCAGCCTTTTCGGCAATCGAGAGAAACCCCAGCCAAAGCGTCATGGCGCCGAGCAGCACCAGGATGATATCAACACTTACCTTGGCCATATCGAAAAGTGACTGCACCAAGCGCGCGAAAACTTCACTATCCCCGCCCACCAGCCACTGCCATAGCGCGCCAGCAAACGCGGCCATAAAAAAGCTTAACCAGATTCCATTGAGCATGGCGGGCGATGATCCTGAGTAGGTAAACAAAACGTGGCAGTTATCCTACCTAATTTGTGCCGGTGCCACAGTAGCGACTCACCAATGTTTAACGCGATGCTAATTAAGAAGCTAAACGTTACCTTACTCATTTCAAACCGGAGGGGCTGGCAGTGCGTAGGCCCTGAAACAGCAAGCTGAAAAGCTGTCGTATGCTCTGATTGGAGCCGCCGTTTACCTGCATGTCGAAGCAAAAAAGCCCCAGGCACGATAAAGCGCCAGGGGCTTTGGGGGCTTAATTTATAAAGGCTGAACCTAAAGTGCTCCAGCGGGGCGCAACAGCAACACCGCCAGCGGCGGCAGGGTCAGCTCAAGGCTGGCACTTTGCCCATGCAACGGGGCATCTTTTGCCGTAATGCGCCCCAGGTTACCCATATTGGAGCCGCCATAGCATTCGGCGTCGCTGTTCAGGCACTCTTCCCAACTGCCTGCCAACGGCACGCCCAGGCGATACCCATGGCGGGGGATCGGCGTCATATTGGCAACCACCAGCAGTGGCTCGCCTGTCGCACTCCAGCGCAGCCAAGCAAACACGCTATTGGTTTCATCATTGCTCACTACCCAGGTGAACCCCTGGGGCTCGCTATCGCATTCGTGCAGCGCGGGAAGCGTTTGGTAGCAGCGGTTGAGGTCACCCAGCAGCCGATGAATACCGGCGTGACGGGGTTCAGCAAGCAACGACCAATCCAGCTCCCGGTCATGGCTCCACTCACGCCACTGGCCAAACTCGCAACCCATGAACAAAAGCTTCTTGCCGGGCTGCGACCACATGATGGAAAGATAGGCGCGCAGGTTGGCAAATTGCTGCCACTCGTCGCCGGGCATTTTACCGATCAGCGAACCCTTGCCGTGTACCACCTCATCATGAGAAATCGGCAGTACGTAACGCTCCGAAAAGGCGTAAACCATAGGAAAGGTCATTTCGTGATGCGAGTAGGCGCGATAGACCGGGTCTTTAGAAATGTACTCCAGCGTGTCATGCATCCAGCCCATGTTCCATTTATAAGCAAACCCCAGCCCGCCTTTTTCTGTTGGCTGTGTCACACCGGGCCAGGCGGTGGATTCCTCGGCGATGACTACTGTACCGGGGACTTCCTCGGCGATGACCTCATTGAGGTGACGCAAAAAATCGATGGTTTCGAGATTTTCATGGCCGCCGTGGCGGTTAGGGATCCACTCGCCTTCGTTGCGCGAGTAGTTGCGATAGAGCATCGAGGCCACGGCATCCACGCGCAGAGCATCGATATGGAAATGCTTCAGCCAGTGCAGCGCCGAGGCCAGCATGAAACCGTGCACTTCTCTCCGGCCCAGGTTGTAGATGAAGGTGTTCCAGTCTTGATGAAACCCCTCGAAAGGGTGCTCGTACTCATATAGGGCGGTGCCGTCAAAGCGGGCCAAGCCGTGAGGATCGGTGGGGAAGTGGGCGGGCACCCAGTCGAGTATCACGCCGAGCCCCGCGCGGTGGCACTCATCGACAAAGTAGGCGAAGTCGGCAGGCGTGCCGAAGCGGGCGCTGGGGGCAAACTGGCTGAGCGGCTGATATCCCCAAGACCCACCGAAAGGGTGCTCCATGATGGGCATGAGCTCGACGTGGGTGAACCCCATATCGAGCACATAAGGAATCAGATACGTGGCCAGATCACGCCAGCTGTAGAGTTCGCCGTTGTCACCGCCATGCTTGCGCCAGGAAGCAGCATGCACTTCGTAGATACTGATGGGCCGTGACGCGGCATGAACCTTTTCACGGCTGGCGATCCACGCTTCATCATGCCAGGTGAAGGGCGTGGTATCGGCTACCACTGAGGCGGTGCGGGGCGGCGCTTCAGTGGCAAGCGCTACAGGGTCAGCGCGCAGGCCGAGTGTGCCCTGGGGCTCAAGAATCTCGTATTTATACGACTCTCCTGGCCCAATCCTTGGCACGAACAACTCCCATACTCCGGCTGGGTGACGCAGGCGCATTACATGGCGACGCCCGTCCCAGCTATTGAAGTTGCCGACCACCGACACCCGCCTTGCATTGGGTGCCCAAACGGCGAAGCGTACACCCTGAACGCCTTCCACCGTCATGGGCTGCGCGCCTAGGCAGTGTCCCAGGTTGCGGTGATTGCCCTCGCCCAACAGGTAAAGATCCATTTCACCCAGCAGCAAGCCGAAGCTGTAAGGGTCCTCGGTTATCTGCTCGCCCTGGGGCCAACGAATACGCAGCCGATAAGGTGCGCCGTGAGATAGCCTGGCGGCGAATAACCCGGGAATCTGCATACTCGTCAGGCAGTTGCGCAAGGTGTCGTCTTCACGGTCGAGTACATCTACCCCCACGGCGCCGGGCATAAATACCCGCAGGTAAGGGCCTGTGTCATCAGTATGTAACCCGAGCAACGAGAAAGGATCACGATGGGTACCTTGTACTAGCGCGTTGGCGTCGTCGTCGGTCAACCACAAGGTACGATCCACCGTGAGGCTTGATGTAGAGCTGGTGTGCATAGCCTCATTCATGGGGCTCTCCTGGACTCAGTTGTGCGACAAGCGCCGCTAGGCCGCGCAGTGGTACTCCCAGCCAGGCGGGGCGATTAGCGGCTTCGTAGGCAATTTCGTAGGCTGTCTTTTCGAGAACGAAGAGATCAACTGCTGCTGCGGCACCGTTTGCCTGTTTCCATTCGTGAGGAATATCCAGCGTGGCCTGCCAATAGGCATTCAGAAATACCTGACGTCCTCTAAGCAGATACTGTTCTACCACGTCGTGGCCGGTACCCATGTGGGGATCAGCGCCTTCGTTGCCACTGGGCTTGGCTTCTTCAATCTTGGCATAAGCGTAGTCGAATGAGCGCAACATGCCGGCCACATCGCGAAGTGGGCTATCTTTGGCGCGCCGCTCCTCAAGCGGGCGGGCGGGCTCACCTTCAAAATCGATGATATAGGCATCGTCATGCGCTACCAGCACCTGTCCAAGATGCAGATCGCCATGGATACGCGTGATAAGGCTACCCTCGGCAAGGTCTGCCATATACGCAATGGAGGCCAAGAGAGTATCGCGCTGCGCCAGAATGCTTGATGCAATCAGCTGCTCGGCTTCACTTGCAGCGCCAATGTGACGTTCGAGCAGGTCCAGCGCTTCTTCAACACGCTGAGTCACACGCTGTTTCCAGTGCGCGACATGGCTGGGGCCGGCTACCTCGGTAATGAACGCAGGGTCATTGCTGGGCATTGCCAGCACCATGTGCAACTCGCCCAGTCGACGACCCAGAGTGGCGGAAAATGCTTCTAATTCCTCAAACGCGCCGTAATGGGTCTCATCCCGGGCGAACTCGCGCCCTTGGTGATCATCCGCTAGCGCTTCACGAATGGCGCGCTCAAGCGTGGTGCGGGTCCATGACCAGGCATCGCCCTGGTTATCGATAAAGCCCTGCAGGATCATCAGGGTCTGCGGAGTGCCCTGTTCATCGAGCTGGGTCACTTCCCCAAGCAGTGGCGCGGTGTTGATAAAGCCCCGCTCGGTCAGGTAACGACCGATTTCTGCCTCTGGATGAACGCCTGTCTCCAGGCGGCGAAACAGCTTGAGCACCAGCTGATGATTGATAACCACCGAGCTATTGGATTGCTCAGCACCTTGCTGCGCGATTTCGGGATGCTCGGGTAACGCCAGCTCAACAAGCTCAGGGGTGGGCAGGAAGTGAATAGCGCCTTTTGAGCTTGGCAGCACAACTGCCTGACGCATGGCGTCAAGAACGGCGAGAGTAAAGGCATCCAGGGTGAGTGCATCGGTGAGCAGGCCCACCTCATGAAAGCGGCGTACCCGGGCCATGGCAAGCTGTTGGGCAAGGGGACTGCTTTGCTCATCCTCACCCAGGAATGCCAGGGGTAATTGGTAGCGTTCGTTACCTTGGGCATGGGTGATTTCCAGCTCGCTGAACAGCAGTGTATGGCCGCTGTGCTCAAGGCTTGCCAGCGAGTGTAAGCGGATATCCTCGATACGCGCCTGCTTGGCCGCGAACCAGCGCCGTTTGGTCAGATAATGCGGCAATGTCTCACGTTCAAGAAGCTGCTTTGATGAGCCTTCAAAAATCTCTTCAAGGCGCTTCTTGATAATCAGAGTGACGAAATCCGGCATCGGCTCGGGCACCGGCGTATGCCACTCGGGCATGGCGGTTGCTGGGGCCAGCAGGAACCAGAAAAAACCGTAGGGCGGAAGCGTCAGCAGGTAAGACAGGCTGCCCACGGGCGGAAAGGCGCTGCCGCCGACCATTTCAACCGGCACCTTACCGGCGAACGCCGAAAGATCAAGCTCCACCGCTTGCGCCGTACTGGCCACATTAGCCACGCAGAGCAGCGTTTCCGTCTCGCCATTATCGAGAGTCATCTCACGCAGGTAGGCCAGGATATGCCGGTTGGTCGGGTAGAGCGGTCGCATGGTGCCGCGGCTGAAGGCGCGGTGCTGACTGCGCACGGCGAGCAGCCTGCGCATGTTATTGAGCAGCGAGTGCGGGTCACGCACCTGCGCTTCGACATTGACGGTCTGGTAGCCATACAGGGGGTCCATGATCGGTGGCAATACCAGGCTTGCCGGGTCGGCGCGGGAGAACCCGCCGTTACGGTCAACCGACCACTGCATGGGGGTGCGTACACCGTCACGGTCGCCAAGGTAAATATTGTCACCCATGCCAATCTCGTCACCGTAATACAGCACAGGGGTGCCCGGCATGGAAAGCAGCAGGCTGTTGAGCAGTTCGACACGCCGCCGGTCACGCTCCAAAAGCGGTGCCAGGCGCCTACGAATACCTAGGTTAATGCGTGCTCTACGATCAGCGGCGTAATGGTTCCACAGGTAGTCGCGCTCCTTATCGGTGACCATTTCGAGCGTCAGCTCGTCGTGGTTACGTAAAAAGATCGCCCACTGGCAGGTGGCGGGGATTTCCGGCGTCTGGCGCAGAATATCGGTGATTGGAAAGCGATCTTCTTGGGCGAGTGCCATGTACATGCGTGGCATCAAGGGGAAATGGAATGCCATATGGCACTCGTCGCCATCACCGAAGTAGGGCCGGGTATCCTCAGGCCATTGGTTGGCTTCGGCGAGCAGCATACGGTCAGGGTAGCGCTCGTCGAGCACTGCGCGTATTTTCTTGAGCACGACATGGGTTTCGGGCAGGTTCTCGTTGTTGGTGCCCTCGCGCTCAACCAGATACGGAATAGCGTCCAGGCGCAGGCCATCGACCCCCAAATCGAGCCAGTACTCCATGACTTTGATTATCTCATCAAGCACTACGGGGTTATCAAAGTTGAGATCCGGCTGGTGGGAGTAGAAACGGTGCCAGTAGTAGGCACCTGCCACCGGGTCCCAGGTCCAATTGGAGGATTCGGTATCCAGGAAGATGATGCGCGTGCCGGAGTACGCCTGGTCGGTGTCTGACCAGACATAAAAGTCCCGTTCCGGCGACCCCGCAGGCGCCTGTCTGGCGCGCTGGAACCACTCGTGCTGGTCAGAAGTATGGTTGATGACCAGCTCGGTCACTACCCGCAAGCCACGCTGGTGCGCTTCCTTGATAAAGCGCTTGGCATCCTCCAGCGTGCCATAGTCGGGGCTGACGCCGGTGTATTCAGCAATATCGTAGCCGTCATCACGGCGCGGTGACGGGTAGAAGGGCAATATCCAGATCGTGTTCACGCCTAAGCTTACGATGTAGTCCAGCTTCTGGATTAGGCCTTCAAAATCGCCGATGCCATCATCGTTGGCATCAAAGAACGATTTAACATGCACCTGGTAGATCACTGCATCCTTGTACCAGAGCGGGTCATCAAGAAAATCCAGGGCCTCGACGGCGTGTGTTTCGCTGCTAGCATCCATCATTGGCTTGCTCTCCCTGCTTTGATCGGTGTAAACGAATCAACCGGAGCCTCGATAGAGCGGCTCATCGTTGAATCTACTACAAATGCATTTCCCTGAATGACGAGTGAGCCGACTAGTTAACCGGGTGGATGCGCCAGACGGCAAACGGCAGGACGCCGGGGTCGAGGTGCACCGACTGCCATCGGCCCTGCCATGTCCAGCGTTTTCCACTCATTAGATCTTCCACGTGCAGCGCCGCCTCCTCAGGTAGACCGAACAGCGCCAAGGGCAACTCGAACGTGCCTTCCTGCGGCTCGAAAGGATCAAGATTCACGGCGACAAGAATCACGTTATCGAGCGCTTCGGTAGCCTTGGTGAAGAGTAGCAAGCGGTCGTTGTGTATAGGATGGAAGGACACGCCCAGATGGGTGTGCAGCGCCGGGTTTTCTCGCCGAAGTCGGTTAAGCTGGGCAATCTCGTAGATGATATTGCCAGGGGCACTGTAGTCGCGCGGGCGAATCTCGTATTTTTCAGAGTCGAGATACTCCTCCTTACCCGGCACCGGGGCGCCTTCGCAGAGTTCAAACCCTGAATACATACCCCATAAGCCTGAACCCATCGTGGCAAGCGCGGCACGAATCAGAAAACCGGCCCGCCCTGAAGTCTGCAGAAAGTAGGGGTTGATATCCGGCGTGTTGACGAAGAAGTTGGGCCGGTACCCATCACGTAGCGGTGGTTCATTCAACTGAGTGAAGTATTCGGTCAACTCGGCCTTGGAGTGGCGCCAGGTAAAGTAGGTGTAGCTCTGGGTAAAGCCCAGCTTGCCCAGACGCAGCATCATGGCCGGGCGAGTGAAGGCTTCCGCCAAAAAGATCACATCAGGGTCGCGCCTGCGAATATCGGCGATAAGCCATTCCCAGAAGGGCAACGGCTTGGTATGCGGGTTATCAACGCGAAAGATCTTCACCCCTTCATCAACCCAGCCCTGCACCACATCGCGCAGCTCGGTCCATAGCTCAGGAACAGCATCCTTGGCGTAGAAATCGACATTGACGATGTCCTGGTACTTCTTGGGCGGGTTCTCGGCGTAGCGGATCGAACCGTCAGGCCGCCAGGAGAACCAGCCGGGGTGCTCCTTGAGCCACGGGTGGTCTGGAGAACACTGGATAGCGAAATCAAGCGCTATTTCCAAGCCATGTTCACCGGCAACACGTACAAGCTCACGGAAATCCTCGCGGGTACCGAGCTCCGGATGAATGGCCTCGTGCCCGCCCTCGTCGCTGCCAATCGCGTAAGGGCTACCGGGATCGTCTGGCCCGGCTTCCAGGCTATTGTTGGGCCCTTTGCGATGCTTACGGCCTATCGGGTGAATGGGCGGGAAATAGAGCACATCAAAACCCATGTCGCGGATAATGGGCAGGCGCTTATGAACATCCTTGAATGTGCCATGGCGGCTGGGGTCGTCGGTTTCCGAGCGGGGGAACAGCTCATACCAGCTGGCAAAGCGCGCCTTAAGACGTTCCACATCAAGAGGATAGATAACATCGCTTTGCGTGAGATGCGGGCGTGGGTCCGCTTCGTGCATCAATTGAGCTGTGCCGCTATCCAGCAGTAGCGCGACACGTTCGCCCTCCTGGGGGGTTAGCTGAAATTGCTCATGAAGGGCAAGCAATGCTTCGTTGAGCGCTCCATTGTTGAGTTCGGAGGCACGCTCAGCGGCACGCTCGATCAGCTGCCTGCCTTCTTCGAGTTCGAGGCTGATGGGAACGCCTGCCTGATGTTTCTTGGCGAGTTCATAGCGGTAAGTCGCGTAAATATCCCACCAGGCTTCGATAGTAAAAGCGTGGCGGCCCACCCGGGTCGGGGTGAAGCTGCCTTCCCATACATCCAGCCCCAAGGGCTTGGCCGGGTGCATAGGCACGCGCTGTTGTCGTCCCTCGTCATCTTGCCAGCACACGGCTGCCGCTAGCACATCGTGGCCGTCAGCGAAAATTGTCGCTTTGACCAGTACTGGCTCGTCAATCACCGCCTTGGCTGCAAAACGCCCGTTATCAAGGGAGGGCGTGACAGATTCAATCGCAATACGCGGTGCCTGGACCGCTGCCATAACATCATTTAGTTCCTGCTCTTGCGCTGGAAGAGAGTGGGAGACTGGAGTGACGGATGAACTCATTGCATGCTTCTCCTTGCAGCGCGAAAGTGCGCGTGGGCATAGACGCGCTGCCTCATGGCTAGGTAGCGGCGTTATCAGCCTGCTGCACGAGTTCCAGCAGAGCTAACGAACGGCCTTCCATTACATGTTCTTCCCCAAACGCACGTTGGAAAGGGTCTTCCTTAGTGGTCCGGCTGGTATCAAGGCGGCATAGCCATCCGGCACCGCTGGGGGCTTCGGGTAGGTGAAAAGCCACAGCTTCGTGGTGCGCATTGAAAATCAGCAACAAAGTAACGTCGGCGCCGGCGCGGCGTATGCCGCTGGGCTGGGCACGACCGTCCAGCATCAGCCCGAGGGTGCGGGCCTCGGGATCTTCCCAGCGCTCAACGCTCATTTCGTTGCCATCCGGGGCCAGCCAGGTCACTTCCTTGAGCCCCATTTCCTCGTTGTATTCACCCGAGAGGAAGCGCCCGCGCCGCAGAATGGGGTAGCGCAGCCGCAGCGCATTCACCCGGCGGACGTACTCGATCATGGCATGGGCATCACCGTCTAGGTTCCAGTCCAGCCAGCTGATCTCGTTGTCCTGACAGTAAGCGTTATTGTTGCCCTGTTGGGTGCGCAGCAGCTCATCGCCTGCCAACAGCATGGGCGTGCCCTGCGAGAACAGTGTGGTGGCGATGAAATTACGGATCTGGCGTAACCGCAGCGCCTGGATCTCTTCATCATCGCTTGGGCCTTCTTCGCCATGGTTCCACGACAGGTTGTGGCTGTGGCCATCCTGATTATTCTCGCCGTTTGCCTCGTTATGTTTATCGTTGTAGGCCACCAGGTCGTAAAGGGTATAGCCATCGTGGGCCGTGACGAAGTTGACTGACGCGAACGGTCGCCGACCACGACGTTTGAAGAAATCCGCTGACCCCATGAGGCGGGTAGCAAGCTCCGGCAATTGCCCCTCGTCGCCCCGCCAGAAGGCACGCACAGTATCGCGGAACTGGTCATTCCACTCCGCCCAACCCGGCGGGAAACCACCCACCTGATAGCCACCGGGGCCGCAATCCCAAGGTTCGGCGATCAGCTTTACCTGGCTGAGAATAGGGTCTTGGCGACAGGAATCGAGAAAGCCGCCACCCTCGTCAAAGCCGTGCGGTTCACGACCGAGGATGGTGGCCAGGTCGAAACGAAAGCCATCAACGCGCATTTCCGTGGCCCAGTAGCGCAGGGAGTCGGTGACCATTTGCAGAACACGCTGGTGGCTCAGGTTCAGAGTGTTACCGGTGCCCGTGTCGTCGATATAGTAGCGTGGCTCGTCCGGCATCAGCCGGTAGTAGGAGGCGTTGTCAATTCCCTTTAAGGAAAGGGTCGGGCCAAGCTCGTTGCCTTCTGCCGTGTGGTTGTAGACCACGTCAAGAATGACTTCTAGGTCCGCGGCATGGTAGCGTGCAACCATCTCCTTGAATTCATTTACGTTTTCGCCAGAAAGGTAGCGAGAATGGGGGGCGAAGAACCCGAGGGTGTTATAGCCCCAGTAGTTGCGTAGCCCCTGTTCCAACAGATGCTGGTCATCAACAAAGGCGTGGATGGGTAAAAGCTCAACCGACGACACTCCAAGTGAGCGGATATAGTCGACCACATCGTTGACCATCAGCCCGGCAAAAGTACCACGTAGCGCTTCAGGTACCGATGGATGGCGCATGGTGTAGCCACGAACATGAGTCTCATAGAGAATGGTCTTATCCCAAGGAAGCTGTACCCCTCGCGAGCGCCCCCAGGTGAAGGCCGGGTCCACAACTTTGCATTTCGGCATGAACGGTGCGCTGTCGCGTTCATCGAAGCTCAGGTCGCCATCCGGATGGCCAATGGTGTAACCGAATAGCGCCTCGTCCCACTTGATCTCGCCAACGATCTGCTTGGCGTAGGGGTCGAGTAGCAGCTTATTGGGGTTGAAGCGATGCCCCTCTTCCGGTGCATAAGGACCATACACGCGGTAGCCATAGAGCTGACCAGGCCGCACATCAGGCAGGTAGCCGTGCCACACTTCGTCGGTATACTCGGGTAATTCAATGCGTTCCAGCTCATGTTCGCCGGTTTCATCAAAAAGGCACAGCTCTACCCGGGTGGCATGCGCCGAAAACAGCGCAAAATTCACGCCTAGGCCATCCCAGTTGGCGCCCAAAGGAAACGACCATCCTTCATGTACGCGGGACTGCCGTATGACGCTGGGAGATTCATCTGTGGCGACGGAGCTATCGCTGTCCCGCGTGGTTTGGCTTGTATTCATTGCATTCGTCCTTGAGCCTGTTGGGTGCTCTCATTAGTGGCCGCTTTAGTTCTACTCGCTTGGCTTGTCCGTTTTCTTCGCTTTCTTCGCTTTGGGAGCAGCTTTCTTGGCTGGCGTGGGTTCGGGTTTCGACCCTGCCGCCTTGCGCTTGGGTTGGGCACGCTGGGTTTTCTTGCCTTCTGCCTCATCGGTAGTGGACAGCTCTTCACTGCTGCGGCGAGGGCGCTGGGCGCGTTTCACAGTGGCAGATTCTTCGGGCATTGGCTCCATTGAACCTGCCGTTTCTTCGGGGGTGGGTTCCTGAAGTGGATGACCGCGGTCCTGTACAGGCACGTCCTGCCCTACCGACATATCATCTCGAAAAGGGGCTTCATCGAATGAGGGGTCGCCATTGGGGTCTTCCAGTGGAAGGCGGCTCTCCTGGATACCTATCTCGTCCTCTTCCAAGGGAAGGTCATCCTCCAGGATAGGCGCCTCGTCGAGCGGTTCGCCTACTTCTTCCAGCTCGGCTTCGTTGCCAGCAGCTTGTTCGGCAGCCACTATCTTGACTGCCCTGTCCCAATGTTGTTGTTGTTGCCCTTCAGGGCGTCCTTCAGCTTCCCAAATGCTGTAGGCCAGTTGACGTACGCGCTCTTCGTCAGTCATCTCAGCTCTCCCTATGTGCTATTTCAATGGTTCACTATGTTGATGTAATGGCGGGGCTTCAGTATTGCTGTCCGTGTGGCCAGCGCGTAGAAAAACACCCACGGGTAGCTCAGCAAGCAGGCTGGCAACAGAAATGCCAGCGTTGTCTACTTTCAGGGTTGCCTCGGTTAAAACGCTTTGCCAGCAACCGGGGGGCGGTTGCAGGAATGTATCCTCCCAGCGCTTTTGTGAAATATGCGGTCTGTCGGTGTCATCCAATAGGTTGGCGGTGAGCCGGGGGACTACCACCAGTAATTGGTAGCTGCTATAGCGCCGGGTAAAGGCCACCACGTGATTGGCAAGTTCGCCGTCCGCCACAATCGGGTGGTAGTCGCCGTGGGCAAACAGCAGGGGGTTACGATGGCGCAGCCCCAGCAACCGGGTAATCAGCGCTTGTTTTACTCGCCCATCACGCCAGGTACGCAGGGCCTCGGTGGGCGGTAGCGCCTGATCAAGTCCTGCTTTACGTAGGCCGTAGTCAACAGGGCGTCTATTATCAGGGTCTACCAAGCTGTAGTCCCAGAACTCACTTCCCTGGTAAAGATCCGGCACGCCGGGTACGGTTAAGCGCAGTACCGTCTGCACCAAGCCGTTAATGGCGCCCGGCAGGTCAAGGGTCCGTGCGGCAGCGGCGATCGAATCCCGCAGGGGCGCGGTGGTTAGCAACCCTTCTAAAAATGTGCGGCAAGCTGATTCGTAAGCCTCATTAGGCCACAGCCAGTGGCTACGCAGCTTGGCTTCGCGCAAAGCTTTTAGCTGCCATGCAGCCAATCGCTGGTTAAAGTGCTCAAGGGCCTCATCGTCCTGCGGGTCGAGCGTCGGCGACCAAGCCCCCAGTAGAATCTGATAAAGAATTAATTCATCGCCCGGTGAGGGCGCGAGTCCCTCGGGCAATGACTGGCGCAGTGGTGCGGCCATCTTTCGCCAACGCTCAACCTGGCTTGTGAAGATCACCGCCTGTTCACTCAGTGCAGCAAGTCTGGCACGTACATCTTCGCCCCGCTTGTGGTCGTGGGTGGCGGTGGTCACGAGGGAGCCAGGAAAGTCACGGGCACGTCGGGCATTCGCCTTGTGGAAGTGCTCAGAAGAGTGGCTAAAATGCTCTCCGTCAAAGCCCACATCGTTACGCGAAATCAGTACCGCACTGCGATACCCAGCAGTATCTTCGACCGCCTTGGCGGCAACCGGCGAGGTAAGCTGTTGAAAACGAGTAATGGCGCGCTGGCGCAGCTGGCGCTCGCCATCCTCGGCGCAATCACGCGGTGCCTCTCCCCCCAACCAACGTTCCAAGGCTTCAAGAACGGCAATATCCGGCGGATTGAGCGCTTGGCGTGCGGCCTGCATTGCCTGGGTAAAGAAGGGAGTGTCGGCATCTGGCCGGCCAGCATCGTCGGCATAGCTGCGGTAAATGGGGAAGTGGACAATCAATGCTTCCAGCGCCCGCCGGATCGCGGCCAGGGTAATATCCCGGCTACTCAATTGAGCACGCGCAACAGCATGCAGAGCCCGCGCACAGGCCGAAAATTCGCTGGTCAGCAAGGAGGTAAGTACCTCGCGCCTACCCAGGCGCACCTCGGCAGAAAAGTCAGGATCACGGCCACTAACATCACGCCATAACTGCCTTAGCGGCGCGCTACCTGTCGGATCGTGCTGTATCCCCGAGACCTCGTTCATGAACTCGTAACCGCTGGTACCATCCACGCCCCAGTCGGTATGTAACGTCTCACCATCTCCCAGAATCTTTTCCACATACAGAGCGACATGGCGGGGCGCGTCACTTGGGCGTTTTTCCTCTATCGCATCCAGGTGCTGGCGAAGGCGTAGGCAGTAGCCCCGTGGGTCGGCCAGTCCATCAACATGGTCAACGCGCAGGCCGTCGACCCAGCCTGCCTCGACCAGACGTAACGGCAGGGCATGTACGGCCTCGAAGACCTCCGGATCTTCAATGCGTAGCCCTCCCAGTTCGGTAACGTCAAAAAAACGCCGCCAGTTAATCTCATCGGACGCGGTGCGCCACCACGCCAAGCGGTAATGTTGACGTTCCAGCAGGGCATGAAGCCGAGTGGCGCCGTTACTACTCGCACCGTTAAATAATTTCATGACAGCGCTGAGCGATGCCTGGGCCGCGGGCGATTCCATCACCTTGCCTAACTGGCGACGCGCATCCTGAGCAGATGCGTAGGCATCATTATCTTGCTGCAGGGCTTCGAAAAAAGCCGCCTGTTCATATAGCGTGTTGTGCTCAGAAAAGCGCAGTATGTCGCCGTAGTGACGCGGGTCGATAGGAAAGCGGTGCTCGTGATAATCGACATGAAAGCCCGCCGCCTCGACGTCGTAGTCCAGCGTCAATTCGCCTGAATTGAGTATCTCGGCATAGGCGGCGCCAAGAAACGGCACGAGCAGTTTGCCGTTAAGCGTGGGATCAGGAGAGTGCCAGTCGATATCGAAGAAGCTGGCGTAGGGGCTATCACTCCCCCAAGCCAGCACGTCCTGCCACCACAGATTTTCCGAGCCACCCACCGCCAGGTGGTTGGGTACAATATCAAGGACCAATCCCATGCCGCGCTCGCGCAGCCGGGCAACCAGACTTTTCAGAGCAGCTTCGCCGCCTAGTTCAGGGTCGATGCGGGTAGGGTCAACGCCGTCGTAGCCATGCGGGGACCCAGCCCGCGACACTTGTAGCGGTGAGGCATAGATATGACTGATGCCAAGGGCAGCATAGTAGTCTACCCAACGTTCGGCATCCTTGAGGGTGAAGTCGCGATGAAACTGGAGTCGAAGCGTCGCGCGGATCTCATTCATGGGTCGGCCTCCCAAACAGGGCAGATTGTGAGGTCGTCTCCTTTAGCGCACTTTTGCGTGAAAGCGTCAGCGCACCAAGCCGTTGACGAACTTCGTCTGATGCCAGCAAGTCGCTTGCATCGGTTGCCCAGCGACGGCGCCAGTTCGGGTGCTCGTCCGTGCTGTTGGGCAGGTTGGCCTGCTCTTCAAGCCCCAGTACATCCTCTACCGGAAGTAATACCAGCGGGGTGGAGGTACCGCCCAGATGGCGTGCACAGGCATCGAGCACCTGCGAGGCGGGAATATCGGCAGCTTCCAAGGTCTGTGTGGTCGGTGTGCTGCCCAGCAGCCCAAGCGTTGTGGCAAGTTTAGCCCGTTCATGGCGCCGGGCCTGCAGCTCGCTCTCTAGGCTCTGGCTGGCCTTGAACAATCCAAGCCGGTCGCGCCATTCAATATCGCGGCCCGCCCACCAGCCAGCTACGGTTGGCAGGTCATGGGTCGAGGTGGTGGCCAGCGCATCGGGGGACCACTGGCTAGCGGCAAGATAGTTGCTGTCTTTATCCTGCTCGAACCACAGCACCTGCATACCCAATATGCCGCGCGCTTCCAGCTGCTGGCGAAAGCCCGGTGCCACGGTGCCAAGATCCTCACCAATCACGATGGCGCGATGACGCCAGGATTCCAGGGCCACCAGACGGAGCATGTCGTCCAATGGATAACGCAGGTAGCCACCCTCAGTGGCGGAAGCACCCTGAGGTACCAGCCATAGGCGCATCAAGCCGAGCACATGATCAATCCGAAGCCCACCGGCGTGGGCCAAGGCGCTACGCAGCATGTCGATAAAACTACGAAAACCCGAACGTTTCAGGCCGAAGGGCGAGAACGCAGCCAGCCCCCAATTTTGCCCCTGGCCGTTAAACAGGTCGGGGGGCGCCCCGATGGAGACGCCTTCCAACATATCTTCCTGCCGGCTCCATGTCTGGCTACCCGCGGCGTCCGCGCCCACGGCTAAATCAGCAATTAATCCTATCGCCATGCCGTTCTCGCGAGCGGCGTGCTGAGCGCGCGACAGCCCATCGGCAGCTAACCACTGTAGAAAAACGTGAAAGCCTATTTCGTGGGCGCGCGTCTCGGCAAAGCGAGCCAGCTCAGGGCTGGCAGGATCGCGAAGCGCTTCAGGCCAGTCACGCCAGTTGCTGGGCCCAAACTCCCTTTGCAGGGCCTCAAAACGGCAGTGATCTTCCAGTAGTTCGCCCCCAGCTTGACGGAATTCCTGCATTTTCTGGCGTAGGGCTTGAGTGGCGTCATCCTCACAAGACATAAAATCATCGTAAAGAAAACGCAGCCAGGAGAGCTTGGCCCGCGCCGCTCCGGGCCAGTCGAGTAAATCGTCGGTTTCCAGGCGACTAAGTTCTGCCTGCAGCCCATTGCGTGCCTGGGCATCGCGAACGCGGTCTTCACCTAACAGGGTTTCCGGCGCACTATAAAGCACATTATTGAGAAGCCGCGTGGAGGGCGAGTAAGGGCTGTAATTATCAGGGTTAGCACTGAACATGGCGTGCGTGGGGCTAATAGCCAGCGCATCCGCTCCGAGCTTTGCAGCAGGAGCAACAAAATTTTCCAGCGCCAGGACATCCCCAATACCCCCATCCCCAGAGCGGCGCAGGGAATAAAGCTGGGCAGCCAGGCCCCATAAGCGAGGCGTGGATTCACTACTAGCCTCACTCGGGAAAAAACACCGCTGTGGAGCGACTGCCAAGGTTAGTTGGGTATCGGCTATATGCAGCTGGTGATAACCGATTTCCGAGATACTGGGCAGCATACCGTCGCGGTCTAGCGTGCCCTCTACGCGGCTGCCTTCCTCGAGTATCAATATAAACGCCGTGCCGGGGGATAGCGGCGATGGTAGTGTGATGGGCGTATCAGGATCAGCGGTGATTAGCGGTGGCCACTCGGCAGGATGGTCCGGCGCGTGCAGACGTTTCAGTCGCTGCAGGCTTTCATCAAGCGCCGCCTCACTCTCGGTTGGAAAGCCGAGTATTTCCAGAAGGGTACGTTGAACTGACTCGGACAACTGGCACGGTTCGCCGTCGCTATTTTCCCATTCGAGCAATAACCCGGCCGCTTCAGCGAGCTGGGTAAGTTTATGGTTCATCGGCTTGCCTCACTGTTACCCGGCCCATCCAGTAGCCACACGGCAGCAGCACCCGAGGGCAGGCGGCCACTCTGTGTAGTAGATGCCACTCCTTCGCGTGTTTCGTATAAGCATTGCTCGGCGCGCAGTGTTTGAACGTCTGAGTCTGGTATGGCGACCGGCTGGTTGCCTAAATTGAGCGCTATTACCAGTTGGGTGTCGTCGTTCATCTGCCAGCGGGCCAGCACGGCCTTGTCGCCGATTGCTTCAGCCCCTAATGCCCGTGCGCTTTGAAGGCGCGGTACGATATGCTGATGACGGAGTGCCAGCAGGGTGCGATAGCGTTCCAGGCAAGCGGCATGGGGAGCCGTTCCACGTGCGTCAAAGTCGGGGATTGAAGCCTCAAAGGTACTCAGGGCATTAGGGTCAGGTATGCGCTCGCGGGCCTTTTCATCCAGAAAGGCGCTGAAGTCGGCAAATTCAGCCCGGCGCCCCTCGCGAACCGCCTGAGCGAGTTCCTCCTTGTGCTCGGTGAAGAACAAAAAGGGCTGAGTAGCCCCCCACTCTTCGCCCATGAACAGCAAGGGCACCATGGGTGAAAGCAGCAGCAGTGCTGTGGCTGCCGCGAGAGCGTCAGGGTCCGCAAGAAGGCTTAAACGCTCGCCAAGGGCGCGGTTGCCGGTTTGGTCATGGTTTTGAAGAAACGCCACAAAGGCTGTGGGGGGCAGGTGGGCGCTGGGCTCGCCGCGGGCGCGGCCATGGCGCGTCTGCGCGCCCTGGTAGATAAACCCTTCGCTTAAGCAGCGGGCCAGCCGGGCCGTGGCGTCGTCGACGAAATCACTGTAATAGCCCTCGGTCTCACCGGTCAGGAGTACATGGATAACGTTGTGCCAGTCATCATTCCACTGGGCGTTAAACTGCTCGGAATTGAGCAGGCTGGCGGTGTTGCCTTCGTTTTCAAGCACCAGATGAACATGCCGCTCAGGCGCTATCTGGGTGCGTACCGTTTCTGCCAGCTCGACCAGAAAGTCCTGCTCGCTGATGGCATGAACGGCATCGAAGCGCAGGCCGTCCAGGCGATACTCCTCAAGCCACATTAAGGCATTGTCGATAAAGTAACGCCGTACTTGGGGTTGACGAAAATCGATAGCAGGACCCCAGGGCGTGGCGAGATCCTCGCGAAAAAAACTACTGGCATAGCTTGCCAGGTAGTTACCGTCCGGGCCGAAGTGGTTATACACCACGTCGAGAAATACCATCAGGCCCAGGGAGTGCGCTTCATCAACCAGAGCTTTCAGTTCATCAGGGCTGCCGTAGGAGGCTTCCACCGCGTATGGAAGTACACCATCGTAGCCCCAGTTGCGGGCGCCCGGAAACTCCGAGACTGGCATCAGCTCAATGGCTGTGACACCCAGTTCAGCAAGATAGGGAAGGTGTTGGCGAACACCCTCAAAGCCGCCCAGCGTACCGACATGCAGCTCGTAGAACACCGTTTCATGCCAGGGGCGCCCTTGCCAGCTTTGATTCCGCCATTGATAGTGGTAGGGATCAATCACTACGCTAGGCCCGTCGATATCACCGGCCTGGGCACGGGCGGCTGGGTCAGGTATCAGGCTGCCCTGATCGTTATCATCACCGAAGATGCGGTAGCGGTAGCGAGCACCGTGGCCGCAGGCAATCTCGGCGGTGACATAACCTTCATCGGCTTTCACCATGGTGGCGCTGGGCAGGTCTTCGACCTCCACATCTACCCGGTGCGCGTTCGGTGCCCAGAGCGTAAACCGTGTCTGTCCCTCCCTGATAACGTGCGCACCGAAAGCGGGTTGAAATTGAGTCGGGTTAGCCATCGTTAACCAACTCCTGCTCAAGCGCCTGCTGATAAAGCTTGCTATAAGGCACGATGGACTGCCGCCAGTGGTAGCGCCCGGTCATGGCCGCGCCGCGCATGGCATTGAACAGGTCGGTCGACTTGTATACGGAAAAAGCGCGCTGAATCGCCCGCATGTAGCTGCCGAACTGCATGTCGTCGAACAAAAAGCCGGTCACGCCATCCTCAATCGTGTCAGCCAGCCCGCCGGTTCTGTGGGCAATGGGGAGTGAGCCAAATCGCTGGGCATACATCTGACTCAATCCGCAGGGTTCAAAGCGTGACGGCATTAGCAGAAAATCACTCCCGGCGAACAGGCAGCGCGCTTGGTATTCGTCGAAACCGATGTAGGCGGCAATAGCTCCTTGAAAACGTATGGCCAACTCGCGCAGCGCTTCCTCTACGTGCCACTCGCCGCTGCCCATGAAGACGATCTGCCCGCCAGCATCCACAATGGCTCTCGCAGCCTTAATGGTCAGGTCGAGTCCCTTTTGATGCACAAGACGCGATATCACCACAAACAGTGGCCCTTGGCTGGGAGTCAGGCCGAAATGGCGGCGTACATGGTCGGCATTGGCTCGTTTGCCGCTCCAATCGTTGGAGGAGAAGGCCTGAATCAGATGGCTATCCGTGCGCGGGTCCCAGGAGTCGTCGATACCGTTGGGAATCCCGCTCAAGCGCCCCTGGTCGGCTTTACAGCGCAGTAGCCCATCAAGGCCGCACCCGAATTTCGGCGTTGTGATCTCCTGGGCGTAGGTGGCACTAACTGTGGTCACATGCGAGGCATAGACAATACCTGCTTTCATGAACGAAAGATCGCCATAGTACTCGACACCTTCGATATGAAACGCTTCATCGGGAATGCCGAGCGCGCTCAAGCGTGAAGCATTGAATATGCCTTGATACGCCAGATTATGAATCGTGAACACGCTTGGAATAGACTGCCCTTGCCAGTGCATATAGGCTGGTGCCAAGCCGCACGCCCAATCGTTAAGATGCAATAGCTGGGGCTGCCAATCGAGATTTGCCTCACCTAGCGCGATATCGGCCGCTGCCCGGGAGAGTCGGGCAAAACGGATATCGTTATCTTGCCAGCCGTTGTCCTGACCATCGCCATAGCCGCTGGAGCCCGTCCCGTAAGGGGTACCTTCGCGGTCATAAAGTTCAGGGCACATCAGTACATACAGGATCAGACCATCGCGGCAGGTTATCTTGCCTATATCGCAAGCGGGCAAGTCGGCAAAAGCGGGTAAATGGCCAACGGGAATAATATCATACTCGGATTCGAGTATTTCCCGATAGGCAGGAATCAGTACACGCACATCGTGATGTACCGATAGTGCCCTGGGTAAGGCCGATGAAACATCACCTAGTCCACCGACTTTAACGAAGTCGGTAATTTCAGTGGTCACAAATAAAATGCGTTGTGGAGAGTCAGGGCTATTTTTATTGTTTTTAACTATAATGTTATTATTACGGTTATCAGTAGCGCCGTGATTAGAGCAATAGTCAGCAATCACGTCATGAGAGATAAAAGAAGTTTGGGCTGGAGTTAGCTTTAAGTTTCTGCCAACTTCTTTTATGCTCTCGTCCGGCTCGCTTTTATCGGTAGTAACCTCACCTAAAGCCACTCCCCCCATGGTCAATCTCCCTGGACTATCATGGTTAATACTTGCTTAATTAGATAACTCGCTTTTTTAATGAATTTCCTGTCTCTCTGCTAGTAACCGCTCAGTCATGCCTCTCGTTGGAAATTTTTATTAAAATAGCTTAGTTGAAAAAAGCATACGCTGGTGAGGTTTCATTCAACCATAACCTAAATCAACTCTGTATGTAGGGCAATGGGGAAGCAGATATCAATAATATGGCAGGAAACGCTTACTAACGATAATAAAATATTAAAAAATATGATGTTTAAGAGTTATATTAACGAGGGTTAAATGTTCTCTTGTTTATATTTATTTGAATTGGTTTTGTTTCTCAATAGGTTGACGAGTAAGTATTAATCGCTGGCTGAATAAAACTTCTGCTCATTTGTTAAAATTTTAAACGAGATGAAGAAAGTGGCCTGAAAATTGGATGATAAAATGTGCGCTTTAGGTGGACCAAGCCCAGAGAGTACATTTCGCCTGCCAGCGGATAGGCCGACAGCAGGCGTGTTGCTAGTTATCGTAGATAGCTTTGGTAGATAGTCTGACAGATGAATCCCCGCGCCTTATGCAGAAAGCGAAAGAAAGAACAGAATCAGCGGAGGTGAAAGCAGCGAAAGGATAAATCCGCTGACCACTGCGACGGGCACACAGGCGACGCCGCCGTGCTGCTGAATCACGGGCAGCGTAAAGTCCATTGACGTTGCGCCGCCATAGCCGATAGCAAGAGCCGTATGGCGATGAATCACTAGTGGAATTAAAATAAACGCCAGGAGTTCGCGAGTAAGGTCGTTAAAAAAAGCCACGCCGCCCATTAACGGCCCTAACTGGTCACCGATCAAAATGGCTGAAAGCGAATACCAGCCAAAGCCAGAGGCCATGGCGAGCCCTTCATTCCAGCTAAGCGAGAGCAAGGGCGCCGCGGCCAGCCCAGCCAGAAGAGAGCTAACTGCCAGCGTTACCGCGATAGCAAGCCCCAGCCGGTTGAGCAGAATTTGCCTAAGCGGCATGCCGGAATTACGCAGCTGGCAGCCAATCAACACCAATAGCGCGTAAAGCACCCATTCGGCCATGAAGTCGGCAGTGGTAAACAGCGCTTCACCTAGCCAGGGGCCAAACAGCAGGCCTGTTATAACGCCGCCCGCTACCACAGCTAGCAAGAGCAACGAACCCTGCATTGCCGCAAGCTTACTGGTAGGTGCATCTTTGACCACGGGTGAGTTACCCGCTTTTAACGCTACCCGGTGCGATAGCCACCAGAGAGCTGCCAGATTAAATGCCGTGGTGATACCGAATAGCAGTAACGCATTACTCCCTAGTCGTGAAAGCTGGCTTGCCAGATTCTCAAGCCCGGCCAGGCTAATTCCCATGAATAGCAAAATAAGATAAACCGAGCCGCTAACGGCTCGGTTGATCAATTGCTGCAGAGAAGTAGAACGAACGCGTATTAAATAGCCCACTATCAGGGGCAATAGAACAATCAATAATCCAGATAGCATCTAAAGGGTGGGCTCGCTTAGGGGTTGAATTGAGTAAGCCTGATACGGGTTTGGCGGCGCCCCTCCTTGCGGTACTCCGCTGAAAGAATCAGGCCAGGCCAGTCGGGATGAAAGTTGATTTCCAGGTGGCGGTCGGGTTTCTCGGTATCGCTTAATATCACCCGTTGCGCCTCGAATTCACCAGCCGGTACGCTCACCACCTGTAGTCCTGGCACGGAGTAATACTGGAAATGCTCATCGCGGCCGCGATGGTCAACAAATTCAAGTTCACAGGGCGCACTTTGCATGCATGCTTCGTTGCCCGCACGACGGGATAAATCTACTAAGGCAGCCTGACGGTCAATGCTCGGGATGGCGTCTTCATTCAATTGGTAGCTATCGCCCACGCCGAGTAGCGAGTAGCTGCTGTTATACAGCAGCGAGTGGATGGAGTCATCGCTGACCGAGAAGCGGCTGTACTCTTGACCACGCGCAATGGTGACCGAAAAGCTCATATCACTTAGCCAGTGCAAGCCTTCTTGCGTGAGCGTATGGGTAATCGTTGCCCCGGGCCAGCCACGAGTTTCCAGCCGGTACTGAGCTTTAAAAGGCATAAGCTCGGCAAGCTTGCCAGACGCTTCTTCGCCCGCATTTGCCTGCAAGGAAAATAGACACAGGCAGGCACTGCCCAGCAATGTGCTGGCCGATAAAGCACTGATAGCACTGAACGGGGACTTCAAACGGGTTACTCGCATGATGACTCTCCTTGTTAACAGGCGATTGCCCAATAGGCCGGGCGGTCGGGTAGGGCTAAAGAGTGTTTGACAGACGAAAAAGCGACAGCCCTGATCCCTATGATGGCCTTCGCTCTTTTCCCCATGACGTGCCTAGGCACGAAAAGATGCCAGCCCCGCTTTTCTATAGCCTGATATAAACATATCCAAACCCACAAGCGTATATCTTAACATTTAGCATAGACTGGTTCTGGCTTGCCTATGACATACCCAAGGTAATGTCGTCAGCGTTTACCAAGCATAGGAGCTGTCGGCAGGTTTTAACGTGCTCAGTAACCTTGGCTTGGGTTGACGGTAGGAAGCGTTTCACCGGCCTCAAAGGCATTTAAATACGAAATAACCTGGTCAATCGCGTCACTAAGCGGAGTTGGGGCCGCCATATGGGGCGTTACCATCACACGTGAATGCTGCCACAGAGGGTTATCGCTAGGCAGCGGTTCGTGATGGAAGACATCCAGCAGAGCGCCGCGCAAATGGCCCGGTTTATGATAATCACCAAGGGCATCAAGAAGTGCCTGTTCATCAATAAGACTGCCCCGACCGGGATTGATGATACTGGCGCCTTCAGGTAGCTGAGCCAGCCGCTTTGCATCAAGAATATGTCTGGTTGCCGCCGTGTCGGGCAAAATGGTGACCAGAGTTTTCACCTGAGGCAGGAGAGTGTCGAGCCCATCGTCACCGTACAAACACTTTACCCCTTTTATGGTTTTAGGTGAGCGGCTCCACCCCAGCACGGGAAAACCTGCCTGCTGCAAGGCGCTGGCTACATACGCACCGATGGCACCCAATCCCAGTACGCCTACCGGCCAGTCGGTTTTTTCAACTACGTTATGGGGCTGCCAGCGGGCGCTAGCTTGCTGAACGGCGTAACGGTCCATGCTGCGGTAAAAGTGCAAAACGCCGTAGAGTACGTAGTCAGCCATCAGATCGCCCATGCCCGCATCACGCAATTTTACGATAGGCACTTGAGGGGGCAGACCCGGGGTACTTAACAGGTGATCCACCCCAGCGCCCAGATTGATAATGCCTTTCAGCTTCGTTTGTTCTTTCAAAAGGTGTGCAGGTGCTTTCCATACGGCAAGATAGTCGGCCCCCAGGCGCTCTTCTTCAGCAGCGTCGCTGGTCACGACGGTTGCATTGGGTAGGGCCTGGGTCAGGGCGTCACGCCACTCCTGGGCATTATCGATATGCACAACAATTTTCATCTCGCCTCCGCAAACATGATGACGCTATTAGAGCCTCTATCATGAGCGAGGCGCATTGTGTGCTGCAAGTTGCCGCTGCCGTGGGATGCGTACTGCTTCTTGCCCACTACGAAGAAACGCTAAGTTTGGCCTACGCTTAAATGAACATTACGGTAAAGGGAAATTACCATGCACGAGGCCTCGCTTCGTAAGGTGACTCGCCACCGCAGTGGCAAAGGGTTCACCTATAAAACGGCAACGGGAAAGACGCTACGCGATACGCGCTGGCGGGAATGGATTGACTCGCTGGCTATTCCTCCTGCCTGGCGTGAGGTCGAAATAACGCTGAACCGCCGCCACCATATCTATGCGGTAGGGCGCGATGACGCCGGGCGCAAACAGTACATCTATAACCCCAAATGGCGTGAAGCCCGTGAGGCGAAAAAGTTTGACCGCATTGTCGACTTTGCCCAGCGACTAACCACTATGCGCCGAGTGACGGGGCAGCATCTAGCGCTTGAGGGGCTGCCCCGGGAAAAGGTGTTGGCTTGCATGGTACGTCTGATCGACAGCGCCTATTTTCGTCCAGGAAGTGAGCGCTATCGGCGCGAAAACGACTCTTACGGGCTAACCACCATGCGCTCCAAGCATCTGACCATTGAGGGCGACGAGCTGATTTTCGATTATCAGGGCAAAAGTGGCCAGCACCAGCATCGGGTCGTGGAGGACGCTAAACTCGCCCAAGTGGTCGCCGAGCTTGATGGTGTTCCCGGTTACGAAATCTTTAAATATTTCGATGAGGAGGGTAATAAGGTACGCGTCGATAGCGCTGATCTGAACGATTATATCCATGAGGTAATGGGCGAAGCCTTCAGCGCCAAAGATTTTCGCACCTGGGCGGGTACTTCGCTTGCAGCACTAGCGCTTGAAGAATTAGGCGTTGGCGAAAACGAGAAAGTCAGTCAGAAAAACGTACGCCAGGCAGTTGAGCGGGTAGCTCAGTCCCTTGGCAATACGCCCAGTATCGCCAAGGCCAGCTACATTGACCCCCGGGTAGTCGAGAGCTACCTGGATGGCCGTACGCTGGAGCATTTTCGCCAGTTAGTTGAGCAGAAGCTTGAAAACGAGCAGCTCATTGGCCCGGATGAGCGCGCCGTACTGGAGCTTTTACGGAGCCGTTTGAAAGAACAATTGAACTGAGTGGCATAAAGGTTTTGACCCGTAACCAAGGGGGGGTGCTAGTATCGGGCTAAGGCGACGTTGGCAAGCCCTTCAGCGGCGGGGCCAGGTCGAACCTTTGGCCCGTTGCTTGGCGTGACTTAAACGCGCACCGGTTCTTGGTGATCTTTGATGGTGAGTTACCCGATGACCCAGGTTTCCCTGCCCTTCACGCGTGAAGAGTATGCCCAACGCCTGTGGAAGGTACGTGCTGAAATGGCCGTCCGCGGCATTGATGTATTGATCGTTAGCGACCCGTCTAACATGGCCTGGCTGACCGGTTATGACGGCTGGTCTTTTTATGTGCACCAGTGTGTTCTGGTCGGGTTGGAAGGCGAGCCGGTATGGTTTGGGCGCCGTATGGATGCTAACGGAGCACTACGCACCTGCTGGATTGACCCAGCCAATATTACCTATTACCCGGATTACTACGTCCAGAATCCGGATATGCACCCGATGGACTATCTAGCGCAATCCGTCTTACCTGACCGCGGCTGGCATACCGGCGTGGTAGGCATGGAAATGGATAACTACTATTTCTCTGCCAAGGCCTACCAAAGCCTGCTGCGCGAGCTTCCTCACGCCCGCTTTATTGACGCCAATGCGCTAGTGAACTGGTGCCGGGCGATCAAGTCGCCTCAGGAAATCGCTTATATGCGCATTGCCGGCAAAATTGTCGAAGGCATGCACTCGCGTATTCTGGAGGTGATTGAGCCGGGCCTGCCCAAGAGCAAGCTGGTCTCGGAAATTTATCGGGTGGGGATTGAAGGCTTTGTGGATGAAAACGGCAAGGTGTACGGCGGCGACTATCCTGCCATCGTGCCCATGCTACCAACCGGTAAAGATGCAGCTGCCCCGCACCTGACCTGGGACGACACGCCGTTTCGTGAAGGCGAAGGCACGTTTTTCGAGATTGCCGGAGTGTTCAAGCGCTATCACGCGCCCATGTCACGCACCGTGTTTCTGGGTCGGCCACCTACCGACTTTATTCGCGCTGAATCGGCCCTGCTGGAAGGGATCGAAAACGGCCTGGCGGTTGCTAAGCCGGGAAATCGCACGGCGGATATTGCCATGGCATTGGGTGCTGCCATGGATAAATATGGCTTTGACCGGGGTGGGGCGCGCTGTGGGTATCCGATTGGTATCTCGTACCCGCCGGATTGGGGCGAGCGCACCATGAGCCTGCGCCCCTCGGATGAATCCATCCTGCAGCCCGGCATGACGTTTCACTTTATGCCTGGGCTTTGGGTAGACGACTGGGGGCTGGAGATTACCGAAAGCATCCTGATTACTGAAACAGGCTGTGAAACGTTAGCCAATTTCCCCCGGCAGCTATTTGTTAAATAACGCACTAAGCGTTAAGCCATTGACTAAGGATTCGTTATGACCCTGCGACCGAGCCCGGTTTCCGCCACTGTCGATTTTGATGCTGACGGCGTGCAGCACGGTTTTCTAAAGCTGCCCATCTCCACGAATGAATCTGCCTGGGGGGCTGTGATGATCCCGATTACCGTGGTAAAAAACGGTGAGGGCCCCACCGCTCTGCTAACTGGCGGCAATCATGGCGATGAATACGAAGGGATTACGTCGCTACTCAAGCTGGCCAATGCGCTCACTGCAGAGGAAGTCAGCGGGCGGGTCATTATCGTGCCGTGCATGAATACGCCGGCCGTAATGGCAGGCAAACGAACCTCGCCCATGGATAAAGGCAACCTTAACCGCAGCTTCCCAGGCGACCCCAACGGCAGTGTAACGCTGCAAATTGCCGACTACTTCACCCGAGTGCTGGCACCTATGAGCGATGTAGTGCTGGATCTACACTCCGGTGGCCGCACACTGGATATTCTGCCGTTTGGGGCTTCTCATGTGCTGGATGATAAAACCCAGCAACAGGCTGCGCTGGAAGGCGCCAAAGCGTTTGGCGCGCCTTATGCCATGGTTATGTTTGAGCTGGACGCTGAAAAACTTTTTGATACCGCCTGCGAGCGTCAGGGCAAGATATTTGTGGCCACTGAGCTTGGCGGCGGCGGCACCTCCACGCCCCAAAGCATGGCAATTACCGAGCGCGGCGTGCGCAACTTTCTGATCCATTACGGCTTAGTAGCGGGCGAGGTGGAAATGCCGGAAGACGGGCAGGTATATCTCGATATGCCTGATGCCCGTTGTTACGTACAAAGCCAGCATTCCGGCGTACTTGAGCTATGTGTGGCGCTGGGTGATACGGTAACCCAAGGGCAGGTGTTGGCCTACGTGTACGATATGACCCGCACCGGTAGCGAGCCGGTTGCCTACCGTGCCGAACGCGGTGGCATTTTGATGGCACGGCGTGCCCCGGCGCTGGTCAATATGGGGGATACCATTGCGGTAATTGCCGATGTCGTCGAACGCCTGGAGGCATAGCCCAAGGCATGATGAAACTTGACCGTTTTGACCTCAAAATTCTCGATATTCTCTCCCGAGACGGGCGAATCACTAAGTCCAAACTGGCCGAGGCGATTAACCTCTCGGTCAGCCCCTGCTGGGAGAGGGTCAAACGCCTGGAAAAAGCGGGGGTTATTCAAGGCTACACCGCGCGCATCAATGCCGACGTGCTGGTGCCGCGTAACCCTGTATGGGTGCAGATCGAGCTTAAAGCCCACAACGCTGAAAGCTTCGCGCGTTTTGAAGCCCTGGTTTTGAACACCCCGGAGGTTACCGAATGTGTCGCCGTGGGCGGGGGAGTGGATTACCTGGTGAAGTTTGAAGCCCGCACGATTGATAGCTACCAGCGATTGATGGACAAGTGGCTGGTTTCTGAGGCAGGAATCGAGCGTTACTTTACTTATATTGTGACCAAAACGGTCAAGCGCGAGCCAATTGGCATTGATGTTGAGAATATCGGTGTGTGACTCATCAGCGCCTGATCAGCATTAAGTGACCAAGCTGCTGAATTCTGGGGGAGTCGTCTCTTTAGCGCCAATGAAGCGACTCTCGCAGACCAGATTTCGGCCTTCATGTTTTGCGGCATATAACGCCTTGTCAGCCGCCTGAATCAACTTATTTAGTTCCTCCATAGGATTAATAGGACCAGCGCATACCCCCACGCTCACGGTAACGATGCCATAGTCTGATTGGGTATGGGGAATGACAAGGTTGGCGACGTTTGCCCGTACACTTTCAGCCAGTGCTAAAGCGTTATGCTCAGTGTCATTGCCCATTAGACGTAAAATTAGGAATTCTTCGCCCCCGAAGCGGCATACCATATCCTTCGATGAACACGCGGCACGAATAGCCTCAGCGACTATTTGTAGACAGTTATCACCATCAGCATGCCCATAATGATCGTTAAATGCTTTGAAATAGTCCACGTCCACAATTACAACGGCGATCTGCTCTTTAGAGGATGCGTATGTTTGGAATAATGACGCCGCATATCGATCGAGGCCTCTGCGGTTAGATAGCCCTGTTAGCGGATCTATAGTGGAAATTCTCTCCAAATCCGCATTGCGCTCAGCAAGTTCTAAACGTAATTGATCAGTATTAACATTTTGTAGATACAGACGTAGCGACTCTGCGGAAAAACGATAGTTGGCTATTAGGGTCAACACTAGAGTGGGTAAGCCAAACGCCAAGTGGTTCACTACGTACTCAAGATCGGCGCCGGGCAGAAACCAAATAGTGGTATAAAGACAGATGAACACAAACAACGAGCCATAGATGCTGTACTCGAACGGTGGCGTCAGAACAATGGTAAGAACCAGCTGAAAAATTAGGCCAGCATAGAAGTAATGAAGTACGCGTGGATTTTCCGACCCTAATAGCACTGTACACCAAACAGCCGTTCCCAAGACGACCACCACTACGCCTGCAAGCTCCTTATGGCGAATGGAAGCAGGTCGTTTGTAATAGGCAAACAAGAAGACGATGAGTGGTCCTATAATTAAGAAGCGTAATAATATCGACCTAAGCGTGATATCGGGCAATATATAGATATCCATCAAGGTGTAGGAAAAGTAAAAAATTGCCAATAGCTTAGTGAGCACGATCAACGAATACAGGCGTTCGCCGTGCCGATCTATGTCGTACTTTTCCCGAACGGTTGTGTCATTGATGTGTTGGGAAAGCTGCTTAAAGTAAGGAAGTTGACACACGACATTCCCCTTGGCCCGGTATAGCTGGCATTTCGCGATCTCTGTAGAGGGTAAGATCTTGAAACCAGTCGTTTAAGCAGGATAGATCATGGCGTAGAGCACAGTTTATCTATAGCCGACATAGCATCATTGAGAATCTTCTTGAAGCATTAGGTATACCACAACACAGCGAATATTTAGACTTTTTTAAGTCTCGTCTTTGGCAGTTAGCCTTGGTCTCACAGTTAACACCAAAAAAAAGCGCTGAAAAAAGCGGTTATGACAAAAAAAGTTAAACCATAACCCTTCTCTTTCAAAAACACTTCGTGTGCCATCTCCCTTACGCTAGGTACATCGAAAAGGTCAGCCAGAAGCCGATCTTTTCAATCGTCAACGTGCAACGGTTTGTCGCTGACAGTGGCTTCAACCAGGGGAGGTGCTCATGACCCTACTATCGACCACGCTGGTTAAACGCTTGGCAGACCCACGCCTGTTCCGCCAGTACGCTTATGTGAACGGCAAGTGGACACATGGGGAAGGGGGCCGGGAAGAATCGGTGTATGACCCGGCAACCAACGAAGCCATCGGCCATATCCCGCTGCTTGAAGCCAAACAAATTACCGCTGCGGTTGATGCTGCCGAGGTAGCATTCGTTCGCTGGCGCGCGCTGCGTGCCGATGAGCGCTGCGAGCGGCTGCTCGCCTGGTACGATCTGATTCAGGCCAACCGGGAAGACCTTGCCACCATCATGACGCTGGAGCAGGGCAAGCCGCTGCCCGATGCGCGTGGCGAAGTGGAGTACGGAGCAAGCTTTGTGCGCTGGTTCGCGGAAGAGGGCAAGCGCACTTATGGTGAGACTATTCCCAGCCATATTCCCAATGCCTCGCTGGGTACTATCAAAGAGCCTGTTGGCATTGCAGCGATGATTACACCGTGGAATTTTCCGCTGGCAATGATTACCCGTAAAGCGGCGGCGGCGTTGGCTGCAGGCTGCCCGGTGATTGTGAAACCGGCCAATGAGACGCCCTTTTCAGCGCTAGCTCTGGCGGAATTAGCCGAGCGAGCAGGTATTCCGGACGGCATCTTTAACGTGGTATTGGGTGAGCCTGCAGAGGTTTCAAAAATTCTATGTAGCGAGCCGCGCATTAGGGCGCTATCGTTTACTGGCTCCACCCGCGTTGGCCGCCTGTTGATGGAACAAAGCGCCGGTACCGTAAAACGCCTTTCGCTTGAGTTGGGCGGCAATGCGCCGTTTATTGTCGGGCCAGATATGGACCCCAAAGAAGCGGCCTATGCGGCGGTAGCGGCTAAGTTCCAAACGGCTGGGCAGGACTGCCTGGCGGCCAACCGCATTTTGGTACACGAATCCATTCATGATGAGTTCGTTGTGCAATTCACCGAGCGCATGGTGGCATTAACCGTGGGCAACGGTTTGCAGGAGGAGGTTGATCTTGGCCCGTTGATTCATCGCCAAGCCGTGGAGAAGGCTGCCGCGATTGTTGATGATGCGATTTCCCGTGGCGCAACACTGATCAGAGGCGATCAGAGCCAGGCGCCGGGCGAAAACTTCTTTATGCCGGTGCTGTTAACCAACGTAACACCCCAGATGAAAGTCTGGCGGGAAGAGAACTTTGCCCCCGTGGCCGGGATTACCGCTTATTCAAGCGACGAAGAAGCCATCGAGCTTGCCAACGACACCGAGTATGGCTTAGCGGCTTATGTGTATACCCATGATATCCGGCGGATCTGGAAGCTGATGCGTGCGCTCGAGTACGGCATGGTGAGCGTAAACTCGGTCAAGATGACCGGCCCGCCAGTACCGTTTGGCGGCGTGAAGCAGTCCGGCCTTGGTCGTGAGGGCGGCGCCACCGGTATTGATGAGTATCTCGAAACCAAATATTACTGTCTGGGCGCACTGGGTTCGGTCTCGGGGAGCTAGCTACGTTTATTGCATAAAAATTTACGTTGTTACTAATTTTTAAAAAACCCTCCTAACAGTAGGGAGGGGCATTACAGAGAGAGCGCTATGAGCCAGCATCAGGATCTGATCGAACGCGACCGCAAAGTCACTTTTCACGCTTCTACCCACCTGCGTGACTTTGCCCATGGCGATGCGCCGGGCCGTGTGATTACTGGCGGTAAAGGCATCCATATTGTGGACAAGGATGGCCGCGAGTTTATTGACGGTTTTGCCGGTCTTTACTGCGTTAATATCGGCTATGGCCGCACGGAAATTGCCGAGGCCATTTACAAGCAGGCGATGGAACTTTCTTATTACCATACTTATGTGGGGCACTCGAACGAGCCGCAGATCGCGCTTTCCGAGCGTATTCTGAAAATCGCTGGCATGAACATGTCCAAGGTTTACTACGGCATGTCCGGCAGTGATGCCAATGAAACCCAGCTGAAAATCGTGCGCTACTACAACAACGTGCTGGGCCGGCCGCAGAAGAAAAAAGTCATCTCCCGCATGCGTGGCTATCACGGATCAGGTATTGCTTCCGGCTCGTTGACCGGCCTCAAGGCGTTTCACGACCATTTCGATCTGCCCATTGATACGATTCGCCATACCGAAGCGCCGCACTACTACCTGCGCGCCGCTGAGCAGCACGGCATGACCGAGCTTGAGTTTTCGTCCTTCTGCGCCGACAAGCTTGAGGCGATGATTCTTGAAGAGGGGCCGGATACGGTTGCTGCGTTTATTGGCGAGCCGGTGTTGGGCACAGGCGGCATTGTACCGCCGCCGGAAGGCTACTGGGACGCGATTCAAGCTGTGTTGGCCAAGTACGATGTGCTTTTGATTGCTGATGAAGTGGTGTGTGGATTTGGGCGTACTGGCTCTGACTTCGGTAGCCACCACTACAACATGAAGCCGGATCTGGTCACGATTGCCAAAGGCTTGACCAGTGCCTATCAGCCGCTTTCTGGCGTGATTGTGGGCGAAAAAGTATGGCAAGTGCTTGAGCAGGGCACTGGCGAGTTTGGCCCCATCGGCCACGGTTGGACCTATTCCGGCCACGCGCTGGGCTGTGCCGCGGGCATTGCCAACCTGGATATTATCGAGCGTGAAAACCTGGTGGGCAACGCTGCCGAAACGGGTGCCTACTTCCAGGCGCAGCTCAAGGCCAACTTCGAGGGCCACCCACTATTAGGCGATGTACGCGGTGTTGGCCTTATGGCCGCACTTGAGTTCTCGCCGGATGCCACGCAGCGCCTGCATTTTGACCCAGCATTGAAAGTTGGCCCACGGGTAGCTGCTGCCGCGATGGAGGAGAATCTGATCGCCCGAGCGATGCCCCAAGGAGATATTTTAGGCTTTGCGCCCCCATTGACCATTAACCGCGCGGAAGTCGACGATATGATTGGCCGGGCCAAACGTGCCATTGATCGGGTTACTGATGAACTTACCCGTTCAGGTGATTTGAAAACAGGGCATCAGGAAGCGGCGTTTACCGTCTGAGTGATCGACCCTGACCTTGTGAATGCCGCTGCTTGTGCAGCGGCATTTTTGTTTTTGAATGGGACGGCTATGCTGAACACAGGGCATGATCAACGGATAGGTAGGAGTGGCTATGCAACCGGTATTAGCTTTCGATGTGTACGGCACGCTGATTGATACCCAAGGGGTTACCACCGAGCTTGAACGTCGGCTTACTGATGTTTCCAAGGCAGGTGAGTTCGCTAAGCGCTGGCGGGAAAAGCAGCTGGAGTACAGCTTTCGCCATGGATTGATGAGCGCCTATGTTCTCTTTGAAGAATGTACTCGTGACGCTCTGGCGTTTACCAACCGTGCGCTACAGACGGGCCTTTCGGATAATGACTGTGATCATTTAATGGCCGTGTATGGTGAACTTCCGGCCTTTCCTGATGTGGTGCAGGCGCTGGATCAGTTACGTGATGCAGGCATCCGTTGCGTGGCTTTTTCAAACGGCACCTCGGATGCCGTATCGAAGCTACTCGCACGGGCAGGTGTAGAGAGCCATATGGATGAAGTGGTAAGCGTTGACGATATCAAGCGCTTCAAGCCTGACCCGGCTGTCTACGCATACCTGCGTAGCCGCCTGGAAACGCGCCCCGAGCAAACCTGGCTGGTTTCAAGCAATGCTTTTGATGTGATTGGCGCAACCCACGCCGGGTTGCGCAGCGCCTGGATACGACGCCACTCCGATGCGCCTTTTGACCCCTGGGGGGTTGAGCCTGATATGACGGTGCCTGACCTGGAAGCCTTGGCCGAACGTATTATTCGCTAGGTTGTTAACCTATAAGGACAAGCCGCATAATGACGCACGCTTAACGAACCAGGATGCGATCATGTCAGAGAAAATTTACTGCGTTGCAGGCTTTAAACCCAAACCGGGTAAAGAAGAAGCGGTGTTCAAGGCACTCCAGTCACTGGAGCCGAATACCCACCGTGAAGATGCCTGCATTCATTACACGGTAACGCGGCAGATCGACAATCCCTTCGCCCAGGGCACCAGCTACCCAATTGTATTTCATGAAATCTGGGCGAGCCGCGAAGAGTTTGAAGCCCACTGCCAGCGAAAGGAGATTCAGGACTTCTTTGCCAAGCACGTTGAATCACCTGATGGCGATATCGAAGACGCCAATGTATGCGTGTATACCGATGAGCCGTGGAATTTTGACGCGCCCAAGGTATAAGCCAAACGTGTAAAATGGGCCCACGACACCGATAGACGCGGAGCGAACATGACCGAAAAGAAGATGAACGTCGAAAGCTTTAACCTGGACCATACCAAGGTAAAAGCCCCCTACGTACGCCTGGCCGATATTAAACAGGGCCAGAACGGCGACCAGATTCATAAATACGATCTGCGTATCTGCCAACCGAACAAAGAACATATGGAGATGCCAGCGCTGCACTCCCTTGAGCATCTGATGGCTGAGCTTTCCCGCAACCATTCTGACAAGGTGGTCGATATCAGCCCCATGGGTTGCCAAACCGGCTTCTACATCGCGATGATTAATCACGATGACTACGACGATGTGCTGGCAATTATCGAACAAACGCTGAATGACGTGTTAGTCGCCACCGAAGTGCCCGCCTGCAACGAAATGCAGTGTGGCTGGGCCGCCAGCCACAGCCTGGAAGGCGCCCAGGCACTGGCCCGCGACCTGCTTGCCAAGCGCAACGAGTGGACGGAAGTGTTTGCTCAATAAGTAACTGAGCAAGCCTAAAACGCCTCCCAAGTGGAGGCGTTTTGTATTTAAGCAGGGTCAATCGTGAGTAATAAGCGCTTTTGGCCAAGACTTAACGAAGGGCTGCAATGGACGAGCGCGCTACGCTCGCTACCTTCCCAACCGCTGCCTTTGATAAGCGCGATATCGCCTGCTTTAAGCGTTTGGACAGCATCAGGGTTAAGCACTATTTCTGGTCGGTCAGGATGCGGGGCACCTAACCCATCGCGATTAACGGCCGCTTCGGGCAATTATTCACTACCGGGGCCTAGAAGTGAGATAAACCATAACTGCTTTTATGAATGCCGCTACCCTTGACAATTTTCAGTACGAGCCCCGGTCAAATCCCATGAGTAGTCGCCATTGCCCATGCCAGAAAAAGCGTATAGAGGTTTATTGACAGGTACCCGTATTGCTCCTATAAACACGCTATCATTCCTCACTTCAGGCGCTCATGTTCCTGCTCATCACGATTGCCACGCTTTCCATCGCACTATCTTTTTTATGTTCCATCCTTGAAGCGGCCTTGCTCTCCATTACGCCAAGCTATATCGCTAGGCTAAAAGAAGAGAAGCCAAAGCTGCATGCATCGCTTAATCAGCTTAAAACCAGCATTGACCGACCGCTGGCGGCGATACTGACGCTTAATACAATTGCTCATACTGTTGGTGCAACGGCGGTGGGGGCGCAAGCAGCAGTGGTATTCGGGGAAGCCTCAATTGCCATTGTATCTGCCGTCATGACGATGCTGATCCTGGTGTTTTCTGAAATTATTCCCAAGACGATTGGTGCCACCTACTGGCGCGGCTTAGCACCGTTTTTACCGCGTTTATTGAAGCCAATGATAGTGGGATTACTGCCGTTTATCTGGCTGTCGGAGCAGATTACGCGTCGGCTGGGCACTTCTGAGCATGATGTTGATCTGCGCGATGAAATCAAGGTGCTGGCGCGTGTAGGGCTTGAAGAGAAGGTGCTGGATGCCGATGAATCGCGCACTATCGTCAATATGCTTAACCTGCATGAAATTGCCGTAAGCCAAGCCATGACACCAAGAACAGTGTGCGTGACAGTGCCCCCTAACATGGACGTCAAGACGTTTGATCAGCAGTACGGTAAAGCGCCGTTTACGCGTTTCCCGGTTATGGATAACGGCGAAATGGCATTTGGCTATGTGCATAAAGCCGACATGTATCACGCCGATGATGCCAAGACCATGCGGGAGCTTATGCACCCCATTACCAGTGTCGATATCGCGCACAATGTAGAACATGTCTTTGCTTCAATGCTCAAGGACCATATGCACATGCGCGTTGTGTATGACGAGCATGGCACCTTTGTGGGCCTTATTACGCTTGAAGATATTATTGAAACCATTCTGGGTCAGGACATTATTGATGAAACCGATAGCGTGGCTAATTTGAGGCATTACGCTAGGCAGCGCTGGCTGACACGTATAAAGCATAAAGGTCCCAGACCCACCGCTTAGGTAGCAGTGCGCATGGATGGCTCAGAAGATCCATACGCACTGCCGTATAAGGGGAAAGAGAGTGGCGCGGGATAACGTTCGTAGTCTTAGCACTAAATGTTCTATAGTGAATTATCTACAGGTGGTTTAAGGTATTAAAAACATTAATCACCCGCGAAGGAGGCTCTATGTCATTACGTATCAATGCGGTCGTTCCCGATTTTGAAGCCCAAACCAGCCAAGGGCCAATCCAATTCCACGAGTGGATCGGCGATAGCTGGGCTATCTTGTTTTCACATCCCAAAGATTTTACCCCGGTCTGCACCACCGAATTTGGTGCTGTGGCCACGTTAAGTGACGAGTGGAAAAAGCGCGGCACTAAAGTAATTGGCGTGTCGGTAGATGGCGTTGAGGATCACAAGCGCTGGGCGGGCGATATCGCGAAGTACAGCGGTAGCGACGTTGATTTTCCGATCATTGCTGACGAAGGTCTTAAGGTTTCAAAGCTTTTTGACATGCTGCCTGAAGATGCTTACCTGCCAGATGGCCGCACGCCTGCTGACAGTGCCACTGTGCGCTCGGTCTTTATTATCGGCCCAGATAAGCAGCTTAAACTTTCCATGACCTACCCCATGACGGTAGGACGCAACTTTGCAGAAATTCTGCGTGCTCTCGATGCACTCCAGGCGACCGTTAAACACGGTATTGCAACGCCTGCTGATTGGACCGTTGGCCAAGACGTGATTATTCCGCCAAGCGTCTCAGATGATGATGCCAAGCAGAAATTTGGTGAGTTTGAAGCTGTGCTGCCATACTTGCGTAAAACGTCCCTGAAATAAGTGCTAAGTCACTGCGCATAGAAAAGCCCCGAGGTTAACAAAACCTTGGGGCTTTTTGATGAGGCTTGATAAAGCTTACGAAGCTTCTACTGCAAGCTATTCAACCGTGGCAGATACGCTACGCGCGCCCACTAAGATTTCGTTAACAATAATCTCCATTTCACCGACGCTTGCCTGGCTTGATTTGCCCTGTTCATCAGCACGAGCAGCTGCTACAGCCGCATTCAGTGACAACAACCTAAAAGCGCCCTTAATGACTAAGGGCGTTGGGTTATCTTGGCCCTAACGTTTAAGCCTGCACGTATTCCACCAGCGCCTGGGCAAACGTATCGGTAGTTCCTGTGCCGCCCATGTCCGGTGTGACCATATCGCGGCGGGTTTCCAGTACGCTACGGATGCCGCTGCGAATCGTGTCACCCTTTTCCGTCATGCTCAGGTGGTCAAGCATCTGTGCGGCGGCCAAGAGCAGGGCACAGGGGTTAGCGAGCTTTTTACCGGCAATATCCGGCGCTGAACCGTGAACTGCTTCAAAGATTGCAGCTTTTTCGCCAATGTTCGCTCCAGGTGCCAGGCCCAAACCGCCCACCAGACCAGCGCAAAGGTCTGAAAGGATGTCGCCAAACAGGTTGGTCGTGACCACCACATCAAACTGGTGCGGGTTCATCACCAGCTGCATGCAAGCGTTATCCACGATCATCTCCTGAAACTCGAGTTCGGGGTACTCCTTGGCTACTTCCCGTGCCACCTCCAGGAACAGTCCTGAGCTGGTCTTGATAATATTGGCCTTGTGTACCGCGGTTACCTTTTTGCGGCCATTGCTTCTGGCCAGCTCAAAGGCATAGCGCACAATCCGCTCAGAACCTTGTCGGGTCACCTTGATCACTGAGATGCCGGTATTGCCGTCGTCGATCATCTCCTGGCCATCGGAAAGATAGGCCCCTTCGGTATTTTCGCGCACGGTAATCATGTCGATACCTTCAAAACGCGACCGGGTGCCAGGAAAGCTGATTGCCGGGCGTACGTTGGCGTAAAGATCAAAGTGGCGGCGCAGTTGAACGTTGACGGAAGAAAAGCCTTTGCCAATAGGTGTGGTTAGCGGGCCCTTCAGGGCGATGCCGTGCTTCTCGATAGCATCAAGCGATCCTTGAGGAATCAAGGTGCCATGGTTTTCCAGAGCGACCAGACCCGCATCCACAAATGCATAGTCAAATCCGCATTTTAATGCATCAAGCACGCGCAGGGTGGCGTCCATGATTTCAGGCCCGATGCCATCGCCCTTGATCACTGCAATCGACTGACTCATGTATTGCTCCTCTGGTTAGGATGTTACTTGCCGGTGTCGCGGCCAGACGTATCAATAGGTCGCTACATTGGTGGCTTATGGTAAGTCATGGTGAAGCGCAAGATCACCTTAGCCTTGCCAAACGTCTAGCGTAACGGGTGCAACAGGCGTGCTTTACTGGTAGAATCCGCGCCTTGTTGGCCTGCAATTTAGCAATTTGTTGCCAGCGACAATCTAAAACACGTTTTCACGGCAAGGCATATACGCAATGAAACGCTCACAGGTAACCTCTGTACGACTGACTGTTGGGTTGATGACTCCACCCTAGGTAACATCCCTCCTTTAAAACGCCACAGCGCTGATGCGCTACCCCGGCGTTACGGCACTTTGCGACCGTAATTTGGCTACTGGCGCCTTGGGCGTCTTCACTATGTAGCGTATGACTTACGACCTGATTCTAATGGCGTGGCTTCTGCCTCTGTGCAGCGGCATTGGCGCGTCCTGTTCGACTTCAACCATGGACTCCCTGAATGGCACTTTTCAGCAAACATGAGTGGTTTTCCAATATTAAAGGCGACACGCTTTCGGGTCTGGTGGTCGCGTTGGCACTCATCCCCGAAGCAATTGCCTTCTCGATTATCGCCGGTGTTGATCCAAAGGTAGGTCTTTACGCCTCGTTCTGTATCGCGGTCATTATCGCCTTTACCGGCGGGCGGCCCGGGATGATTTCCGCAGCGACCGGTGCCATGGCGCTTTTAATGGTCACACTGGTGCGCGAGCACGGCCTTGAGTACCTGCTGGCCGCTACACTGTTAACCGGCGTATTCCAGATTATCGCCGGGTATTTAAAGCTTGCGGAGTTGATGCGCTTTGTCTCGCGCTCGGTGGTAACCGGGTTCGTGAACGCGCTGGCTATCCTTATCTTTATGGCCCAGCTGCCTGAGCTGACCAACGTTACCTGGCACGTGTATGCCATGACCCTGGCAGGCTTGGGTATTATTTACCTGTTCCCCTACCTGCCCGTTATCGGCAAGTCGATCCCTTCGCCGCTGGTGTGCATTGTGGTGTTAACCATTGTGTATATGGTCAGCGGTATGGATATTCGCACCGTGGGTGATATGGGCGAGCTTCCAGATACGCTGCCGGTTTTCTTGTGGCCAGATGTCCCTCTCAATCTTGAAACGCTGATGATCATTCTGCCTTACGCATTGATGCTATGCGTTGTGGGTCTTTTGGAATCCATGATGACAGCGACGATTGTGGATGATTTGACCGACACGCAGAGCGATAAAAACCGCGAATGTAAAGGCCAGGGGCTTGCCAATATCGGCGCTGGCCTGATGGGCGGCATGGCGGGCTGTGCGATGATTGGCCAGTCGGTGATCAATATTAAATCTGGCGGCCGCACGCGCCTTTCGACGCTGATTGCAGGAGTTGTACTGCTGTTGATGGTGGTGTTTCTTTCTGACTGGGTATCGCAAATCCCCATGGCGGCGCTGGTGGCGGTCATGATTATGGTATCGATTGGTACCTTTAGCTGGGAGTCGATTCGGGATCTGAAAAAACACCCCTTGAGCACCAACATTGTCATGCTGGCAACCGTTGCGGTAACGGTGAGTACGCACAACCTGGCACTTGGTGTATTTGTGGGGGTGCTGTTGGCGGCAATGTTCTTTGCCAACAAGGTTGGCAATATCATGGTTATCGACTCTACTGAAATTAAGGCAGGTAAGGAGCGCGAGTATCAGGTGATAGGACAGGTATTTTTTGCTTCTTCCCAGCGTTTTATGGCCGCCTTTGATTTCAAGGAGAGCCTCGATAAGGTCACGATCAATCTATCCAGGGCGCACTTTTGGGATGTTACTGCCGTACAGTCCCTTGATCGCGTGGTGATCAAATTCCGCCGCGAAGGCACTGAGGTTGAGCTGGTGGGATTAAGCGAAGCCAGTGCTACGGTAGTCGACCGCTACGCGGTGCATAACGACCCTAAAGCGGTTGAAAAGCTGATGGGTGACCACTGATATCCGGTAAGGAGAGCAGCATGACTGAGCACGTAGTCGCCGCGATTGACGGCTCCCGGTTTTCAGAAGGCGTATGTGATTACGCCGCCTGGGCAAGCCTTGCGTTAGAGGCACCGCTGACCTTTGTGCATGTGGTGGATAACCATTCGGCCGTGCCGGGTGAGCAGAACCTGTCAGGTAACCTACATTTTGGTGCCCGCGAACACCTGATGGAAGAGCTCTCCACGCTGGATGAACAGCGTGCCAAGGTGAACCGGGAACAGGGTCGGTTAATGCTGGAAGCCGCCCAGAAGAGGGCTGTTGAGGGTGGCGTGAGCGCTCCCCTTACACGTCAACTGAACGGCACGCTGGTAGAAACGCTGATAGATATCGAAGAGGACGTTCGCCTGCTGGTAATGGGCAAACGTGGCGAAACCGCCCATCGTGCCAGTGATCATTTAGGCGCGAACCTAGAGCGTGTCGTGCGCGAAATGCATCGTCCTATCCTCATGGTACCGCCAACCTTCAAGCGTCCTGAAAAGATCCTGATCGCTTTCGATGGCAGTAAAACCGCCCGCAAAGGGGTGGATATGCTGGCTCGTTCATCGCTGTTTAAAGGCATTGAGTGCCATGTATTGGTTGTTGGCGCAGACACCTCTGAGCATCACTTGGAACTTGGCTGGGCGTTGGGCGCTCTGCGTAATGCAGGCCATCGGGTAGAGGGCGGTATCCGCGCTGGCAAGGTAGATGAAACGCTGCAGGCCTATGCAGCACAGCATGATATCGACCTGCTGGTGATGGGGGCTTATGGGCATTCACGTATCCGCCACCTGTTGATCGGAAGCACCACCACAACCATGCTGCGCGGAAGTCACATACCGGTACTGATCTTGCGCTAATCGGCACCAAACCACTGAGGAAGCCGTCTCGCTAACGGTTGCGGGGCGGCTTTTGCGTTTAAGCGCGGTCAGGGAGCAGCGTTTTAGGCACCCAGCGAAGATAAACAATCATCCCGAAAAGCTCGACCAGCGATTGAAAGACAATCACCACGACAGTCGCCTGCCACGCTTCGGGAAGAGTAAGGGCGATGGGCAGCATCACAAACGAGTTGCGCGTGCCAAAACTGAAGGCCAGCGTTCTGGCACTGGCAACAGGGAGCCTGAACAGTTTGCCCAACAGCTTCCCCAGCCATCCTGCAAACACCAGAAACCCCACAAAGATAAGCACTACCTGGGCCATCACTTGATAAAGCCCGTTCAGACTATTGACCTGTGAAGCTGCGATGATAAAGACCACCAGCGCAAGCAGCGGCACGGGCAGTAGACCCAAATGGTCGGTAGCAGCCTTGATGCGTGGTTGCCGGGTAGCTGCGTACTCGGTCAGCCCGGCCAGTGCCAAGGGAAGGAGGATAAGGCCTACAAAGGCGCCCAGCAGCGGTGCAGAAAGTGTCAGTTGAAACCACTCGGCTCCCAAGAACAGCCACAGATAAACGGGCAGGGCGAGCATTTGTACCAGCAGCAGAAGTGGGGCGGCGGCAACGGCCAAGGACGCACTGCCCTTGCCCAAGTGGGTAAAACTGATAAACCAGTCGGTGCAGGGCACCAGCAGAACCAGTAATACGCCGGCCAATACCGCCGGTGAAAGCGGCAGCCAAAGTACGCAAAGGGCTAGAAAAGCCGGAATGGCTATAAAGTTACCCACAAGCAGCGCCGCGATAAAACGACCATCGGAAACACTGCGGGCCACGCCCAGCAGGGGGATCTGGGTAAAGGTGGTGTACAGCAACAAGCCCAATAACGGCCACATCAGCTGTTCAAATGTCTGGGCAAAGGCTGGCTTGAGAATGCCCAGAACCAGCCCCAGGCCAACGCAAGCTAAATATAGCCAGCACTGGTGTTTTTCTAACTGCTCGCGCATGTCATGACTCTTCAGCGGGGTAGAGGGTTGCGTGGACGCGCCAGGCGCACACCGGCCATGGCTGCCAATAGCCACAGCGACACGCTCACCAGCACGTATAAAAGCCCTGGCCACGCCTGGCCAAGGGTAATGAAGTGCAGAGTTTCCAGGCTAAACACCGAGAAGGTCGTAAACCCTCCGCAAAAACCAGCGACCAGAAACGAATGCCAGCGGGCAGGTTTACCGTGAGGTGTGTGCAGTGCCGTAACCGCTGTCCAGCCAATCAAGCCAGAGCCTATCACGTTCACAATTAGCGTGCCCCAGGGGAAATAGCTGCCCAGCACTGCCTGGGAAATAAGCGAGACAGCGTAGCGCAGCAGGCTGCCCAAACCGCTGCCCAGGCCCACGGCCAGATAGGTTTTCCAGGCGCTCATGCGTGGCCCCCTGCCAATAGCCAGCCTAGCGAGACCATGCTTATGCCCAATAATAGTGTGGCACTTATATTGAACGCGGCACGTCCCGCCTGGCCGCTTTGCCAGAGTTCAAGGGTTTGCAAGCTGAACGAGGAAACCGTGGTATAGCCGCCCAACAGGCCGACGACCGTGAAGAGCCATAAAGGGGTAGGGGCGCTGGGTAAGCCTAGGCTGCCGAGCAGCCATCCCGCTAGAAAAGCACCGCTGGTATTAACCGCGAGGGTTCCCCAGGGAAACGCCTTGCCTAAAAAACGGGCCATAAGATTGGAGATGGCGAATCGGACCATCCCTCCGAGCGCGCCGCCAAGCGCGACCAGCAATATACCTACTACTCCGTGCCCCATGTGTGCCTTGTAGCCGCCTAGTGGGTAGGCGGCTAATTCTAGCATAGGCACTGAATCAACTAGACAGTAAGCGCGCCTTCCTGAAGGGTTGACGTTGCCTGGTTAGAGGAGCCTGAGATCAGGTTGATCCCTGAGATCAGCGCTTTTAGAGAGGCACTCACGGTGTCGCTATCCTCAGCAAAAGCGCAAATACGCTGGCCGTCTATGTTTAGCTGCACAAAGGCAATGGCATTGGCTTCACTGTCACCACCTAGCGAGTGCTCGCTGTAATCGATAATACCGATCTTGACGCCCGAGTGCTTCTGCCAGGCATCGGTAAATGCGGACATGGCACCATTGCCGGAGCCGGACAGGCGCAGGGTTTCGCTACCGTGCCACAGGGTGACTTCAAGGCCTTCGCGCTGCCCTTTGGATAGCTGGTAATCCGCCAGTGACAGTGGTGCTTCCTGAGTGAAGTTATCCACCATCACTTGGCGAACCATCTGGCTTGAAAGCTCGCTTGCGCGTTTTTCACTCTCTTTTTGGACAAAGGGGGCGAGTGCTAGCATCATCCAGCGCGGCAGGTTGATGCCGTAGTCGCGCTCAAGCAAAAAGGCCATGCCGCCCTTGCCGGATTGACTGTTAACTCGAATTACCGCCTGGTAGTCGCGGCCAATATCGTGCGGGTCGATGGGCAGGTAAGCCACTTGCCAGGGCTCATCGGGCTTCTGGTGCTTGAGGGATTTACGAATCGCATCCTGATGGCTACCCGAGAAGGCGGTATATACCATCTCGCCCACCCAGGGGTGGCGCGGGTGAATGGCAATGCCGGTACACTCGTGAACCACTTGAATGATTTCATCGGGGTTGGAGAGATCAAGCTTAGGGTCAATGCCCTGGCTGTACAAGTTCATGGCCAGCGTCACGATATCCATGTTGCCGGTACGCTCGCCGTTGCCTAAAAGCGTGCCTTCTACGCGGTCTGCACCGGCAAGCAAAGCAAGCTCTGCCGATGCCACGGCGCCGCCGCGATCGTTATGGGTATGCACCGAAATAATCACGCTATCGCGACGGCTGATATGCTGGCAGAAGTATTCGATCTGGTCGGCATGATGATGGGGGCCGGCCACTTCTACTGTTGTGGGCAGGTTGAGAATGCACTTGTTCTCAGGCGTTGGCTGCCAGACATCCATGACCGCTTCGCAAATGGCCAGCGAGAAGTCGATTTCGGTGCTTGAAAAACTTTCCGGCGAGTACTGAAAGCGCCAGGCCACGTCCGGATAGCGTTCGGCATACTGCTTCACCCAGGTCGCGCCCTGTACGGCGATCTGGGTAATACCGTCGCGGTCCATTTCAAACACCCGCTCGCGCTGAATGGTCGAGGTCGAGTTGTATAAATGGATGATGGCGCGCTTGGCGCCTACCAGCGACTCAAAGGTTTTTTCGATCAGATGCTCGCGGCACTGCACCAGCACTGCGATGGTTACGTCCTCAGGGATCTGGTTTTCCTCGATCAACCAGCGCACAAAATCATAGTCGGGTTGGCTCGCTGAAGGAAAACCGACCATCACTTCCTTGATGCCCACCTTGATGATCTGATGCCAGAAGCGCTGCTTTTGCTCAACGGTCATCGGTTCCAGCAGTGCCTGATTGCCGTCGCGAAGGTCTTCACTCACCCAGATCGGCGCACGATCAAGGTCACGGTCAGGCCATTGACGGTTAAACGCAGGAACGCGAGGGGCTGGACGGTATTTACGATGATCAAAAGCAGACATGGTGAAATTCCTAAGGGTTAATGACTTGGAAATGTGGCCGCTTGTGGCGTAGGCCGTGGCTCATTAATACACGCTCATCAGTGCAGACTTATCGATGCGAACTCTCTGTGAAGAGCAAGACACGGAATCGCTAACTACTTTTGGCAGTTTCACTAGTGTAACGGGTTTGTGGCGCTAGGTTATTGCTTAAAACAGATAAAAATGACATTAATTGGCAGAATATATTAAGAAACATATAATTTTTAGCAGAGGCTGCTTGTTATGTCGGTAACGCCATTGATACTTGATCGTTTTGATCGACAAATCCTTACCATTTTGCAGCAAGAGGGGCGGATCAGTAATCAGGAGTTGGCGGACCGAATAGGCCTTTCCGCCTCGCCCTGCTTAAGGCGCGTTCGCACGCTGGAAGAGCATGGCCTGATCATGCAGTATCGCGCAGAAGTGGATGCCCGCCAGCTGGGCTATCAGCTCATGGTACTGCTACATATCGCCATGGACCAGCATACCTCCGAGCGGTTTGAAAATTTTGAACGCCATATCCGCCAGATTCCCAATGTGATTGAGTGCTTGATCATTACCGGCCAGGCCGCCGACTTCCAACTGAAGATTCTGGTGCGTGACATGGATGACTATCAGCATCTGCTGCTGCATGTCATCAACCGTATTGAAGGGGTGACAGGCGCGCACACCAGCTTTGTGCTGCGTCGGGTTTTTGAGCATCGCCCGGTACCCACCGAGTATTGAGCAGTAAAGCATGGTCAGCCTCTGGCTAGCCGTTTACACTGCCTTTTTTGAATTTTTTAGTGGAGTGTCCCATGACAATTGAACGTCACGATACCAAAGCCCGTATGAGCCGTGCCGTTATTCACCAAGGCGTTGCCTACCTGTGTGGCCAGGTAGCCGGGCCAGACGCGCGAAACGGTGATATCACCGAGCAGACCCAGAGCATGCTGGCCCGGGTGGACGCGCTTTTAAAAGAGATTGGCTCAAGCCGTGAGCAGCTGCTGAGTGCCACCATTTATTTAAAAGACGGCAGTGATTTTGCTGCCATGAACGAGGTATGGGACGCCTGGGTACCTGAAGGCTATGCGCCAGCACGCACCTGCGTTTGCGCGCCGATGCCGGCTGACGAACTGAAAGTGGAAATTACCGTCACTACCGCCGTCTCGGCGTAAGTGGTTATTGGCCGGGGGCGTCTAGAGGAAACCGGGTGTCCCGCAGGCTGTCCTTGATCTTTTTCAGGTGTGGCAAAAAGTCCTCCCCGCGGCGCAGCGTGACCCCAGTCGCCAAGGCATCTATCAAGGTGAGCTGAATCACTCTAGAGGTCATCGGCATATAGTGGTCGGTATCTTCTGGAGTGGCGACGTCAAGTGTGGCGCTGCATTCATTGGCGAGCGGTGAGGCGGGGGCGGTAATCCCCAGCACTACGGCGCCTGCCTCGCGGGCGACCCGTGCGATATCTACCAGCTCGCGGGTGCGCCCGGTGTAGGAAATGATCACGACCACATCTCCGGTATGGCAGGCAGCAGCCACCATGCGCTGCATCAGCACATCAATGTATGCCATCACCGGAAGGTTGAAGCGGAAAAACTTGTGTTGGGCATCCTGGGCCACGGCCCCTGACGCGCCTAGGCCAAAAAAGTGGATCTGTTTGGCCTGGGTAAGGTAGTCCACCATGCGTTCAACGGCGGCCATGTCGATATCGCGTTGTGCTTCATCAAGTGCGGCAATAGTGGCGCCAAAAATTTTGTGCGTATACTGGGTGGCCGTATCGCCCGGTTCCACCGCACGGGTGACGTAAGGTGTTCCACCCGCCAGGCTTTGAGCAAGCTTGATTTTGAAATCAGGATAACCCTTGGCGCCAAAGTTGCGGCAAAACCGGTTGACGGTGGGCTCACTGACCGAGGCCGCCTGGGCTAGGCTTGCAATGCTTAAGCTGGTAGCCGCTGCCGGGTCGCTTAAAATCACGTTAGCGACTTTGCGCTCGGAGCGATTCAACTCTTCCAGGCGTTCACGTAAGCGGTCAAGCAAGTCATGCGCCATTAAACAAGCTCCATGGCCGTTAGTGGGGGAGGCGTCGATGCCCTGTTATTACACCATGCCACAAAGTCATCGGCAGGCAGTGGTCGGGCATAATAGTAACCTTGTGCGGCTTCGCAACCAATAGAATGTAGATAGGCCGCTTGGGAAGCGGTCTCGATTCCTTCCGCTACGACGTCGCAACCTACGGCATGCGCTAGTTGGGTAATCATGTTGGCAAGCTGACGGTCAACAGGGCTTTTGTCGATATCCATTACAAACGCGCGATCAATCTTGAGCGTCGAAAAAGGCAGTGTTTGTATATAAGCGAGCGATGAATGCCCGGTTCCAAAGTCATCAATGGCCACCGCCACGTTCATCTTGGCAAGCTGGGCCAGCTGGATGCGTGCATTTTGCATATCGCTCAGCAACCCTGATTCGGTCACCTCCAAGGCGAAAAAACGTTCGGGAATTCCATAGGCTGCCAAGCGGCCAAGCAGTTTCTGGGCAAAATCCTTTCGCGTTAGCTGACGTGCAGCCACGTTCACCGCAACGTGAAAGCGGTCGTTGAGTACTCCCTGCCGCCGCCATGCCACGATATGCCGCATGGTTTCTTCAAGTACCCAGTCGCCAATGGCTAGAATATCTCCACTGGCTTCAGCAAGCGGAATGAAGTCGCCCGGTGAGATATGGCCAAGCTCTGGGTGGTGCCAGCGTAGGAGAGCTTCTGCGCCAATAATTTCTTGCGTAGTCAGGGATATTTTAGGCTGAAATACCAGCGACATCTCACCACGCTGGGTGGCGCCGCGAATAGCCTGTTGCACATTAAGCCGGTGGCGTTGCTGAGCCTCCAGCGTTGCGTTGTAGCTCTGGATGCGTTGGGGGCAATTTTTTTGCGGCAGTGCCAACGCCGCCATATGTACAAGGCGTTCTATATTAAAGAATTCTGTGGTCCAGCTAATGCCGATACGTGCGTTCAAGGGGATTAGAAGATCGCCCAGCACCTGATCCTGTTCAAAAGAGCCTAGTAACTGTGCGGCCAGTCGTTCCAGTGTCGGCTGGTCGGTACATTGGGTAATAGCTAGAAGCTCGCTTCCGCCCCACAGACCAAGGACGCTACCGCTATCCAGCTGTGAGTAAAGCGTTTGACTGATATGCCTGACGAGCTGATCGGTAATGCCATACCCATGCAGGCGGACCGCTTCATCCAAGTGGTCAAGGGCAATAAACAGAAGCCCTGTGGCTGAATTTCCAATTGATGCTTCACGCAGGGTTTGCATCAGGCCACGGCGATTGGGGAGTTGGGTAATGGGGTCGGTACGTGACTGGTGATTCAACTGCTGGGTGCGTTTGGCCACCATGCGCTCTAGCGTTTCAGCCTGCTGGTCGCGCACCTGGTAGCGGTGCTCAAGGCGCAGCGTATTATGAATACGCTGCAGTACCTCTTCGTGAAGGAAAGGCTTGGTGATAAAGTCGCGCACGCCCATGTTAAGTGCGCGATGGCGTGTCTCATCATCAATTTGAGCGGTTAGCACAATGGTCGGCGGCATCTGGTGCAAAAAATGTTGCTGCAACTGATCGATAATGGCGTAGCCATCCAGGAAGGGCATGCGAATATCCAGCAGCAGCAAGTCTGGCTTCTGCTTTGCGCATTGGGCAAGGACTTGGCGTGGGTCGCTAATACCGTACACATGGGTAAAACCGTGATCAGCCAAAAGGTCCATAAGCAGCTCTACATTGGCTGCATTGTCGTCCACCACTAGCACATGCTTACTGGCTAGATTCATGGCGATTTCCTCGGCGCTAAATTGATAAATTTGGTCAGTGTGGCGGTGAGTCTGTCAATATCCAGCGGCTTGGTAAGATAGGCGTCAAAGCCCGCTGCAAGGCCATGTTTTATATCCCGCTCCATGGCATTGGCAGACAGGGCAATGATATAAATGCCGCGCAGTTGCGCATCTTTTTGAATGATATCCAGCGCCTGGAAACCGTTCATGCCGGGTAAGTGAATATCCATCAGGATCGCATCAGGCACCGAATGGCGCATCATCTCCAGGCCGGTTTCAGCGCTGGGTGCAATCAGCAGCCTAAGTTCATCGATATCCTCGATGATATCTTCCATAAGCCGCTGATTGGCGGGATTGTCTTCAATGTATAGCAAGTTGAAAACGCGTTGATTATCAAAGTCAAAACTGACGCTGTCTGACCCATGACGCGCGTTGGAGACTTCTTCCATATCGGCCATTGGCAGGGTAAACCAGAACGTGGCGCCTTGGCCTGGTTTGCTATCAACACCAATTTGGCCGTTCATGCGCTCAATTAGCTGGCGCGTAATCGCCAAACCTATCCCGGTTCCTTCGACGGCACCATATTCCGCATCCAGACGGTTAAAGGGTTCAAACAATTCATGGTGGCGTTCAGGCGCGATCCCAAAACCGGTGTCAGTGATGTTAATGCGTATTTCGCTGCCCTGTTGCTCGGCGCAAATGATGATTTTGCCCTTCGGACTATTGTATTTAATGGCGTTGGAAAGCAGGTTTAAAAGCACCTGCTTGGTGCGTGTATAGTCAGCGGCTACATGCCAAGGAGTTGATGAGGGCGTGCGGACCAGCTCAATGCCCGCTGCTTCCATATTGGCTTCTAACGTCTGGCAGGCATCGTCCAGCACATTCTCAAGCCGCAGTGGTTCAATGGAAAGAGCCATTTGGCCTGCTTCTATTCTAGCCAGATCAAGTATCTCGTTAATCAGGCACAGCAAGTGTTGGCCACTTTTTTCAATCTGGTTGACTTGGCGCTGCTGCTTGTTGCTCAACGGCTCCCGGCGCCCTTTGCCGAGCAGCTGTGCAAATCCGATAATGGCGTTAAGCGGCGTTCGCAGCTCGTGGCTCATCGAAGAGAGAAACTCGCTTTTGGACTTGTTGGCCTTTTCTGCTTGGTCACGAGCAGCGCCCAGCTCGGTCATTACCTGCTCGCGTTCGGCCATTTGACGGTAAAGGTTGATCAGCAGGGCGCAGGTGGCGGTAAACGGTTGTAGCCAGTCCAGCAACGTTTGATTCAGGGGCTGCTTGCTGTTGGCAATTGCATACATGCCGATCAGCTGTTCGCCATTGAAAATCGGTACGCCGAGGTAGTTGTCTATACGAGGATGTCCCGGAGGAAAACCGCCGCGCTGGGGGTGGGTGAGTACGTCGCCGGTCATGACGACTTCGCCAAAAGCAAATACCCGACCCAGCAGCGAATTGGGGTTCGTCAGCTTCATGTCGCCACTGCGCAGGCGCTCCATCAAGTAACGCGATTCATCGTTCCAGGAGAGATCGGTAATAGCGTGGACTTTAAGTGTATTAGTAGTGGTAGAAGGCAATACCTCTCCAATCAATGCATAATCGCTGTCGGTTAGCTCGCGTAGCGCCTCCATCAAGAAGGTCCATAAGCGTTCACCAGACATCAATGCCTGATAGTCCGTTATTCCTTGATGTAGCACCTTAAGCAGGCTTTGCTCTTTATGAATGCGCTCGTTGGCCGCATGGATATCACTTAAATTCGTCAAAGTGCCTAAAAACTCAACTACTTCCCCTTGGTCATTGGGTATAGCGCTGATGGCAAGATGTACTGGAACACAGTGCCCGTCTTTGTGCTGCGCATCTACTTCCCGGCCGCGCCCGATTACGGTGGGTTCACCACCGGCCAGATAGCGGGCGATAAAGGCATTATGGCGCACTGCAATATTTGGCGGTGTGAGTATGGAAACATTCTTTCCAATAAGTTCGGCTTCGGTGTAGCCCAAAAGCTGAAGGGCAAAGGGGTTAATGGCAATGATGTTACCGGAGCGGTCGATACGTACCTTGCCAGTAGCACTTTGAGTAAAAAGCGCTTCAAAACGCCGAGCCGTACTGGTGAGCGACTCTTTTAGCGTGTGCTGGCGCAGCAGTTCTTCAACCTGTTGGGCAAGCCCTTTAAGTATACGCTGCTCGCGAGCTGAGAAGCTCCGTGGCTGCTGATCAATAATGCAGAGCGTGCCAATCGGCAGATCGTCTTCTAAGCGTAGGGGGTGTCCTGCATAGAAGCGGATAAACGGACCGTCGTTAACGAGCGGATTGGCGTTAAAGCGCGCATCCTTTTGGGTATCTTCAACAATTAAAGGAGCGTTTTGAGTAACAGCGTGAGCGCAAAAGGAGACGCTGCGAGAGGTTTCGCAGGCATTCAGGCCTTGGCGAGATTTAAACCATTGGCGATCCTTGTCTACCAGCGAGACAAGGGCAATGGGAACGTCGAAAATTTCACGTGCCAGCTGGGTAATACGATCAAACGATTTTTCAAGTGGGGTATCTAGAATGTTCAGAGCATACAATGCCGCGAGGCGTTGTGCTTCGTTATGAGGCTTGTCAGCGGCTTGCATCGGGTTTCCAAATGAAAAATAAGTATATTAACTTATCTAATTATCGGTCATTAGTGGGTAAGCTTTAGCCAAGCCTAAGTAATTTTAACAGCCAGCGCCGGTAGGGCGGCTGTAGCACTCGGCTAGGGGCATGTTTAGCTTGATAAAACAGGCTGCGCAGATGACTAAAGCGATCAAAGCCCGTACGCCCATGGTAGGCGCCCATACCGCTTTCACCAATGCCGCCAAATGGCAACGCGGGTACGGCGTGGTGCAGCAATGTGTCATTAAACACCAGAGCGCCAGAGCGCGTCGCGTGAAGTAAGCGTGACTGTAGTGCCTTATTGTCAGTAAATGCATATACCGCCAGCGCGTGAGGGCGTGCGTTGATGAATTCGATAGCCGCCTCCATATGCTTGACGCTGATAATCGGCAAACAGCGGCCGAAAATCTCCTCGCGCATAATGCGCAGTTTCTGAGTAGGGTCAATTACCAATGCCGGCGCGTAGCTGCCGTGGTCGATAACCCGACAGCCGTGATCACGGGCTTCTTCGAGCATGCTCTCAACGCGCTGGCGATGGTCGTTGTTGATCGGGTCGGTTGCCTCTCGGCTGTCTGGCCGCTGCTTAAGTGCTGCGCGGTTCAAAGCGCTAACCAGCCGATCCAGATAACGGCTCTCTACCAGAACATAATCAGGCGCCAGGCATGTTTGCCCGCCATTGAACGCCTTGCCGAAGATAATCGCCGCGGCTGCTTTGTCCATGTCAGTATCTCCTGCCACCAGCGCTGGAGACTTGCCGCCTAGTTCAAGCGTGACCGGAGTAAGATTAGCCGCAGCTGCTCTTGCGACCAAGCGCCCGACACTGGTCGAGCCGGTAAATATCAAGTGATCAAACGGCAAGCTGCTAAAGGCCTGAGCAACGCGGGCATCGCCCTCAACGACTAACAGCTCGTCTGGCGTGAAGTATTGCGCCGCCAAGCGTGCAAGAAGGGCACTTGTCTGGGGGGAAAGCTCGCTAGGCTTTAGCATCACCACATTGCCTGCGGCAAAGGCGTCGATGATAGGCATCAGCGCCAGGCTCCATGGGTAGTTCCAGGGTGAAATAACGCCGACAATACCTAATGGCTGGGGGGCGATGCGCGCCCGGGCGGGTAATAGCCGCCAAGGCACCCCCACTCGCCAGGGGCGCATCCAGTGCCAAACATGGAGGCGAGCGTGGCGGACCGCCTGAAGCACGGCATTGATTTCTGCCAGGCGGATTTCCACTTCGCTGCGGTGGCCAAAATCTGCTTGAATCGCGCGGACGATTTCGTGCTGATGGCGTCTGGTCATGTGCGCCAAGCGCAGCAGACGGGAGCGCCTGACACTCAAGGGTGGAAAAGGCGTTTGATCGACAGCGTGCCGCTGAGCGTTAAAACTGTCGGTTAGAACGTGCTTCATAGCCTCTCCTTGCCGTTCGTTTCACGTATTCGTCAGGATAATAATGGCGGGTTCGCGTTACGTTAACCCGCGTGTATTAATGATAAAGTAGCAGCAGGCAACCGGGTGCCATCGCTTTGCTCTCTGGGAGATACCATGTCTGTGTGCTCACTAAGACACTCTACGTTAATCGCCATGGAAGACATCGAGGCGAGTCAGTGGGACGCCCTGGTCGGGCGCGACCAGCCGTTTTTACGCCATGCATTCCTGCATGCCCTTGAAGCGAGCGGCTCGGTCAGTCATGACACAGGCTGGGAGCCTTGCCATGCCTGCGTTTGGCAGGGCAGCCAGCTGGTTGGGGCACTGCCAATGTACCGCAAACACCACTCCTATGGGGAGTATGTGTTTGACTGGGGGTGGGCCGAGGCGTTTGAACGCGCTGGTGGCGCTTATTACCCCAAATTGCTCAGCGCCGTGCCGTTTACTCCTGTGCCTGGGGTGCGCACCCTGATCGCTGACCAGTGCCCTCACAGTGCTGTTCGCACTGAACTGGCGGCGGCCTGGCAGGCATCTGACCAGGCATCGCTCTCAAGCTGGCACCTGCTGTTTGCCAATGAGCGCGATGTCGACGCTTGGCAGGCGCAGTTTCCTGAGTTAATCGCCCGAGAAGGCGTTCAGTTTCAGTGGCAGGATGCAGGTTTTGGCAGCTTTGATGGCTTTCTGGCAAGCCTTACCTCCAAACGGCGCAAGATGATCAAGCGCGAGCGTCGCCTGGTAGCTGACCAGGGCGTGAGCATTAAACGCCTTGAAGGGCATGATATTACGCAGGGTGCGCTGGCGCACTTCTATCGCTGCTACTCGATGACGTATTTTGAGCGTGGCCGCTCACCCTACCTGAATCAGGACTTTTTTGAGCGTTTGCGCAACACCATGCCAGAGGCGCTGATGCTGGTACAGGCTCAATTGGGTGGAGTGCCGGTCGCCTCAGCGCTCTACTTTCGCGGTGATCAGTCGCTGTATGGACGTTATTGGGGAAGTGAGGTGGTCGCTGACTGCCTGCATTTTGAAGCCTGTTACTACCAGGGCATCGAGTACTGCCTGGAAAAGGGGCTTACGCTGTTTGATCCTGGTACCCAGGGGGAGCACAAGCTGGTGCGCGGGTTTGCACCGCAGCGGGTGCGCTCGCTGCACTATATGGCGCATCCTGGGCTGGCCGCTGGTGTGGCACAGTTTTGCCAGGAAGAGGGCGCGCATATCAAGGCCTATCGAGAAGCTGCCCAGCAGGCGCTACCCTTCAAGTCATCTGTGGCTCGCTGATGCTGCGCCATGATGGCATAATGCGCGCCGTTACGGCGGGTGGCGGCACCCCTATTTACCTTATCCTCAGGAGATTGGTGATGCACAAATGGCTGGTGGTTGCACTGGTTGCCGTGCTGGGCTTGCTCCAGTATACGCTGTGGCTAGGCAACGGCGGCTGGCGTGATCTGCAGGTAGTTGAGCAGCGCGTTGCCGCTCAGGAAGCCGACAATCTTCCCATGCGTGAGCGCAATGCCCGCCTGGCCGCTGAGGTCACTGATCTTAAAACGGGTCTTGATGCTATTGAAGAGCGCGCCCGTAGTGATATGGGCATGGTGCGAAGCGACGAGCAGTTTTTCTGGGTCCCGGGAGTTGCCATTGCAACAGAGCTACTGGGGATCAATGCCGGCCTGGTCACCCAGCCAAGCCTGGGTCGCGAGCGACCGACCCCATGAGTGAATTTACGCTAAACGGCGATAGCGCGCTTTGGCTGGTAGTGCCTGCCGCTGGGCAGGGGCGCCGTATGGGTGCCGATAAACCCAAGCAGTACCTGACGCTTGCCGGGCAGCCGATCATGGCCCACACCCTGGCGCGGCTGTATCAGGCGTTTCCCGAGGCTACACTGGTGCTCTGCCTGGACAGTGATGACCGTTGGTTTCAGCCTGAATGGGTGCCCTTTACCCGCTGGCAGCGCGTCACTGGTGGTAAAGAGCGTATGGACAGTGTCTTGAATGCGCTGCATGCCATACCAGCACAGGAGGCTGACATCGTCATGGTGCACGATGTGGCGCGTCCCTGTATTACACCTGATGATCTGCACGCGCTTTATCAAGCAGCAGCCAGCCACATGGCAGGTGCGCTTTTGGCGATGCCGGTGGCGGATACCATGAAACGGGCCAACACCGAGCAGCAAAGCGCCCGAACAGAGCCTCGCGAGGGGCTCTGGCATGCATTAACGCCTCAGGGGTTTCGCTACGCCCTGCTGCGTCAGGCGCTGGAAAGCGCACGCCATTATCAGCGCGTGGTGACCGATGAGGCGTCTGCGGTAGAGGCGCTGGGCGAGCAGCCGCTGTTGGTCAGCGGGCGGCGTGATAATTTAAAAGTGACTCACCCGGATGACCTCGCTCTGGCCGCTGCAATTTTATCAGCACAAAACATTCAGCTTATTTAGGAGTGATAATGCGCATTGGCCATGGATTTGACGTACACCGTTTCGGCCCCGGCGACCACTTGATGATCGGCGGTGTCAAACTGCCGTTTCCGCAAGGTTTTGTCGCCCATTCTGATGGCGATGTGTTGCTCCACGCCATTAGCGATGCGCTCTTGGGCGCCTGCGCGCTGGGCGATATCGGTCACCACTTTCCCGATACCGACCTCGAATGGAAAGGGGCGGACAGCCGCGCGCTGCTACGCCATGTGGTAGGGCTGGTGCAGGCCGAAGGACTGGGAGTCGTCAATCTGGATGCCACTATCATGGCGCAAGCACCTAAAATGGCGCCGCATATTGAGGCAATGCGCCATACCATTGCTGATACGTTAGGCGTGGCGCTTGGCCAGGTAAACGTTAAAGCGACCACGACCGAGCAGTTAGGGTTTACCGGGCGTGGTGAAGGCATTGCTGCGGAAGCCGTGGTGCTACTTGCACGGCTCGAGGCAAGAGATGAGTAAGTTACCCCAGTGGTCACGCAGTTTGGATGCCGCATTTGGGCCACCCAAGCCGGGTCAGTACCGCGCCAAGCCGGAAGATTTTCTGGTGGACGAGCAGCTTGATTTCACCCCGGAAGCCCATGGTGAGCATCTCTGGTTGCGGCTGGAAAAGCGCAACCAAACCACGCTGGAGATGGTGAAAAGCATCAGCCGGATTTGCGGGGTGACGCTGCGGGATATTGGCTACTCGGGCATGAAAGACCGTATTGCAGTTACCCGCCAGTGGTTAAGTGTCCATCTGCCGGGTAGGGAGGCGCCTGATGAGCTGGAAACCTTATTGGATGCGCTAGGCATCAAGGTTCTGGAAAAGGTCCGCCACCCGCGTAAATTAAAGCGGGGTGTGCATCGCACCAACGCTTTTACACTACGGTTAAGCGGTGAAGCCGTTCAGGCCGATGACTTTGTGCGACGCTGGCAGGCGCTGTGCGAGCAGGGCGTGCCCAACTATTTTGGTCCCCAGCGCTTTGGCCCCGACGGGCGCAATTTACAGCGCGCCGAAGCGCTGCTGGCTCGCGGGTGGCGTAAGCGTGATGACCGCCAGGGAATGATGCTTTCAACCGCCCGCAGCTTTTTATTCAACGAGCTGTTAAGCGCGCGACTAGCGGATGGTACCTGGAACCAGCCAATCGCCGGGGACATACTGATGCTCGATGGTACGCAGAGTGTATTTGGTATCGATATAGTGGATGAAGGCTTGGTGGCTCGCGCAGCGGAGCTGGACGTTCATCCAACGGGCGTACTCTGGGGTGTGGGCGATGGCGCGCAGGGTGAGGCAGGCGCTTATGAAACGCAGCTGGCTCGCCAGCATCCAGCACTCTGTGAAGGGCTAGAGAAAAGCGCTGTAAAACGGGCACGCAGAGCACTACGCATGCGATTGACGATGCCTCAGCTCACCTGGGAGGCAGATGCCGTGCTACTCTCGTTTGCGCTACCCCGAGGCAGCTTTGCCACTGCCGTGATTGGTGAATTGATTCGACACCCGGACATGGCGTAAGCAACTCAGGCTGCGCTGATTAACAAGGAGGCATTCATGCGGCGACTGCTGCTTTCCAACGACGACGGTGTCTATGCCCCTGGGCTTAAAGCACTGCATGACGCCCTTGAGGCACATGCCAATCTGCGCGTTGTGGCTCCGGATCGCGACCGTAGCGGCGCCAGTAATTCATTGACGCTATCGCGGCCGCTGTCATTAACCGCGCTGGATAACGGCTTTTATAGCGTGGACGGCACTCCCGCCGACTGCGTTTATCTGGGCGTTAACGGCATCTGGGATGAACGCCCAGACTTAGTGATTTCGGGGATCAACCATGGCAGCAATCTCGGCGATGACGTGCTTTATTCAGGCACAGTGGCCGCCGCTATGGAGGGACGCAATCTAGGCATGACGGCAATTGCGATGTCGCTCTGTGGCGAGCGCCATTTTGAGACCGCCGCTAAAGTAGCGGCAAGCCTGATTGGCGCAGCCGACCAGCTTTCCCTGCCGCCTAGAACGTTGTTAAACGTCAATGTACCTGATGTGCCGTGGGAGGCTGTTAAAGGTGTTAAAGTCACCCGGCTTGGCTATCGTGGACCGGCTGAGAAGCCGCTACCCGTTGAAGACCCGCGTGGGCGTACACGTTACTGGATTGCCCCGGTGGCGGCGAATGCTGATGATGGCGAAGATACTGATTTTGCGGCCATTGCAGCAGGCTATGTGTCGATAACGCCATTGCAAACGGATCTGACGCGCCACCCGGCGCGTAGCGATGTGCAGGACTGGTTGGATGCCTTTGCCTGAGCTTTCACCGATTGAGCGGCGCGGGCGAGGGATGACCTCCCAGAGGACGCGAGACCGTATGATCGACCGTCTCATTAAACAGGGTATTCGCCACCCGGATGTATTGGAGGTGATGGCTAACGAACCCAGACACCTGTTTGTAGATGAGGCCTTGGCGCACCGTGCCTATGAAGATACCGCGTTGCCCATCGGGTTTGGTCAAACGCTTTCTCAACCACTTACCGTTGCGCGAATGACTGAACTTGTGGTGCGTGCTGCCCCGCGTCGGATACTGGAAGTAGGCACGGGCTCTGGCTATCAAACGCTGATTTTATCGCGTCTGGTGAAAGAGCTTTACTCCATCGAGCGTATTTATGCCCTGCATGAGCGGGCAAGGGAACGTTTGTGGCGCCTGGAAGCCGAGGCGACGCTTGCCGTTGCCGACGGTGGGGAAGGCTGGCCAACGGCCGCCCCGTTTGATGTTATTTTGTTGACCGCCTGCGCCCAGACGCTGCCGGAAGCTTTGCTTGAGCAATTGACCCACGATGGGGTCTTGATTGCCCCCCTTGAAGAACCTGATGGCAGTCAATGGCTTACTCAGATAAAGCGTATTGGCGGCGCTTTTGAAAAGCGCCAGCTTGAGCGCGTTCGTTTTGTACCTCTATTGCAAGGAGTAGTGGATTGAAGCATAAATCCTTGAATCTATTTTTAAAAGGCGCAGGCATGGGCGCCGCGGATGCCGTGCCTGGAGTTTCGGGCGGCACCATTGCGTTTATAACCGGCATTTATGAAGAGTTGATTGATACCATCAAGCAGTTTGGCCCAGGCGCTTTGGTAGCGCTGTGTCGCGGCGGATGGCGGGCCTTGTTCCAGCATTTGAACCTGGCTTTTCTGATCCCTTTGCTTGCAGGTATTGCGATCAGCCTGGTGAGCGTTGCGCACCTGGCGCTATGGTTGATGGAAGCACACCCGCTGCTGCTTGATGGGTTTTTCTTTGGTCTAGTGGCAGCCTCTGCTTTAGTGGTGGGGCAGGCCGGCCAGCGCTGGCGGGTATGGTACATCATCCCTCTGCTGGTAGGGCTACTACTCGCCCGGCTGCTGCCCAGCTTAATGCCTCTCATCCTGATGATCGGCAATGATTCGCTGGTTATTGTGCTAGCAGGCGCTATTGCGATTAGTGCCATGCTGCTACCGGGTGTATCGGGCAGTTTCCTGTTGCTCACCATGGGACTCTACGGCACGATTATGGGGGCTATTCGCGGCTTCGATATCTCTATTATCATGCTGTTTGGAATGGGCTGTGTGATTGGACTGGCATTGTTTTCACGGCTGTTATCCTGGCTGCTAAAACGCCATCATGGCTTCACGTTGCAGCTGCTATTGGGATTCATTGTCGGTTCATTGCCGGTTCTCTGGCCATGGCGAGAGCTTTTACGCTATCAGATTGGCCCGGATGGGCAGATGATTCCCCTGGCTTATCACTATTTATTGCCTGATGACTATGCAATGTTGACCGGTGCGCCAGCGCAGGTTATTGGTGTGGTAGGCCTGATGGCTGTCGGTGCACTGCTGGTGGTGTTGCTGAACCGCCGGGCAGACACAAAGACAACGACTCATTCAACCGATACCGCTCAGCGCTGAAAAAGGAGTAGGGCTTGCATGCGTAAAATCTTCATAATGTCAGCGTTGGTGTTGGCAGTTAGCGGGTGTGCCAATCAGCAGCACAACACCCCACAAATACGTGATTTGAGCGAAGCACGCCGCGCGGTGGAAAATTCACCCCAATATACGGTGAAGGCGGGCGATACACTTTATGGTATTGCCTGGCAACATAATCTGGATTACCGCCAGCTGGCAGCAATGAACAATATTGGTGCGCCGTATCAGATCCAACCCGGGCAAACGATTACCCTGCGTGCGGGGGCGGCCACCGATTCGTCATCTCCGAATGCTTCGCCTCAGAATAATGCCCGCACTGAATCCCGCGGCGTGGTGGCTACCGGGCTAAACCCCGGGGCAACTGCTGTAGCAAGCAATGATCAGGAGCTTGATTGGCTGCTGCCTGATGAATCCGCGATTGAGCGTAGCCAGCGGCTCAGTGGTGAGCGTCAGGCAAGCGAGCGAGCCAGTAGCCAAGCAGTAGCCAGCGCTCAGGAAGTGGCTTCTAACAGCCGTCCGGCTGAGGAGCCCACCGCTGAAGCCGTGGTTGCCGAGGTAAGCACGCCTGCACCGGCGCCCGCGGCAGAGTCCAAGCCAGAGCCCAAGCCAGAGCCCAAGCCAGAGCCAGCGGTCCAGCCTGCCCAGGAGCCCGCGGAACAAACTGTTGTGCAGACCGAGACGCCAGCTGCCGAAGCGCCTGCTCAAACAGACCGTTCGTCGCGCACGTTCACGCCTGCCGATACAATCGACTGGCAGTGGCCTACCGATGGGCAGGTGACTGGCAAGTTTGGAGAGGGCGACTCGATTACCGCAGGGATTGATATCGCTGGGCAAAAAGGTCAACCTGTTAAAGCGGCTGGCCCTGGTATCGTTGTTTATGCCGGTAGTGGTGTGCGTGGCTATGGTAACCTCATCCTTCTCAAGCACAATGATCAGTTCTTGAGTGCTTATGCTCACAACGACAGTTTAAACGTGAGTGAGAACGATGTTGTCGAAGCGGGTGAAGTCATTGCCACCATGGGTAATAGTGATGCAGAAACTGTCAGGCTGCATTTTGAGGTGCGCCGCGATGGGCAGCCTCAGGATCCCTTGACCTTTCTACCCAAACGCTAACTAGACGACACTGCTAGACAAAAGGCACTATGCGACACGGGAAAGGCACTACGCGACAAAAAATAGTAGCAAGATTTCTTGAATCAGCGGTTAAATAGCGGGTTCAAGCCAATAACAATAACGGTGCAACGCACTAATAACGGTACAGCGCACATTGGGTGTGGCTACCTTTATTCTTTTAGAAAGGCGGGCAGGCGATACTACGGGGGTAAGACCATGAGTATGCTGGAGAAGGATCTACAGGAGGTTGACCTGGATGCTGCCGAAGAAGCGTTGGATAGCGCTGATGATGATACTGCAGTGGAAGAGGATGCCTTTGAAAAAGCATTAGGGCGCGAGGATCGACAATCGACCCAGAGCCTGGATGCCACGCAAATTTACCTCAACGAAATAGGATTTTCGCCACTACTAACGCCTGAGGAAGAAGTTTATTACGGCCGCTTGGCGCGTAAGGGAGACCCGCTTGGTCGTTCGCGAATGATCGAGTCCAACCTGCGTTTGGTGGTCAAGATTGCACGGCGCTACCTTAACCGGGGACTAACGCTGCTGGATCTGATCGAAGAGGGCAATTTGGGGCTTATTCGTGCGGTTGAAAAGTTCGATCCTGAGCGTGGGTTTCGCTTTTCAACCTACGCGACGTGGTGGATTCGCCAGACCATTGAGCGCGCCCTGATGAACCAGACGCGCACCATTCGTCTGCCGATTCATGTCGTTAAAGAACTTAATATTTATCTACGTGCCGCGCGTGAGCTGACCCAGAAGCTTGACCACGAAGCAACCGCCGAAGAGATTGCCGATCATCTCGACAAGCCGGTTGATACGGTCAAGAAAATGCTGGGCTTAAATGAGCGCGTCTCCTCGGTCGATTACCCGATGGGCGGTGAGAGCGATAAGCCACTGATCGATACCCTGACCGATGATGAGGTGCAAGGTCCTGAAGGTTGCCTGGTGGATGGCGACGTGCGTGAGCACGTTGATCTCTGGCTGGATGAGCTGAGTGACAAGCAGCGTGAAGTGGTCGTGCGCCGCTTTGGGTTGCGTGGTCACGAAGCTGCCACTCTTGAAGAAGTGGGGGCAGAAATTGGCCTGACGCGTGAACGGGTGCGTCAAATCCAGGTAGAAGCATTAAAGAAACTGCGGCGATCCCTTGAGAAGCAGGGCCTGTCGCTTGAGGCTATTTTCGAAAGCTAGCCAACACGATCGACCCACCAGCACGACCTCAACGCACCGAGTTTATGCTCGGTGCGTTGCTGTTAGGGTAAGCAATATTGCTGATTTATTACCGATAAGCGAGAGATGTGATGCGCCCCCTAGTGGCCCATATCGATTTAGACGCGCTGCGTCACAACTATCAGTTGGCGTGCCAATGTGCACCGCAAAGCCGCTCATTAGCGGTGATCAAGGCCAATGCTTATGGCCACGGTGCCGTGGCGTGTGCTCAGGCGCTTGAAAGCCTGGCGCCCGCGTTTGGCGTTGCCTGTATCGAAGAGGCGCTCGCCTTGCGTGAAGGCGGTATCACCAAGCCGATTGTGCTGCTGGAAGGCATATTCAGCGCCGATGAGCTGCCGCTGGTGGATCGTCACCAACTGTGGGTGGCTGTGCATAGCGCATGGCAGGTAGACGCGCTGCTGGCCTTTTCACCTCAGCAGCCGATTCCGGTATGGCTGAAGGTTGATTCGGGCATGCATCGGCTGGGATTTGATGTAAAAGAGGCGCCCGCTGTTTGGCAACGCCTTGTAAACGCCCCCCAAGTCGCTGCATTGCATTTAATGAGCCACTTCGCCACTGCTGATGCCAGCGATGGGCGTTACTTTACGCAGCAAATGCAAGTATTGCAGGCGCTGGCCAAGACACTGGATGCGCCGCTTTGCCTGGCCAACTCTCCCGCCACGCTCGCCTGGCCTGACGCCCATGGCGATTGGAACCGCCCAGGTGTGATGCTGTATGGAAGCGACCCGCTGGAAGTAGCCAATGACACTACCCGTCAGTTACGTCCGGTGATGAGCCTGCGCTCGGAAATTATTGCTCTGCGCGAGCTAAGCGAAGGCGAGCCGGTCGGTTACGGCGGGCGTTGGCGCGCCAAGCGCCGTTCACGTATTGCGGTAATCGCCGCAGGCTATGGTGATGGTTATGACCGCCACGCGGTGGATGGCACACCGGTGCTGGTCAATGGGCAGCGCTGCGCCATCGCTGGCAAGGTATCGATGGATATGCTGACGGTCGATGTGACCGATATCCAGAGCGCTGCTATTGGCAGTGAGGTGGTGCTTTGGGGAGCTGCCAGCAATGGTGCTGTGCTGCCGGTCGATGAAGTGGCACGCTATTGCGACACCATTAGCTACACCTTGTTAACCGGCGTATTGCCACGCGTACCCCGGCACTATCAAGCGCCCACAGTTTAGGTGGTAGGCATGTCAAAAACACGTTATCCACGTTCCTTTGCTCATCCGCGCTATTGGGGCACCTGGCTTGCCATTGGCGCCATGTATGTGGCGGCCTGGCTGCCCTGGGGGTTAAAGCTCTGGGTAGGCAAGATGATGGGCCTGCTTGCATGGCGGTTTGCCAAGCGTCGGCGCCATATTACCGCCACGAATCTGGCACTCTGCTTCCCTGAAAAAAACGCTGATGAGCAGTACAAGTTGGTGAAAGATACCTTTATCGCCAACGGTATCGGCCTGGTTGAAACCGCCACCGGCTGGTGTCGCAGCGCCGAAGGATTTCGCCATCGGGTGGCGTACCATGGCCAGGAGCATTTGGCCCATGCCAAGGCGCAGGGCAAGGGTGTGCTGGTGGTAGGGATTCATTTCTCAACGCTTGATCTGGGCGGTGCACTGCATTCTCTATTCTTTCCTGCAGACGTGGTCTATCGCCCGCACAATAATCCACTTTTCGAGCGCTTCATGACGCGTGCCCGCTCACGCATTTTTGGCCAGGCGATTGACCGGCATGACTTGCGGGGCGTAGTGCGACGTATTAAGGCCGGGCATATTGTCTGGTACTCGCCCGATCAGGACTTTGGTCGCGATGTCAGCGTGTTTGCGCCGCTATTTGGCCAACAGGCCGCCACTATTCGCCTGACCGCCAAGATTGCGCGAATGACCGGGGCGCCGGTCGTGCCGCTGATGTTTCACCGCAACCCGGATAACCGCACCTATACCATCGAGTGCCTGCCAGCGTTTGAAAACTTCCCTAGTGGCGATGAGATTGATGATGCCTCTCGGATTAATCAATTTATTGAGCGTGCCATTCGCAAGCATCCCGAGCAGTATCTTTGGCTACACCGGCGCTTTAAAACCCGCCCTGAAGGTGAAAGCGGGTTCTATTAACTATTTAGCAACAAAAAAAGCCGGCAAATTAGCCGGCTTTTTAAGAACTGCTTTTAGCTTGAATAGCGCTTTCGTCAATCCAAATTGCGCGAATAGAAGATTTCCAGCATTTCCTTACGCAGACGGCTTTCGATATCGCGCGCTTCTTCAAACGTGATATCGCGACGCGACGTGCCGAACAGGTAGTTGTCGAGCTCAAAATCCTTAAGCAGCATCTTGGTATGGAACATGTTGTCCTGATACACGTTTACATCCATCATCTGATATGCCTGCTTGGTATCTTCCGCCAGATAATCCTGGATCGAGGCAATATCGTGATCGATGAACAGTTTTTTGCCGTCCACATCACGTGTAAAGCCGCGCACGCGGTAATCCATGGTGACGATGTCAGAATCAAAGCTGTGGATCAGGTAGTTCAGCGCTTTCAACGGGCTGATGTGACCGCACGTTGACACGTCAATATCCAGACGGAAAGTACTGATGCCGTTGTCAGGATGCGATTCCGGGTAGCTATGTACGGTGACATGGCTCTTATCCAGATGAGCAACCACGGTTTCAGGCAGCGGACCAGGACCTGGCTCCGTTTTCTCAGGATTGGCATCATCAAGCTCATGTTCAGCAATGAGAATGGTGACACTAGCCCCGTGAGGTTCATAATCTTGACGGGCAATATTCAGCACATGCGCGCCGATAATATTGGTGACATCCTTTAAAATTTGCGTCAACCGCTCGGCATTGTAAAGCTCATCGATATAGTCGATATAAGCGGTACGCTGCTCTTCGGTTTTGGCGTAGCAGATGTCGTAAATATTAAAGCTCAGCGAGCTGGTCAGGTTATTGAACCCGTGGAGTCGGAGATTATCTGACATGTCCGAACCTCCCTATGGCAGATGAAGATACCCCGACGAGCCAGCGTCGGAACCGAAAAGAACCTACTGCCATGCGCGATGCTCGCTTTTTAAAAGCGCGGGCAGGACAGTAGGGGATAATGCAAGGAGGCGTATTATGCCCGTCCGGGGCAGGGTATGCATCCCGGCAGGGCATTTTTTTATGCAGCGGTGTGCAACAGGCCACAAGAGTGAGCGCAGGATGCTGTCGCTTCGTCTCAAGCCTCTATAATCTCAAAGGAATGCGTGATCTCAACGCCGCCTTTTACGAGCATGATGGACGCACTGCAGTATTTTTCTGCAGACAGTTCCACAGCACGCGCGACCTGCTTCTCTTTCAATGCCCGGCCTGTCACCACAAAGTGCACGTGAATCTTGGTAAATACCGCAGGCACTTTGTCAGCGCGTTGTGCATCCAGTTCAGCGACACAGTCGGTGACATCCGCGCGCGCTTTATCCAGAATGTTCAGGATATCAAACGCCGTACAGCTACCCATGCCCATGAGCAACATTTCCATGGGGCGAGGCCCGGTATTACGACCGCCATGATCGGGCGGGCCGTCGATCACAACGCTGTGCCCGCTACCCGACTCGGCGATAAATTGACGACCATCCGTCCATTTTACCCTTGCTTTCACGTGGCTCTCCTTAACTAGGCGACGACAGGTAAGTCGCGCAGCATAACATTTCTTTGTGATTAGCGCCGTGGGTTAGCAAACTCTCGAGCGTCGTCAGGCGCTCTGGTGTCCCTACATCCACCCAGTGGCCGGTAAAGTGCTCACCGCTCACGCGCTGCATGCCCATGGCCTGTTTGAGAAGCGGTGCCAGGGCAAAGGCGCCTGCGGACTTGCCGGCGAATAGGGCCGGATGAAGGATACCTACCCCGGCATAAGTAAGCCGCGGCGTACCTTGCGTGCTTACCCGGTTCTGATTCAAGGCAAAGTCGCCTTCCGGGTGGTGTCTGGGGTTATTTACAAGTACCAAGTGCGCCAGGTCGTTGCCTTTCAGCAGGGTGGGAACTGGCAGGTAATCGCTCCAGACGTCGCCATTGACCAGCAGAAAGGGCTGCTCGCCTAACATGGGAAGGGCTTTTTGAATGCCGCCCCCCGTTTCAAGTGGCGTCGGCTCGTGACTATAGTGAATGTGTAGACCATACGTGCTGCCATCGCCAAGTGCCTCGACAATTTGCTCAGCGCGGTAGCTTACATTAATTACCACCTCGCTAATGCCAGCACGCGCAAGCCGATTGAGGTGATGCACAATCATGGGCTTGCCCGCGACGGGCAGTAACGGTTTTGGGCAGTGATCGGTTAAAGGGCGCATCCTCTTGCCTAGCCCAGCGGCCAGAATCATCGCTTTCATGGGGTATCCTCCAGACGTCGAACGATGACTGGGCGCAGGGTGGTACTCACCCATTTTGCAAAGTCTGCATGTTCAGGCAGGGCGGCCAGACTATCGTCGAGGTGGTCCAGAAAGTGCGGCAGGCGCTCCAGATAGCCCTGCTTTTGGTCGCGTAGGGTCAGGCGGCAGAAAATCCCCAGCACCTTGAGCGAACGCTGGGCTGCCATGGCATGACACTGGGTGATAAAAGCATCAAAGGGGAGCGCGGCCGATAACCGCCCATCGCGGCGCGCCTGATCATGAAAAGTGGCGGCAAGATGGGTAAACTGCTCATTGCTAAACCGCCAGTAGCGGCCACGCAACAGAGAAATAACGTCGTAGCTGATGGGGCCCGCCACGGCGTCCTGAAAGTCGATCATATAAAGCTGCTCATGATCAACCATGAGGTTCATGGCATCAAAATCACGGTGTACGCTTACTGTAGGCTGAGTGAGCGCTGACTGAACAAGCGCTGCGCGAAGTGCCTCCCAGCTTTTGGGGGCGGGTATCGCCAGCCACTGGCTCAGGCACCATTCAGGAAAAAGGTCGAGCTCACGAGTAAGTAACGGTGCATCATAGCCAGGCAGCGCCGCCGGGCTTGCCCGGTTTTGCAACTCGGCAATCAGGGCCAGCGCTTTTTCGTGGTAGCTGACCACTGAGGCTTCATCGATGAACCGGTCCTGCAGGGGCGTGCTGCCCAGGTCATCGAGCAGTAAAAAGCCGTCCTCCAGATTGGCGGCATGGATCTTGGGTACAGGTAAGCCGGCTGCGTACCAGCGGTTGCCGATAGCAACAAATGAGGAAGAGTCCTCCTGGGCGGGTGGGGCATCCATCACGATTTGCGTGTGGCCGTCTGGAAGCATTAAACGAAAATAACGCCGAAAGCTGGCGTCGCCGCCTGCCGGGGAGAGGATGATATCGGCCTGATTCAGGCGATGTTGTTCAGCGGCCCATCGGGTGAGGGCATCAATCCGTAAAGAGGACATGCAAGCTCCTTGCTGGTCGGGCATCATGCGGGCTGTATAATACCTATTCTGGATGCCAAGGATAACGAACATGGGCAAGCGATTTACGCGCACCGTACCGGTTGCGCATACGCTGATGGGCAGTTTGCTTGCTGGGGCCTCGTTCACGGCAGTGGCTCAGGATCAAACGCTGCCTCCCGAGGCACTTGATTGGCAGCCCTGGGGGCAGAGCGAAGCACCGCAACAATTATGCCGCGGGCGATATGTCATGCCCGGCTACCGGCTGCCTGAAGAGCAGAATCCCGAAACCCTATCAGTTGAGACCCAGGAAGCGGATTACGCCGCTGACGGTGAAGCGCTTTTACGGGGTGATGTGGTATTGCGGCGTGGGAATACCGAGCTTGAGGCCGAGCGAATTTTTTTGCCCGCCGATCGTCAGCAGGTCGATGCCGAGGGCAATTTGGTGCTACGCGACGGTCAGGCTCTGCTGCGTGGGGACAACGCCACGCTAATGCTCAACGAAGACCGGGCCACTATCCGCAATAGTCATTATGTGTTGTATGAAGAGCATTTGCGTGGCCAGGCAAGCCAGCTTGAGCAAATAGGCGAGGCGCGGTATCGCTTGCATGATGCTACCTTCACGACCTGTGACCCTGGCGCTAACACCTGGCAACTGGTTAGCAGTGATATACGGCTTAATCAGGAGTCGGGGTTTGGCACCGCACGCCACGCCCGTTTACAGGTAAAAGACGTGCCTATCTTTTACTGGCCATGGTTGCGCTTTCCCATTGATGACCAGCGCCATACAGGCTTGCTGTCTCCTGCCATCGGGTTCTCATCAGATGGATTTGATTACGCCCAGCCGTTTTATTGGAATATCGCGCCCAATCACGACGCCACAATTACGCCGCGCTGGATGTCAGATCGCGGGTTGCTGCTAAACGGTGAGTACCGCTACCTGTTTGAAGAGAGCGCGGGCACCGTGGAAGGTGGTTACCTGAGCAGCGATGACGGCGGCGCCAACAACGACAATCGTTTTACAGGCGAGGATCGCTGGTACATTGATGCCCAGCATGCTGGCCGGGTTAACAGCCGCAGCAATTACAGCCTTCGCTATGGTGCTGCTAGCGACGGGCGCTATTTTGATGATTTCGGCGCCGAGTTTGGCAACAGCGACCGTGTCAGCATGGAGCGGCTTGCTCAAGTGGACTACCAGGGTGAGCGCTGGCAGCTTGATGCGCGGGCGCAAGGTTTTCAGCGTCTTGAAGACCCGCTTAACGATACCGACAAGCCATTTTATCGCCTGCCCAGCCTGACCGCGAACTCCAACTGGCAGCTAGGCCACGGGCTCTATAGTGAATGGCGCTCCAACGCAACCTACTTCTGGCGTGATGTCGATGAGCGGCGAGTGCCGGAACGAGAAGCCGCGACAGGTAGCCGACTGCACTTGACTCCAGCGCTTGGCTGGCGTGGAGAGGAGTCCTGGGGGTATATCGAGCCGCGTACCGAGCTTTGGTATACCGCCTATGAGCTTGATTACGGCGAGCGGGAAACTGATCGTGGCACTTCGCCAACGCGTAGCGTCGCGGTGACATCGGTGGATAGCGGTTTGGTGTTTGAACGCGAGCTGGAGCTTGGCAATCGGGATTACCGGCAAACCCTGGAGCCTCGCCTTAACTACGCCTACGTACCGCGTACCAACCAGACGCAACTGCCCGACTTCGATAGCCGCGAGCGCGCCTTTTCCTGGGAACAGCTGTGGTCGCCCCACCGCTTTTCCGGTGCTGACCGGGTGGGCGATCTTAACCGCGTGTCGCTGGGCGTAGAGTCACGCCTGATTGAAGACAGCAACGGGCGGGAGCGCTTGACGTTTGGCGTAGGTCAAAGCGTCTATTTTGCCGAGCGGCGTATTGATAGTGAAGGGGATCCGGACACACTACCTGCAAGGCCCGAAGAGGACCCTAACGTTAACCCGCAGCGCTATTACCAGGCCACGCGTGACCGCTCGCCTCTTGTTACCCGATTAGACTGGCAGATCAATGATCGCTGGAGTACCGGCTACGAGTGGCTATACGATGACCACCGCGAGCAGACCGAACGGACAAGCGTTGACCTGCGTTATCGGCATCCGGAAGGCCATGTAGTGAACCTTGGCTACCGTTGGGAGATCGAAGGGTTTGATCCTGACGTGGTGCCAGGCGATGACAGCTTTCGTAACTACAGCCGCGAAGAGTGGGATCTGTCGTTTGCCTGGAAAGCCAGTCCCAGGATTGATTTGATTGGCCGTTATCTGCACGATCAAACCAACGACCGTTCGCTTGAGCAATTGGCCGGGTTGCAGTGGAACGACTGCTGCTATGGCGTGCAGCTTGTTTGGCGTGAGTGGGTAGATGATAACGACACGGCGCGCATTGGAGATGACTTCAGTGATCGCGGGCTGTTTTTACGTTTTGTATTCCGTGGCTTAGGTGGCATTGGCCAGCAGGCCGACAGCTATTTTGAACGGACCATTCCTGGCTATCGTCCTACTCCCCTGTAATGACGTTGTTGAATGGCGACTGAAAGAGACCTTTTATGAAGACCAGAAATACGCTGCTAGCCCAGGCAAGAAAAGTGTCGGCCACGGGTGTAATGGCCCTTTGCATTGGTGCGGGCGCTTTTGTGACTCCGCTGGTATCCCAAGCGCAAGACTATGCGTCTACCCAGCGTCAGCCCATCGATAGCGTTGTGGCCGTGGTCAACGACAACGTCATCATGCGCAGCGAACTTAATGACCGCATGGCGCAGATAGAGCAGCAGGCTCAAGCGCAGGGTGGCTCGCTGCCGCCGCGTGCAACGCTTGAGGCCCAGGTGCTTGAGCGCATGGTAATGGACGAGGTCCAGCTGCAGCTGGCGCGTCGCGCCAACCTAACCATTGATGATACCGAGCTTAACCGCCAGCTGCGTACCATCGCTGAATCCAACAACATGACTCTGGAACAGTTCGCGGATGCGGTGGAAAGTGACGGCATGACGCTTGCTGATGTGCGCGAAGATATTCGTCGTGAAATGCTGATGCGCCAGGTACAGCAACGCCAGGTAAGCCAACGCGTTTCAGTAAGCGACCGTGACGTTCAGCGCGTTCTGGACCAGCAGGGGAGCCAGAATGGCGACCAATCATTTGTTGAAGAGATTCGCGCCCGTCATATTCTGGTAGAGCTCAACCCCACGCGCAGCGAAGACCAGGCCCGGGCGCGTGCCCAACAGGCGCGCCAGCGTTTGCAGCAAGGCGCTGACTTTGCCTCCGTGGCGCGTGAGTTCAGCGATGACCGTGGCAGCGCCCTTAACGGCGGCGAGCTTGGTTGGGTGCGCCCCGGGCAGACCGTGCCAGCCTTTGAAGAAGCCATGCAGTCACTGAGCGTCAATCAGATCTCTGAGCCGGTGCGCTCGCAGTTTGGCTATCACGTAATCGAAGTGGAAGAGCGCCGACGTCAGAACGTGACCGAAGAGAGCCGTCGTGAGCAGATACGTCAGGCTATCTTCCAACGCCGCGCCAATGAAGAGCTGCAAACTTGGCAGCAGGAAATTCGTTCGGAAGCCTTTGTGGATATCCGCCTCTAATGACATCAAGTGCCGACCTACCACTGCTGATAACCACTGGCGAACCCGCCGGTATCGGTCCAGAACTGGTGTTGATGCTGGCGGCCCAAGGGCAGCTACCTGAGCAGGCGGTGGCGATTGGCGATGTTGATATGCTGCGCCAGCGGGCCGAAGCACTCGGCCTTGCAGTAACACTGCTGGAAACCCTGCCGGGTCAAGAGGTCAAGGCAGTGGCGGGCGAGCTTCCGGTATGGCCGGTCGCGCTCAAGGAGCCTGCCGTGCCCGGCGTGCTTAACCCGGCCAACGCAGGCTATGTGCTGGCAACGCTTAAGCTTGCGGTTAATGCCTGCCAGGCCGGGCAGGCAGCCGCCATCGTGACGGCGCCGCTGCATAAGGGCGTGATTATTGAAGGCGGCTATCCCGATTTTACCGGACATACCGAGTGGCTGCGCGACGCCTGCGGCGTAAATGATGTGGTAATGATGCTGGTAACGGATGCTGCGCTTCATACCCGTGCGCCCCATTGGCAGGGAAGTGGTGATCTACGTGTTGCGCTGGTGACCACGCATCTGCCGCTACGCCAGGTCGCCGATGCCATTACCTTTGAACGGGTAACGCATATTAGTCGTCTATTGGCCGCCGACCTGACGCGTCAGTTTAGTATTGCCTCACCCCGTATTGCGGTATGTGGTTTAAACCCCCATGCCGGTGAAGATGGCCATCTTGGCCGCGAAGAGCTTGAGGTCATTGCGCCAGCTCTTGATGCGCTGCGCGCCGAAGGAATAGATATCCAGGGGCCGTTGCCCGCCGATACGCTTTTTACGCCGCGCCACTTGGCGGGTGTGGATGCGGTGCTGGCGATGTATCATGATCAGGGGCTTGCGGTGCTCAAGTATGCAGGTTTTGGCCAGGCGGCTAATATCACGCTGGGCTTGCCGCTTGTGCGTACCTCGGTAGATCATGGCACCGCGATTGATCTGGCGGGCAAGGGCGTGGCGGATCCCGGCAGCCTAAACGTTGCCCTGTCTCTGGCTCGCCGTCTTGCCAATCAGCGGGCCAGTGCCGCCTGCTAGGTTTTGTATACCTAGTCCTATAATGTTCGCTCCACTCGCCTTACATGCTCCAAGATTGAAAAAACCTCCAAGGAACCCTGTTAGATGTCTCAAGTGCCCCAGCAGCACCGTGCTCGCAAACGCTTCGGTCAAAACTTTCTCCGCGATTTGGGAATTATCTCGCGTATTGTCCGTTCCATTGGGCCGCGGGAAGGGGATCGTCTCGTTGAAATCGGACCAGGCCAGGGGGCATTAACCGGGCCCTTGCTGGAGGCGGCCGGAGCGCTGGAGGTGATTGAGCTGGACCGCGACCTGATTCCTGGCTTGCGGGTGCAGTTTTTCAACTACCCTGAATTCGTTATTCATGAAGGGGACGCGCTTAAGTTTGATTTCGCGGCCCTGAAAGGTGATGGCCCGGCGCTGCGCGTGGTGGGCAACCTGCCCTATAACATTTCAACGCCGTTGATTGTGCATCTGCTGACCGCGGGTAACGCCGTTGCTGATATGCATTTCATGCTGCAAAAAGAGGTAGTGGAGCGACTGGCGGCTCAACCAGGTGGCACTGATTGGGGGCGGTTATCGGTGATGGCCCAGTACTACTGCCAGGTTGACCAGCTATTTATCGTGCCGCCTGAGGCGTTTGTGCCGCGTCCCAAAGTGGATTCTGCCATTGTGCGCCTGACCCCCCACACCACCTTGCCCCATGTTGCAGACGATCCGGTGCTTCTGTTTGAGCTGGTGAAACTGGCCTTTGGTCAGCGGCGCAAAACCCTGCGCAATAACTTTAAAGGTCGCGTTAGTCCTGAGACGCTTGAGACCTTGGGGATCGACCCGACTCGCCGTCCGCAAACGTTGACGGTTGCAGAGTATGTGGCCATTGCCAACCAGGTTGCGGTGGATGATGCGGCAGGCGCCGAAGGGAGTGACAAAGGGTGAGTGGTTTAGCCATTGAAGTCAGCGTGTCGCCTGAATACCGAGCGTCAGAGTCTAGCGATGCGGAGTCGCGCTATGTCTTTAGCTACACCATAACGGTGCATAACCAGAGCCCGCATAGCGTTCAGCTAATGGCTCGCTACTGGAAAATCACTCAGGGCAGCGGTGATAGCCAGGAAGTACGTGGTAAAGGGGTCGTTGGCCAACAGCCGCTGATCGGCCCCGGCCAGCGCTTTCGTTATACCAGTCGCGCTATTCTGCAAACGCCCGTGGGGGTGATGGAAGGCGCCTATACGCTGCTGAACACCTATAGCCAGCGTGCATTTGAAGTGCCGGTGACGCCTTTTCGATTAGCCGTGCCGTGCCAGTTGCATTGAGCACGGCTTTATCAAACGACTAGGCTAAACGCTGTTCCAGGTGATCGCACAGGCGAAGCGCCAGCTGAACGATCGTCAGGGTAGGGTTGGCATGCCCGGCGCTGGCAAAGACGCTTGAACCCGCCACGTACATATTATCCTGGGCAAAGAGTCGGCAGTCGGTATTGACGATACCTTCTTCGGGGCGGTGGCTCATGCGCGTTCCACCCATATGGTGCCGACCGGCAAGTTCGCCGTCGGTGGGTAGTGTGACGGGTAGAGCCGCCAGCCAATCCGCTAGCTGTACACGTCCAATGTTCTCTTCAAGCAGGTATTCGCCTAGCAGCAGTAAACTCTCGCGAATAGTATGGCGATCAAGCGCTGACTGTGTCCATACCAACCTGCTGCGCGGAACACCCAGCGAATCCAGCTCTTCAGAGAGTTCCACTCGGTTTTCAAAACGAGGCTCCTGCTCCCACGCGGCCCTTAACATGGCGCCGTGAATGACTCGGCCATCGGCCTGCCAGGTCCTGATCTGCTCGCCAAGCGTGGGGGCCTGCGTGCTTAATTCCTCTATCAGTGCCTGGGCGGCCTCGGCGTTCATGCGGTGTAATCGCAAGCCACAGTTGAGCATCTGCCGGCTTTCAAGGGCATGCTCGCTAGGCGAAAGAAATACGTTATACGTCTCGTCCAGGCCTAGCGCTTCGGGGGTGAAAATCAGAGCCTGGCCTACCGTCGCGTGAGGGTGATCCATCCAGTAGCGCCCCAGCGTATCCGCCTGGGGAATCAGCTTTCCGCCCGTCTGCTGGTTACACCAGAGCAGCAGACGAGAATTATCGATACCACCGCAGGCCAGTACAAAGTAACGGGCGCGCACTTGGTGTTGCTTGCCGGCATAATTGCCAAACGTGGCACGGGTGATATGACCGTTTTCGGTTTCAAGGCCAAGCAGGTTGGCAGTGAGGCAGCACAGCAGATGCTCGGACTCGCTGATCATTTCAGCGTACTTATGCTGGACGCGAACCGGCGTCCCAAGAGAGAAATGGATACGCTGAATCTCTGCCCCTTCGATGGGTTCGTCGGCCGGAATTGGGTCTAGGCTGAGCAGTTCAGCGGCGGCCGTAAAGTAAGGCGATAAATCGTCATGGCTGATTGGCCAGGCGGTCTCGGGGGCGGCGGACTTGGCGGTAAAGTCGTAAGTATCAAGCGAGCGGCAAACGCCGCCCCAGTGATTGGTAGAGCCGCCTAGGTGACGAAGCCGGCTGGTTTCCAGAGGAATGTACGTATCGCCTTCTATCTCACCGCGATAGTTATCCTGAGAGCGCTCGCTGAAAATTTCATCGCCCCCTTCACACATGAGTACGCGGTGACCCTGGCGGGAAAGCGTCACTGCGATGGAAACGCCCGCCGCACCGCTGCCAATCACGCACACATCAACCGTATCGCCCAGCTCGCCGAGCGTCTCGAAAGGCACGTACATCAGCGGTCACTCACACGTAGAAGCCAGCCATCTACCATCACATTGGCAGGCTTTTCAGTCTGGGTTGAGGAGACTTGGTGGTTTGTTGCATTGGCGGCGGGCAATAGGGTAGTAAGCGGCACTAACGCCATGCCCATGCCTACAAAGGAAGCGGTTTTTAAAAGCCTGCGCCGCGTGTAGGTAGACGTCATAATGGTTGTATTGTCCTTGATCGTCGCGAATGTTTTACTTCGCTGATTATTATTAATCTTATCTAAGGCAAAAGCGCTTAGATTCATTAGGCTTATTTATCTTGGTCCATGTTTGCCTATCCCACCAGCGCAATCCAGTGGGGACTGCATGGCATGGCACGACGTACGATTTTTTATTGTCAGTATCGTTTATTTCAATATAAGGCTTTGCGCATGAGTACCTACGCGATTGGCGACCTGCATGGCTGTTACGCTGAGTTTATGGCACTGCTTGAAGCGCTGCATTTTAACTCCACAAACGACACGCTGTGGCTGGTGGGCGATGTAATCAATCGCGGTCCTGGCTCGCTTGAGTGCCTGCGCGAAGCAGAAGCGTTAGGCAGCGCGGTGCGCTGCGTGTTGGGCAATCACGATTTTCACCTGCTGGTGGTGGCGCGCGGAGGCGGCAGGCAGAAACGTCACGATACGTTAAACGGGATTCTAACCGCGCCTGACGGTGAGCGGCTTCTGGACTGGCTGCAGGGTCAGCCGCTTGCCGTGCAGCAAGGTAATACTTTGATGACTCATGCCGGGCTGTTACCCCAATGGAGCGTCGACCAGGCTGTTGCCTATAGCCGCGAAGTCGAGCAAGCATTGGCCAGTGAGCAGTCAGGGCGTTTTTTGACGGAGCTGTTTGGTAATCAGCCTGACCGCTGGTGCGAGGAGCTTGAGGGAATGGATCGACTGCGGTTTATCGTGAATGCCATGGCACGGATGCGCTTTATTGATGCCCAGGGGCGCTTGGAGTTCGATGCTAAAGAGGGGCTTGAAAGCGCGCCAGAAGGATTTGCTCCCTGGTTTCAATACGCCCGCGAGGATAACCCAAGACTGCTATTTGGCCATTGGGCGGCACTTGAAGGCCGGACACCTGGCTCTAGAGTGCATGCCGAGGCGCTGGATACCGGCTGCGTATGGGGTGGCGCATTAACCGCGCTTAACCTGGATACTCATGAGCGGATCAGCGTGCCCAGCCAGCAGCGGGAGAAGCGTTAATGGTTAAACGAGAAGATCCTCATACTGCCGGGCTTAATGTATACCGCGTGGGGGGCGCCGTTCGCGATGCGCTGTTGGGCTGGCCGGTCTATGACAACGATTGGGTCGTGGTAGGAGCAACACCTGATGCCATGCGCAAGCGGGGCTTTAAGCCGGTCGGGCGTGACTTTCCCGTGTTTTTGCATCCAGACTCTTCTGAGGAGTACGCCCTGGCACGTACCGAGCGTAAGTCGGGCCACGGTTATTCAGGGTTTGAGGTGCATGCAAGCCCGGATGTTACCCTGGAGGAGGATCTACTGCGCCGCGATCTTACCGTCAATGCCATCGCCCAAGGGACGGATGGCCAGCTGGTTGATCCTTTTGACGGTCAGGGCGATATAGAAAAGCGCGTGCTGCGACATATTTCCCAGGCCTTCAGCGAAGACCCGCTACGTGTGCTGCGCACCGCACGATTTCTAGCCCGCTACGCGCCTTTGGGATTTTCCATTGCCCCTGAAACTGTGGCTTTGATGACCAAGGTAAGTGAAAGCGGCGAGCTTGAGCACTTGGCTGCCGAGCGTGTATGGGTAGAAACTGAGAAAGCCTTGGGCGAGCCAAGTCCTGAGGTGTATTTCACGACCCTGGCTGAGTGTCAGGCGCTGAGCGTTTGGTTCCCGGAGCTTGTTGGTGAAGCGTTATCCAAAGGCTTGGCGGCGTTTGAGCATGCCCCCGCTGCCAATCAGGCGAGGCTTGCACACTGGCGCTATGCATTGCTGGTTTGCGCACTGGATGATACTGCTCGCGAGGCGTTGGCTAAACGCTTGCGGCTACCCAATGGTGTCTCTGAACTGGCGCGCCATGTGGCGTTGACCCTGCAATTGTTGAAGACACCCTTGGAAGCAGCAGCGGTGCTGCACTGGCTGGAACGTCTGGATGGCTGGCGCAAGCCCGCTCAGGTAGATGCCCAACTGCTATTGGTAGCAAAGATGGCCGGTGAGCAAGTCGCTGCCTTGGAAGCGGCCTGGAACAGCGCACGCGCGGTTAGCCCGCAATCGCTCATCAAGCAGGGGGTTCAGGGCGCGGCGCTAGGGAAGGCGCTGCGTGAGCAGCGCAGGCTTGCGGTGGTAAAGGCGCTTGGTTAAGCGCCTGGCTACCTTGCCACTACTTTGTAGGGCATGACCTCGGCTCGGGATAACCAAGCGTTACCCCAGGTGAAATCGACCGGCCAAAGGCGCTGACTGCCAAGTGAGAAGTTGTTCCAGAGTGTGGCGTAGGACGTATTGCAGACAGGGTGCCGTTCATCGGGAAGCAGTTCGGCCAGCGGTTGCAGGACAAAGGCGTTGTCGATGATTTCAGCACGGGGCAGGGTGATGTCATCCACAACGCCGCAAAGATTGCCGACCGTTAGCAGGTCGATATCCAGCGCTCGGGGGCTGTACTTGGGCGTATCGGGCTTGCGGCCATGAATGACTTCAAGCGCCTTGGCCCAGGCCTGAAGTTCGCCCGGTGAGCGGTCACTTTCAAAAGCCACCACCAGGTTGTAGAAGTTGCGGCCATCGCTATAGCCGACGGGCTCACTTTCAAACACCCGGGAGATGTGCAGAGGGCCAAAGGCATCAAAGAGTGCATCCAGGCACAGGCGAATATGGCGTACAGGTTCAACATTACTGCCTAAACTGACGGTAACCAGACTCATGGTTACTCCTTGGCGGTCGGTAACTCGCCACGCGTGATTTCAAGACCTACGCTAGCCGCCTGGGGCACGGCGCCGGGCTTGCGTACTCTTAAGCGTAGCCAGGAAATTGGGAATTCGTAGCGCAAGCATTCCGCCAAGCGTTCGGCAAAGGTTTCCACCAGGGCGAATTGATGCGTATCGGCAAAACGCTGGATTCGCTGGCAAATGGCCGCGTAGTCCAGGGTCAGGCTTAGATCATCCGTCGCGGCGGCCGGGCGGATATCGGTTGCCAGCGTCAGATCCAGACTTAACGACTGTTGAATGGTGCGCTCCCAATCGTAGACACCAATCACGGTATCTACCTTCAGCGCTTCGATCAAAATGCGATCCACGGGCTTTTCCTTGGCTGCAACAAGCCGGCGATTGTACGTTAGGATGAGTCGAAACGACAGCAGGACAGGAAAGACGCCATGGCATGGATCGTAATCGGCTATTTAAGCGGCAGCTGGCTGGCAGCGATTAGCGTTTGCCGAGCGGCAGGCGTTAGTGACCCGCGCTGCTGTGGATCCTGTAATCCCGGCTTTTCAAACGTCCTGCGTCTTTATGGGCCGCGTTTAGCGGGCGCTACGCTGGTCCTTGATGCGCTCAAGGGGGTGCCTGTGGTACTTGCCAGCAAGGTGATGGCACTACCGATCAGTTGGCAGGGGCTGATTGGGCTATCGGTAATGTTGGGGCATAGCTACCCCGTCTGGTATGGCTTTCGCGGAGGTAAAGCGGTGGCCAGCGCCTTGGGCGTGCTGCTAGTGCTGGTGCCGGGCGTGGCACTCATCAGTGCAGCCATATGGGCATTACTGGCGTGGCGGCTAAAAACTGCGGCACTTGCGTCTTTGATGAGCGCGCTGATAGCTCCGCTCGCCTGTGTCTGGCTAGCGCCTAGTTACGTGGGTGTGGTGGGATGTTTGAGTCTTCTGGTACTGCTGCGCCACTGGCTTAATATTCGAAGGCTAAGACGCGGCGAGGAGCCGCGCCTTAGGAAGCCCTGATGATCAGGAAGCGCTGGGCGCTGCCAGCTGATCAAGCGGCCAGCGTGGAGTGGCCTGCATGACGCCATTACTATCCTGCTCGCCAGCGGCCAGGCGCTGTGCACCTACGTAGGCAATCATGGCACCATTATCCGTGCAGAAGCGCCCGCGCGGATAGTAAGCCTTCGCTTGGCGCTTTTCGCACTCAAGGGCCAGCCGCTCGCGCAGCCGCTGATTGGCACTGACGCCGCCTGCCACTACCAGCCGCTTAAGCCCCGTTTGGTCCAACGCACGGCGGCATTTGATCACAAGCGTATCAATGACCGCCTCTTCAAAGGCGCGGGCAACATCGGCGCGAGCCTGTTCGTTAAGCTCACCTGAGGTTTCCAGCTGGCGGATTGCGGTTAATGTATGCGTCTTAAGGCCTGAAAAGCTGAAATCAAGCCCTGGGCGGTCGGTCATGGGGCGTGGGAAGCGAAACCGTTTGGGATTACCCTGTTCAGCCAGTCGGGCAACTTCGGGGCCGCCCGGGTAGGCAAGCCCCAGCATTTTGGCCGCCTTGTCGAACGCTTCGCCGGCGGCGTCATCCACCGATTCCCCCAGTAGCTGGTAATTCCCCAGGCTTTTCACCTCAACCAGCTGGGTATGCCCGCCTGATACCAGGAGCGCCACAAAAGGAAATTCCGGGGCGTCCTCTTCAAGCATGGGCGCGAGCAGGTGCCCTTCCATATGATGCACGCCGAGCACCGGGACGCCCAGGGCACGGGCCATGCCGTGAGCGGTGCTGGCTCCCACCATCAGCGCGCCGACCAGCCCAGGCCCTGCGGTATAGGCAATGCCGTCAATATCTTTTCGGGTAAGCTTGGCGTCATTGAGCACCTGCTCGATGAGCGGGAGCAACCGGCGCGTATGGTCGCGAGAGGCCAGCTCAGGTACTACGCCGCCGTAATCCGCGTGCATGGCAATCTGGCTATACAGCGCATCGGCCAACAGGCCGCTACCACCAGTTAATGAGGTATCGTATAGCGCGACGCCAGTTTCGTCGCAGGAAGTTTCGATGCCCAATACGCGCATAGCAGAAAAGACCCTTCGGGTGAATATGGGTAAATGCCGTAGTCTACCATTGTCAGGCAATAACCGCGTAAGCATTTGCAAAGATGGCTTTTCACGACTAGACTATCGTGCGCTGTAAAACTGGGTCGTGCACCGCACTGGCAATTATGCAATCAGCGGTGTGCGTACTATCCGAACTCAAGACTCCTTAAGGTAGGTGAGTGCTTAATGCCTTCTGTAAAAGTACGTGATAACGAGCCGTTTGACGTCGCCCTGCGTCGCTTCAAACGTTCTTGCGAAAAAGCCGGTGTTCTCTCTGAAGTACGTCGTCGCGAGCACTATGAGAAGCCGACTGCTGAGCGTAAGCGCAAAGCGGCAGCTGCCGTAAAACGCCACGCCAAGAAGGTTCAGCGTGAGCAAAAGCGTTTCGAACGGCTCTATTGATCCGTACCTGGGGAAGGTCAGAGTAGTTAGCTGGCCATCTCAAGAGGGATGCCAAGCGGCCGCCACTAGGTGGCCGTTTGTTTTTCGATTTATCTCTCGTTGTTTAGGGTGATCTGGCGATGTGCCTGATGACCTTAAGCTGCGTCTTAACTATCAGCAAGTCAGCGCTCTGCGCGAGGATGCCCGTAGTTCATGGCAGGCCAGATTCCACAGCGTTTTATTGACGATCTGCTCGGCCGCGTTGATGTGGTCGAGGTCGTTGGCGAGCGCGTGCAGCTGAAAAAGGCTGGCCGGAACTACGCAGGGCTTTGCCCTTTTCATCAGGAAAAAACGCCCTCTTTTACGGTAAGCGCCGACAAGCAGTTTTATCACTGCTTTGGATGTGGCGCTCATGGTAATGCACTACGCTTTCTGATGGAGTATGAGAAGTTGCCGTTTCCTGAGGCGGTAGAGCAGCTGGCGGGACGGCTAGGACTTGATGTTCCCCGAGAAGGGGCGGACGACCCCCATGCCCGAGAGCGAGATAAAAAGCGCAAAGAGGGCGTTAACCTGCTTGAGCTTGCTGCCAGCTTCTACCGTGAACGGCTCAAGATGGGCGAAGGCCAGAGTGCTAAACGCTACCTGGAAGGTCGCGGGCTCTCATCTGAAGTGATTCAGACCTACGGGATTGGCTATGCGCCGGGCGGCTGGGAAGCGCTTAAACAGCATTTGAGTGAGCGCGGTATCCCGGAGTCTGTTCAGGTTGAGTATGGCCTGCTGATTCACCGTGAGGACACCGGACGCACCTATGACCGTTTCCGCGACCGGGTAATGTTCCCAATTCGTGATTTGCGCGGGCGTACGATTGCCTTTGGTGGACGAGTGATGGGCGATGAGCAGCCCAAATATCTCAATTCGCCGGAAACACCGGTGTTTCATAAGGGGCGTGAGCTGTACGGCCTGTATGAGGCACGTCAGGTATCCAGCAAGCTTGAACAGCTGGTCATGGTTGAAGGGTATATGGATGTCGTGGCGCTGGCGCAATACGGTATTCATAACGCCGTTGCCACGCTGGGGACGGCCACCACGGAAGATCATTTAAGCCGCCTGTTCCGGCTGGTCAGCCGAGTGGTGTTCTGTTTTGACGGTGATCGTGCAGGGCGCCAAGCGGCTAGTCGGGCACTGGAAACTGTATTGCCGCTGATGATTGATGGGCGTGAAGCGCGGTTTCTGTTTCTGCCTGAAGGCGATGATCCGGACACGCTGGTACGCCGTGAAGGGGCTGAAGCTTTTCGGGATCGTGTGACCTGTGCAATGCCGCTTTCCGAGTTTCTGTTTGAACAGGCTGCCCAAGGGCGTGATCTGAATACTGTGGAAGGACGAGAGCGCTTTGCAAGCCAGGTGCTTGAAGCGCTGAACAAAGTACCTGAAGGCATGCTCAAGTCGTTGCTGCTGGAAGCGCTTGCCAAACGCAGTGGGTTGGCCCAGCAGCAGCTGCAGGCACTTTTGGAGAAGCGTGCAGCACCTTCCAAGGAGCCTGCTTACTGGGAGCCGGTAGCAGAGCCCGAAGCTAAAGAAAGCAGGGAACCTGAAAATGTCAGGCGGTCTAAGCCCAAGACGCGTAGCCAGGTGCTGTCGCCGGTGGGCCGGATCGTACAGCTGCTTTTGCATGAGCCGGGCATTGTGTCGACGCTACCGGATACGCTTGAGTGGCTGCCTGAAGATGAGCATACGCCGTTATGCCGCGACTTGGTTGCCCTGTTACAGGCCGGACGTTATCGCAGCCCACAAGTGGTGCTGGCGCATTTTCAGGGCAGCCCTCAGGGGCAGGTGTTAGCAGAGCTTGCCAAGCGGGAATTATTGCTTCCAAAAGACACGAGAGAGGCAGAGCTTTTAAGCCTTGTCGAGTACTTGAAGAGCAAGCAGCAGCAACTCTCCCCGCAGAAAGAAGTGGAAACGCTGGTGGAGCAGTTTGCTGCGCTAGTTAAAAAGCAGGAGTCTGGTGAAAAGCTGTCGGCTGACGAAAGGCAAAAGTTCATGAAATTGTTAGCGATGACTAAATACTAGATGAGACTTGGGGTGAGGGGGGTTGAATTTTGCTCTTCTCAGCACCAGATAATGGTTAGTCGCCAAACGCTGAGCTAACCGAATAACCTAACACACCTGAATGACCGCGCAAATACGTTATGCTGGAAAAAAATCAGTAAATTACGTTATACTGTTCGGCTTGTTGAGTTTAATCGATTCAGCGCTCTAGGTGTTTCATTCTTCTTCGTCGAGATAGGGTTTCTATGGCTGGAAATGCGCAGCAGCAGTCACGTCTGAAGGAGTTGATCGCGCGCGGCAAAGAGCAGGGCTACCTGACTTATGCCGAGGTCAACGACCATCTACCTGAGGATATCGCCGACCCGGATCAAGTGGAAGACATCATTGGCATGATCAACGACATGGGCATCCGTGTTGCTGAAGAAGCGCCTGATGAAGACACTTTGATGATGTCGGATCACTCCACGGACGAGTCCGCTGCGGAAGAGGCCGTTGCGGCACTTGCCGCCGTGGAAAGCGACGTGGGTCGCACCACAGACCCAGTACGCATGTACATGCGTGAAATGGGCACAGTAGAACTCTTGACTCGTGAAGGCGAAATTGAGATCGCCAAGCGGATCGAAGAGGGCACCCGTGAAGTGATGTCGGCGCTGGCTTATCTGCCAGGCGCTGTCGCCTCGATTCTGGATGCTTACGACGCCACCCAGGATGAGGAAGCTCCTGGCCGCTTATCGGATCTCTTTTCCGGCTTCATCGACCCTGATGAAGGCATCCCCGGCGTTGCCGAAGCGGATGTGCCTGAGCCTGAGGTGGAAGCCGAGCTTAGCGATGATGACGACGTTGAAAGCGATGACGACGAGGACGACGACGACACAAACGCAAGTGAGGGTGGCCCGGACCCTGAAGAGGCGCGGGCACGCTTTGAGCAGATTCGCGAGCAAAATGCCGCGGTAGAAGCTGTACTTGCCAAGTACGGTCGCGGTAGTGCTGAGGTGAAGGCCGAGCAAGAACGTCTTGCTGAGCTTTTCTCTCCTATCAAACTTGTGCCTAAGCATTTTGAGCGTCTGGTCGGTCAGGTACGTATCAGCGTCGAGCAGGTGCGTGCCCAGGAAAAAGCGGTCATGCAGCTTTGCGTGAAAAAAGCCAAAGTGCCGCGCAAGACGTTTATCAAGTCGTTCCCTGGCAGCGAATCCAATCCCAAGTGGCTGGATGCTTTCCAGGAAGCACAGCCCAAGTACGCTGACCGTCTTGAACCGCTGCGTGCCGATATCGCCCGTTCTCAGCGTAAAATCGCTTTTGAAGAAGACATGGTGCAGCTCACCGTGGCGGACTTGAAAGAGGTGAATCGCAAGCTGTCGATTGGTGAGGCGAAGGCACGTCGTGCCAAGAAAGAGATGGTTGAGGCCAACCTGCGTCTGGTTATCTCGATCGCCAAGAAGTACACCAACCGTGGACTGCAGTTCCTGGATCTGATTCAGGAAGGCAACATCGGCTTGATGAAGGCGGTGGACAAGTTCGAATATCGCCGCGGTTACAAGTTCTCGACGTATGCTACCTGGTGGATTCGTCAGGCGATTACCCGTTCGATCGCCGATCAGGCGCGTACTATCCGTATACCGGTGCACATGATCGAGACGATCAACAAGCTCAACCGCGTTTCGCGCCAGATGCTGCAGGAAATGGGCCGCGAGCCGACGCCGGAAGAGCTGGGCGAACGTCTGGAAATGCCGGAAGACAAAGTGCGCAAGGTGCTTAAAATCGCCAAAGAGCCGATCTCCATGGAGACGCCGATTGGTGATGATGATGACTCACACCTGGGCGACTTTATCGAGGATGGCACGATGCTGCTGCCTATCGATATGGCGACCGGTGAAGGCTTGATTGAAGCGACCCGCAACGTACTGGGTGGCCTCACTGCACGTGAAGCCAAGGTACTGCGCATGCGTTTCGGTATTGATATGAATACCGACCATACGCTTGAGGAAGTTGGCAAGCAGTTTGACGTTACCCGTGAACGGATTCGTCAGATTGAAGCCAAGGCGCTGCGCAAGCTTCGCCATCCGTCGCGCTCTGAGCCACTGCGCTCGTTCCTGGATGAGTAAGTAAGCTCGGGCAGCTAAGTAAAGAACCCGCCGGTAACACGGCGGGTTTTTTTATTGCCTAGCGTTACAGCGTGTAGTGAGTGGCTGAGCCTGGGCCAACCGGAAGGCCAAGGATAAACACCCAGACGAAGAACAGCAGACTCCAGCCGATCAGCATGAATAGCGTATAGGGCAGCATGAGGGCTACCAGCGTACCAATGCCCATATCCTTGCGGTAGCGAGACGCCACCGCCAGAATCAGGCCGAAATAGCTCATCATCGGCGTGATCAGGTTGGTGACAGAGTCACCAATCCGGTAAGCCGCCTGAATCACCTCGGGCGCATAGCCCATCAGCATCAGCATAGGGACGAAGATAGGTGCTGTTACCGCCCACTGGGCCGAAGCGCTGCCCAGCGACAGGTTGACAAAGGCACACAGCAGGATGAATAGGGCAAACAGGCCCGGGCCACGTAAACCCAGTGACTGTAGCAGGTCGGCACCAGCAACGGCGGTCACGGTCCCGAAGTTGCTCCAGTTGAATAGCGCAACAAACTGGGCGGCAAAAAAGACCAGAACGATATACAGCCCAAGGCTGCTCATGCTCTTGGCCATGGCATTTACTACGTCGCGGTCATTGTGCATGGTGCCCGCCAGGCGACCGTAGACAAATCCTAGTAGCGTGAAGGCGACGGCCACAATGACCACGATGCCGCGTAAAAACGGTGAGCCGCTGACAAGGCCCGTCTCGGGATTACGCAAAATACCGCTTTCGGGTACTACCATCACCGCGATCAGGGCGGTTAGCGCCAGTGCGGCCAGGCCGGTGCCTTTCAATGCACGCTTTTCTTCGGCAGAAAGCCCCTCCATGCGCTGCTGGTCGATATCGCTTTCAGCATAGGCGGAGTCAAATTCTCCCAGCTTTGGCTCGACGATGCGCTCGGTGACCAAGCCACCAATCAGCGTCACAAAGAAGGTGCTGGCAAACATGAAGAACCAGTTGGCTTCAGCTCCCACGATATAGGCCGGGTCCAACAGCCTCGCGGCCTCCTGGGTAATCCCCGAAAGCAGCGGGTCGACGGTGCCGATCAGCAGGTTGGCGCTGTAACCGCCGGATACGCCGCAGAACGCGGCTGCAAGTCCAGCAAGCGGGTGACGTCCCAGCGAGTGGAAGATCATGGCTGCCAGGGGAATCAGCACGACATAGCCAAGCTCTGCGGCCATGTTCGACATGATGCCGGCAAACACCACGGCATAGGTCACGATACGTGGCGAGCGGTTGAGCACCAAGGCGCGCATGCTGGCAGACAGCAGGCCCGAGTGTTCGGCAACGCCTACTCCCAGCATGGCCACCAGTACGGTGCCCAAAGGGGCGAAGCCGGTAAAGTTGGTGACCATTTCAGTAACCAGGCGCCGCAAGCCTTCTGCATTGAGTAGCGAATTGACTGCAATCAGCTCGCCTTCATTGGCAGGCCGCGGGTCAGCCACTGATAACCCCAGCGCGCCTGCAATGCCGCTTGCAATAACGACAAATACACACAGCAGCGCAAACAGGGTAACCGGGTGAGGCAGTAAATTACCCAGCCACTCAACGCTATCCAGAAAGCGGGTAAATAAGCCGCGGTTAGTGCGGCTATCGTAATTATTAGGAGTCTTCATAGGGTTTAGGCCGTTGTTATTAAGCAAAGAATAAAAAAATCTATAACGCGGCACACTACGGTGGGGGAAGACGCTGTGCAAATGGGTTTGCGTATAGCGGAATCTAAAAAATGAAATGCCGCCCTAAGCATAGGCGGCATGCCGTCGAAATAGACAGTTACTAGAGGTAGGTAGGGGGGGATTACGAACGGGCGCGCTGGGCCTTACTGATTCGCAGAGCAAGCAGCAGCAGTTCGATAGTGGCAAACAGAATAAGGCTGTAGCCCAGAAGCTCAGCTACTTCTTCGGCTACGTCCTTGAAGACGCGTACGTAGCTATCATCAAGAACAGCGCGCCAGAAAACCTGCCGCCCATACAAACGTGAGAACACGTAGGTGGTCAGCACGCCACCTGCAAACAGGCCAAAGGCGAAGGTGTTGCTGTAGTGAGCAAACTCGGCAACAAAGTGACGGCGCTGATAAATCACCCAACCAAGAGTAGGCATTATAATCAGCGCAACAATGACCTTCCAGCTGTTATCGGCAACGTATACATCTAGAAAGTAATCCTGCTCGCGAACGAGTGAAGCGGCAATAAACGCAAATAGCAGTAACGTTACATTAGGGAAGACCTTAATTACCTGACGGGTATACAGCAGTAACCCACAGCAGCTGGCGAGCGTTAGCGTCTGGGCAAACTCAGTAAAGCCCAGCTCGGTAAAACGTACGGACGGAAAATAGAGGGCTTCATAATAAGCCCCTTGGGCAATGCCGCCGATAAAAAGCACGTAAAGCGTAGCCCGCAGTAACGTGATGCGAAAATCGATGGGCCAGGCAGGAGGGGGGAGGTGCATGCTTTTTCCTTCGGTGTAGAGATTTGCAGGTATTGCTGACGAAAAACATTCAGTTGCGAATGTTCATTATATCGTCACCTTTGTGTGCTGGCACGCGACACTTGTTAATAATCCATAGGTACATAACGTTTAGGCTATGAAGCCTTTGATCGCCGCGGCTAGGCAGCCCAATCACATGAAAGTCGCCAGAGGAGTGAGTCAGCGTGGCTGAGTATCCGGCAGTACGCGGGATATATTGGCTACCAGGTAATCAACTAACTGACGAATTTTAGGCGACAGGTGGCGGTGGCGTGGATACACCGCCCACACGGCCGTATCGTGATGCTGAAAAGGCTCCAGTACCGCGACAAGTTCACCGCTGGCAAGATAGGGAGCTACATAGTAGTCAGGCAGCTGCGCCAGGCCTAATCCCTTGAGCGCTGCGTCCAGCAGTGCAGGGCCCGAGTTCCCACTCCAGCAGCCTTCAATACGCACTTCGCGGCGCTGACCGTTCGCTTCGAACAGCCAGTTAGGCCGCGAGCCTATTAGGCAGCGATGCTGGCTCAGTTCCGCCAGCGTATGCGGAGGCGGCGTTTGGCGAAAATAGGCCTGCGAACCCACAATGTATTCGCGCCGCTCACATAACCGCCGGGCAATCAGGCTTGAATCCTTGAGTACTCCCATACGAATGGCAATATCAAAACCTTCTTCAATCAGCTCTACCGGGCGATTGGTGAAGTGCATATGAACCTCAAGCTGAGGGTGCAGGCACTGAAAGTCGTTGACTAAAGGTGCTATAAAGCGCTCGCCAAAAGTGGTGGCTGAGGTGAGTTTAAGTAGCCCATTAGGCTTGGACTGGAGTTCACTAAGCGCTTGTTCAGCATCGCGCAGACCATCGAACAAATGGCGGCATTGCTCTACGTAAATAGCGCCAGCATCAGTCAAGCGGATTTGCCGCGTGGTGCGATAGAGCAATTGTACGCCCAACTGGTTTTCGAGCTGGCTAACCAAACGACTGATGTGCGAAGTTGAAACCTTCAAGTAACTAGCAGCGGCCGAAAAAGTCCCTAAACGTACGACTTCAACAAATGCCTCAATACGGCCCCAGTGTTGCATATTAACTCCCAATGATGATTATTGCTCAGTGACAACAATCTTATGAGTGTATCCCGGTTTATCAACTGCGCCTATGTGGCCTACACTATTGGCATTTTAACCGTATTTAGGGCGTACAGCTTATGTCTACATACTTTTCCAAGTGTTCGCACAGTCTCTTGGCAGTCGCCGTTAGTGTTGGTTGGGCAGCTACCGTCCAAGCTGAATTACCTACGCAGCAGCAAGAACAAGCGCCTGGCTGGTTTCGCATGCTGGTCGGTGAATATGAAGTGACTGCTCTCTATGATGGTCATACAGCTATCGATACATCGTTATTAAAAGGCATAGAGCAGGACGAAATTCTCCGTCACCTTGATGCACTTTTTATTGATGCGGAAAACGGCATGCAAACAGCGGTAAATGCCTTTCTCATTCACACTGGCGAGAACCTTGTGCTAGTTGATGCTGGTTCGGCCGCTTGCTTCGGTCCCTCATTGGGGCAGGTCGAGAGCAACCTGCGTGCTTCTGGCTACACGTCTGATGATGTTGACACGGTACTGATGACGCATCTGCATCCTGATCACGCTTGTGGCTTAACCAATGAGAATGGCGAGGCGGTTTATCCCAACGCTGAGTTACGTGTAAGTCAGGCAGACGCAGATTTTTGGCTAGATGAAGCACGTGCTGCCGAGCTACCTGAAGAAGAGCGCGATTTCTTCGTTATAGCTCAAGAAGCGGTCTCGCCTTATCAAAAAGCAGGTCGGTTTAGCTCCTTTACGCCGGGCGATGAACTTTTAAAAGGTATTGTGGCCCAGGACACCCATGGCCATACGCCTGGACACTCAAGCTTTATGCTCAATAGCGATGAAGACGCCATGCTGGTATGGGGTGACGTGGTGCATAGTTATGGCGTTCAGTTTGCCGACCCTAGCGTAGCTATCGAGTTTGATTCCGACCCCGAGCAGGCTATACGTACGCGTGAAAGCGTGCTCGAAAGTGCCGTTGCAGATAAACACTGGGTTGCGGGTGCCCATATGCCATTCCCAGGTATCGGGCATGTTGCCAAAGATGAAACGGGCTATCGCTGGCTGCCAATTGAATTTGGCCCTGTGGCTGACAACAAGTAGTAACGCTGTTATTACTTAAGAAGTAACTAAAATTTTGGAGTTAATATGAAATCACGTGCTGCCGTTGCCTTGGAAGCAGGAAAACCGCTTGAATTAGTTGAAATCGATGTAGAAGGCCCGAAAGCGGGAGAAGTGCTGGTCAAGATGGCGGCTACCAGCGTCTGTCATACCGATGCCTATACACTGTCCGGCGCCGACCCTGAAGGGCTTTTCCCTTCAGTACTGGGCCACGAAGGTGCCGGTGTGGTGCAGGAAGTGGGTGAAGGCGTCACCAGCCTCAAGCCTGGCGATCATGTTATCCCGCTTTACACCGCCGAGTGCGGCAAGTGTAAGTTCTGTCTTTCCGGCAAGACCAACCTGTGTGGCAGCGTACGTGCTACTCAGGGTAAAGGCGTGATGCCCGACGGTACTTCGCGTTTTTCGCTGGATGGAAAGATGCTCCATCACTATATGGGCACTTCAACATTCAGTGAGTACACCGTCCTGCCGGAAGTGTCCCTGGCGGTGGTTTCAAAAGAAGCGCCGATGGATAAAATCTGCCTGCTTGGTTGCGGCGTGACCACCGGCATTGGTGCGGTACTCAACACCGCCAAAGTCGAGCCCGGTTCAACCGTGGCGGTTTTTGGCCTGGGTGCAATTGGTCTGGCGGTTATTCAGGGGGCAGTAATGGCCAAGGCCGCCCGGATTATTGCCATTGATGTAAACCCGGACAAGTTCGAATTGGCCAAGCAGTTTGGGGCGACCGATTTTGTAAACCCCAAAGAGTACAGCGACCCGATTCAACAGGTGATTGTCGACTTGACCGATGGTGGTGTGGATTACTCGTTTGAGTGTATCGGCAACGTCAACGTGATGCGCTCAGCACTTGAATGCTGTCACAAGGGCTGGGGTGAGTCGATTGTCATTGGTGTGGCCGGCGCGGGTGAGGAGATTTCTACCCGCCCGTTCCAGCTAGTAACCGGACGTGTCTGGAAAGGCTCCGCCTTTGGCGGCGTGAAAGGCCGCAGTGAGCTGCCGGGCTACGTTGAACGTTACATGAACGGCGAAATCAATATTGATGACTTCATCACCCATGATATGCCGTTTGAAAAAATCAACGAAGCCTTTGAGCTGCTGCATGCTGGTAAGAGTATTCGTACCGTACTGCATTATTAAGTAGCTACTTGATAAGCCCTTCAAGGCGCGCGAGAGTATCTTGCGCGCCTGTCTCTTCGCAAGGAGCCTGCCCATGAGCATGAGTGAAACTCTAGAACTGGTGTCTGCCAACCGCAGCTTTGGTGGCTGGCACAAGCGCTACCGCCACTACTCCCGGGCGCTGGACTGCGATATGGAGTTTGCGGTTTACCTGCCCCCTCAGGCAGAAAGTGAGCGTGTACCGTTGTTATGGTGGCTTTCCGGGCTTACCTGCAACGATGAAAACTTCATGCAGAAAGCCGGTGCCCAGCGGTTGGCGGCTGAACTCGGCATCGCGATTGTATGCCCGGATACTAGCCCCCGCGGCACCGATTTGCCCGGCGAGCACGAAAGCTATGATCTGGGTTCAGGCGCCGGATTCTACGTTAATGCGACCGAAGCGCCCTGGAAGCCGCACTACCGGATGTACGACTACATTATTGAAGAGCTTCCCTCGGTTGTACGCCAACATTTTCCAGTGAATGGGCGTGAGTCGATCAGCGGCCACTCAATGGGTGGTCACGGCGCCTTGATTCTGGCGCTGCGACATCCAGGACGTTTCAGCTCGGTTTCTGCATTTGCACCTATTGTTAATCCAATGGAATGCCCGTGGGGGCAAAAGGCGTTCACCAACTACTTGGGCGACGATCAATCACGCTGGCGCCAGTACGATGCCTGCGAACTGGTCGCCAACGGCGCCTCACGGCAGCGGTTGTTTATCGATCAGGGTGAAGCCGATCAGTTTCTTGAGGAGCAGCTAAAACCCGAACGGCTAGAGGCTGTGTGTGAAGAACATGATCATCCGCTAACGTTGCGTCGTCAGCCGGGTTACGACCATAGTTACTTCTTTATTGCCTCGTTCATTGAGGACCATCTGCGTTATCATGCGGAACATCTTATGAAACGCTAAGGATAACGATGCTTAAACGTACGCTGGGCCGCTTTCTTCGTCAGTTATGGCGTCTTGTGTGGCGCGGCGTGCTGCTTTTTGTCCTTCTTTCTGTCGCCCTGGTTTTACTGTTCCGTTTTGTTCCGCCGCCTGGATCCATGGTGATGGTGGAGCGCAAGATACAGAGCTGGATCAATAGCGAACCTATCAACATACAGCGCCAGTGGCGCAGCTGGGACGAGCTTTCCAACAGCGCCAAACTCGCCGTCATTGCGGCTGAAGATCAGCGCTTTCCCGTTCATCGTGGGTTCGACATCGTCGAGCTTCGCCGTGCCTGGCAAACCAGTCGGGATGGCGGCCGCCTGCGCGGTGCCAGCACGCTTAGCCAGCAAACAGCCAAGAATGTTTTCCTGTGGAGCGGGCGAAGCTGGACACGGAAGGGGCTGGAAGCCTGGTTTACGCTGCTGATTGAAACGCTCTGGAGCAAGCAGCGCATTCTGGAGGTGTACCTTAATGTAGCTGAATGGGATAGCGGCGTGTTTGGCCTGGAAGCCGCCGCACGGCACTACTTTGGAGTATCGGCCAACGCACTTTCTGATCGCCAGGCCAGTTTGCTGGCAGCCATCCTGCCCAGCCCGCGTACGCGCAGTGCATCGCGCCCGGATGCCCAAGTAGAAAGACGCAGCCAGTGGATTGCCCAGCAGATGCGTAACTTGGGCGGCGCTGGCTACTTGCAGCGTTTATAAGCCGGAGTGGAGTACGTATAAAGTTAATGTTTCACAAAAGCTATAAAAATCCGGGATAAACGGGAATAAAGATATTTTTTATTAACTATTTGAATTAACTGATGATTTTTAGATAAAAGTAAAAGTTGACTGGCATTTTAGCGCGTTTATTATTATCTTGTTACATTCTATTACTGAAAAAATTGAACCTGTCCTGAATGATTGCGTCAGACCTTACACACTCACATCGTGTCAATGAGGTTTCTTTCTATGCAACGTTTAACTGCTTTGTTTTCTGCTGCCCTGCTCGCTACCGGCTTAATGGCTTCTACCGCCAACGCTCAACAAGCGCAGGACCCCGCTCAGGATCCGATGGCGACTCAACAAGCGGTACCCGCCCAGGATTTTTCTGACGAGCAGCTACAGCAGTTCGCCGATGCTTCTCAAGAAATCGCCGTGATCTCGCAAGAGTACACACAGCGTCTGCAGGAAGCAGGTGACGAAGCTGCACAACAGGAAGTTCGCGCCGAAGCCAATGATCGTATGATCGAAGTCGTTGAAGATAGCGGCTTGGATGTTGATACCTTCAATGCCATTGGTCAGTCCATTCAGCAAGATCCGGAAATGATGCAGCGTGTTCAAGAGATGGCTAGCGAGTCATAAGTCACGTCTGCTTACTAGAAGCTGTCTTTATTGTTAGCGGTAAGGTTAGTAACAGCTGATTTATCGTATAGAACATGAAGTGGTTCGCTAGTGATCATAAAGCCCGGCACGCAAGTGCCGGGCTTTTTATTGTGCCGAGGGTTTACGCTGTCCGTTAACCGCTCCAAACTATCTCTTTGCCTGCCGGATATGTTTTAGGAGAATGCATGGACATTGAGCTACTCGAAATCCGCCAATTCATGGGCCAGTTTCCGCCCTTTGATGGCCTCTCCGATGAGCTGCTTGATGTCATAGCTGAGCGAGTAGAGGTCAGCTATTTCAAGACCGGCAGTGATATTCTGGTGCTCAACGAGATCCTGAACGAGCTATGTTTTATCAGGAGCGGGGCCGTGGAGGTATATCGTCGACAGGGCGAACTCTATAACCGCTTGGGTGAGGGGGATATCTTTGGGCACTTCAGCTTATTGCGCAATCATAAGGTGCGCTTTCCGGCGCAGGCAATTGAAGACACGCTCATCTACTTTATTCCCAATGATGTCTTTCAGCGCTTATGTGAAGAAGATGATGATTTTGCAGACTTTGTAGAGCTTGAACGGCCACGCCTTGAAACGGTGGCTGAACAGCAGAAAAAATCCAATGACATGATGGTGACGCGTATCCGCAAGCTGGTAACGCGTTATCCGGTCATGGTCGAGGCCAGCACAACTCTTCAGCAAGTTGCGAATCAAATCAGCGAGGCGCAGGCATCGGCGGCCATCGTGATCAAGCAGTGCTCGGGCAATCCTCGCTATAGCTTCCAGGACAGCGAAGGCCAGACATGGCGTATGGAAGGGATTTTTACCGATAGTGATTTTCGAACCCGCGTAGTAGCAGAGGGGCTCTCGCCTCAGGCTGCGATTGGCGACGTCGCATCGTCTCATCTGATTACCATTCAGTCCGATGCCTCGGTCTATGAAGCAATGCTTACGATGCTGCGCAATAACGTGCATCACCTGCCCGTCATTTACCGCCAGCGTCCGGTGGGTGTGGTGCATCTTTCCGATATTATTCGCTATGAGACCCACAGCGGGCTTTATCTAGTCAGCAATATTTTTAATCAGTCCAGCGCCCAGGGTCTTGCCCGGCTGGCGCCTGACGTACGCGCTGCATTTGTCAGAATGGTGCAGGAAGGGGCTAACTCACAAATGGTCGGCAGTGCGCTTTCAACCATCGGGCGCAGTTTTACCCGCCGTCTGCTGGAGCTCGCCGAGGCAGAGCTTGGCCCCCCGCCAGTGCCGTACTGTTTTATGGTGAATGGCTCGATGGCACGTAATGAGCAAAGCATTGTGACCGATCAGGATAATGCGCTCGTTCTGTCTGATGAGTTTGTGCCCAAACAGCATGACGACTACTTTTATGCGTTGGCCAAGTTTGTCAGCGACGGTCTGGATGCTTGCGGTTATACCTACTGCAAAGGCGATATCATGGCCACCAATGCCCAGTGGCGTCAGCCGCTGAGCGTCTGGAAAGACTATTTTGAAGACTGGATTTCCAATCCCACGCCTAAAAAGCTACTGCAAAGTTCGATTTTCTTTGACCTGGACAGCATCTATGGCGAGGATCATTTTGTTGAAACCCTGCAGGATCTAGTCGCTAAGAGAGCCGCAGAATCCCCGCTATTTTTGGCCGCTATGGCGCGCAATGCGCTCAATCGTACTCCGCCGCTTGGGTTTTTCCGCACCTTTGTGATGGAAAAAGACGGTAAGCACAATAATTCGATCAACCTGAAGCGGCGTGGTACTGCGCCCATGGTGGATCTGATCCGGATCCATGCGCTGGCCTGTGGTTCAAAAGCCCAGAATACATTTCAGCGGTTAAACGACATAAGCCAGACGCAGCTATTGGCGAACGGCGTTAGCGATAAGCTTAGTTATGCCTTCGAGTTTTTATGCATGACACGGTTGCGTCACCAGATGATTGATATTCAGGAAGAGCGAATGCCGGATAATAATATCGAGCCTGAAAATGTGGAAGATAGCGAACGACATACGCTGAAAGACGCCTTCCAGGTGCTTAGCAATGCCCAGAAGTTTTTAAAATTCCGTTATCCCATGCCCGCACAGCGGCCGAGGCAGTAATATGCTAGGCATTCGTCCACGTCAACGCGTCAGTCAGTCCGACTGGGCTAGCTACATGGCACAGCGCAGGCAGCAGGCAAAAGATGATGCCATCAAGCGGTTTTTTTCAACGCCGCTGCCCGCAAGCGATACGCCCATTTCCGATGTACCCATGGTTGCGCTCGATATGGAAACCACCGGTTTGGATGAAGATCGCCATGCTATTGTCAGTATCGGGGTTGTGCCGTTTACGCTCGATCGTATAAAACTTGCCGAGCGGCGTTATTGGGTCGTCAAACCGACAAGGCCGTTGGCGGAAGCGTCAATCGCTTTTCATCATATTACTCATTCTGAAGTAGCCGAAGCGCCCGACCTGGATATTGTTTTGGATGAGCTGTTGGAAATGTTGGCAGGTCACCTGGTGGTCGTTCACTTTCGTAATATCGAGCGGCCTTTTCTTGATGCTGCCATCAAGGCGCGGCGTGGGGAAGGAGTGATGTTTCCCATGATTGATACGATGTCGCTTGAAGCAAGGCTGCATCGCCAGACGCTGTGGTCCCGCTTTCGCCGCTGGCTAGGGCGACCGCCCGTCTCGATACGTTTAAACGCCAGCCGCGAACGTTATGGCCTGCCTAACTATCAGGGGCATCACGCCCTTATTGATGCGCTGGCAACGGCAGAGCTTCTGCAGGCGCAAATTGCCAACCACTACCGGCCCGATACGCCTTTAAAAGACCTGTGGTGTTAGCCAATAGCCATAAAAAACGGACAGCCAATTGGCTGCCCGTTGATTGAGTGCAAGCTGACAAGGGTTATGCGGACCTTGGCTCGCTCATCAAACCTTTAATAATCGCATAGCAGGCGACCAATAGGATGACGGTAAAGGGCAGACCGGTGGAAACCGCCATGGTTTGCAGGGCCGTCAAGCCGCCACCCAGCAGTAGAGCGATAGCGATAGCCCCTTCGATAATGGCCCAGAACACCCGCTGCGGCTTGGGTGCATCGACCTTGCCACCAGCGGTGATAGAGTCGATCACCAGTGAACCCGAGTCTGACGAGGTCACAAAGAAAACCACGACCAGCACAATACCGATAAACGAGGTGATCTGAGAAAGCGGTAGCTGTTGAAGCATGATAAACAGCTGCAGATCCATATTAGCGTCGCGGACAGATTCAATGCCCTGGCTTACGTATTGATCAATGGCAGTGCCACCGAACGTGGTCATCCAAAGTACGGAAACCAGCACCGGAATAATCAGAACGGAAACCAGGAACTCACGAACCGTACGGCCGCGTGAAACGCGGGCGATAAACATGCCTACATACGGAGACCAGGAGATCCACCACGCCCAGTAGAAGGCTGTCCAGCCTTGGGTGAAGCCAATATCTTCACGACCAAAGGGATTGGATAGTGCGGGTAGGTTAACAAAGTAATGGAAGAGGTTTTCAAAAAAGCCAGTTGCGATCAGCAGGGTAGGGCCAACGCCGACGATAAAGAACAACAGCGCAGCGGCAAGCGCAATATTGATCTTGGAAAGCAGCTGAACGCCTTTATCGACACCGGCAATAACCGATGCGATAGCAATGATGGTAATACCGATGATAAGCAGCACCATGGTGACATCGCTTTCCGGCGCGCCAAACAGGTGGCTTAACCCGGCAGCCGCCTGAGCCGCACCCAACCCTAGCGACGTAGCCAGACCGAAAAGCGAAGCAAAGACGGCCAGAATATCAATCACATGACCCGGCCAGCCCCATACACGCTCACCCAAAATCGGGTAAAACACTGAGCGCATGGAAAGGGGAAGCCCTTTATTGAAGGAAAACAGTGCCAGCGAAAGACCCACAATGGCGTAGATCGCCCAGGGGTGCAGACCCCAATGGTAAATAGTCGCGGCCATGCCAAGTGCGGCAGCAGCGGACTCATCGCCTGCAGCTCCCATCAGTGGCGCGTCAGGGCCACCGGCAAGGGACGTACCAAAATGCGTTAATGGCTCGTTTACACCATAGAACATCAAGCCGATGCCCATACCTGCGGCGAACAGCATTGAAAACCAGCCTGAGTAGGTGTAATCCGGTGTCGCATCAGCGCCCCCAAGCCTTACTTTTCCAAGCGGGGAGAGAATCAAACCAATACATAAAATCACGAAGATATTGGCGGCCAGCATAAAGAACCAGGAAAGGTTGCCGGTTAAGAAGCTGAAAATGGCATCATAGATGGGGCTGATCGTGTCTTGGAGTGCCAGAGTCAGCACAACAAATAGAGTCACTACCAGAGCAGAAATCGTGAAGACCTTGCCATGGAGATCTACGCTAACCCCCATGCGATTGGCAGTGATGTTATCTTGGCCGATAACGTAATCGGTATCGATGAGATTTGCTGCTCCTTCAGGGGCAGGAATGCCCTCTGAGACCGGCTCATCCGGGGAATGATTAGGTTCTGACTTATCCACGAGTGCCTCTCCATTTGATTAAACAACACGCGCGAGAGTAGCGTGTTGCGTTTGTTTAACTATATATTAACGAACGTTGTATTTCTGGGTTATGAGGTTAATTTTTGTAGAATTTATTTTAAAAAAACAAACGTGCCGGCCACAGCATTTACTGAGACCGGCACGCTGTAATGGAGCGGTTAGCTATTTAGCCACTGTTCAACAACCTCCTGATTGTCTTCTACCCACTGCTTGGCATTTTCATAGGGGTCACTGCCATCTTCCTGATTCTTAAGCATGACTTCGCCCATTTGCTCAGGAGTCCATTCAAATGCCTCAAGAATTGCATAAGCTTTCGGCATGTCGTCTTCGAAACCGTCACGTACCACGGTATGGATCTGTTCGGCACCACCAAATACATTCTCAGGGTCGTCCAGATATTTAAGATCCCAACGGGCGAACATCCAATGTGGCGTCCAACTAGTGACCACAATATCTTCTTCGTTATTAATAGCATTGCTAAGTGCGGCTACCATGGTGGCGTCACTGCCGCTACGTAAGCGAAGATCAAGATCATAGGTATTCACGACTTCTTCGGTCAGCCCCATCAGGCCAGCACCGGGGTCGATACCGATAATCTCGCTATTGAATAAATCAGCGTTGTCGTTAAGGTCGGCAATCGAGTCAACGTCTGTATAGGAGGGAACGACAAGGCCGAGCTTTGTGCCGTCAAGGTTGGGGCCTAAATCCTCAACCTGGTCACCAATACGCTCCATGTATTCAGCATGGGTAGTGGGTAACCATGCCGCCACGATGGCATCAGCGTCGCCTGTTGAGAGTGCCTGGAACATGGCAGCCGCCGACAGAGAAGTCATTTCCACGTCAAAGCCGGCTTGCTCAAGCACCGCGGCAATAACGTTGGTGGAAGCCACTTCTGATGACCACTCGACATACGCCAGGTTAACCGTGCCCTGATCCTGTGCCTGAGTAGCCCCGCTGATGGCCAAGCCAGATCCTGCAATAAGTAGTGCAGAGGCCAAACGGATACGGCGATTCAAAATATGCTTTTTCATTCACTTGCTCCCTTTTGTAATCATCGCCTTGATAAAAATTATGTTAGGCGATTTCAGCATGGTCGTGAAAATCAATCCCATCAAGTCAAGTAGGCTAATTGTGCTCTTGACTCAACGCTCATGGTGCTCTGGAGGTTGTGATCAACCTATTTTGATGTTCTGCGAAACGACTGGGTCAAACGATCCAGTAACATGGCCAGGATAACGACCGCAATACCTGCCTCAAAACCGTCGCCGGGGCGAAGGCGCTGGATGGCACGCCATACTTCGCTGCCTAAACCATCCGCGCCGATCATGGCGGCAATGACCACCATGGAGAGGGCCAGCATGATGGTCTGGTTGATACCTGCCATTACCGTCGGTAGCGAAAGCGGTAACTGCACTTTAAATAGCTTCTGACTACGGGTGGCACCGTAGGAGTCGGCGGCCTCGATCAGCTCAATAGGCACTTGGCGAATACCCAACGTCGTGAAGCGGATGGCGGGCGGCATTGAGAATATTACCGTGGCAAAAATGGCCGATACTGAACCAATGCCAAAAAACGGAATGGCGGGTATTAGATAAACGAACGCGGGCATGGTCTGCATAAAATCGAGGACTGGCATGATCACCCGGTAAAGGCGTTCTGACAGCGCGGCTGCAATGCCAACGGGAAGTGCGATAATGATTGCTACCAGCGTTGCAATGACCACTAAGGTCAAGGTTTCGATCATCGGGTTCCAAAGGCCCATGTTCCAGATTAGGGCCAGGCCTGCCGCGCCGCCAATGGCAAGCCGGGGGCCAGCAAGTTTCCAGCAAAGCAGGGCGATAAGGGCTAGAAGCGCCCATTCCGGCAGCCACATCAAACCATCGTTCAAGCTGTTAATACCGGTTTGGGTAAAGCGCGAAATACCCCGAGTAACAACCGAATACTCGCTGGTTAACCAGTTAAGGCCGGTTTCGATCCAACTGCCCAGGGGAAGATGAGGGATTTCCATTACTGCTCTCCTGCTTTGGCCAGTTCATCCAGTACGGCACCTTTCACCACAACGCCCTGCAGCCGGTGCTGTTCGTCTATAACGGCAATGGGAAAGCTCTTTTCACTAAACATGGCAAACAGGTGATGCAAGGGCTCATCAGGTGGCACTTTGCGAAAGTCCTGGGTCAGGTAGCCAGAAATACTTTCAGCCCCTTCTTGGATGGCGGTGTTGGCGGCTTCCGCCTCAAGCAGGCCAAGCAATTGACGGTCACGGTCAGTTACGTAGATGGAGTCAAGCGCGTGATCGCGCATTCGATGCAGCGCGGTACGCGGGCCGTCGCTGTCTCGTGCTGTGGTGCGCAGTGGGCGCATGGCGCTTGCGGCGGTTAACACCCGTGAGCGGTCAACACTTTCGATAAAGCGGCGGACATAGTCATCGGCTGGCTGAGTGAGGATTTCTTCCGGAGTGCCTATTTGAACCACTTCGCCATCTTTAAGCAGCACGATGCGGTCACCGATATTAAGGGCTTCGTCTAAATCGTGGGTAATAAAGACAGTTGTTTTCTGCATTCTGGTTTGAAGCTGCAAAAGCTCCTGCTGCATATCCTTACGAATCAAAGGGTCAAGTGCCGAAAAGGCTTCGTCCATCAACAGTACGCTTGCATCATTGGCGAGTGCCCGCGCCAACCCAACGCGTTGCTGCATACCACCAGAGAGCTGATTAGGATAAGCATCCTCCCAGCCTTCAAGGCCCACCTGTTTAAGAGCGGTATGGGCGATCTGCTTGCGCTCTGTTTTGGCGATACCTCGGATCTCCAGACCAAACTCGGCATTTTCCTGTACCGTGCGATGGGGAAAGAGGGCAAAGTTTTGAAATACCATGGAGAAATGTCGACGGCGGCATGCTAATAAAGCCTTTTCGCCTAGCGTAGGAATATTCTCGCCATCAATAATGATTTCGCCTTCCGTGGTATCAATTAGGCGGTTGAGGCAACGAATCAGGGTAGATTTACCCGAGCCCGAAAGTCCCATGATAACCAGCAGCTCACCTTCATAGACATCGAAGGAGATATTAGAAAGGCCCAAAGTCTGACCTGTTTTTTCCAGAATATCAGAGCGGTTCAATCCTTGATCACGTAATGCCAAGGCTTTTTTTGGCTGTTTGCCAAATACCTTACTCAAGCCGCGTACTTTGATTTTAACAGGACGCTGTTCATCCATTGGCTATGCCTTTTATTAGTAGTAGGCACTTTGTGTTGTTGCTTTCCCTTACCCAATTTCTACCTATAAAAAACAGCCACACAAAGCGCTCATAAATAAAAAATATATTTTTGTTATTTAACTATTAGAAAATATTATACATAAATGCTTCGTCTGTGTCACAACGCTCCTTTCAACGCTGCCAATAAATGCCACATGTGCCATTTTTTACCCAGTATTAAAGCTTATTCAGCATTATTATTTTTAAAGTAAGTTTTTGATTTGTGTTTGTTTTGTTGAGTTATTTTGGTATTTGGTGTGATGCATGCAATGTATAGGGAACAGTTCAGGATATTTGCACAGGACGTCATGGAGGCAGAATTTATGGATAAGCATGTAAACGTAAAAATGAAACGCCCGCGTATACTTTCACTGTGCATGGCAGCTACGGCTGCAAGCGTTCTTCTCCTTGCAGGTTGTGGTGATAATGGCGATGAAGAGATGCCCCCCGCGCAGCAGCCTGAATCTATGGAGCAAGGTGCTAATACGTCGCCCGAGGCAGATGGCACAGTAACTCAGGAACCTGCCGGTACGTCCTCTACAGGCCAAGCAGGCTCAACAGCAGATGATGCACCTGTTCCTCAAGAGTCTATTCAGCCTTCAGACGAGGCTCGTACTAACCCCGTGAACGAAGAGCCCGGGTTTGGCGAAGGTACGGACCCGATGCCAGGTGCCAATGAAGAAAATGATGACGAGCTAACCAGCGGCCAGTAACCACCTACCGATCCCTACGATGATAAGCCGCTTCAGCTGTTCGTTCCCTGCGGCTGCTCCACACGGTTTATCATCCTTCCCCCCGCGCCTGCGGGGGTTTTTTTATCTTTGATTTCTTATTTGCCTAATATCGGCCAGCGCCTTGCATCGCCAGGGAGCTTGGCTATGTTGATAGGGGTAAATACTCATATCCACTATGATAAGCAAAGGAGAGCGGCATGGTGATACTGAATAAATATCGCATCAAGGCACTATTATTGGCCTTCATCTGTGCCTTTAGTACGGTTCTACTGGTAGGCTGCGGAGAAGATGATCCCCCGAATGAGAATGCTCAGCCTGAGCCTGAAGAGCCGCTAAATCAGGGGCCGATGGCTAATGACGATAACAATGGTATACCGCCAACGGAAGATGGCACCTAATCTATTATGTGAAGGCCAGATGAGCGATTGCTGATCTGGCTTTTTAAATGGGTTGGTTCACTTACTCTTCGCTGTCTTCAAGCCGACGGTATAGTGTTCTTCGCGCTATTCCCAGCAACTCCGCTGTACGGCGTTTATTTCCACCCGTGGCTTCCAGAACTTTACGAATATAGCGCTTTTCCACCTCCTCGAGGCTTGGCCAACGGGTAGGAGCAGGCGCGGGTAACTGAGTGCCGGGCAGTATTTCACCGTTCAAGGTTGGCGTAATTTCAACGCCAGCGTCCTGAGGAGAGTGTTCACGCAGCCGCTCGGGTAAATCCTGGTACTGTAAAATACCCTCTTCGCTTAGTGTGACTGCGCGCATGATGGCATTTTCCAGTTCGCGCACGTTGCCAGGATAAGAGTAGTGAAGCAGGCTGTTGAGTGCATCGGGCTCGATCTGCTCAATCTGTTTATTCTGTGCCTCTGAGTGTTTATCAATCAGGGCAAAAATCAGATGTTCAATATCGCTGCCCCGTTCGCGCAAAGGCGGAATTCGAAGCGAGAAAGTTTCCAGGCGGTAGAACAGGTCGCTACGAAAGCTTTCCTGTTCGATTTCTTTATCCAGGTTGCGGTGGGTCGCGGCAATAATACGCACATCGACGGTTTCTTCGCGCTCACCGCCCACCGGGCGCACGGTTTTTTCCTGCAGCGCCCGCAGCAATTTAGCCTGCAGGTTAATCGGCATTTCACCAATTTCATCCAGAAACAGGCTACCACCTTGAGCTGTTTGAAAAAGACCCTTACGCGCTTCGTTGGCTCCGGTAAATGCGCCTTTCACGTGGCCAAAAAACTCGCTTTCCATCAGGTCAGCGGGGATGCTGGCACAGTTGACGGGGACGAAAGGAGCGTCATGGCGTGGACTTTCCTGATGAATTGCGCGTGCCAGAAGCTCCTTGCCGGTACCGCTTTCCCCCAGGATAAGAATGGGCGCATTGCTTTTAGCCAAGCGGGAAGCATCATGAAATAGCGACTGCATGGCATCACTTTTACCCACGATGCCATGAAAGTGGCTAAGCTCCGTATCGTGTGAAAGTGATAGGCGCTGGCGTTCCAGTACCCGAAAGACCGCTTCGCGAATGGCATCCAGATCAAGCGGTTTGGTCAGGAAGTCGTTGGCACCCAGCTTGAGTGCTTCAACCGCCTGATCGATAGTACCAAAGGCTGTAATAACAATGATTCCAAGCTCGCTGCCACTTTGGCGAACCTGCTGTAAAAGCTGAATGCCGGTCATCCCAGGCAGGCGTACATCGGTAATCATCATGGCCACAGGCGTATGGCTTAGCAGGGCGATCGCCTCTTCAGCGCTGGGCACACCAAGCGTCTGATAGCCCGCATCGTTCAGCTCTTCTTCTAAAAGCTCTCGTATAGCGGGATCGTCTTCCACTACCAGCAAAGGTAAAGGGTGTTCCTGATGGGTCACAAATGTTGTCCTCAAGCGGATGCGGTTTCAGTAAGGGGAAGCGTGATTTCAAATCCAGCGCCGCCAAGAGCGCTGTTAAACACGCCAATCGTACCGCCGTGGTCATTGATAATACGGTGCACCATGGAGAGCCCCAGGCCGCTGCCTTGACCCACCGGCTTGGTAGTGAAAAAGGGGTCAAAAACATGCTGATGATTGTCGACAGGAATGCCTGGCCCGTTATCTTCCACATAAAGCGTCAATTCATGGTTATTTGTTCGTGCGCGCACGCGAACGTGACTTACATCAGGTGCTTGAGCGGCGTTACGCAACAAGTTAGTAAGCACCTGAACAATTTGCTGTCCATTGGCCAATAAATGGGGGGTAGGAGAGGGAAGATCAATATCAAGTCGAATATTTCGTGGCTCCAGCTCCTCTTCCACCAGGTCACTGGCATTTTGAATCAGTTGATCTAATGCCAGTTCGCCCTTTTCGACATTGTGCTGACGGCCTAATTCCATCAGTTGACGGACGATTTCCACAATACGCTCCACTTCACCGCGAATACGCCCAAGCTTTGCCCGTTCATCATCGCCTATAACATCGCGACGCGCCAGCCGCTGGGCCTGGCCATTGATGACCGTTAGCGGAGCGCCAATTTCGTGGGCGACTCCGGCGGCCAGAACGCCTAGCTCGGCCAGTTTTTTAGACTTGCGCAGGCGTTTTTCCAATTCCATCTCGCGGTTTTGGCGCGCCTCGATATCGCGATCCTTTTCCGCCATGGCATCCAGCATGCCGTTCAGACCTGAGGCAAGCCGGCGATATTCGGCAGGACCTTCTATGGTAGCACGCTGGCTTCGGTCGCCATCTTCAACTAGCAGCATAACGTGCAACAAGCGGTTAAGCGGGCGCTCTATGAAACGTCTGAACCCCCACCAGATGCTGAACACAATGCCAGCAGCACCAATGACAAACACAAGCACCGCTACCACACTAATAAAACCGGTGTAATTTTCGATGCCGGTATTCAGCCGGTTAACCTGAAGCACGCCATGCACGGTACCGTCTTGCGTGCGCAGTGGCGTAATCGCGGAGTAGTAGGTCCAGCCTTCATGTTGGCGGTAGTTACTATAAAGGTCATCACGCTCAATCACCTGGCGTATCTCCTCGGCAGTAAAGAGATCCTTGCCAAGGCCCAGCCCATACACCTCACGCCCTTGCAGGTCGAACACGTAAGCCCCGTAAATGCGATGAAACGAAAACGCCGACTGAAGTGCTTCTTCAAGTGGGGTAGGGCTGTCCCGGGCGACGGCATAGCTCAATGAGGTGCTGAGCGCCCGAGTGATAATTTCGACTTCGGTCTGTAATTTGGAACGGACATTGTCTTCCAGCGACTTGATTGCCACCAGACTGAACACCACCAGGACAACAAACAGCGGTACGATCACGGTTAGGATAATTAAATTACGAAGTCGCATGCTGCATCCATGGTGGTGTTAAGCGTTTCATCATTGAAAGGCGCCATTATTAAACATGTTAAGGTTGTGCTGCAGGGAGCAAGCGGTAGAGGCTGCCTTGGCTATCGTCAGTTAGCAAGTAAATAGCTCCATCTGGCCCTTGGCGAACATCGCGGATGCGCCCAATCTGCCCTTCAAGAAGGCGCTCGCTTTCCGTCACCTGGTCGCCATCAAGTGTGAGGCGCAGCAGCATTTCACTGCTCAGCCCGCCTGCCAGCAAGTTGCCTTCCCAGGCGGCAAAGGTGTCTCCACTGACTTCTGCCAGCCCTGAGGGGGCAAAGCGAATCTCAAAGTCATAATGAGGGTCGGCCATGCCCGGCAACGAGTTTTCGCCAATGGGCTCGTTGGTAGCATAATCGTTACCCAGGGTGACTTCAGGCCAGCCATAGTTATTGCCGGGTTCAAGCAGATTAAGCTCATCACCCGTTAATGGCCCATGCTCCGAGGCCCAGGCATCGCCGTTATGCCGTACCACCAGCCCCTGAATATTGCGGTTGCCCAGCGTATATATTTCATCAAGTGTGCCAGCATCATCGACAAAAGGATTATCGTCGGGCACATCGCCGGTTTCGGTCAAACGCACGGTAGAACCCGCATGATCATCGCTGGCCTGGGCTCTTGATGGATCAGAGCCTCGATCACCAATACTCATCAGCAGCGTACCATCGGTTAACCAAGCAATGCGCGAACCGTAATGGCGGCCAGGGCCGGAGGCGCGATCCTGTTCAAACAGATGCTCTACATCGCCAAGCGCGTCACCTTGCCATTTCACCCGGGAAAGCGCGCTGCGGCTGCCACTATCGTCTGGCTTGCTCCAGGTGAAGTAGATCCAGTCGTGCTCGCCGCTGCCGTCTCCAAAATCACGATGTAGCACAATATCCAGCAAACCGCCCTGACCGTGATGATTCACGCGGGGCATGCCCTCCAGTACCCGTGATTGGCCATCCTCTTCCACCAGATTCAACTGACCATTGCGCTCGCTGACTAGGTAACGGCCATCCGGTAGAAACGCTACTGCCCACGGATGTTCAAAGCCCTTTGCCACTCGCTCAAGGGTAACATCAATATGCTCGGTTTTGATCACATCGCCCACCGGCCCAGCCTGAGCGTTGCCTGCACCTGCCGCCAGGCACAGCGCGGTGAACCCGAGCGTTAGCCAGCGGAACGTTATGTAAGCCTTGTTTGTATTATGCATAAAGAGCCCTTTGAGGTGGGGTAACCGCAAGGTGATTGCTGAATTCCCCAGTCTAGCAGTGACTCTTCGCCTTTGTGCAGGGTTCCGCTTTAACGTTACATGAGTAGCGCCAGAAGAAGTGGGAGGTAAAACAGGGCTAACAGCGTCGAGCAAAATACCAGGCTTGCAACATAGGCTGGCTCACGCTGTGCCCGCTGGGCAAACAGGTAGTTGAATACCGCTACCGGCATGCACATCTGGATTACTAGGATACTTTGCGCGAGCGGCGGAAGCCCAAGCCATCCTGCAATCAGCCAGGCGGCGCCAGCTGCCAAGGGAATGCGCACCAGACTAAATCCTAATCCTGAACGCAGGTTTTTTACCTGAATGCTCGCAAGGGAAACGCCAAGGGTAATCAGCATCAACGGCACGGTAAAACCAGACATGAGGCCCACGGTGTTGGTAAGCCAAGGCGGTAGTGATGTATTGGTCAGCAGCAGCGCCATAGAAATCAATATGGCATACACCGTAGGCGTTTTGACGAGGGTTTTAAGCGGGTTGCCTCGGCTGTTGAGGGCGGCGCCTAAGGTGAACTGAAACAGCGATACGGTAATCATTGCCGTGATGCCATAAGCAAAGCCGGCGCTACCAAATGCATAAAGTACGACGGGGAGTCCCATATTGCCGGTATTGGGATACATCATGGGCGCCAATAGAACTCGCCAATCCCGATTCAGCAGCTTGGCAACGCCAAAGGTCGCTATCCCCATCGTGATGATCACCAGCGCGGTGGCCAGCATGGTGCGGCCAAAGGTGTTGGCATCGATATCCGCACCGGCTAATGACGCTAAAACAAGTGAGGGCGTGCCGATATTGAAAACCAGGCGGGTAACGAAGTCGACAGGATATGGATGCCCTAAACGGATCCATAAGAAACCGAGCCCCGCCCCGGCAAGCACGGGCGCCATCACAGCAAACAGTTCAGCAAGCATCAATAATCCTTGGCAGACAGGGCGGACTATTGTCGTTAATTAGCCATCTAACTGGCAAGCGATTGGCCTATAGAATTGTCCTGCACCTTCCTCCACTCAGCTGGTATGCTGGCGCGTAGAAAATCCAGAAGCGCATGAACACGGCGCGGCTGATGACCATAAGCATAAAGAAGCGTGATGGGTAGAGGCGGTGGCGCCCATCCCGGCAGGCACACGATCAGTTCGCCAGGGTGGTGCTGTTCGCGCTGCTGAACCAGCCAGTGGGACAATACTCCAACCCCTTGGCCCCGGGCGATGGCGTCCATATGTAGTAGGGCCAGGTCGACCCGCAGGCGAGAGCGAGGAGGGTGAAAGGCGAGGCTTTCCCCGTCGACATGATTTAACTGCAAACCCTCCTGAGTGGTGCCGAGTAAATCGACCCAGGCGTGTTGATAAAGCTCGTTGGGGTGTTGAGGAAGCGACGCGGCATTACTGTAGCGAGGGCTGGTGTAAAGGCCGCGCGTGAACTCACCTACCCGCTCCTGATGAAGACCGCACTCGCTTAGATCGCCAAGCCAGACGTGCACACAGTGGCTATCCGGCGATGTGGGCAGTGCCTCAAGTGTTTGCAGCGTTAACTCAATATGGGGGTAACGCTGTACGAAAGCATTGATGACCTCGCTCGCCCATCCTCTGGTCAGTGACGTATGCACCTTGAGCGTCAGCTGCCCGCTGATTTCCTCCTTGAGTTCAGCCAGCGCCTCCTGACTATTGGCTGCCAGCGCCAGAAGCTCCTGGCAGTAGGTATGAAAAAGCAGGCCAGCTTCTGTGGGAATCAGACGATTGGCCTGACGGCGCAGTAACGGCTGATCAAGGCGATTTTCCAGTTGACTGATGCGTCGGCTGAGCGTCGATTTAGCCAAGCCCATGGCTTGTGCACTGCGCGTCAGGCTTCCAGTTGCCATTACATTGGCAAAAGCATTGAGTTCATCAAAGTCGTACATAAGGGGTCGCCGAGGTCTTTATCAAATTTATTATGCCAGCCAATATCATGAATGAAAATAATTGGCATTTGTGTTGCGTATTGATGAACGTAGCGTACCGCCCTTTTTAGGAACAAAATAGCTAAAATGATAATGCTAATAATTATCATTTTACATTGATGTTTTTTTCAATAAGGGAAGCGAAATGCCTGGCCTATTCAATCGAACGTTACTTGCAACCGCTATCACCTCGCTGTCCGTTGGCTCTGCCATGGCTCAGCAGTCTGAAGCTCTGAATAATATGGTCGTGACTGCCGCTGGGTTCGAACAGCAAGTAACTAATGCTCCTGCCTCGATTAGTGTGCTATCTCGCGAACAGCTGGAGCGAGGACACTATCAAAATGTCACTGATGCGTTGCGTGATGTGCCCGGCGTTATTATAACCGGGGGAGGAGCAGGTGATAATGGAAGTGATATCTCGATTCGCGGTATGCCGTCGCAATATACGCTTATCCTGGTAGATGGCCGACCACAGAATTCCCGCGAGTCTCGCCCTAATGGTTCGGCCGGTTTCGAGCAGGATTGGCTACCTCCATTACAAGCTATCGAGCGAATTGAGGTCGTGCGTGGACCCATGTCAACGCTCTACGGCTCGGATGCTATTGGCGGGGTTATCAATGTGATCACACGTAAAGTGGCAGGTGAGTGGCACGGTAATGTGCAGCTTGATACTGTTTTGCAGGAAAGCAGTGACTCGGGGAATAGTCGTCAAGCAAACTTTTACTTGAGTGGACCGCTGATAGAAGATCGTTTGGGGCTTCAACTGTATGGCCGCGCCTCTCAACGTGATGAAGATGACATTCTTAATGGCTACGAAGATAAAAGCCTGCAAAGCCTGACGGCACGGCTAAGTTTAGCGGCCAATGGCAATCATGATTTTACTTTTGAAGCCGGTATTACCGAGCAGGAGCGCCGTTCGCTAGTAGGGCGCTCGGCCCCCGCAGAGGGCTGTCGAGGTGGGTGTACTGATAATATTGGCGAATATACTAATCAGCATGTGGCTTTGACGCATAGCGGCCGCTTTAATTGGGGGACCAGCGAAACCTTCATTCAGCGCGAGCAGAGCGAAAATAAATCACGCGATATAGAGATAACGAACACGACAGCAAAAGCCAGCGCCATTATTCCGCTAGGCATGCATATGCTAACGGTAGGGGCGAGCTATGAAGAGGAGTCCCTTGAAGATAGCACGACCAACCAGATTTCTGATCGCTCAAGGATTGAGGGTAGTCAGTGGGCGCTCTTCGTAGAAGATGAATGGATGCTCACGGATACGTGGGCATTGACCGGCGGTCTGCGCATGGATGACGATGAAAAGTACGGCAGCCATGTTAGCCCACGCCTTTATAGTGTATGGAACATGACATCTGCCTGGACACTAAAAGGTGGCGTTTCAACCGGTTTTCGGTCACCCAATTTACGTGAGATCACTCCCAATTGGGGGCAGGTCAGCCGCGGTGGCGATGTTTATGGAAACCCTGACTTAAAACCTGAGACATCGCTTAATAAAGAAATTGCGCTGCTGTATGCCAATCAAGCGGGCTTGAGCGGCAGTCTGACGGTTTTCCATAACGATTTTGACGATAAGATTACCCGTATTGCCTGCCCTGACGGTGTCTGCGCCGATGAGCCTAACCAGTTTGGCAGTAACCCCACTTACCGGGTTAACGTTGATGAAGCTATTACTCGAGGGGTAGAAGCCAGTTTTACAGCGCCGCTAAATGATGCACTTGAACTAACCGCTAGTTATACCTTTACCGACTCCGAACAAAAAAGTGGCGATTACGCGGGTGAGCCGCTCACGCAGCTGCCTCGCCACCAGGTATCGACCTCACTGGACTGGCAAGTGAACAGCAAACTAAGTCAATGGACCAAGGTCACGTACCGGGGCAAAGAGAGCCAGCCAACCACGGGCCCCTCTCAAGGTTCGACTGTAGCACCATCTTATACCTTTGTTGATACAGGTCTTGGTTATCAGATTAATGGCAACACAACAGTCAGTGCCGGCATTTATAACTTGTTTGATGAGCGTATAACGTATGAGGAGTATGGCTACGTTGATGACGGCCGACGCCTTTGGCTAGGGCTTAATGTCTCTTTCTAACCACGTATAGCGCATATAAAAGTAGAAGCGGCTATCGGCAGGTAGCCGCTTTTTTTATAAGACATGCTAAAAAAGCCCCGGCGCTGGGCCGGGGCATTAAATCAGTATCGAAACAGTAGCTGGAACGTCGCGAGCTTCTGGAACAAACTATCTTCGCTTAGAAGTCATACGTTGCCGAGACCCAGAAGCTGCGGCCATCCAGCGCAACACCATCAGTGGAGCGGTATGTCTCAGTGTAGCGGTAGGCAACGTAAGTATCGCCGTCGTATTGATAGGTATCGTAGGCCGAGAAATCCTTATCAAAGAGATTATAAATGGTGCCGGCCAAACGAACGTTGTCAGCAACCTGATAGGAGCTGCGTAGATTAAACAGCGTGTAGCCTTTCAGGTTATTCCCCAATTGATCGACCAGAGCGGCTGATGAACCGGTTACACCGCTGCTAAAACGCTCACGCGAAGAGTAGTACTCGCCTTCCAGGGCAGCCGTCCAACGATCGTTAATTGCCCAATTAAGATCAGCGGTCAGCTTGTGCTTGGGTGCATTGGTAAGCGCCTGGCCTTCGTTATTGCCAGATGTGATCTCGGTGTCGGTATAGGTATAACCACCGCTGATGGCCCAGGCAGGCGCAATTTGATAGCTGCTGGTCAGCTCAACGCCGCGAGTTTCCGCACGGTCAACGTTGACCGACTGGCCGAAGCTATCCTGCTCGGTGAAATTACCCACGCTCAAACAGTTGGCGGCATTAGCAAACGGCTGATTGCCATTAGAGTCGATGAATTGGCAGTTGGGCAGGTCGTCACCATTGGCGATGCGGTCACGGAACTGGGTGAAGAAGGCCGTGGCGCCTACCGAGAAACCATCGAGGTTGTCGTAAATAGCGCCCAACTCATAGTTGGTACTTTTTTCAGGCTTAAGGTTGGGAGATCCGAGACTAATCGACTGCCCCTGGTTGGTGAAGCCGTTGATGCCGTCGTGGAGCTGGTTGAGCGTTGGTGTTTTGTAACCCTGGCTGATACCACCTTTGAGTGTCCAGTTATCCGTTGTTTCCCAGACCAGGTAGCCGCGTGGGCTAAAGTGACCGCCAAAGGCATCATGGTGCTCGTAGCGTCCGCCCAGTGTCAGCGCCAAGTCGTTACGCAGGAACCACTCATCCTCAAGGAACATTGCCCAGCTTGTTTGAGAGAATTTCTCGTTACCTGCTGAACCGTCTTTGAGCTCGGCATCAATATACTGACCGCCAACGGTCACCATATGATCATCCAGCGGCGCAACAAATTTGCTGTCGACCACAATATCGCGGTTTTCAAGAAGGCGGGGTTCGCCTCCCTGGGCAATATAGCCATAGTCAGGCGCGTTGCCCGCAGGCAGTGTGCGCCCAAGCGATTCGGTAAAATTGTGAGTAATGCTACTCTCCAGGGTACCTGCTGCGTAGCGGCCAGTGTGGCCTACGGCAATTTGGTCGCGGTTAAAACGAAGCTCATCTTCGTAGCCGAAGGTGGTGCCCGGCTCGGGTGTGGCACAGTCGCTACGGTTTAAGCCATCCAGGCTGCCCAGGCGGCAATCTGAGTTGTCGTACACCTGGCGGGAGCGCTCGGCATCCAGCCAAAGTTCATTGGTATCATCCGGCGTAAGGTTCAAGCGCCCGCCAATCGAGTAGATGCGCGCTTCAGAGGGACGCGGGTCGCGCCCTACGCTGTTTTCCACCATGCGCTCAGAGCTGTCGCGATCATATACCCGGCCACGGAGCTGCAGGCCCAAGGTGTCTTCGACTAGTGGGCCGGAAGCATAGAGATTAATCGCTGAATCATTGCCTGCATCACGATCCTGTTGGAAGGTGTTCTCTACCGTGACAGAGCCTGCCCAGTCGGTGCCGACTCGCCGGGTAATGATATTGATAACGCCGCCCATGGCGTCCGACCCGTAAAGCGTCGACATTGGGCCGCGAATAACTTCGATGCGCTCAATGGCCGAGAGCGGGGGCATAAAGCTGGTGGAAGTCTCACCAAAACCATTGGGCGTGACATCGCCGGAGGTATTCTGGCGACGGCCATCGATCAAAACCAGTGTATAAGCGCTCGGCATGCCGCGAATGGAGATGTTATAACCGCCGGTTTTACCGGTGCCCGAACGCACATCGACACCCGGTACATCCGCGATTGCTTCGGCAATATTGGAAAACTGCTTTTGCTCTAATTCTTCTCGCGTTACCACAGAGATACTCGCAGGGGCGCTATTCAGCGACTGCTCATACCCAGCGGCGGTAACAACCATGTTATTAAGCTGAGTATTTTCCTGAGCATTGGCCGCTCCCGCAGCAAGCCCAAGTGCAACAGCGCTGGTTAAAGCGTTACGAGTAAAGCATGACATTGCGATCCCCTTGTTTATGACTTATTTGCTAATGATATTGATTATCAAATGAGGCGAAGATTCTAAGAAGAAAAGTTCCTATGTGCGAGATAATAACAAGGAACAAGTCGTTGCAATAAAGGCAACTTAACTGACAAGGTTGGGTGTTGCTAGAAATGGAACGGGAGATTCTATGAAATAGTGATGCGCTTGCTTTTGAGAATCGTTACTATTAAAGAAATGAATTAACAGTAAGGGTTCACAATGCTGCGTACAGTACTGCGCCTTAGCCTGACCGGTGTGTTGTTAAGTAGCTTGGCCGCCCATGCGCAAGCGCGGGAGCTGGATACCGCGTTTGGCGAAGTGGACGTGCCTGACTCGCCAGAGCGTATCGTCACGCTTTACGAAGGCGCACTGGATGCGTCGGTCGCGGCAGGTGTCACGCCGATTGGGGCGATTGCTACGCGTGGCGGCAACGAGGTAGCGGCTTACATGGGTGAGCATATTGATACCAGCCTGCTGGAAATGGTAGGCGTTGCACGTGAAACCAATATTGAAGCCATCCTTCGCCTGGAGCCTGATCTGATTCTTGCTGCTCCTCAGCTTCCCGAAGAGCAGTACCGTCTACTTTCACGCATTGCACCCACAGTTGTGCCTAATACCACAGGCTTTTCAAAGGAAGGCTGGAAAGACGAGTCACGCCTTTTCGGGCAGGCGCTGGGTAAAGAAGCCGAGATCAACGAAGCGCTTGAGGCCGTTGAGCAGCGTGCCGCTGAACTTAATGAGCGCCTTAGTGAAGCCGACGTTGGTGGTACTGCTTACATCGTGCGCTGGATGCCAGCAGGCCCTATGATCATGTCGTCCGAACTGTTCTCGACCGGGGTTCTTGCCTCTACAGGGCTGACGGTTGATGACCAGGGTTTGGTCAAAGAAGGCAGTCCGCATAGCGATATATTGAGTCTTGAGAACCTCTCGCTAATAGATGGTGATTGGCTGTTTCTTGCAACGCTCAATGAAGAAGGGCAGCAGGCCTTGGGTGCCGCCAAGCAAAGCAGCGCCTTTACCCGCCTGAATGTGGTACAGCAGGGCCATGTGGTTCCCGTTAACGGCCAGGTTTGGAGCAGTGCATCAGGGCCCCTGGCCGCTCACACTATCCTTGACGACATTGAAAAAGCCTTATTGCCGTGAAGGTTGCTCTGATACCGCAGCGTCTTGAACAGCGCACGCTGCTCGCATTACTACTCACCGCCCTTGTGGCGGTGAGTGTCGTTAGCCTACTTGTTGGCGCTGGCACTGTTTCGCCCTCTCAGGCTTTTTCGATGCTTTTGGGCAGTGAGGACAGCGAAGCGCATTTTGTTGTATGGGAGTTGCGCGCGCCGCGCACTTTGATAGGCATTGCTGTGGGTATGGCCCTGGGTGTATCCGGGGCACTGCTTCAGGCGGTTGCTCGCAATCCCCTTGCCGAACCCGGTTTGTTGGGGGTAAGCGCAGGGGCTGCCTTTGCCGTAGCGCTGGCATTGGTGCTTGGCGCCAGCGCGGCCACCCTGCGTATTTCCGTGGCGCAGTTAGGGGCACTTGTGGGTTGCCTGTGCGTATTGGGTGTCGCCCGCTGGCGCGGGGTAGATAATGACCCTATACGCCTTGTACTCGCCGGGGCTGCCTTCTCAGCGCTCTTGGGAGCAATGACCTCCATGATGCTGTTGTTCGACCAGCGCTCAGCCGATGAAGTGCGCTTTTGGGTAATCGGGAGCTTGGCCGGGCGCCGCCTGGAAGACCTATGGGCCGTTTTACCTTCCATGGCGTTTTGTACCGTGCTTATCGCTCTGATTGCGCGGCCCCTTTCGGCGTTGGCACTCGGTGAGCGCATGGCCTCGGGGCTTGGGCATCATCCCCAGCTTATCCGGGCGTTGGTCGTTCTTTGCGTTGCCCTGCTGGTGGGCGCGGCAACGGCCATTGCCGGGCCGATCATTTTCGTGGGCCTGGTCGTGCCGTTTATCGCTCGCGCCTTTGCCGGGCCCGATATCCGGCGTACCCTGTGGTTCTGCCTGCCGATTGGTCCCTTGATTATTTTGACGGCCGATATCATTTCGCGTGTGGTGGTGGCGCCTTCTGAGCTGCCGCTCGGCGTACTGACCGCCCTGTGCGGAGCGCCTGTGCTGATCGCCGCCGTTCGCGCCCGCCGGTTACCGATGTTATGAGCTTGCCTATGACGCTCCGCTGGTTAAAACCTGAATTCAGAAAGCATGGTGCCGCCGCGCTGTTATCCAACGACGCTTCCATGGGAATAGCACCGCCTGAGGACGCGCCGGTAAAATCGCCCAGGGGCTACTGGCGGTGGGGGGAACGCCGAGGCGGTGGTGTCAGTATCCTGATCGAACAGCGCGCGGTTTGGGTTAATAGTGGGTTGATAATAGTACTGATGCTCGCCTGCACTGCTTACCTCAGCCTGGGTAGCGTCATTCTTGACCCACGTGATGTCGTGAAGGCCTTGGCAGGGCAGGGTGATATAATGACCGGATTCATGGTTCAGGAGCTACGCCTGCCAAGGCTTGTGGCGGCGTGTCTCACCGGCGGGGCGTTCGCGCTGGCCGGTATCCTCATGCAGACCCTGGCCCGTAACCGGCTGGCCACACCGGGCATTATCGGGATCGATAATGGCGCCACTGCGTTTGCGGTGGCCTCGGTTGTGGGCATGAGCGTGTCGCTGGCGCCTTCTGCGATGGCCTTGACCGGTGCCGTTACCGCCGCCGTGCTGACTTTCGGGCTCGCCGCAGGCAGCGGCACTCAGGGCTATCGTTTTATCGTCGCGGGTATCGGCGTGGGGGCTGTTTTCGGCGCCATCACTCAGCTGCTGCTGGCGCGAGTAGCAATTGATACCGCCAATGCCGCTTACCCCTGGACGGTCGGCTCGTTGAATGCCCGCTCCGGTGGCTCGGTTCAATTGCTGGGCATCGGCTTGGCGCTTGGCTTTGTAGCAGCGCTAACCTTGGCGCGGTCACTAACCGTTTTACGATTTTCAGAAGCCACGGCCAGCGGATTGGGAGTCAACACTAGCGCACGGCGTATTCAAATTTTACTGCTCTCGGTGGCTTTAACAGCACTGGCTGTGGCCGTTGCCGGGCCTGTGGGCATGGTAGGGCTGATCGGCCCTGAAATTGCACGGGCGCTCTCTACCCCGCGCCATGTGCCGGTGGTCGCCGCTACGCTTGCGGGCGCGTTAGTGATGGTGTTGTCTGATTTGGCCGGGCGCACGCTACTGGCGCCAATTGAGCTTCCGGTGGGGATTGTCACCGCGATTATTGGTGGCCCCTGGCTTTTATGGATTTTGATGCGGCCGCAACGGAGTCACGCATGAACGATTTTCGAACCGCGCCGACGCTGGCCACCGAGGCGTTGAGTATGGGCTACGGCGCGCGGAGGGTAATTGATGGCCTGGATGTTAGCCTGCCGAGTGCCAAGGTAACGGCCATTGTAGGCCCAAACGGCTGTGGCAAGTCGACGCTGCTGTCGGGTCTGGCGCGCTTGCATAAGCCGGATGTCGGTAGCGTGCTTTTAGACGGCAAGGATATTCAGCGCCTGCCGTCGCGCCAGCTTGCCACGCAATTGGCGTTGTTACCCCAGGAGGCGGTCGCGCCAGAAGGCTTGACGGTGACCGAGTTGATCCGTTTCGGACGCCAGCCGCATCAGGGTTGGCTCCGCCAATGGTCAGCAGAGGATCAGCGCGTTGTGCAGCATGCGCTTCTGGCCGCCGGCCTCGAGGATCTGGCTGACCGGCCCATTGATGCGCTTTCCGGCGGGCAACGCCAGCGCGCCTGGATCGCCATGACCATCGCTCAGCAGACGCCTCTGCTTCTGCTGGATGAGCCGACCTCCGCGCTGGATTTAGGTCATCAGATCGAAGTGTTCGAGCTGGTTCGCCACCTGGCAGGGCATGGGCGAACCGTTGTGATGGTACTACACGATTTGGCCAGCGCCTGCCGCTATGCCGATCATCTAATCGCCATGTGCGATGGGAAAATCGTTGATCAGGGCGCCCCCGACAAGGTGGTGACGCCCGAGCTAGTGCGCAAGCTTTACCAAGTAGAGTGCACCCTGCTGACTGACCCGGATACGGGAAGCCCCCTGCTTGCCAACGTTCGCCGGGCCAAGCAAACGGTCTGCGTTTGACCCGAGCAGCTGAGTAAAGCGCCAGAGTGTAATGGGCAGTTAACGATTTACTAGCAGGGCATTCAGCGTGACCGGTACGTGCTCATCAATCTGCTGATAACCCAGCATCGATAAAATGGTGCGTACCGTGGTATTCGCCATCAACGCATTGCCATCCAGCGCCAACGGTTCTGCATGGGTCACACGCACCTGATTGACGCCTTCGCGGGTAAAGCGTAACGGTACCGATTCCTGCTGGTTAACCGCATCGGTCTGCACCCGAAACGTCAGCGTTTCCACCAGCGATTCGCCAATATCCAGCGCGTCCAGCCGCTCAGGCGGCATCTGTGCCGTCAGCGTGACCAGCGTGGTATTGGTCAGCAAACTGGCCCAGGGCGGCAGGTCGCTAAAGCGCGAAAGCAGATCTGTCTGGCTTAACTTAAGCGGCAAACGCAGCGTGCCATCCGGTGAAATATCACCCTGCAAATTGCGCACCTGATGGTGATGCGCTTGTGGGGTCGCGCCATTTGTCTGGGTGATGGTTGCTTCTACGCGCGACTGGTCAGGAGCAAGCTGCCAATCAGCCTGAACGGGCACCGCCAACAGCAAGGGAATTAGGGCAATTAAAGCTTTCAAAGCGCGTCTCCGCATAAAGAACTCCTTTCAAGACCCGCAAACCCGCAAAAAGTGCCATTCCTGCATGAAGATACGTACATAAGGGGGTAGCCTCGCCCCCGCACATTCGCTATTATATGCACGCTTTTCGGGCCTATAGCTCAGTTGGTTAGAGCAGGGGACTCATAATCCCTTGGTCGTAGGTTCAAGTCCTACTGGGCCCACCACTTTTCATGTCTTCTGCGACATCATCCCGCTAGCGCTACACCTATCAGCACCACTCCGAACACCGCCACACCCGCTGCCACAGGCAAGCCCATTGAGCGCACACGCAGCCATGCAAGTAGTGTCACCAAGAGCCCAATGGCCGTTGCCGCCCATGAAATAACGCCAGGATTAACGGGAACGAGTGAGACGCCTAACACTGCCGCGATCATCAGCGGGCCTAAGATGCTGATCCATTGAGGAATGCCGTTTAGGCCGGTATCGCTTCCCAGGCGGCGCTGCATCCAAAGAAACGGCACAACGCGTATGAGTAGCGTACCCAATGCCGAGGCGATTACCGCCAGCCAAAGCTCTGTACTCATAAAGTGTTCTTCCCTGGGTGAAATTTCACCATATAAAAACAGATGGCGCCGCAGGCGGCTGCCAGTGGGATGGCGACATTGCTCCAGCCATAAAGGGTGAAGAAGAGGGCAGATGCAATGGTGCAGCTCAAGGCTAGCGCCCAGCGCTTATCGGTAAAGCGCGGAGCAACCATGGTGAGAAAGAGCGCGGGCAGGGCAAATGGCATGATCTCGCCCAGAAGCGGCCAGCGGGCAGTCAGTGCTTCTCCCGCTGTCGAGCCTACGATAGTTCCCACAATCCAGACTACCCACGCTAGCAGTGCTGCTCCTAAAAACCAGCTGAATCGCTCAGCTTCGGGAAGCTGAGGCAGACGCGTGTGCGCTAGGGCAAAGACCTGATCGGTAAGGCCATGCATTAGCCACAGCCAATGGCGGCTAGGGGGAAGCCAGGAAGCGAGATTGGGCCCATAGACGACATGGCGTACGTTGATTAGTAGCGTCATCGCCACTACCAGCCACAGCGGCGAACCCGCAGCCACCATGCCGACAAACAAGAACTGTGAGGCGCCAGCGTAAATCAGTAGGGAGATAGCCGCTGCCTCCCAGGTAGTGAGACCGGCTTGGGTGGCTACTAATCCAAACGATAGAGAAACGGGAATGTAACCGCCAAGCAGTGGGATGGCTTCTCGCACCCCTTTTAGCACTGAACGGGTGGATGCATGGCTCATGGTGTACCACCATTTCCACCATAGGTGATGGTCATAAGCAGCGTGGCCTCGGCGTCTTCAGTGCGGTAAATATGTGGCTGATCAGCAGAAAAGGTGACAGGAATACCCAGCCTAAGCGGCGTAGCTTTACCTTTTGGCCCGGCCTCCAACCAGCCGCTGATCAGGGTAAGGGACTCCCAGGTGCCCGGCGTATGCGCTTCTGCATGGCGTTGCGTGTGAGGTGCGCAGCGCATCCAGTAAACATCTACATGGGGAGTATCTTTTCCTTGCTCAATAAGCCGAACCTGCACGCCATCTTCACCAAGCGGCACGCTGATGGGAGCGACCAGTGTTCCGAAAGGAACCTTAAGTTGAACGGCCAGGCGCCATATCGTATCCAGCGTCGGATTACCGTTGCCTTGCTCCAAGCGGCAAAGGTTGGATTTAGCGATGCCAGCAGCACTGGCTAGTTGGCTCAGTGATAAGCCCCGCGTTTGGCGCAGAGCCTGTAGGTGTTTGCCAAGTGTGTAGAGGGAGTCTTCATTCATGATACTGCTCAGTGTTCCTTTTATAGAACGTTCTATATAAAGAACACTGAACAGTCAATACGATACTTACCGCTTCGCTAGGAAATAGATTTTTTAAACGTCTTGTTTGTATGCCCGGCAGGCTGCTGCAGTGAACAGTACGTCAGTCGAGGAATTGAGGGCAGTTTCGGTAGAGTCCTGTACCACGCTAATGACAAAGCCAATCGCGACCGCTTGCATGGCCACTTCGGTGGGAATGCCAAACAGGTTAGCCGCCATGGGGATCAGCATAAGCGAGCCGCCAGCGACGCCGGACACACCACAGGCGGCCAGAGCCGATACCACACACAGCAATAGGGCTGTGGGAAAGTCGACATTGATGCCTAGTGTATGTGTAGTGGCCAGGGTAATCACGGTGATAGTAATGGCCGCACCGCACATATTGATGGTGGCGCCCAGCGGTATTGAGATGGAGTACGTGTCTGGGTCGAGCTTCAGCTTGCGGCATAGCTCAAGGTTCACCGGAATGTTGGCCGCTGAGCTACGGGTAAAGAAGGCGGTAATCGCGCTGCCCCGCAGGCAAGCAAATACCAGCGGGTAAGGATTCTGGCGGGTAGCGATGTAAACCAGCAGTGGATTACTCACCAGTGCTACAAACACCATGCAGCCCACGATAATGCTGAGCAGCTGTGCATAGTTCAGCAGCGCGTTGATCCCGGACTCTGCCAGAGTGCCTGCTACCAGGCCAAAAATGCCCAGTGGAGCAAGGCGAATGACCAGCGCAACAATACGCGAAATAGCACTGGAGAGATCGTTAAGGGCAGTGCGTGTGGTCTCGCTTGCCTGGCGTAGCATCAAGCCCAAACCTACTGCCCAGGCAAGAATGGCGATGAAGTTGGCCTCCATCAGTGCGCTCACAGGGTTGGCTACGGCATTAAGCAGCAGATGACGAAGAATCTGGAAAATATCCCCCGGTGGGTTGCCGTCTGCCCGCGGGGCTTCCAGCGTAAGCTCAGTGGGGAATGCAAAGCTTGCCGCCACGGCAATAAGGGCGGCAACCAGCGTGCCGACAATATAGAGCACTAGTACTGAGCGGATATGGGTGGGCTGCCCCTGCCGATGGGCGGCAATGGCAGCCGCTACCAATACAAATACCAAAATGGGAGCGACGGCCTGGAGTGCGGCAATGAACAGCTGGCCCAGCAAGGCTACGTCACTGGCAATGCCTGGCGCAAAGGTGGCGAGCAGAGTGCCTGCCACGATGCCGATAAGGATCTGAGGAATAAGGCCCAACTGTAAAAGCGGGCGAAGTAAGCCTGTGGCGGTTGCAATCATTGCGCGTCACTCAGGTAGTAGAAGGTGGATTGGCGCCATGGGCGCCGCCCGAAAAGTGCAGCATTCTACCATCTGTGATCATCCTGCGGGCTTTTGGTAGGAGGTTTATGGCAATAAGCCATGAAAAGAACATAGGATTTTCTCGCGTTAACCAGGTTGTGGTTATCAGAGTGGTGCTTTTACTTTAATTGCCACAATTGCCGCGTGTCATGCTCCCGTTCTGCAGCCTTGCATTTTATAATCGCTTGGGAGCCATGAAGCGCCATTTTGGTGCAAGCATGGTGGCCAAATAACCAAAAAAGAAGAAGGGAACGTTCTAATGCGATTCATATTAAGCTTGGCGGGATGTGTGCTGTTGTGCATGTCAACAATGGCAAGCGCTGCCGATTACTATGTCGATATTACCAACCGTACCGGCTATACCCTCTATTACATGTACGTTAGCCCGGCGAGCTCAAAAAGTTGGGAAGAAGATGTACTGGGAGAAAATGTGCTGGTGAACGGCGATACACAGCGCGTCACGTTAACAGGCTATACCAATCCGTATTTTGATATTCGTCTGGTGGATGAGGACGATGATAGCTACACGTTCTGGACAGTGGATGTTTCAACACAGGATATTGTAGTAACACTTGACCACCTTGATTGATAGCCTGCTTCCCTTGCCGTCGTTTTAAAACGGCAAGGGAAGATCAAGGTAGCGCTGGCCTGGAATAATTAGGCAGCAGCCGTGTCACGTGATGATTGATTGGCAGGTACGGATGAAAGCGTCTTGGCTGAACTACTGGCGCTCATGGTGGCTACCATGGTGTAGCCTTTTTCGGTCAGTTCGATGACGTCAGGTGATGAACCCCATTTGAGCAGCATTTCGTCAAGCTGACGTTCTGCGGCATCAAACTGGCTGCAATGGCAAAGCAATTTGGCGATGGTGTAATCACATTCGGGCGTATCAAACATTTCTTCCTTGATCTCTTGAATAGCAAGTTGAAGACCGGCTTGGGAAATCTTTGCTAGATGAATATGGTGCATGCCACTACTCCTTGTGAATGCTGAGGTTATTTGTACGCAACTTGTACTCTTCGAGAGTAATATAGCTTCTCCCGAGAAGCAAACACCAATTGGTCGTAGCAGGGCAGTCAGGCCCAAAAAAATCCCTTTACGCCAAGTAAAGGGATTTCGCTGTTCTTTTTTCTCGCCATTACATGATGGGTAATGTTGCGAGCAGTGTCACCATACAGCCTGCCAGAAAAGCCAGAGAAGCAAGTTTTACCATTTCAGTTTCTTGGCTTTTTTCGCGCCTATGACGCTGTTCCGTAAGGTAATGTTCCAGATGTTCGCGGCTGCCTGGTTTTGCTCCATTGTAAAGATGTTGACGTATCATCTCGACTCCTTGAGCGTTGCGGTTAGTGATTTCCCTCGCCCCCGCCTTCCAAAGCCCATGGTCATGGGTAACTACACGATATTTGTTGATACACGCTGTTTTGTTTCAGCATAGACCACGATAAATAGAATTTGCTCAAAAAAAGCTATACAAAAAATTAATAATATTGTCACCGCTGTGTCACTAATGGGTTGGTGAAAATAGAGTGGTGAGGGCATCCGTTAATTTTTTGAGAGCATTCAATCAGTAGCAAACGTTGGCTTTAAAAAATAAATATTAGATAGACAGGCCGCGAAGCGATACCTCGTTACAACCAAAGTTGTTAGACTTTGGTTGTAATTAAGGGTGATTTACTGGACTAATGGCTTATTGCAGTGAATAAAGGGCGCCAAGAAACGGTTGGGTCCTTGCTGAGTGAAAGCAAATTGCCCGCTATTTTTCTACTGTGCTTTTTCGTTTACCTGACAAGAGCGGTACTTTTCCAATGCGCAGAACTGCCACGATGACGCTCTGGGATCAGCTTTGGCATTCCCACGACCAAGTCAAAAACCTACTGATGTGTGCGCTGCCAACATCAGGCACTCCGCGTGCGCCCACCTCGACCGATGAAGGCCACGGGGGCACGGGGTCCAAGCCGCCGCGTCCCCCCGCCTACACCACACCGCAGAAAGTTGGCTTAATTCTAGGGCCATTGCTGTTTGCCTTTGTGCTGATGTTTTTTCACCCGGCAGACCTAAGTTTGGAAGGTCGGATGGTGCTGGCAACCACACTGTGGGTTGCCGTCTGGTGGATTACCGAAGCCATTCCTATTCCGGTTACCTCACTACTGCCTATCGTGCTGCTGCCGATTACCGGCGCCCTAGAAGGCAGTGCGGTGACGGCAGCCTACGGTAACCCGATTATTTTCCTGTTCCTGGGCGGCTTCATGATCGCGCTAGCCATGGAAAAGTGGGACCTGCACAAGCGCATTGCCCTGACGATTATTTCCGTGCTGGGCACCAGTATTAACAATATTGTTTTCGGTTTTATGGCAGCGACCGGCTTCTTGTCGATGTGGGTGTCCAACACCGCGGCCGTCATGATGATGCTACCTATTGGTACCGCCATTGTTTACCAAGTGACCCAGGAGCTGAATAAAAGCGAAGGGGACCACACTACCGAGATCGATAAGTTCAGCAAAGCGCTTATTTTTGGGATTGGTTACGGTGGCACGATTGGCGGTCTGGGGACGCTGATTGGTACACCGCCCAATATTATTTTAGCGGCGGTGGTCAGTGAGCTGTTTGGGGTGGAAATCTCCTTTGCCAGCTGGCTGATGTTTGCTTTCCCTGTAGTGGTTGTTCTGCTGCTGCTCAGTTGGCTGCTGTTGACGCGAGTTATCTACCCGATCAACTTCAACAAGCTGCCGGGTGGCAGGGAGATGATCCAGAAAGAAAAAGCGGAACTGGGCCGTATCTCTTTTGAAGAGAAGGCAGTACTGGGTATTTTCCTGTTCGCTGCCTTTATGTGGATTACCCGGTCGTTCTTGTGGCAAGGGCAAATTATCAATATCCCCGGTATCAGCGATACCATGATCGCCATTGTCGCCGCTATTTTGCTCTTCCTAGTGCCTTCCCCCAGTAAGGGAGGTTGCCTGCTGGGTTGGGATGTTGCAAAAGATGTGCCCTGGGGCATCCTCTTGCTGTTCGGGGGCGGTCTGGCGATTGCTGCTGGTTTTGGTTCTACCGGTCTGGCCTCATGGATTGGCGGGCAAATGAGCGTGCTGGAAGGAGTTAACTTCCTGCTGGTCATTCTCTTGGCTACCGGCATGGTGCTTTTCCTGACCGAAATCACCTCAAACACCGCAACCGCCACGATGATTCTTCCCGTGCTGGCATCGCTGGCGCTGGCGCTGGATATTCACCCCTTTGTCCTAATGGTGCCTGCCGCTATGGCGGCCAACTGCGCCTTCATGCTACCGGTGGGGACGCCGCCCAACGCGATTATCTTCGCGACGGGTAAAATCAAGATCATCGAAATGGTACGTAACGGTTTCTGGCTTAATATTGCAGCAATGCTGCTCATTGTGGCCGCCGTGTACTTCCTGTTGCCAATACTTTGGGGAGTTGATCTGACCAGTTATCCGGATGCCTTCCGCAGGTAACCTGCATTCGAGCAACGCGTTTATTAAAGCCCCTCTCGTTAGATAGGGGCTTTTTTTACGCGCTTTATTATTAACAAATAGCTAAGTTTCTTTTTTGGTTTTCAGCCTGTTGAGAGAACAACTACTTTTTAAGAAGGAAAGTAAATTGATATAACCCATCGTTGGTTAGGAGTGCGCAATGGAATTGCTTGAACATGTCACCGACTATCTAAAAGAGCATCAACTCAAGCTGGCAACTGCCGAATCCTGCACGGCAGGGCTTATTGTTTCTGAGCTGGCTAGCATCCCTGGCAGCGGGGAATCCATTGACTGTGGGTTGGCAGTCTATTCGCCTGAAGCAAAAAACCGCTACTTGTCGGTTAGCTTCGATACGATTGACAAGTATGGGCTTACCAGCGAAGAAACCTCACGCGAGCTGGCTAAAGGCGCACTGGATAAAAACGATGCCACAGTAGCCGTTGCCAATACCGGGGTGGCAGGCCCAGAGCCTCAAGATGACATTCCTGCCGGTACGGTATGTTTTGCCTGGGCGTTTCGTCATGACCAGAAAGTGTATCTGATAACAGAAACCCGGCACTTTTCTGGTGGGCGTAACGATGTTCGCCTTGCTGCCGCTCATTATGCGTTGGAGTGCATCCCCAAGCATCACCGTAGTGTACTAGAGGGCAATGCGCCGCTTGATGAGTAGATAGGGATGCATTTCTGACCTAGTCTGACAACACGTCATTAATTCTTATGAATGCCCAACACAGCAAGGAGGCTAACATGATAGACCGACAGGAAACGCAGTCGCATATCCAGAAGGTATTGCAGGTAAAACCGAAGATTGATGCTCAGCAGGAGGTGGAAACCCGCGTCGATTTTTTATGCCGCCAGATGATGGAATCCGGGCAACATGCCTTGGTGCTAGGAATCAGCGGCGGCGTGGATTCCACTGTTGGAGGGCGCCTGGCGCAACTGGCCGCTGAGCGGGCACGAGAGCAAGGAGTGAATGCTTACTTCTACGCCATGCGGCTACCCTATGGCACCCAGCATGATGAAGAAGATGCGCAGCAAGCGCTCACTTTTATCAATCCTGATCATGTGCTCACCGTTAACATCAAGCCGGCAAGTGATGCGTTGTTAGCCGCGCTTGAAGAGGGTGGTCTTGCGTTTAACGATGAGGGCCACCGGGATTTTGTGCTGGGCAATATTAAGGCCCGCCAGCGCATGGTGGCCCAATATGCGGCGGCAGGCGCACGTGGTGGGCTGGTGGTTGGCACTGACCAGGCAGCAGAAGCGCTTATGGGCTTTTTTACCAAATATGGTGACGGCGCCTGCGATGTAGCGCCACTCACTGGCCTTACCAAAAGCCAAGTACGAGAAGTAGGCGCAGCGCTTGATGCACCTGCCTTCCTGGTTGAAAAGCAACCGACTGCCGATCTGGAAACGCTCAAGCCGCAGCTTGCCGATGAGGTCGCGCTCGGCGTCACCTATGTGGATATTGATGCCTTTTTGATAGGAGACACCGTCAGCGATCAGGCATATAACACCATTATTGATACCTATACGCGCACCGAGCATAAACGCCAACTACCCATTGCACCTTAATAGCTGCGCGCCTCAGTCAGCGCTAAACGCCGCTCGCTTAGCTTGTTATGATGCAAGCACTTAATCTGCTATTGAGCTTGCCATGCGTTTATTGCATACCGCCGACTGGCACTTGGGGCGCCTGTTTCATAATGTCTCGCTTCTGGAAGATCAGCGCCATGTTCTTGAGCAATTAATCGAGATTATCGACCGTGAAGCCGTGGATGCGGTACTGATCGCGGGAGATATCTACGACCGTTCGGTGCCGCCCGCAGCCGCAGTGACGCTACTGGATGATGTGCTGGGCGAGCTTTGCCAAGTACGTGACCTGCCGGTTGTGATTATTTCAGGTAACCACGATGGCGCTGAACGGCTGCGCTTTGGTGCCCGGCATCTGCGCCAGGCCGGGCTGCATATTCTTTCCGATCTAGCGGACTGTTCTACCCCGGTCACGCTTTCCCTAAATGGACGTGACATTGATATTTTCGGGTTGCCTTACGCTGACCCTGAATACGTCCGCAGCCAATTTGGTATTGATGTGCGCGATTTCGATAGCGCTCACCGCTACCTGCTTGAGCGTATCGACAAGCAACGTCATGCTACCCGCCCAACGGTGTTGATGAGCCACTGTTTTGTCGATGGTGGCAGCGCGTCAGATTCCGAGCGCCCGTTAACCCTGGGAGGCGCTGAAAGCGTCGCTTGGGCGCCCATGCAGAATTTCAACTACGTAGCGCTTGGGCATCTGCATGGCCCCCAGTATCGAGGTGGGGAGCATATTCGCTACAGTGGCTCGCTGCTTAAATACAGCTTTTCCGAAGCGACCCACAGTAAAGGCGTCACGCTGGTAGATATTGATCAGGCGGGCAGCGCGCAGGTTAGGCAATTACCCTTGATACCACGTCGAGATGTACGCGTGCTGGAAGGCGAGCTGGAAGAGCTGCTGGCACAAGGGAAGCAAGATCCGAAGGCTGATGACTATCTGCTGGTCAGGCTGACGGACCGTCACGCGATTCTTGATCCGATGGGAAAACTTCGGGCGGTGTACCCCAATGTCCTGCATCTCGAAAAACCCGGCATGCTGGGCAGCCAGCAACGCCAGCAGTTGGATCGTGATCGATTGCGCTTCGATGCGTTGAATATGTTTAGTGATTTTTTCGAACAGACCAGTGGCGAGGCCATGACCCTTGAACAGGCAAGCGCCATGAGCAAGTTGATTGCCCAGTTGCAGCGTGACGAGGAGCAGGAATCATGACACCGCTCGCGCTCACCATGCAGGCCTTCGGCCCTTTCGCAGCACGGCAGTCGATCAATTTCTCCGAATTGGGGAAAAGCCCGCTTTTCCTGATCAATGGGCCGACAGGCGCCGGCAAAAGCTCGATTCTGGATGCGATTTGCTTTGCGCTTTACGGCCAGACGACGGGCGATGAGCGTTCAGGGACGCAAATGCGTTGCGACCAGGCGGATGCCTCGCGGCTAACCGAAGTCACGCTGGATTTCTACCTGCGCGGTAGCGCCTACCGGGTGCGTCGGGTGCCACAGCAGGAGCGTCCCAAGGCACGCGGGGAGGGCACCACGACCCAGAATGCGGAGGCCCAGTTATGGCGGTTAACCGACAAAGGCGAGGAAGATAAATGCCTGGTGGCCCGAAACGTAAGCGAGGCAACTGCACAGGTGCAGACGCTTTTGGGCCTGGATGCCAGCCAGTTTCGCCAAGTGATGGTGCTGCCTCAGGGCAAGTTTCGTGAGCTGCTGCTGGCGGAGTCCAAAGACCGCGAAAAGATATTTTCCCAACTGTTTCAAACCCATATCTTTCAGCGTATTGAAGAGCATCTGCGCACTCAGGCAAACCAGATCGAACGCGCCGTAAACGATCATCACCAGCAGATTCGCGGCATTTTGGCCGGGGGGGAGCTTGAGAGTGAGGCCGAGCTTGAGCGGGAGTGTCAGGCGCTAACCCCCCAGGTAGTCAGCGCACGGCAGCGTTTTGAGACGGCCCAGCAACAGCGCCGTAGCGCCGACAAAAGGCGCGATGACGCCCAGGCGCTGCAGCGCCAGTTTGAGACCCGCGATGCGCTGGTCGCCGATAAGGCCCGCCTCCTTGAACAGCATGATCATATTGTGCGTATTCAGACTCGTCTAGGCCAGGCTAGCCACGCCCAGGCGCTACGCCCTTACAGCACCACCCTGGCCCAGGCGCAACAGGCGTTGAACGTGGCGCAAATTGAGCAACAGCAGGCCACCGCCACATTAGCCGCCCAGCGGGTCAGGGCCGAGCAGGCACAGCAAGCAGTAGAAGTTGCCCGCCAGCGCCAAGCAGAGCTTCCCACCCTGCGCGAGCGGCATCGGCAGCTGGGTGAGTATATCCATAAGGGGCAGCAGCTAGGCGAGCTGCAGGCGCGCTTTAAAGCAGCTCAGCATGCCTGGCAGCAGGCGGACAACGCATACAAGCGCGATGAAGCCCAGCTCGAAGGCATTCGCCAGCAGGGCGAAGCGATAGGCGCGCGCCTTGAACAGCTACAAGCGGAGTGTCAGAATCTGGCAAGCGCCCCCGCAGAACTTGGCCGCCATGAGCAGCTGTTGGCCCAATACAGAGAGCTGGAAGGACTGATACGCCAGAGTCGCGAGCTTGCCAACCAGAAACAGCAAGCCGCTGACACGCTTGACCAACTGCGCCGTGATGCCGCTCAGGCCGGGCGTTACGCCACCGAGCAGGAAATACGCTGGCACCAAGGGCAGGCCGCGCTGTTGGCACTTACGCTTGAAGTCAAGGCGCCTTGCCCGGTGTGCGGCAGCCTGGAGCACCCGGCGCCTGCGGTCGAAAATGCCGATGTGGTCACTCAGGCGCAGGTCGAGCGCGCACGTGCTGACCAGGAAAAGGCCCGTCTGGCGCTGCAAGATGCTGACCGCCATTACCAGCAGCTTGCCCAGCAGCTCAACTACCACGTCGAACAGACGCAGCGGTTACGCCAGCAGCTTGGCGAGTGGGCTGACCGCTCACTGACAGACCTTGATCAAGCCTGTACTAGCTTGCGTGGCCAAGTACAGCGGCGCGAAATAGTAGAGCGTGAGGTCACTCAGCAACAAACAACGCGTGATGGGCTTCGACGTGAGTGGGTGGCGCTGGATAAGCAGCTCAAGGCGCAGCAGCCGTTGGTTGAAAAGGCCAGGGATGAAGCGTTGCGCCTGGAAAGTCAGCGCGATCAGTTAAGCCAATCACTGCCTGAAGACGCCCGCGATCCCGAGGCAATGCGCCGAACCCTGGCCGAGCTTGAACGCAAAATGGCCGAGCTTGAAAAAGACTGGGAGAGCGCTCAGCAAGCGCTCTCCATTAGCCAGACCCAGCAGGCGCGTGCAGAAGAGCAGCTAAACGGCGCCAATCAGCGTGCTGAGCAAGGCAAGCAAATGCTTGAACAGGCGCAAACTGAGTGGCAGGCAGCTCTTGCGCGAAGCCCATTTGACAATGAAGCGGCGTTTCAGGCAGCGCAGTTGAGTGACCATGAGCGGGAAAATTTAACCGGCCAGGTAGAAGAGTATCAACGCCGGCAGGCCGAGCTGGAAGGTGCCCTTCAGAACTGTCAGGCACAGCTTGTTGGGCAGACACCGCCGGATCTTGAGGCATTAACCACGCAAAGCGCTGCCGCTCAGGCGGAAGAGAATACGCAGCTGGAAGCGTGGCGAGCGCTGGATAGCCGATTAACCACGCTTGGCGGTATCCGTCAGAAGCTGGCAGCGGCCCACGCCGCCCAGGCCGAGCTTGAGGCGCAATATCGCCTTTGGGGAACATTAAGTGAAATAGCCAACGGACGTACCGGGCACCGTATCAGCCTGCAGCGCTTTGTACTGGGCGTACTGTTGGATGATGTGCTTATCCAGGCATCCGAGCGGCTGGTGCGCATGAGCCGGGGGCGCTATCAGCTGGTGCGTCGGGAAGACCCCTCGAAAGGCAACAAGGCTTCAGGCCTGGAGCTGGATGTTGCGGACACCTACACCGGCAAGAACCGGCCGGTCGCCACGCTTTCGGGCGGCGAATCATTCATGGCTGCTCTGGCGCTGGCGCTGGGGCTTTCCGATGTGGTTCAAGCCTATGCAGGAGGTATACAGCTCGATACGCTGTTTATAGATGAAGGCTTTGGCAGTCTTGATCAGGATGCGCTTGATCAGGCCATCGCCATGCTGAGCGAACTGCAAATGGGCGGGCGTATGATTGGAATTATTTCCCATGTCAGCGAACTCAAAGAGCAGATGCCGGTTCGTATAGAGGTACGTGCCAGTCGCCAGGGAAGTACGGTGCAAGTTCAAGGGCTGAGAATGCCCCTCCTGCGCTAAGCTCGGTTCTGGCTGTTCACCTACATGATTTACTCACCCTATCAGACCAAGGAGTACAAGGATGAACGCGAGTAAAATTCTTCAGCAATTGATGCAGCAGGCCAGTGGTAGTCAAACAGGCAGCAGCGGGGTCGATGTGAAAGGCATGCTGAGCGGTCTTTCCAGGCAGTTGGGCGGTGCAAGCAGTGGCCAAGGTAGTCACTCCTCCGGTGGTTTGGATATTAAAAGTCTGCTGGGCGGCGGTGCCATGGGCATGCTGGTGGGGTCCAAGCGTGGCCGCAGCATGGGCGGTAAAGCGCTCAAATATGGTGCGATCGCAAGTGTTGGCATGCTCGCGTGGAAAGCATGGCAGAGCTCACAAGCGGCCAAGAGCAGCGACGCTCCAGCTTCAGATGCGCAAGCAGGTGCTCAGGAAGGCGAGCGGGTCGACGCGCTCAGCGGTGAGTTTCAGGAACGGCGTAGCCTGGAGCTCTTGCAAGCCATGATTATGGCTGCGCGGGCCGATGGACATATTGATGAGCAAGAGCAGGCACTGATAACCGAGCAGATTGACGCGCTGGGGGCGGACCAAGAGATGCACGACTGGGTGGAGCAGCAGCTCAAGACCCCCCTTGACGCCGAAGCGCTGGCGCGCGAAGCCGACTCACCCCAGGCTGCTCGCGAGATGTACCTGATGAGTGTTGCGGTCATTGATGATCAAAATCCCATGGAGCGCGCTTGGCTGGATCAACTGGCCGGTGCGCTTAACTTGTCCAAAGAGATGACCATGGAGCTGGAACGTCAGGCTGAACAAGCAGGGTAATAGGAAGCGGTTACGTTTTGGCGAGCTGCCCACTAATTAGTAGGATGGTGCCCCCTGCCTGTTAATACGTCCTGAAAAACTTACTGCAATAGAAAACGCCGCAAGCCTTTTGCAGGGCTTGCGGCGTCGTTATCACAACGCGTGCATCATGCGTTCAGGGTTATTCACTAACCACAATGACGGACTTGGCATTAACAAACTCGTGCATGCCAAAACCGCCGTGCTCGCGTCCGTAACCAGAGTCTTTTACGCCACCAAAGGGCATTTCAGGCGTGGCTACGCCAAAGCCGTTGATGAATACCATGCCGGTATCGAAGTACTTGCGGGCGAGTTCCGTGGCACGTTTCGTGTCTTTGGAAATAATCCCGCCGCCAAGGCCATAACGGCTGTCGTTGGCAATACGCATGGCATCTTCATCGTCCTTGGCACGAATCAGGGCCGCGACGGGGCCAAACAGCTCATCATCATAAGCGGGTTGGCCGGGAGTAACGTTGTCCAGTACGGTAACCGGGTAGAACGCCCCTTTGCCTTCGGGCTTTTCGCCGCCGCACAAAATCTTCGCGCCGTTCTCGACGCTTTTTTCCACCTGATCATGTAGCGTGTCGCGCAGATCCACACGTGCCATGGGGCCTAGATCCGTATCGCTTTCGTTAGGATCACCGACTTTCAGCGACGTCATCTTGGCGACAAAGCGCTCTTTGAAGGCTTCATAGTTGGCCTCGGTCACCACAAAGCGCTTGGCTGCTACACAGGTTTGACCGCCGTTAAACACGCGCCCGGTGACACAAGTGTCGACCGCGAGATCAAGGTCGGCGTCATCCAGCACCAGGAAAGCGTCGTTTGAACCCAGCTCCAGCACGGTTTTCTTCAGGTTTTCAGCCGCTTTGGCGGCTACCTTGCGCCCGGCACCATCGCTACCTGTTAGCGTGACACCCCGTACAGCCTTATGGGCAATCACTTCATCGGAAATATCGTGAGAAATGACTAGCGTGCGGAAAACGTTTTCAGGCAGGCCCGCTTCGCGGTAAATCTTCTCAAGCAGTAAGCCGCTGCCGGTTACGTTTTCAGCGTGTTTCAGCAAAACGGTGTTACCCGCCATGATGTTGGCGATGGAGTAACGCACGACCTGATAAGCGGGGAAGTTCCACGGCTGGATGCCGTAAATCACCCCCATGGGGGAGTAGGTAATAAAGCCACGCTCGCCGTTACCGGGCTTACGTTCTTCATCGGCCAGCTTCTTGGGGCCGTGCTCGGCCGTGTAGTCGCAGATTCCTGCACACAGGTCGATTTCCTGACGCGCTTGCTCTGGCGGTTTGCCCATCTCTTTAACGATCAGCTCGGCCAGCTCTTCTTTATGGTCCGTGAGCGCCTTGCCGATTGCCTTAACGATCTTGGCGCGCTGCTCAAGGGACTGTAACCGCCAATCAAGAAATGCTTGATGACTTGCCTCGACAACCTGCTTCGCCTGGCTGGAATCCATCAGCGTATAGGTATTTAGTGTGTCGCCGGTGGTCGGGTTTACGGTCGTGATGCTGTTGCTCATAAGATCTCCTATCTTTAGATCAACGCTTCATGGTCCATATCGATGTGAACCGACTGGTCTAATCAAGCTGATTATCCACCTTAGTAGATACCTCGCCGGTATGTCTAATTCTGGGGCAGCGACTTGCCTAAAGAGTTCATCCGCTACTTTCCTGAAGCATGCAGCGGCTGAATGGTGCCCGATAAGACGTGCGTATAGCGGGCCATATCCCATGGAGTGCAAAAGACCGTGATGGGCCGAATCCTTGGACGTGGCCATCGTTGGTTAATACAAGCCATTGAAGACGGCACTCAAACAGGATGAGTTCCAGTTTCTGCTGAAGCTGTTTCAACTTTAGGCTAACCGCTGGCTGGGTAAGGTGGACCTGTTCGGCAGTGCGTGAAACGCTGCCCAGGCGGACTACTGCCATAAATGCCCTAATGTTGCATATTCGGGTATAGCGTCATCTGCTAGTTGTTATGGTATTAGTTGAGCTTATATTCGAATTTAAGTTTACTAAATTGATCACCAAACCAGGCGCGTTAGGTTTGGGCGAGGGTATTTTCTCTGTGCTCTGCTTATAAAGGCGGTAGTAATGACACAACAACAAACATTATTTGACTACATCGTGATAGGCGCTGGCACGGCAGGTTGTTTGATGGCTAACCGGCTAAGTGCCGACCCGAACAACAAAGTACTGCTGATTGAGGCGGGCGGGCGCGATAATTATCACTGGATTCATATTCCGGTAGGCTACCTTTACTGCATTAATAATCCACGTACCGACTGGCTGTTTCGCACCGAGCCAGAATCAGGGCTAAATGGTCGCTCGCTGATTTATCCCCGTGGAAAAACGCTGGGCGGCTGTTCAAGCATTAATGGCATGATCTATATGCGTGGCCAGGCACGTGATTATGACCATTGGGCAGAGGTTACTGGCGACGATGCCTGGCGCTGGGAAAACTGCCTGCCGGATTTCATCAAGCACGAAAATCATTACCTACTGGATGAAGGAGAGAAAACGGATGCAACGCTACGTGACTTTCACGGCCACGGCGGCGAGTGGCGGGTCGAAAAGCAGCGTTTGAACTGGGCAGTGCTGGACGATTTTGCCAGCGCTGCCGAGCAGGCAGGTATCCCACGTACCGAGGACTTCAATCGGGGAAACAATGAAGGTGTAGCCTATTTTGAAGTTAACCAGTGTAATGGCTGGCGCTGGAACACGGCGAAGGCTTTCTTACGTCCTGCGCTCAAGCGCGCCAATCTGACGCTATGGCACTCCACCCAGGTCAACCGGCTCTGTTTTGAAAACGCCCAGAATACGCCTGAATGTACAGGGGTGGATGTAACTTACAAAGGTAAAAACGTTAAAGTGCGGGTGATGAAGGAAGTGATTTTATGTGCGGGCGCCATCGGTTCTCCACATCTCTTGCAGCTTTCCGGCGTCGGCCCCAAAGCACTCCTTGAAAAGTATGACATCAAGATAATGCACGAGCTGCCAGGTGTGGGAGAAAATCTGCAAGATCACCTCCAGATACGCTCGGTGTATCGTGTCACCAACGCAAAAACCCTAAACGCCATGGCGAGTACCTGGTGGGGAAAAGCGGGTATCGGATGGGAATATTTTAGTAAGCGAACAGGGCCCATGAGCATGGCGCCTTCCCAGTTAGGTGCCTTCACAAGAAGTGCCGATGAGTATGAATTTCCTAATATTCAGTATCATGTTCAGCCGTTAAGCCTGGACGCCTTTGGGCAACCACTGCACGCTTACCCGGCGATTACCGCCAGCGTATGCAACCTGAACCCTACCAGCCGGGGAACGGTACGTTTGAAAAGCCGTTATCCAGGCGAGCCGCCAGCTATTTCGCCCAATTACCTGAGCACCCCTGAAGATCGCAAGGTGGCAGCAGACTCCTTGAGGGTCACCCGTCGTATTGCCGAACAGCCCGCTTTTGCTAAATACAGACCAGAAGAAGTTAAGCCTGGGGTTCAATATCAAAGTGACGATGAACTGGCGCGTTTGGCAGGTGATATAGGTACGACTATCTTTCATCCTGTTGGTACTACGCGAATGGGGCGCGCGGATGACCCCATGGCCGTGGTCGATGCCAGATTGCGCGTGCGGGGCATTAAAGGCGTGCGTATTGCTGATGCGGGTATCATGCCAACGATCACCAGTGGAAACACAAATTCGCCTACGCTAATGATTGCTGAAAAGGCGGCGAATTGGATTTTAGAAGAAAATTCATTGCATTAAGTTTTTTTCAAACATAATGTTGACGTGCGCTTTTGTTAGGTGCATGCTTTCTGCAGTAGGTTAGCAAGTCGAACGTTGTCAGCAGTACCGAACGCCCAAGCGTAAGTCTGGTGAAAGTTTCTTGTTCTACCCACTGCAATTCGGGTATTGCCCGGCTTTACATTAAGTAATATCGAGGATTCGATCATGGCAACTGGTACCGTTAAGTGGTTTAACGACACTAAAGGTTTCGGCTTCATTTCTCCGGACGACAACGGCGACGACCTGTTCGCGCACTTCTCCGAAATTCAAGCTGACGGTTTCAAAACTCTGCAAGACGGCCAGAAGGTTTCCTTCGACGTCACTCAGGGTAAAAAAGGCCTTCAGGCTTCTAACATCAAGGTTCTGGGTTAATTCTCAGCATTTGATGTTCGCCACTAGCGTTTAACGCTAGCGTGCTAAAACCCCGCTTAAGAGCGGGGTTTTTTGTGCGCGTATGAAAACTTTATATTCTATTTCGATATTTAAATGTTTCTAAAAATAACTTTTTAGAATATGTGGTTGGCGTCACAATAGCGCATGCTTTTTTGTTAAGGATGCTGCGTTATGACGCTGGATGCTTGGATTGCGGTAGCCGTAGTTGCCACCATTTTTCCGTTAATGGCCGCCTCACGGTTGGGGCCGGATATCATTTTACTAGGCGCTGTAATCGTACTGATGACGCTGGGCGTGCTGGAGCCTGCAGAGGCGTTAAGCGGTTTCTCCAATAGCGGCCTGTTTACTGTTGCGTTCATGTACGTGCTGGTGGCCAGCATTCGTAAAACGGGCGGCATCGATCTGATTATCCGCTATGTGCTGGGACGCCCAAAAACCGAGCGTGGCGCTCTGGTGCGGCTGCTGTTGCCGGTGGCTTCACTAAGTGGTTTTTTAAACAATACGCCGGTGGTGGCTACGTATATACCGGCGGTGATGAGCTGGAGCCGACGCTTGCAGCGCTCGCCCCAGCGCCTTTTGATGCCGCTCAGCTTCGCCTCGATTCTCGGCGGCACCATTACTCTGTTTGGTACCAGTACCAACCTGGTCGTTCATGGGTTGCTGGTTGAGCGCTACCCCGACTTGATCATGGGGTTGTTTGATCTCGCCTGGGTAGGCATCCCTGTGGCCGTTGTCGGCCTTACCTACCTTATTATACTCGGCCCTCGGCTGTTGCCAGCCCGCGAGGGGCTGGCCAATGTATTTGCCAACCCGCGTGAGTTCACTATCGAAATGGAAGTTGACCGTGAAGGCGTGCTGGTTAACCGTACGGTCGAAGAGGCAGGCTTGCGCCACCTGCAAGAGCTATTTCTGGTTGAGATTGAACGCGATGGCAACGTTGTCAGCGTTGTCGGCCCCGGCGAGCAGTTAAAAGGCGGTGACCGGCTGGTGTTTGCGGGCACCAGTGATGCTGCAGTCGAGCTGCAGCAGATCCGTGGGCTGATACCTTCTCGGGAGAGTGCTTCGAGCCTTGAGAAGGAGTTCAAAGAGCGCCGTCTGGTCGAGGCGGTAGTCTCCAACCAGTGCCAGTTTATCGGCCAACGTATTCGTGATGGTCGATTTAGAACACTCTATGGCGCTGCCGTGCTGGCAATCTGCCGCGGTGGGGAGCGGGTTCGAGGTAACTTAGGACAGGTACGCCTGCAGCCTGCCGATGTATTATTGCTGGAAGCCCGGCCGCCGTTTATTGAGCGTCACCGCCAGTCCAAGGACTTTCTTTTGATCAGCGAGCTCAACGGCTCGGCAAGGCCGGTTCACGAAAAAGCGCCGCTTGCCTGGGGGATCCTGCTAGGTGCGGTATTACTGGCCGCCTTGGGAGTGGTCAGTATGTTGAATGCCGCCATGTTAGGGGCTGCATTAGCGCTTTTGACCGGTTGCTGCTCGGTTGATGCCGCCAAACGTGGGCTCGATAGTCAGGTACTGTTAACCATTGCGGCCTCTTTTGGGGTAGGCGCTGCGCTGCAAAGCTCAGGTGCGGCAGACGCGATTGCCGGAGGCGTTCTGAATATCGTGGGCGGTAATCCCTGGCTGCTATTGATAGGTACTTACTGTGTCGTTGCGCTATTAACCGAGCTTGTCACTAATAACGGTGCCGCCGTGATTATTTTCCCGGTGGTAATGGCTGCTGCCGAGAGCTTGGGTGTTAATCCCATGCCGTATGTGGTGGCGGTCATGTTCGCTGCCTCAGCCAGTTTTCTAACCCCGATCGGTTATCAAACCAATTTGATGGTGTATGGTCCCGGTGGTTACCGGGTCAGCGATTTCCTTCGTGTAGGCGGGGGATTAAACGTCATTACCGGTGTTATTGCGCTTGTCTTGATTCCTTTTGTATGGCCCTTTTAGGCGCAATTGCTCGCCGTGAATGCCGGTTTGCGCTAGGGTGCTGTTTTTCAATTAAGTAAGGATGAATACAATGACCGCTCCGGGCGAACTGATTGTTGAGCCACAAAATGGTCAACCCGCCGATGCTTGCGTGTTTATTATTCACGGCTTGGGAGCTGATGGGCATGACTTCGAGCCGCTGATCCCTGCGCTGCAACTGCCTGACGATGCGCATGTACGCTTTATCATGCCCCATGCACCCAGGCTGCCAGTAACGGTTAACGGCGGAATGGTGATGCCTGCCTGGTACGACATTCTGGCCATGGACTTAGGGCGCCGCGTTGATGAAGTACAGCTCAAGCGCTCGGCCGAGCGTATTCAGGCGCTGATTCAGGAACAGATTGATCACGGAATCGACAGTCGGCGGATTATCGTGGCGGGCTTTTCCCAGGGTGGCGCCGTGGCTTACCAGGCAGCGCTGTCATTCCCGCAGCCACTTGGCGGGTTGCTGGCCATGTCGACCTATTTTGCCACCGCTGACAGCATTGAGGCGAGCGAGGCAAACCGTTCACTGCCCATTGAAGTACACCACGGTAACTTTGACCCCATTGTGGCAGAAACGTTAGGGCGCGCCGCGTTTGATCGCCTGAAGGAGCAGGGCTACACGGTCAATTACCGCCAGTATCCCATGGCCCACGCCCTTTGCCCCCAGCAGGTGAATGATATCGGCCAATGGCTCACCAAGCTTTTGGGATAATCAGCACATCGACAAGTGACGTAAAGGCAGGCAAAGTAACTTATCGATAGCCGGTGCAAGGATAGCAAAGGCAGTGATAACGTTTTTTGATGGTGTAGAAGTAGGGTTAGCGCTCTGTATGGTGACAGCAGCGCTGTTTTGTTTATTTGACCGTCATTTGCTGCGTGCCTGCTGTTTTTTTGTGGGATTTGCTCTTTGTATGGCGCTTGCCTGGTTAATACTGGAAGCGCCCTGGCTCGCCGGTGTCGAAGGACTGATAGGGGCGCTTTTAACCGCACCGTGCCTGTTTTATGCCTTGGGCAGCTTTTCGCACGCCGCCAAGCTGCCGCCTTATGATCACATCAGAGAACCACTTTCTCGCGGTGTCATACGCACACTATTGGCGCTCGCCTGGTGCCTAATGGTGGGTGCGACCGTGCGTTTTATCTTTCCCGAAATGGTCTATTCGCCCACCGAACATCCACTGCTATTGGCCGGTATCGTAATGATCGCCACGGCGATGGGGGCTTTTGCCTGGCACCGCCATTTGGTACGGCGTCTGCTTGCCTTTAACGTAATGGGCTCAGGTGTATTCCTGCTGCTGGCGGGGCTTGCGGGAACGAACGCGCAAGGTCAGGCGCTGATTACGGTTGGCTTGGTGGTTGCCTGGTTAGGTTCTCTTTTGGGCGCCCTGGTGATTCGCAGGCTCTACCAGTTGGAAGGGCAGATCGCCTTGTCGGGCGAAAGCGCGCTGAAGGAGAAAGGCAAATGACGTGGCGCTTTGGCCTGGTAGAAAGCACGTTTACACCCTTGCTCACCAGCCATTGGGCGTTGGCGGCGGCTCTGTGCCTGCCACTTCTGTTCGGCGTCCTGGCGGCCATCCTTCCCCCCAGACGTATGTGGCCCGTTGCATTGGCCTGCCCCCCCATACTCGTCGCTGGCTTATATCTGTTAACCGATACCCTGCACGCGGGCCTGCTACGCTGGCAGTGGGAGTTCTTCGGGGTGAGCGTAGCTTTGCGCCTGAATGGGCTGAGCATACTGCTGCTGTTATTAACCCAGTGGATGGGGGCTGCGGCAGCTCTCTATACACCTGGCCTGCTACGTATTTCAGAGCCTGAACGTTTCGCACGCTGGCTCTGGCCGTTAATGGGAGTAGTGACAAGCGCACTGTCGCTTGCCTGGCTGGCAACCGACCTGCTCACGCTTTATATCGCCCTTGAGATGATGGGGCTGGCGGCAGTTGCTATGCTGCTGCTTTCCGGCAAGGCGGCCGCGCTGCAAGCGGGGATGCGCTATCTGCTGCTGACGCTAGTGGGGTCACTTGCCTATCTACTGGGTGTCGCTCTGATAGTCGGCTATTGGGGGCGGCTTGATTTGGCCGGGCTTGCCCAAGTGATGGAGCCAGGACCGGTTGCCTGGATGGCAGCGGCGCTCATGGGGGCCGGCCTTGCCTTGAAGGCAGCCCTGTTTCCACTTCACGGCTGGCTCTCCCCGGTGCACGCCAGTGCCTGGACGCCGGTAAGCGCGCTGCACGCCGGTCTGGTCGTCAAGGCATCGCTGTTCGTGCTGCTTCAGCTGTGGAGCCTATTGTTGCCGGATGCCTTCTGGGCACCCCGCTTGATTGCCTGGATGGGAATGCTGGCCATTATATGGGGTGGGCTAATTGCCTGGCGTGCCGAGTCGTTGAAAACGCTGGTGGCCTCATCTACCGTCGCACAGTTAGGTTATCTGATGGTGGTGTTTCCCCTGTTGATCGGACCGGATACGAGCCCGCTTGCCCGCGCGCTTGCCTGGGAAGGGTTCTGGCTGCAGCTAATGGGCCACGCGCTGGCCAAGGCGGCGATGTTCATGTCGGCCGGTAATTTGATTCTCGCGACCGGCGAAACCACGTTAAAAGGACTTGCCGGTACCAGCCGCCGCCTGCCGCTCTCATTATTAGTTTTTGGGGTGGCTTCGGTAACGCTCATGGGGCTGCCGCCCAGCGCGGGCTTTACGGCGAAATGGCTGCTGTTACACGCCATGGTGGTCTCCCAACAGTGGTTGGCGGTTGCCGCGTTACTGGTCGGCACGCTGTTGACGGCAGCCTACATTTTCCGGTTTTTTCGCTATTCGTTTATGGAAACAGCCCCGCGCCAGCGTTATCAGCCCCTTGCCCCCGGTATGGACATGATTGCGCTTTGTCTGGCTTTGGCGGCATTTGTGCTAGGGCTGCTTGCGCACTTCCCGCTAGAACTCCTCCAAGGAGGTAGTGCATGAATGCTGCCTGGCTACCCCTAACGGCAATAGCCGCTTCATTGCTGGCTGCGGTCATCATCTTTACGCTACCCGAAGACGCCAGGCGCCTGCGCACCAACATTAACCTGCTGGCCGCGGTGATCAAGATCACGCTGGTTGCGCTGATGGTTAGACGAGTGGTGCAAGGTGATGAGGCCATTTTCAGTTTTCAGATAGTGGGCTCTATCGATTTTGTTCTGCGTGCCGATGCCCTTGGCGTGATGTTCGCCGGGCTTTCGTCGGTGCTATGGCTATGTACCACGGTATACGCCATTGGCTATCTGGAAGGAACCGCGAACCGTAAACGCTTCTTTGGCTTCTTCAGCCTCTGTGTGGCAAGCACGTTAGGCATTGCGCTTGCGGGCAACCTGTTTACCTTTCTGATTTTCTACGAAATGCTGACGCTTTCCACCTATCCGCTAGTCGTTCATTCAGGGACTGACAAGGCGCTGAAGGCGGGGCGGGTTTATCTGCGCTATACCCTTACTGCAGGTGTCGTGCTGCTGTTTGGGGTAGTGCTTCTGTATAGCTTCACGAGCGAGCACTCGTTTGCCTCCGAGCGCGGTTTGGGGGATTACCTGGGTGATCACCGAACGTTACTCACCTTTATCTTTGCCCTGTTAGTCGGTGGATTTGCCGTCAAGGCCGCTATGGTGCCGCTGCATGGCTGGTTGCCTCGGGCAATGGTGGCACCCGCACCGGTTAGTGCACTGCTGCATGCGGTAGCCGTGGTCAAGGCGGGTGCTTTTGGCATCTTGCGAATTATTTACGATCTTTACGGCATTGAGTTAAGCGTTGAGCTGGGTGTGACCACAGCGCTGGCCGTGGCGGCCTGTATCACCATAATTTATGGCTCATTGCGTGCCATCGCGCAGCAGGAGTTAAAACCCCGGCTTGCCTTTTCCACTATCAGTCAGGTGTCGTATATCGTGCTTGGAGTTAGCCTGTTTGGCCCTTTCGGCACGATAGGCGCGCTTGCCCACTTGCTGCATCAAGGGTTGATGAAAGTGACGCTGTTTTTCTGTGCAGGCATCTACGCAGAAGAGCTAGGGATTCACCGCATTGATGAAATGAATGGCGCTGGCAAACGCATGCCACTTACCAGCCTGGCCTTTACGATAGGGGCCTTGGGCATGATTGGCCTGCCGCCGGTGGCAGGGTTTATCACCAAGTGGTATTTGGGGATCGGCGCCATTCAGGCCGAGATGTACTGGGTAGTAGCCGTGCTGGTGGCAAGCAGTACCCTCAATGCGATCTATTTTTTACCTATTGTGCACCGCCTGTGGTTTCGCGTGGGGCCCGCCCATGGCCATGGCACCTGGCCAAACGAGCAACGCCTGGGGCGCCTGGAAACCCACGGCTGGCTGCTCTGGCCGACTGTTTTTACCGCGGTGATCAGCCTTGCGGCGGGATTGCTTGCCGGGCTGCCGTTTAGCCCGCTTGATTGGGCGACCCGGGTCGCGGTGGGGGAGTATCTGCAATGATTAACCTGCTGTTGATATTCGCGCTTTGCTGGCCACTGTGTGTCGCCCTTGCCGGTGTCTGGCAGGCATACCGTGCCCCCGCATCCCAGCGGCGCTATTTATCCTGGTGGTGGGTGAGTGCTGCATGGCCATCGTTTTTATTGGCTTACGCAGGCGAAGCACAGTGGGTAATCGATATCTGGATGCTGGGGGGGCAGTGGTCGCTCGATGCGCTTAGCCGCCCCTGGCTTGCCTTTACCACGCTGCTGTGGAGCTTTGCCGCCGTGCATGCCCGCGGTTACTTGGCAAAGGAGCAGGCCAAGGCACAGGTTGGCGATAGTAGTGCTGAGCGCCGTTTATTGCGTCTAACGCTTTTATGGCCGCTCACTTTGCTGGGTAATGTACTGCTGATTATTGCTCAGGATATCGCCAGTTTTTATCTGGGCTTTGCGCTGATGACGTTTGCAGCCTATGCCTTAGTGGTGCATACCGGCACGGATGAGGCGAAGTTGGGAGCCCGGGCCTATTTGATTATGGCCGTGCTGGGGGAGGGATTAATCCTGGGTGGACTGTTATGGGCGGCAGGCGTCGCGCAGAGCGTGCTGCTTGAGGGCGTACGTGAAGGCATCGCTAGTGCTGAGCACGGTGCACTCATGGCGGCCCTGCTCTGGCTTGGGTTGGGCGTTAAAGCGGGCGTTATTGGTCTGCATGTATGGCTGCCACTGGCGCACCCGGCCGCCCCGGCACCGGCCAGCGCCGTGCTAAGTGGCGCAATGATCAAGGCGGGGCTGCTGGGCTGGTTATACGTACTGCCTTTGGGGGAGACATCACTTTCGCCTGAACTAACCCGGTTGGGAGAGATCATGCTGATCGCCGGGTTAGCCGCAGCGTTTGGCGCAGCGCTCTATGGGGTTTGGCAGCGTCATCCTAAGGCGGTACTGGCGTATTCAAGCATAAGCCAGATGGGTATGCTGACTGCCATGGTTGCCATGGGGCTCGCCGCGCCCGAAGTGTGGCCTTTGCTACTGCCGGGCGTAGTGCTGTTTGCAGCCCATCACGCCCTTGCCAAGGGCGCGCTCTTTATGGGTACCAGCATCAGTGAACACCTGCCTCGCTGGCCAACAGCGCTCGTTTGGGTCTTGCTGGCACTGCCTGCCGTATCGCTTACCGGGGCATTTGGCGCAGGCATGATCAGCAAATGGACCGTAAAAAGCGCTTTATATGAGATGCATCACGAGTCCTTGATTACGCTGTTAACTTGGGCCGCTATCGGCACCTCGGCGCTGGTAAGCGTGAGTCTCTGGCGCCAGTGGCAACAGCGCCATGCAGGCGGCAGTCATGCAGCGCAGTGGGGCGCTTGGCTTGCCGCGCTAACGGCAGCTCTTGTGACACCGCTGTGGCTACCGCTTCCTGAGGGCAGTGTTGCTCTACCACCGCTAAAAGAGTGGATCAGCCTGATGTGGCCGCTGCCGGTGGGGGTAATGGCGGTATGGCTTGGCGGGTGGCTAACGCGTCATTTACGCATTGGCATACCGCCTGCCGGCGATTTATGGTGGCTTTATGCTTGGCTTGCGCAAAACGTCCTGGTAGCCATAAGGGGGGTGGGGCAGTGGTGTAATGGTATTAAAGCGGCGAGTGTTAATGCCACTTTAGCCATTGAAAAGCGGGTCATGGGGCGCTTAACTCAACTAACGGCGGTGGAAAGCTGGATGCGCCACCATACGAGCGGTTTGATGATGGCGCTAGCCGTCGTACTGGCACTGTTGCTAATTTGGGAAGGGGCGTAATGAGTCACGGGAATTCACCGAACCATCGAGGACGGCGTGCCGAGAAGCCAGAGGAAATTACGCGCCGGGGGTGGTCTGATATCGTGTGGCGTATGCTGCGGGCCGCCAAACGCGATCGTATCACCATCCTTGCAGCAGGCGTTGCCTTTTATGCGCTGCTTGCCCTGTTCCCTACTATAGCGGCGGTCATTTCACTATGGGGACTGCTATTTGATCCAGTGGAAGCGGGACAGCAGCTTTATGAGATAAGCCGCTTTATGCCACCCGACGCCGCCAACCTGATTGATCAGCAGGCGCAGCAGGTAATTGAGAGTACGAAACCCGGTAGTGGCATGGCGGCGCTGATAGGGTTGTTGGTCGCCATGTTTATTGCTTCCAAGGCGGTAGGCGTACTGGTGATTGGGCTTAATGTAGTGTACGGCGAGCGGGAGAAGCGGCCGATTTTTTGGCGTGGTGTGGTGCTTACCCTGCTGACCTTCGGGCTGATTGGTATGACGCTGCTGTCGCTTGGCTTTATCGCGGTGGTGCCTGCCGTAGTAGACAGCTTAATGATTGAGTCGCCTGTAGATAGCGTGCTGAAGTGGCTACGCTGGCCGGCGCTGCTCATCATCATGAGTTTCTTGATTGCCTTACTATATCGCTTCGCGCCCTACCGGCGCTCGGCACAGTGGCGCTGGTTAAGCTATGGCACGATGTTGGCGACGCTATTGTGGCTGTTGGGGTCGGGCGGGCTGTCACTTTACGTGCGCTACTTTTCAAGTTTCAGCGAGCTGTATGGCTCCCTGGGCGCCGTGGTGGCACTGATGATGTGGTTTTGGCTTTCTGCATTTGTGGTATTACTTGGCGCAGAAGTAAATAGTGAGATGGAGCGCCAAACCTATAGGGATACCACCGTAGGTGAGGAGCGTCCGCTAGGTGAACGTGAAGCCTTTGCCGCCGATACGATAGGCATTGAAAGCCCTTGGAATGACGAAGAAGAAACCCGCCAGCGCTAGGCGGGCGGGTTTGTGTTCGCTCAAAGCCTTCAGATTACAGCAATTCTTCGGCGGCCAGGGCCAAGCGCGAGCGCTCTACGCTTTTCAGGGTGATATGGCCTGCGTGGGGCCAGTCACGAAAGCGCTCCACTACCGCCGCCATGCCGCAGGTGTTGGCGGTGAGGTAGGGCGTGTCGATCTGGCCGACGTTGCCTAAACAGACAATCTTGGTGTTACGCCCGGCCCGGGTCACCAGTGATTTAAGTTGTTTGGGGGTAAAGTTTTGTGCCTCATCGATAATCAAAAAGGTGTCGTTCAAGGTACGTCCGCGCATAAAGCTGGGTGAGCGAATTTGTACCCGCGAGCCAATCAGCTGGCGTGTGGCGCCGTTATCCCACGTTGATTCACCCTCCTCGTTGCGTAGCAGGTTATCCATATTGTCGTGGAAGGCACCCATCCACGGCGACATTTTCTCCTCCTCGGTGCCCGGCAGAAAGCCGATATCCTCGCCCATGGGAATCGGTGCGCGGGTAAATACGATCCGTTCGAACAGTTTGGCGTCCAGGGTTTGCTGAAAAGCTGCCGCAAGCGTCATGAAGGTTTTACCCGTCCCCGCATTGCCAGCTATAGTCACCAGGTCAATGTCCGGATCCATTAGCAGGTTAAGAGTAAAATTCTGGCGGCTGTCGTGGGCATGAACCCCCCAGACACCCGCATGGTGGCGATAGTTGGTCAACAGCTGCAGGCGAGCGGAAGAGGAGGAGAGCTCGCGAATAATGGCTTCAAACTCGGCGCCGTTTTCGCTATCGGATACCAGCATGCCCAAGTGCCAGTGGCGGGGCATATCACCACTTAGCTGATAAAACGTCTGGTGACCTACGCGCTCCACAGTGACATCGACATTCAAGGCTTCCCAGAGTGACGCACCGTCATGCCCGGCTTCGGCATATATCTGTGCGCCTTCGATCATGGCATCACTGTCTGAGAATGCCCGGTCGTTAAGGTAATCCTCCACGGGCACCTTGAGTGCCGCGGCTTTTACGCGCAGGTTAATATCTTTGGTAATCAGAATGACGGATGCGTCAGGGCGCTCATCGCGCAGGCGGCAGGTTTCAGCCAAAATGCGGTTATCGGGGCTATCGTCTAATGCGTCAAGCGGTTTCAGGTCGTTGTAACACAAAAAGTGCAGGTGCCCCGTTTCCCCACTGATCCGGGGGATGGGAATGCCGCGTTGAATTTCGTCAAAAGTGACTTGGTTAGTGAGGTCAGAGAGCGTACGGCTGATTTGCCGCGCCGTACGGGCGATTTCCCGAATTCCGTTTTTGTGCTTATCCAGCTCCTCAAGGACAGTCATGGGGATAACCACGTCATGCTCGTCAAAGTGATAGAGCGCAGCGGGGTCATGAATCAGAACATTGGTGTCCAGGACATAAAGCCTAGTCGCTTTCTTATCGAGTCTTACCATCGTGGATATAACTCCTTGGTTGACGGCAACATCGACACTGGCAGTTACATCTTACGCCTAGATGACACTTGCCTGTGTCGTTTCTCTGGCGTGTCCTTGAGTCTCCTTCTGTGGCACTTTTTTATAGCGTGGAAGGCAATTGTGTTTTTTTCCACTGCTATATTTCAATAGCGTTTCGATCAGCGGGTATTCCCCAGAAAGCGTGCCACATTATTTAGCAGAGCGGTCGCGACAACGCCTAGATTTTCGCCTTCAACGTAGCGGTAATAATGGCTGTCCAGCGCAAGATCATGGTTTAACGTGCAAAGCCGTTTACTTTCCAGCGCTTCCTTGACCAGTGGGTGGGGCAGTAGCGCCCAGCCTGTTCCGTTAATCACCGCATCGCGAATTACCTCAAACATGGTGAAACCCAGGTAGTTAGCGGAAAATAGCGCCTCGCTAACCAGTTTGTCCTCCTGTATGTGGGTCAGGCATACCTGGGTATACTGGGCCAGATCATCACGGTTAACGTTGGGTAACCTGCTTAACGGATGTTGGGGCGAGGCAACCAGGCGCATGCCCACCGGGGCTAAATTGGACGCGTTGGCCACCACGCCTTCAGTGGTATAAAGGCCAAAGGCGATATCCACGGTCTGGCGCAAAATAAACTGGCTGTGTTCCTGAGGAGGAACGAGATAGACCGATATCGCGGTGAGTGGGAATTGCTGTTTTAGATCGTGCATCACCTGACGCCAGAACGCCTCAGGCAAGGCATCGTCGCGAGCGATGCACAGCTGATTCTCGACACCTTGCAAATGCTGGTGGCAGTGTTTCTTGATGCGGCTGGCGCTGGTCAGCAGCCGGTAGCAGTCGGGGAGCACGCTTTCCCCCACTGCCGTAAGCGTCAGGCTATTACCCGAGCGCTCGAACAGCGCCACCCCTAGGCTGTCTTCCAGCGCATGGACAGCTGCGCTTAGCGTGCTACGTTTTATGCCTGACTGCCGGGCCGCCGCGGCAAACGAACCATGCTCGGTGACCTCAACAAACGCTTGAACTTGTTCAGCACGCATAGCGAAGCCTCAGATTAAGCGCCAACCTTTTTAGCGCTGAGCGATTCGTTTAACGTTAGCACACACGCTAATATGCGGCACGTTTTTCTACTTACTTATTCCACCTTGATATGGAGTTTTCAGCGTGACCCCCTTTATTGCCGAGCGCCGCGCGCTTAGATTTTCAGCCATTTCGGCAAGCCTTTTTGCGCTATCTGGCTTGGTCTTGGGATTGGCCAGCGGTTCAATCACCATTTTGTTCGATAGTGGCTATTCGCTATTGAGTCTTGCCCTGGCATCGCTTTCCCTGCTCGCCTTGCAACATGCCCGTAAACCGGCGGATGATCACTACCCCTTTGGGCGGCTGACGGTAGAACCGCTAGCCGTGCTGCTCAAAGGCGTGGTGATTGCGCTGGTGTGTCTATTTTCGCTGGTCTCAGCGGTGTGGAGCCTGCTTAAGGGCGGGCGTATGGTAACGCTCGATCTTGCCATGCTGTTTAGTATCGTGAATGTCGCCGGCTGTTTATTGACCTGGCGTTGGTTGAAGCGCTACGCCCGTATTGCCCAATCGTCGTTGCTGGCGGCCGAGTTGCGCCAGTGGCAGATGGACACGGGCCTGAGCGCAGCGGTCATGTTCGGCTTTGCGCTGACTTGGCTGCTAACCCTGACCCCTTGGGCCAGCTACGCGCGGTTTGCCGACCCAGTAATGGTACTGATTATCGCGGGCTACTTTTTGCCCATGCCGGTCCGTATGGTGCGCGGGGCGCTGCGCGAGCTGATGTTTGGCGAACCCATGGGCAGCATTCGTCAGGACATGGTAGAGGAAGTCGCTGATTTTGATATTGCCAGTGACGATGTGCGCCTGGCTCAGGTGGGTAGTTTCCTGATGGTGGATATACAGCTCGACAAACAGCAAATAGACGATGCCGAAGAAATTGTGGAAAGCGTTGAGCAGCATTGCATACAGCGTAATTTACGCCCCATTACCAGTATCACCTTGGTTACTACGTAAGCCGCCCCATAAGCCTGCAAGTAAAAAGATTGACGTTATGAGAGCGGAATGCTATCTAGCGCTACCGACAAATGATGTCGGCCTTACATTGCATTTTGAGGGTTTACAAAACATGCCACTGCGCCGCTGTTTGCCCGTGCTGCTTGCGACCGTTCTGGTTGCTGGCTGCGCAAGTTCTACTGTTGCTCCCCGCTACACGACGAATAATCCCGATGTGATCCGGATTGGTGGGGAGCGCCCTGCCAATGCCGACCCGCGTACAGAAGACGCCGGTTCCTACTGCATGGAAACCGCCGAACGCTGGAACGAGCATGGCCGCACGCCGGATGGCCAAACGCTGTGGGCTAAAGACACTCTGCGCCGCGTCGTGCCCTGCCAGTAAAAGCAAACCTGTAGTCAGCATAACGCCAGCTCGATAAGCTGGCGTTATGCTGTAAAGCGGTAACATCCATGGTATTTAATCACCTTTCTTCTGTGGTTTACCTTTACGCTGGGTGCTTGCCATCTCTTCAAGCTCTTTTTCGCTCATCGAGTCATACATCTCCTTGGAAGCATCATAAAGCTCGCTTGGCTTGGTCTCCCCACGCTTGGCGGAAAGCGCGGCACCTGCTGCTTTTTGCTGGGCTTTCGATGTAGCTGGCATAATAAAGCTCCTGTCAATTGACTTCCCTTTAGGGCTTACGCTATTTAGCCTAGCAGGCAGGGACAGGCTTTCCAGAGCCCTCCATGAGCGCTGCCCATTTTTACTAATAATTAAGAGAGCATCATGACACCAGCCATCAACACGGCAAAAAAAGCAGGTATCCCGTTTGAAATTCATGAATACCATCACGATGCGGCAGCAGAGTCCTACGGCCTGGAAGCCGCTGAAAAATTGGGGGTAGCCGCCGAGCAGGTATTCAAAACCCTAGTCGTGACGCTGGATGGCAAGGCGCTTGCGGTAGCCATCGTGCCGGTCACCATGCAACTGGGCCTGAAGCAGATTGCCAAAGCCGCTGGGGCTAAAAAGGCCGTGATGGGGATGCCTGCCGAGGTTGAGCGCGCAACCGGTTATGTCTTGGGTGGGGTAAGCCCGCTGGGGCAGAAAAAGCACTTGGCCACCTATATTGATGCTTCGGCTGCAAGCTTTGGCACTATATTTGTCAGTGCTGGGCGGCGCGGCCTTGAAATCGAGCTGACGCCAAGTGATCTGGCAGCCCTTTGTAAAGCTGGCTTTGTGCCCCTTGCGGTATGAGAAGCACGCAGAGATAGGCACTTTCTGGTATGGTGCTTCCCATTAATGTGTATTCTTGTTAGTTATTTTTTTACTGGCCGTTGAACGGCCCTGCAGGTCCTATTGTGTCAGACGCTTCCTTCTCATCGCTTGCCTTGCCGGCAGCGCTGCTTACCAACCTTGAATCGCTGGGTTATCACCAGATGACGCCGGTACAGGCCCAAAGCCTGCCGCCCATGCTTGCCGGGCGCGATGTCCTGGCGCAGGCCAAAACCGGGTCGGGTAAAACGGCAGCGTTTGGTTTAGCGTTGCTTGCCGAGCTACGCGTTGAGGCGTTTGCCGTGCAAGGCTTGGTGCTTTGCCCCACTCGTGAGCTTGCCGATCAGGTCGCTGAAGAGCTTCGTCGCCTGGCGCGGGCCATGGCCAACGTCAAGATATTAACACTTTGTGGCGGCGCGCCGTTTGGCCCCCAGCTCGCTTCACTGGAACACGGCGCGCATATTGTGGTGGGTACGCCTGGACGTATCGATGAGCACTTGCGCAAAGGATCGCTGACGCTTGGTTCGCTGCGTACGCTGGTGCTGGATGAAGCCGATCGCATGCTGGATATGGGCTTTCAGGCGACGCTGGATGCGATCATTGCGGAAACTCCGGCCGACCGCCAGACGCTGCTGTTTAGCGCAACCTTCCCCGATGAGCAGGAGGCCGGTGGGCTCGCTACCATGACGCGTGGCGTCATGGTGGACCCTGTGACCGTGAAAGTGGCCGAAATGCATGATGCCACCACTATTGATCAGCACTTCTATGAAGTTGCCAACGAAGATGCCCGCTTTGCCGCGCTCAAGCAGCTGCTGCTGGTCAACCGGCCTACCACCAGCGTGGTGTTTTGCAACACCAAGCGTGAAACCCAGGCGGTGGCCGATAGCTTGGTGGATTCAGGATTTAGTGCCGTAGCGCTGCACGGTGATCTTGAGCAGAAAGATCGCGACCGAATTTTGATACTCTTTGCCAATCAGAGCGCATCGATCCTGGTGGCGACTGATGTAGCGGCCCGTGGGCTGGATATCGCCCAGTTGGACGCTGTGTTTAACTACCAGATTGCCCGCGAACTGGATGTTCACGTTCACAGAGTAGGGCGCACTGGGCGCGCTGGGGCAAGCGGTATCGCCTGTACCCTGGTCACGCCTCAGGAAACCTATCGCCTGGAGCGCCTGTCGGATCTTCTGGGCGAGCCGCTGACGACTGAGGCGTTACCCAAGGCAACCCACGCAGCACCTTTTAAGCCACCCATGGCCACACTGCAGTTAGCGGGCGGCAAGAAGGACAAACTGCGTCCAGGCGATATTCTGGGCGCGCTAACCGGCGATGGCGGGCTCAAGGGGGATCAGGTGGGTAAGATCAAGGTGCTGGCGCGCAGTGCGTATGTGGCCGTCACCTACTCAGCCGTTGACAAAGCGCAGGCCAAGCTTGAGCGCGACAAGTTAAAAGGGCGGGCCTTTCGCGTTCGCCGGATTCGTTATTAGACATCGCCGGTATTCGATAGTGTTAGCCGTGCCTACTCATCAAAGGAGCCATTGCAGCTACCCATGAAGACACCCAAACGATTACAGCCCCTGGTCGATGACGGCCTGATCGATGAGGTATTGATGCAGTTGATGAGCGGCAAGGAAGCGCAGGTTTTCGTTGTACGCTGCGGGGATGATGTCCGTTGTGCCAAGGTATTCAAGGAGGCCAAGCAGCGCAGTTTCAAGCAGGCGGTGCAGTATCAGGAAGGCCGCAAGGAGCGTAATAGCCGCCGGGCCCGGGCCATGGCCAAGAAAACCCGTTACGGTCAGAAAGAGCAGGAGCAAGCGTGGCTAACTGCCGAGGTGGACGCGCTCTACCGGCTGGCGGCTGCTGACGTGCGTGTGCCCAAGCCTTACGGCTTTGTAGATGGCGTGCTGCTGATGGAGATGATTACCGACGCCCAGGGTGATGTAGCGCCGCGTCTGGATGATGTCACGCTTACCGAAGAACAGGCGCTTCGCTACCACGCCAAGGTGATCCAGGACGTGGTACGCATGCTGTGTGCAGGCTTGATTCACGGCGATCTATCCGAATTCAACGTGTTGGTGGATGCCGAAGGGCCGGTAATTATTGACCTGCCCCAGGCGGTCGATGCCGCTGGCAACAACAGCGCAGCCGTCATGCTGGAGCGCGATGTGGACAACATGCGCGCCTACTTTGGCCGCTTTGCGCCCGCGCTGTTAACTACCCACTACGCCAAGGAAATGTGGGCGCTTTATGAAGCGGGCGAGCTGCATCCGGATAGCCAACTCACCGGGCAGTTCGATTTTGATAACCATATAGCCAATGTCGACGAGCTGATGGCCGTGATTGACGACGCCAAGGAAGAAGAGGCTGAGCGTCAGGCGCGGATGCGCGACGACGATGACAGCGACGAGATTCCCCAGCCTTACTAGGCTCTGCTGCTCAAAGAATAAGCTGGTGTGCTAGAACTCGCTCATCAGTAAGCGGCACTCATAGAAGACGGCTTTCGCGATACACAAGGAGTGGATGTGAAGGGCATCAAGGTGAGCGCAGGGACGGCAAAAGGGCTAATTACATCGCTTGCAGTAGGGGCGCTGGGAGGCGCCCTTTTTCAGCTCACCGGCTTGCCCCTTGCCTGGATGCTGGGGCCGCTGACGGCCAATTTACTGGTTTCATCACAAGGCCTTAATGTGGTCATCCCCGAGCCGCTACGCAGTGTCTTTTTAGCGGTCATGGGGCTGGTGCTGGGCAGTCAGGTGACTCCTCAACTTGCCAGCCGGGTGGTGGATTGGCCGCTTTCAGCAATCCTGCTTCTGTTGGGGGTGGCAGTTTCGACCGCCGTTGCGGCTGCTTGGTATCGGCGCTGCGGATTCGATTCGGTCAGCGCCTGGTTTGGGGCAGCGCCGGGGGCCATGACCGCTATGATTTTGCTGGGCGATAAATGCGGCGGTAATCCCCAGCGCATCGCCATTGCCCAATCGCTGCGTGTGATTCTGGTCATTCTGTTTCTCCCGCCGCTTTTTTGGGCCTATGAAGGCGGCAGCGTGGCAAGCACCTCTCAGACTGCCGAACTTGAGCATGGTTGGATAGTGCTTCTGATCCCTCTTTTATTACCTCTTGGCCGCTGGTTACGTTTTCCTACCCCTGCATTGCTGTTTCCCCTGCTAGTCGCCGCACTGCTCTCTGGGTTTGATATTGCAAGTCTCAAGCTGCCTGACTGGGGCATGAACCTGATGCTGTGGGTTTTGGGTAGTGCCATTGGCTCGCGCTTCAAGGGCATGACGCGGCGGCTGTTCGGGCGCTATTTGTGGCAGTCAGGTGTTGCCACGCTGTTGGCCTTGGGCTCACTTGCGGTGTTTGCCGAGTTGATTCATCAGTTGGTAGGCGTAGGGCGCGATGTGGCGCTTCTGGCTCTGGCGCCGGGTGGCATTGGTGAAATGGCTATTCTGGCGGTAGCGCTTAATATTGATCCGGTGTTTGTCGCCTTTCATCATCTTCTACGTATGGTGGCGTTGATGGTATTTGCGCCTTTTTGGGCACGCTGGCTGTTGCGTCGCCAGGCAGCGGATATATCCAGCGATAAATAAGTAACGTAAGGAACCCCCATGTTTTCTCGTATGCTGCATCCGCTGTTTCGTTACTTTGAAACCCGCGTGAACCCTTACCCTGAAGGTGAGGTGCAGACGCCACCTCAGGGTCTTTTGCCGTTTATCTGGCATTTTTCGCGCCCTGTGCTGCCGCTTCTGCTTTTGATGACGCTGTTCACTGCGTTGGTGTCATCTGCCGAAGTGTTCTTCTTCAGCTATATGGGCGAGCTGGTGGATTGGCTGGGCCATGTAGAGCGGGAAGGCTTCTGGTCGGCCCACGGCCTTTGGCTTGCGGGCATCGGCATCATGGTGCTGCTCGGGCTGCCGCTTCTGGTATTGGGTCAGTCACTGATTACCCACCAGAGTATCTTTGGCAACTACCCGATGATTGGCCGCTGGCTGTCGCATCGTCATATGCTCAATCAGAGCCTGGCGTTTTATCAGGATGAGTTTGCCGGGCGTGTGTCCCAGAAAGTGATGCAAACGGCGCTGGCCATCCGCGAGACGGTCACCAAGGTCATGGGGCTTCTGGTCTATGCGATCGTGTACTTCACTGGGGCAGCCATTCTGTTGGGGCGGGCTGATCTTTGGCTATTGCTGCCGTTGGGGCTCTGGCTGATCGGTTATCTGGCCATCATGCGCTTTTTCGTACCTCGGCTGCGCGATGTTTCCATGGCCCAGGCGGATGCCCGTGCCCAGATGACTGGGCGCGTGGTCGACAGCTACAGCAATATTCAAACCATCAAGTTGTTTGCCGATACCGACCGTGAGCAACGCTATGCCCGTGAGGCCATGGAAACGTTTATGGTGACCGTGCATCGCCAGATGCGCTTGGTGACCATCATGAGTGTCTGTCTGACCCTGCTGAACACCGCATTGCTGGTAGGCACGGCGGGGATGGCGATCAGTACCTGGTATTACGACGCCATTTCGCTCGGCGTACTGACCATCGCGATTGCGCTGGTGATGCGAATCCGCTTTATGTCTGACTGGATTTTATGGGAAGTGGCGGGGCTATTTGAAAATATTGGCACCGTTCAGGACGGCATGAATACCATTGCTCGTGAACCCACCATTCGCGATGTGCCCAATGCGCCCGCGCTTGAGGTGTCTGCGGGCGGAATTCGTTTTGATGCGCTGCGCTTTAGCTATGAGCAGGCCAAAGGGGAAAGCCGGACGGTGTTTGATGGCCTGAACCTGACCATCGCTCCGGGGGAGAAAATTGGCTTGATTGGCCGCTCCGGGGCGGGCAAGTCGACCCTGGCCAATCTGCTGCTGCGCTTTTATGACGTACAGGGCGGGCGCATTATGATTGATGGGCAGGATATTTCGCAGGTCACCCAGACCTCGCTGCGTCACCAGATTGGCATGGTGACCCAGGATACCTCGCTGCTGCATCGCTCGCTGCGTGACAACATTCGTTATGGCACGCCCCAGGCAAGCGATGAGGATGTGTGGACCGCTGTATGCCGTGCCCACGCCGATGCGTTTATCAATGACTTGGTGGATCCGAAAGGACGTCGCGGGCTGGATGCCCATGTGGGCGAGCGCGGCGTCAAGCTTTCTGGCGGCCAGCGCCAGCGTATCGCCATCGCGAGGGTACTGTTGAAAAATGCGCCCATCCTGGTATTGGATGAAGCCACCTCAGCACTGGACTCTGAAGTGGAAGCCGCCATTCAGGAACAGCTGGATACGCTGATGGAAGGTAAGACAGTTATCGCTATTGCCCACCGGCTTTCCACCATCGCGATGCTTGACCGGCTTATCGTGGTAGAACAAGGACAAATTGTGGAAAGCGGCACACATGCCGAGCTGCTCGCGCAGGAGGGGATTTACGCCGGACTATGGAAGCGCCAGTCAGGCGGCTTTTTAGGCGTGGATATGTGAGAAGAGCTATCCTCTGCTAACGTATCTTTCACTGAATGACTTGATCAGGAGATCGTTAAATGCAAGTAGTAACGCTACAGGCGCCCGGTGGACTAGATAAGCTCAACGTGCAGGACGCCCCCGCTCCGGGCGTGCCTGGCCCGGGTGAAATCCGGGTTCGTATACACGCAAGTTCGCTCAATTTTCATGATTACGGCGTGGTGGCAGGCAAGATGCCCACCGCCGATGGGCGTATTCCCATGTCTGATGGAGCGGGCACTGTCGAAGAAGTAGGCGAGGGCGTGACCGAGTTTTCAGTCGGTGATCGCGTGGTGTCAACCTTCTTTCCCTACTGGTTGGAAGGACCTGCGCGGATTGCTGACTTTACAACTACTCCAGGCGACGGCGTGGATGGCTATGCCTGTGAACAGGTCGTGCGCCCGGCGCAGTGGTTCACCCATCAGCCCAAGGATTATAGTCATGCTGAATCGGCCACGTTGACTACTGCCGGGCTGACCGCCTGGCGTGCGCTGGTGGTAGATGGCGGACTGAAGGCTGGCGATACCGTACTGGTACTTGGTTCAGGCGGAGTGTCCGTATTTGCGCTTCAATTTGCGCATATGATGGGTGCAGAGGTGATTGCCACTTCGTCCTCAAACGAGAAGCTTGCTCGTCTCAAGGAGCTGGGCGCGGCGCATACCATCAATTACAAGGAAGAACCAGAATGGGGCAAGCGAGTGCAAGCGTTGACCCATGGCGAGGGTGTGGATCATATCATTGAGGTCGGTGGGCCCGGCACGCTGCCTCAATCCATTGATGCGATCAAGATTGGTGGACACATCTCGCTGATTGGCGTATTGACCGGGCGCCAGGGTGACGTTCCGACGGCCAAACTGATGGCCAAGCAGGCGCGCTTACAAGGACTGATTGTGGGAAGCCGCCGCCATCAAATGGAAATGATCAAGGCGCTTGAAGCTAATGATATGCGTCCGGTCATTGACCGCGAGTTTTCTCTATCGGAAATAGCAGATGCATTCCGCTATCAGGAAGCTGGCAAGCACCTGGGTAAAATCTGTTTAACGTTCTAGAAGCTTTTTGCTGCAAGTAGACTCACCAGCAAGCGCTATTGATAGCGCGCTGGTGAGTGCGTACTTATTCGGCTAAACGGCTATATACCACGCCTTTGATTTCCAGTTCCCAGATAGTCTCGTAGGGCACAGTAATACTGTTGATATCGTTAGACGATTTACCACTGTTACCTAACTGCTTTTCCGGAATGACGGTGGCATCCATCCCGCGAGCGTGCTGAATGCGAGCACTAAAGCGATCGCCCTCACGATCAATCAGCACGCGCTCTCCCGCTATACACTTTTCAAGCTTGGCGTATAGCTCTTTCTCGCTAACATGAACGATGCTCATGATCGCCTCCTGCATAAACTCGAAGTTTGCGGGTGAAGGGTATTACTATAAAGATTGTATTTTAGCCGATAAATTCGTATAGCCCCATGACACCTATATCGGCATATACATCTTAATCTTGTCCAATCAATTTATCATAAACTTTGGGGCAGACGATGCCACAGCGTTCAATAAAGGCCGCTTCACTGCCATGGGAAATAGTGGCACTGGAGAAATTCTGTACGCCTCAAAATACCCAGGCAAGCCAGTGGCGACGAAGCTGGCGAGCAACCGCTACCTGGCTGGCTGGCAAGCGAGGTGCCGAACAACAGGTCAAAGAAGAGGATGAGCTGCGCTTGCTACCGGAAGTAAGGCTAGCACACCTGGTACCCCCCATTGACTGGTCCTCAGCCGCAGCGCTACTTTCCCAAACGATTTTTCAGCATAAGCTGGATAACGAGCCGGTGGTGTTCTTTATTACCCCGCCTCACGGTGGCCATGCACCGATAGTCAGTCACTGGGCCGAGCAGCAGAGCGTTCAAGAGATAGTGCCACCTACGTATCAGGAGCTTACCGACGGCAGCCTTGCCTGGGTGGAGCACTGCGCACCGTTCAAACGTTGGGCGATACCCGCGCTTGAACGGCATTTTCTGCGCCATTCTTATGGATTACAAGGCGTACGGGAGTTTCTGGAGCGTGCCTTCAGTGGTCGCTTGGGACATGGCGTCATTGGTTGCGATAGCTGGACCTACGCCTATCTACAGCACGCGGTAGGGGTCGAAGGGGCACCTGTGTTTACCCTGCAGGCGCTGGAAGGGGAGCAGCTAGCTCGCTATTTTGCCGATATTGCCAATAACGGCGAGAATAACCTGTGTGTGTATAGCACGCGTACCGGTAAACAGGTATTAGCCCACCCGGAAGAGGATGAGACTGCACATAAGGCATCTGCTCATAAAGAGCTGCAGCGTTTGGCGGCGCACTGCCGTGGGCATCTGGGGATTGCGTGGCACTACTGGCGCGCGCGATTACGTGGGCCTGCGTCTGCAAAAGAAGTCGATGCATCGCAAGATACGTCTCAAGAACTGTGGCTGGTTGATGCCCTGGCCGATGCCGAGCTGCCAGCAGATACCGGTGATGTGGCTATGCTGGTGCTGCATACGCTGTTGCTTCACGGGGGACTTGAGGATCAGGCGTTAGGTGACGTGCTGCCGTTTTCGCATCATGAGGCGTTAAATGCTCGGCTGGCGCTGACTCGTCAGGGCATTCTTGCCCGCAAGGAGGATGGCCGTTGGCAGGTGGCACCGTTAAGCTACGCCAGCGTTCGGCAACTTCTGGAAACACGCAACTATCTTGTCGATCCGCTGTAGGAGACCTGATGGACGATCAAAAGCAGTACGCCAAACTTTTCAACGATATCGACAGTCAGGCCCTCATTAGTCTGGGTATTATACTCGCCAGCGTTATTCTGCTAACCATCGTCAGTCAGCGCGGGTTGAACTGGCTGGCTAACCGATTGCATGGCCAGGTCCGCTTTCGGATATTTGCTCTGGTACCACTCACCCGGCTGGTGATTCTAATCGTCGCATTGGCAATTGCTGTACCTATCATGATTGAGCCGTCATTACGCAATATGGTGACGCTCCTGGGTGCCATTGGCCTAGCGATTGGCTTCGCCTTGAAAGACTACGTCAGCAGTCTAATTGCCGGCATGGTAGCTGCTGTGGAGCTACCATATCGGCCAGGCGATTGGGTAGATATTGAGGACACCTATGGCGAGGTGAAGCATGTCGGAATGCGTACTGTGGAGATTCTGACCCCGGATGATGATCTGGTAGCGGTGCCACATCTCAAATTGTGGGACACGGCCATTTATAATGCCAATAACGGTAAAACCAGTCTGCAGTGCGTGGCAAGCTTCTACCTTCATCCAGAGCACGAGGCGGATTGGGTGCGCAAGGCTTTGCGGGATGTCGCCCTGACCAGTGCTTACCTCAAGTTTGATCAACCGATTATCGTGGTGGCCGAAGAGAAACCCTGGGGCACGCACTACCGTATTCGTGCCTACCCCGTGGACCCACGCCAGCAGTTTCTATTTATAACCGACCTGACCGTGCGCGGTAAGCAGGTGCTAAGCCGGGCGGGAATCAAGCCAGCGCTACTACCGCCTGACATGGCGCTGGAGGCACCGGATGCTGCTGGCGGACGTCGCGGATTACGCCACTAAAGCCGCCGGCGCTAAGCAAGACGCCTTGTGCACCGACTGACTATTCGCTTTCTTCAGGTAGTTCTGCGCTATGAAAGACGTTCTGTACGTCATCCAATTCGTTAAGCATGCTTAAGAACTTCTCGAACATGATCACATCATCGCCTTCAATTGGCGTGGTATTTTGCGGCAGAAACTGAATTTCATCGGCCTCAAAGTCTATCTCACCAAATGCATCCAGCAGCGCCTGCTTGGCTTTTGCATATTCAGTATGCGGTGCAAAAACGGTAATGCGACCTTCTTCTTGCTCGATATCAGTGACATCGACGTCGGCTTCCATCAGTGCTTCAAGCACGGCCTCTTCTTCTTGGCCGGCAAAGGCAAAAATCGCGCAGTGGTCGAACATGTGGCTAACACTGCCGGGTGTGCCGATTTTGCTTTTGGTTTTGGTAAAGCAGCCGCGTACATCGCCAAAGGTACGGTTGGGGTTATCGGTCAGGCAGTCGACAATTACCATGGCATTACCGGGGCCGAAGCCTTCGTAGCGGGCCGTTGAGAAATCTTCGCCACCCGCGCCGCTGGCCTTGTCCAGTGCTTTCTCAATAACGTGCGAGGGCACCTGATCTTTTTTCGCACGCTCCATCAAACCGCGCAGCGCAAGGTTGCCGTTGGGGTCGGTGCCGCCGGCTTTGGCGCAGACATAGATTTCACGCCCGTACTTGCTGTAAACCTTGGTTTTTGCCGCGGCCGTTTTGGCCATAGATTCTTTACGGTTTTGAAACGCCCTACCCATATTGGAGTCCTTTATTAGCCATGTAACGCCTGTCTTGATTGCAGGCGTCATTTTCATCAAAAGGGGAAAATTTTACCCAACAGCGTACCATGCTAACAGCGTTATTTAAGTGCTATGGCGTTATGCATGGGGCTAATACAGCCCTTGGCGGCATTGGCGTATACTGGCGTTTGTCTATTACTAAGATCTATTACTAAGAGAATGTGAGTAAAAATGCCGTTTTCACTCTGGTTATCGCTGGCGGCGATCTGCGCCATGGGGGCTATGTCACCGGGGCCAAGCCTTGCACTGGTATTGCGCCACACATTGGGCGGCGGGCGGCTGCCAGGCATTACGGCAGCGCTGTTTCATGCCTTGGGGGTCGGGTTTTATGCGCTTTTGACTGTATGGGGGCTAGGCGCCTTGATAACGCGCTCGCCTGAGGTTTTTCAACTGATTACCTGGGGCGGGGCGGCTTATCTGGCCTGGTTGGGTATTCAGGCGCTGCGAGCAGGAAAGGCAGGCGCAATAAGCGCAAGTGCCGTTGTCACCACTAACCGACAGGCAGCAAAAGAGGGTGTGCTGGTCGCGTTGGGTAACCCCAAGCTAATTATCTTTTTCGTGGCCCTGCTTAGTCAATTTGTTACGCCGGACATGAGCATAATAGCCAAGGCGATCGTGATATTGACCGCTATGCTTATTGATGGCGGATGGTACGTGCTGGTGGCCGTCGGCTTGTCGCATTCACGGGTGCTGCCGTGGCTACAGCGCCATGCCCACTGGGTTAATCGGGTAACGGGCGTGCTGTTAATTGCGCTGGCGTTAAGGGTAGTGGCTGGCCCCATCATGATCGGGTGACGCATGTGAGACGCTGGTGTCCTTTCGAAGAGCGTGGCAAGGTAATGTTTATATTGCCTAAAAGGCTTAAGGCCCAACAATGACGATTTACGATAAAGACTGTTATACCCATCAAGGTCAACCATTCAATCTGCGCGCCTTGCGTGGGCAGGTGCTGCTGGTGGTTAATGTGGCCAGCCAGTGCGGATTTACGCCACAGCTAAAAGAGCTTGAGGCGCTGTACCAGCGCTACCGCGACCGAGGCTTTACCGTGCTGGGCTTTCCCTGCAATCAGTTTGGTCGGCAGTCGCCGGAAAGCGCTGAAGCGTTTTGTAGCTTTGGCGAGCAGACATTTGGAGTCACCTTTCCGCTCATGGAGAAGGTCAACGTCAATGGAGCTAATGCCCACCCGCTTTTTGTGCTGCTTAAAAAGCAGGCGCCTGGGGTGCTAGGGACGCAAGCCATCAAGTGGAACTTCACCAAGTTCCTTGTAGACCGTGACGGCAACGTCATTGCTCGCTTTGGCCCAAGAGACCATGGCCGACCGCTGCGGCTGGCTGTAGAAGCGGCGCTTGACCAAGGGTAATCAGATTTCGCCGCGGGCTACCTTGACACGGTTCATAAGCTCAACCCAGCGGTGACGTACCATCATGGTGGTAAGCCCTGAGAAAAGTGCCCAGCTTTTACGCCGCCAGCCTTTCAGGCGCAGGTTATGTCTGACCAGCTGTTGCATCAGCTTGTAGTCATCAAATTGTCGCCATTCGCTGGCAATAGAGAGCTGATGACGTGACATTACTGGCGCCAGCTCCAGGCGAAACATCCACTCAAGTTCTATCAGCGGCATGTCGTACTGCTGAATAATCTCGACCATGCGGGCGTAATCGCGCTCGCTGGGTTCGCGGTCTAGCCATAAAGGGGCCAAGGCAAGCCAAAGGTCGCCGCGTTCGTCGACTAGCTGCTGTGCGTTCATGATGGCCTCGCAGGCATTCAAAAGAAGGGGCACTATCGTGCCGTGAAAGGCAAGTAAGCTCAAGAGCGGACAGCGCCCGTCTGGCAGGCTAAAATAGCCGCCATGCTTACAGCAGTGTCATGCTGATAATGAAATCAATCCGATAGTGAGGTCCGATGTGATTATTAAACCCAAGGTGCGCGGCTTTATCTGCACGACTACCCATCCAAAAGGCTGCGAGCAGAACGTTCGCGAGCAGATTGAAGCGACCCGCGCGCGTGGTTTGGATAAAAGCGCCGGCCCGAAAAAAGTTCTGGTAATTGGCGCTTCCAGTGGTTACGGCCTGGCTGCACGAATTACCGCCGCCTTTGGCTATGGCGCTGATACCCTGGGTGTGTTTTTTGAAAAGCCCAGCAGTGAGACCAAGACTGGCACGGCCGGTTGGTACAACAGCGCCGCGTTTGACAAGTTTGCCAAGCAGGAAGGCCTTTACAGTAAATCCATCAATGGCGACGCCTTCTCTAACGAAGCCCGTGAAAAAGCCATCGAACTTATCAAGCAGGATATGGGCGAGATTGATCTGGTGGTGTACTCACTAGCGTCCCCTGTGCGCAAGCTGCCGGAGAGCGGCGAACTCAAGCGCTCAAGCCTGAAGCCGATTGGTGAGACTTACCGCGCCACGGCCATCGACACTAATAAAGACACGATTATCGAAGCCGAAGTGGAACCCGCCACCCAGCAGGAAATCGACGACACCATTACCGTTATGGGTGGCGAAGATTGGGAACTATGGATGGAGGCGCTTGATCAAGCGGGCGTACTGGCCAAAGGCGCGCGCAGCGTAGCCTTCAGCTACATCGGCACCGAGATTACCTGGCCGATTTACTGGCATGGAGCGTTGGGTAAGGCGAAGGAAGATCTGGATCGCGCAGCCAATGCAATTGATGACAAGCTGAAAGTGAGTGGTGGCGGTGCCAACGTTGCGGTGCTGAAGTCGGTTGTTACTCAGGCGAGTGCTGCCATTCCGGTCATGCCGCTGTATATCGCCATGGTGTATCGCATCATGAAAGAGCAGGGTGTCCACGAAGGTACCGTTGATCAGCTGAATCGCCTTTTCGGCGAGCGGCTTTACGGTTCAGACATGAGCACCGATGAAAAAGGTCGGCTACGCCTTGATGACTGGGAGCTGCGTGATGATATCCAAAAGGCCTGCCAGGATCTCTGGCCGCAAGTAACCACTGAAAACCTGTTCGAGATTACCGACTACGCGGGCTACAAGCACGAGTTTTTGAAGCTGTTTGGCTTTGAGCGTGACGATGTCGATTACGACGCGGATGTAGACCCTAACGTTGAGTTCGACGTCGTTAGCCTCTAAGCCACTGCGCTGGTTGTACGCCAGAGCTGTAACTCTGAATTGCCGGGTCTTTGCGCCCGGCAATTTTCGTTAGCCCTGGTGAGTCGTGGTAAAAGCCGGTCGCGGCAGGAATAAATCAATCGCTGTTAAACTTTCACCGCTGGGTACGCAAGGCATTGAAAGTTCTGCCATGGTTAGGAGCAGGGTGTAAACGCTTTGCCAAGGAGGAAATATGACCCGGACAGCACGAGTCGAGCCGATTAGTAGAAAGCGGGAAGACGCGATCATCGTATCAGGGTGGCGCGTTGTTGATGTTACCGAACCCGAAGCCCCTCAGGAAATATCCCAGCACGAAACTGAGCCGCAAGCGATTGAAGCGGCGCGCCGCTTTGAAGCCGAAACCTCACATGAACCTGGTTCAGCGCCTGATGACACTCAGGATTACGATGCGTCTGACCCAAACGCAGGCAAGCACTTTCCATAATAAGATCATCTCAATTTCTGGCCAGGAGGCGTCATGAAATCGATTTGGCAAGCAGGGATAGATAATCCCTGTAATTTTCCCGCATTGGCTGACGATATTGAAACGGACGTGGTGATCGTAGGGGCGGGTATTACAGGCCTAACGACAGCACAGCAGTTAATTGAGAGCGGTAAACGTGTGGTGATACTAGAAGCCCACTGCGTAGGAAGTGGTTGCACGGGTGGCTCAACCGGTAATCTCTATAGCCCCGTATCGGCTGGATTGGCACAAACCGGGGTTAAATGGGATGACGATACCCTTCGAGCCATCGTTCAGGCGCGTGCTGGTGCTATCAACTTAATTGAAGAGACTGTTCGCCGTTTTAACATCGACTGTCAGTTCAAACGGGTCCCGCTTTACCGGCTGCTCACGGAAAATGATCAGAAGAGCGCCGATGCATTGGAAGCCGAGCACGAAGCCATGGTGCAAGCTGGGCTTAATGCCAAGTCCTTTACAGATATGGCTCTGCCTTTTTCAATCACTCATGGGGTAAGCGTCGATCATCAGGCGCAGTTTAATGCCTTTCATTATGTTCAGGGCCTAGCGAAGGTGATTAGCCAGCATGGCGTCAATATCTATGAGCATAGTCCTGTGCGCGATATTGATTACAAGCACTGTATTGTTAGAACCGATAGCGCCCAGGTAAAGGCCACCGATATCGTATTGGCAACCCATACCCCTAAAGGGGTGAACATGCTGCAAACCGGCATGATTGCCTCCCGGGAGTATGGCGTCAGTGCCAAACTTAATACCGAATCCTTTCCCGATGGCATCTTCTTTATGCTGGACTCTTTTCATTCCGTACGTAGTTATTGCTTGAATGGTGAAAACTACATCATGGCAATTGGTGAAAAGCATCAAACGGGTGAGGACCAATCTGAGCGCGAACGCTATCAGGCATTGCGTAGCTACTTAAGCGCGCACTTTGATGTGGGCGAGTTTGAGTACGAATGGTCAGCGCAGCAGTACAGCTCGGGCGATGGCCTGCCTTATATTGGACGAACCTTTGCCAGTGACCATGTGTATGTGGCTACCGGCTTTGCTGCGGATGGTCTGACATGGGGTACCGTCAGTGGAATGATGATCGCCGATCTCATTGAAGGGCGAGATAACGCCTGGTATCGCTGCTTTGATTCGCAACGTTTTACACCCGTTAATTCCGCCGGGCATTGGCTTAAAGAAAACATGTCTGTTGCAAAACATCTCATTAAAGATCATTTGGGCACGAAGAAGCTTAAAGAACTTGATGAGATTGCACCTGGCCAGGCAAAAGTGGCTACCCTGCATGGTGAAAAGTTGGCTGTCTATCGTAATGAGGCAGGTAATTTATCTGTTCTCTCTGCAGTTTGTCCTCATTTAAAGTGCGTAGTGCACTGGAACGATGCTGAAACAACCTGGGACTGTCCTTGCCACGGAAGCCGATTTGATATTCAAGGTGAAGTGATAGAAGGGCCTTCGCTTCATCCGCTAGAACACCGCCACTCAGACTGAGAAAAGTATCGTCTTTCAAGCTAGGAAAGTAAGCTTTTACCGGTTATTGGTGATTTACAGCCCTGTCGTCTAACTTGTAAGAGTAGGTTTACTCAAGGAGAGACAACATGAAACGGACTACATTAGCTATTGCCATTGCTGCGCTTTGCACCGGCGTCTCAAGTGGAGTATTCGCTGAGAATAACCAAGCAAAAAATGATCAGCCGGAAGGAGCGCTGGAGCAGCAACAAGAAGCGGTCGATGAACAGATAGGTTCAGAAGGCGAGCGGCCAGCTGCTATGAAACATGGGTACGCAAGATCCTCTGCTGATGATGATCACAATGAGGATAATGAAGATCCGAACGATTTAATGTCTCGCCAGATACAGGATATTGAGGGAATGTCGGTTGTTAATCAGCAAGACGAGGAGATCGGTAATATTGATCGCATTGTTGAGCATAAAGAGTCAGGTGATCTCTATGCCATTGTTTCCATTGGTGGCCTTTGGGGAATTGGCGATGAAAAGGTCGCGTTGCCGCTGGAAGAGATTGTGCTTGAAGACGATCAATTAATCACTAACACTACTTATGGCAGTGATGAAATAGAAGCATCCGCTGAGAAGTATAATGAGGAAAACTATAGCCAAATAGACAATAATATGACCTTGAAACAGGCGCAGCAGCATCCTAACTAAAGATGTGTTAAACGATATTAATGGTACAAACCTCATGACATTCGTGTTTTAAATAACGTAGGTTGGTCTATTCGCCTTACTTTTCCTTCGGGAATAAGTAAGGCGTTTTTATTGGGCACTAAACTATCAAGTAGTTAGCTGTTAACTTTCATTCAAATTTCTAAGGTATTCATCTCATACTGTGTTATCTCCTTTTTATTGACTAGTTTTAAAAGAGTAAGCCAACCCAAGGAGAACATCACATGAAGCGGACAATCCTAGCCCTTGCCATTGGTGCGATCTGTACGGGCGTCTCATCAGGCGTTTTGGCCAATAATGATACGTCTGGGGCTAATAAAGACGCTCAGATGACTCAGCATCAAGATGCAACGACCGCAGGACAACAGCAAAGTACCGATACGCCAAGTAGCCAAGGACAGAGTGATGCAGAGCGCCGTACAGGTACAGAAGGGCCACAGCAGGACTTAGACGGCGATGATCTGGATATGCAGGACCAAGAGAATGTAGACAACTTAGATATACGAGAGGAGCAAAGTGGCAGCAGTATGGGCACCCAAGATCAACAGGGTGCAGGTAGTACAGGTAGTGGTAGCACAGGCGGTACTACCTCTCAATAATATAAGCTATTAGTAATATAAGTTGCGGTGGTAACGCCTTATCTTGCCTAGTCAGGCGGGTAAGGCGTTTACTGTTTAATTAGCAAGTTTACTTATATCAGCGATTATAAATCAATATTCATTAACTTTTATTAGAATTTCATTCTGGCTTTGATCTAAAACGCTCACGTCTACTAGCCTTTTTAAGTGCAAGCCAACCCAAGGAGAGACATTATGAAACGGACAACACTAGCTATCGCAATTGGCGCCATTTGTACAGGATTGTCAGGTGGCGTTCTGGCACAGGACAATAATCAGAATAACACGGACGCTTCTGAGCGCATGACTCAACAGCAAGATGCTACGGCAACTACGCAACAGTCAGGTGCCGCAACCAGCGGACAAGGTCAGGCGAATGATGAAACCATGGATGTTCAGGTGGACCAAGAGCCTGCTGAGGTAAAAGTTGAACAGGAATCACCGGATATTAAAGTCGAGCAGTCTCAGCCTGAAGTAACTATTGAACAGCCTGAACCTAAAGTCACCATTGAGCAGCCCGAGCCTAACGTAACGGTTGAGGAAGCTGAACCCAATGTTACTGTTGAACAAGGCGGTCAGCCTGAAGTAACGGTAGAGCAAGCTGAAGATGCACAGGTCAATGTTAATAATGACGACGAGCAGGAGCGCCAGCGTGCCGAGCAAAATAACCAAGGTCAAAGCGAATCCTTAATGACACAGCAGGTTAGCGACCTTGAAGGCATGACCGTGGTTAACCAGGAAGGCGAAGAAATTGGCGATATTCAGCACATCGCTCAGCATAATGATTCTGGCGATTTGTATGCCATCATCTCGGTAGGTGGCATCTGGGGCTTCGGCGCTACAGATATTGCCCTGCCTGTTAATGAAATGCAGTTTGAAAACGATCAGCTTGTGATGAATACCGATTATGGTAGCGAACAGATCGAAGAATCCTCAGAAGATTATAATGAGGATAGCTATACGCAAGTCGATAGTGATATGACGTTATCCGAAGCGCAGCAACAGCAACAGCAACAGCAACAGCAGCAATAGCGTTTTAAGTTGCTAGCTGAGGGCAAGGCGTTTACGCCTTGCCCTTTTATATGTATGCAACTATTAGCCAGCAACAGCTAAGGGAAACTTCTAGACATTACCTCGTTATGCTTCTTTTGCTACTCGCTCGGCAGCGCCTGCCTGTTTATTAGAAGACTTATCTTTGGTGGCTGCCAGCGAGGTGACGTCAGAAGCAATGCTTGGCGCGGATGTTTTTTTGGCGTTGATCTGAACGTCGCTAAAGCTTTTTTTCAGCATCTCATTGTCGGCGCTCATATCGATACTGCCATGAAAAATACTGCCATCTTCAAGTACAAGACATGGCGATACAATGGTGCCTGTCACCTGGGCACCTTTATGAATCGTCGCACGGTGTAAGGCCACTAAATTGCCTTCTACTTCGCCTGTTACATGCAATGTATGCGCAAACACATCACCTTTCAGATAGCTATTAGTGTCCAGGGTAACGGTATGTTGTTTGCAGGTGATGATTCCGCTAACACGCCCTTTTACGGTCAAATCTTCATCGCTATTGATGTTTCCCTCCACTTGCGTGTGGCTGCCAATAATGGAAGCGCTTGGCCGTGCACTGCTGTTGAAGGTGTTAGCCGATGGTGCGGTGTTTGAATCCTGTGGGGCAGACGGCGCTATTTTATGCTCAGCGGTCGTGTTTTTGGCTTTGTTAAACATAGTTAATTCCTCGGAAGTGGCACCCTAGCGTTTTTAGCTTCGCTTTAGTGAGCATAAAATTCATCGGACACTTTAATCTACGAATCTCTCTTATAAAGCCCAGAGTTAAGCTGAGTGAGGGAGGTTATTCGAGCTGCCACAAAAAGATAAAACGCGTATAACCTTATTCTGGACAACAATATTTGCAGTGGCAGGACAGGTGCATGGGCATTCAAGCATGGTTTATTCTTATCGGTGTTAGCGCAATGACGCTGATTGTGTGGGATGGCAGACGCCGCAAGGCAAAGCTGCTCACTTCTGCAGCGGCTGCTTCAAGCTCCGCTGAGTTTCTGCATCAGACGCTCCTGGCTAATACATCCAGTACTTCCCGCGAAATTGCTGCTTCTGAAGTAGTTATTGCTCCTGAAGTAACGGTTAAAGATACGCAGCCTCAAGCGAACCTTACGGCGGTCGTGGTTCCCTTAAAAGAGGGCAGCCGAATCGGGGGAGCAACGCATATTTCAGGCAATATAACGGCCAATGAGTCCGTACTGATTAAAGGGAGCGTGCAGGGAACGGTCGTTGCCTCACACCATCCCATTACGGTGGCGTCAACCGGACACGTGGCATCTTATATAGAAGGTGGCTGCATTGATGTCGATGGGCATGTAATGGGAACTCTGAAGGCCAATACCAGGCTCACGTTACTTTCGCGGGCGCGAATACACGGTGTCATTGAGGCGCCTTCACTAGAGTGCGCTGCCGGTGCCTGGCTTCAAGCCAATGTGAAACATAGTGCCTCTCAGCAGAGTATTGCTATGGTTTCTTAAGGCCCGTTATTTATCGCTTGTTGCGCTGTCAGAACTGCGTTATTTATCCGAACGTACGTGCAACCTAGCTAAAGAATGCGTAATTAAGCCGCGACGTCTTTTTCCATATAGAGCCAACAGGCGCTGCCCAAAACTGCGCAATTGGGTAAGATGGTGCCTCATTTACTGACGGCGATTTGGCATGCAGCCCAACCCCTTAACTTCCTCATCAACGTTTGCGCGCCAGCGCATAGGGGTATTGCTGCTGCCTGGGTTTTCAATGCTTTCGCACGCCAGCGCCGTCGAACCGCTACTTATGGCTAATCAATTGAGCGGGCAGGTGCTCTATCAGGTTTTTACGCTAAGTAATGATGAGCAGCCTGTACGAAGCAGCGCCCAGCTCACCTGCAATGCTGACTACACCTTGAAGCATGCGCCGCCTGACTTGGATATGATTTTGGTCTGTGCACCCTCTCCGCTACCTTATGCACTCCCTGCAAGCCTGGTGGAATGGCTGCGTCAGCATCATGGGCGCACGCTATTGGGAGGCTTGGCCGGTGGGGCGGAGGTGTTGGCGCGTGCGGGGTTGTTAGAAGGCTACCGTGCAACCTTGCCCTGGCAGCGTTTTGCGGCATTCTCCCAGGCCTATCCTCAAGTAGCGCTTTCACAGCAGCTGTTTGAAATCGACCGTAACCGGCTTACCTGCGCCAGTGGCACGGCCGCGCTAGATATGATGTTGACCATTGTTCGCCAGCAGCAAAGTGACCATTTGGTTGAACAGGTATCCGAGCATTTTATGTGCGAGCGTGTCCGCATGGCCGATGAACGCCAACATGTGCCGCTGCGCCATCGTCTGGGCCACGCCCCGCAAAGCCTGGTAGATGCCGTTACCCTCATGGAAGCCAATATTGAAGAGCCGCTTTCTACCCTGGAGCTTTCGGAGCATTTGGGGATTTCCCGCCGCCAGCTTGAGCGGCTATTCAAAAAGCATCTTCAGGCTGTGCCCAGCCGCTACTACCTTAATTTGCGCTTACAGGAAGCGCGTAAGCAGTTGCGCGAGAGTGACCGTCCCGTAGGTGATATCGCCTTTGCGACGGGCTTTTCCTCAGGCGCTCACTTTTCTACCGCCTACCGCAACCATTTTGGCTTAACCCCAAGAGAGGAACGCTTGGGGTAAGTGCACTAAGTGACGTTAAGCCGTGCTCCCGCCGTCGCGTAGTGAGAAATACTGAAATAAATGCGGCTTTTCATAATTTACCGTCCCATTACTGAAAGCGGGCGACCTCGTTAGCCCCGTATACTGATTCGACTGATTATTTCTATTGGAGAGTTTGCCCCATGAGCACGACCCCGACTCGGCAGGATTTTGATCACTACATGACCCCCAACTATGCACCGCAGCAGATTATCCCGGTGCGCGGAGAAGGTAGCCGACTATGGGATCAGCAGGGGCGTGAATATATCGATTTTGCAGGCGGTATTGCGGTGAACTCGCTGGGTCACTGCCACCCTGTATTGGTTAACGCGCTGAAAGAGCAAGGTGAAAAGCTTTGGCATCTCTCCAATATCTATACCAATGAGCCCGCGCTGAAGCTGGCCAAAAAGCTGGTAGAACGCACGTTTGCCGACAAGGTATATCTGTGCTCTTCCGGCGGTGAAGCCAACGAAGCGGCGCTGAAGCTGGCGCGCCGTTATGCCGTGGATCATTACGGTGAGAAGAAAGACAAGATCATTTCATTCAACCAGTCTTTTCATGGCCGCACACTGTTTACCGTAAGCGTGGGTGGTCAGCCCAAATACTCTCAAGGTTTCGGCCCAGTGCCTGGCGGCATTTTGCACGCTGAGTTTAATGATCTGGAAAGCGTGCGCGCCTTAATGGGCGATGACACCTGCGCGGTGATGGTCGAGCCCATGCAGGGCGAGGGCGGCATTCTGCCGGCGACCCCTGAGTTTTTGAAAGGTCTGCGTGAGCTATGCGATCAGCACAATGCCCTGCTGGTGTTTGATGAGGTTCAAACCGGCGTTGGCCGTTGCGGTACGCTTTATGCTTATGAGCGTTATGGCGTAACGCCAGATATTCTCACCAGTGCCAAATCGCTGGGTGGCGGTTTCCCTGTAGGCGCAATGCTGTCAATCGACAAAGTCGCCAAATCACTCGCTTTTGGAACCCATGGTTCTACCTACGGGGGGAACGCCTTGGGTTCAGCGATTGCGCTGGCCGCCTTAGAATTTATCGATACGCCAGACGTGCTGGAAGGTGTGCAAAAACGCCACGATCTGTTCCGCGAACATCTGGAAACCATCAACCGCAAGCACGGCGTGTTCAAGGAAATACGCGGCATGGGGCTGTTGATCGGCGCCCAGATGTCGGATGCGTATGAAGGCCGCGCCAAGGATATCCTTCCGCTGGCCATTGAAGAGGGATTGATGGCGTTGATAGCCGGGCCTAACGTTCTGCGCATGGCGCCCTCACTCGTGATTCCTGAAGCGGATATTGCCGAGGGCATGGCGCGCTTGGAGCGGGCGATTGAGCGGCTTGTTGCTAGCGCATGAGTCTGCCAATGGCAGTATCGAGAGAGGGAGCAGCCACCATGCTGGTGATTCGTCCGGTGACAATGGCGGATATCGATGCGCTGGTGACATTGGCAGAGCATGCAACGCCAAGGCTTACCAATTTACCCGCTAACCGTGAACGTCTTGAGGAGCGCATCGCGCGCTCCTTGGTGGCGTTTAACGGCGATATCGAGTTTCCTGGCAATGAGCACTATACCTTCGTTCTAGTGGATGAAGCGCGTGGCGATGAAGTGCTGGGAACAGCCACCATTCGTGCCCAGGCGGGTGCCCAGGAGGCCTATTATACCTACCGCCAGGAAACCCTGATTCACGCCTCCCAGCAGCTAAACGTGCGCCGGGAAGTGCAAACGCTGGCGCTGTCTCATGAAGTATCGGACGCCACGTTGCTATGCGCCTACTCCTTGAATCCGCGCTATAAGGGTACTAGCGCCGAAAGCCTGCTGCGTCGTGCCCGGTTAATGTTTATTGCCCAGTATCCCGAGCGTTTTTCGCGCATATTAGCCGTGGCATTCCCCGGTTATCTGGATAACCGGAACGAATCGCCCTTCTGGGAAAGTGTGGGACATCATTTTTTTGCTCGTAGCTTTCACGATATCAACCATATTGCCGGGGTGCGTTCGAAAAGCTTTATTGCTGAAGTCATGCCACAGTTTCCGCTTTATCTGCCGCTGCTGACGCCTCAGGCCAGGGCGGCGATTGGTCGGGAGCACCCGGCCCATGAAGAAGCTTTACAGGAAATGCTTGCTGAAGGCTTTGTGCGCTCGCGCCATGTGGATATTTTTGATGCAGGCCCCATCGTTAAAGCCGAGCGCGAGCGCTTGGCGACGTTCAACCGGGCGGCTTGGCATCCGGTGCGGCTTCGCCCGCAAGAGAGCCTGCCCGACGCAGAACCTGCCTTGATCGCCAATCAGGCGCTGGGTAATTTCCGCTGTATTGTGGCTCGCTATGCGCTTTCGGCCACTGGGCAACTGATGTTGTCCGACGCGGATGCCAAACGTTTAGGCGTGGAGGAGGGGCGAGCCGTATTGGCCGCACCGCTAGCGTTGCCCTCGGCAGTGGATGCCTTTGATGAAGGAGAAATCTAATGCGCATTCGTCCCATTGCCCGCGCGGATGTGGATGGGCTGCTGGCGCTTGCGCAGCAGGCGGGGGTGGGCTTTACCTCGCTGCCCAACAACCGTGAGTTTCTGGCGGGCAAGATTGAAGCCTCCGCACGTGCTTTTGAAGAGCGTACCCCTGTCAACAACCGGCTCTACTTCTTTGTGCTGGAAGATGAAGACAACGGCGAGCTGGCTGGCTGCTGCGCCATCGAGGGTCAGGTAGGCAATGAAGTGCCTTTCTATAACTACCGGTTGGGCACACTGGCGCATTCATCGGTACAGCTGGATCTACACCGCACGATCGATACGCTGTTTTTAAGCTCTGATCACACCGGCGATGCAGAGGTGTGCTCGCTGTTTTTGCGTCCTGAATATCGGGGCGAGGCTAACCGGCACCTGCGCAACGGCGCGCTGCTTTCCAAGGCACGCTGGCTGTTTATCGCCCAGTTTCGCGACCGTTTCCCCGAGAAGGTTCTCGCAGAGATGCGTGGCGTGTTCGATGAGAACAATAAAAGCCCGTTCTGGGAGAGTCTGGGCAAGCACTTCTTTCCCATGGATTTCAGCGAAGCCGACCGGCTCACGGGTTTGGGCCAGAAGAGCTTTATTGGCGAGCTAATGCCGCGCTTTCCTATCTACACCACTTTTATGGCTGAAGAAGCTCGGGCGTGTATTGGTCAGGTACACCGGCATACCCGTCCTGCGCTTGAAATGCTCAAAAAAGAGGGCCTGCGCTGGGAAGGTTACATCGATATTTTCGACGGGGGCCCAACGGTGGAGGCCTATATCGATGACGTGCGGGCTGTGCGTAATTCACGGCTTTATCAAGTCGAAATCGCTGCTGATGCACCTGAGGAGAGCATTAGCCGCTGGCTGGCGGCCTCAACCCAACTGTCATCGTTTACCGCCGCATGGGTAGGCCGTGCGCCAGTCCACGACACCATCGTTTTAAACAGCACGGAAGCCGAGCGCCTTGGCGTTACCACGGGCGATACCCTGCGGCTTCTGGAAACCTGAAAAAAGCTAGGAGAATACGATGCACGCCCAACAGCAGCAGCTTATCAACGGCGTCTGGATGGACGGCGCTGCAGAATCGCTTAATAAGTACGATCCCGTGTCAGGCGAGCTACTCTGGCAAGGGGGGGCGGCCAGCCGTACCCAGGTTGGGACAGCGGTAAAAGCCGCACGCAAGGCTTTTCCCGGCTGGGCAAAAAAAACCTTTAGCGAACGTCAGGCCCTTGTCGAGCGCTTTGCAGAGGTAGTCAAAAGCCACCGTGAAGCATTAGCGATAGCGATAGCCAGCGAAACCGGTAAACCCCTTTGGGAAGCACGTACTGAAGTGGGCGCAATGGTAGGCAAGATAGCGCTTTCGATTAATGCTTACACCGAGCGCACCGGCGAGCGTGAGAAGCCCGTAGGCAGTGCCAAAGCGGTATTGCGTCATCGACCTCACGGCGTCATGGCCGTATTCGGTCCGTATAACTTTCCCGGCCATTTGCCCAATGGCCATATGGTGCCCGCACTGCTGGCGGGCAATACTGTGGTTTTCAAGCCCAGTGACCAAACCCCGTTGACCGCCGATTTGACCCTGCAGTGCTGGCTGGAGGCCGGGCTTCCCGATGGTGTCATCAACTTGGTGCAGGGCGGTGTCCCGGTGGGGCAGGCGCTTTCTGAGCACCCGGGTATTGATGGCTTGCTGTTTACCGGCAGCGCAAAAGTCGGCGGTATGCTGCAGCAACAGTTCGCAGGCCAGCTGGATAAAATTCTGGCGTTAGAGCTAGGCGGCAACAACCCGTTGGTGGTTAAAAACGTAGAGGATGAGCGTGCGGCCGTGCTCACCATTTTGCAATCGGCGTTTTTATCCGGCGGCCAGCGCTGTACTTGTGCCCGCCGCCTTATTGTTCCGCAGGGTGAGCAGGGAGACCGGCTCATCGAGGCGCTCTCCGAGGCGATTGCCAGGCTGCATGTTTCAGGGCCGTTTGAAAATAATCCTGAGCCTTTTTATGGCGGCTTGGTAAGCGTGGCCGCTGCTGGTGGCCTGCTAGACGCTCAGGATATGTTGGAGGCGTTAGGTGGCACGGTGATCAACCGCATGCAGTGCCTCAAAAATGGTACCAGCCTGCTAAGCCCGTCGTTAATTGATGTGACCGGCCTGAACGTGCCTGATGAAGAGTATTTCGGACCGCTGCTTAAAGTTCATCGCTATAGCGACTGGGATGAGGCGTTGCAGCTTGCCAACGATACGCGCTATGGGCTCTCGGCCGGACTAATTGGCGGTGATCAAGACGATTGGGACGACTTCCTGCTGCGCATACGCGCGGGGATTGTGAACTGGAACCGCCAGACCACTGGTGCCTCCGGCGATGCGCCTTTCGGTGGTGTCGGCGACAGCGGCAATCATCGTCCCAGCGCTTACTACGCGGCGGATTACTGCGCCTACCCGGTCGCCTCCATGGAAGCTGAAGCGTTGGAAATGCCCGAAATCCTGCCGCCCGGGGTAAGCCTATGAGCACTGTTTCCATTAACAGCGTCAGAGAAGTCAATTTCGATGGCCTGGTGGGCCCAACCCATAACTACTCGGGGTTGGCGGTAGGTAACGTGGCTTCCATGAGTCATGGCGGGCTAGTCTCTAACCCTAAAGAGGGGGCGCTTCAGGGGCTTCTAAAAATGAAGTCGTTGATGGAGGCAGGCTACGCCCAAGGCGTACTGCCGCCTCAACAGCGCCCGGATATCGGTGCACTGCGCGATCTGGGCTTTAGCGGCAGCAATCACGAGGTGCTGGCTCGCGCGGCTAAAGAAGCACCGCAGCTGCTGCGGGCCGTATGCTCGGCCTCGAGCATGTGGACAGCCAATGCCGGTACCGTAACCCCCAGCCTGGATACGCCGGACAGTAGGGTTCACTTTACTCCGGCCAATCTACAATCGAGCTTTCACCGTTTTCTTGAGCCGCAAACTACTGGCCGCGTGCTGCAAGCTATTTTTCATAGTGAACAGCACTTTGTACATCACCCGATGCTACCTGCTACGCCCGCCTTTTCCGATGAAGGCGCAGCCAATCATACTCGCCTGTGTGGTGAGCACGGCGAGCCGGGCGTTCACCTGTTTGTCTATGGGCGTCAAGCGTTTGGCGGTGAGCACGAACCTAAACGCTATCCTGCTCGGCAAACCCTGGAAGCCAGCCAAGCCATTGCCCGTCAGCACGGGCTAAGCGAAGCCCAGACGGTGTTTGCCCAGCAGCATCCGGACGCCATTGATGCGGGCGTGTTCCATAACGACGTCATTGCGGTGGGTAACGGCCCCGTGCTGCTGTATCACGAAATGGCCTTTTTGGACGAAGAGGGCACGCTTGAAGAGCTGCGCGCCAAAATGGCAACACCCTTGATTCCCGTGCGCGTGCCGGTTGAAGCGGTGAGTCTGGAAGATGCCGTGGCATCGTATCTGTTTAACTCGCAGCTGCTCTCCAACCCCGATGGCACCATGACACTGGTGGTGCCTGGCGAATGCCAGGAAAATGAGGCGGTATGGCGCACCATTCAAGATTACCTGCTGGCGGGCAATAACCCCATCAGTGAAGTGGTAGTGAAGGACGTCAAGCAAAGCATGCGCAACGGCGGCGGCCCCGCCTGCCTGCGTCTGCGGGTCGCTCTGTCAGAAGCCGAATGCGCAGCACTGACTGGTCGTGTACTGCTCACCAATGATCTTTATGAAGATCTCACTACTTGGGTCAACCGCCACTACCGCGACCACCTCACAACACAAGATCTTGCTGACCCGCAGCTCGCAGAAGAATCCCTCACCGCGTTAGATGAGCTAACGCAGCTGTTAAGGATCGGCTCGGTTTACCCGTTTCAGTTGGGGTAGAAAAATAGTGATATGACACCACTTATTCGGCCGACTAACGACAAGAGGTTTGCAGAGCAACTGATCCGCCAGAATATGTCCAGCTACCATGAGCAGTTGGATATGCACTGGAGCAGTGCTCTGTTTGATAGCGAATGGCGCACATTGGAAAGCTATCAGCTGATCATCAATACATGCCCGGCGGGCTTGCTATGTATCAATCAGGATGCGCAGGCGCTCTATATTCGCGAGCTGCAAATCGTACCAAAATGGCAGCGCCAGGGCCTTGGGACGGCGGCAATTCGCTATACGATGGACAGGGCACGGCAGGCGGATATCGACACGCTGCGCCTTCGGGTGTTTTGCATCAATCCTGCCGCCGCGCTCTACGAACGCATGGGCTTTCACGTTCGTAAAACAGAAAATAATACTCACTACATGGAGCGGCGTATTGTTTAAGCGATGCCTCCCTAATCTATCAATACCCGACCGTAAACCCTGCCTCCTGCTTTATCTAGGGAAGCTGTTTGGCTTTGCCGATATTAAGCAGGGCGATGCCTGCGCTTATTAGCAGGGCGCCGGGTAGTAAACCTTCGGGGACGGCTTCTCCCTGTAGCAATATCGCAACCGGTACGCCAACCACCGCCCCGACGGAACCCAGCAGGCTAAGAAGTACTGGCCCACCGGTTTTTTGAAGTAGGAAAAGTAGTAAAAACTGACCTGCAAACACCGCTGATTGAATGGCGATTAGCAGAAGCGCAAGGCGTTGCTCGGTTGGAACCTCAAGCGAAAAACCAGGCAGCAGGCCGATGCTGAACAGAAGGCCAGCCGCGGCGATTAACATGCCGGGGGCGAGGGCATCGCCTGAGACTCCCGCTGGCCAGCGCAGTGTCCGATAAAGATTGCCGATAGCCAGTAGTACCGGCCCTGCCAACGCTAGAAGAATCCAGACATAGTCGGCATCAGGCGCGGAAAGCTTGTGAGCCGCTAAGGTGATAGCTCCAGCAAGCGCGGACACAACGCCCATCGCCCGCATAATCTGAAAGCGTTCCAGCCTTAATATCAGCGCGCCCATATAGGTGAGAAGGGGCGGCAATGTAATCACAAGGGCGACAAACCCCGCGCCGATATGCGGAATGGCCGAGAAGAAAATCAGGTTAGAACCCGCGACGCCCACAAAGGCGGAAATCAGGTAATACTCAAGCGTACGTCCAGTGACAGGGGGTAAATTGCTGCGTAGTGCTGCCACTATCAGCAAAATAAAAGCCGCGCCTGCAATCGACCAGAACAGAAAGGCGAGAGGCGATAGCTGCACTCCACCGGCCAGTTTGGCCAAATTGGTTGAGAGGCCAAGCAGCGCGCCACCCGCGACAAGATAGATAAACGCGGCGAGTCGCCTCTTTTTGGGTAGTGCTCCTGACGTTGTATTGAATGGCTGCATGGCGTGGCTCTTGTAATGTCTTTTTGAAACTAACTTGACGTCAAGTTATATGGCTTTTTATCTTGACGTCAAGTTAAAAAGCGGTAAGCATTATCCACATGGATCATGTCGATAAAATACTCATACAGTGGCAGCAAGAGCGCCCCGACCTGAACGTAGCTCCTATGGGCACGCTAGGCCGGATTAAACGGCTGCATCAGAGCCTGATGCGCCGCATGGAACAGACCTGGGCGGAGTATGGCCTTAACGACTCAAGCTTTGACGTGCTGGCCACGCTGCGCCGCGAAGGACCGCCTTACGCGCTTTCGCCCAGCGATTTAATGGCCTCCACTATGGTGACGTCCGGCACCATGACGCATCGGCTTCAACAGCTGGAAAAAGCGGAATTGATTGAGCGTGTCAAAAACCCCGCCGACGGGCGAGGCTTTCTAATCTCGCTATCCGAGAAAGGATTTGTGTTGATCGATGAGGCCATTGCCGCCCACGTAGAGACCCAGGCCGAGCTAGCCAGTGGCCTAAGTGATGAACAGCGTACGCAGCTTGATGAACTGCTCAAGCACTTCTTGGCAGGGTTTGAACAGACATAAGGCACTCCCGCTTGCTTGTAAACAGCGTTGGTCGGCCCGCCTGGAAAATGTGACGGACGAGTCGCCTATTCCCTTTGCCGGGTGGGAGGACTGGAATGAAGAAGGCATGCTGAGTAAAACGGCACCACTTCGTTGGCGGCTAGGTTAAGTTTATAACTACAAGCAGTGAGTTGGGCCCTCGGATCTTGTCGCGCCTGTATAATAGGCCTTGAAAATTTCAGCGAATATCTACGAGCGTTCCGGAGGCCTGGCCTGTATGTCCTTGCACTTTAGCTGGTCGCGATTGAGCGACTTTAGTACGCGCGATTTCTATGAAATCGTTAAGGCACGCGAAGCGGTGTTTGTAGTCGAGCAGCAATGTGCCTATCAAGAGGTTGATGAGCTGGATCCGCTGGCTTGGCATCTTACCGCCACGGTTGATGGCCAGCTTGCGGCGTATATCCGTGTGGTAGGGCCGGGCGATAAGTTCGCCGAGCCCTCGATTGGCCGGGTGATGACCCTTAAAGCTTTCCGGGATCATCAGTATGGCCGGGCTCTTATGAGTGAGGCGATTCGTTTCACCGAGCAAACCTATCCCGGACTGGGCATTAAGATTGGCGCGCAATATTATCTCAAGGTGTTTTATGAATCCTTGGGGTTCCAGGCGGTTAGCGAGCCATATGATGAGGATGGCATACTCCATATTGATATGGTGAAGCCCGCTATAGGTAGTTAAGCTGGCAGCCGTTAAGCAAGTATCAGTTAAGAAAGCATTTGCTAAAAAAACCTAAGTGCACCGCTGGAAAAGGATGTAACTCCCACGATGACCGCACCAGACAATTGCTTTAAAGAGGCTGAGCGGGATGGGGTTTACCGCGCCATCTATGAACGGCGGGACGTACGCTCGCAGTTTTTGCCTGACCCCATTGCACCTGACGTACTGGCGCGTCTATTGCAGGCCGCCCACCATGCGCCTTCCGTTGGATTTATGCAGCCCTGGGATTTCATTGTCATTGAAAATCATGAGATAAGAGCCTCTATTTTGGCGCTGTTCGAGCAGGCAAACCAAGCGGCGGCTGAGCATTTTGAAGGTGAGCGTAAAGACCTTTATCGCAGCCTCAAACTTCAGGGGATTGTCGAAAGCCCCCTGAATCTATGTATCACCTGCGACCGAAGCCGGGGCGGTCCTCATGTATTAGGGCGCAACAGCATTGTGGAGACGGACCTGTTCAGCACTTGCCTGGCGGTACAAAACCTGTGGTTGGCCGCACGGGCCGAAGGGGTGGGCGTCGGCTGGGTAAGCATCCTTGATCAAACTCAGTTAAGTGAGGCTTTGAACCTGCCTGAGCATGTGTATCCCGTGGCCTATTTATGTCTTGGTTATGTCAGCGAGTTTCTGGACCAGCCGGAGCTTGAAGCCAAGGGCTGGCGCTCAAGACTGCCGCTAAGTGAGTTGGTGCATGGCGATACCTGGGGAGAGATGCTAATCAATGAACCGCTTGAAACGGCGTTAAACGAGAAGCCCACTTTCGGGAAAAACGTATGACGGTACGCTAAGCGCGCATTAACTCCCGTAGTGATTGACGGTACATGCCACTATTATGTCTGCCTTTGCTAAACCTTCCGGAAACAGTATGCACGATGCGATCACCATTGAGCACCTAGACGCGGGCAGTCCGCACGCCCTCGTTGTCGCGCAATGGACGTTTACGGCCTGGGGGCACTTGCATCCCGGGAAAACGCTTCAAGATGCGCTTGAAGAAACCTTTTCCGAGTGCGGCGCCTGGGGTGTGCCGTCTATTTTCGTTGCCATGCAAGACGAGATACCGGTAGGCACCGCTAGCCTGATTGCTGATGATATGAGCACTCGACCTGAGCTAACGCCTTGGCTTGCCTCGGTCTTTGTACTACCTGAGTCACGCGGCTGCGGCATTGCTTCAGCACTGGTACAGCGTGTGGAAGCCGAGGCGCAGGCAAACGGCATTCGCCAGTTTTACCTCTACACGCCGGATCAGCAGGCGCTTTATCAACGTCTGGGTTGGCAGCCGATCGAATGCCTTGAACACCGTGGCGAAAACGTGACGGTAATGATACGCCAGCTCGATATTTAGACGCGTTGATGATTCATTGATGCGCATTACTCTACTCTAGGCTGGCCAACGCTGCCGCTCGTTAAATAACAGGAAATCACTATGCGACGTTTACTGGTACTGCCCACCACGCGTGCGGGGTGGGGGTTGTTAATCGCGTTTGTAGCACTGATTGTAATGGGCACGTGGCCGGTGATTGGCTGGGTCAATCGGGCAACCCTGGTATTGGGCCTGCCCCTGATGGTGGTATGGAGCTATCTGGTCATTTTTGCCTGTGTGGCGGTCATGGTGGTTGGAAATCATATAGTGGAGAGAGACAACCATGAATAGTGTCTGGCCGCTCTCGATCACGCTAGCCTATGTAGCCATTGTCATGATGATTGGCTTACGCGCTCGCCATAAGGGCGCCAATATGAACAGCCTGGAGGAGTGGGGCGTTGCCGGGCGCAGCATGGGCCCGGTTATGCTCTATCTGCTGATTGCCGCGGGTAGCGTCAGTGCTTACACCTTTATGGGCGCCCCGGGCTGGGCGTATTCCAAAGGTGTGGCGGTCTTTTATGTAGCCACCTACCTGGCCTATCTGGCGCTTATCGCCTGGTACTTTGGCCCCAAGGTATGGCAGTTTGGCGCCGAGTTCGGCCATGTTACCCAGGCAAGCGCCATTGCTGATCGCTACCAAAGCCCTGCGCTGGGCGCACTTGCCGCGCTGGTCATGGCGGTGGGTTCCATTGCCTACGCAGTGCTGCAAACTATTGGTTCGGCCTACATTCTGTTTGTGATGAGTGGCGGCCTTATACCGGTATGGTTGGGTGTTGTACTGGTGCTGGCCTGCATTGCCGTTTATCTGTACGCCAGCGGGCAGCGGGCCATTGGTCGCACCAATGCGTTCCAAGGCATGCTGATGCTGATGGTCGCTTGGGCGGTTGGCATGTGGGCCGTGCATAGTGCAACAGGCGGGCTAAGCTTTGCCGGTGTGTTTGAGCGTATTCAAGCCGAGCATCCTGAGTTTCTGACCCTGCCAGGCGCCAGCGGAGACATGAGTTACAGCTTCTGGACGACCTCGATTATTATTTCGATGCTCTCCTTCATGCCACCGGTGTGGACCCAGTGGATGAGTGCATCTTCAGCGCGCACCATTCGCCGTAGCGCTACCTGGCTGCCGACTTACTATGTGGTGATCTTGCCCATGGTGGTCGTGGGTTTTATCGGTATTTTCTCATTACCGGAGTTAGTTCGAGCTGATACCGTAGCCCTTGAGTACGCCATGCAGCAGTTGCCGGTGGTGCTGGTCGGGCTGCTGGGGGCAGGCACCTTGGCGGCCTCCATGTCGTCAAGCGAGCCATTTATCCACTCGGTGTCGCTCTCATTGAGTAAAGATGTCATTCAGCCGCTGTTAAAGCTTTCCAATGCCATGACCGGCAGGCTTGCCAGGCTAATGATCGTTCCCATTATGGCGCTGGTGATTGCGCCTTTAGCAATTGCCGAACCGGGTAGTTTGGTGATGATTCTATTGGTGGGGTTGGGGTTTGCCTCCCAAGTGTTGCCTGCTTTTATCGGCATGTTCTTCTGGCCCCGCGCTTCACGGCTAGGCGTTATGGCAGGCATTGTGGCAGGCTTTTTGGTAACCGTAGCATTTACCACGCTATGGTCGCACCCATTGGGTATTCATGCCGGCTTTTGGGGGCTGATGATTAATCTGCCTGTCTTCATTGGCGTCTCGTTAATCACACCGGCCACCAACGCCGACGTGGTTGAGCGTTTCTTTCGCATTGCGGCGCCGCGTGGCTTAACCCATCTTGGGAAAGCCAGCCGTTAAGGCTGGCGCATCAACAGAAGATAGCATGTGGCAGGTATTAAAAAAAACCGGGTAACTATTACCCGGTTTTTTTGAAGCAGAGAGGGTTAGTTTCCGCTAATGCCACCGCCTACCACGCCACTGCGAAAGCTATTGGATGCGCTGGCATTACCTGTACGGTGTTTAAGATGTTCCCCCACGGCATCCTCAGGTGAGCCAGCCAGTTCGCGGAACATACCCATCGAGCCCAGCAGGGCAGACGATTCGTAAGGAACAAAGACACGCTCGCCATTTTTGGCCATATTGGGTAAGCCTTTGATATAGCTCTGCCCCAGCAGGTAACCCACCACGGTGCGTTTGTTCTCTTCGCTGTCACCAATGGCGTTAAGTACCAGCTTGATGGATTCCTGCTCACCCTGGGCACGCAGAATAGCCGACTCCTTATCGCCTTGGGCGTTGAGAATGGCGGATTCCCGCTGACCCTGGGCCATGGCGATGGCTGCGGATTTTTCACCTTCGGCTTCGGTCACGGTCGCGCGGCGTTTACGTTCGGCGGCCATCTGCAAGCGCATGGCGGTTTCCACCTCTTCGGGCATGGCGATATCCTGCACTTCTACTCGAGATATCTTGACACCCCACTTGGAGGCAGGCTCTTCCATCGCGGTCTGGATCTCGTTATTCACTTCCGCGCGCGATTCAAACAGTTTATCCAGCTCCATTTTTCCAACGACCGAGCGCAGCGTGGTTTTAGCCAGAACCTCGACGGCCTGGCTCATGTTGGCGACTTCATAAACCGCGCGTTTGGGGTCGATGATTTGATAGTAGAGTGCGCCATTAATACGCACGGTCACGTTATCGGTGGTCACTACCGGCTGGCCAGGAAAGTCCATTACCGTCTCGCGACGGTCGATGCGAGTCTCGTCAGTGGTGATTGCTTGGTACTCTTCGCCCATTTTGCGATAGCGCAGCATCGTGATGGCGCGCGGCTGCTCGATAAAGGGGACAATAATATTAATACCGCTCTCGAGCACGCGATTAAACGATCCGAGGCGTTCAACCACCATGACCTCAGACTGGCGAACGATCACCAGGCCCTTGGAAATAATCACGATGCCGATAACGACAATAATCAAGCTAATCAATAAACCGGGACTAATAGGTAAATCCATTATCAAGGCTCCTTGTGCAGGGTGGTATCGTCTCGCAGAGGGTTAGATGCTGACGAAGGGAGGGCGACCAGCGCTGTGGTGCCTTCAAAGCGCTGAAAGATAACGGACGTATCGGGTGGAAGTTCGGTAGTGCCCGTATCGATAACGCGTAGACGGTAGAAGTCGCCGTTGATTTTAATGCCCGTTGCACCGTCAAAGTCGCGGCGCAGCGTGTAGTAATAGTTGCCCTTTTCCACGCCCGTGCCAGTAGTGCCGTAGGCAACGCCACGGGGCGAAAAACGTGGGCGGATAACCCAGATGCCTATCGGTACCAGAATACCGGTAAAGATGCCCATGCTTAAAATCTGCCAGGGTAGTGATAAGCCCAAAGTGGTAACGGCTGCGGTCAGGGCGGCGGCTATGCCAAGTGCCAAGAGCACCATGGCTCCTGACATCAATTCCCCTAAGCTGAGAAGTAGCGCCAGTACCAGCCACGTATATGCAGGGTTCCAATCCATAGCGCCTCCTTGTAAAAGTTGTCTTAAGCCTACCTTAAGCCACGGTGTTAAGTCTGCTTAATTGGGCATGAGTAAGCGATAAACGTAAAACGCTTTAGTGCTATTCTGCCTGTTTTAAGAACCATAGCTCACAAAGGGGAATCGCGTGACAGGTATGGTCTACTGGCTGGACATGGCAGGGGTGATTGTCTTTGCGCTGTCGGGGGTTATTCTGGCGTGCCGTTCCAATATGGACCCCTTCGGCATGCTGGTGCTGGCCGCGGTCACTGGCATTGGTGGTGGCACGTTGCGCGATCTGGTACTAGGGATACGGCCCGTGTTCTGGGTAAGCGACCCAAGCTACTTGTGGGTCATTCTGGCCACAGTAGGTGTCTCTCTGGTGGGCTTTCACTACATTCATCGTCTGTCGCGGGGCTTTCTGCCCATTGCCGATGCGTTTGGGCTCGCCCTGTTTACCGTCATCGGCACCCATAAAGCGTTGTTGCTGGGAACCTCTGGCGAGGTGGCTGTACTGATGGGCATGATGACCGGCGTGGCAGGGGGTATGATCCGCGACATGCTGGCCCAGCGCGTACCCATGGTGTTGCGTGAAGAGATATACGCCACTGCCGCCATGGCAGGCGGGATTGTCTATGTCACGCTGCAAGCCCTGAATGCGCCGTTGAACCTGAGTATTGGTATGGCGCTTGCGCTTACCTTGGGGCTTCGGCTGGCGGCCATTCACTGGCACTTGGCGTTGCCAGTCTTTGCTTGGGTGACACTACCGCCAAAAGAGGCAGATCCGGCCGCCCCGCTCTCGACGCCTGCCAAAGCCAAAGAGCGGGTAAGAATGATTCGGCGCGAGCGCAAGACAAAGCGTTAACGGGGCGGCGGTGCGTCAAGGGTGGACGATTGAGTCTGGCGCCAATGATCAAACCAGCGGCGCGGCCGAAAGAGATGCAGGTTCGGCTGGCTGTCTTCAAGCTCTACCGCCATGCCCAATGCGCCCAGGCGTGCATAAAGCGCACCATCAGCACGGCGCTCGGCCAGGTTGATATCCGAAAGCAGCAGTAGTGGCCCGCCGGTTAAGACAAGATCCTTCAAGCTGGCGCGTTCGCCGTTAATCACAAGCTCGGCAGAACCGCTGATATTACGCACGCTGAGCAAGCGCCCCAGCCACTCCTTTGCGCGTGCCCGTTCTAGAAAAAGCCTGGCGAGCAACCCAGTATCACGCATTTCAAGGCCCACCTGGCTGACCAGATGCACGGGGTCTGTCCAATCCAGTTGGGCGTTGTTCATGGAAAACTGTACCCACCAGCCGGCATCTGCCGAGATGCCTTCATTGGGGCGAATGATGTTTTCTAGGCGTAGGAATGAGTTGTCGGCGGTAAAGCGGTGCGTTTCTAGATCACCGTCTGTCAGGATTAAGGAAAGGTGCAGGTCCCCGCGCAGGCGCTGATCAAGCAGCGCCATATCGGCGCCAAACGCTCGTAGTGAAAGCTGGCCCTGGGCCTTCAGGCCATCCAGCAGCCATTCGCTGGCAAGGCTTGCCTGCCCGCCTAACAACGTAATTCCGGCACTTTCGGGCAGGTAGCGGTTGTAGCGAGTAAAGTCCGGCACTTCGGTAATAGGTAGGGCGATACGCGTGACAAAATACTCCGGCGCAGGCGTCGCCAGCACTTTGCTCAACTGGTCTGTCTGGGTGGTGAGCGCAAAGTGCCGCCCTTCCACATGAGGGCGCTCGTCATCTTTACGCTGTAGGGAAAATTGCGGAATGCCCAGCGAAAGCTGGGCCTGCTCGGTGCTGTCGATTTGTGCGGTCAGCTCGCCGCGTCCGGTGACCAGGTAGTCCAGAAAGACCACCTCAAGCTGGTTGGCATTGATGCGCAATCGGGTAGGGGCCAGCAGGCGGTCATCGCGAAACGAGCCTTGGGCGAACAGCTGACCGTTACCTGAGAGTGATACGCCGTGGGCAGCAGGTAAAAAGGTATTTAAGAAGCCCAGGCGCTGCACGCTACCCTCCAGTTGAAACTGCCCGCTAGGGGTGTCAGCGCGGCGTTGAAAGCGGCCTTCGCGGAGTACGAGAATACTTTCCAGGCGCTCACCGGGTTGCATGTTATCGGCTACCTGCCAGTGCAGGCGGCTGCCGCTTATATCAAGAGAGGTGCCATCGGTGGCAGCCTGATTAAGCAGCAGAGAAAGCTGCATGTCGCTGGTCAAGGTGGTGTGCTGATCACTGCGCTGCCAGCGGGTGGTTAATGCATTTCCCGCCAGCTGAACCTCGCCGCTCAGTTGGTCGTGGGTAACATTAAGCGTCCCCTGGCTTTGTGCCTGGCCGCTGATCAGCCTTAGCGGTGCCGGGTCGGGCAGGTAGGTGTTTATATAGGGTTGCAGGGCATTGATATTGGGTAGGCGCGCGTCATCCCAGCTAAGCGTGGCGTTGGCTTGCTCGCGGGCCTTTATTGGGTCAATAGGGCTTTGAGCGGTCAGGTTGAATATCGCGCTATCCAGCAGCGTTTGTTCAAAGTGGGAAAGCGTCGCGCTGCTGAAATCAAGTGTGGCATTCAGGGTCGCGGCATCTCTCAACTCAGCGTTTAGTGTACCGTTGCCCTGAACCGTGAAATCCAGCGCTTTGGCTGCAAGATTCTCGGCTTCAATCCATAGGTGACCATTGTGGGCCTGAGTGTCACGAACGCTCACGTCGGCCGCTATGCGGCCATTACCCGAGAGGCGTACCCCTTCACCTTGCAGCGTATCGGCCAAATAGCGGTCCAGCATATCCAGCCGGGTGATCGTGCCTTCAAGCGTGAGCTCGGTATCTGTGGGCGAGGCGAGGTGGTCCAGGCGCTGATTGGCGACACTGCTGGTCAGGCTTAGCTCGGTATTAACGGCGTAGGGCTGAGTGTCCGCCAGAGTGACATCCGTGAGCTGGGTTTCAAACTCAAGTCGATCTTCGTTTACGCCGAGCGTTACGCTGCCTTTACCGGTTGCCGTATGGCGCGGTGGCGGCGTGTCAGCAATGATCCATGTGGGTGGATGTTCTGGCTTATTGAGCCTCCGCTCATCCAGCGTCAGGTGTAATTCCGGTGCATTCAGAACAAGCTGACTGCCGGGCTCAAGGGTGCCCAAGGCCAGTTCAATATGACCGTTCAATGCGCCTCGGCCATTTAAGAATAGCCAAGGCAGCGCCTCCAAATAAGGCATAAAGACATCCCAGGCATCTGCCTGGGCCTGAATTTCAAGTGTTGCTGAAAGTGCCGCTAACAGTTCAGAGTTAAGCTCACTTGTGGCAGGGTCGGTGGGCGTTACTTCATCAAGTGACGCCGCTGCTTCAAGATTAATCTCGTTAACCAGCGTGGTTTGGTCACTTAGCCGTACCAAGCGCCCCTCGGTGATTGCCAGATTGACCTTGGGGACGGTTAAGTGTTCACGGCTTAATGTTGTATCTACCACCTCTAAGGTGCCTTGGGCCTCAAGGGCAATATCGCCCACCGTCAGGCGGCGAATCCCTTTGGCATCCATGGCGTTAATATGCAGTTCGCCGTGCAGAAGTGACAACAGCGAGAGGTGCAGCGTGGCACGCTCAGCCTCAATGGTAATGGGCAGCGCATCATCTTCGCGCGTCAGATACAGATTCTCTACCTTCCAGCGGCCTGGATGGCGACTGGAACCTTGGCTCCAACGGATTTCAATGCCTTCAAATTGGGAAATCCGGTTGGGCAGCCACTGGCTATTGAGCAGCCAGTGGCTGCCCATCAGCCAAACCGCTATGATAAACAGCACACTGATCAGCGTAGCTAACGCAAAGCGCAATAAGCGTTTTTGGGCGACATTTGTGTTTGGCATACTCGCTTCCTTGCCTTAGTCTCCTGTTAGCGCTTGTTTTATGGCATTATGCGCGACATTGGGCAGTTATGGGTTTTCGATTTCAACGCTAGGCAGGCAGCAAACGCCATGTTCAAGGATTTTTACTCGCAGAGCGGAGAGTATGTTGTTATCTCTGCAGAGCAGGCCAGCCGTTTCGCCAAAGGCGTGGCCGGCGATTACAACCCGATTCACAATCCGGATGCGCGGCGTTTCTGCGTGCCTGGTGATCTACTGTTTACTCTGATACTTGTGAAATTTGGGCTGTCGCGGCAAATGGAATTTCGCTTTACCAATATGGTAAGTGCTGATACACCGCTATGCTTTAGTGAAGCTGATAATGGTGAGCTTCACGTATGTGACGAGAGCGGCAAGTGCTATCTGCAGGTAGTGCGTAGTGGCGAAACAACCTTTGATAAAACCGCCATTGAAGCATTTGCCCGTTGCTATGTGGCATTTTCAGGCAAGAACTTCCCGCACTACTTAAAGCCGCTCATGGAGCAGCACGGGGTGATGTTCAACCCTAAGCGCCCATTGGTTATATACGATAGCATGGGTTTTTCATTAGAGCGTCTGGATGGGTTTACCCCTGACCTTGACTTGACCCGCTCATCGCTGGATGTGCAGGGTAAACGGGCGGATGCACTGCTTGAATTTTCGATAGAATCAGCTGGCAGCACCGTCGGAGTTGGCTCCAAGAAACTGGTGGTTAGCGGCCTTTGCCACTATGACGCCACTGAGATGGCCGCTATTGTGGATGAATTTTATCGCTTGAAGGCCGCTTACGAAGCCGCCTGACAGTGCGAGGATTCACTTTGTTGAACGGCCATCCATGCTTGGCGGATGGCCGTTTTCCTTGTGGTTTAAGGTAAAGCGCCCTCTACCGATAAGGCGGGCTGCATTATTGTTAAACCGGCCGTGGTAATACGCCCTTCAAGCACACCTTCAACGGACAGCGTCACGCTACCCAGCCTCAAGGCATCGCCTTCTCTGGGGTTGGCGGTCAGGCGCTCGTGTAAAAGGGCGTCCAGCGTGCGGCTCATATCGTTATCTAGCGCGATACCGTACGAATGGAGTATTTCGCCCACGCTTGTGTTGCCTTTCAGGCGCAAGGTTTGGTCGGGAAGCTCGCGGCTGGCGATAGCGGTGCCTTCTGCAAAGACACAGTCAACAAAGGGGCGTGTGTCGGGGCGCAATACGACAAACAGGTGGTCGCCAGGCAGCAGCATGGTAGAACCTCTTGGCGGGATGACATTCTTGCCCCGCGTGACCATGGCAATCACAGTGCCATCAGGCAGCGCTATCTGTGATAAACGCCGGTTGGCAGCGCGGGCAAAATCCCCTAGGCGATACTCCACAATATCAGCATCGACATCTTCCAAAGCGGTAATTTCAAGGCTTGCAGCAGGCACGACGGGCGGCTCTTCGGTCAGGCCTAATTTACGCGCCACATAAGGAAGGGTGGTGCCTTGAAGCGTGGCTGAGATCAACACTACAAAGAAGACCACGTTGAAAATCAGTTCTGCGCCTTCCAGTCCAAAAATCAGCGGGAATATGGCCAGTATGATCGGCACTGAACCGCGTAGCCCGACCCATGCCACCAGCCCCGTTTCGCGATTGTTAAATCCGAACAGTTTGAGAATGGGGGCTACCGCGAGTGGGCGTGCCACCAAGATTAAGATGGCCGCGATCAGCAGACCTTCAAGCCAGACATCCAATAGAGAAACAGGATTGATCAGCAACCCCAGCACCACGAACATGACGATTTGACTCATCCACGCTAGGCCATCGTGAAAGAGAAATGTGCTGCGTTGAAAGGCGATCGGGCGGTTGCCAATCATCACACCGGCCACAAAGATGGCTAGGAAACCACTGCCGCCAAGATTCGCAGCAACACCGAAAGCGAAAAGGCCGCAGGCCGCCACCAGCACCGGATAAAGCCCCGAGGTGACCAGCTGGATACGGTTAATCAGTTGAACAGATGCCCAGCCAACCAGTAAGCCCACCGCACCGCCCACGCCAATCTGCATGATAAAGAGCTTTAACAGGCCCACCCCCAACGGCATATCATTGACCAGCACTTCGAGCAGGCCAATGGTTAGAAATATGGCCATGGGGTCGTTTGAGGCGCTCTCGATCTCAAGCGTCGATTTAAGCCGCCTGTTGATATAAATGCCTGCATTGCGCAACAGGGAAAAAACCGCGGCTGCATCGGTAGAGCCGACGATAGCCCCCAGTAATAAACCATCCAGTAGCGGTAGTTCGAGAATGTGGGCCGCCGCTACGCCGGTAATTAATGACGTAATCAGTACTCCCAGGGTTGCCAGTAACGAAGCAGGCTTCCAGACCATGCGAATAGAGGACATTGGTGTTTGCAAGCCGCCGTCAAACAGGATCATGGCCAGCGCCATAGTACCCAGGGCATGAGCCAGAACGGGGTTGTCAAAATTGATGCCACCAATTCCGGCTTCTCCTGCGAGCATGCCTGTTCCCAAAAACAGAACCAGTACCGGCATGCCCAAACGTGCTGATAGCTTGCTGGAAATAATTCCGATCAGCAGCAGGATAGCTGCCATTAAAATAAGTTGATCCACCTGAAACATAAGCGCTTCCTAGCAAACGATGTAAACGGGCGCCCCGATCAAACGTGGCGCCATGTAGTAATAAAATTCTGACAGTACGATTAACACGTTAGGTAGCAGGTGGTGCGCGAATAGGGGGAAGGCAGCCGGACGGGTTATTTGCCCATGGCGTGATCGTAAGCGGTAGGGCACAACCGCCTGTGCGGGCTATATCAACCGGTGCCACATGCGCAGGCAAAGCAGCCTCGCCCGCTCCTTGGTCGCTGGTGTCAACGGGTAGCGCCTTGCTACTGCGAACCCGTAGTGAATGATCCTGCATTGCAACCGGCAGCAGCGATTCGCGTTGATCGGCATAGTTAGATGAGTTGTTGGCGCCGGCTGCGAATGGAAAAGACGAAGGCGGAGTGGCACACCAGAGCAGCAGGGTCAGAATGCATAGACCGGCATGGCTCAGCTTTGGATAAATCACCGCAGTGAATGCTTGTTTCTGATAAGGCAAAGCGCCATCTCCGTAGTCGTACGATTTATCATCCTTTATTGGTAAGGCAGGTCAAGTGGTTGAGGCAGCGTGGTGTTATTTTTATTAGCGCATCTGTTGGAGACACTAGTTTCTCTCAATCGCTAATTGACGTTTACGTCAACTAGCTGATATACCCTCTTCATGCCTTAAAAAGACATCGATAATGGCTCAATAATAAACACAATCTTTAGCAGGAGTAGCGTAATGTCCGTTCGCGAAATCCCCATGATCATTGATGGTCAGGCCGTCATGTCCGAGAGTCAGGAATGGCGTGACGTGGTTAACCCGGCGACCCAGGAAGTCGTCGCCCGAGTTCCTTTTTGTACTCCGGAAGAGGTTGAGCGTGCGATTGCGAGTGCTCAGAAAGCCTTTAAAGAGTGGCGTAAGGTGCCGCTTGGTAAGCGCATGCGCATCATGCTCACACTGCAGGCGCTGATTCGCGATAATACCGATGAGCTGGCTGCCTTGATTACTGAAGAGCACGGCAAGACGTTGCCAGATGCCAAGGGTGAAGTTGGCCGAGGCTTGGAAGTGGTTGAGCATGCCTGCTCGATTACCTCGCTTCAATTGGGTGAAGTGGCTGAAAACGCGGCAAGCGACGTGGATGTTTATACCCTACACCAGCCGCTCGGCGTGGGGGCGGGGATAACCGCGTTCAATTTCCCCATCATGCTGCCATGCTTCATGTTTCCGCTGGCGATTGCCACGGGCAACACGTTCGTCTTGAAGCCTTCCGAACAGGACCCCAGTTCTACCATGCGTCTGGTAGAACTTGCCCTTGAGGCCGGCGTACCTGCCGGGGTGTTGAATGTCGTGCACGGCGGCCCAGATGTCGCCAACCAGATTGCCGATCATCCAGTTATCAAGGCGCTGTCGTTTATTGGCTCCAGCCACGTTGGTGCGCTGCTCTATAACCGTGCAGCCGCGGCGGGCAAACGTATGCAGGCGATGATGGGGGCAAAGAATCACTGTGTGGTTATGCCTGATGCCAACCGCAGCCAGGCGATCAATAATCTGCTGGGCTCGGCATTTGGTGCAGCCGGGCAGCGCTGTATGGCTAACTCAGTGGTGGTGCTGGTGGGTGAGGCGCGCCAGTGGATTGACGATATTGTGGAGGGCACGCGCAATATGAAAGTGGGGCCCGGCACGCAACAGGATGCCGATTTAGGCCCGCTGGTATCGCCCGCCGCTCGGGATCGTGTGGTGCGCCTGATTGAGGCCGGTGAGAAAGAGGGCGCCACACTGCTGGTCGATGGACGCAACTGCCAGGTAACCGACTACCCGAAAGGCAACTTCGTCGGCCCTACACTGTTCACCGACGTAACGGCCAATATGGCCATTTACCGCGAAGAGATATTTGGCCCGGTACTGTGCGTGGTTAACGTGGAAACCCTGGATGAGGCGATTGCCTTTATCAATGAAAACCCCAACGGTAATGGCACGTCTATCTTTACCAACTCTGGCTGGGTGGCGCGCCGTTTTGAAACCGATATTGATGTAGGGCAGGTGGGTATTAACGTACCGATTCCCGTGCCGGTGGCTTATTTCAGCTTTACCGGGTCAAGAGGCTCCAAGCTCGGCGATCTAGGACCTAACGGCAAGCAGGCCATCGCCTTCTGGACACAAACCAAAACGGTGACCGCACGCTGGTTTGAGCCGGAAAATGTCTCAAGCGGTATCAACAGCACTATTTCGTTAAGTTAAACTCGACAACGCTCAGGCTCCGTTTGCCGAAGCTTGGGCGTTGCTAGCAATCCAGACGTTGTTCGCAGCCTGGGCCTACCGCTTAAAAATCGTGTAGCAGGCTGACGCTTTCCTCAAGTAGCTTTTCAATCGGCTGAAGCTGACTTTCATGCAAAACCAGTAGTCCCGGCGCCTCTTTGGCATTGGCATCATTACTTAAAGGAACCAGAAGCGCGAACTCTCCCTCTTCTAGATGAAATTCATGGATTTCACGTGGGCCATGGGGTGTTTGGCACTGTGAGCAGCGATAAACGTCGTCTTCCCCATATACCAGGCGATGGTACATCTTAAACAGCGTATAAAGAGCGAGCCCACCTTCAAAGGCTGGCCAGCGCGCCGGGGTCGTTTTAATATCATCCATCACTACTTGGCCTTCAGCCTGAGCTTCGGCAATCGCATTAGCCAATGGCGTGGCTAGAATAGATAAGTTTTCGGTGGGCAACGGAGCGTTTTGCTTCGCCGCCTGCTCAAAATCTCTGGCGGCGCGTTTGAAATCCTCCAGCGTGTGCAAAGGATAATCAAGATGCTGCAGGTCATCTGGCTCAAAGCCGCCGTTTTCCCAGCCATGAATAACGCGAAGTGTCATGTTGCCGCGTGACATGGGGCGGGCCAATAGCATATATAACATCACATGAACATGAAGCAGGCGCTCATCCGTCTGATTTTCAAAGGCGCGGTAGGGGTCAGCAAAAAGTGCGTTAAGCCGACCTTGAGTATGCTCCTTGGCTTCGGTGTATGACATGGTGGTTTCCTGTAAGTGAGCCAAGTATGCAGTACGGCTCCTTTGGCATAGGTGCTTATTATCACGCGAGCGTTAATCGGCGTCGGCGTTACCCCATACCCCTATTGTTTATCTTCGAACATTTATTAGTCTAAGCAAGGTTATGGTTAATGCATAGCAGAAGTAGGCCTGTTTCCGCCCAGTTATCTAACGCATGGGAAAACGGTCATACGGGCACAGCGACAGGTTTTGACGACTGGCTGTTTTTCACTCAGGATGCACGCCCAATCAACTGTCGCCAGGGGAGCTACCCAGTGTGGCTGAGAATGCAGTTTGCAGACCCTGGAACCTGATCCGGTTCATACCGGCGGAGGAAGCGCGACATGCTATACCTGACGTTAGCTGTGCTTGGCGCAGCGCTTTGCTGTTTTGCATTTTTAGGTCTCAAGGCCCAAGGTCGAAAAGGGTCACTGGATGATTATGTCACCGCGCGTAATTCGCAAACGAGCACCAATATTGGCCTCTCCTTAGTGGCATCTGGAATGGGGGCATGGATTCTGTTCGCACCGCCGGAAATTGGCGCGTTTGTAGGGCCTGTCGCACTTGCCGGTTATGCGCTGGGTTCTGCTCTACCGCTAGTGGTATTAGGCCTTTACGGGCCGATGATTCGTCGAGCACTGCCGGAAGGGCGCAGCATCGCTGAGTTTGCCGAGGCGTGCTACGGGCGTGGGGTGCGATATTGGGTAAGCCTGGTATCAATTGGCTACATGGCATGTTTTCTGGCAGCTGAATTGACCGCTATTGGCGCCATTACGTCGCTACTTTCCAAGGTGCCACCCAGCTGGGTCATTATTGGTGTAACGCTCACCACGCTGCTTTACACTGTAAAAGGCGGCCTTAGGGCAAGCCTTGCTACCGACCGTTGGCAGGCATGGTTATTGTTTGCCCTATTACTTACCGTTGCCGGGGTAACACTCTGGCGTCTGCCTGCAATGCCCGAACAAGCCGCGCTACCGGCAATACCTGCCTCCAGTGCACTGAGTGTTGCGTTAACCTTGGTGATTGCCGTAACCGCTGCGAATATATTTCACCAAGGGTATTGGCAGAGGGTATGGGCTGCCCGGGATGATCAAAGCCTGGGACGGGGAGCGTGGCTTGGCGGCGCCATGACGGTGGGCGTGATCATGCTGATTGGTGGCTTGGGCATGGTCGCAGCCGCCAGCGGCGTGCCGTTGGGTGAACCGCCGATGCCCTTTTTTGCTCTGTTGGAAAATGCACCTGCCTGGGTGGGCGTGGTTGCGCTGGTACTGGCGGTAACGCTGGTTGCCTCAAGCGTTGACACCTTACAAAGTGGTATTGCATCACTATTGGCGTCACGCAGCGAGCAGCCTAGCGTTTCTCTAACCGGCGCACGTTGGACAACCGTGGTCCTGATGGTGCCGGTGATTATTATCGCTTTACAGGGATTATCGGTGCTGCGGCTTTTTCTGATTGCGGACCTGCTTTGCGCGGCTACTGTCATGCCCGTGCTGTTAGGCCTGTGGCAACGCATGACTCCCCTGGCGGCAATTGGAGGCGGCCTTGCGGGATTGCTGGGCGCCATTTTGCCCGGTTGGACAAGTCACGGTGAACTGCAGGCAGGGGTTATAGCGGCGACCTTTCCTGGCGGTGTGCCTACGCTCGCGCCATTTTTAGGGGCGCTGGTGGCATCGACGAGTATCAGCGTTATGCTGGCGTACTTAGGAAAGCATCAACGTGTTGCACAGTAATAAAAATAGTTAGCGCTATGAGAAGTGAAATTATCTGACAACTTGCGTGAAGAGTTAAATGAGTTATCCCATACCGTTAAACGAGAAAGCTCAGCGACGAGGATTTCGCTACGCTCCAGGATCTAGCCGATATCGTGACCGATGAAATTCAGCTTCGCGAACGCCTGATTCGCGAGCAGAAAAAGAAAGAGGCATCCGAGAAAGCCCTTGCCAAGCTTCATCGTAGCCTTGAGCAGCAAATTGAACAGCGCACCCACGAGCTAAAGCTGGTGATCGAAACGGCGTATGATGCCTATATCAGCATTGATGCCGATAACCGCGTACTGGATTGGAACCTGGCAGCGACCACCATGTTCGGCTGGTCGCGCCAGCAGGCGCTGGGGAAGCCGGTTAATCAGCTTATGTTACCTGATGGGGTGCCCAGTGAGGCTGAAACCGTGCCGGTTACCTACCATGCGCGCCGCCTCGACGGTCATCTCTTGCCTGTTGAAATCCGCTTTAAAACACTTACTTTCCATGGCCGCCAATGGCGCAGCCTATTTGTGCACGATATTAGTGAGCGCCATCAGCTTGAGCGGTTAAGAGACCAGCAGGCCCGTGAAAATGTGCTCACCAAGCTTGCCAACCGCCGCGCATTGGATGAGCGACTGCCAGATGCTATGGCGCGTGCCCGTCGCTTGCAAAAGTCATTGGCAGTACTGTTTATGGGCCTGGATGGCTTCAAAAAAGTTAACGACAGCCACGGCCACGCCATTGGTGATGGGTGAAATCACGCTTGAAGTCAGTACTAGCGTTGGGGTCGCGATGTATATGCCGGGTGCGCCTGAGACGGCGCAAGAGCTGATCAAGCGAGCCGATGTTGCCATGTACGAGGCGAAACGGGCGGGCAAGGCCCAAGTGCGCATCGCCTGAGTCATACATTACGTTAATTAAACAGGGACGACTATGATTCGCAGTATTTTGACAACACCTGATGGGCGAATCCAGGAGGGCGATGAGCGGCTGTTTGAGCAATGGCTTGCAGCTCCGGATAGTCATATCTGGGTTGATATGCAGGGTGAAACCGACGAGTGCGTACAACAGCTGCTTGAACGCTTTGAATGCCATCCGATGGCGATTCAGGATGCCCAAAAAGAGCGTCATCCGCCCAAGATTGAAGAGTTTGATAACCATACGCTGATTATTTATCGCGGTATTTCTTCCTTTGACGCCAAGCTTAACTTTGTCCCTCAGCAAGTATGCTTTTTTATTGGTGAACGCTTTTTAGTGACGCTGCACTCAGGTGTGGCTATGAGCATTGAGCGGCTTTTTAACGAACATGGCAGAACGCTCCTGGCCCTCTCGCCCGAGCAGGTAGCGCTTAAAATCATGTACACCTCGGCAGGGTACTATATTGATAGCCTGCTCGAATTCGAGCAGGAGTTAAGCGATCTTGAAGATGAATTGCTGGATAACGGCAATGACGTATTGATGCGCAAGATCACCACCTACCGCTCTCGATTGGTCAAGATGCGACGGGTGTTTAACTACCATAAAGGCATTACCCAAGAGCTGACAGCTTACGATTACAATCATCTGCCCCGTGAAAACAGTGAAACGCTGCATGCCATTACCGATGTGGCCGAGCGTTTTGAACGGCTCTATACCCTGACACAGATGTATTACGATATCTGTGGTGACTTAGTCGATGGTTATATTTCGATTTCATCGCACCAGCTGAATATCACCATGCGGGTGCTGACGGTGATTACCGCCATCTTCGTTCCCTTGACGTTTATTGCCGGTATCTACGGCATGAACTTTGAGTATATGCCAGAACTTGGCTATCGCTACGGCTACTTTTTTGTATGGGGGGCCATGGTGGGAGTTGCTGGTGTACTGATCTGGCTGTTTAAGCGCAGGGGATGGTTCTAAGCTAACGGGTAGAGAGGGCTGCAGGTAGAGGATAGCGGTAGGTAGAGATAGTTATAGATAAAAATAGTTGTAGGTAGAAATAGTTCTAAATTAATTGGCATTTGAGTCACTCCAAGAGTTTGTTATGGTCGGCCAGTGGTTTTATTCCTTTATCAAGGAGCCTGCCAATGGCCGAATCTGCTACTGCCATTCCCACTACGATGGCTGCCATGCTGCTGACTGGACATGGTGATGTCGAAAAACTGCATTACCGCGAAGATGCCAAGACGCCCACGCCGGGTGCGGGCGAGGTGCTTGTTCAGGTAACCGCAACGGCAAAAAACAACACGGACCGTAAAGCCCGTGAAGGACTTTATCCCACAAAGGAGAAGGGCGATGTCACCTCCTTTGCCATGGGGAAAACGCCAACGCTGACGTTCCCGCGTATTCAGGGAGCCGATGTGGCTGGCCGGGTTGTAGCGGTCGGTGAGGGCGTGGATGCCGAGCGTATTGGTCAGCGTGGCCTGCTCGATTTCAATATCTACGCCGATGAGCGCCGGGATATCAACCTGACGCCCGACTATTATGGGCACGGCGCTGACGGGGGGTATGCCGAATATATTGCCGTACCGGCTGATCAATTTCACCATGTGCCCAACCCAGAGCTGCGTGATGCCGAACTGGCTTCCATGGGCATGTGCTCGTACCAGACGGCCTACCATATGATGACCTCGGCACGGGTAAGTGCGGGGGAGCGTGTGCTGGTAAGCGGCGCGAGCGGCGGTGTGGGCACGGCATTGATCCAGCTCTGCCGGATTGTGGGTGCTATTCCTTACGCGGTCAGCCAGCCAGATAAAACAGAAGCCCTGATCGCGCTAGGCGCCGAGGCGGTGATTGATCGAGGCAACCTGTCGACCTTTGTTGATCGCGTACTCGAAGCCACTAACGGCCAGCCGATTGATGCGGTCATGGATCTGGTTGGCGGTGAAATGACCGATCTGTTTATCGATACCATGATTGTGGATATGCAGAGCCGTCACACCTATCCGCGCCTTTCCATTGCAGGTGCTAGCGGCGGTAATCTCAGTGAGATCATGTGGACGCGTATCTACCTCTATCAGGTGCAGATTTTTGGCGTTTCCCACGGTACCCGAGAAGAAGCCGAGCAGCTCATTGACTGGATTTGTCGCGGCGAGCTCAAGCCTGTCCTTCACGCCACCTTCAAACTTTCCGAGCTGCATACCGCCGAACGCTACTTTGTGAATCGGGACAGTAATTACCTGGGTAAGATCGTAATCGTTCCGGATGCCCAGTGGGAAGCTCACGGTGCCCCTTTTGCTCTCACCTCTACTCAGGAGCCTGACGCGTGAAGAATATCCATACCCTGCAACTGATGGATACCCATGCAGGCGGCGACGTAAGCCGTATCGTGACCGGCGGTATTGATACGCTGCCAGGCGCTACGGTGCGTGAACAGATGGAGTATCTGCGCGACGATGCCGATGGCCTGCGTCGGCTGCTGCTTGAAGAGCCCTACGGCATTCCTGAAATGTCGGTCGACCTGCTGGTACCTGCTACCCGCCCTGAGGCAGTGGCAGGTTATATCATCATGGAGGTAATGGGGTATCCGATCTACTCAGGCTCCAATACGTTATGCACCGCGACCGCCGTGCTGGAGTGCGGCATAGTGCCCAAGCAGGAGGGCATTCAGCGGTTTGCTCTGGAGGCCCCGGCAGGTCTGGTTCAGATTGAAGCGCGTGTGCATAACGGGGTGGTGGAATCGGTGACCTGTGAAGGGCTGCCAAGCTACATTGATACCTACCGCGATACTATTCAGGTGCCGGGGATTGGAGAGGTAACCTACTCGGTTGCCTACAGTGGCGGCTTTTATGCATTGGTGGATGCCACCGAGCTTGGCTTCAAGCTGATTCGTGAGGAAGAGCAGGCGCTTTCAATGTGCGCTCATAAAATTGTGGAGGCCATTCAGGCCAAGCGCGGCTTTTCTCATTATACGCTGGGTGATGTGGGACCTTTACCGTTTCTTCACTTTATGGGGCCGGAAGAGCAGGTGGGGGAAGGCTATGTACGATCACGCTCGACCACCTATGTGCATCCCGGTGTAATCTGCCGAAGCACTACCGGTACGGGCACCTCCGCCCGGCTGGCACTGATGAACTACGAAGGCCGCCTTAACGTAGGCGATAAGCTCGAAACGATATCGCTGCGAGAAACTGGGTTTATCGGCACCTTTACCGGAACCCACCAGGAAGGCGCTTATCAGGTGGTTGAAAACACGATTACCGGGCGCAGCTATGTACTGGCCCATTCCGATATCGTGATTAACTGCGATGATCCGCTGGTGGCCTGTGGCGAGCTGCATCATATCCTGAGCGATCGCCATCCCGCCAAGGCGAGTTAAGAAGGGTTTAATCCGTGGTGCTTGAAGCGGAGACCTTGCCTCGTAGTGACTTGGTCTTGCCTTTACGGGTTTTATGATCCACCCGACGGCGCTGAGAACCTTTGGTCGGCTTTGTTGGGCGGCGCGCCTTTTGCTGTTTGGTCGCGCTTACTATAAGTGATTTAAGGCGGGCGAGGGCGTCCTCTTTATTAAGCTCCAGCGTGCGGTAGCTCTGGGCCTTGATAATTACCACGCCCTCCTTGCTGATGCGCTGGTCGTTCAACAGCATCAAACGTTCTTTATAAAACGCCGGCAGGGTGGAGCGCTGGATATCAAAGCGCAAATGAACCGCTGAGGCCACTTTATTGACGTTCTGACCGCCCGCTCCTTGAGCGCGGATCTGGCTAATATCAATTTCCCAGTCGGCCAAAGTTACATGCGTGGAGATAGTAAGCATCCAATCCTCTGTGTTACGGGTGAGTAATAAGGCTAGCACAACTGGCCCGGAGGGCGACGCGAGAATCAGACTACGCAGCGAGGTTATCGACCGGTTCACCATTAGTAAACGCGACGAGATTTCTAAAGGCATCGCCAAAGTAGAGCTCATAACTATCTTTTTCAACGTAGCCTAGGTGGGGGGTCGCCACGCAGTTGGGCAGTTTAAGCAGCGGGTCGTCACAGACCGGTTCGCTTTCGAAGACATCGACCGCTGCACGCCCTGGCCTGCCCGCCTTAAGGGCGCCAACCAGCGCGCCGGATTCGATGAGTGGTGCACGGCTGGTATTGACCAGAAGGGCGCTGGGCTTCATGCACGCAAGATGTTCTGACGTGACGATTCCTTTGGTGTCCGCGTTCAAGCGCAGGTGAAGGCTGAGCACGTCGGCACGCTGAAAAAGATCATGCTGGCTTTCGGCCATCGTTAGGCCAGCATCAAGTGCTCGTGCTCTTGTGCCTTCACGACCCCACACTAGAACGTCCATTTCAAAGGCTCTACCGTAACGGGCTACCAGGCTACCAATTTTCCCGTAGCCAAAAATGCCTAGCGTGCGGCCTTTAAGGCCGGTGCCAAGGGTGCGCTGCCAGCGGCCGGCCTTGAGGTTTTCCACCTCCTCAGGAAGGTGGCGCATGGCGGATAGTATCAGCCCCCAGGTTAACTCTGCCGCTGCGTAGGGTGATCCTCTGCCAGTCATGACGGTTATTCCATGGCGACGACAGGCGTCCAAGTCTACATGGGCTGCTCCGCCGCCGGTTTGGCTAATCACCTTTAAATTGGGTAAGCGATCAAGCAGGTCTGCGGTAATAGGCGTGCGCTCGCGAATTAATACTATCGCATCGGCTGGGTGGAAACGTTCAACCAGCGCGTCCAGGTCGGTAAGCGTATCGTGATAAACCGTTACCTCATGACCTTTGAGCGCTTCAAAGGCATCCAGTTGGCGCACACAATTCTGATAATCATCGGAAATCACGATCTTCATTGGCAGGTCCTTGGTAGGTATGAAATAACCAAAAAAGCAGCATCGAGAAAGTGCTGTTATAAAGTGATACTACTCTCTAGCCCGGCAATCAAGGAGCAACGCATGAGCGACTATCTATTGGACGAATCACCGTTAAGTGCCGGAATTATCTATCGGCTGCTCTCGGGAAGTATCTGCCCCCGGCCGATTGCCTGGGTGGCTACTCAAGATCTAAACGGGCATGCCAATCTCGCGCCGTTTTCGTTTTTCAATGTGGCAAGCGTTAACCCGCCCGTTTTAGCCTTTGCACCATTGCTGGATGGCAATGCGCAGCCCAAAGATACTGTGCGCAATCTTGAGGAGTTACCTGAATGCGTGGTGCATATTGGCAGTGAAGCGCTTATCGAAGCCCTGAATACTACCAGTGCCAGCCTGCCCAGAGAGGAGGATGAGTTTACATTGGCAGGCTTGGAAAAAGCCCCCATGGCGGGCATCGCGGTGCCACGAGTTGCGGCTTCCCCGGTTGCCTTTGGCTGCAAGCTTTATGAGCTGATTCGGTTTGGCGATCAACCGCTGGCGGGTACGCTGGTTCTAGCGCAGGTAGTTTCCATTCATATTGATGAGAACATATGGGATGGTCGGCATGTGGATATTGACCTTTTAAAACCTATTGGGCGCTTGGCAGGTAATGACTACGTACGCGCGACGGATCGTTTTACTATCGAGCGGCCAGCTTAGCGATTAATGTATTACTAACAGGGAATTTGTAAGCTTTTGTTATTGAGGATTATTTGACCAATACAAGAAGTTACTAAATTAGTCTAAGTATAAATAAGCTTTAGTATCGGCAATTTCTGCCGATACTACTGTTGCGCATTCTTTATAGAAGTAGCGTTTCATACGCCCAAGTTGTTAATTTCTGAAATTTTATTGGGGAATAGTGCCTGTTTTAAGCGCTTCAAGGTTATCCTCAGCTGCTTGAAAATGTGCTTTTTCTCAAAAAAATCAGACGTTACCTGCATGCCTTCAGACACAAGCGAACACGTATAATGAAAAAGACTTTAAGTATCCGCGCCATGCTAATTAGCCTTTTTATTATGGCCATGCTGGGTGCGGTTGCCCTTGCCGCGACCGGCTGGTTCACCAACCAGCGGCTGATCAACTCTCAGCACTATATTACCGGTGACGTACTCCCCCTACAGGATGCCAGCCGCCGCTTGGTGCTCACCATGGCCGCCTATGGCCAACGCCATAACGAACTCCTCGCAGCAGAAAACGAGTCGGCTTTGGAAAACATAGTCTCTGAAGAGACTCTTAATCAACGCTTTATTAATGCCCGTGAAGCGCTTGAAAGAGAGGGCGCTGAGACGCAGCTGGCAACACTTGATAATTACTATAGCTCGCTACTCGACGGTGATGCCGAACTTGAAATGTTACGCCAGGTGGAGCTTGGTTTGAAGGCCGAAATGGCGACTCAGTTGAGTAACATGGAAATGTTTATCAGTAGTGCGATGAGTAGCGCTGAAGAGATCGCCAATGTCTCTGTGCTCAATCAGCAGCGCTATCAGCGCGAGCAAAGAGACCTTATGGAAGCGTGGCGTGAAGATGAAATGACCACGCTCCCTACCACGATATTGGATGGCTTGTTTGTTCAGGGCTCAAATATTGGCCGTTACAGTGCGGATGTGCGTACCGCCTTGGCACTGTTGGCAGGGTATGGTCATCAAATGGTGCAGGCACCCAATAGCGGTGCTCTTTCCATGTTGCGCCAGCAATTTATTCAAGGCCAGTTTAGCCAGGTACGGAGTTCTTTATCGGCTATTCTTGACGCTCCTAATTCTGATGTAAATCAGGCGCGTATGGTTAATGCGCTGGCCGAGGTGGTCGACGAGCTTGAAGGCATTATGCTAACCGGGCCCATGTCGGTGTCCATGCTGCGTGAACAGCAGTTGGAACTTAGTGAGCAGGTTCAGACCGCGCTTGCCAATGTCGCAAGTGCCATGGAGCAAATGCAGTTAGCGCTAGGCGAGGTAGAAAGCTATACCGTTGCTCAGGCGGATAGCGCCGTTAATCGGGCGGAAGCCTTGGCCGCTACCGGATTAACGCTATTGATTGGCGTAACGCTTGGGGTTGTCGCTCTACTGGCTATCTTTGGTTGGCGTACGCTAGTACGTGTTTTGGGACCGCTGGTGGCCATGCGCCAACAAATGGAAAGCATTAGCGGCGCGGCTGGACAAAATGCAGATCTTTCCATGCGCCTTGCGCTACAACGTAATGATGAAGTGGGTCAGACGGCTCAAGCTTTTAACCGCATGATGGATACGTTTGAGAGCATGGTAGCCCAAATCCGCGAAAGCGCGGAAGCCATTGCCGCCAGCAGCCGACAAATTGCTGCGGGTAACGAAAATCTATCCCAGCGTACTGATCAGCAGTCAGCATCTTTGGCGGAAACGGCTTCAAGCCTTGAACAGATCACCTCCACCGTGAAACAAACGGCCGACTACGCGGATCAGGCAAAAGGTGCCAGCGGAAGCGTGGATCAGCGAGCCCGTTCAGCGGGTGATGTGGTTAAACGCACCACGACGGCCATGAGCGATATTCGCGAAGCGAGCCAGAAAATTACTTCAATCATCAAAGCGATTGATGATATTGCCTTTCAAACCAACCTGCTGGCACTTAACGCTTCTGTCGAGGCAGCTCGGGCAGGGGAACAGGGGCGTGGCTTTGCCGTTGTGGCCCAAGAAGTACGTAAGCTGGCCGGGCGCAGCGCCGACGAAGCGGCTCAGATTCGCCATCTGGTGGACGATAGTGTTGCCAAGGTCAGCGAGGGCGAGCATCTGGTTAATGCGTCCAGTGCGCACCTACAAGAGATCATCAACAGCCTTTCAGAAGTAACCCGCTACGTAACGGAAATTGCCGATGCAACGCAAGAGCAGTCCACGGGCATAGAGCAGATCAATCAGGCGATCTCCCAGTTAGACCAGGTAACTCATCAGAACGCACGACTGGTTCAGGATGCTTCAAGCGCAAGCCAGGAGCTGGATGAGCGGGCCGGCGACATGCATACGCTGGTCAGCCGTTTTCGGGTAAGTGATAACGCGGGCCACCAAGCGCTTTCCTTGCCACAGAAAGAGGCACCTGCCCAGCTAACTTAACACTATCGTTTGATCCTTGCTCAGCGAACGTGCCCATGGCACGTTCGCTGTTTTGCGTTTCAGGGGTTGATTTATAGAGACGGTGCCTGCACACATCAATAAGTCATAGCTCAAGCCAAGCACTTACAAGGGGGCAAAATGACGACATTGGTGATTGGTGCCAACGGCCAGATTGGCAAGCAGTTTTGCGAGCTTGCCCAGCAGGCGGGTGCACCTATCAAGGCAATGATTCGCGATGAGCATCAGGCCGAATGGTTTAATAAGCGTCATATTTCCACCGTAGTGGCCGATCTGGAAGGCGAATTGGAGCATGCCTTTGACGGCTGCGATAACGTAGTGTTTACCGCCGGTTCAGGCCCGCATACTGGCCCTGATAAAACCTTGATGATTGATCTCTTCGGGGCGATTCGCGCAGCAGACATTGCCAGCCGGCGCGGGCTTTCCCGGTACATCATGGTGAGCGCTATGCGTGCCGAGCAACCGTTAGATGCGCCGGAAAACATGCGCCCCTATATGGCGGCAAAATTCGCAGCTGACGCCCACCTGCGTCAAAGCGGTGTGCCCCATGTAATTCTTAAACCGGGGCGACTTAGCGATGAAGCGGCCAGCCAGCGGTTTGCAAGTTCCTTTGAAGAGGCCGGGGATAACCAAATCTCTCGGGCGAATGTAGCTTGCGCACTGCTTCATGTGGTGCAAATGCCCAACATCGTTAATCAAGAATATTTGCTGCTGGACGGCGAGCGTCCTATCAGCGATGTCATTAGCTAGTGATGATGCCTAATGACGATAAATGACGCGATAGATATCGTCTTGCCGATAGGTATTATCGCCGACACGCACGGCCTGCTGCGAGATGATGCCCTTATCTGTCTAGAGGAATGTGGGCTGATTCTGCATCTGGGCGATGTGGGGCAAGCACCTGGCGATGAGAGAATACTTACCCGTCTGGCATCGATAGCGCCCTTGTATGCCATTAAAGGTAATATCGATACCGCCCCTTGGGCCAAACAGCTGCCTGAGGTACAAAACTTTACCGTCAATGGATGGCGGCTACATATGGTGCATCGCCTGGTTGACTTTAATGACGCCACGCCTTGTGATGTGGTGTTACACGGCCACTCCCATAAACCGCGTAATGAGTGGCAGGGCGATCAGTTGTTGTTCAATCCAGGGGCGGCGGGTAAGCGTCGCTTCAAGCTACCCATTACGCTCGGCAAATTATGGCTTGAAGAGCATCAGATAAAGCGCGCCATTGTGCACTTGCCGCTTTGATGGCGCGTTTTTGGCCATAGTAAGCATTGTAGTAATGACGTACTACCCTTGAAGAAAAAGCGCTTGTTAGGCTTGTGTTACACGCTCAGCGTGTACTTGATGATAAAACAATAAGGAGTACGGAGATGAGCAGCAAGCGTATCTTGATGATTACCGGCGACTTTACTGAAGATTACGAAACTATGGTTCCCTTTCAGGCATTGATGGCGGTCGGCCACGAGGTCGATGCCGTTTGTCCTGGAAAAGCGTCGGGTGAAACCGTGGCCACGGCGATTCACGATTTCGAAGGCGATCAAACCTATTCTGAAAAGCCTGGCCATCGTTTTGCACTCAATGCCGATTTTGAGCGTATCAATCCCGCCGATTATGACGCCTTGGTGGTACCCGGTGGGCGTGCCCCGGAATACCTGCGTTTAAACAAAGAGGTGTTAACAATGGTGCGGCACTTTTTTGTGACCAATAAGCCAGTTGCTGCAATCTGTCATGGCGCACAATTATTAGCGGCCGCAAAAGTGCTCGAAGGAAGGCAGTGTTCTGCATACCCTGCCTGCCAACCGGAAGTCGAACTGGGGGGAGGCCATTTCGTCCATATAGAGGTAAGTGAGGCAGTAACGGATGGCAACTTGGTAACGGCTCCCGCTTGGCCAGCGCACCCGGCTTGGCTTGCTCAGTTTATGGCGCTGCTAAACAAGTGAGCACTGGAACGTAATCATATCAAGCGAAGCATACGCGCCTAACAGGCATTGGGCGCGTAGCGTATTTTCCCGCTATGCTAACGGCTTATCTGAACGTTAAGAGATCACGCCCATGTGTAAACTCTTTATTCACGCCAATCCTGAGCTGTGGTCCAGCGCTACGCATTCATTGCGCATCGATGGCATGGTGACTAGCGTGCGAATGGAACACTACTTCTGGCACATTCTGGAAGAAATCGCTAGGCGAGATGGTATGAATACTGCTCAGTTGATTACCCGCTTGTACCATGAATCTATCGACGCTGGGCATGACTTGGGTAACTTCACCTCGTTTTTACGCGTCTGCGCGCTACGTTATCAAGCGCTCCAACTGACGGGAGATATCCCCACTCAGCATGGGGTGCCTATCGCAACCCTGGATGCTGAGGGGATTTTAGCGCGTGAAAGCCGTCCCAAGCGCAACCAGATGCATTAGATGCATTAATAGCTAGCTCTCCAATGCCGAGAGGGCCGTATGGTTTAATGGCATACAGATAACTGCCGTTCGAACGTTATAGCGAGTAGCGGTTGCGATGATAATGAAGGCCATCACTGGATAGTGGCGGATGTAGTAACTAACAGGATTTTCATGGCAGATATAGCAACAGCTGTACGCCAATTGCTAACCGCAGCACCTGAAAAAGCGCTACCAATGACGTATCAGCAAGTGGCTGCATCACTGGGATTAACGCCTCCAGGAACAATACAGCGTGTCGCTCAGGCGCTAGAGCAGCTTATGCGCGATGATGCTGCTTCCCGTCAGCCATTTATCGCCGCACTGGTAGTAAGCCGCCGGGGCGAGAATATGCCCGCCGCTGGCTTTTTTGAGCTGGCCGTGGCGCTTGGCCGTTTTCCTGCTGACCCCAGACAACATGCAGAAGCTTATCGCACTGAATATCGGCAAGCATTGGTATCCCGCGTCAACGCGTAAACTTTATTGAGAAGGCTTGCGTAACGGGTCCAGCAAACCGCTTAACCCGTTATGATCAATTTCCTGCATCAGTTGCAGCAACTGGCCAATCTCGCCTGATGGGAAACCCTCCCGCGCAAACCAGTTAAGGTACGGGCCGGGCAGGTCGGCAATCAGCAAACCTTGGTGTTTGCCGAATGGCATCGTGCGGGTTACCAGTTTTTCAAGGTCTTCAGGTCTCATGTCTTACTTCCCTTTGGGTTTTTCTATCGTGCTGGTTTCCGAAAAGATGTAATTTTGTTAGACTTTGGTCGACAAATAATACCCCCTCGATGCCGAGCATTTACAGCTTCGGCAAGTTATTTCTGTATCGTCAGGATATGAGATGCATAAGCATTTAAGTTTATTACTCTGCACGCCGCTTCTAGCGATGGCAGCGATGCCCATTGCGGCGGATGAGCCTGTTGATGTTGTATTGATTGGTGGCGGTATCATGAGCGCCACGCTAGGTACCTATCTTCAAGAGTTAGAACCCGATTGGGATATTCATCTTTACGAGCGCCTGGGTCAGGTGGCGGAAGAGAGTTCCAACGCCTGGAACAATGCAGGCAGCGGTCACTCTGCCTTTATGGAAATGAACTATACACCGGGCGATGGCAACCACGTTGAAATTGAGCGTGCGGTTAAAGTTACCGAACAGTTTGAAATTTCCCGTCAGTTCTGGGCTCATCAGGTCGACCAGGGAATCCTGAGCGATCCAAAAGCTTTTATCAATTCGGTACCGCATTACGCGCTGGTGTGGGGGGAAGACGATGTTGCTTTCCTGCGCGAACGTTATGCTCGCATGACTGAAAACCCGCTATATGAAGGCATGGAATACTCGGAAGATCGTGAAGAGATTGCCGAGTGGATGCCGCTTGTCATGGCAGGTCGTGATGAAAACGAGCCCGTTGCTGCGACTCGCATGCAAATAGGTACCGAAGTCAATTACGGTGCCCAGACTCGCCAGCTGATCGAAGGCCTGGGCGCTAGCGATAACTTTACCCTGTCGGTTAACAGTGAAGTACGTGGCCTTGAGCGTAATGACGACGATACCTGGCACGTGACGGTCAAAAACCTGGAAAGCGGTGATGAAACCACCGTTGATGCCCGGTTCGTGTTTATTGGTGCTGGCGGTGCGGCCCTGCCGCTTCTTCAGGAATCAGGCATTCCTGAGGCTGATGCCTATGCAGGTTTCCCGGTGGGTGGCCAGTTCCTGTACACCACCAATCCTGAGGTTGTGGCCCAGCACCCGATCAAGGTGTACGGCAAGGCTGGTGAAGGATCCCCGCCCATGTCAGTACCGCACCTTGACTTCCGTAACCTGGATGGCGAGCCTGCGCTATTCTTTGGCCCGTTTGCCACCTTCTCAAGCAAGTTCTTGAAAGAAGGCTCTTGGACCGACCTGTTTGGCTCTATGACATTTAACAATGTCTGGCCGACGGCTCAGGTGGGCATGCACAATTTCAACTTGGTGCGCTACCTGGTGGGGCAGGTCATGATGTCTGAAGAAGACCGCTTTGAAGCGCTGCAGGGTTTCTATCCTGAAGCGAACAGCGATGACTGGAAGCTGTGGACAGCCGGTCAGCGGGTTCAGATTATCAAGAAAGATCCTGAGCGTGGCGGCCTCCTGCAGTTTGGTACCGAAGTAGTAAGTTCTGAGGACGGCTCAATTGCAGCACTTCTGGGAGCTTCACCAGGTGCATCAACCGCGGCTCCCATCATGCTTCATTTGTTGGAGAATGTATTCACTGAGCGGGTGCAAAGCGATGCGTGGCAGGAAAAACTCACGCAAATCATACCGTCTTACGGTCAGCGCCTTTCGGAAAACCCGGAGCTGCTGCGTGAAATGCGGGCGTATACAGCAAAAACACTTAAGCTGAACGAGCCGGTGAATGCTGCTGAAACAGGCACCGACGCTCAAACAGAAGTTGAAAACGCTCAGCCTGAATCAGAGGCCGCTGATGCCGGTGATGAAAGCAGTGCTGACGAAAATGCTGATACACAGAGCGAAGGTCAAGACGCTGAAACAGAAGAAGTTGCTCTGTAAGGTTTTACCTACTCAAGCCTGAGTGTACCGACGTGTCATATCAGGCGTGATTGATAACGCTAGCCCCTTTTAAGGGGCTAGCGTTTTTTTATTCAATAATGAGGGTTGGCAGCTTCACAAATCAACTGGGCAAGGGCGCGGGCCGGGGCACTCAACTGGCTGCTTGCGCGATGAATCAGCCCTACATCGCGATGGAACGTATGTTCATCCAGCGCGATAGCGCGCACTGCTGCTGGCCAGGGCTGCAGAGCAGCCACCTCCGGTACCAGGGCAATGCCCACGCCGTTGGCAACCAGCTGGATAATGGTATCCAGTTCGTCCACCTCACACAGCTCACGCACATGACAATGTTGGCCGCGTAAAAAGCGGTCGACCTGACGACCTCCAAACGAGGTACGGTCGTAGCGCACAAAAGGCTCGCGGGCCAGCAATTCACGCCAGTCATTACCTTCAATAGAGGTCGGTACTATCAGCCGGTAAGGTTCATGGGCAAGCGTCGTCCAGCGTAAATCGCTGTGCAGCGAAAAAGACGGGCGAATAATAGCCGCCATATCAAGCTCACCTGCATCCACCTGATTGACCAATCCCATGGAAAGGCCGGGCAGTACCCGCGTGCGGCAATCGGGGTAGGCTTGATGAAAGCGCGCCAGCGCATCGGGCAGTAGCGAGCGTTGGATAGAAGCAATCGCCCCGATATTGACGGGCGTGCTGACAGGCGCTCCAGTATTGGCTTCGCCAAGCGTTCGATAAAGCGCCAACAGCGTATAGGCCTGCTGCAATACCGCTTGCCCTTGGGGCGTTAGTGCCGCTGTACGGCCTTTACGTACGAATAGGGAGATACCCAGCGATTCTTCCAGGCGTTTCATCTGTGCGCTCACCGCGGCCTGGGTCAGCCCACTTTTTTGAGCTGCTGCCGCAAAGGTCCCTTCCTGAGCGATGGCGGTCAGGGTTTTTAACTCGCGTATCATTGATAAATAATTTTTGTGATTTGGCCAAAAAGATATTGATTTTATTTTCCCATGCACCGGCCTACGATGGCTATTACTAACTGAGACCTTATACCGGTTACCTTATAACGATAGAGTGCAGGAGATCATCATGAGCCTTTCCCCCTTCCACCTTGCCATCCCTGTTTATGATGTGGCGCTGGCCCGCGCTTTTTACAATGATGTATTTGGGCTGGAAGAAGGGCGCTCCAGCGAAAACTGGGTCGATTTCAATTTCTTTGGCCACCAGTTGGTCATTCATGGCCACCCTAAAACGCCTAGCCAGGAGAATGCTCACACTAACCCTGTGGATGGCCATGATGTACCGGTGCCGCATTTTGGCGTGATTCTGGAATGGGACGAGTGGGAAGAGCTGGCCGAGCGCTTGAAGTCACGCAACACCGTCTTTGTCATCGAGCCCTACGTGCGCTTTAAAGGCGAAGTGGGTGAGCAGGCCACCATGTTCCTGCTCGACCCTTGCGGTAACGCGCTGGAGTTCAAGGCCTTTAAGGACAAGAGCCAGATTTTTGCTAAGTAAGTTTACCAAGCGAGCTTGCTAAATAAGCCTTAATTACCTCTGCAGCATCTGTTCATGACGGCGATGCTGCAGGGGGGACTCGCCAAAATAGCGCTTATAATCCCGGCTGAACTGAGGCACGCTGCGATAGCCTACGGCCGATGCGGCCTGGTTAACGTTATGATTATTTTGTAAAAGTAGCTGCTGCGCTTTGATCAAACGTAGCCGTTTTACGTACTGGGTAGGTGATGACCGAGTAATCTGTTTGAAGTGCTGATGAAACGTCGATGTACTCATATTGGCCTGTTCCGCCAGTTTCTCTACGCTGATGTCATTGGCGAAGTGAGCGTGGAGTTGGGAGAGCACCCGCACAATACGTGAGTAGTTTCCATGCCCTAATATCAGCGCTCTGAGCGCTTGGCCCTGTTCTCCTTTTAACGCTTCAAAGACCACATCGCGAATCCGCGCAGCACCCATTGTGTTGCACTCAATTGTTTCATGCAGAGTACGCGCCAAGCGAAAAACAGCTTCTTGCATGCCATCAGTCATTGCTACTGATGCCATTGGCAAGGGTGCCTTATCCTGATGACCCGTATCGCCCATTGCCGTGACCATTTCGCTTAACAGCGCCGGATCAAGGCGTACTGAAATACCCAGTAAAGGAGCCTCAGGAGCACCGTAGGTTTCGCACTCAAAGGGTAAGGGTAGCGTCTGAACTAAATAGTGTCCTGGGTCGTAATGGATTTCGCGATCACCCAAGTAGCCTAGCTTCCGCCCCTGAGCAATGATGATCAGACTAGGCTCATAGATCAGCGGAGTGCGCTTTTGATGACGCCTTAAGCACAGCAGTGACACACCCGGCAGCCGCGTCTCGGTCATCCCATCGTTTTCTACAAGGGGATAAATGACGTCAGCCAGTGTATTGCCAACCTGAGCCGTAAGGGGCATAGGGAACTCTTTAATAATGGTGGATTTTATAGAATCATAACGTTTTTTTACTTTTTATTGTTATTTTATTACGTGGGTTTGGAGTAATAGGCAAAAATTACGGAGCTTCGTTCATCGCTATCTTGGCGGATTAAGCCAATAATGAGAGTCAATCCTCGCGCGTGAGGAAATACATGCTTTCATGTAAGACAAGGAGTCCTACCTATGAGCCAAGTAAAATCTTATGCGGCCTTTGCTGCCGACAAGCCCTTAGCCCCCTTTAATTTTGAACGTCGCCAGCCACGTCCCGATGACGTAGCAATTGAAATTCTCTATTGCGGCGTATGCCATAGTGACCTGCACTTTGCCCGTAACGATTGGGGGATGAGTCAATACCCGGTAGTGCCAGGCCATGAAATTGTTGGCCGTGTGACCTCTGTTGGTGACAAGGTATCGCGTTTCAAAACAGGCGACCTGGTCGGCGTTGGCTGCATGGTAGATTCCTGCCGCACCTGTAGTGCCTGTAAAGATGGCGTTGAACAGTACTGCCTGGAAGGGTTTACCATGACCTATGGCAGTGAAGATCGCCAAGACGGCACGACGACTCAGGGTGGCTACTCCGACTCTATCGTGGTCAGTGAGCACTTTGTACTGCAAATGCCTGAAGGGATCGATTTAGCCTCCGCGGCGCCGATCCTCTGCGCCGGTATCACGACGTATTCGCCACTCAAGCATTACGGCGTCAAAAAGGGGCATAAAATCGGTGTAATTGGCATGGGCGGCCTAGGACATATGGGCGTTAAGCTTGCCAAGGCGCTGGGCGCCGAAGTAACGGTTTTCACTCGTTCCGACTCCAAGGTGGAAGAAGCTAAGCGTAATGGTGCCGACCACGTTGTGGTGTCCACCGACCAGGCGCAGATGGATGCGGTGGCTGAAAACTTCGACTTTATGCTCGACACCGTACCCGTACAGCACGATCTAAACCCTTACCTGGCTTCGCTTAAATACGACGGCACGCACATTATTGTCGGCTTGCTGGAGCCTATTGAACCCGCTATTGAAGCCTTCAATCTGGTATTCAAGCGCCGTGTAGTGGCAGGTTCATTGATTGGCGGTATTGCGGAAACCGAAGAGCTGCTCAAGCTATGCGCTGATCAAGGTATTACCTGCGATATCGAAATGCTTGATATCAATAATATCAACGAAGGCTTCGAGCGTATGGCAAAAGGCGATGTGCGCTATCGTTTCGTGATTGATATGGCAACGCTTAAGAATACCGCTGTTTAAACAGCTCGGGTATTTATCTACCCACCGTGGCCTCGGCCACGGTGGGTTTTTTATGCCTTCTTGTTATACATAGGTCGATAGCGCCCCGCAAATTGCTTCAGCTTGGTTTACTCCGGCCGATACCTATAAGCGAATCATAAAAAACAAAGGGATCAATAGGATGAGACATCTTTCAATTAAGTGGAGTTTAACGGCGGCGTTAGCCTTGATGGTGCTCATGATCGGGTTGATCAGCGGGCTGGGGTTTTATGCTAACCATACCAGCGGCAGAGCCCTTGAAGAGTTGGCCGATATCAATGTGCGGTTAACCAATCTTGCTAACCGCACCCAGGTAAATGCACTAAGAGCGCAAACTTTTCTCGATCGTTTTGCAAGCTACAGCACTCAGGGGAATCCTGAAAAAGGTCATGAAAACCTGCAGTTAGCCATTGAGGCCGTGGCGGCGGCCCAAGCGAACTTTGACGAATTCAGAGCTTTGCCAGTACCTGTGGAAAGCGAGCTTGCCAGCTACCGTGAGGCTATCGTGCTGAGCTATGAAGCGTTTATCACTGAAGGCATTGTCCCCCTGCTGGATGCGCCGCCGTTTCAGGTGCAGCGCCGCCAGGAAGCATTAGGCGAAAGCGGTGTACAGTTAGACGAAGCCATGCATGAGTTTATCACCTATACCGAAGCGCGGGGGCAGCGTGTAATCGAGCAGGTGGAAAACCTCACCCAAACCATCGGAGCGATAGCGATCGCTTTGCTCATTCTTTCATTGACTGCCGCCATCATTATCCGCATGGCCATGATGCGCAGCGTTGTACGCCCACTTAATCAGGCCATTGCTCACTTCGCCACTATTGCAGATGGGGACTTGACCGACCGTATTGAAGCACGCGGGCGTAACGAAGTAGGCCAGCTATTTAGCGCGCTGGCTGACATGCAAGCCAAGCTGAAAACCCTGGTGCTTTCCTTACGTAGCAGTAGTGAAAGCGTCTTTAATGGTGCAGGCGATATCTCGGTGGGAAGCCAGGATCTCTCTTCACGCACCGAACAGCAGGCGTCTGCACTGCAGCAAACGGCTTCCAGCATGGAGCAGATGTCAACCACCGTCAGTAAAAATGCGGAGACAGCGCAAACCGCTGATCAGCTATCGGCAGCGGCTTCCCAGTCAGCGACGGCGGGGGGAGAGGAGGTTCAACGCACGGTAGCTCTGATGCGTGAAATAGCAGCCAGTGCAAACCGCATTAACGATATTATCGGCGTTATCGACTCGATTGCTTTTCAAACCAATATTCTGGCTCTCAATGCCTCGGTGGAAGCGGCCAGAGCCGGTGAGCAGGGGCGTGGATTTGCAGTGGTGGCCAGTGAGGTTCGCTCGCTTGCTACTCGTAGTGCCGCTTCGGCAAAAGAGATCCGTAGCCTGATTGAGCAGACGACTTCACAAATCAATAGTGGCGCTGAACAGGCAGAACGCAGTGGCGCGACCATTTCACAAACGGTGCAGGCAATCGGGCAGGTGACAACGTTAATGGGCGAGATATCCACCGCAAGCCGGGAGCAAAATGGGGGTATTGAACAAATTAATGCTGCACTGACAGAAATGGATTCGGTGACTCAACAAAATGCGGCACTGGTGCAACAAACCAGCAGCGCGGCTAGCGCGCTTGAAGGCCAGGCGCGCCAACTGGCAGAGCTAATGGCTACCTTTCGTCTTGATGAGCAGGCAGGTAGTACTCATCAAAAAACATTAGTTACCTCACCGCTACCTGCTCCACATACCGTGCAAATGGATAGATCTTCTGGCGCTAACCCTTCGCGGAAGGTGTTGGTCAAGGAAACTGATGACTGGGATGAGTTCTAAACCGACCCTGTCGACCACCTGTTAGTCTCTACAGCCGTAACGCGCATTGGCAGGTGGTGGGCGCACAGCTTTATGCATGAGCGGATACGCGCAGGCGTACGTAATCGGCGGTCCAATTACCCTGACCATCGTTCAAGCTGTGAGAAAGTAGCATTAAGGTATTATCAATAATTGAGTGGCGTAGATCTTCCTCCAGGCCGCTCAGGAAGGGATTGGCGAAGGTTTCAAGCCAGCCCGCCATGCCGGTGGGCAGGGGAGTGGGCCGTGGGATCAATTCAATTGTATCGACCTTGAATCCTACAGTTTGCAGGATGCTGGCGTACTCTTCGGTGGTTGGGAAGTACCACGGATGACGTCCGCGAGCACTGATCCCCCGAAACTGCAGTGAAGCAATCAGGGCAGTACAGATAGCCGCCACGTTGCCGTGCCCCCCAAACTCTGCCACAAACCGGCCACCCGGCTTTAGCGCCCGCTTTACACCAGCCAAAACCGCTTGAGGATCAAGCATCCAGTGAAGCGCGGCGTTGCTGAAAACGGCATCGAACTCATGGTCAAAAGGAAGCTCGTGAGCATCGACAACGCGAGCATTAATACCACGCTTGCGGGTGGCGTCCACCATGTCTTCTGAGCTATCCACGCCTAATACATCGGCGCCCAGTTGGACCAAACGCTCGGTTAGTGCGCCATCGCCACAGCCTAGATCCAAAATACGCTGGCCTGGTTGGGGAGATAAAAGCTTAACAACGTCGTGGCCTAGTTGAGGTACAAAGTGAGCATTTTCAGCATAGTGGCCAGCATTCCACTTCTGACCAGACGCGTGAGGCGTAATATTATCCATGGTGGCTTCCTGGCATCGTTATATTTTGCATGGGGAGTATAAAGAGTATAGTCCGGAGCGACATAACGTCTTCTCTTGCCGAAGAATAAGGCGTTATCCCGACAAACGGTGCATGATACGACCAATGAAAACACAATGGTCAGTAGCAATTAGCTTGATTTATTTAATTTCTTCATTCTTATCCGTTTGATGCAGATTCGTCAGGTGACTGCAAAAGGTGAGCACCATGGCGGCAGCATAGATGACTGTTTTACGGCGCAGGATTTCAGTCAACCGGTGCTTTATCGCTTGTTCAAATACTTCTATTCTTGATAAACAGCCAATTAAACAGGAGAGTAGTGATGGCCGGGGGGTGGGCAAAGGATGGCGCCGAGCAGGAGCAGATTGAAAGAACGCTGGATGATGCCGTTGAGAGAGCCCGTAGTCAGCTTCCCCGCGGGGAAAGTCGTCGGTACTGCGAAGAGTGCGATACACCCATTCCTGAACCGCGCCGCCTAGCTGTGCCCGGCGTTCGGCTGTGTATAGCGTGTCAGAGCGAGCAGGATAAAAAACAGTCAAATGTCAGCGGGTATAATCGACGGGGGAGTAAAGATAGCCAGCTGCGCTAGTAGGGATTTACTTGCATTGAGTAAAGTTGCCCTCATTAGGTAAAGCGTCAAGTTCGTTATTTAGATAAGCGAGGTACCATGAACGACGTCATCAAGCTGCTGAAATCCCACCGCTCCATTCGCAAATTCAGTGACCGCCCTATTCCGCATGAATTACTGGTCGAGCTTATCCAGGCAGGGCAAGGAGCGGCCACGTCCAGTCATGTTCAGGCCTACACCGTCATTCATGTTAAGAACCCTTCCAACCGAGAGCAGATTGCCGAGCTGGCGGGTGGGCAAAGCTATATAGCCAGCTGCTCCGACTTTCTGGTCTTCTGCGCGGATATGAAGCGTCCCACCGAAGCATCAGAGCGGACCGGCGCCAATGTCATCCGTGGTATGACCGAACAACTTCTGGTTGCCACCGTGGACACCGCATTGATGGCACAAAATGTCGCCACAGCGGCTGAGTCAGAAGGGCTTGGTATCTGTTATATCGGCGGTATTCGTAATAACCCCCAGGCCATCAGCGATCTATTGAAACTACCTGAACAGGTCTATCCCGTATTCGGAATGTGTCTGGGTTACCCGGAGCATGAGCCTGAAGTTAAGCCCCGCTTGCCGGTCGAGGCCATTTTAAAAGAAGACTATTACAGTGACGACGGCGAACAGGTCGAGGCATTTGATACCACCATGCAGGCTTACTATCAGTCGCGCAGTAGCAGCAATAAAAATACTGACTGGTCACATAATCTTACGCCACTCTTTGATAGCAAACTGCGGCCCCATATGCGCGAGTTTCTGATTGAGCGAGGCTTTGAAATGAAGTAAGCGCCTAGAGGCGTAACCCTCGCTCTTGCTCCTGTTTTGACATAACTTTACTTCGTGAACGGTCTGATTCACTGTGGCCAACAGGTTGCAGTGATAACCTGTAAGTTGCCGTTGTCGAGGAAGCATAATGCATAAGCTACACACAGGCTTTAGCCTGATACTGGTGTCTTTGTTGGTGCTAGTAGGGTGCGGTGGCTCGGAAGAAGAGCTACCACATGAATCGTCAGAGCAGACACCTGCTCCCGCTCAAGTGGATGCGTCGGTCGTTGTAGAAGAGCAGGCCGAACCCTTGAATGTGATGATTTCCACCTCCGTTTCGCTGCGCAGTGACCGCCGCTTGATGGTGGAGGGCGAGACTAATTTGCCTGATAGTGCTCAGGTACAGATTGTTGTCGAACGTGAGTTGAGCCGTGTTCGTTGGCAGTCGCGCACCGCGGTAAGCGATGGTCGCTTTAGCGCAGGGCCGTTTGGTTCGGGAAGTGGCTTGCCGGATGGTGGATACATGGTTCGCGTACAGCTCTCTGAAGCGAGTGTTCAGCCTGTCGCCGTACAGAAGCGTATTGGTGAAAAGGGCGAGCATTTGGCGGGAGAACTAGTCAGTCAATCCCGCCATGGGTTAGGTCAGGTGGCCACCTACTCACGCCGTTTCTTGGTGGGGGATGAACCAAGACGTACACGTGACCAGGTGGAAGTTCATTAAACGATAGGGGAGAGATGCTTTAGACAGAACGCCAATGCGCTAGCAGTACCGCATGAATTGCCGTATCAGAAGGCGCTTTTGCAAAATGCTCAAGAACAAAGCGCTCATCGCGTTGAATGAGATAATGCCCAGCTTTATGGAATACATGTGTTGGGCCAAGTAGCAGCAGATCATTAGCCGCGACTGGTGAAAAGTCCGTATCCGGGCCGGGGGTAGCCATGATGCACGGTGCTTTCCAATCAATATTCAAAGACAGGTAGTGAGGAACAGTTATCGTGGTTGCCTGTACTTGTTCCCAGGGGAGGGGACCAGTATGGGTCAACGTCAATAGCTGAGGGGCAGTATCACCTTCTAACAGGGTAGCCAGCGAGCAATCCAACGCCTCGGCAAGCGCGACTAGGCGCTCATGACCGATTTGTTTGATAGCTCCAGACTCCCAGTAAGAAATGGTGACATCAGACACACCAACTTTGCGCGCCAGGGCAGCCTTGTTAAGCTTGGCCCTAAGCCGCAATTGCTTTATACGTGAGCCTAGCGATTCCATTTCGATTTCCTATAAATGAGCGTTATCAGCTCGTTAAGTTAACTTTTACCGCTTGTACGGTGATAGAGGCATTCTGGATGCATTTAAAGCTCTTTTTTATGCACAATCGCCAATTTTGACGACAACACAATTCTAAGCGATTGTGTAAAACCGCGCATCCTGAAATCTATAACCTTATTATGTTTACTTTGACGCTTTTATACGTAAGACGTTCCTTCCATGGCGCTGTTGGTTGCGCGTAGGGTAGGTATAATATTGCTACGCTTTCTCGCTATAAGGATGTCTTGATGACCGTTCGCACTCGCATAGCCCCTTCCCCCACGGGTGACCCCCACGTTGGTACGGCTTATATTGCGCTGTTTAACCTATGCTTTGCGCGTCAGCATGGCGGGCAGTTTATCTTACGTATCGAAGATACGGACCGCGTACGCTCAACGCCTGAATCCGAAAAGATGATTCTGGATTCCCTGCGCTGGCTGGGGCTTGAGTGGGATGAAGGCCCAGACGTAGGCGGACCACACGGCCCATACCGCCAAAGTGAGCGTGGGGAAATCTATGCCCAATATGCTCAGCAACTCCTGGATGCCGGTCACGCCTTTAAATGCTATCGCACTGCCGAAGAGCTGGATGCGCTGCGCGAATCGCGTAAGGAAGCCGGCTTGCAGTTGGCCTTCAAACCTAGCGATTTAGCGCTGGATGATGCAGAAGTGACTCGCCGTGAGCAAGAAAGCTGGCCCTACGTCGTGCGCATGAATGTGCCAAGCGAAGGCGTCTGTGTCGTGAAGGACATGCTGCGCGGGACGATTGAAGTCGATTGGGCACAGGTTGATGCTCAGGTACTGCTTAAGTCCGATGGCATGCCAACTTACCATCTAGCCAATGTGGTTGATGACCACCTGATGGGTATCACCCACGTACTGCGTGGCGAGGAATGGATCAACTCGGCGCCCAAGCATCAGCTGCTGTACGAGTACTTTGGCTGGGAAATGCCCGAGCTGTGCCATATGCCGCTGCTGCGTAACCCTGATAAATCAAAACTTTCCAAGCGCAAAAATCCCACCTCGATTAATTACTATCGTCGGATGGGCTTTTTACCTCAGGCGGTTACTAACTACCTGGGGCGCATGGGCTGGTCGATGCCCGATGAGCGCGAAAAGTTTAGCTTGTCCGATATGATGGAAGAGTTCGATATTCAGCGCGTATCGCTAGGTGGGCCGGTATTTGATCTTGAAAAGCTGACGTGGCTCAACGGTGTATATATTCGCGAAGATCTTGACGATGACGCACTGCTAAACGCGCTGCGCGAATGGGCGTTCAATGAGGCGTATGTCAAGCAGATCCTGCCCCAGGTGCGCCCACGTGTAGAAACGCTTTCGCAGGTAATGCCGCTCGCCGGGCACTTCTTTTCAGGGTTGCCTGAACTGAGCGAAGATGACTTCAATAGTGTCAAAGTTGAGAAAGAGGAGTTGGTAAAACTGCTGCAGTTCTTGGTATGGCGTCTTGAAGCCGTGCCGGCCTGGAATAAAGAAGCGCTGCTTGAAGAGGTAAAGAGCCTTGCAGCCCACTTCGAGCTAAAAATGAAGGTGTTTCTGGCTCCTGTGTTTATCGCCATTACCGGAAGTGCGTCCAGTACGTCAGTAATGGATGCAATGGCGATTCTGGGCTCGGATGTAACCCGAGCGCGCCTGCGCAGCGCCATGGATGTGCTGGGTGGGGTTTCCAAGAAGCAGGCGAAACGCTTCGAGAAAGAGTATCGTGACCTGTAAATCGCTAAGCTGATCGCCCTGGAAAACGCCATTTTCTGTACTCATTATGTATTTGGCGTTTTCCTGTGATCGAGAGGGTTGACGAAGGCGAGGGTAATCAGTACTATACGCTCCGTCTTCAAGACATGTGGGGCCTTAGCTCAGCTGGGAGAGCGCAACACTGGCAGTGTTGAGGTCAGCGGTTCGATCCCGCTAGGCTCCACCACGATTGTTATGATTCGTTTTTTAATCATTGCAATGAGGTTACTGGCTAATAGCCGGTAGGCTGATCGTTTAAACGTCCCATTCGTCTAGTGGTCTAGGACACCGCCCTTTCACGGCGGTAACAGGGGTTCGAACCCCCTATGGGACGCCATCACTTTGCATACTCTCCTATTTTTAATACAGCAATGATCTCATTCATTTGCTGTGTTTTGCCTGCCTGATGCTTTCTGAAAGCAAGCTGAATTCTCCCTTTTTGCGAGGATTTTTGCTTGACTTGTCCACTTTTTGTGATCTTTTAAGCGAGTTGTGCACAACTCGTTATATCCTCTCGAAAAAATATTCGAAATAGCTTATTTCTTTTAAAATCAATGCGTTATATAAGATCAAAAAATAACCAATTTAAGGCTAGGTCACTGTTCATGGCGATTGCGGGACGTTTTCGAGTGGTTATAAACAAGCTTATCCACAGATAGTGTGGAAAACATTTTTCTAAGCCAGCTGGCAGGAATGTCAAGCCTTATTGACGGTCTCAAGCCGCTTTTTTAAGTGGTGCTTTCGTCTACTGCAGGCATGAAGGTGGAAGGACTGTCGCGGCTATAGAGTCCTGTAGAAGTGTCAGGAGGCAAGGCTATAGCCTGGGTGCTAATGGGGCGTAAAAAGCGCTAGGACGAAAGGCAGGCGGAATCAGCTTAATGGCAGCTATAAACCAAGAAGGCCACCCGTAGGTGGCCTTCTGAACGATTAAGTCGTCGAGTAATTACTTCTTCGGATAATCGCGCTGATCGTGGCCTGTGTACAGCTGGCGCGGACGACCGATCTTGTAGCTTTCGCTGAGCATTTCGTTCCAGTGGGAAATCCAGCCAATTGTGCGTGATACGGCAAAGATGACCGTAAACATATTGGTGGGAATGCCCATGGCCTTGAGAATGATGCCTGAGTAGAAATCAACGTTCGGGTACAGCTTGCGTTCGATGAAGTATTCATCTTCCAGCGCAATCTGTTCAAGGCGCTTGGCAATCTTGAGCTGCGGATCATCGGCCAGGCCCAGTTCGGCCAGTACTTCATCGCAGGTCTCTTTCATTACCTTGGCACGCGGGTCAAAGTTGCGGTAAACGCGGTGACCAAAGCCCATTAGCTTGAACGGGTCTTCCTTGTCTTTAGCCTTGTCAACGAACCGCTGAATGTTCTCTTCGGAATCGTCGCCGATTTCGTCAAGCATCATCAGTACGGCTTCGTTGGCACCGCCGTGCGCCGGGCCCCAAAGTGCGGCAATACCTGCGCTGATGCATGCAAACGGATTGGCGCCGGTCGAACCTGCTAGGCGTACGGTAGAGGTGGACGCATTCTGCTCATGGTCGGCATGCAGCATGAAGATGCGATCCATGGCTTTCGCGTAAACCGGATTGATTTTGTACTCCTCGCAAGGGTTGCTGAACATCATATAGAGAAAGTTCTCTGCATAGCTCAGGTCATTGCGCGGATAGTTGAACGGTTGGCCGATGTTGTACTTGTACGACATGGCGGCAATGGTAGGCATTTTCGCGATCAGGCGAATAGCGCTAATCGTACGATCTTCTTCCTTGGTGATGTCCATATGGTCATGGTAGAACGCCGCCAGGCCGCCAACTACGCCACACAGAATGGACATTGGGTGCGCATCACGGCGGAACCCTTTGAAGAAGTTGTTGATCTGATCATGCACCATCGTATGGTTACGAATGCGTGCAGCGAAATCAGCATACTGCTCATCATTTGGCAATTCGCCAAAGAGCAGCGTATAGCACATCTCAACAAAGTTGGACTCTTTTGCCAGTTGGTCGATGGGGTAGCCGCGGTGTAGCAGTACGCCCTTACCGCCATCGATATAGGTAATGGCAGATTGGCAAGAAGAGGTGGCCATAAAGCCGGGGTCGTAGGTGAACAGGCCTTCGGCCCCCAGGCCGCGAACGTCAATAACGTCGGGGCCAAGAGTGCCGGAGTACATGGGTAGCTCGATCGTTTTGTCGAGACCGTCTACCGTCAGTGTTGCTTTCCTGTCAGCCATGCTGGCCTCCTTTCGGATTCGGGTTGGGACGTAAAGTCATTGTTTCGCTTACCGCGCCGGCGAAAAGGTTTGCCCACTATAGAAGCGTGCGACATTTTGTCAATTGGGCAAAACGCTAGGCATGGTGAATGCAAACAAGGTTATGCAGAGGTTATTTTTGTGAATAATATTTGTATATGGACGATACTGATCATAGTAGCGAAGTGTTAGAGCTTTGACGACTTCTTAACAGGCTTATCAAATGATCTAAGCTCTGTCACTATATCGATGCTGCATCGCAAAATCGACTCGGGTTGGCCGTTTTTTTTTGCACCATAGTCGAGTTAGGCCCGAGTTCGGTTTGTCAGCAGGGGCGAAGGTTCTTATAATCCTCGGCGCGCGACCGGGAGGTAGGTGGTCGTGCTTGACTTGGCAAACGGCCGAGCCCCTTCCAGCAACCACTGCCCGCTCGGGCTATGCCCGACCTGTCGCAGAGCGGGCCAAGAGAGTGTGTATAAGCCGTGAATAGCAAACGACCCGTAAATCTAGATCTAACTACGATACACTTCCCACTGCCGGCCCTGACGTCGATCACCCACCGTATTACGGGTGTCATCCTGTTCGTTGGCCTGGTATTCGCTTTTTGGGCGTTGGGCAAGTCACTATCCTCTCCTGCAGGCTTCGATGCAGTTAGCAATGCACTGGCCAATAACCTATTGGCCAAGTTTGTTGCCTGGGGTCTGCTGTCCGCTCTGGCGTTCCATTTCGTGGCAGGGATTAAGCACCTGTTAATGGATGCGGATATTGGTGTGACGCTAGAAGGTAGCATACAAAAAGCACAGATCACCGTAGTGGTCAGTGCGGTTCTGATTATTCTGGCAGGAGTCTGGGTATGGTAACCAACATCACAAGTTTTGGCCGCAGCGGACTGTCTGACTGGTTGATGCAGCGCGTTTCTGCGGTTGTGCTGGCCGTTTATACGGTCTTTATGGTTGCTTACCTGCTATTTAATCCAGATCTTGATTACTACACCTGGAGCGGCCTTTTTAACCAAACGTGGATGCGGATCTTCTCGCTGCTAGCCTTTATCTCTATCGCAGCGCACGCCTGGATTGGCCTGTGGACCGTAACTACCGATTATCTCAAGTCCACTCGCCTGCGCGTAGGTGCCCAGACGCTGATCATTCTGGCCATCTTCGTATACCTGGTGTGGGGCATTCAAATTCTGTGGGGAGCTTGATACATGTCTAACCTTCGTAGCCTGACGTTTGACGCCATTATCATTGGTGGCGGTGGCGCTGGCCTGCGCGCTGCTCTGGAGCTTGCCAAGTCCGGTAAGAAGACAGCCGTTCTTTCCAAAGTGTTCCCGACACGCTCCCACACCGTTTCTGCTCAGGGTGGTATTACCTGTGCTATCGCCTCCGCCGACCCCCAAGATGATTGGCGCTGGCACATGTACGACACCGTTAAAGGCGGCGACTATATCGCCGACCAGGACGCATCGGAGTACATGTGTTCTGAAGGCCCTAAAGCCGTATTTGAGCTTGAGCACATGGGCCTGCCGTTCTCCCGCTTTGATAACGGTCGTATTTACCAGCGCCCGTTTGGCGGCCAGTCCAAGAACTTTGGTGAAGGCGGCCAGGCAGCACGTACCTGTGCGGCGGCTGACCGTACCGGCCATGCACTCCTGCACACGCTTTACCAGAACAACCTGAAGAACAACACAACGTTCTTGAATGAGTGGTACGCGGTTGATCTGGTGAAGAATGCCAGCGGTGACGTGGTGGGCTGTATCGCCATGTGTATCGAAACCGGCGAAGTCGTTCACGTTAAATCCAAGGCAACCGTGCTAGCAACCGGCGGTGCTGGCCGTATATTTGCATCGACTACCAATGCCTTGATCAATACAGGCGACGGTATCGGTATGGCACTGCGTGCTGGTTTCCCGATGCAGGACATGGAAATGTGGCAGTTCCACCCGACCGGTATTTATGGTGCGGGCACGCTGGTCACGGAAGGTTGCCGTGGTGAAGGTGGCTACCTGATCAATAAAGACGGCGAGCGCTTCATGGAGCGTTACGCGCCTAACGCGAAAGATCTGGCGGGTCGTGACGTTGTTGCGCGCTCCATGGTTATGGAAATTCTCGAAGGCCGCGGCTGTGGTGAGAAGGGCGATCACGTCTTCCTGAAGCTTGACCACCTGGGCGAAGAAGTCCTGAGCAAGCGCCTGCCGGGTATCGTTGAGCTTTCCAAAACCTTCGCTCATATTGATCCGGCGAAAGATCCGATTCCGGTCGTACCGACCTGTCACTATATGATGGGCGGTATTCCGACCAATATCCATGGTCAGGCGATTCTTCAGGACGAAAGCGGCAACGACCAGATCATCAACGGTCTGTTTGCCTGTGGTGAAGCGGCGTGTGTGTCGGTTCACGGTGCTAACCGTCTCGGTGGAAACTCTTTGCTTGATTTGGTGGTCTTTGGGCGTGCGGCCGGCATGTTTATTGAAGGCGCGCTGAACGAAGGTATCGAGTACCTGGATGCCTCCGAGTCTGACATCGAATCCGCCATGAAGCGTATCACCCGTTGGAACGAGTCTGAAGGTGGTGAGAGTATTCCGGCGCTGAAAGCGGAACTTCAGAACATCATGCAAACCTCTTTCGGTGTATTCCGAGAAGAGAAAAACATGGTCGAAGGTGTTCAAAAACTTGCCGACCTGCGCGGTCGTATTGCCAACGCCCACCTGCCTGACAAATCCAACGCTTTCAACACTGCCCGTGTAGAGGCGTTAGAGCTTGATAACCTGATGGAAGTGGCCGAAGCAACGGCAATTGCTGCCCTTGAGCGTAAAGAGAGCCGCGGTGCTCACTCGCGTTACGACTACCCGGACCGTGATGACGTCAACTGGCTGAAACACTCGCTCTACTTCCCGCTTACCAAAGAGCTGAAGCAGCGCGACGTTAACTTTAAGCCAAAAACTGTTGATACGTTCGAACCCAAGGTTCGTACCTACTAAGCTCCGTATTGACGAGAGGGAGTTATAATGTCCAATCTTCAGGTATCCGTATACCGTTATAATCCGGAAACCGACTCCGCACCTTATATGCAGGAGTTTCAAGTTGATACTAAAGGGCGCGACGTCATGGTGCTGGATGTACTGCACCTGATGAAAGAGCAGGATAGTGGCCTGGCGTTCCGCCGTAGCTGCCGTGAAGGGGTTTGCGGCTCTGATGGTATGAACATGAATGGCAAAAATGGCTTGGCGTGTATTACGCCGCTGTCAGACGTTGTGAAAAACAACAAGCTGATTCTGCGTCCGCTGCCGGGCCTGCCGGTTATCCGCGATATGGTTGTGGATATGGGTATTTTCTATAAGCAGTACGAGCGTATTCAACCGTACCTGCAAAATGAAACGCCAGCGCCCGCCATTGAGCGTCTGCAGTCGCCCGAAGACCGTGAAAAGCTGGACGGCCTGTACGAGTGTATCTTGTGCGCCTGCTGTTCAACCTCATGCCCGTCGTTTTGGTGGAACCCCGATAAGTTTGTCGGGCCTGCCGGTCTGCTGCAGTCTTACCGCTTCCTGGCAGATTCGCGTGATACAGCAACCCGTGAACGTTTAACCGATTTGGAAGATCCGTTCTCGGTGTTCCGTTGCCGTGGCATCATGAATTGTGTAGCAGTTTGCCCGAAAGGCTTAAACCCGACGCGCGCCATCGGTAAAATCCGTGAAATGCTGCTTGCGGATGCAACGTAAGTACCCTTTGAGCAAATAAAATGCGATTGCCACGCAACAAGTCGCGTTTTACTACTTAAATCGTGGCGCTTCGCTTGTTATCATAGGGTTTGTCATAAGGTGCGGCGACGCGTCGCACCTTTGACCAGTCAAGTTTAAAAGCCGGTGCTGTGCGTACCGGCTTTTGAGCATGAACTGATTGAGAAACACCAGATAAGTAGGGCTTCCGGCCTCAGGTCGGCGCCGCCGGCAAATGTCCCGCCCCGCCGGCAGGGCAATAGCGATGTCGTTGCGTTTTTGCAGCGATGCCGATACCACCCCATCAGTGCAGGGTGACCGAGAGATGCAACAAGGCATAATGGAGTTAATGTGGCGTTCCTCTCACGTTAGTGGTGGCAATGTCCACTACGTGGAAGCGCTTTACGAGCAGTACCTCGACGATCCTGATGCTGTCCCTGACGAGTGGCGTAGCTATTTTGACCAGCTACCGCGTGAGGGCAGTGCCTCCCACGATGTTCCACTAAGCCCCATTCGTGATCAGTTCTACCAGCTGGGTCGAGAAAGTCGCCCCGGACGTGTTGCGGCGGCAGCCGACAGCGGTGAGAACAAGAAGCAGGTAAAAGTCCTGCAGTTGATCAACGCGTATCGCTTTCGTGGCCATCAGAAGGCCGACATCGATCCGCTAGGGCTGCGCAATCCCACCCCCGTCCCTGATCTCGATTTGTCATTTCACCAGCTGACAAAAGCTGATCTTGATACCGAGTTCCAGACCGGTTCGTTTTTCCTGGGTATTGATAAAGCCCCGCTGCGTGACATCGTGGATGCGCTGGAGAAGACATACTGTCGCTCCATCGGCTGCGAATTCATGCACATTGTGGACACCGAAGAGAAACGCTGGCTGCAACGCCGCTTCGAATCAGTACGCAGTGCACCTAAATTCAGCGACGATGTGCGCAAGCATGTGCTTGAGCGTTTGACCGCTGCAGAAGGGCTGGAAAACTACCTGGCATCAAAGTATCCAGGCACCAAGCGTTTTGGCCTTGAGGGCGGTGAAGTATTTGTACCGATGATGGACGAGCTTATCCAGCGTGCTGGCGGTTACGGTACAAAGGAAGTCGTTATCGGTATGGCGCACCGCGGTCGTCTTAACCTTCTGGTCAATATTTTAGGTAAAAACCCTGCTGACCTGATTGATGAGTTCGACGGTAAGAAGGTGATCGAACGTGGTTCTGGCGACGTGAAGTATCACCAGGGCTTCAGCTCCAACGTCATGTCACCGGGTGGCGAAGTCCACTTGGCCATGTCGTTTAACCCGTCACACTTGGAAATCGTTGCACCGGTGGTCGAAGGTTCTGTACGCGCGCGTCAAGACCGCCGCAACGATCCGGATGGCGATAAAGTACTGCCCATCAACGTGCATGGCGATGCAGCCTTTGCCGGTCAGGGTGTAGTCATGGAGACATTTCAGATGTCTCAGACGCGCGCCTATAAAACGGGCGGCACCGTGCATATCGTGATCAACAACCAGGTGGGTTTCACTACCTCCAACCCGTTGGATGCACGCTCGACCGAATACTGCACTGATATTGCCAAGATGGTTCAGGCGCCGATTTTCCATGTTAATGGCGATGATCCGGACGCGGTTCTGCATGTCACACAAGTGGCGCTGGATTACCGACAGCAGTTCAAGAAAGACGTGGTGATCGACCTCGTTTGCTATCGCCGTCGTGGCCATAACGAAGCGGATGAGCCGTCAGGCACACAGCCGCTTATGTATGCCAAGATCAAGGATCATGCCTCTTCGCGTACGCTTTATGCCAAGCGCCTGGTTGAGGAGGGCGTTCTCTCTGAAGACGACGCCAAGGCGATGACGGAAACGTATCGTGATGATCTGGTGGCAGGCAACCATGTTGCCAATGCGCTGGTGCAGGAACCCAACAAATCCCTTTTTGTGGATTGGGCACCGTATCTTGGGCATGAGTGGTCCGGCGATGCCGATACTTCAATTGACATGAAGCGTCTGCAACAGCTGGCGGCCAAAATGTGCGAGATTCCTGATGGGGTCGAAGTACAGCGTCAGGTTTCCAAGATCTACGAAGACCGCCGCAAGATGCAGGCGGGCGGCATGCCGATGAACTGGGGTTTTGCAGAAACCCTGGCCTACGCCACGCTGCTGGATCAGGGCCACCCCATCCGGATTACCGGACAGGACGTTGGCCGCGGTACGTTCTCACACCGCCATGCGGTGGTACATAACCAGAAAGATGGTTCTACCTACGTGCCGCTACAGAACATGGCCGATGGTCAACCGCGGTTCACTATCCATGACTCCTTCCTGTCGGAAGAAGCCGTGCTGGCCTTTGAATATGGTTACTCGACAACAGCGCCTAATGACCTGGTTATTTGGGAGGCACAGTTCGGTGACTTCTTCAACGGTGCACAGGTGGTGGTCGATCAGTTCATCTCCTCCGGTGAAAGCAAGTGGGGTCGTCTGTGCGGCCTGACCATGCTGTTACCCCATGGCTATGAAGGGCAAGGCCCAGAGCACTCATCAGCACGCCTTGAGCGCTTCCTGCAAATGTGTGCCGAGCACAACATGCAGGTATGTGTACCGACAACGCCTGCACAGATTTTCCATTTGCTGCGTCGTCAGGTCATTCGCCCGCTGCGTAAACCGCTGATCGTCATGTCGCCCAAGTCACTTCTGCGCCATAAGGAAGCGGTTTCAAGCCTTGACGATCTTGCCTATGGCAAGTTCCAGATGGTACTGCCGGATCAGGCGGATTTGGCGGCGGAAAGCGTCACCCGCGTTGTATTGTGTTCAGGCAAGGTTTATTACGATCTGGCCGCCTGGCGCACTGAAAACGAGCGTAACGATACGGCAATCATTCGTCTTGAGCAGCTCTACCCCTTCCCGAAAGAAGAACTTCTGGAAGTGCTTCAGGCGTATACCAATGTGGAAGATATTGTCTGGTGTCAGGAAGAGCCTTTAAATCAGGGCGCCTGGTATTCAAGCCAGCACCACATGCGTACAGTGGCCGATATGCTCAAGGATGGCCTGGGACGCGAGTTGAAATTTGCAGGACGTCCTGCCTCTGCCGCACCGGCGGCAGGCTATATGTCCGTTCATATTGAACAGCAGCGCCAGCTGGTGGAAGACGCTTTTAATCTATAAAGCGCCCACCGGATTTAGAGAACATATAAGGGAAACGAAATGGCTATCGAGATCAAAGCGCCAACCTTTCCGGAATCCGTTGCCGAAGGTAGCGTGGCAGCATGGCATAAAAAGCCGGGTGACAAGGTCGAACGCGACGAGCTGATTGTTGAAATCGAGACCGATAAAGTGGTGCTGGAAGTCGTTGCACCGGAAGCAGGTACCCTGACTGACGTAATGGCCGAAGAAGGCGATACCGTTGCGTCTGACCAGGTACTTGGCAAGATCGGTGAAGGCAGTGCCTCTGGTGGCAGCGATAAAAAGGAAGAGAAATCTTCTGGTGAGCCTAAAGCCGAGAAAGCTGACCAGCAAGACGAAAAGAAAGAAGAGCAAAAGGCCAGCGGCGGCAAACAGCATGACGTTAAAGCTCCAAGCTTCCCTGAGTCTATTCAGGAAGGCACCGTAGCTACCTGGCACAAGAAAGTCGGTGAAGCGGTCAAGCGTGATGAGGTGCTTGCCGATATCGAAACTGACAAGGTGGTACTTGAAGTCGTAGCACCAGCTGATGGGGCGCTTGCCGAAATCAAGGCCGAAGAGGGCAGCCAGGTAGAGTCTGAAGCGATTCTGGCGACCTTTACCGAAGGCGGCGGTAGCGATTATGCCAGCGCCACTGACAATAGGCCTGCAGCTTCTGCCGACGACGGTGCCAGCGATGAGAAGATCGGCGACAAGATTGTCGCTCCGGCGGCGCGTAAGCTGATTGCCGAGCATGACCTTGACGTTGCCAAGATCGAAGGTACTGGCAAGGGCGGCCGCGTTCTGAAAGAAGACGTTCAGAAAGCGGTAAAAGATGGCTCTGCCAAGAAAGCGGCGAAGGCTTCTTCTGCACCGGCCAAGGCAGCCACTGCTCCGGTTGCTGAAGGCGAGCGCACCGAGAAGCGCGTACCGATGACCCGCTTGCGTCAAACCATCGCCAAGCGTCTGGTACAGGCCCAGCAAACGGCCGCCATGCTGACCACGTATAATGAAGTGGACATGACCGAGATCATGGCCCTGCGTGCGCAGTACAAGGATACTTTCCAGAAAGCTCACGATATCAAGCTGGGCTTCATGGGCTTCTTTGTAAAAGCCGCTTCTGAAGCACTCAAGCGCTTCCCGGATGTCAACGCCTCGATCGATGGTACCGACATTGTTTACCACGGGTATCAGGATATCGGCGTTGCGGTATCTACTGACCGTGGCCTGGTCGTGCCGGTTCTGCGCGATACCGACAGCATGAAAATTGCTGACGTTGAGCGCAAGATTGTCGACTTCGGTAAGCGTGGTCGTGATGGCAAGCTGGGTATGGACGACATGATGGGCGGTACGTTCACCATCACCAACGGCGGTACCTTTGGTTCGCTGATGTCGACGCCCATCATTAACCCGCCGCAAACGGCTATTCTGGGCATGCACAAGATCCAAGATCGTCCGATGGCGGTGAACGGTAAGGTCGAAATTCGCCCGATGATGTACCTGGCGCTTTCCTATGACCACCGCATGATCGATGGGAAAGACGCTGTTCGATTCCTGGTAACGATTAAAGAATTGCTGGAAGACCCGGCACGCCTGCTGCTGGACATCTAAGATACACAGGTAAAGTATCTTCGCGTATTGATATTGTCGTACGCGCCACCATTGTTATGCAGTCGCACACAGCTTTCCTCCTGATGTTTCTAAGCGGGAGGAAAGCACCAAGCTAAAGGAGCCAACATGGCTGACAAGTTTGATGTGATCGTTATTGGCGCTGGCCCTGGCGGTTACGTTGCTGCCATTCGCGCAGCTCAAATGGGTCTGAAAACGGCCTGTGTTGAAAAATGGGTCAATAAAGAAGGTAAAACCGTTCATGGCGGTACGTGCCTGAACGTAGGCTGTATTCCTTCCAAAGCGCTGCTGGAAACGTCACATAAGTTTGTTGAAGCGCGCGACCACTTTGCTGAAGTGGGCATTGAGGTCGACGAGCCGAAGGCTAACATCGCTAAAATGCTGGAGTTCAAAAACTCGGTCATCAACAAGAACGTTGGTGGCATCAGCGCACTGTTCAAAGCGAATGGCGTTACCTCACTGGAAGGTAAAGGCAAAGTTACTTCTTCTACCGAAGTTGAAGTAACCGACCATGACGGCAATGCCACTACCTACACCGCTGACAATATCGTTATCGCTGCAGGCTCCGTGCCGGTTGAAATTCCGCCAACACCGCTGACCGATGACCTTATCGTCACCTCTACCGGCGCGCTTGAATTCACTGAAGTACCCAAGCGCCTTGGCGTCATCGGTGCCGGTGTTATCGGCCTTGAGCTGGGTAGTGTGTGGAAGCGTCTAGGTGCCGAGGTTACCGTTCTTGAAGCCATGGACAGTTTCCTGCCGATGGTTGATAGCGCGATCGCCAAGGAAACCCAAAAGCTGCTTAAAAAGCAGGGCCTGGATATCAAGTTGGGCGCAAGGGTTACCGGCTCTGAGGTCAAGGACAGCGAAGTTGTCGTCAAGTACACCGATGCTGACGGCGAGCAGGAAATGACCTTCGATAAGCTGATCGTGTGCGTTGGTCGTCGTCCCTACACCCAGGGCGTGATTGCCGATGGCGTAGGCGTTGAGCTGGACGAGCGTGGCTTTATCTTTGTCGATGACCAGTGCCGTACCAACGTGCCGAACGTCTATGCGATCGGTGACTGCGTGCGTGGCCCGATGCTGGCTCACAAAGCATCTGAAGAAGGCGTTATGGTGGCTGACATCATTGCTGGCCATAAGGCTGAAATGAACTACGACGCCATTCCCAGCGTTATCTATACCTCGCCGGAAGTGGCTTGGGTAGGTATGACCGAGCAGGATGCCAAAGCGAAAGGCATCGAAGTCAAAACCGGTTCCTTCCCGTTCTCGGCCAACGGCCGTGCGCTTGCCAACAATGCGCCTGAAGGCATGGCCAAGATTATTGCCGATGCCGAAACAGACCGCATTCTGGGTATGCATATCGTCAGCCAGCACGCCGGTGAGCTGATTGCCCAGGGCGTTATCGCCATGGAGTTCGGCTCCAGCGCTGAAGACCTGGCCTTGACCTGCTATGCCCACCCGAGCACGTCAGAAGCTATTCATGAAGCCGCTCTGGCGGTGGAAGGCCACGCTATTCATATGGCCAATCGTAAAAAGCGTTAATAAGTTCAGCGGTAACCACCAAGCGCCACCACTAGGTGGCGCATCGCTTTCGGCTGTGTTGTAAAATAGCCGCCGAAAGTACAGGGATGGTCAGATCAGGCGATTTGACCATCGTTCGAGTCACATGCAACCAATGGCATGAATCGATGAACCTTCACGAGTATCAAGGCAAACAGCTGTTTGCCGATTATGGTCTGCCAGTGTCCAAGGGCTTTGCCGTGGACACTCCCGAAGAAGCAGTAGAAGCCTGCAAAAAGATCGGCGGCGACATGTGGGTTGTTAAAGCCCAGGTGCACGCAGGCGGCCGTGGTAAAGCAGGCGGTGTTAAGCTGATTAAGGACCCGGCTGAAGCAAAGGCGTTTGCCGAGCAGTGGCTGGGCAAGAACTTGGTAACCTATCAGACTGACGAAAAAGGTCAGCCGGTTGCCAAGATTCTGGTTGAAACCTGCACCGATATCGCCGACGAGCTGTATCTGGGTGCCGTGGTCGACCGTACTACCCGTCGTGTGGTCTTCATGGCCTCGACCGAAGGTGGTGTGGAAATCGAAACGGTTGCAGAACAGACACCGGAAAAGATTCTCAAAGCCGAGATCGATCCGCTGGTAGGCGCTCAGCCTTACCAGGCGCGTGAACTGGCTTTCAAACTGGGCCTGAAAGGCGACCAGATCAAGCAGTTTACCAAGATCTTCCTGGGTCTTTCCAAGCTGTTCCATGACAAGGATCTGGCACTACTGGAAATCAACCCGCTGGTTATCACCGACGAAGGCAATCTGCACTGCCTCGATGCCAAACTGGGCCTCGACAGCAATGCGCTGTACCGTCATCCGGACCTGCAGGCCATGCGCGACCCTTCTCAGGAAGATCAGCGTGAAGCCGATGCAGCGAAGTGGGAGCTTAACTATGTAGCGCTTGATGGCAACATCGGCTGCATGGTTAACGGTGCTGGCCTGGCCATGGGAACCATGGACATTGTCAACCTCTCCGGCGGCAAACCAGCTAACTTCCTGGATGTAGGCGGCGGCGCGACCAAAGAGCGCGTAGCAGAAGCGTTCAAGATCATTCTGTCTGACGACAACGTCAAAGCCGTTCTGGTTAACATCTTCGGCGGTATCGTTCGTTGCGACATGATTGCTGAAGGCATTATTGGTGCCGTTGAGCAGGTAGGTGTCAACGTTCCGGTTGTCGTTCGCCTGGAAGGTAACAACGCCGAGCTGGGTGCCGAAAAACTGGCATCTAGCGGTCTGAACATTATCGCTGCTACCAGTCTGACCGATGCGGCTCAGCAGGTCGTTAAAGCGGCGGAGGGCAAGTAATGAGCATCCTGATCGATAAGAACACCAAGGTCATCTGCCAGGGTTTCACCGGTGGCCAGGGCACGTTCCACTCCGAACAGGCGATTGCCTACGGTACGCAAATGGTCGGCGGTGTTACGCCGGGCAAAGGCGGCCAGGAGCACTTGGGCCTGCCGGTTTTCAACACCGTTAAAGAAGCGGTTGAGAAAACGGGCGCGGAAGCCAGCGTTATCTACGTGCCGGCACCGTTCTGTAAAGACTCTATCCTTGAAGCCGCTAACGCTGGCATCAAGCTGATCGTGTGCATCACCGAAGGCATCGCTACCCTTGATATGCTCGAAGCAAAAGTAAAATGCGACGAGCTGGGCGTTCGCCTGATTGGTCCGAACTGCCCGGGTGTTATCACTCCCGGTGAATGTAAAATCGGTATCATGCCGGGTCACATTCACCAGCCGGGCCGCGTAGGTATCGTTTCCCGTTCGGGCACCCTGACCTACGAAGCCGTTAAGCAGACCACTGACCACGGTTTCGGTCAGTCTACCTGTGTGGGCATCGGTGGCGACCCGATTCCGGGTTCCAACTTCATCGACATTCTGGAAATGTTCGAGAAGGATCCGAAAACCGAAGCGATCGTCATGATCGGTGAAATCGGTGGTACGGCTGAAGAAGAAGCGGCGGCCTACATCAAGGATCACGTTTCCAAGCCAGTGGTTTCCTACATTGCCGGTGTAACTGCACCTCCTGGCAAGCGTATGGGTCACGCCGGTGCCATCATCTCTGGTGGTAAAGGTACCGCTGACGAGAAGTTTGCTGCCCTGGAAGATGCCGGTGTTAAAACCGTGCGTTCTTTGGCGGAAATCGGCGACGCGCTGAAAGAAGTAACTGGCTGGTAAGTTACGATTCTGCCTAGCACGTCAAAAAGCACCCTTCGGGGTGCTTTTTTTATGCCTGCGCGTTTGTATTCTTCGCCAGTCAGCCAGCCAGCCATGCTAGGTAATTATTAGTTGCCGGGGCGGCCAAGGCCTGATTCAAGCGCTAAAGAGCGCTGCCGCAGGCTTCTGAAACCGAACCATAGCAGTACCGGGGCGCCCGCCAGGATATACAGATGATAAGAAACCAGCCGCCAGATCAACACCGCAGCGCCAACCTGGGCTGTTGTCAAAAATGGCATTAATAAGGCACTCACGCCAATCTCTGCGGTACCTGCCCCACCAGGCAAGAAGCTAAACTGGCTGGCCGCCATGCCCAGCATTTGGGTGAAGAATGTCCAGAGCCAATCGATATTCCCGCCAACGCCCATTACCGCTAAGTACAGCAGGCTGTAGCGAGCGCACCAATGCATCATCGTCAGCACTAATACCGTTCCGAGCACCCGTTTGGGAAGCTTGAGCGTACGTAAGAACGTCTGCCGAGCCCGTAAATAACGGCGAAACAATTTACGTTGCCACGTGTGTCCAAAGAGAGACCTACGTCCAGACGGTCTGATGCGCCAGCGAGGCAATGTCCAAAGGCAAAGCGACACCAGAACAATTGCCGCCAGCAATCCCGCTAACGACCACTGGACCAAAGCTTGGTAGGGCCAGCCCGTATCAACCGCCAGGGTATATACGACCAGCCCGCTTAATAAGCCAATAAAAAATAGTGAGTCGAACCCCTGATCGATCAAAAAGACGCCGGCCCCTTTGGAAGGAGAGAGATCCCGGCGTGCCAGAAGGGCGAGCAAAACGGCAGGCCCACCGCTACCGCCTGGCGTTGCGCAGAGTGCACATTTGGAGGCGAGCTCGATGCCTAGGGCGCTTCGCTGGTTCAGAGGGCCTGCACGCCCGTTCAGCAGAAGCCGCAGCCGCAAGGCGTTTAGGTTCCAACACAGTGCCGCCAGGGCAAGCATGGCCAATAAGATAGAAAAGGGAAACGATGACAGCGCACTCCAGGCAGCATCTCCCCCTATCCAGTGAGTAAGCAACAGTGGCGCCGCCAGCGCCAGAACAATGAAAAGTAAATGCAGCGGCCATCGTTGCCACTGGCGCTGCTTAACCGATTTTTGCATGATGAGTTAGTGTCTCGGGCTGGTGGAGCACCTGATAATGATCCATCAGATCGCGGATCACCTTATCCCAGTTAAAATTACGCTCGACATGACGGCGAGCATAATGGCCGCTGGCAGCAATATCTCGACGGAAGAGAGCGCGACAAGCGTCCGCCATAGCGCTGGGGTCAAGAGGCTCGCAAAGAATACCACCTCCCAAGGGAACGTTTTCAGCCAAGGCGCCGGTATTGGCTGCAATAACGGGAATGCCGCAGGCCATCGCTTCTTGGGCCACCAAGCCAAACGTTTCACGAGTACCTGCGTGCAAGAAGGCATCACTGCTGGAAAGTGCCCGGGCGACCTCATGAGCGTTACAGCAGCGATTAATGACCGTTACGTTGTCAGGTACCTGGCGTGGCATGCCTGGGCCTATCAGTAAAAGGTGATAGTCGTCACCCAGTTGACGCATGGTAGCCAGTAGCACATCGATATTCTTTTCGCGCGAATAGCGGCCTACAAAGATCAGCAGGCGCTTATCGGGGGCGATACCTAACGAGCTTCGCAGGAGAGGGTCATGGGCACTGGGATGGAAGCGCTCAAGGTCAACGCCCAGCGGCTGCACGCGCACATTAACAACGCCCCATTCGATTAGTTGGTTAGCCAGGGCTTGAGATGGGGCTAGGACACTATCAAAGCGTGAGTAAAGGTCCACGACGTAACGTTCAAGCCGCTTACATACCTGTTTGCCAAAGCGGTCGCCCATCAGGCGTGGTAAATCAGAGTGATAAAACCCCACCACCGGTACACCCAACTGCTGGCCCGCTGAAAGGGCTGCCCATGCCGTTACATAGGGATCGCCCGCTTCAATAAGGTCCGGCTTCAAATCTACCAGCGTTTGATGCCAAGGTGCACGACGCACGGGGAAACGATACCCCTGGCCAAGCGGAAGCCTTGGAGCAGGCAAGGTATGAAGATCGCCCAGACTATCGCGTTCGGCGCCAGGAACCAGCAGGCTGGCACGAAAGTCGGGATACCGACTCATAACGCGATGCTTGGCCTGAAGATAGGTGCGCACGCCACCACTAGAGGGCGCATGAAACATGGTCACATCGGCGATGTGCAAAGTAACCTCCAAGCCATAAAGGTGTCATGGGTTTATCATAAAGTAGAAATAAGTCAGTAATACGACAAGTACTAACAACGATTAGCGCGGTTGAACTGACTTTAAAAGCGTCAGTGAAGTTTATGTAATTTATAGTTTTAGATACTGTTTTTCCTGTTTCCTTCCATTTTTTCCTCTCTATTTAATCTCTTTTAATGCCTGCGCAATTAATAGAGTTTTTTCTTATCTTGACGCCTGATATGCACAGTCTATTATTAACATCCATATGGATGGTGTTGGGATGGTTTGTGGATGTTGTTTTGATGGTTGTTGAGGCTGCTTAAGATTTTCACCAGAAAGCGAGCCGCTACTGAAAATGAGGAAGTAAGTATGAGTGTGCATGAAATGCGACGTAAGTCTGGCGACTCCAGCGAGAAGATTACTATCAATCTGGGGGTCATTGACCTGGGGCAGATTGATCTACTGGTTCAGGAAGGGTTCTATTCCAATCGAACCGATTTGATTCGTACGGCCATTCGTAATCAGCTGGCTACCCATTCTGAGGTCGTTAAAGAAACCGTAACCCGCAAGGCTTTTGTGCTGGGGCTTGAACACTACAGCCGCGAGAACCTGGAAGCTCTGCAGGCAGCGGGAGAATCGTTGCAAATTCAGGTGTTGGGCATGGCCAGTATTGCTAATGACGTATCACCCGAGCTTGCCCTTGCCACCATTGAGTCGGTGGTAGTGCTAGGCGCCCTGCATGCCAGCCCCGCGGTTAAGGCCGCCCTGGCAGATCGTATCCACTGATGTATTGAAGAGGGGGCCTTGATAATGATCGATGCCACTATGACCAAACGAATGGAAGAAGCAACGCGGCTTACCCGCGCCGGAAAATTGATTGAGGCTATGGCGCTGCTTCAGGGCGGTGGGGATGACATTAAAAGCCAGCAGGCATCTAAAGCCTCTTCCTGGGCAGGTGATGTGTATGAAAGTACCTGCCAGGTTGTGGAGGAAGAAGTTTCAACCGTGAAACCTGAGACAGCATCTTCCCCCTTTGGGTGTACCCAACAGGCACCTGCCTGGCGCGGTAAATGGTCCAGCTTTCAAGGCATGGCGCAGCCTAGCCATACGCCTGGCCACTCTGAAGAAGCAAGGCCCGGTGCCTTTACCGCAGGTAGTTTCAGCAATCGAGCGGGCTCGCGAGATTACAAGCTGTATATGCCGAGTAACTATCAAGGCCAGGCGATACCTCTGGTGATCATGCTGCATGGCTGTACGCAGAACCCTGATGACTTCGCGGCTGGGACCAATATGAATCAATTGGCTGAGGAACAGTCATTTTGCGTGCTTTATCCGGCCCAGCCGATAAGTGCCAACAGCTCCAAATGCTGGAACTGGTTCAAGGCTGAAGACCAGCAGCGTGAAGGGGGGGAACCGGAGATTCTGGCAGGCATGGCCCGGCAGATTATACAAACCCATAGGCTTGATGCCTCACGGGTGTATGTGGCGGGGCTCTCAGCAGGGGCCGCCATGGCGACAACCCTGGCGATGACTTACCCAGAGCTCTTTGCAGCAGTGGGGGTTCACTCGGGGCTGCCCCATGGCGTGGCCAAGAGCTTGCCCGATGCATTAGGCGCAATGCAAGGGGGTACGCCAGCGTTTGGGAGGCGGGAGAGTGGCTTTTCATCAGCGGTGCCAGCCATTATCTTTCATGGTGACCGTGACACGACTGTACACCCAAGCAATGCTGAGCGCGTGGCCGCTCAGTACACGGCTTCGCAATCAGTGAGCAAGACCGCCAGGGCGGATGCAAGACCTGCCGGTATCAATATAGAGCAGGGGCGGGTAGCCAATGGGCATACCTATACGCGTACCATCCATCACAGCCCAGAAGGCAAAGCGTGCCTGGAGCAGTGGCGCATACACGGCGCAGGCCATGCTTGGTCCGGAGGAAGCACAAAAGGAAGCTATACCGACCCCAAAGGGCCTGATGCAACGAAAGAAATGCTGCGCTTTTTCTTGCAGCACTGCCAGCCTAATAAAAGCTGAGATAAGGGCGAGGAAGTCCAATAGTCGATACAAAACAGCGCTATCACCGGCCACCAAGTCTTACTGAAATTAGCATATGGTTTCTTAAACATAAGTATTATTAATAACTTATGTTTATACAGAACTAAAGTTTAAGGCGATTAGGCCGACAACCATACCACTCTTCACTTTTTAGGAAGTTTTCATGCTTTCACGGTTCAAGATTGGTACGCGCTTGGCACTGGCTTTTGGCCTTGTCTCCCTGTTTCTGCTAGGCACTTTAATAGCCGGGGTAGTAGGAATTACTGTTACCAAAGAAACGGCTCAAAGAACTTTGAAAACGGACGTGGCATTGGTCAACAATGCGGCGGAAATTCAGCGCCTTGCCCTTCAGGCACGACGCTATGAAAAAGATATCTTTATTAATATCGAGAGCCGTGAACGGGTAGCAGCCTACTTACAGAGCTGGTCGGCGACAGTCGAGGAAATTGAGGCTGCATTCCAAGCCGGAGACCAAATTGCTGATAAAAATAGCGTAAACACCTTGTATCAACAAGCACAGAGCGCCCTGAAGGGATATGCAGAAGGCTTCTTGACGGTTTACCGCCAGATTGAGCAAGGCGCTATTACCGACACTGCTCAGGCCAACCGGGTTTTTAGCGAGCATAAAGAGAGTATTTACCTGCTTGAGGAGCTGGCCGATGAAATCAGTGCGATGGCTGATGCAGGGGTCAAATCTGCAAACGAGGCAATCGATGCCAAGTACCGCTTGGCTCTTTGGCAGCTCTGTCTCTTTGCAGGGGTGGCATTACTGATAGCAGTGGCACTGGCAGTTGCAATCACGCGCAGTATTGTTCTGCCTTTACGGCGAGCGGTTGAGGTTGCCCAACGCGTGGCGGAGGGAGATTTACGGCACGATATCGTCGCCACCGGACGTGATGAAACGACACGGCTATTAATTTCTATGGCTAAAATGAGCAAAGAGCTCAATACCTTGGTCACTTCACTGCGTGATTCGAGCGAAAGTGTGCTGAACGGAGCCAATGAGATCGCGCAAGGTGGGCAGGAGCTCGCCGCGCGTACTGAGCAGCAAGCTGCTGCCTTGCAGGAGACGGCTTCGAGTATGGAGGAAATGACGGCAACGGTTCGCCAGAACAGCGATTCAACCAAAGAGGCTGATACGCTGGCTTGTAACGCTTCCCAGCAGATGCAAAGTGGTGGCGAAGAAGTGGCGCGTAGTGTGGAATTGATGCGCGAAGTGGCGGCCGCATCGCTCAGTATGAACAAGATCGTCGAAACTATTGATGCCATTGCATTTCAGACCAATATCCTTGCCCTGAATGCCTCCGTGGAAGCGGCCCGGGCAGGTGATAAGGGCAGAGGATTTGCGGTAGTGGCGACAGAAGTTCGTGCGCTGGCAAGTCGAAGTGCCGCTTCAGCGGGGGAAATTCGCAGCATGCTGGATGATACGCGAAGTAAAATACAGCAATGTTCCGAGCAGGCAGAACGGGGAGCCATGACCATTGGTGAAACGGAAGCGGTGATCCAGCGCCTTGCCATGCTGATGGCCGAGGTGTCCTCTGCCACGCGGGAGCAAAGCAGTGGCATTGAGCAGATCAATACGACTATTACCGAAATGGACTCTACTACTCAGCAGAACAGCGCGCTGGTTCAGCAGTCTACAAATGCGGCATTTTCTCTGGAAGAGCAGGCCGGACGACTTCGCGAGCTGGTGGCTGCCTTTCAGATAGATGAGGCTACTGCACAAAAGAGCCTAGGATATCAACCGGTATTGGCTTTATCCCCAATAGAACAGCAGGGACCATTCTAGGCCCCTTAAGCAGCGGCGCCCCAAGGGCGCCGCTCTTTTATTGCTTGATGGCTTGGTCTCGCCTTAATCGGCTGGCTTGGCCACCAGGGAGCGAGTCTCCTCGCGAGCTTCAACCAGCGCGACGCGCAGGCTGCCGCCCAGCTTATAACGCTCTTCACCTTCGATCTGAATGCGTCCTTCCTTGTCATCGATAACGACTTTGTCGCGATCGCTGTGCATCAAGGGGGCAGGCACGAACGCTGTGGCGCCATTCTCAATCAGGCGCACGCGCATACCGCCGCGGTTGATCGCCATGATATCGGCCTCAAACGTATCCTGATTCTGGGCTGCTGGGGTCAAAAAGCGCACGTAGAGCCAATCTTTTACATCGCGCTCGGCCATACGATTCAAACGGCGGCGCTCCGTGAGCTGCTCGGTTAATGCCTGGCTTGCTTCAGCCGGGGCCTGTTCACTTTTCAGTACGCGTTTGATCAAACGGTGGTTGACCATATCGCCATACTTACGAATCGGCGACGTCCAGGTAGCGTAGGCGGCCAAGCCAAGACCAAAGTGCGGGCCAGGCTGGGCAGACATGCTGGTAAAGCCCTGGAAGCGACGCAGGCGGGCATCCAGCCAGGCGTCATCGCGGCTCTCTAGAGCACGCTTGAGCTCCTTGTAGTGGGCAAGATCGGTTAGTGCTTCACGCTCAACGGCGATATCCTGGCTTGCCAGAAACTCCTGAGCGGCTTCGGCCTTTTCCGGTTCAAACGCACGGTGCACGTTAAAGATACCGTGACCGATATGGCTTGCCAGGAAGTCCGCGCAGCAGGCATTGGCCGCAATCATTGACTCTTCGATCATGCGGTTGGCAATGCGTCGCTCTTCGGTGTTGATCGCCAGTACGTTACCCGCTTCATCAAGCTCAAACACGTAGTCGGGGCGGTCCTTGAAGACCAGGGCATGCTCATTACGCCATGCGGTACGCGCTTCAGTCAGCTCGCGCAGGGCTGTCAGCTGTTCGGCAATGTTGTCGGCAGGTGCCCAGTCGCCCTGGCCTTCGATCCAATCAGAGACGTTGTCATAAACGAGTTTGGCATGGGACTTAACGTTAGCCGCGAAAAAGCGGTAGTCACCCAGGCTGCCGTCGGCATTAACGTCCAGTGTGCAGGCCAGCGCCGGGCGCTCCTGATCTTCTAACAGCGAGCACAAGTCGTCGGCCAGCTGCTCGGGCAGCATGGTCACGTTCTGCCCCGGCAGATAGACCGTAAAGGCGCGGGTGCGGGCTTCCAGATCAGCGGCGTGACCCTCTTCCACGTAGGCCGTGGGGTCGGCGATAGCGACGCTCAACTGCCAGCCGCCTTCAGCGCGCGGGCTTACATACAGCGCATCATCCATATCGCGAGTTTTTTCGCCGTCTATCGTAAAGAATGGCTGAGCGGTCAAGTCTTCACGGGTCAGGCCTTCATCACGTAGTGGCCAGTCGCTGCCGGCATCGGGGCAATCCTGCTCCAGCGCGTGGCGGGCAAGGGTCACGCGCCACGGCACAGTAGGGTTATCAGCCTTGGCCACCAGCTCATCAATCTGGGCAAAAAAGCCGCGATCGTTCTCTTTAAGTGGGTGGCGGACCAGGCGGGCCACAACCCAGTCGCCGTCACTGATGCTGGCTTCATCCAGAGTGTTCTTGATCCGCGACTTAAGCACATTGCGGATGGAAGGGTGATCGGGCACCACGGCCAGACGGCCTTCACGCTTTTGAACCCGGGCGACAAAGCGGTCAAGGCCTGCTTCGATTAGCTTTTCGGGCTCAACCGACTTTTTGTCACCGTTTTCGTGAATCACCGCTTCCACGCGGTCGCCGTGCAGCACCTGTTTCATGGCGGGCGGCGGCACGAAATAGGATTCACCGTTATCGGTTTCGAGAAAGCCAAAACCTTTCTCGGTAGCTTTAATCACCCCTTCGGCGCGCGGGGTGGTATCACGAATCTGTTGCTTGAGCTGAGCAAGCAGGGAATTATTCTGAAGCATGAGGTCAATCAGTTGGCGAGAGTAGCTTGCCACTATACGGATTCCCGAAGGCTGCGCCAATTATCCGCCGTGGAAGTTCTTGGCAGGCGTGCTTTTCCAAGAGCTTACATCGCCCTGAGGGAATCGGTTAAGCTGCTATTTCACTTCTGGAGAGCATGCTATGACACCGCGGCTGATTGTTTCTGATCTGGACGGCACGCTGTTGGGGCGCGACCATCGCTTACACGCAGATACCATCGACGTATTAAGAACACTGGTGAAGCTGGGGCATCACCTGGTGCTGGCTTCAGGTAGGCACTATGCCGATATGCGTGTTTTTAGAGACCAGCTCGATGTGCCCGCGCATCTGATCAGCAGTAACGGCGCCTATACGCATGTCCCCGACGACCTGTTGCTGGACGCCAACCACATAGCTCCCCAGCAAGCCGCGGCACTGATTAAGCTACTGCGTCCCGATAGTGTGCGGCTAAGTCTTTACATGGATAACGCTTGGTACATCGATGCCGAAGCGCCCAGCTACCTGGAAATGCACGCCGCCACGGGCTTTGCCTATCAGGTGGTACCGCCTGAGCAGATGCCGACTCAGGGAATCGGCAAGATTCTTTATGGCGGTGCCCCTGATGAGCTTGCCAAGATAGAGGCACTGATTCGGGAATTTAGCGATGATTCATTGCATGTTACTTACTCAACCAGTGATTCGCTGGAGATCATGGCCGGGGGCGTCAATAAGGGCACTGCGCTGTCGGCACTTCTCAAGCGAATTGCCATCGCGCCTGAAAACTGCCTAGCCTTTGGCGATAACCTGAACGATGTGGAAATGCTCAGCCTGGTCGGCGAAGCGCACTTCATGATTAACTCGCATCCAGAGATGGCGGGGCGCTTAAGTGCCGCGAAGCAGATAGGTCATCATGGCGAAGCGGCCGTGGCCCAACTGCTGCGTGAGCGGTTTGGTCTGGTGTCTGCTGCTACTGAATCTTAGGCTAACGTTGCTGGCCAGAGCGTGGAGCAGGCTCTTTATCCAGCCGTTTGATTTGCCGCCAAAGGTCCTGACGTAAATCGGCCATTTTGGGCTGCTCTTCAGGTGTAAACGCGACCGGCCGGCAAAGCCGTTGAGCTCGTAGTCCCAGGCGGGCGCTAAGCAGCCCGGTGGCCAGGCCTTGGCTTGCCCGGGTGGAAATCCGGCCAGCAAGATGCAGGGAAAGCATATCCATGCTGGCGTCGGCGGCCAATTCACTGACACCCGCAAATGCCATGTTGCGTAGTACGTTGCGAAACAGTCGCAGGCGGCTGGCGTAGCCAAGTTCCAGGCCGTACAAACGGCATAGCCTGTCCACCATGGCTAGGCTACGCCAGGCGACTAGCGCCATATCGACCAGCGTTAGCGGGCTGATGGCCACCATGACGGCGGTCTCCCCGGACATTCGTGTCACCAAACGCTGAGCTTCGCGGTCCCGTGGGGCCAGCAGGTGGTGGCGCAACAGCGCCTGTATTTCTTCACCGTTATGATGTGGCTGGCAGGCGCGCTGAAAAGCCTGCCAGTGCGGGTCATCTTCAGACAGCTTAAGCTGTTGGCGCAGCTGTTCAGCCATTTTTTTTGCCTGGCGGGGCGAGCGCTGGGGCAGCTCAGCCAGGTCGCTGCGCAGTTGATCATGACGTTTCAACCGGCTAAGCCTTCCCAATTCCTTGAGTAGTGACATCCCGCCCAGACCAATCAGGCTGATGCCAAACAGCTGCCAGGCCATACTCATCCACTGGGATTGAGAAAGCGCCTCAGGAATACCGGTGGCAAGCTCGATGGTGCCAAGCGTAGCGCCCCCCGCCAAAGCAAACATCAGCCCCCAGCGGCGTTTGCGTGGGGTGCCCAGACTGACGTCAGGCAGGGCCTGTTCTTCAGCGGTGGTTACCAATGACTGATGGTCATCGGTAGCAGCGAAGATCTCACGCTGGCGCAGAGTAGCTTCATGTTCAGCGCTGGCTTTTGGCGTATCATCCAGGTTGAAATTACGCCGTGGCTGCGGGTCGGTCATGCGAGTTTATCTCCTATCAGCCAGTCAATGGCAGCGTCCATGCGGATATGCGAAAGTGCCTCAGAGGAGGGCAGCATCGGTCTAAAGCTTGGGAAGTCAAAGCCCTGATGCTGCCAGAAGCCGGCGTTAGGCAAGCGGCTCGGCACATCACCTGGATAGACCAGAACGTCCTCCCCCTCAAGGGTAGTGCCTCGCAGTGCCGGGGAGCGCTTGCCGTTATGCAGTACCTCCCGCGCCTCAGTGGCGCGAATGGCCGCAAGCGAGAGCGCTTTTACCGGCACATTGGCAAAGCGCAGGTCTTTGAGTGGTTCGGCCAGAAGCGCTTCAAGCAACTGCACGACCTGGCCGTGCTGGTCGGGTGTTACATGATCTGCCTTGGTGGCGGCGATGGCCAGGCGGTCAATCTTGGGCGCAAACAGCCGCGACAGCAGGCTGCGCTTGCCATAATCAAAGCTCTGCATCAGCTGGCGCAGGGCGCGGGACAGGTCTTCAAAGCGCTCAGGCCCGGCATTAAGCGCGCCCAGTACATCGACCAGTACAATCTGGCGGTCAAAACGCCTGAAATGATCGCGATAAAAAGGGCGCACCACCTGCTGCTGATAGTAGCGAAAACGTGCAGCAAGCGTAGCGTAAAGACTGCTGTCGGGCAGGGCGTCGAGCATTTCTTTTGGAGCAACCAGGTGCGGTAGGGGGAAAAACTGCAGCACGGGGGCGCCCGAAAGCTCGCCGGGCAATAAAAAACGCCCTGGCTGAAGATCAGAAAAGCCGGCCTGTTTGGCGCGGCGTAATCCCTGTGCATACATCTCTGCCAGCTGCGCCAATTGTGCTTCGTCGGCTTCGGAAGCGGGGTCAAGAGATGCGACCGCGTCGAGCCATTCGCTAAACAGCGCACGCCGCTGCTCGCCTTCAAGCAGTAGTTGCGCCTGACACCAGCTGTAAAAGTCGTGCTGCAACAGCGGCAAGTCGAGCAGCCATTCGCCAGGATAGTCAAACAGATCAAGCGTCAGGTGGGCGATATCCGGCGCAAACCAGCCACTTTGAGCAGGGCGGTAGCGTAGCTGAAGGCGTAGTTCGCTAATTCCTTTCGTAGGCTCGGGCCAGCGCGGTGGCGTATCGCGCAGCGCGGCCATGCCTGGGTCATAGGGAAAACGCGGCACGCCCAGGTCCGGCTGATTCAGCCGCTGGGCGCCTAACAGGCGGCCGTCACGAGCGGCGGGTAAAAGATCCAGCTGTGCCTCGACTCCCGCATGGCGTAGCTGATTCACCAGCGAGGTTAAAAATGCCGTTTTACCCGCTTGCGATAACCCCGTTACGGCCAGACGCAGCTGGCGATCTCGGCCTCGCTCCAATAAATTACTTATTTCTCGGCTCAACGGCTGGCGCATCCTGGCACTCCTTTTTGCTCATCATAGAGCCATAAGCGGTTAAGCGCTTTTTAATACTCGGGATTCAAATCCGCTATACCTGTTCCCCTCCAGGCCGACGTTAACGACGGCCTGAAGCGCGAACAGCATAACCAACAGTTCATGAACCGTGCATTAACCGCAGCTGAGAGTGGTTCCCAAAAGGTGCTGGGCACCAGGGACCAGCCATACCGGGTCAAGGCGTGTGTTAGCGGACTCAACGCATAAAAAATGTCGCGCGGCATCGGCCGGAGTATCGCTTGGCAGATGGGTATCCGGATGCCATACCACAGTGGAGTCACTTGACTGCTTGCCAATACGCAGGCTGCGCACGCCATCGTTAAGTAAAACCGCTTCGTTACTGTGGTAAATGCGATCAATACCGCCGCGTATGGTAAGCGTACCCTGCTGTTCGGCTTCGGCAAAATCACGCAGTTTATCCAGGTAGCGCGCTCCGGCCAGTCCTTCCAGGCGGCATTGGTGGACCTCGTCAACGGCAAGGTAGGTATGTAGTGCGCCGCTGGTTTTTACCGGGGTATCGCCAATATTTTCGCTGATAAGCTCGACATTCAAGCGCTGCGCATTGGCCTGGATGACCACGCGCGCGGTAAGCTGGCTGTGCAAGGGTTGGGCAGGGGAAAGATGTACTTCGATGCCTTCGGCATGTTCATCGACTGCGTCCAGACGCCAGGTTGCCTGGCGCGCCAGCCCATGGAACGGGCCGTTGCGCTCGACACTTTCATCAGCATAACGCTCATCGGCAAACCAGGGCCAGCATAGCGGGATGCCACCGCGTATGGTGCCTGGCAGGGCTTCTGGTGTCGGTGTTACCCACAGCCAGTCAGTGTCGTTTTGGGGCTTGAAATGGAGTACCTGAGCACCTTGCAGGCTGATCGCAAGCTCACCCCAGGGCATATTGAAAAGCACTACCTCGCGTCCTTCCCAGTTAGCCGTCTGCTGGCCTTCTGTGTGGTCGATGAGGTTGGCAAGAGAATCAGGAATCATGGGTTTTCCTTAAAAGGGATGACATCAAATTAGGCAGAATTGTCGCGCTGTGTGCTATGGTAGGACAAGCAAGACGAATAGGTAAAACCCTGACTAAAGTGGATATCAAGGAGGCACTATGGGCTTTATTGCATGGTTGATCATTGGTGGTTTGGCTGGCTGGATCGCTGGCAACATCATGCGCGGCGGCGGTTTTGGCATTTTGGGCAACATCGGCGTAGGTATTGTCGGTGCGCTGCTGGGCGGTTTCATGTTCAGCCTATTAGGCCTTCAGGCTGGTGGTTTTATCGGCTCACTGGTTACCGCGACCGTGGGTGCTGTTGTCCTGCTCTGGATAATAAGTAAAGTTAAAAAAGCTTAGTATTTCCTAGCTTACGTATTAATTGCTGCCCGGCCTTGTGCCGGGCAGCGTCGTCTTACGCCATTAGATCAGTTTAGCTATCGGTCTTGGCCCTACTTTCCGTTACACTAAGCCGCTTTATTCTAGCGCATTGCTGGTGGATTTTTGCTTTCGAGGTGTCTCTTGGTCGACGCGTTAAATGCCTGGTGGGCCCAACAGCTGGTGCTATGCGATTGGGCATTTACCCCTCATCCTCTTTCAGTGGATACAAAAGCGGCGGAACAGCGCCTTTTGCAATTGGGTATTACCAGTCGAAATGAGCTGGCTGAACAGCTTTTTCATGCGCTAGGGAGCTCAGCAGGTCACGCTGACCTCTTGCTAGGGGCACTTGAGTGGACCGCGCTTGCGGGCGCTGCCGGGTGGCTTGACACCAAGCAGGCTAACACCTGGGCGCACCATGTGATTCGGCGTATCGCTACCGATTATGGCGATTTGCGTGCCTGGCTTTCAGATCTGCGTCGGGTGCTAGGTGCCAAGGGTTGGGAGATGGGCGCGGATGATCGTTTTATTGACGCCTGTCAGGCGCTGTCGACTCTAGAAAGCGAAGGCGAAGGAATCACGTGGGCACTGCTTGAGGAGACACTTGCACAACTGCCAGCTCCGGCCGCTTTATGGCCTGAGGTGGCGCAAGCGCAGGCGTGGCGCTTGTGTGCTCTGTTTCGTCCGGTCATCAGCTATCCGGCAGGCCATGCCGACTGGCCGGATGCCAGCCAGTGGCTTGAACGTATCTGGCAGATCAACGACCGCGAGCAGCTTTTGGAAGTAGCGTTATGGCTAAGTGCCCAGGGTGAGCGTCAGCGTTGGGATATTGAGGCTCGTGAACTACTGACAATGGATAACGCCCAGCGGATTGCCTGGCAGCACGACTCAATCCAGGACTCGCCCTATGCCGGGGTTTTGAACGCCTTTGTAAGCCAGGGCGAACCGCTTGAGTGGGCTGCCTGGGACTGGCTTCGGCTGGTTGAAATTGCCTGGGCGGGAGCCTGTTGCGGCTGGCTGAGCCAGGCTGAAGCGGATGACCTGGCGTGCCATGCGGCAGACCTTGTTAGCCACCGCTACCATGATTGGCGCGCCATATTGAAGGCATACATGCGCGGGCAAAGCCTTTTCGAAGGTGTGGATCGGCGCAATATGACGCCAAACGCGCATCATGTATTACTCATTAATGCCTCGCATAGCCCATGGAGGCTGGCGCCTGCCAACCTGCTTGATGACACGACGCGCAAGGCCTCCCAACAGCGCATTCGCCAGTGGCGCAATACCCCACACCATTGGCTGCTGGCGATGGCTGGCGTCCGTGAGCCGGACGTAATGCTTCGCCAGTATGACCCCGCCGCACCCGTTGCCGAGGAGCGCCGCGCTGATGCTGCACTTTATCTGCAGGAGTCTCTTGGCCTGCATGCCGATGAAGGCCCACAGGTCATGGCCCGCTACTGGCTGCCTGCCCAGGCGCATCATCTGAATCAGTTGGCCGCCGATGCGGTGCACGGTGTGCTGCCGCCCTCGCAAACGCTGTTTGGCCAGCCAACGACTGATGAATTGAAGCAGCGTAATGCAGTCAAGGGCGTAAGCCGACATGCGGCCACTATTCATATGGCAGAAAAATTCGCCTTCTACCTGCATATGGCGCTGGACAGCGGTCTATTTGAACGCGAACCGCTGCTAGCATACGCCAGCTCGCTGCGTAGCTGCCTATGCCGTTTCTACCCTAGCCCCAAACGCCTGCTGGAGGCGTGGTTCGCCTGGGAAAGTTGCTTGCCCGAACCTGAACATGCCTCGTTGATCAATGAAATTGCCTGGCACCTTGAAGACCCGGGGAGCCTTTTTTACTGGCTGGATTGGCGCCCTGATGCCTGGTGCGAGCCGGGCGGGCGGCCTACGTTGACGCACTTTACTGCCATGTCGCTGGTGGGGCCGCTCAATAGTGCCGTGTGGAGCGAGCCTCAGCCGGAAAGCCCGCGTGAGTGTGCTGATATCCGGGAGTGGGTAGAAAGCCACTACCACCTGACAAATGCCACAGACATGCAGGAATTTTTAACCTTCATGCTGGAGGCAGGCGACCGGCAGGAGTACCAGATCAATTACGCACCCTATACGCTCAACCCTGAGCGTCTGGAGGCTGAAATTGCCATTCTGGAGTCGGGTGACTGCACCGAAGAGGAGCGCCATCATCTGCTCCGCTTGCGCCGCGTGCAGAGCAATGAAGATCACTGTAATGATGTCGACATGGCCGCGTGGGATATTGCCCAGCTGGTAGATCTGGCGATTGCCGCTCGCCAGCTTGGCTGGCTGGAAAGCGAGGCGTTTGCCGATGTGCTCGACCGCGCTTATCAACTGGCCGCTGATCACTATGCCGGTTGGCAGGAGTATGCTGCGGGCATGTATGCCGGATTCTCCTTTTTCATGGGAGAAACACCTGAGCGTGAAAGTTTTTTAGCCGGGTTCCGTCAATCAATGGTGGCTTGGGTCTGCGGGGCGCCCATTCTTTCCGGTCCTTGGGCTAGTCTGGATTTTCCCGGCAACAAGCCGCGCCATTTTGCACCGCTCCATATCGATACCCTGCCGGGCGATCAACGAACATTACATTGAGGCTCGCCAAGCATGTCTTATCTAGCTTATAGTCTGACATTTGTTGTCTATTTTACTTCCCTAAAAATATTAAGAGGTTAAGCGCATGGTTGCGTTGCCACACCCTGCTGTGACCGCTGTCCGTGTTGTAAGTGCTTGTATTGTTGTCTCTTTTCTTTCTGGCTGTGCAGGCTCTTCTAATCAACCCATAGAGCCACCCGAGGATTACTTCTCGATGACACTGCCAGGAATGAACAATGGGTTTAGTCCGCAGATGTCGCCCATTAGTAATACAATTGACCAATTGCGTAGTTTTCAGACACCACCACCGACGTTGGTACGTCAGGCGCTACTGGAACAGCATCAACGATGGTCAGGAACACCTTATCGGATTGGCGGTACAACAGCGCAAGGGATCGACTGCTCAGCCCTGGTACGCAATGTTTTCCGAGAGACGTTTAATTTAGAATTGCCCCGTTCCACTTATGATCAGGTACATGAGGGACGCCCGATCGACCGCCAAGAGCTGCAGGCGGGCGATCTGGTCTTCTTCCGGCCCCCAGGGCGCTACAACCATGTAGGGATTTACGTAGGGGATGGTTATTTTCTCCATGCCTCAACTTCCCAAGGCGTGATCATGTCCAGTTTGGATAACAGCTATTGGCAGCGTTATTACTGGCAATCGCGCCGCGCGCTGGAGCCAACCAATCTGGCATATTTAGGCAGTAACTTCACGCCGTGATGGCTGGTGGGCCAGAGGGCCCGCTATTAGGAATGGTATGATTGAAGACAAGACACGCGCCTGGTGGCGAGCCACGATGGCCCTATGCCTAGGGTCATTTTTGGTTTTTATTAATCTGTATGTTCCTCAACCGTTGCTACCTGAGCTCAAGGCCATCTACGGTGTGTCGACCTTAGGCGTCAGCCTGCTGATGTCAGTGGCTACTCTGTCGCTGGCGTTGGCCTTGCTAGTATTTGGGCCGCTTTCCGATGCCATTGGCCGTGAAGGCATCATGCGTATCACCCTGTTACTCGCCGGGGGGTTGTCGCTTGCACTGGCGTTTGCGCCGAATTTTGAAGGCCTGTTACTGCTGCGTCTGATTCAAGGGTTTGTGCTGGGAGGCCTGCCCGCCGTGGCGATCGCCTGGATGGGTGATGCATTTGAGAAGCCGGCCTTGCTGAGCGCTGTGGGGCTATATATTGGTGCAAACTCCTTGGGCGGTATCAGTGGGCGTATCGTAGGTGGAGCCGCCGCTGAGATTGGCGGGCCGCAGGCGGCGTTCATCGCCGTTGGCGTAATGACGTTAATTGGCTGCGCGCTGTTCTGGCGTCTGCTGCCTAATAGCCATACCTTTATGCCCAAGCGTTTTCAGCTACGCCGCGCGCTTACGGATCTTGTCGGTCACCTGCGCACGCCGGTGCTGCTCGCTGCTTATTGCCTGGGTGGCATCAACTTCCTGATTTTTATCAATCAGTATAGTTATATTACCTTTCGTTTGGCCGCTGCACCCTACCAGTTGGCGGCAACCGGTCTCGGATTGATTTTCCTGACCTATCTGGGCGGCACGTTTGGTTCTACCGTATCCGGGCGCTTGGCTCAGCGCTTTTCGCCAGCCATGTGCATGATGGCGGGCGTCGTGATTCTGATGGTGGGTACCGCCGTTACCTTGAATGATTCATTAGCCCTGATTATTGTCGGGCTGACCATTAATGCGTTTGGCTTTTTCCTTACCCACTCGCTGGCCTCTAGCTGGGTAGGGCGCTACGCCCAAGGCGCACGTGGCAGCGCATCTGCGCTATATCTGGTGTTTTACTACGTGGGGGCGAGCCTGGGCGGGTTCTGGCTGGAGCCTTTTTGGCAGGGCGCCGGTTGGTCGGGTATTACCTGGGGCTCGTGGATTTTGCTGAGTATCACGCTAATGATTGCACTTGGCATGCGCCGCTTTGAGCGCTGTGATAACGCCGTGTGATGAAGGTCGTATCTGGGCTAAGTACATTGTTAATGCTCCTTGAAACGAACGAACCCCACAAGTTGTGGGGTTCGTTTGACATCTGAAGTAGCCAAAAGGCCGCCTCTTTTTTAGCAATTAGTGCTCAACGCCACCTTCACCGTGCACGTGGCCGTGCTCAGTCTCTTCCTGGCTCGCTTCGCGAACGGTCGCAATTTCAACATCGAAGTTGAGGTGCTGACCTGCCAGCGGATGGTTGCCGTCAACGATAACCGTATCGCCTTCAACACTTTTTACTGTAACCATGAGCGGGCCGCCTTGCGTCTGAGCCTGGAACTGCATGCCCGGCTCAATGCCTTCAACGCCCTGAAAGGCATCACGCGGTACTTCTTGAACCAGCTGTTCCTGAACTTCGCCGTAACCCTCTTCAGGCGTTACTTTGACGTTCAGCTTGTCACCGGCTTCGCGGCCTTCCAGTTCCTTTTCCAGACCTGGGATGATGTTACCCGCGCCATGGAGATAGGTTAGCGGCTCGCGGCCTTCAGAACTGTCTAGCACTTCACCTGCATCGTTGGTCAGAGTGTAGTGGAACGCGACAACCGAGTTTTGTGCAATTTGCATTGAATAACCTTTCGGTGAGTGCATGTCCCAACATGGTAACGCGTGAGGCGTGGCTTGTCAGGGGGTAAACGGGGTTTTTACGCTCACCAGCCTTTCGCGGTATTGCACCTCAAGGTGACTGGGGATACTCTAAGTCCACCCATTTTCCCCTTTTACGACCCTTATTCACCGGAGTTTTCTATGACAATCTTTCTTATTTGGCTGATCGCGTTTGGTCTGATTGCCTATTTTGTCGATCAACGCTGGAGCCGGGGCGTCAGCCAAGGGCTTGACCGCTTCTTGCCTAACATGTTGAAAAGTAATGGTGAAAACCGGTATCTATGGGTTGCGACACTCGCTGTGTTAGGCGCGACTACATTGGTTTTCCCGGTAGAAATGTTGCTGGTCGTTATTCTGTTGGTATTAATTGGTCTTCTGGTAGTAAAGCTTGCCAATTGGGCCAGCAGTCTTAGCCATTAAGCGCGTTTGAATACTTGTTAAAAAGCCCGGCCATCGCAAGATGGCCGGGCTTTTTGATATAGATCACATCAATAAAATACGCTACAGCATTAAATTAATAGGGTGCAACGCTCAAGTTGCCGCCGCTACCAATCAGGCGCACGCGCTGACCAGCTTGGTATTGATGGTCAGCCCGTTGTACAACGACTACATCGGTGCCGTCATCACGTCGAATTTCCATTTCCAGAGCGCTCACGCGGTTGGCGCGATCTTCCGCAGCCGAACCGGCCACTGAGCCACCCAAGGCGCCTGCAACGGTTGCCAACTGGCGGCCTGAACCGCCCCCTACCTGGCTACCTAAAAGGCCGCCGATAATGGCGCCGCCGCCGGTACCCAATAGGCCTCCCGCACGGCTGTCAGCCTGGATCTGAACTGGGCGAATAGCGACAATTGTGCCGTAAGCAACGCTTTGGCCGGTTTGCGCTTGATTACCGCGATACACATCACCTGAATAGGGCGCTGTGTTGGCACACCCAGCTAAGGTCAGGATGCTTAACGCAGCAACAGGTAGTAAACGTTTCATTAAAACCTCCAGGGTATGGCAACTTAAAGCAGCAGTGGCAGGACGCTTCAATTACAAAACAGTGTTCGCTAAAAGATAACTGAAGCTCTGCGCTTTGACCAGTGTTTGATTAAAAAGGTCATGAATCAAAGGACATAATAGTAGTGTAGACAGGGAATAAGAAAACAGTGTGCACGTATAACGACAAAAAAACCAGGAGCTTAAAGCTCCTGGTAGCTGGGGGTTTTCGTTAACTGTGCAGGGCGTTAGCCAAACTGGTTCATCGTATTATCTTTGCCGCCTGCCTTAAGTGCTGCCTCGCCATGGAAGAACTCTTTATGATCATCGCCGATATTGGAACCTGCCATATCTTGGTGCTTCACCGTGGCAATTCCCTGGCGAATTTCTTCTCGCTGAACGCCACGCACGTAGGCCAGCATGCCTTCTTCGCCAAAGTAGCCTTTTGCCAGGTTATCAGTGGAGAGCGCTGCTGTATGGTAGGTAGGCAGAGTAATCAGGTGATGGAAAATGCCCGCCTCGCGAGATGCGTCACGCTGGAAGTTGCGGGTCCACTCATCTGCCAACTGGCCAAGCTCGGTCTTGTCGTATTCGACACTCATCAGCTTATCGCGCTGGTAGGCCGACACGTCTTTACCTTCCTGCTCCCAAGTATCAAACACCTGTTGGCGGAAATTCAGTGTCCAGTTGAAGGAGGGCGAGTTGTTATACACAAGCTTGGCGTCCGGGACTACTTCACGGATACGGTTGACCATGCTGGCAATCTGTCCCACATGGGGTTTTTCTGTCTCGATCCACAAAAGGTCAGCACCGTTTTGCAGGCTGGTAATGCAGTCAAGGATAACGCGGTCTTCACCGGTGCCGGGCTTGAACTGGTAAAGGCCGGAGGCCAGGCGCTTCGGTTTAACCAGCTTGCCGTTCTGCTTTATCACCACATCGCCATTGTTGATATCGGTGGCGTTCTCGATCGCGTCGCCATCCAGAAAGCTGTTGTACTGATCGCCCAGGTCGCCCGGCTGGTGAGTCACCGCGATTTTCTGGGTCAGTCCGGCGCCTAGTGAGTCGGTGCGTGCAACAATTACGCCGTCCTCCACGCCGAGTTCAAGAAAGGCGTAGCGCACAGCGTTGATCTTGGCTAAAAAGTCCTCGTGAGGAACGGTCACCTTGCCATCCTGATGACCGCACTGCTTCTCGTCGGACACCTGGTTTTCCAATTGGATACAGCAGGCGCCTGCCTGAATGAATTTCTTAGCGAGCAGGTAAGTGGCTTCAGCGTTACCAAAGCCTGCGTCAATATCGGCAATAATCGGTACTATATGGGTTTCATGATTATCGATCTTGTCGATGATCTCCTGCTCTTTGACCCTGTCGCCAGCGGCCTTGGCATCATCCAGCGCGCGGAACAGGTGGTTAAGTTCCCAAGAGTCGGCCTGTTTCAGAAAGGTGTAAAGCTCTTCGATTAAATTGGCGACCGAGGTTTTTTCATGCATGGACTGATCGGGCAAAGGCCCAAACTCGGAGCGCAGTGCGGCGACCATCCAGCCTGACAGGTAAAGATAGCGGCGCTGGGTAGTGCCAAAGTGCTTTTTAATTGAGATAAGCTTCTGTTGACCAATAAAGCCATGCCAGCAGCCCAATGATTGGGTGTATTGCGAGGTGTCAGTATCATAGGCGGCCATATCGTTGCGCATGATGGTGGCGGTATACCGCGCAATATCCAATCCCGTATGAAAGCGGTTCTGGGCGCGCATACGAGCTGCATATTCAGGTTTGATAGCCTCCCATTTTCCACCTTGTGCTTCGCGTAACTGGGCCATGGCTTTAATATCGTTGAGCAGTCCGGTCATGAGATACCTCCAAGGTTGTAATAGCGACTCGCAAGTGGGTTAACAGGTTTGCTGCGCTTGCGAAGATGTTTTCAGCAGGTGCCAACATAAGGCTGATAGTTGGCGGTGTTATGAGCAGCCCCGTTGGCGCTGCAGTGCAATAACTATTGACGACAAAGGAGGATCCAACAATTGACACTTGGGGGCAGGCGGGGTTGTAGCTCGACGACAGCGGCTTAGTAAAACGGCGGGTTTATGTAGTCGTTTTTCGTCAACTATATAAACAGAAGACAAAAAAACGCCGCTCTAAGGCGGCGCTCTGGCATAGTCAGTCAGCTAGGTCACAAGATAACTCAAGGCCGACTACTCTGGGTCTTCCTCACTCATGAAGCCCAAACTGCCTGAATTGATCAGCTGGGTAAGCAAAGAGGCGGCGCCTTCAAGCTCAAGCACCTCTTCGTACATCGGCTCGGTGTCTGCCAGACGCTTTGCAAGTGCCTCTGAGCAGGCATGACCATCGCCATCGACAAACAGCGTGGTGCCGCTTGTATCGCTGCGCCAGGCAAAGCGCGAACCGGGCATGTGGAAAAGCGGTTCGCCCTCCTGTAGATGCGCTACTACTGCGGCTTCTTCCATAGGTGGATCCAGCGGCACGACCTGATCCATGTACTTGGGCTGAGTCATCACACGGCCAAACCACTGGGCGATCTGCTCAGGGTTGTCAAGTGTGGCCAGCATGAACTGACGCATACGCTCAATGGCCGCATCGTCAAGCTCACCGGCCTGGCTGGCAGGCGCCATTCCCGCATCGCTGTAGCGTTGAGAGGCAGGCAGCTGCTCGCCCAGGTAGTCTGCGTAAGAGGTAATCGACTCGTCCGCAGATGGTGCCCTGAAGCCTACCGAAATGGTCATGCAATCATCGGTCTGGCTAACGCCGTGATGCGCCCAACCCGGCGGCAGGTACAGCATGTCGCCAGGCGCCAGCGTCCAGTCGGAATCAGGCTCGATCTCAAAGGTTTCCAGAATGCGCAGGTCAATGCCTTGAATGATTGGGGCATTGTCCGGTTGTTTGCCACCCAGCTGCCAGCGGCGGTGACCACTGGCTTGTAGTAAAAAGACATCGTACTGATCGATATGTGGACCCACGCTACCGCCAGGCGGGGCGTAGCTGATCATGATATCGTCCAGCCGCCAGCGTGGCAGGAAGTCAAACTCGTCCATTAGCGCGGCGATGGAGGGTACATAGTGATCCACGGCCTGAACGAGCAGGCTCCAGTGGCCCTCGGGCAGGCGTTCAAATGTTGCCTCATCAAACGGGCCGTGGGAAACCTGCCAGGCGCTGTCCGGGCCTTTCTCTTCCACCAGGCGCGCTTCCACCCCCGGCTCGCAGGCAAGTCCGGCAAGCTCGTCAGGCTCAATGGGGCTGACGAAGTCGGGGATAGCACCACGAATCAGCAGCGGTCTCTGTTGCCAGTAGTTGGCCAAAAAGTCTGCGGGCGTGAGATCGCCCAGCAGGGTGAGTGGCTTATCGTGTTGGCTCATGGTGATATCCTAATTGAGTGGCCGTAGCGCTTGTGAAAACGCTTATGACAAGCTGCCAATGCGTTGGGTAAGCGCTTCAGCCTGCGCTTGTGCATTACCAATATAGCTTGCCGGTGAAAGCTCTTTAAGCTCTGCTTTAACGTCATCCGGCAGCTCAAGGGTGTCGATAAAGGTAGCAAAGCCTACCTGATCGATCCGCTTACCGCGTGTCAGTTCCTTGAGTTTCTCGTAGGGCTTTTCAATACCGTAACGGCGCATCACGGTCTGGATCGGCTCGGCGAGCACTTCCCAGCTGTTATCCAGGTCTTCGGCCAGGCGTTCAGGGTTGGCTTCCAGTTTGCTGATGCCCTTGAGGCTGGCGTGATAGCCAATCAGGCCGTAGGCCAGGCCTACGCCCAGATTACGTAGCACGGTGGAATCGGTTAAATCACGTTGCCAGCGGGAAATTGGTAGTTTTTGTGCCAGATGTCCCAGTACCGCGTTGGCCAAGCCCAGGTTGCCTTCAGAATTTTCAAAATCGATCGGGTTGACCTTGTGCGGCATGGTGGAGGAGCCGATTTCACCCTCTACCGTGCGCTGTTTGAAGTAGCCTAGCGAAATATAGCCCCATACGTCGCGGTCATAATCGATCAGGATGGTATTGAAGCGGCAGACGGCATCAAAAAGCTCGGCAATATAGTCATGCGGCTCGATTTGGGTCGTGTAGGGGTTGAAGCTCAAACCCAGGCCTTCAACAAAGGTACGCGCGTTGGCTTCCCAGTCGATGTCCGGGTAGGTGGCCAGGTGGGCGTTGTAGTTGCCTACTGCACCGTTGATCTTGCCCAAAATTTCAACGCGCTCGATCTGCTTGAGCTGGCGCTTCAAGCGATACGCCACGTTGGCCATCTCTTTACCCAGCGTCGTGGGGCTTGCGGTTTGACCATGGGTGCGCGAGAGCATCGGCTGTGCCGCATGGGCAATGGCAAGCTTGGCCACTTCATCGGCCACTTCGTGCATGGTGGGCAGCAGCGCCTTGAGACCATCGGCCAGCATAACGCCGTAAGAGAGGTTGTTGATGTCCTCGCTTGTGCATGCGAAGTGAATGAACTCGGTTACCGCATTCAGTTCGGCGTTACTGGCAATCTTTTCCTTCAGGAAATACTCAACGGCTTTTACATCGTGATTGGTGGTGCGCTCAATCTCCTTGATGCGCTCGGCGTCTTCAAGTGAGAAGTCACGAATCAGCTGCTCAAGAAAAGCGCCTGCCTCGGCGGAAAGAGACGGCACTTCGACGATCTGGTCGTGCTCGGCCAGACGCTGTAGCCAGCGGACTTCCACAATGACACGGGCGCGGATCAGACCAAACTCGCTGAAATGTTCGCGCAGGGCTGCGGCTTTGGAGCCGTAGCGGCCGTCAACGGGGGAGAGAGCAGTCAAGGCGGAGAGTTGCATGGCGTCGTTTCCAAGTAGTTCGAGAGTAAGTGATTCAAGAGCAAAAGCAGTGAGAAGTTTGAAGCGGCATAGCGGCGTAACGCTAAGTGGCCTAGCCGAGGCTGTCCAGCGCGCGGCGCAGCGCCTTGCGCTGAAAAACCAGCTTCCAGCGGCGGCCCCCTTGCTGGTGCCATAAAAGCCCAAAACGGATACCTGCCAACAGGCAGGCCCGTACGCGCTCGGGCATCATGCGGCTTTGCAGTAAAGAGGGGTCACCCTGTACCACAATGCGCGTTTTAAACGTTGAGATAGTCTCCTGGTAAGCTTCACCCAGGCTTGCAATCACGTTTTCATGCGTGGTGCCAAAGTGCTCGGCTTGCCCCTGAATACGGGTCAGATGCTGGCCAAGGGCGTCCATCATGGCGTTGTTGGTGCGCAGCTTGTTCATGACCAGCAAAATCGTGAAACCATAGCGCAGCACCACCGGGTTTGCCTGTTTGCGGCCCACCAGGGCTTCGAGGGTTTCAAGACCCCGCCGCAGGTTATTGGGATGGCCGCCATAAATCGCTTCAAAGCTTTCCGGGTTGGTATCCACGGTCGCTTCAATCAGGGTATCCCAGGCGCGGGTATCTACCTGACCGGTGCGGGCCAATTCATCCACCAGGCTTGCAGCTTGAAACACACCCGCCAAGGCCAAAGCCTGGCGCATGGAGGGTGAGTCCGGGGCGCGATGAATCGGCGTTGGTGTATTCATGCGCCTGCCTCCGCGGCGTTCCAAGTAGCGCGAATAACGCCGCCACCCAAGCAGATATCACCATCGTAAAGCACCAGCGACTGGCCGGGCGTGACCGCCCACTGCGGATCGTCGAAAGTGACTTCAACCCCGCCATCGGGCAGGGTACGCATTTCGCAAGGGCAGTCGCTTTGCCGGTAGCGGGTCTTGGCGGTGAACCGGCCTGACTGAACCGGTGGCTCGCCCGCGACCCAGTCCATGGCTTCGGTAGCCAGCGTGTCGGAATAGAGCAGCGGATGATGCTTGCCCTGGACAACGATCAATACATTGCGTTCAAGATCTTTGGCCGCCACGTACCAGGGCTCTTCCGAGTAGTTGGCAAGCCCGCCAATCCCCAGCCCCTGACGCTGGCCCAGGGTGTAGTACATCAGCCCTATATGCTCGCCGATGGTGTCGCCTTCAGGCGTTTCGATCGTGCCGGGCTGGGCGGGCAGGTACTGCTGCAGAAAATCGCGGAAACGGCGCTCACCGATAAAACAGATACCGGTAGAATCTTTTTTCTTGGCGGTAATCAGGTCGTGCTCTTCAGCCAGAGCGCGTACTGCAGGCTTTTCCAGCTCGCCAACAGGGAATAGCGTCCGAGCAATAGCCGCTTCGGGCACTGCGTGCAGAAAGTAGCTCTGGTCCTTGTTGCCATCTAGTCCTTTAAGCAGGCGTGGGCGGACATCGCCGTCGCCTTGGCGAACCTGTCCTTGACGGACGTAGTGGCCGGTGGCGATTTTCTCGGCGCCCAGCATTTCCGCGTACTCAAGGAACACCTTAAACTTGATTTCCCGGTTACACAGAATGTCGGGATTGGGCGTGCGCCCAGCCTTGTACTCTTCCAGGAAATGCTCGAATACATTATCCCAGTACTCGGCGGCAAAGTTGGCTGTATGCAGCTTGATACCCAGCTTGGCACATACTGCCTCGGCGTCGGCAAGATCTTCCTTAGCCGTGCAGTACTCAGTGCCGTCGTCTTCGTCCCAGTTCTTCATGAACAGGCCTTCTACCTCGTATCCTTGCTGCTGCAGGATCAAGGCGGAAACAGACGAATCGACGCCACCCGACATACCGACAATCACTTTGCCAGCTGCGGATGACTCGGTGGTGGGTGAGCCATTGGTGGATGTCATTGGCATCCTCGGTTGATGTGGTATGCAATTGGGCGGTGATTATACACGATGGGGGGTTGGTGCTTCGAGTGCTTCACTCTTGAATGACGCTCAATGGATAGCAGCGTTCGCTGACAGCGTCCTCAATGCGCTTGAGTACCAGTGGACTCCTTAAGCGGTTTTCGTCATTCAGGGCGCGAATTTCGTCAAGCGTCAGCCAGTGGGTAGCCACAATATCGCAGTCTAATGGGGTGCCAAGCTGGGTAAGCGGCTTGGCAAGAAACCCGTGGCTGTGAAATGTCTGACCATCTAGGGCGTGAAAAACATAAAGCCCCAGGTAGCCGGTGAGCGTGACACGCCAGGCGGTTTCTTCCTCTACCTCACGAAGAACCGCGGCAATGGGCCCTTCGCCTGCTTCCACATGACCGGCTGGCTGGTTGAATACCGTTTTGGGGCCACCCTTTGCTTCTTCTACCACTAGATACCGGTTATCCCGCTGAATGACGCAGGCGGCTGTACTGTGAATGGCGATGCTTCGGGTGGCGCTCATGAGGATTTCCTATGCCGGGAAGCGCTCGGTTTGCCCGAGCGCTTGGTGCTCTGCGCTTGACGCGGGGCGTGCAGGGTTTCCTTACGCCACTCTCCGGGTTGCAGGTCACCCAGTTGCCAGGGTCCGATCGAGGCACGGATTAACCTGAGCGTGGGAAACCCCACGTGGGCGGTCATGCGGCGTACTTGGCGGTTGCGTCCCTCGCTGATGGTAATTTCAAGCCATGAAGTAGAGGGGTGGCGTTTAGGGTCAATGGCAGGCTCACGAGGGGCGAGCGCCGGCGGTGCTATCAGCCGTGCCTTGGCAGGGCGGGTAGGGCCGTCTTTCAAGGTAATACCGGCGCGCAGCGCGTTGAGCGCTTTGTCATCAACCTGGCCTTCCAGCTGCACCCAGTAAGTTTTGGGCTGCTTGTGACGCGGGTGAGCAATCCGGTGAATGAGCGCGCCGTCATCGCTGAGTAACAGAAGGCCTTCAGAGTCATAATCAAGCCGGCCAGCCGCATAAACCCCGGGTACATCAATAACGCTGGCCAGGGTGGCCCGCCCCTCGGTATCCGTGAATTGGGAGAGCATGCGGTAGGGTTTGTGTAGTAAATATAAGCTGCTCATAAAGTCTCTTACATCTTGCGCCGGATTTGTCGACAATCTCTCATGCGGTTAAAGTGCAGCGCTGGTATACTCCTGCGTGACCGCTGGAGTCGTCGTCAACACCACCGAAATGATAGTAGAGCAGCGCGTTAAGCTGCTTAGTGCGCTTCGCGGCACGGGCTATCGTCGAATGAGCCGCGTAGCTTAGGATTTTATAACGAAAGCGACTAGAAAAGAGGTTAACGCAAAAATGTCCCAAACGCCGAAGATCATTTACACGCTTACCGACGAAGCCCCTGCGCTCGCGACATATTCCCTGTTACCGATTATTGATGCCTTTACAGACTCTGCCGGTATTGAAGTCGAGACTCGCGACATTTCCCTGGCGGCGCGCGTGCTGGCCCAGTTCCCTGACCTGCTCAACGACGAGCAGCGTGTCAGCGATGACCTGGCCGAACTTGGCAAGCTTGCCACCACGCCTGAAGCCAACATTATTAAATTGCCCAATATCAGTGCCTCCGGCCCGCAGTTGAAGGCCGCAATCAAAGAGCTTCAAGGCCAGGGCTACCCGCTGCCTGACTACCCGGAAGAGCCTAAAAACGACGAAGAAAAAGCCATCAAGGCGGCTTACGACAAGGCCAAAGGCAGCGCTGTTAACCCGGTACTGCGTGAGGGTAACTCTGACCGCCGTGCGCCAAAGTCGGTCAAGAACTACGCCCGTAAATACCCGCACCGCATGGGCGAGTGGAGCAGCGACTCCCAGTCCCACGTGGCTCACATGAGCGAAGGCGACTTTTACGGCAGCGAGCAGTCCACCGTTATCGAGAAAGCCGGCAAGCTAAAGATTGAGCTTCAGCAAAAAGACGGCACCACTACCGTTTTGAAAGAAGGTCTGGTGGTTCTCGAAGGCGAAGTGGTTGATGCCGCCTGCATGAGCAGCCGTCGTCTGCGTAGCTTTATCGATAGCGAGATCAGCGATGCCAAGGCGCGTAATGTACTGTTTTCCCTGCATCTAAAAGCGACCATGATGAAGGTTTCTGATCCCATCATGTTCGGAATTGTGGTTGAAGAATTCTACAAGAGCGCGCTTGAAAAGCATGCAGATGCGCTTAAAACCGCTGGTTTCAACCCCAATAGCGGTATCGGTGATCTCTACAGCGCGATTGAGTCGCTGCCGAGTGATCAGCAGGAAGCGATCAAGAACGATATCGAGGCGCTTTACCAAGAGCGACCGCCCATGGCGATGGTCAACTCCCATAAGGGAATCACCAACCTGCACGTGCCAAGTGATGTGATCATCGATGCCTCCATGCCGGCGATGATTCGTGACTCAGGCAAGATGTGGGGCGCCGACGACCAGCTTCACGATACCAAGGCCGTTATTCCAGACCGCTGCTATGCCACTATTTACCAGGCGGTAATCGAAGACTGCAAGAAACACGGCGCCTTTGATCCGACCACCATGGGCAGCGTTCCTAACGTGGGCCTGATGGCGCAGAAAGCAGAAGAGTATGGCTCCCACGACAAAACCTTCCAGATCGCTGCCGACGGTACCGTGGTAGTAAGTGACGAAAACGGCAATACGCTGTTCAGTCATGATGTTGAAGCGGGCGATATCTGGCGTATGTGCCAGACCAAAGACGCGCCAATTCAGGACTGGGTGAAGCTTGCCGTTACTCGGGCCCGTGAAAGTGCCACTCCAGCAATCTTTTGGCTGGATGCCAACCGCGCCCACGATGCCCAGCTGATCAAGAAGGTAGAAACGTACCTTAAAGACCACGATACCAGCGGTCTGGATATTCGCATTCTGACGCCGGTAGACGCCATGGCGGTCTCTCTGGAGCGTATTCGCAAGGGCGAAGACACTATCTCGGTTACCGGTAACGTGCTGCGTGATTACCTCACTGACCTGTTCCCGATCATGGAGCTGGGCACCAGCGCGAAGATGCTGTCTATTGTTCCGCTGATGAACGGTGGTGGCTTGTTTGAAACCGGCGCGGGCGGTAGCGCACCCAAGCACGTTCAGCAGTTCCTGGAAGAGAACCATCTGCGTTGGGATTCCCTAGGTGAATTCCTGGCGCTTGCGGCTTCTCTTGAGCATCTGGGCAGTACGTTCGGCAATGCACGTGCCACTGTGCTTGCCAAGACGCTGGATGAAGCCAACGGCAAATTCCTGGACAGCAACAAGTCGCCTTCACGCAAGGTGGGTGAGCTTGATAACCGTGGCAGCCATTTCTACCTCGCACTCTACTGGGCAGAAGCACTGGCCGCACAGGATGATGATGCCGAACTGAAATCGCTGTTCGCCCGCTTGGCAGAAACACTTAAAGCCAATGAAGAGACCATCGTTGCTGAGCTCAATGATGTTCAAGGGAAGGCTGTTGATATTCAGGGTTATTTCCGCCCGAACGGTGAGCTGGTAAGTCAGGCAATGCGCCCTAGCAAAACGTTGAATGAAGCCCTGGCCGTGGTTGCCAAGGGCTAACGTCGCATCGCCCTCGACTACCGGAGCGTTGTAGCATAACCCTCGCCCCTATAATGGGCGGGGGTTTTTTGACTTTTGCGGTATGCTATTTTTAATACCGTGTGAACCCTTGTAGAGCTTGAGCGTCATAGCTATTGACTGGTCACTATTGCGGGTTGCAATTGCTGAGTAGCGCAGGCTGGGTCGTTCCTGAGTCTTTGAGATAACCAATAGTGCAATCTATGTCCAAGTTAGCGTTTGATGTAACAGCGGCTTCCCATGGAGTAGCCGGTATGACACGACCTGATATGCCCGATGACGGGGATGTTGCTGTCCAGCAGGCCAAGCCTGAGCTGGCGCAGCCACCTCTGTATAAGGTCGTGTTACATAATGACGATTACACGCCCATGGATTTTGTCATTGAAGTGCTGCAAGAATTTTTCAGTATGGACAGCGAGAAGGCTGTTCAAATAATGCTTGCTGTACACACCCAGGGTAAGGCGACCTGCGGCATCTTTACCCGCGATATTGCAGAAACGAAAAGCCATCAGGTAAATGAATATGCCCGTGAATGCGAGCATCCGCTAATGAGTGATATCGAGGCTGCAAATTAGCAGTATTGATAAAAAATTGTCAGCGAAGGCTTGCAACCCTGCCATTTGTACCCGATGTTGAAAGTACCGGCCGATTAAACTGATCCGACGCAAGTCCTAGGGGGCGATACGCCCTAGGTAGTAGCTAAAAGGGGACTGCCATGCTGAGCAAAGAACTTGAATTGACCCTGAACACGGCCTTTACCGTTGCTCGTTCAAAGCGCCACGAGTTCATGACGGTTGAACATCTGCTGCTAGCGCTGCTGGATAATGCCTCGGCAGTGGATGTGTTAAAGGCGTGCGGGGCAAACCTCGACAAGTTGCGATCCGATCTGCAGGATTTTATCAACTCAACCACACCGCTGATTCCTGAAGGTCATGGGGATCGTGAAACGCAGCCTACACTTGGTTTTCAGCGTGTACTGCAGCGTGCGGTGTTCCATGTTCAGTCGTCGGGTAAAAGTGAAGTTACCGGCGCCAACGTGCTTGTCGCTATCTTTTCTGAACAGGAAAGCCAGGCGGTCTATTTCCTCAAGCAGCAAAGCGTTGCCCGAGTTGATGCCGTCAACTACATCGCCCACGGTATTTCCAAAGTGGCAGGCCATGGCCCATCACAATCAACTTCTTCCCAAGAGGGTGAAGATGTTGAAGAAGGCGCGGCTGAAAGCGGCACACATCCGCTTAATGGGTATGCCACCAACCTTAATGAACAGGCACGGCTAGGCAAGATCGATCCGTTGATTGGGCGCGATCATGAGCTTGAGCGCGTGGTGCAGATTCTTGCTCGGCGGCGTAAAAACAATCCGCTGTTGGTTGGTGAAGCTGGCGTAGGTAAAACCGCCGTAGCAGAAGGGCTTGCCAAGCGTATTGTTGAAGAAGACGTGCCCGATGTCATTGCGGATGCAGTCGTTTATTCGCTGGATATGGGTGCCTTGCTTGCTGGCACCAAGTACCGCGGCGATTTTGAAAAGCGCCTGAAAAGCCTTTTGGGTGAGCTGCGTAAACAGCCGAATGCGGTGCTGTTTATTGATGAAATCCACACCGTTATTGGTGCGGGCGCGGCTTCGGGTGGGGTAATGGATGCTTCCAATCTGCTGAAACCGCTTCTTTCGTCGGGTGAGCTTCGTTGCATTGGTTCTACCACCTTCCAGGAATTTCGCGGTATTTTTGAAAAGGATCGCGCCCTGGCGCGTCGCTTCCAGAAGGTTGATGTGTTGGCGCCGTCCGTTGACGACACTATCAAGATTCTCAAAGGGCTGCGTTCGCGCTTTGAAGAGCATCATGAGCTCAAGTACACCGATGGAGCGCTTGAGAGCGCGGCGCGTCTGGCCGATCGTTATATCAATGATCGCCATCTGCCGGACAAGGCGATTGATGTGATCGATGAAGCGGGCGCTCACCAGCGCCTGTTGCCGCCAGAAGTGCGTGCCAACACCATTGATGTTGAACAGGTGGAGGCCATTGTGGCGTCCATTGCGCGTATTCCGCCGAAGAGCGTTTCAAGCTCAGACCGCAAGTTGCTTGAGAAGCTTGACCGTGATCTCAAGATGCTGGTATTCGGGCAGGACGAAGCAATCGATACGCTGTCAGCAGCTATCAAGCTATCGCGCGCCGGGCTCAAGTCGCCGGATAAGCCGGTAGGTAGCTTCCTGTTTGCCGGACCTACCGGGGTAGGTAAAACCGAAGTGGCCAAGCAGCTTGCCCATATCATGGGTATCGAGCTTGTGCGCTTTGATATGTCCGAATACATGGAGCGTCATACCGTGTCGCGCTTGATTGGCGCGCCTCCTGGCTACGTTGGTTATGATCAGGGCGGCCTGCTGACTGAAGCTGTTACCAAGCAGCCCCACTGCGTGTTACTGCTGGATGAGATTGAAAAAGCGCACCCGGAAGTCTTTAACCTGTTACTACAGGTCATGGATCACGGTCGCTTGACCGACAACAACGGTCGTGAAGCAGACTTCCGCCACGTAATCCTGATCATGACGTCCAATGCGGGCGCTGAGCAGGCATCACGTCGCTCGATCGGCTTCCAGAGTCAGGATCATTCAACGGATGCCATGGAGGTCATTCGACGGACCTTCTCGCCGGAATTCCGCAACCGCTTGGATGGCATCATTCAGTTCCACGCCTTGCCAGCTTCAGTCGTGCGCAACGTCGTCGACAAGTTCCTGATCGAACTCCAGGCGCAGCTTGATGAGAAACGCGTACAGTTGGATGTAGACGATACTGCGCGGAATTGGCTGGCCGAGAAGGGCTACGATCCGGACATGGGGGCTCGACCCATGGCGCGCTTGATTCAGGAGAAGCTCAAGAAGCCGCTTGCTGAAATGATCCTGTTTGGTGAGCTAGCTGATAACGGCGGGATCGTACACGTCAGTCTGGAGGAGGGGGAGTTGCATCTCTCCACCGAGACTGAAATGGCGGACGCGCCCTGAAAAGGGCGCTAAGATCGCCTTGATGCGTAGCGCTTAAACATGCAGTAGATTGCCACAGCGCCCTGTCTTCGACGGGGCGTTGTCGTATACAGGTGCTGGCGCCGTACTGCTGGTCAGCTGAATAGGCGTTATAAAGGCTTAGCGCGAGCGATAGACAATGCGGCCTTTGGATAGGTCGTACGGTGTTAGTTCCACTTTCACCTTATCGCCGGTCAGGATGCGGATGTAGTTCTTGCGCATTTTTCCAGAGATATGCGCGGTAACAACGTGGCCGTTTTCAAGCTCAACACGGAACATGGTGTTGGGAAGGGTATCAACAATTACGCCTTCCATTTCAATATGATCTTCGCGTGCCATATAGGCAGATCCTCACTTATTTAACGTAGTTAGCAAACCAAAACCGTTTCAGGATTCAAGTGCCAGATCACCGGCCCATAAGAAACAGCGCTATATTGTGCCGTAAGCTCGTCGTCAAGGCAAAAAAGCTGGCCCAATTTACGCATATTAACGAATCAGCGGCCGCCAATGGCGCCCATCCAACAACTCAATAGGAGAAAAGTCCTGCTTGTAGCGCATTTTCCGGCACTCCTCGATCCAGTACCCCAGATAGAGATGTGGCAGGGATTTTTCAATACAAAGTTCAATCAGCTTGAGCACCGCCAGTGTGCCTAATGAGCGTCTATCCAGCATGTCGCCAACTCCAAAGAAGGTATAGATGGCGGAAAGGCCGTGTTCTAACTGATCGAATGCTGATACGGCCACCAGCTCTTCACCCAGGTACATCTCCAGCAGGTAGGCATAGGGTTCTGGCAGGGTTAAGAAGGTCTGGTACTGTTCGCGGCTAGGTGGGTACATATCGCCGTCAGCATGACGTTGACGAATATACTCTGCGTAAAGCGCGTAATGGCGTGCCTCATAGCGTGCTGGCACGATACGAGTGGTAATATCAGCATTACGCCGCCATACCTTGCGCTGGGAGCGGTTGGCAGTGAATTGCTCAACCGGAATACGCACAGAGCGGCAGGCGCTGCAGTTTTCACAGTGCGGACGATACAGGTGCCGCCCGCTTCGCCTAAAGCCAAGCAGGGATAACGAATCATAGACGCCCCGGCCAGGTGACTCCTGTGGATCCAGAAAAAGCGTTGTTGCCTCTTTATCGGGGAGATAGCTGCAGGTATGCGGCACGGTAAGAAAAAAGCGCAGATCCCGCACTGGCCCACGAGGAGCATTACTACTCACAGCTTTCCTCCCGTATAACGTAGCTTAATAACGTAACCTAAGCCTGCCAGCGTACAGAATTACCCTGGCTGGGTATGGCGCTTAACCAGGGTGATCCCGGCACCTGAGGGGCTTCATCAGGTGATGAAATATCAAATGCCTTTTCAGGCAGCCACTGTTCAAGATAGTTGATGAATGTCTCGCGAGCGACTGTTGTCGCCCCAAGACTTGCCAGGTGCGGTGTATGCATCTGGCAATCGATCAGCTTGCCGCCATGGGCCTCCATGGCACCTGCCAGATGGGCAAGTGCTACCTTGGAAGCATCCGGCACATTTGAGAACATGGACTCGCCAAAAAAGACCGGCCCCATGGCCAGACCATAGAGCCCACCCACCAGTTGGCCCGCTTGGTGTACCTCGATACTATGTGCAATACCTAGACGATTAAGCGCGACGTAGGCATTGTACATCTCATCGGTGATCCATGTGCCGATGTCTTCGGCCCGTGGCGCGGCGCACGCATTAATTACGTGCTCAAAATGTTGATTCAGGGTAACGTCAAACCCCCCATTACGTAGCCGTTTTGCTAAGCTACGGCGCAGCTTGAACTGCTCGGGTCGAAGTACCATGCGCGGATCAGGACTCCACCATAAAATGGGGTCGTCGTCACTGTACCATGGGAAAATCCCGCGTCGGTATGCCTCTATCAACCAGGGCGGCGAAAGGTCGCCACCGGCGGCCAGCAGGCCATTGGGCGAATCCAGCGCAACGGCGGTAGGCGGAAATGTTGGGTATGGCGAAGAAAGCCAAGGTAGCATTATTTGCTCCTGTTACTGAGCACTTGATGAGAAGCTCTGTGACGGCGGAAGGATGCTCGGTATGATGCAAACTCGCAAGTGGATTAAAGACGCCATTGAGGTGTAAAGGGAGAATCGCTTGAAAGTGAACAAGGCAGTAGACAAGCGAACGCAGCGTAATTCGCGTCAAGCACCATCTTCGGCCTCTTCTGCGCGGGTAAAAGCCGCGAAAGATAAAGCGCGCCGGTTTGGCCTGCGTTTACAGGGCTCGGTGCGTGAAGGCGTAGTGGTAGTACTGCTGGCGCTGTGTGTATTTTTATTATTAGCACTATTTAGCTACCACCCGGAAGACCCCGGCTGGTCCTATCAGGGGCCAGAAACCGATGTCCGTAACTGGATGGGGCCGGTCGGCGCCTGGCTGGCTGACGTTCTCTATTCTCTTTTGGGGGCAAGCGCACTCTGGTGGCCGGGCATGTTTGGCTTTGCTGCTTGGTGGCTGATGCGCTCGCGTCAGGTACGTTTTGAACTCGACCCGGTGGCCATCGCCGTGCACGCCGGTGGACTGGTGCTGTTGATGTTCGGCACTACCATGCTAGGGGCGCTGCATTTTTATCACCCCAACAGCATCTTGCCCTATGCCTCGGGCGGTATTCTGGGCGAAGGGCTGGTCGGCACCTTAAAACCGCTGGTCAGTAGCGGCGGGGTGGGTTTGATTGCGGCGGCCCTGATCCTGATCGGGTTTCCCCTTTTTAGCGGCATGTCGTGGCTACAGGTAGCGGATGAAGTTGGTCGCCGTCTTTGCCGCGTGGGCGGCTGGTTTAGCGCGCGTCGGGAAAAAAGCCGTGAGAAACGTCGTGAGCGCGCCGCGCTGCGAGCGTCTCTAAAGCCTGCTCCCAAGGCGGAAGAGCCTCCCCGTGCGCCAAACCCCAAGCGCGACAAGAGCCGTGCGCGCCGCGAGCCTGAGTTCTCTGCATCGGCTGTCGAGTCTACCGATACGTCTATTCCCTGGGAAGATACCAACCTGCCTGATGAGATGTTGGCGGATAAAACGGCGGTTAATAAAAAGCCGGTTGGTGACGCAGGCGGCGATAAAGTGCCGCTCAATGAAGCATCTGCACAGCCAGCCGTAGCAGTTGCGCCAACTGACCCAGAACCCAAGCCGGTATCTGCAGCATCTAGCGCACCAGCGCCCGAGGTTCAGGCTCCGATAGTGCCTGAACCGAAGATTGCGCCTGAGCCTGAGCCTGAGCCTGAGCCTGAGCCTGAAAAAGCCCTGCGTGCGGACGCCTTCTCAGCGCGTGCTCATGAAGATGAGCAAGTGCCGCCTGCTGTGCCGCTATACACTCAGGACGCCCCAACGGAACCGGTCGAGGAGCAACCCTCTACCGCTGAAGCATCTGCTCCAAGTGCTGCGGAAAATGAAAAGGCAGACACGCAGAATGAAGCGCCACTTAGCCTGCGAGCTTCTCGCGAAGAGGATGCCACTTTCCCTATGGCATCACATTTCTTTGCCCGGAAAGAAGTTGATGACGAGCAGGGTGAGTCAGACAGCGAACAGGATGACGAATGGCAGGATGAGCGCGAGTGGGAGCGCCAGGATTGGCACAGCGAAGCGTCCGCCGTTCAGGCAGAAAAGCCGCTTCGTCCTGAGCCGACGCTTAGCCCGACGGTCATCGCTGAATCCGCTACCATGGGTGAGCCTTCACTGGGTGCCGAGACACGTCATGCTCCCAGGTCTGAGCGCGTACCCGAAATAGTTCCCGAGCCGGTTTGGGAAGATGACGAAGCTGAATTGCCCGTGCAGACGGCAACGCCTACGCCTTTATCTCAGCACCAAGCTCAAGTTCAATCTCACGCTCAGTCGCAACCGCAACCGCAACCGCAACCGCAACCGCCTCAGCCTCAGCCGGTAAGTGCGGCTCGCCATGAGCCGACCTTCTCGGCGGATGACGTGGCTGAGGAAGCCGACAGCGGGCCCACGCTCTGGACCGTTGAGCACCTGCAGAATCAGCGCCCAGTATTTGAAACCCTGCCTGAGCCTGAAGGCGAGGTGCCAAGTCTACAGCTGTTGACTCCTGCTGAGCCGCATCAGCCCAACTACACAGAAGAGCAGCTTGCCGACATGGCCGAGCTTCTTGAAGTGCGGCTGCGCGAGTATGGCGTGAAGGCAGAAGTGGTGGATACCTGGCCCGGGCCGGTTATTACGCGTTTTGAAATAAAGCCCGCAGCAGGCGTCAAGGCATCCAAAATCAGCAATCTGGCAAAAGACCTGGCACGCTCGCTGATGGTGAAAAGCGTGCGTGTTGTTGAGGTCATTCCCGGACGCCCAACCGTCGGGATCGAGATTCCCAACCCGCACCGGGCAATGATTCGCTTGCGTGAGGTCATCGACTCTGAGCGCTACCAACAGGAAACCTCGCCGCTGACCATGGCGCTTGGCCAGGATATTGGTGGTGGCCCGGTGATTGCCAATTTGGGCAAGATGCCCCACCTCTTGGTGGCCGGTACCACCGGGTCGGGTAAGTCAGTGGGCGTTAACGCGATGCTGATATCAATGCTGCTTAAGGCCAAGCCCGATGAGCTCAAACTCATCATGGTGGACCCCAAGATGCTGGAACTCTCGGTCTACGACGGTATCCCACACCTGTTGGCGCCGGTAGTGACCGACATGAAGGAGGCCGCTAACAGCCTGCGCTGGTGTGTGGCTGAAATGGAGCGCCGCTACAAGCTGATGGCCGCCATGGGCGTGCGTAATATTGCTGGCTTTAACGGTCGGCTGGAAGAGGCTGAACGCGCCGGCGCTCAGGTGGCTGACCCGCTATGGGAACCGCAGCCTTGGGAGATGCACCAGACGCCGCCCATCCTCGAAAAACTGCCCTATATCGTGGTGGTCATCGATGAGTTTGCCGACATGTTCATGATTGTCGGTAAAAAGGTGGAAGAGCTGATTGCTCGTTTGGCACAAAAGGCCCGGGCCGCGGGTATTCATTTGATCCTAGCTACACAGCGGCCCTCGGTGGATGTCGTGACCGGTCTGATCAAGGCCAATATTCCCTCACGGATGGCGTTTCAGGTGTCATCGCGTATCGATTCGCGCACTATTCTTGATCAGGGCGGCGCGGAAAGCCTGCTGGGCCATGGGGATATGCTCTATCTGCCGGCAGGCTCCGGCCCGCCCAATCGCGTGCATGGCGCCTTTGTGGATGATGATGAAGTGCATCGTGTTGTGGATGACTGGAAGCGTCGCGGTGAGCCTGAGTACATCGAGGAAATTCTCTCGGGTGGCGTATCAGCCGATGCTTTGGCCGGCCTTGAAGCTGAGGGTAGCGATGGGGATGATGCCGAACAGGACGCGCTCTACGATGAAGCCGTTCAGTTTGTGACTGAAACTCGCAAAGCGTCCATTTCGGCGGTACAGCGGCGTTTCAAGATCGGCTACAACCGTGCAGCGCGTCTGGTGGATGCCATGGAGATGGCAGGGGTTGTGTCTTCAATGGGCACCAATGGGGCGCGCGAAGTGCTGGCACCGCCGGCAGCGGGTCACTAAACGCCTGTATGAATCATGCAATAAGCGTGAAAGTCACGCCGCGGTTGAAACCCCGCGGCGTGTTTCGCGTCTGAAGGACCACATGGACGTTGTTAACGATCCTCAGCTTTTTTTTCGGGCAACGTATGTCTATTTAATCTGACAACGTATGTCTAGGGAGAACACTATGCGCGATTCGCAAACTCTGCTTTCTTCACCCCTGTCTTTGGCGGCAGCGGCGCTTGGATTAACCTTTGCAACGCCTGCTGCCTGGGCCAATGATGCTGCTGAGCGCTTGACCGAACGGCTTGAGCCGCTGGAAAGCTACCAAGCCACATTTGAGCAAAAAATTCTGGATGGCAGCGGCGAACGTCTGCAAAGTGCTACTGGCGAAATGTGGCTTTCACGCCCTGGCATGCTGCGTTGGGAAGTGGAGGCGCCTTACTCCCAGGTTGTGGTATCCGACGGTAGCGATATTTACCTCTATGACCCGGATCTTGAGCAGGTAACCGTGCAACCCATGGATGACCGCGTCACCCATACACCTGCGCTGCTGCTTTCGGGCAACATCGGTGATCTGACCAGTAGCTACGATGTAGTTTACAATCACGAAAATGGCGAAGACGTATTTACCTTGATTCCCAGCTCGGCCGATACGCTGTTTGAAGAGCTGAACATGGTGTTTGATAACGACACACTGACGCAGCTTTGGATGATGGATAGCACCGGCCAGCGAACGTTGATCACGTTTAGCGATATCACCCAGAACGGCTCCATTAATCGCAGCCTGTTCAACTTCGATATCCCTGAAGGCACTGACGTTATTCGTGAAGAGTTTTAGTCGCCAAGGGTGAATGGAGAAGAGGAAATAGTGAATAGCAAGTTGTGAATGGAACGTGGCGGTCAAGTAAAATCGCTCGCCACCGCAACAATCAGGCGCCCTAGGGCGCCTGATCTGCTTCCTGGTCGCGGTTTTCGCGCCATGCCATTATTTCTGCAAAGCGTTTCTCCTGGCCTATCTGGCTTGGCTCGAAAAAGCGTATCTTGGGTAGCTCTTCCGGCCAGCAGTCGTGAGTGCTGCCTGCCGGGTAGCCGTCGGGTTCATTATGCGCGTAGCGATAGCCTTCGCCGTGACCTAGCTGCTCCATTAGCTTGGTCGGGGCGTTGCGTAAATAGGTGGGCACCTCCACCTGGGGCTGTTGGCGTACGTACTGCTTGGCGGCATTCCAGGCGCGGTCAATCCGGTTGCTCTTGGGAGCCACGGCCAGATGAATGGCCGCATGGGCAATCGCTCGCTGGCCTTCGTAATCCCCCAGGCGCAAATAAGCGTCCCATGCGGCAATTACCAGTGGCAAGGCACGAGGGTCGGCATTGCCGACATCTTCCGAGGCAATCGCGGTTAGCCTGCGCACTATATCCAATGGGTCGCCGCCACCCTGTAGAAAGCGCGCCATATACAGCAGAGCGGCATCCGGGCGTGATGAGCGGATGGACTTATGAATGGCAGAGAGCAGATCGTAGTAGGCGTCCCCCTGTTTATCAAACGCGCTCGCCTGATGGCCTATCACATCTGAAAGAACGGACGCGCGCAGCAATTCCTGGCCATTTTCGATCTCGGTAAAGTCACAAGCAGTTTCCAGTAGGCCCAGCGCTCGCCGGGCGTCTCCTGCGCTGGCATGAGCCAGCGCGGTGAGAACGTCGTCTTCTACCTTGATATTCCGCTTGCCAAGGCCGCGCTGCGCATCCCTAAGCGCTTGGCGCATGACGCTAATGAGCTCGTTTTCAGAAAGCGCTTTGAGTACATAGACCCGCGCGCGCGACAGCAGGGCAGAGTTAACCTCAAACGAAGGGTTCTCGGTAGTGGCACCGATTAACGTTAGTAGACCAGACTCTACGTGGGGCAGTAGGGCATCCTGTTGGCTCTTGTTTAACCGGTGTATCTCATCCAGAAAAAGAATGACCTGCGAGGTGTGCTGCTGAGCACGCTCGACAACTGCGCGTATCTCTTTAACGCCTGCCATTACCGCGCTCAAGTGCTCAAGGTGGGCGCTAGATGCCTTGGCAAGCAGTTCAGCCAGAGTGGTTTTGCCAGCTCCGGGAGGCCCCCATAAGAGCATCGAGCGGATCTGACCCGCCTCCGCCATGCGCCGAAGCGGTTTGCCCGGCCCTACTAATGCCTCCTGGCCAACGTAGTCTTCAAGAGTTTGCGGACGCATTCGATACGCCAGAGGAGCGTCGTCACTGGGTGTCCGCTGTGAGTCAAAAAGGTCCATGTAAACTTCCGTTGTAAATCGAGACGTTGAGCAACAAAGTAACCACAAGTGTGTATGGTAAACGGCGTATTGTCAGGCTACCTTTTGCATAGCCTTTAAAAAATAGTCATTTAAAACCTGACAGAATTCGTTGAATCAAAAAAACGTTGCTTAAAAAAAGTCCCTTTCAAACACCATGGACTTGCTAGAGTAATAATCAAAGGGCATGGTGAAACACGGCCGTGGCAATTGATAAAAAAATTTAGTGATAGAGCTGAATCAAAAAATAGCGCCATATAAAGGCGTCAATAAAGTGTCATCAACTGAATCACATAATCTGGCTTTAGTGTAGTGATGTCCGCATATGATTGCGTATTTGCATCATCCTAAGGAAAGCGGCCAGCACGACCCACAAAGGAGACGGCACGATGTTAAACCAACTGCGTCTAGATCATGCCAACATGGCGCGAATGCTCCATGTCTTGCAGCTTAAGCAAAAGACCCTAGCTCAGGGCGAGCGCCCCAATTTTCAGCTGATGCGTGAAGTTGTGGACTACATTCTGTCCTATATGGAAGGTTTTGCCGCGCCTTTGGAACGTATCTGTGTCGACCGTCTGGAAACCCAGGCGCCCGAACATATCGAACTCATGGAGAAAATGGCCAGCGACTACCTGGAACTCAAGCCGCGCCTTCAGCAGCTTTCAGACAATATCGACATGATTTTGATGGACAGTGTTCTGCCCATGGATCGCTTTGCCGAAGATTTAAAGGATTATCTGGATGCGCACCGGGCGTATCTTCGCCAGGAGCGTGAAGGTCTCTTCCCGCTTATCGATCAATATTTCAGCCAGGAAGATATGCAGGAGTTGCTGCAAGCACTGCCGGAAGGCGCCGAGCAGGAGCTTGAGCGCCTGCAGCTGGCTTACCCGGAGCTTTACGCCGAGCTGCGCGGGGCGGAGGTGCCCGCGGTTTAGCCTGGAGCGTGTTCCTTCAGCGTCGAGCGGGGCGTGTTAAACTGGCGCCCCGTGAATGAGCGGCTGAAGGAGAAACAGGTGTACCTATCAAAGCAAAAGGCGAAGGGGCAGTAATGGCAGGCCCCGTGCTGATTTTTGACTCCGGCGTGGGTGGGCTTTCCGTGGCCCGATCGCTGCGCCAGCATTATCCTGATACAGCCATGTGCTACGCCTGCGATAACGCGTGGATGCCTTACGGGCTACGCGATGACATTACGCTTTCTGCGCGTATCGTGGCCGTTTGCCAGGCCGCCGTTCAGGCCTGTCAGCCAAGCATTCTGGTCGTGGCCTGCAATACTGCCAGCACGCTTGCACTCGATGGCCTGAGAAAGGCGCTTGCGATTCCCGTGGTCGGCACGGTGCCCGCCATCAAGCCCGCAGCTGCCATCAGTCAGACGCGTCACATTGGTCTGCTGGCCACTCGGGCTACCGTGGGCAGACCCTACACGCAAAAGCTTATCGAGAACTTTGCCAGCGACTGCATCATTACCCGGGTCGCAGCAGATGCGCTAGTGCTGGAGGCCGAAGCACTGCTTAGCGGTATTTCTCCCAACAGTGAACATATTCAGCAGGCTCTGACGCCCCTTTGGCAAATGGCGAGCACTCAGTCTCCCGTGGATACCGTTGTGCTGGGCTGCACCCACTTTCCTTTGCTGAAACCTTGGCTTGAAGCGCTTTCCCCAATGCCTGTGAACTGGATTGATTCCGGCGATGCCATCGCCCGGCGCGTAGGCCAGATCGCGCCGGCGTTAAAAAACGGGCAGGATGGCCGCTTTTTCACAACTGCTTCTGCTGATGCGCTGGGTGAGGGCTTCGTGCAATATGGTTTTTGCATACCTGGTCGGTTGGAGTTAAGCGCCTAGTGCCCGCCTTTTCCAGACTAAACTGATACTCATATTGATACCGCTATTGATACCTTTATTGAGAGAGGAGCCGACTTGGCTATTCCTGATATTCAACCCGAACGTTATGACGAGCAGCTGGCCCAAAAACGCGCTTACCTGGAAAGCACCTTTGCGCCGTTCAATCCGCCAGCGCTTGAAGTGTTCGAGTCGCCGCCGAGCCACTATCGCCAGCGCTGCGAGTTTCGCATTTGGCATGAAGGCGACGACCTGTTCTATGCAATGTTTGAGGTGAACCCCGCCAACCCTAAAGAAAAGCAGGTAGTGCGCCTGGACCAGTTTGCCGTGGCCAGCGAATCGATCAATGCGCTGATGCCGCGCCTGCGTGAGGCTTTTCTGAAAAGTGACGAGCTGCGTCGGCGACTGTTTCAGGTCGAGTTTCTGACCACGCTTTCAGGTGAGGCGCTGGTCACGCTGATCTATCACCGCCCGTTAGGTGAAGCCTGGGAGCAAGAGGCGCGTGCCTTGGAAGCCGAACTTGGCATCATGATCATTGGCCGCTCGCGAAAGCAACGGCTGGTGCTTACCCGCGACCACGTGTGGGAGCAGCTCACGGTCGACGGAAAAACGCTCGATTACCAGCAGGTTGAAAACAGCTTTACCCAGCCGAATGCGCATATCTGCCAGAAAATGCTGGGCTGGGCACGCGAAGTTACCGCCGGCCGTCAGGCAGAGGATCTGGTAGAGCTTTACTGCGGCAATGGCAATTTCACCATCGCTCTGGCGGATAACTTTCGCCGTGTGCTGGCCACAGAAATATCGCGCACGTCAGTTGCCAGCGCCAACGTGAACCTAGAAGCCAATAAGGTAACCAATGCCCATATTGCGCGGATGTCCGCCGAGGAGTTTGCCCTGGCGCTTAAAGGCGAAAAGGGCGGGCGGCGCGTCGCCGAAATGGCGCTGGATGATTACCGCTTCTCCACGGTGCTGGTTGACCCGCCCCGGGCGGGGCTGGATGAGCAGAGCTGCCAGCAAATCAGTGAATATGACCAGATCGTCTATATTTCATGCAACCCGGCAACGCTTGCCGAAAATTTGCTTCAACTTACCAAGACGCATCAGATAGAGCGTTTCGCGTTATTTGACCAGTTCCCGTTCACCGACCATTGTGAGTGTGGTGTATGGCTCACGCGGCGCGAGATTGGTCAATAGGGCGCATGATGCGAAAGCGGCATACTCCATGAAGAACATGTCAGATGAATAGAGTGGCGATTATGGGTAGCGTAAGCTAGTCGTCATAGTGGCCTAAAGGCCTATTGTCCTACGTTTTTTTGGCCAAATGTGGCCCCGGCAGTCGAGGTGATGGATGCATTACGTTGCGAGTGAAGAGAGTCGGCAAGACCTTTTGAAGCAGCTGTTTGAGCGCTTGGAGGCGCGGCTGGAACCGGACCGAGCAACGGCGATAGAAGCGTTTGCACGACGCTTTTATGCGACCGTGCCGGTAGAGGATTTAATAGACCGTCGTTTGGATGATCTATATGGCGCCACGCTATCCATTTGGCAGTTCCTTCAGCACCACGACACCAAGCGTCCCAAGGTGCGCGTCTTTAATCCAGATTTTGAAGAGCACGGTTGGCAGTCCACCCATACCTTCGTGGCCGTGCTGCATGAAGATATGCCGTTTCTGGTCGACTCGGTGCGCATCGAGCTTAATCGCCGAGGCCTCACCGTACATGCAATCCAGAACTCGGTATTTGCCGTAGCCCGCAACGACCAGCACCTGCTGCAGACATTGGTCTCACCGCGTGATGCTGATGCGCCTGAAGCGCGCGAGTCGCTGATTGTGATCGAGGTTGACCGCCACACCGACCCCGAAGCGCTTTCCAATATTGAGAAAAAACTTCATCAGGTGTTGCGTGATGTGCGCACCGCCGTTGACGATTACGATGCTATCTGTGGCCGGATCACCGCCGCCATTCAGGAGCTTGAAAAGAACTGCCCGCCTCAGATTGATCCCGACGACCACGAAGAGGCTATCGCCTTTCTAGAGTGGCTGGTGAAGGATAACTTCACCTTCTTGGGCTACGACGAATACCTGCTTGAAGGCAATGAGCTGCAGCGCGATCCCAACAGCCTGCTGGGCGTATTTCGTCTCGATGATCCGCGCTACGATGAGCGCATCCGCACCGAGGAAGGCATCAACGAGCAGGGCAACTATGAGCTCGTGCCTCAGCTGCTCTCGTTTGCCAAAAGTGCCCATCACTCGCGTGTGCATCGCCCCACCTACCCTGACTACATTACCGTAGACCGCTATGACGATGACGGCAATGTGATTGGTGAGCGCCGCTTCTTCGGCTTGTTTACCTCAACGGTGTATAACGAGTCGCCGCGTAATATTCCAGTGCTGCGTCGCAAGCTCAAAGCGATCATGGACATTGCCGGGTTCAACCCGCAAGGCCATAACGGCAAGCAGCTGTTGCAGGTACTTGAAGTCTATCCTCGTGACGATCTGTTCCAGATCAGTACAGATTCACTGGCCCAGACCGCGCTGGGTATTCTCAATATTCGTGAGCGCCGTCAGGTGCGCCTGTTTATCCGTGCCGATGTTAGCGGCAAGTTCTACTCCTGTCTGGTATTCGTACCGCGCGATGTGTTCTCGACCGACCTGCGCCAGCGCATTCAGAACCTGCTATGCGACGAGCTTGATGCCCATTTTGGTGACTTCAACACCTATCTGTCTGAGTCAGTGCTGGCGCGCATTCAGCTGATTCTGCGCTTTAACGGCGATGCGCCGAGCCAGTTCGATCTCAAGCGGCTGGAAAGCAAAGTGGCCCGCCTATCACGGAGCTGGCGCGATGACCTGATGGCCGCGATGATTGAAGGCTTTGGAGAAGAGCGCGCCAACCATCAGATGGAGCGGTTCCAGGACGCGTTCTCGGCAAGCTATCGTGACGAGTTTAACGCGCGCACCGCCGTATTTGATGTGCAGCACCTGCTGACACTGGATAATGGCGATGACCTGTCGTTGTCGCTTTACCGGCCTCTTGAAGAGCAGGGTAGCGGCGTTAACCTCAAACTTTACCATCGCGCCGCCCAGATACCGCTTTCCGATGTGCTGCCCATGATGGAAAACCTGGGGCTGCGGGTTATCGGCGAGCATCCCTACGAAATCAATGCCCACCATCAGCGTTACTGGATACATGACTTTGAGCTTGAACACAGTAACAAGGATGTCAGCCTGGGCGAAATGCGCGACACCTTTGGCGAAGCCTTCAAGCGTATCTGGGCGGGCGAGGCCGATAACGACTCTTTCAACCGACTGATTATCGCAGCCGGTCTTGATTGGCGTGAAGTGGCCATGCTGCGTGGCTATGCACGCTACTTAAAGCAGATCCGCTTTGGCATGTCGCAAGACTATATCGCCGCGACACTCGCCAACTATCCGGCCATCACCCAGGAGCTGGTGGAAATGTTCCGCCTGCGCTTTGATCCTGCGCTTGGGTCTCATGACACGGATGAGTGTGTGGCGCGGATCAACGAGCATCTGGAAGCGGTCGCGAGCCTGAACGACGACCAGCTGCTGCGCCGCTTTATGGAGCTTATTCAAGCGACGCTGCGAACCAACTACTACCAGCGTGCCGACAACGGTCGTTTTAAAGACTATATCGCCTTTAAACTTGAACCTTCCAAAGTAACGGGCATGCCCAAACCACGGCCCATGTTCGAGATTTTTGTCTGCTCGCCGCGGGTGGAGGGCGTTCACCTGCGTGGTGGCAAGGTCGCACGCGGTGGTCTGCGCTGGTCTGACCGTCATGAAGACTTCCGCACCGAAGTGCTGGGGCTGGTAAAAGCACAGCAGGTCAAGAATGCGGTTATCGTACCGGTAGGCGCCAAGGGCGGCTTTGTATGCAAACGCATGCCGGAAAATGCCGACCGTGAAACGCAGCAAAAAGAAGGCATCGCCTGCTATAAAATCTTTATCCGAGCGCTGTTAGACGTGACGGATAATCTGGATGGCGGCGACGTCGTGCCGCCAGTAAATGTGGTACGTCATGATGAAGACGATGTCTACCTGGTGGTAGCAGCCGATAAAGGCACGGCCACGTTCTCGGATATCGCCAACGAGATTTCCATTGAATACGGCCACTGGCTGGGCGATGCGTTTGCTTCCGGCGGGGCTAACGGTTACGACCACAAGAAAATGGGCATTACCGCACGCGGTGCCTGGCAGTCGGTCAAGCGCCACTTCAAGAACCTGGGCGTGGACACTCAGCAAGATCTGTTCAGCGTGGTGGGCATTGGTGACATGGCCGGCGACGTGTTCGGTAATGGCATGCTGCTGTCCGACAAGATTCAACTGGTGGGAGCTTTCAACCACCTACATATCTTTATTGACCCAAACCCAGATGCCGAGGCGGCCTTTGCCGAGCGTAAGCGGCTGTTTGACCTGCCGCGTTCCAGCTGGGAAGACTACAGCCGCGAGCTGATTTCCCAGGGCGGTGGCATCTTTAGCCGTAGCGCCAAATCGATCTCGATTACGCCGGAAATGCAGCAGGTGTTTGGCATTCAGGAAGAGCGCCTATCGCCCAACGAACTGATTCGCGCCATGCTGCAATCCCACGTGGATCTGATCTGGAACGGCGGTATCGGCACCTACGTGAAAAGCTCCGAGGAAACCGATGCCGACGTTGGCGACAAAGCCAACGATGCGCTGCGCATTAACGGTGCTGACCTTAACTGCCGAGTGGTAGGCGAGGGCGGTAACCTGGGCCTGACCCAGCGTGGACGGATGGAAGCGGCCGCCAAGGGCGTGCGCGTTTATACCGACTTTATCGATAACGCAGGCGGAGTTAACTGCTCTGACCACGAGGTCAATATCAAGATATTGATCGACGACGTGGTCAAGCGCGGTGACATGACCGACAAGCAGCGCAATGAGCTGCTGGCGGAAATGACCGACGAAGTGGCTGATCTGGTTATCCTGGATAACTACCGTCAGGCGCAAGCGCTGGATCTTTCAGAAATTCTCTCTCACCAGGGAATTGGTCCTTACCGCCGGTTTATCAGCGAGCTGGAATCAGCCGGGCAGATTGACCGCGAGCTTGAGTTCCTGCCTTCTGATGAGGTGCTGAAAGAGCGGGCAAGTAACCAGCAGGGCATGCGCTTACCTGAGCTTTCCGTACTCATTTCATACGCCAAGAGCACCCTGAAAGGCGATTTGATTAACTCTGACGTGCCCGATGATACCTACGTTCATCGCCACTTGGAGCGCCTTTTCCCCTCGGTATTGACCGAGCGCTATCAGACCGAGATGTACGAGCACCGCCTGAAGCGTGAAATCGTGGCTACCCAGGTCGCCAACGATCTGGTCGATCACATGGGCATCGTATTTATACGCCGCTTGATGGATTCAACCGGCGCCGGACGGGCGGCTATCGCACGTAACTACGTGATCGCGCGGGATAGCTTTAATCTACCCTCGTTGTGGGCGCAGATCGAAGCGCTGGACAATCAGGTATCCAGCGAAGTACAGCACACGATGATGCTTGATCTGATGCGCCTGATCCGCCGGGCCACGCGCTGGTTCCTGCGTCAGCATTTAAATCTTTCCACCCAGGATACGATTGAGTACTTTGCCCCGCGCTTGGCCCAGCTGCAGGAGGAGATGGGTGAGCTGTTAAGCGGTGAAGAACTTGATGCCTGGACGCAGCGGCGTGATGAGTTGCAACAGGCTGGCGTGCCGGAGGCGCTGGCCTCTACCGTTGCCGCAGCACCCAGCCTGTATGCCGGTCTTGGGATTATCCAGGCCGCACGTGCCACCAACGAGAAGCCCCAGCGCGTGGCCGAAGTGTTCTACGAAATCGGCAGTCGCCTCGAGTTACCCTGGATGATCCAGCAGGTTACCCAGCTTGAAGTGCGCGATGGCTGGCAAGTGCAGGCACGGGAAACCTTCCGGGACGATATCGATCGCCAGCAACTGGCGCTGACCACCAGCGTACTCAAGCTGGAAGCCGGTAGCCGTGATACGCCGGAACGCGTTGACCAGTGGCTTGAACAGCATAACCAGTTACACCGCCGCTGGTGTCATTTGATCAACGAAGTGCGCGGCGGTAGCGAAGGTGGATTTGCGCTGTTCGCGGTGGCTGTACGTGAACTGGTTGACTTGGCGGAGAGTGATAGCGAAGCCTGACGCGCTCTGTTTTAACCAAAGCGTTGCTAAAGATAACCGCGCCTGGAGCCTGCCAGGCGCGGTTTTTTATACAGGCGGGCTGTCGTTTGGTATAGGCGAACTACTGATAAGCGTCTGTTGCGGTGCGTTGGGTAGGGAGTTTGCGCTATACTTTGCGCCGCTCAGCACTGCCCACCTTTTAAGAGAGACCTCGTTGATGTACTCACTTGCCCGCTCGCTGCTCTTTCGTATTGACCCCGAAGCCTCGCACGGCATGGCCTTGGGCACGTTAGATGCGTTGCATCGGGTAGGGGGCGTAACGCCTTTGGTAGGTAAAGCCGTCGATGATCCTGTCGAGTTGATGGGGCTGCGGTTTGCCAACCGGGTGGGCTTGGCGGCGGGGCTGGATAAAAATGCCGACCACCTGGATGCGCTGGGCGCACTGGGCTTCGGGTTTGTGGAGGTGGGCACGGTAACCCCCAAGGCCCAGCCGGGTAACCCCAAGCCGCGACTGTTTCGCTTGGCGGGGCACGAGGCCATCATTAACCGCTTTGGGTTCAATAACAAAGGGGTGAAACATTTAGTGGCTCAGGTAAAAAAACGCCACTATAACGGCATCGTGGGTATCAATATTGGCAAGAACCTGACGACCTCGGTAGACAATGCCCTGGATGATTACCTGGCCTGCCTAGATGAAGTTCATCCAGTGGCGGACTATATCACCGTCAATATTTCTTCGCCCAATACGCCAGGGCTACGCACGCTGCAGTTTGGCGAACAGCTGGATGCCCTGCTTGGTCCCATTCGCGCGCAGAGCCGGAGATTGGATACCGAGGCGAGGCGCAAAGTGCCTTTGCTGATCAAAATTGCTCCGGATATGAGCGAGCACGAAGTAGCGCTCGTGGCCCAAAGCATTGCCCGCAACGAGCTCGATGGTGTGATTGCCACCAACACCACGGTCTCCCGCGATGCGGTGCAGAGTGACTCTCAGGCTAAAGAAGCGGGCGGGCTTTCCGGCAAGCCGGTGTTTGAGCCTTCCAATGTGATAATACGCCTGTTACGCCAGCACCTGCCTGAGCTTCCGATTATCGGTGTAGGCGGTATTGATAGCGCAGAAACCGCCAAGGCCAAGATAGCGGCAGGTGCAAATCTGGTTCAGCTCTATTCAGGGCTTATCTACCAAGGGCCCAAGCTGGTCAATGTATGTGCCAACGCATTAAAGGCACGCTAAGCCGGATTTAAAAGCGAGTAGGCTTGAAAACTAAAAAGCCCGCTAAAAAGCGGGCTTCATGTTCCAAAATGTAAAATTAAGGAATATATAACTGGTTAGGTCATAACCGATGGGTTTTTATGAATACCGGAAACGCCGGTCATTCCATCCCATTGGTCTCCGCGACCTTCACGCCAACCGCTCATCCAGTATTCGCGTAAATTGATATCTTGACTGGGACAATCATCACGGGAGCGGCCTGTAACACCTGCCTTGTACCCGTGGACATAGGCCCGCTGGAAGCGGTCACGCTTTTGTCGTTTCATTGGCTAACCTCTTTTCATGAAAGCCTTTAAAAAGAAATAGAACGCTTTATCCATGGCTTCATAGCGTAATCGACATGGATAAGCCCTACTTCGAGAGCTGACTTCAAGAGCAGGTCAACCGCCAGACGCTCATGTTTAGCACTCACGTGCTGAACCGGTCGGGTGGTAACCTTAACAAGCCTTAGGTCAAGTAATGACCTAGACAAGCAACGCATGCGTTTTTATGTAGCTACCCTTTTATTCTTAGATCATGATGGGGGCACTTGTCGACCCCCAAATTGTCATAAGATGTAAATACATTTGCCATATATAGGAATATTGCGCGGTTACGCGCTGCCATGACTATGACCGAAACGAGTCAAAATGCCCCCCTGAACTTGCTGGCCACCTGCCCGAAGGGCATCGAAGGCCTATTGGCTGATGAGCTGGCAGCGTTAGGCGCCACCCCAGGAAAAACCACCGTAGCCGGTGTGTATTTCACCGCAAGCCAAGCCACTGCCTACCGTGTATGTCTGTGGTCGCGCCTTGCCAACCGCGTGATTCTGCTATTAGCCCGGGAATCAATGATCGAAACCCCCGAGCAGTTGCGCGACGCCGTCGCCCGCATTGCCTGGACACAGCATTTGAGCGTTGGCAAGACGCTGGCGGTGGATTTCCATGGCCGAAGCGACCATATCCGCCACACCCGGTTTGGTGCACAAACGGTGAAGGATGGGGTGGTGGACTCCCTGCAGCTTGCCGGGCAGGAGCGCCCTTCTATTGATACCAAGCTGCCGGATCTGCGCCTGTACGCCCATTTGCACCGCGCCAACCTGACACTGGGTATTGATCTTTCAGGTGATAGCCTGCACCGGCGCGGTTATCGACGAGATGTAGGGCACGCGCCGCTCAAGGAGAACCTGGCGGCCGCACTGCTGGTGCGCGCGGGCTGGCCAGAACGCGCCAAGGCCGGGGAGCCATTGATTGACCCGCTATGCGGGGCGGGCACGCTGCTGATTGAAGCCGCGTTAATGGCCGCCGACCAAGCGCCGAACCTGGACCGCGAGCGGTTTGGCTTCAAGGGATGGAGTGGGCACGATGAGGCAATTTGGCTTGAGCTGAGGCGCGAGGCACAAGCACGTGCCTCCATTGGCCGCAAGCGGTGCAAGAATCAACTGCTCGGGTTTGATCAAAGCCCGGCAGCGTTATCAGCGGCCAAGACCAATGCCATGCGGGCGGGAATTCCAGCACTGATTACCCTGCACGGCCAGAGCCTTGGCCAGCTAACCCGGCCAGAAACGCTTACGGAAACGAACGGGCTGCTGATTACCAACCCGCCCTACGGTGAGCGTTTGGGTGAGCTTCCCGAGCTTGTGCGCCTTTATTCACAGCTAGGTGAAAAGGCCAAGGCGTTGTTCCCTGGCTGGACGTTGGCACTATTTACCGGCAACCCGGATCTGGGTCACCGGTTGGGGCTGCGGGCGCACAAGCAGTACGCGCTCAAGAACGGCGCCCTGGATGCCAAGCTACTGCTTATGGATATCGGCGTTCAGAATGCCACGCCTGAGAAGCAGGCGGATACGCAGGACGCCGGAGCGCCCCAAAAGGCGTCTTCCAACGTATCTGAAAACGCACAGATGTTTGCCAACCGGCTGGCTAAAAACCAGAAACGTCTTAAAAAATGGTTGAAACAGAGCGGTGAGAGCTGCTATCGGGTGTATGACGCCGACATGCCCGAATTCGCCTTGGCGGTAGACCGCTATGGCGACCGCGTGCACGTGCAGGAGTACGCCGCCCCTAGCTCTGTTAACCCCGCCCAGGCACAAAAGCGTTTGTTCGATGCGCTTGAAGTACTGCCTGAAGCGCTGGGCGTCGATGCCAGCAAGGTCTACATCAAACGCCGTGAGCGTCAAGTGGGCAGCGCCCAGTATCAGAAGCGCGAGGCCAGTGGCGAGCGCTTTGAAGTGCGTGAAGGGGAGGCGCGGCTATGGGTGAACCTGCGCGACTATCTGGATACCGGGCTCTTTCTGGACCACCGTCCGGTACGCCGTATGCTGGGGGAAATGGCCCGTGGCAAGCGCTTCTTGAACCTGTTCTGCTATACCGCCACGGCTACCGTTCAGGCCGCCTTGGGCGGGGCCAGCGACAGCGTTAGCGTAGATATGTCCAACACCTATCTTGAGTGGGCAAAGGACAACTTTGCTTTGAACAAGCTCGACCCCAGACTTCACCGCGTTACCCGCGATGATTGCTTCCGTTGGCTGGAAACCGCCAGCGCCGAGTTTGACCTGATCTTCATGGACCCGCCGACGTTCTCTAACTCCAAGAAGATGCGCGATACGCTCGACGTGCAGCGCGACCATTCGCGCCTAGTGGAACTCGCTATGGCCCGGCTTGCTCCTGGCGGGACACTGGTATTTTCCAACAATCAGCGGCGCTTCAAGCTTGATGAGACATTGAGCGAGCGCTATGCGGTCGAGGAAATTACCTCACGCACCTTTGACCCCGACTTCCAGCGGCGCACCAACATGCACCACGTGTTCCTGCTGCGCCATCGTGGCTAGGCGCCTGGTGCTGTCGGTGTGATTTCGCTGGTGCTTTACACTACCCTGGGTTGTCACTTGTGCACCCAGGTGGAGGCGCTGCTGACGGCGCTTGCCAACCAGGACGTCGCGCTCGAGCGCATCGAAATCAGCGAGAACGATGAATTAATCGAGCGTTACGGCAGATACATACCGGTTGTGGTGGATAGCCAGGGCAGCCAGCTTGCGCAGGGCTTTGAAATTGAGCGCCTTGCGGGTTGGCTGCGAGAGCGCGGCTGGCTTGATGAGCACGCGCTTGCAGCGCTAGTAGAAGAAGCGCTGGAGTCGCCGCCGAAGGACGCCTATCAGCGCAACGGGCGGCGTTTTCTGGGGTAGCGCATGCTTGTCGAGCTTTACCTGCCTAGCCCTACAAAAGGTCAAGCAGTGAAAGCTGCCGCATGGCTTCTTGGCCTTCCGGCGTGTTGTCGGCCACATCCAGTACCTTGCGAAACCCGCGTGATGCCTGAATGGTCGTTTCGTCTTCAAGCCACATCTGCGCCTGCTCAAGGGTGTCGGCCAACTGATGCTTTAGTCCGCCAAACTGTGTGCCGATTTGTCCCCAGGCGCGGCTAAATATCCAGTCGCCGAACATGTCCTGATGAATATGGACCAACACATAGTCGTGGTCAGTTTCCCACCTTACGATCACAAGCCTACTCCCACGATTTGTCCTGTTGCCGGTCTACTCATGTACAGGCGCTTTGATGCCACCCTTCAAAGCCTTGAATAGCCTTTTCCAATTCTGCTCGGCGAGCGGTATTGTAAAGCTCATTATCGCTAAAAGGATACCGCTGTGAAGCTGATTGTGGACGCCAATATACCCGCCGCCGAGCGTTGCTTTGGTGATTTTGGCTCGATTACCCGCCTACCCGGGCGCGAGATAAACGCAGAGCACGTCAAGGATGCCGATGCCCTGATTGTGCGCTCCATCACGCAGGTCAATGAAGCGCTGCTGGCCAATAGTTCGATACGCTTTGTGGGTACTTGCACCATTGGCACCGACCACATTGACCACGCGGCGCTGGCGGCACGCAATATTGCGTTTGCCAGTGCCCCTGGCTGCAACGCTGAAGCCGTAGTGGATTACGTATTGAGCAGCCTGTTAACGCTGGCTGAGCGCGCTGGTTGGCCGCTTCTTTCGCGAACGGTAGGGGTGGTTGGAGCGGGAAATGTGGGCAGCCGCTTGCTGGCTCGCTTGAACGCGCTGGGGGTGAATGCGCTTGTGTGCGACCCGCCTAGAGCCGAGCAGGAGGGTGGGCAGGGCTTTGTAGCGCTGGATACGCTGATTGACCGCTGCGATATTCTCTGCCTGCATACGCCGCTGGTGAAGGATGGCCCTCATGCCACTTATCAACTGCTTAATGCCCAACGAATCAATGAGCTTGCGCCAGGCACTGTGTTGCTCAACGCTGGCCGGGGTGACTGTATTGATGAAATGGCCCTGCGCGGGCGTCTGATGGGTAAGGGCGACATTACCGCCGTGTTGGATGTGTGGGAGAACGAGCCGGGTATCGATGCCAGCTTGCGTGACCTGGTCGCCCTGGCTACGCCGCATATTGCCGGGCACAGCTTGGATGGCAAGCTGCGCGGCACTTGGATGATCCAGCAGGCACTGGCACGCCACGCTGAACGACCCATACAAAACACGTTTGCCGATATTTGCCCGTTACCGGTGCTGGCGTCGCTTCATGTGCAGGAGGCACTGCCGGTTGAGGATGCGCTGCGCCTGTGTATGCGTGCGGTTTATGATGTACGTCGCGATCACGACAGCCTGCAGCGCCAGGTGCTTCTGCAGGGCATCCGTCAGGGGTTTGACGACTGCCGGGCGAATTACCCCTTGCGCCGCGAGTTTGCCACGCTGAATGTACAGCTATCGGGCAATGCGGTGGCGCTTGAAGCGCCGCTAAGCGCGGCGGGCTTTTGCGTCTCGCGAGTGTCATGACGCACCATACGCCTACATGCCTATAGATACGATCAGGCCCGCTTGCGCGGGCCTGATCGGTTTGATATGCCGCGAGGTGTTACTTACTGACGGTAGGCGGCTTCTTTTAGTGCGCGGATACGGTCATCCAGCGGCGGGTGGCTGGCAAACAGCTGCTCTACCAGCGAGCGCGTTTGGCCTTTAGTGATCGCCATGGCGCGCAAGGTGTCAGGCATTTGATCCGGCATTTCGGTTTCGGCCTTCAGGCGGGCCAGAGCATTGACCATCGCACCTGTTCCTGCAAGCCGGGCGCCTGCTTCATCGGCGCGATATTCACGGTAGCGTGAGAACCACGCCACAATGGCCGAGGCCACAATGCCGAAGACGATTTCCGCAACCATCACTACCGCGAAATAACCCATAAAACCCAGGCCGCCTTCACCATCACTGCGGCTCTTGAGAAAACCATCCACCAAGTGCGCCACTACGCGGGCAAAGAACATGACAAAAGTATTCACCACGCCTTGAATCAGCGCCAGCGTTACCATGTCGCCATTCGCCACGTGGCCAATTTCGTGAGCCAGGACAGCGCGCACTTCTTCAGGGCGCATGCGGTTTAAAAGCCCGGCAGAAACCGCCACCAGCGCGTCATCTTTGTTCCAGCCTGTAGCAAAGGCGTTTGACTGTTGGGCGGGAAAAATGCCCACTTCGGGCGTTTTAATACCAGCCTCGCGGGAAAGTTCGGCCACCGTATCAACCAGCCACTGCTCAGTGGAGTTGGAGGGCACTTCGATAATCACCGTGCCGGTGCTGCGCTTGGCCATCCACTTGGAGATAAACAGCGAGATCAGCGAGCCAACCATGCCGAAGATAAAACAGAAGATCAACAGGCTAGTAAAGTTGATCCCTTGGCTGCGTAAGTAACCCTCAACGCCAAACAGGCGCAGTGTAATACTGGCGACAAGCAGCACCGCCAGGTTGGTGGCTAAAAACAGCACTATTCGCATCATGTTGCAGGTTCTCCCTAAGAGGTCATCAATGCGTTACTGGAATACGGGTTAGATACGTACGCATAAAAGCAGTTTCAAGCCGCCTCGCGCGTTATTGACGGTAGCGCGACAGAAAGTTGGCAAACCGGTCCAAGGCATCACCCAACTGGTCTGCCCAGGGGAGCGTCACGATACGCACGTGATCCGGCTCCGGCCAGTTGAACGCGGTGCCCTGAACCAGCAGGATTTTCTCTTGGAGGAGCAGGTCAAGCACCAACTTCTGGTCGTCCTGGATATTGAATACCCTGGGGTCCAGGCGTGGAAACGCATAGAGCGCGCCTTTAGGCTTGACGCAGGATACCCCGGGAATGGCGTTGAGTTTCTCTACCGTGATATCGCGCTGGGCTAGCAGGCGACCGCCAGGCAGAATTAAATCATTAATCGACTGATAACCGCCCAAGGCCGTTTGAATGGCGTGCTGCGCGGGAACATTGGCGCACAAGCGCATGGAGGCCAGCATGGTCAGCCCCTGAATGAAATCCTTGGCGCGCTGTTTGGCAATCGTGCCGGAAATGGTCATCCAGCCTGAACGAAAGCCCGCACAGCGGTAGCTCTTGGACAGCCCGTTCATGGTGATCACTAACTGGTCATCGTCTGCTAACGCGCCGGTGGCGGTATGTTCTACGCCGTCATAAAGAATCTTGTCGTAGATCTCATCCGAGAACACCACCAGGTTGTGCTCTTTGGCTACCGCCAGCACATCGCGCACCACGGCGGGGGGGTACACTGCTCCGGTCGGGTTGTTGGGGTTGATCAATACAATCGCGCGAGTGCGGCTGGTGATCTTGGTGCGGATATCGGCAATGTCCGGGGTCCAGTCCGCCTGCTCGTCGCACAGGTAATGCACCCCGTGGCCGCCGGAAAGATGCGCCGCTGCCGTCCAGAGCGGATAGTCGGGGGCGGGAATCAGCACTTCGTCGCCATCGTTCAATAACGCCTGCATGCACATCACGATCAGCTCTGATACGCCGTTGCCGATATAGATATCCTCAATGCCAACGCCCGGGATCTCCTTGCGCTGGCACTCCTGCATAATGGCTTTGCGCGCCGAGTAAAGGCCCTTTGAATCGCAGTAGCCTTGCGCCGTGGGCAAGTTGCGCATCACATCCTGCAAAATCTCTTCAGGTGCTTCAAACCCAAACGGTGCGGGGTTGCCAATATTCAGCTTTAGAATTCGCTGGCCTTCATCTTCCAGGCGCTTGGCGTGATCGAGTACCGGGCCGCGAATGTCATAACACACGTTATGCAGCTTATGGGATTTCCTGAGCTCAGGACGTTGAAGCTGAGTGTCTTGCTGTGCACCCTGAAGCTCAGTGGGCGTTTGAAGCTGAGAGGTTTCCATGAGTGATTTATCCAAAGATGTCCAATGGCCGTACGACGGCGCCGGGTGATGAATCCATTATGCGTCGGAAAGCGTTTGATTGTCTTCGTCATCATGCATAATTGGCGGCGGAATATCGTCAGGCGTTTCTAGTGTCAGGCGGCCAAGCTTGCCATCACGAAGCTCGTGAAGCAGCACTTCTGCGCCGCGGTGCAAATCCACCTCGCCGCCAGGGCGAAGACCGCCCCGTTTACTGGCAATCTCTTTCAAGATGGCGTGACCGTCAAATCCGGCAATGGCAAGGAAATCCGGCCTCTGCGGCCCGTCGGCGTCAACATCCGTATTCACAGGTGCTTCATAGGTGGGTAGCGCCTTCAGCTTATAGCGAGCGGTAAGTTCGGCCGGGTAGCGCTTGGCAAGTTCAGCACTGGCAACAATCCCCACATCGGTGTATTCAATGGCGGTATCGCGAATTGCGCCGCTTGCCGCCAGCCGGTAGGCACTTGCCTGATCTTCAATCTTGGGCCACAGCACCCCGGGTGTGTCGATCAGCGCCACACGGCCATCAATACGCACCTTTTGCTGGCGCTTGGTAACGGCCGGCTCGTTGCCGGTTTTGGCAATCTTGCGCCCGGCCAGGCCATTGATCAGGGTAGATTTGCCCACGTTGGGAATGCCCATCACCATCACCCGAACGTCGCGGTCGGCACGCACGGCACCGGCCAACTCATGACAAAGCTTGGGGATCTTCTTTAGCTCACGGGTATTGGTTGTGGTGATGGCGAGCGCCCGGGTATCTTCCTGGGCATCGAAAAAGGCTACCCATTCGGCGGTGCGCTCGGGGTCTGCCAGGTCCGCCCGGGAAAGAATTTTCAGCACCGGCTTGTGCCGGGTCAGCTCGGCCAGCATCGGGTTGGCGCTGGAATAGGGCAGGCGTGCGTCCAATACTTCAATGACCACGTCAATTTCCGGCAGCGCATCCTTTATCTGGCGGCGGGCCTTGTTCATATGTCCGGGGAACCAGCCGAGCATGAGTTTCTCCTACAAGCACAAAAAAACGGGCATAAAAAAGCGAGCAACCATTCTACCAGATGGTGCTCGCCTTGCCGGGGTTCGTTATACGTTTATGCCGTATCGCTTACTCGTCAGGATGGAACTCAAGCGACACGGAGTTGATGCAGTAACGTAGCCCTGTAGATTCCGGCGGCCCGTCAGGAAACACGTGCCCTAAATGGGCATCGCAATGGGAGCACACCACTTCCGTGCGCACCATGCCGTGGGAGGTGTCCTGATGCTCTTCGACACTGTGGCGGCCAAGCGGCCTGTCAAAGCTTGGCCAGCCGCAGCCGGCATCAAACTTGTGCTCGTTCTCAAACAGTGGCGCATGGCAGCAAATGCAGTGGTAAATACCCTGCTCGTCGCGAACCTGATAATCGCCGGTGAAGGGGCGTTCGGTGCCTTTCTCGCGCGCTACCCGGTACTGCTCGGGGGTAAGCTGTTCACGCCACTGCTCGGGCGATTTTTCGATTTTGGCCATGGGCGCCTCCTTAAATGGTGTTTGACAGCAGACCCTGCCGCTCGGGCAAGGCTCATTAAAGACCACCTGCGGCGGTATGAGGTTCAGTTTAGGCCATAAGCGCCCGGTACCCAAACGGGCAATTATACGCTGGCCGCGCCGCCGTCGCTTCGTGGGTCGTGGGCGCTCTCGATCAGGCCATCTGGGTGACGCACAATGGCGCCAGCGTGGCCCATGGTGTCGCTGTAGGCAGCGTCCAGCACTTCAACATCGTGACCCGCCGCGCGCAGCTCTGCCGCTATGGTTGGGTCTATACGCGACTCTAGCTTTAAATTGGTGCTGTTTTCCCCCCAGGTGCGGCCCAAAAGCCAGCGCGGGGCGGCCACCGCGTGCTGCAATGGCATACCGTGGAAGGCGTAGCGCGAAAAGAGCGCCGCCTGGGTTTGCGGCTGACCTTCCCCGCCCATGGTGCCGTAGACCATGGTGCGGCCATCGTTGAAGTTGGCAAGTGCCGGGTTAAGGGTATGAAACGGTTTACGCCCAGGGGCCAGGCCGCGTAGGCTGTTCTCGTCCAACGAGAAGCTAATCCCACGGTTTTGCCACAACACGCCGCTTTCAGGCAGTACTACGCCGCTACCAAACTCCCAGTAGACGCTCTGAATAAAGCTTACCGAACGGCCCTGGCTATCAACCGTGCCCATCCAGATAGTATCCCCGGGCTCAGGGGTATGTGGCCAGGGTAGGGCGCGAGCGGGGTTGATCTGTGCTGCCTCGCGGTCAAGGCGCGCCGCGCTGAGCAGTTCTTGAAGGTCGATATTGACCCGGTTGGGGTCGGTGATATAGCGGTCACGCAGTAAAAAGGCGCGCTTGGTAGCCTCTATCAAGCCGTGCAGATGGGCAAAACTTTCACCTTCGCCCACTCCCAAGCGCTCGTAAAGACCAAGAATCATCAGCGAGGCCATGCCTTGGGTCGGCGCGGGTAGGTTATAGAGCGTGACGTCTTGCAGGGCGACTTCAAGCGGAGTGACACGCTGGGCACGATAGGCATTGAAATCTTCTAGGCGCAGCGGACTACCCAGCGTACTTAAATCTCGCGCCATGCTCTGAGCCAGTTCGCCGCGGTAAAAATCGTCCAGGCCTGCATCGGCCAGGCGACGTAGGGTGGCGGCCAGACGTGGCTGTTGCAGGCGTGTGCCTTGCTGAGGGACTTCGCCGTTTCTCAGAAAGGTATCGCTGAAGCCTGGGCTTTGAGAAAGGCGTTCTAGATGCTGGCGGGTTAGGGCCTCCTGACTGCGCGAGATGGCAACACCCTGCTCGCCATAGCGAATGGCATCTTCAAAAAGAGTAGAAAGCGGAAGCGCTGTGCCCCACGATTTGGCAACATTAAGGGCTTCCTGCCAGCCGCCGATTGTTCCCGCCATCGTTAAGGCCGCAGTGGGGCCGCGTTCGGGAATCTGCGTTTGCCCTTCATAGAAGGCGGGGGTAGCCATGCGCGCGGCGGGGCCGCAGGCGTCGATCGCCACCGGGGCCTTGCCGGGCTCGTGAATCAACCAGAAGCCGTCGCCGCCTATAGAGTTCATATGTGGGTAGACCACCGCAATCGCCGCTGCGGCGGCAACCATCGCCTCTACCGCATTGCCGCCTTGCTTGAGAATGTCGCGCCCGGCGTTGGCCGCTAAATGGTGGGGAGCCACGCAGCTGCCACCGCCATAACTGCGTTGGGTATTGAAGCCATCACCCGGTTGAAAAGGAGTAGCCGATGCGCCGGTTGTTTGGTTGTTTGACGTGGTCGTATTCTGGGCGCTGGCAATGTTTGGCATGCCAAGCGTTAAACCCGCCGCAGACGTGGCGGCGGTGGTTAAAAATGAGCGGCGTGTAAGGGGCATGAATTCATCCTTAAAAGTTTGAATGCCGGAGTTAAGCAATAAGTGTGCCAATTATTGAGCTCTCTTAAGTGAGCGTTTATATAAGCAAGCTTTCAAGAAAATGAATTAAATTAGCCGTTAGCTTTGGGGCGAAGAATTGCTCCTTGCACCGTGGTAGGGCGGGGTGTTCTAGATTTGCCCCGTTATGGAGCATTGTGAATATACAAAACCAATATCGAAGGTAGGGTATTATCAAAGAGTTAAATCGAATCAGAGATGCTTGACATGAAAGTAGGCGTTGAGTAATATACGCGCCACCTCGACGAGGCAACGAAACGTCCCATTCGTCTAGTGGTCTAGGACACCGCCCTTTCACGGCGGTAACAAGGGTTCGAACCCCTTATGGGACGCCAATTACATCGTTAGGGTATCGGAGTGCGGGAATAGCTCAGTGGTAGAGCATCGCCTTGCCAAGGCGAGGGTCGAGAGTTCGAATCTCTTTTCCCGCTCCACGTAAACAGCGTTAGCCAGTATGGCAAGGGTCGACAGTTGGAACGCCAGCCCGTCTCAAGGCAACCCCGTTAGCTCTATTTTCCCGCCCAAGTAAACAGCTTCATTCCGTTATTCTTCTCGTTTTATCCTTCTATTTAAAATATATCGCTATCTACCGTCCATGTTGACGGCATTTTGCTGTGCGTGTGTTTTATATGCATGTGTTGATGGGTGCCTACGTTCAGGCAGCCCAACTGCCTGAACGTAGGGAGTGATGCTTGACTTTTAATTAAGCGTGAAGTGATTGACGATGCTGTTAAGCGATTGGGAGCGCTGTTTTAGATCGTGCGCGGAGTTGGCGGTCTGCTGAACCATGGATGCGTTATCTTGGGTGGACTGATCAAGCTGGGCGATAGCCACATTGATCTGCTCGATACCCTGGGTTTGCTCGTGGGTTGCGGCCGTAATGTCCGCAAACAGGTCGTTGATGCGCTGAATCTGCTGGTCGATATGCTGCATGCGCTCTTTGGCGGTGGTTACTAGCGAGGCGCCGTTATCTACTTGCGCATTGGATGTGTTGATTAGCGTTTTAATCTCGTGAGCGGCCGTTGCCGAACGGTTAGCCAGCTGGCGCACTTCACCTGCTACCACGGCAAAGCCTCGGCCATGCTCACCGGCTCGTGCGGCTTCGACAGACGCATTGAGCGCCAGAATGTTGGTCTGGAAGGCAATACTGTCGATCAGCGTAACAATATCGGAAATTTTGGCCGCTTCGGCACTGATTTCCTGCATGGAAGTAACGGCCTCGCCAATGGCCTGCTGGCCAACTTGTGAGGTGTCACCGGCGCTTCGCACCAGTTCCTTGGCTTGTTCAACGTTCTCAGCATTTTGGCGCACGGTAGCGGTGACTTCTTCCATGCTGGCGGAAGTTTGTTGAAGGGCGGCGGCCTGTTGCTCGGTGCGTGATGAAAGCTCCTGATTACCTGCCGCAATATCGCCAGAGTTTTGATCTACCGCTGCGCTAGTTGTATGAATTTCCTGCATCGTTGCATGCAGTTTGTCACGCATCTGCTGGATATCGTAAAGCAGGCTGCTGGTATCGTTGGTGCTTAGCTTGACCTCCGCGGTTAGATCGCCCTGAGCAATACGCCCGACAACGCTCGCTGCATAGCTAGGCTCGCCGCCTAGGCGACGCAATATCAGGGAAATCATTCCCCAGAACGCCAGAGTGACTAATGCACCTGCCAGCAAGCCAACCATGATGGTTTTAATCAGCTGACTCATGATGGCTTGGCTTACGTCCCCTATAAATACGCCGCTGGCAACGTATACATTCCAGGGGGCATAGGCTTCGGTATAAGTGCGCACCAAAGGCATTGCATCGTTACCCCGGGCGAAGTTGGAGTAATACTCTGTAAAGCCTTGGCCTGTCGCCTGGGCACTATCTAGAATGGACTGGAAGATAAGGGTTCCTTGTGGGTCGGTGACGTTTGATAAATCGTCACCTCTTGCGCGGCTTGGGTGAGCAAGCATCTTTAAGTCACCCGTCAGCGCGAACAAGTAGTTATCATCTTTGCCAAAACGGACATTACGAATGGAATCGAAAGCAAGGGTTTGCGCTTCTTCCTGGGTCATTTCGCCTTGTTGGGCGAGTTCATCGAAATGCTCCAGAGTGGAAATCGCAATATCCACAGCAGTGACCATACGTTGCTCACGCTCGTGATAAAGCAGCGCTCGGCTTTGCCAGGCGTTTACTGCAATCATAATCGCGAGTATGAGCCATAAAACGGCAACGCCAATAAGCCGTTGGCGGCGTAAGGACAGGGCTGCCAAGCCTCGCTTGGGCTGGGTGGGTGGGCTTTCGGTAACAGGTTGCTTCGTTAAAGCGACTGGAGTGTAGGGCGTGATCGTGCTCATTAAGTGATTTTCTCATTTATAAGTGTTTGTTCCCTTGTATGCCAAAGTGTTGATAACACTAAGGCATACAGATAATACTAAAGTACTATATGTATGCCTATGTATTATCTAATGCTACTGAAGAAATACATGGAATCTAAATATCGTAGGGGATAAGAAGGTAAGTTTTTCCGCCTTGCAGACCTGGCTTGAAAAATTACGTAAACGCCCCGATATCATTGCTTCTCACGCATTTTTTGTGCCCCTATTTTGCTGACAGGACATCTTTATGGCCGAACCGGCATTGTCTATCCGTGGCCTTACCAAGGTGTATGGCAACGGCTTTCAAGCGTTAAAAGGTATCGATCTTGACGTCCAGCAGGGCGATTTTTTTGCGTTGCTGGGCCCTAACGGTGCGGGTAAATCTACCACCTTGGGTGTTGTGTGTTCACTGGTGCAGAAGTCGGAAGGCAAGGTGTCAATTTTTGGTATCGACATCGATAAAGACTTCGCCAAGGCCAAGTATCAGTTGGGCGTGGTGCCCCAAGAATTCAACTTTAACCAGTTCGAGAAGGTGCTCGATATCGTGCTGGCGCAGGCGGGCTACTACGGCATGACCCGCCGCGAAGCGCTGCCACGTGCTGAGCAGCTACTGCGCGACCTTGGCCTGTGGGACAAGCGCAATGGCAACGCGCGCATGCTTTCCGGCGGGATGAAACGCCGCCTGATGATTGCCCGGGCGCTGATGCATCGCCCCAAGCTGTTAATTCTGGATGAGCCCACGGCAGGTGTGGATATTGAACTGCGCCGCAGCATGTGGGAATACATGCGCCGCATCAATCAGGATGAAGGCACCACGATCATTCTGACTACCCACTATCTGGAAGAAGCGGAAAGCCTGTGCCGCAATATCGCCATCATCAATCATGGCGAAATTGTTCGGAACACCAGCGTACGTGAACTGCTCGCCGAGCTTGATACAGAAACCTTTCTGCTCGACCTGGCGGAGCCGGTTAGCCAACCACCCGTCATCGAAGGGTTTGAAATTACCCAGGTTGAGCCTTCGCAGCTGGCGCTGGTGATTCATCGCGGCCAGCAGTTGAACGATGTGTTCAGTGTATTAAGCGAGCAGGGGATGCAGGTGGTTTCCATGCGCAACCGCGCCAACCGGCTGGAAGAGATGTTCGTATCAATGGTAGAGGCAGGCAACAACGCTATAGATAAGCGCGCCGAACTGAATAAGGAGGCGCAGGCATGAATGCGACGCAAACACTCGTTGCACTATGGACGCTGGTGCTTAAAGAGATCAAGCGCTTTACGCGCATCTGGCCGCAAACGCTGCTGCCGCCGTCTATCACCATGGCGATGTACTTCATCATCTTTGGTAACCTTATCGGCTCGCGCATTGGGGATATGGACGGTTTCTCCTACATGGACTTTATCGTCCCCGGCCTGATCATGATGTCGGTGATAACTAACAGCTACTCCAACGTGGCCTCAAGCTTTTTCTCTAACAAGTTTCAGCGCTCGGTGGAAGAGCTGATGGTATCGCCCATGCCGAACTGGGTAATTCTATCCGGGTTTATTCTAGGCGGCATGGCGCGTGGTTTGGGCGTGGGACTGATCGTCACGATTGTATCGCTGTTCTTCACGCGATTAACCGTTGAGCACCCCTTGTTGACCGTGCTGGTAGTGGTATTAACCTCGGCACTGTTCTCCCTTGGGGGCTTTATCAATGCACTGATGGCCAACAAGTTCGACGATATTTCCATCGTGCCGACGTTTATTCTGACCCCGCTGACCTACCTGGGAGGCGTGTTCTACTCCATCTCCATGCTGCCCAATTTCTGGCAGGGCGTATCGATGCTCAACCCCATCCTATACATGGTTAACGTCTTCCGTTACGGGTTCCTGGGCGTATCGGATATTCCAGTAGGTTGGGCGCTGACGGCCATCTTTGCGTTTATCATTGTGCTATTTTTCGTTGCGCTTACCATGCTGGAGCGTGGCAAAGGCATTCGCAGTTAACCGTATTACCATTTATCAAGATACCGTTTATAAAGAGAGCACCGCCTTATGGCACATCGCCCCGATACCTTAGAGCACGCGCCCCTGGGGCGCGATTCCGCCTATCCCGAGCAGTACGATGCGGGGCTTTTGTTCCCCATCCCCCGCGCCGCCAATCGGGCGCCGCTGGGGATTGAAGAGGGCAAGCTGCCTTTCGTGGGTGAGGATGAATGGCACGCCTTTGAGGTTTCCTGGCTTAACGCCCGTGGCAAGCCCATCGTGGCCGTGGCCCGTTTTCGCCTGCCCGCTGAGTCACCCAGCCTGATCGAGTCCAAATCCTGGAAGCTCTACCTCAATAGCTTTAACCAGACACGTATGGAAAGCCGCGAGGAAGTGATTGAAACATTGAAGCGTGACTTGAGCGCGGCTGCCGGTGCCCCGGTCAGCGTTGAGCTGTTAGGTGTAGAAGACACCGAGCTTACCCCTCAGCCGCTACCCGGTGATTGCCTGGACGACCTGGATATCGAAGTAAGCGATTACACACCCAGTGCCGCCCATCTAGCGGTAAGCGACGAGGTGGTCGAAGAAACCCTGCACTCGCATCTGCTCAAATCCAATTGCCCGGTCACCGGCCAGCCCGACTGGGGCAGCGTAATGATTCGCTATAAAGGCCCGAAGCTTGATCGCGAAGGCCTGCTGCGCTACCTGATCGGCTATCGCCAGCACCAGGATTTTCATGAGCACTGCGTTGAGCATATCTTCACTGACCTGATGCAGCACGCCCAACCCAGCGAGCTTTTGGTGCTCGCACGCTACGTGCGCCGGGGCGGGCTGGACATCAGCCCCTGGCGCGCTACGCCAGGCTTTACGCCGCCAAGCCCGCTGCGTCTGGCAAGGCAGTAAGCGACTGCGCTACAGTAGTGCCTAACTGATTGATTGGATGGAACCCAAATGGATGCACTCACGCTTCTTCATGAACGCAGCTCAATGGGCAAGCTCACTGATCCTGCACCCACTGCCGAGCAGATGGACGCCATTTACCAGGCGGCCCTGCGGGCCCCAGACCACAAAGAGCTGCGCCCCTGGCGGTTTATTGAGTTCACCGGGGAAGGGCGTACGCGCTTGGGTGAGCTGTTTGCCGAAGCTGAGTTCCAGGAAGACCCCAGTGCCGACGACGACACGTTGAATTCAGCGCGTAAAAAGCCGCTGCGCGCACCGATGATTATCGCCGTGATCGCCAAGGTAACGCCGGATCTTCCCAAAGTTCCCAAGATGGAGCAGGTAATTTCCGCAGGCTGCGCCGCCCACGGCATTTTGCTGGCGGCCCACGCGCAGGAGTTAGGTGCCATGTGGCGTAGCGGTAAGTACGCCTTTGACCCCGTTGTGCGCAAAGGGCTTTCCCTGGATGAAGACGATGAAGTGGTCGCCTTTATCTATCTGGGTAACCTGGGCGGACGCCATAAGCCGCTGCCCCAGCACAACGTGGCCGATTTTGTAGAACGTTGGACGTAAGGGGGCAATAGTCATGCGACAGCCCGGTGTGCCGCATCCACGTTTGCCACTCCCTGAAGGCCAGGAAGATTTGGTCGCCTTTCAAAAGTGGCTAGGCGAAGCAATTCCCATGGTGGGCTCACTGGGAATTGAAAGCATGTCGCTGCATAACCAGTCGCTCACCTGGCAGCTAGCCTTGATGCCTAACTTGAATGACAAAGGCACCGGCTTTGGTGGCGCGCTAAGTGCGCAAACCACGCTACAAGGCTGGTGCTGGGTAACGCTCTGGCTGCGCGGGCAGGGCATGGCGCGTGATGTGGTAGTGGCCCAAGCCACTCAGCGCTTCCTGGCCCCAGTAACTGGCGACTACCGCCTGATATGCACGCCAGAAGAGCCTGATGGCATTGAACAACTCACCCAAAAACTTGCCGAACGCGGCAAAGGCCGCATTGCGCTAACCCAGCAGCTCTACTGTGGTGATGCGCTTTGCCTGGAAGCTCACGGCAGTTATGCCGTACTGCCAGGCAGCGATTAGCATCAGCAAGCCACTGATTCTGAAAAAGGCTTGCTATTTGGCCGCTTAAACCCTAGTATATGCGCCGTTCTGTCGCGAAAGGCACAGCCTATGTGATTGAACCAAAATGTGGAGAGGTGTCCGAGTGGTCGAAGGAGCACGCCTGGAAAGTGTGTAAGTCGAAAGGCTTCGAGGGTTCGAATCCCTCCCTCTCCGCCACAGAATTTAAAAAACCAGCCCTTATGGCTGGTTTTTTTTATTTTCCCATCCTACAGCCTACCAACCAGGTGCCGTTAAGACAGAATTGTTTAGTGCGATAGCGCCAGCTTCTCAGCCTCACCTTGGTTTACCATGCAGTACCTCCTTGCGGGCTAAATCTCTACTTAAATTACCAGTAAGAGTAAAGAGTAAAGGACCGCGCCTAGAACAAAAGGCCATAGTCGACTCTGTCGCTCCTCAGGTAATTCCTCCTTAAGAACGTTAAGTACGACTCCTCCTGCCAAGAAGGCGAATAGCATGCTCGTCGCAGCCTCTTCTACTTCAATCCACTGCCCAGCACACCAGCCAATGATGACCGCTACCGCCAACACCCAACGTCCCTTACGCAGATAATACTCGCGATGACGGGCCACTAACCCGTAATCATTGACGAGAAAGTGGAAGGCCATGGCCAGAGCATATAAGGCCAATTCATGTAATGATGACTCTCGATAGACCAAAAGATAGCCAACTAGAGCGTTATAAAGCGCAAATGTTCCAATGTGTAGCCAGAACATACGTTTGCCCGGCAAGGCATGGGCTTCTGTATTAGGTGGGCTAGTTTGCGCTTTATTCTGCGAGACCCAATGTTCGAGACCATAAAATAAGATCAGGCCCACTAGAGCTATTAAATAAGCGTGGTGCTCCAAAAAAGCCACAGTACCGTGCCCACCAATGGCTTGCTGTGCTTCTTCAAGTTCGGGAAAGACATGCACGAACACATACGAAACCGCTATCCCACCGGCAAATGAGAGCCAGGCACTGCGCGGCCAGGCTTGAAGAAAGCGAATATTGCCTGCAGTAAGGTGGACGATAGCCAATCCAATTACAAAAATTATCTGAAACCACATAAGTAAGCCTTATATACCAAAGCTAAAGATTTAGGCCTTGTTGTACATGAGTATCACCTCATTCCTAGATTAGCAGCCCGTTTTGCATTAACGCGTTTTCACATTTCTCTATGTTTGTATTTAAAAGAAAATTTATTATCTAACGTAGCCGTGTTAGAAGCCCCATTAGGGCTACTATCATGGCTTATTCAATACTAATAACGAGGCCAGCTTACCCAGTCGACTAGATCAATGTTTACGCTCGATACGGTATTTTATCGAACAGCTGTTTAATCTCGTTAGTAAATCTGATGTCTTTTATTTTCTAGTTGAATTCTAAATTCTAACGTAGGTGACAGCGGACAAAGTTGCACGAATTAATAGTTATTTAGTCGTTTTTATAGTGGTACTACTCATAACGGCCGCTTAGCAGTGCAGGCACTTAGCTCTTGGGAAATAGCCCGCTAGCGCTTCCTTGTATAGGTCGCCTTATCTGACTGCGCTCTATAAGAGCCCACTGAGTAATTAACATGCCTTTTGAAAACGGGAAGGCAGGCTAGGAGTCTTTTGTCTATGGTGTACGGAGGACAGCCAATACAACAATATGGAGTCGGAGCATGAAGGATATCAACGTCGCCCTGGCAGCGGTGGGAGGGTTAATTGTCTTGCTGGGCCTGTTGTCGCGTCCCGTTGATCGCTCCTGGCTTTCTCCTCCCTTGCTGGCATTCTTGCTGGGCGTACTACTAAGCCCCGATGGCTTGGGGTGGTTGCATCCTCAAGAGTGGGGCAATACCCAGGCGATACTTGAAGAGGTAGCGCGCTTGACGCTGGGAATTAGCCTGATGGGGATTGCTCTGCGTCTGCCCTCGAAATTCCCTCTGACCCACTGGCGCTCGGTGATGGTATTGCTGGCGATCGCCATGCCTGCCATGTTCCTGATCAGTGCATTGCTGACCTACTGGACGCTGGGGTTACCCTGGCTGATAGCGATGTTGGTTGGGGCCAGTATCTGCGCCACGGACCCTGTCATTGCCTCGTCCATCGTGACTGGGGGTGTGGCAAAGGAAAATCTGCCCGACCCATTCAGGCACCTGCTGTCTACTGAGTCCGGCGCCAACGATGGCTTGGCTTATCCGCTGGTGCTGTTACCCATTTTATTGCTGACCGTGCCTATGGAAACGGCCTGGTCTGAATGGTTCGTCAAGACCTGGTTATGGGAGGTGGGCGGCAGCATCGTTATCGGCGGCCTGCTTGGCTGGGCAAGCGGTCGTGCGCTGGAGTGGGCCGAAGCCAGGAGTTATCTCGATCAGCCCTCTTTTCTTGCGATTACATTGGCGCTGACGATTCTTGTGCTTGGTGTAGGCAAGCTACTGGGCACCAATAGTATCCTAGCAGTATTTGTCGCCGGGCTGGCCTTTGACCAAGTGGTTGGCGGCCAGGAACGTAGTGAGGAGGAGAATGTTCAGGAGGCGGTAAACCTCTTCTTTACCTTGCCTGTTTTCGTGCTGTTCGGGTTGATTGCCCCTTGGTCCGAGTGGGTAGCGCTTGGCTGGAGCGGAGTGCTGCTGGCCGTTCTTGTGTTGTTGCTGCGTCGTTTGCCGGTAATCCTGCTGCTAAGACCACTCTTGCCACCGGTCAGAGAAAAGCGGATTTCATTTGTCATGGGCTGGTTTGGGCCGATCGGCGTGTCGGCCCTGTTCTATGCCGTCCTGATCTCGAGCCGCACCGGACATGATATCGCCTGGGTGGTCGGCAGCCTGATCGTCTTTACCTCGATTCTTACTCACGGTGTGACGGCGGCGCCGTTTGCCAAGCTTTATCATCGTAAGCAGACGCAGAACGGTAGGGGGCGTTGATTCTGAGAGCCGTCGACACGGCTACGCTTGCAGGAATAGGGGCTGGCTCCTATTGTCAGTGAGTAGCCTGCTGCTCCTACCAAGAACAGGAGGACATTATAGTCAGGAAACTTAAAGCCCAATTTCTGCCAACATTATTTACTATCTCCAGGGGGCGATTTTCCCGCCAACCGGTGATACTAGAAAACAGGCCAAGGACAACGGCGCCGAGCACGACATGCCGGATATCACTCTTTAGACGTTCATTAAGGATTATGAGGATATGGCGAATGTTACAAGGAATTGGGGTAATCCCCCCGAAAAACCAGGGTGCTCAAAAGTAGAATTTTCCGTAAGCTAAACGCAGGGAGATTCTGCATGAAAAAATCACGTTTTTCTGACAGCCAAATACTGTCAATCCTCAAGCAAGCCGAAGGCGGTGCCCCGGTTCCGGAGCTATGTCGTGAGCACGGTATGAGCAGCGCGACCTTCTATAAGTGGCGAGCTAAATTCGGTGGTATGGATGCGTCCATGATGGCACGGCTAAAAGAGCTAGAGGATGAAAACCGACGGCTCAAGAAGATGTATGCCGAGGAACGATTGAAAGCGGATATCCTCAAGGAAGCCATCGAAAAAAAGTGGTGAAGCCGTCTCGTCGCCGTGAGATGGCGCAGAAAGCCGTCATGGAAAAGCACGTCAGCATCCGCCTAGCCTGCTGGATGTTTAGCATCAGTGAAAATTGCTATCGATACCAAGCGAAGCTCCGCGGCGAGAACGATCAAATCGCCGACTGGTTGATCACGCTGACGCATAACCAGAGAAACTGGGGCTTTGGCTTGTGCTTCCTGCACCTACGTAATGTGAAAGGCTTTCGTTGGAACCATAAGCGGGTCTACCGGATTTACCGAGAGTTGGAGCTGAATCTTCGGATCAAACCGAAGAAACGGTTAATCCGCGAGAAGCCTGAACCTTTAGCGGTGCCTGAAACGATTAATGACAGCTGGTCTATGGATTTTATGCATGACCAACTGAGCGACGGTCGTCGCTACCGTCTACTGAATGTGATCGACGACTTTAACCGAGAAGGTCTTGGTATCGAAGTAGACATCTCGTTGCCTACTGAACGAGTTATCCGGGCGCTAGACCAGATCATTGAATGGCGTGGTAAGCCGCACTCTATTCGTTGTGACAACGG
>NZ_RZHF01000004.1 GCF_003990185.1 Vreelandella nanhaiensis | reverse complement strand
AAGAACCCAGCCACCCGGCTGGGTTTTTTGTGTGCGCGAAAGAAAAGCAGGTGAAAGGCTAAGGAAGAGCCGTGGGGGAGTGAGTGGTGGATCGTCAATAGAACGTGCTTGGCAGGAGCCTTATCCTTGTCCACCTCACACCTCACACCTCACACCTCACACCTCACACCTCACACCTCACACCTCACTCGTTTATACCCATCGATTAAGCAGCCGCCATGAAATAGTGACAGTATTGGTTTGATCCAAAAGAGAACGTATGATGCAAAAGCACCAAAACGCTATTTCACAAGGAGAAGAACGATGAATGGACAACTGGTGAAAACACTATTGATTGCCGCCCTGATCGCTTTATTAGCAGGTGGTTTGGTAGCCTGCGATAATGATCAGGGGCCTGCAGAAGAAGCGGGAGAGAGCATTGATGAGAGCATGGACAACGCTGGCGAAAGCATCGAAGAAGCTGGTGAGAACATCCAGGATGCAGCCGAAGATTAATCGGCCATGCCTGTCGTCATAATGCTATAAAAAAAACAGCCGCTAAGTAATTGGCGGCTGTTTTACGTTCTGACTGCGAAAGGCGTTGAACCGATATGTTTAAACGCTCGGGTTTTGCTCAATGCCTTGTAGGTACCAGGGCGCATCATTCTGCATGGTACGAGTCAGGTGCCAGGTTTCATTGAAATCGGTCTGCTGATCGTTTTCCTCCAGAATACCGTGAAAGATAACGGTCGCCTCAGCGCGATTATCAAGTTCTGTAATGTCGCCAAGTTCGGCAAACAGGCGTACCACCTCAGTACGATTATTGGCAGGCTGCTGGGCGCGCTCTTCGCGCAGCAGGTTGTAAAGCTCGGGCGTGACATACTCTTGAATAAGCGTGAAGTCGTTGTTATCCCAGGCGCGTTGAAGCGTCATGAAGTGCTCTTTAGCACCGCTTAAGAAGCGTTCTTTATCAAACCACTCGGGTGTTGTGCCAAACTGGCTGGAAGCGCCGGACGATGCTGCTGTATTGATAGGCTGTGCGGGGGTGCGTTGCTGTGCGTGGCCTTGAGCTGCCGTTGCCGGACGTTGAGCGCGCATGGCGCGAAGCGCTATAAACGCCAGTGCGGCCACTCCGATGATCATGATGAAATCCATCAGGCGCAGCCCATCAAACGCGCCGCCAAAAAATAGTGCGGCTAAAAGCCCTCCGGCTAACAGGCCGCCCATCATGCCGCCCATGCCACCGCGGGATGTAGCAGCGCCTGCTGGAGCCTTTTGCGTGTTTTGAGCCTGCTGCGTTGCCGCAGGGCGGTCGGCCGAGCGCGAAACGCTGCCCATGTTGCTACCGCCCCCCATACGCCGCGCATCGGCTGATTCAATTGCCAAACCAAAGCCTAGCGTGCTGACCAGCAGCATAATAAATAGTTGTCGTAGCATGGCGTGCTCCTTTTGAGTTGTAAGAGGCATTTATCAGAGTAAAGTTGTGAGGCGATATTTTAGCCTTTACGCTTAATCATTGCGTGAAAAAAGTGCCTAAGACTTCTGGGTTAAAATAATAAGATGGAGAAGCAGTATGCGCCTATATCGAGAGAAGAGTCTGCTATTAATTGTCGATCTTCAAACGGGGCTTCTACCGGTGATTGACGGTGAGCAGCAGGTAATAACCGAGGCGGGTTGGCTTGCACAAGTTGCCGAGCGGCTTGACGTCCCGGTGTGGATAACCGAACAGTTACCTGAGAAGCTGGGGAAAACGGCACCTACGCTACTGCAGCCGCTAACGGAATATCGCTGCTGGCAAAAACAGCACTTTAGCGCCATGGAAGATACCGTCTTTAGTCAGGCATTAAGTGCCAGTACTAAACAGCAGATCGTGATATGTGGGGCCGAGGCGCATATCTGTGTCTTGCAGAGCGCACTTGGCTTGCTGGAAGCAGGCTATCAGGTGTACTGGTTAAGTGAGGCAACGGCGAGCCGCCGCCGGGAAGAAGCCACGCTGGCTCGCGAGCGGGCGTGTCAGCAGGGAGCGATATCCGTCTCCGCCGATATGGTGGCCTATGAGTGGCTTCGACAGTGCGATACAGCGTTATTTAAAGAGGCGCACCAGCAGTTTTTAAAACCTCGCTCGGCACGCACTCTTACGTTTTTCTAAGTGTTTCTTGGCTTTTCGTTCAAAGGCTACGAACGGTCTGCTTCACGGCGGGTAAACACCAAAGTGTTATTTTCTGAAGCGGCAGCGTCAAAGCGATAACCCGCTACATTGAAATCTTGCAACGCTTCGGGCGTGTTGACCTGCTCACGAATGATCCATGCGCTCATCAGGCCGCGCGCTTTCTTGGCGTAGAAGCTGATGATTTTAAAAGAGCCGTTTTTTTCATCTTTGAAAACAGGTGTAATAATTCGCGCATCAAGCTTCTTGGTATCCACCGCTTTGAAATACTCGTTGGACGCCAGATTTACCAGCTCTTTGGAGCCGCTGGCTGCGATGGCTTCATCAAGCGCTTTCGTCAGCGTCGGCTTCCAGTAGGCGTAAAGGTCTTTGCCCGCGTTATTGGCAAGCTTGGTGCCCATTTCCAGTCGGTAGGCCTGAATCAAATCCAGCGGCCGGAGCAGCCCATATAAACCCGAAAGAATGCGCAGATGCGTTTGAGCAAAGTGATTTTCCGTCTTGCTAAAGGTATCGGCTTCCAATCCGGTATAGACATCGCCTTGGAACGCTTGAGCGGCGGGCTTGGCATTATCCAGTGAAAAGGGCGGCTCCCACTCGGCAAAGCGTGCTGCATTAAGACCGGCCAGTTTATCGCTGATACCCATTAGCTCGCTGATCTGTTGGGGGGAGTATTCGCGTAGAATATCAATCAACCCCTGGCTTTCGGTAAGAAAGTCGGGCTGGGTAACATGATGAGTCGTAGAGGGGGTTTCAAAATCCAGCGTTTTGGCGGGTGAAATAACGCTCAGCATCGAGAGCTCCTGCGGCCGACGTAAAGTTTGATAAGAACAAGTGGCCAACAGTATACCAAGCCTCGGCGTTGGCCGAGGCTATCGCTTCAATAGTGCTTATATACGTACTTAAGGGCAGGGGTTGGACATCCTGCGGTGAATATCGTCAATCGCTGTGAGCACTTCATCATCCAGCTTGAGACTCTCGCTTGCCAAGTTGCTCTCCAACTGATCCATGGTGGTGGCGCCGATAATATTACTGGTCAAAAAGCTGCGCGAATTGACAAACGCCAGTGCCATTTGGGCCGGATCAAGCCCGTGCTCACGTGCCAGGTTGACGTAAGCCTGCGTGGCGGCTTCCGCCTCGGGCGAGGTGTAGCGCTTGAAGCGCTCATAGAGCGTCAGACGACCTTTTTCTGGCCGGGCACCCTCAAGGTATTTACCCGAGAGCACGCCAAATCCCAGCGGCGAGTAGGCCAGCAGCCCAACGTCTTCGCGATGAGCGATTTCCGCCAGGCCCACTTCAAATGAGCGGTTAAGCAGGTTATAAGGGTTCTGGACCGATGCCACGCGGGGCAGGTCCATTTTCTCCGCCAGGTAAAGCGACCGCATCACGCCCCAGGGCGTATCGTTGGATAGACCAATTGATCGCACTTTACCCGCATCCACCAGCTCTTTAAGCGCTGAAAGGGTTTCTTCTAGGGGAGTGGCATCTTCGTCATCCTGATGTACGTAACCCAGCTTGCCGAAGAAGTTGGTATTGCGGTCCGGCCAGTGAAGTTGGTAAAGGTCAACATAGTCGGTCTGCAGGCGGCCAAGACTTGCATCAATCGCCTGATGAATATGGGCGCGTGTCATGCGCGGGCCACCCCGGATATGCTCGGGCCCCGGACCAACGGCCTTAGTGGCGATAATGACGTCGTCACGCTCGCCGCGCTGTTTCAGCCAGCTGCCGATATACGATTCGGTCAACCCTTGGGTGTCGGCCTTGGGTGGCACCGGGTACATCTCGGCGGTATCGATAAAATTAATACCAAAGGCGACGGCGCGGTCCAGCTGCTCATGAGCCTCCGCTTCGCTGTTTTGCTCGCCAAAAGTCATGGTACCCAGACAAAGTCGGCTGACCTCTATTCCCGTTCGGCCGAGTGGGCGCGTTTGCATTTTGATCTCCTCGTTAAGGCAGTAGTGCCACAGGATATGCGTTTATTGTGGTGATTTATTACGGCGTGTGAGGGGCATGTTAGCGAGGCTATTTGAAAGCAGCAAATCAATGGGGTTGAGTCGTCGCAAAGGCAGGCGTATGCTTGCCAGCCCATTGACCGGCCAAACGCTGGTTTCTCGTGTGGTTGGCACTCAAATTTCGTAGTGAATGCTAATCAAAGTTCTTAACAAACTGGCAGGGTGGTTTGCCATGCCGCAGGCATCATCGTTGTTTACTCGGCTAGAGTTTCGCTTGGCCGAACGGCTATTTCAAAATCGGTGGCTGTTGCCGCGTTCTCCGCGCACCCAGCGTTTCACCATGCGTTTGTTCAAACGCTGTGCTGACGCGGGGCATCCGGATGCACTGTCTGTTTACGGGCATATGCTGTTTCACCGCAGTCTGTCACCGCAGGACAAGGCGCGCGGTGCGCGCTATGTGGTAGAAGCCGCCCAGTCTGGAGATGTAAAGTCGCAGTATCAGGTCGCCCAGATCTACGAGCACGGTTGCGTACAGTATCCGCGTCGCGAAGATTATGCAGTAACGTGGTATGCAAGAGCGGCGCAGGCGGGCCATAACTCCGCCGCTGAACGGCTGGCCCGCGCCTACCGGTTAGGTGAGCTTGGTTTGGCGGCTGATGCGGCTCAGGCTGCCTATTGGCAGCGTTTGGCTGAACGCAAGCAGGTTGCCAACATAGCCGCTGCATAACGTGTCGCCGAGCGATGACCGCGTACCAAGATTGAATGAGGAAGTCAGTGTCCGAGACGCTACCTACTGTATTAGATATTGAAGCGTCCGGATTCGGGCGTGGCAGCTACCCGATAGAAGTTGGCATTGCACGTGCTGACGGCAGCTGCTGCGCGTTTCTTATTCAACCGCAGCAGGAGTGGACGCACTGGGATCCAAAAGCCGAGCTTTTACATGGCATCTCCCGCGAGCGACTGCTTCAGGAAGGCTACCCGGTGCGCCAGGTGGCGCAGTGGCTCAACGATGAGCTGAGCAGCCTGGGCAAGGCCTACAGTGACAGCTGGGGGTATGACAATACCTGGCTATCGCTGCTGTTTCATCATGCAGGCATGCTGCCGCGCTTTCGCCTAGAGGCGCTGCGTATCCTGTTGAGCGAAGAGCAGCAGGCGTTGTGGAGTAGCACAAAAGAAAGTGTTATTGATGAAAGCGATATCAACCGCCACCGTGCCGGCGAAGACGCTCGTCTTTTACAGCTTACCTACCAGCGTACCCGCCAACTGACCACGCGCTAATCCTGCTGCGCAGATGCGTTGCGCCTTTCGTTTAAACACCGCTATAGCTGAGCTTCCAGCGCGTCAAGCAACGCCTTGGGCGTTTGCGCATCCTGCAGCATGTCGCGGGTGGGCTGGGCTAGGAAGCCGTGGCCTACGGTATTGTCCAAAAACGTCAGTAGCGGCCCGTAAAAATCATCGGTGTTCAAAAGCCCCATGGGTTTCTCATGCAGCCCCAGATAGCCCCAGGTCCAAATTTCAAACAGCTCTTCAAACGTACCGATACCGCCGGGCATGGCGATAAAGGCATCGGCATTGGCGGCCATGGTGGCTTTGCGCTCATGCATGTTGGCAACGCGGATAAGCTCGGTTAAGCCAAAGTGCGCCTGTTCACGCTCCACCAGATGGTCGGGCATCACGCCAATCACCTGGCCCCCGGCGGCCAGCGTCGCGTTGGCCAGCTCGCCCATCAGGCCAAGACGTGCACCACCATAAACCAGGGTATGGCCGCGCTGGGCCAGCGCCGTGCCCAGCGCATTGGCAGCCTGACGAAACGCAGGACTATTGCCCTCACGTGAGCCGAGATAAACGCAGAATCGGGACATTGGTTAAATTCCTTACTACCGGTGAATCAAGGGTATTAGGGCAAATACTGGTCTATCTGATGGTGCTCATCCATCCACTGACCAATTACATTGTTGCCACATAAATGGTGGGCATACTGGGTATGCAGGCAGCGTACCTGCTGCCAGTTGCTGATGCCGCCAACGCCACGTTCGGTCAGCACATCAGTGTATCCCAGCCGGTCGATCTCGGCACGCTGGGCATCGCTCATGTAATCCCAGCGAGCTTTTACATAATCGCGATGGCTCTGCTGGTAAGCCTCAAGAAACTCGGGCTCTTCCTGAAGGCGTTGTTCAAGAGATTTGATAACGCCTACGGCTTCGATACGCGAGATTTCCACTTTGAGTACATCAGAGCAGAGCCAGTAAAGCGTCGGGAAAGGTTTGCCATCTACAATTGGCGCCATGCGCAGCACCAGCGGCGTGCCTTCGCCATCGGTGGCGGTAACGGCTTCGATACCGCGCGGTGCGCGGCCTAACTGCTGGGTAATAATCGCCAGCTGACGCTCATCGGGCGCCTGGTTGGTGCGAATCACCATTGGGTTGGTCTCTCACGAACGGTCGTCTTGAACAAATTTATTGGAGCGGCCAACAGCACGGAAAAAGCAGCGATTAAGCTGCTCAGGGGAGGCTACATAGCACCACGTGCGTTCGCAGTACTCGGCGGCTCGCGCCATTAGCGCGTCATAAAGGCGGTTGAACGGGGCATCATAATCGTAAGGGTCCGCCCCGAACAAGCGGATATGCGGATAGTCTGCAAAACGTTCCATAAAGTAGCGCTCGAGGTCAGCTTCAACGGCGCGGTGCTGAGCGGTATTGTCAGGATCTAGCCAGAGATTATAGCGGATGGCCATAAGATACTCCTGGTAGCCCCGGCCAGCGGGGCGGTGGGTCAGGCGGGCGCATCCTGTAGATGAGCTGACAGTGCATCGCGTAGCTCGCCTTCGATAGGAACGGCGCATTTAGCCTGATGGTCGTACTGCACCATGACGGTGTGGCCAAGGTTTGTCAGCTTGCCGTGCTGGCGTGCCTCCTGGGTAACCGTAAACGAACTGTTGCCCAAACGCGTCAAGTAGGTAAATAGTTCGATATCGTGACCGTAAAACAGTTCAGCACGATAGTCGACTTCCATGCGGGCCATGATCAAACGCCACCGCTTGGGATTAAGGTCTGGTGTAAACAGCTTGAAAAGGTCGTTTCGCGCCAGCTCGAACCAGGCGGGCAGGCGCGTATTGTTGATATGCCCCAGCGCATCGGTATCGTAGAAAGCGGGCTCAATGGTGCGGGTGAACATGGTCAGTGCCTTGTTATTGGTTGAGCGTTCAGGATTGCCCCAAGCAAGCGCTTGGTCAAGTGGTTTGCCTGAGTGTCCCTCGCCGTTGAGCGAGCCAGCGCTGCGCCTGCATCCAGCCGATAAGCCACAACGTGGCCACTCCAAACCCCACCAGCGTACCCAAGGCGAGCCCCCAGCTTTCATAGGTAAACGAGACGGACAGGGCATAGCACAGTAGTGAGCCAAGGCCCATCGGGTAATGCTTGATGACAGTGGCGGTAGGTGCAGGTCCCTGGCTTAAGTGCAGGATTAGCAAGAAAGGCAGCATGGTGATCGGAAAGGCCGCCAGCGTTCCCGCCCAGGCAGACGGCACCCAGTGGGCAAGGGTGGTGATGGCGAACACGATCAGCGTGGCCAGCAGGGCGCGTATACACAGCGCACCCCACGAAAAAGGCGCTCGAGTGGTGGCCCGGCTGTCCGGTATACGCCGGAAAAGCCAGCTGAAGAGAACAATGGCGCAAAGTGTCACCAGCGTACCCGTAAGCCGGGTGAAATCGAACTGGGCCAGCACTAGGCTGACGCCAAACCAGGCGGTAAAGCCACCGGCGGTGCCAGCCAAAAGTCCCCGCAACCCAGGCCTGCGCCCGCATAGCCAATAGCCTGCCCCCAGCGCCATGGTAGCGGTAAAACCGGCCAGCGTATGCACGGCGCTTTGGGCGGCGAACAGCGGCGAGATCTCAAGACCGATAAAGAAAAGCGCCAGCGCCGTACCCAGCGGATAGCCCGCTAAAAGCCCCGCCACCCGTGGGCTTACCCGCACGGCAATTACCCCCAGGCCCAGCACCATGGCGACAGATACCGCCCCTTTGGCAAGCTGCCAGCTAATCGGAACTTCCAGCATAAATGACTATCCTTATAATTGATTAAAGACTGTTTTAGTTATTTTGCAGCCACCCTATCCAGGAGAGCAGAGTCGTCGTGGATGTTGCTTCCCCATCAGGGCATGCGCTTTCGCCCCCACCAAGGCCCGAGCAGTGCGAGCTTTGTAAGCGAGCAGCGCCGTTGACCAAGCACCACCTGATTCCACGGGCGCTGCACAACAAGCCGCGCTACCGAAAGCGCTACTCAAGAGAAGAGAGGTTAACGGCGATTCTTTGGCTATGCCATGCCTGTCACCGGCATATTCACAGGCTCTACAGCGAGCGCGAGCTGGCTGACCAGTTTGCCAGCCGCGAGGCACTACTGGCGAACGAGGAGGTACGCCATTTCGTCGAGTGGCTTTCCACAAAGCCTGCGGGCTTCAAGCCCAAATCCCGTCGTCCCAAGCGCTGATATTCAAGGCTTATACCAGGCGCAGCCCCTGCTGATCGCGCCAGGCAGCCTCCAGAGCGTCCTGTAGCGGGGCTTTCAAATGCTCAGGCAGCCCGTCGCGCGCGGCCTGCAGCGAATCAAACGAGCGGTTGCGCAGCCAGCAGTAAGCCCAGGCGCAGGCTTCAGCGTCGCTTTGCGGCGTCGGCTTTGCTGGCATCTGATTGAGCAGAAATACGGCCGTGCGCGGTGCCCATAGCGGTATGTCGCCGGTTTGGATCTGGCTCCAGTGGGCAAGCGTTGCGCCATCGGGCGTTGCATCAGGTTCGCCCAGCTTGGCAACCCGGGCGGTCTCCGCCAATATGAGAGCCAACTGGTCAGCATCTGCCTGGCCAAGGGCCTGCCACTGCCGCAATAGTGCCGATAAGCCAGCGCGCATTTGGGTATAAAAGTCTTCTTGCGGCATGCTCGTTACCACCCCTTTGTCAAAAGTGAGATGTGTTATGGCATTTGATTTTGCCACGCCTGTCGAGCGACGCCACCCCGAAGGGGGCTTCTCGTCGCAAAAATGGCACCGCTATCCTAGTGAGGTACTGCCGCTTTGGGTCGCCGATATGGATTTTTGCTCGCCGCCTGCGGTGATCAAGGCACTTGAGGAGCGCGTGGCTCACGGCGTATACGGATATGGTGAAGTGCCTGCTACATTAACTCAAACGCTGTGCGAATGGAGTGCGGCGCACTACGATTGGGCAATCGATTCTGATTGGCAGCACTGGCTGCCGGGGGTGGTGCCGGCCCTGCACTTCGCAACATTGGCATTAACCAGACCAGGCGATGGGGTGTTGACGGTAGCGCCCATTTACCCGCCGTTTCTAGCCGTAGCCAAGCGGACCGGACGTTTAGCCCAGCAAGCCATGCTGGCCGCTCCTCAGATGTCTGATGAGCCATGGCAGCTGAATATCGAGGCAATCAAGGCGGCCATCACTCCCCAAACGCGGCTGTTGCTCTGGTGTCATCCGCATAACCCTACGGGGCGGGTTTGGCGGCGCGAAGAGCTTGCACCGCTGGCGGAGCTGATAGAGCAGCACGATCTGTGGGTCGTCTCGGACGAGCTTCACTGCGACTTGCTGCTGGATAAAAACGCCCGTCATCGGCCGCTGGCGGCCATGTTTCCCCAGCTTGCCAAGCGCACGATTACCCTTTGGGCGCCTTCTAAGACCTTTAACCTGGCGGGGCTAAGCAGTGCCTGTGCGGTTATTCCTGACCTTAAGGTGCGCCAGCGGTTTGCCGACGCCTGTAAAGGGCTGTTGCCGGATGTCAACGTTCTAGGGCTTGTTGCCGCCGAGGCCGCTTACCGTGACGGTGAGCCCTGGAGACAAGCGCTGCTTGAGGTCTTACGCCAGCATCGCGCCACGCTTGAAGCTCATGTGGCTAACTGGCCAGGAGTGTACTTGGCGTCACCAGAAGCTACCTATCTAGCATGGCTGGACATGCGCGAGGCAGGTCTAGGTGATACGCCCTATCAAACCCTTAAAGAACAGGCGGGGGTAGCGCTTTCCGACGGGACAGCGTTTGGCTGCCCCGGCTTTTTACGGCTTAACTTTGGCACCACGGCGTCTCAGCTGGGAAACGCCCTGGCGAGGATGGATAAGCTGCTCAAGAAAGAGGCTTAGTAAAGCAAGGCAAACAGCTTACGACGATAGGCGACGGTCAGCGGATGATCGGCACCTAGCGCATCAAACACCTGCAGCAATGTCTTGCGGGCCGCATCGTCGTTATAGGCGCGATCCTGTTTCATTAGCGACAGCAGAGCTTCAAGCCCCGCGTCATACTGTCCGTCAGCCACCTGGCGAAGCGCCCGCTGGAACTGCGCTTCGCTGTCATTACGCTCGCCGAGTGCTGCTATGTCTTCTGAGGAAAGGGCGCGTTCGCTGAATTCAATGCTGGCGCGTACGCCACGGGCCGCTGGCGCATCGCGCTCTTCTGGGGGCAGGTTGTCGAGTACGCTACGCGCTTCTTCACTGCGCCCTTCGGCCACCAGTGCGCGGGCAAGGGCTACCTGGTAGGCGTAGTACTCGGGGTATTGAGTGATTAGACTCTGATAGATCTCACGAGCTGTCGCGGCATCGCCTTGCTCAAGGGCTGCTTCAGCCTGCTCTTCGGGGCTTTCCGGCGCCTCGGCAGGGGCTGGGAAATAACGTCCTAACCATTCGCGGACCTCTTTTTCAGGCAGGGCGCCCTGGAAATTATCCACAAGGCCACCCTGGCTCACCAATTTGACGTCCGGCAATGCGCGCACGCCAAGCTGGGCAGAAATCTCCGGATTGGCTTCCACGTTCAGCTTGCCAAGCAGGAAGGCGCCCGCATATTCAACCGCCAGCTTTTCCAGCACCGGCAATAGCGTGCTGCAGCTGCTGTCGGCAGGCGAATAGCAGCCCAGCAATACCGGCACCTGCATCGAGGCTTCCAGCACCTGCTGAATATTGCTCGCATCCAGTTCAATGATTACGTCTTCAGGGCGAACAGGTGCGCGCTCGGCATTTGAGTCGGTCGCGGTAGTGTTTCCGGTATCCGCCGTTAGCGGTTTACCTGAGCGGGGGTCAATAATCGGCATGGGTCGGCTCGGTATCCAAAGATGAAAAGACTGTTACCTATGATATGCAGGCAACTATTGCCATATTCAAGCCGTACGCCGGGTGATTATCGAAGGTCAAAAGAGCGAAGAGCGCGCACCTTCACTGTTCGTTAAAGATGGCAAGCGCTTTGAAGACTGGTGAGTGCACTATCGTACAGGCACAAAAAAAGCCGCTATCTTTCGGTAACGGCTTTTTTGATGAAGATGGTAGCGGGGACCGCTGATCTTGAAATAAAAGCGAACCGATGACCTTCGGGTTATGAGCCCGACGAGCTTTGTTACGCTACGTTCGCTATTAAGCATAAAAAAAGCCGCTACCTTTCGGTGGCGGCTTTTTTATCGAAGATGGTAGCGGGGACCGGATTTGAACCGATGACCTTCGGGTTATGAGCCCGACGAGCTACCAGACTGCTCCACCCCGCATCAACGTGAGGCGTATTCTACAGACTTTTTGCGTCAGGTCAACCCTTGGTAGAAAACTACTTCCCAGAGGCTGATATTCATCGTGCTGCAATATAAGAAGAGTAAAGCTATGCTTTCAATAGTCATAATAAAAAGCTTACTGTCAGTAGGTCGCCTGACAATAAAAATGGCGGCGTACTGTGAGTAATACAAGCGCCTGGCGCTTATTCGAAATGGTTTGGCATGCCATAACAGTGCTTGCAGCCCAAGCCATTTGTCATATCAGGGAGGTAGTCAATGGCCAATCAAGTCCCCGTCGCCTGGGTAACTGGTGGAACTGGTGGTATTGGTACGGCAATTTGCCGTTCGCTGGCGGATGCGGGTTATTTGGTCGTGGCGGGATATAACAATCCCGACAAGGCCAAGACCTGGCTGGAAACCCAGCAAGCCGATGGATATCAAAACATCACAATTTTAGGGGTTGATCTATCAGACCATGCCGCTTGCCTGGAAGCCGCTCGTGAGATCCAAGAAAAGCACGGGCCGGTCAGCGTACTGGTTAACTGTGCGGGCATTACCCGCGATGGCACCATGAAGAAAATGGCCTATGAACAGTGGTACGAGGTCATTGATACTAATCTCAACAGCGTTTTCAACACCTGCCGCAGCGTGATCGAGATGATGCTCGAAAACAGCTATGGGCGCATTATTAACATCTCTTCCATCAACGGCCGTAAAGGGCAGTTTGGTCAGGTTAACTACGCCGCTGCCAAGGCGGGCATGCACGGCTTGACCATGTCGCTGGCCCAGGAAACGGCAACCAAGGGCATTACAGTCAATACCGTATCGCCGGGCTATATTGCCACCGACATGATCATGAAAATCCCGGAGCCGGTGCGCGAAGCCATTCGTGAAACGATTCCGGTAAAACGCTACGGTACACCCGAAGAAATTGGTCGGCTGGTCACCTTTCTTGCCGATAAGGAGTCCGGTTTTATCACCGGGGCGAATATCGATATCAATGGCGGGCAGTTCATGGGTTAGGCCTAGCCTGCCCTTCATGTCGATCCAGGGTTTCCTCATAAGGGAAAACGCAAAACGGGAGGCTATCTGCCTCCCGTTACGTTATGTCTCCTTAACCTATCTTTATCGCTGATACCGCTTAGGGGAGAGGGACTTCGGTCAGGTCGCTCAGTAAGCTGTTCAGCTCCTTCACTTCCTTTTCCCACTGTTGAGCAGGCATGGGGCCAAGGGCGAGCAGGGCGACCAGCACGTCAATAATTTCTTCGCTGTGACTGCGCTCCTGCCGAATGCCTTCGTTCAAGCGTTCAACCTGAATGGCCAGACGTAAGGGCTCATCACTTTGCCGTACATTACCGTTGGTTAACAGTGATAGGTAAACCCGCAGTCGGGCAAGCGCCTCGGCTAGGGCCGCCTGATCATCAGAGGAGAGCGGCAGCGTTGCTGTCTGGCGTTGACGATTGCGGGTGTGGTGCGCCTCCAGAAAAGGCTTGGGTAGCGGCGCGCTGACAATTTCAGCGGCGTCGATGGTTTCCACCCCTTCGCCGGCCAGGCAGCGCTGGTCGGCAGCCAGATGGGCGTCAACAAGCGGTAATACGCGCTGCCACTGTTGAACCGTATCGGCAATTTCCAAGCGGCTCAGGCGTTCGCGCCTGGCCCGTACGATACCGTTTAAACGCCGCTGCATTCCCTCGCTGCGTCGGTTTCTAGGCAGCGGCTCAAGCTGGCCGACTTGGCTCAAAAAACTCTCTAGCGTGCTGGCGTCATCTGCCGACGTTGGCTGCCAGCTATCCATCTGATCAATTACCGCTTGCAGTGAGTCCAGCTGCTGCTGTTGACGAGCTGCCTGTTCATTTTTGTGGGCATCACGTTGGGCAAATAGTTGATCACATTCATGCCGAAATGCCTTCCAAAGCGTCTGCTCTGCCCCCTTGGGTGCTCGGCCCAGCTGGCGCCAGCGCTGCTGGAGCTGCTTGGCATGGGCCGTGCGCTTGGTAAGCGGCTGTTGGTCATCACTGCGTAACGCCCGTACCTCTTCAATCAGGGCATGCTTTTGGGAGGCAATTTGTTCCGCCCGCAGGTCAATCAATGCCTGAAGCTGATGACGAATTTTGCCAAAACGCTGACCAACCGCTTCGGAGCGCTCGCGGGGAACCGGCGAGTAGTGGCGCCATTGGTGGCGGGCTTTGTCGCGAATTTCGCGCAGCACGTCGGGATCGGCGTTATTGGCGGGCTGGGCGAGCAGGGTTTCCAGCTGTTCACATAGCTGTTCCCGAGCGCGCAAGTTTTCCTCGCGCTCTTCGCCAAGCTGGTCGCGCCAGGGGCCGAGCCGTTCGTGTATCCGGTCCGAGGCGGCGCGAAAGCGCGCTGATTGCTCGCGGTTGGCCGCCGCATCGCCCAGCGATTTCCATTCCTTGACTAACTGGCGGTGGTGACGGTCAAGAGCAGCCTCGGCCATGTGCTGATCATTGGCTAGCGTTTCAATGCTTGAGCACAGCTGCTCGCGCTTTGGTCCGGCAACAAAGCCGCGCCAGTCGCGTAGTTCGGCAAGGCGTGCACCCAAGTGTTTCAAACGCGTCTTCAGCGGCTTGGCCTCAGGTGTTTTCAGGGCTTCAATCTGAGGCTTCAGGCGCTGATGTAGGCGGCTGGCGCTCTTGAAACTGCCATGTTCCAGCAGGTGCTCGAAGCTGTCGAGTTCCGCGTCAAGCGTATCTAGCGAAACTGTTGCATCAACGCTATCGCTGACCGCTGACGTTTTAACCTCGGCGGCCAGGGTCGCCTGGGCACGCTGAATCAGGGGCGGCGGGGTAAGCGTGTCCGGCCAGGCGCACTCTTTTAACAGGCGAACCATGACGCTGTGATCGTGATCCGCCAAGGCCTGTTCAAGTGCTGTGCTGATGGCTTGCCAGCGTTGCCAGGCATCCAGGCACTGCTCGTACTTCACAATCACCTGAGAATAGCGCTGGCGGGCGGATTCGCTGGGTAGGTGTAAATCGGAAAGTGCCTGCCAGCGCTGGCTAAGCAGCTGATGTTGTGCGCGCAAGCTGTCGATATCCTGGACGGTAAGCTTATCAGCATGGTGCAGGCCGTTAAGCGTTTCTTCCAATCCTTCAAGCAATTGATCACGCGTTGTCTCGGCTTCAGCCCGGCGAGCAAGGCTTTGCTGGCGGGCCTGTTCTTGAGTTTCATGATCGTGGAGTGTCTTGCGACAGCCCAGCACCGCCTGATGGAAGCGCTGCTCCTGCTCGGGGCTGGGCGGATGGGAGAGATTTTTCCACTCGCGCTCCAGGTGCCGGAAGCGGCCTCCATACAGCGGCTCCCAAGGCGCACGGGCATGCTGTTCTAGCTGTTGTAAAAGCTGTTCACGCTGCTGTTGCTGGCGGGCTAACCACTCAGCATCGGTGCGCTGCTGACTCAGTTTTTCACGGGCAATACGCACCACATGGCGGTCCCGGCGAGCTTCCTTCAGCAGCTGCTTGAGGCTCTCTTCATTCTCCAGATGCTCGGCAGCGCGATGACGGACCGTGGCAACACCGTTATGGCAGGCCTGCTTGATCAGGTCGTGGTCATCAGTCAGTCGAGTAAGAGCTGCCAAACGCAGGTTAAGATTGTCGCCCTGCAGGGCAATGGCATTGAGCAGACGGGTATCGTCCAGGCTTTCTACAAGTGCCTGACGCTTATGCAGGTCCGTATTGCCTTCTGCTCCGCTAAGCCGCTGACACACGGCGCTGAACCAGGCCTCCTGCTGACTATGTTCAGGGTAAGCCTCAACTAAGCCCTGCACATCATCCAGTGCCAGAAGAGCCGCTAGGCGAATATTTTCATCGCTATCGTGAGCGAGGGCTTGCAGCGCTTCGCGCTGCTCTGGCTGATCAGGATCAAGCCGTGTGAGGGCCTGCTGGCGCACCTCAGGGTCGGGGTGCTGCCACCGGGGGGCGAACAGGCGTCTTAACAGTCCGTGCATGGATCATCCTGCGATTAGGTACGTAGCATGAAAAAAATCAGCGGTTGTTGAACAGGCGGTTGCAGTCACCGGCGCTGTCGCTTAGCTTTGCCTTATTGAGGTGTGATAGAAATTGATTCTTCACACTAAAAGGCGCCCAATTGGGCTACCTTTATCTTACCTGAACATGACATGGAGTTTCGGCTATGAGCCTCAACGCCGATAGTGCCAACGTGGCGTTTACCTTCAAAGGCGGCATGCTGCCGATGACCGTCATGGAATTAACCAGTGCCGACCCCGAGCATATCCGGCGGCAGCTGGCCGGTAAACTGTCTCAATCTCCTGCGTTCTTTCAGCATACACCGGTTGTGCTTAGCGTGGAAAAGCTTGATGAACCGCATCTAGCGCTAGAAAGAATATGTGCCGTTTGCCGGGATCACAAACTGTTGCCGGTAGCAGTACGCGGTGGTTCTGAGCCTGTGCGTCAGTCGGCCTGGGCGTTGGGGCTTGGCTGGTTTGCGCCCGTTGAAGAAAGCCGGGCCAGAACGCTTGAAAGCGTAAGCCGTACACCTGAGCCTGCTGGCGATGAGGCATCGTCTGTGAGTGCCGCTGCGCCTGGGGAGGTAGATCGTCGTGCGGCCACGCGCCTTTTTCGTGGCACTGTCCGCTCAGGCCAGCAGGTCAGTGCCTCTGATGGCGACTTGATCGTGATTGGCGCAGTAAACGCTGGCGCCGAAGTGCTGGCTGCAGGCAGCATCCATGTGTACGGCGCCCTGCGTGGGCGGGCGCTGGCGGGCATTCATGGCAATACCCATGCGGGTATTTACTGTCGCGAACTTGAAGCGGAGCTTTTATCCGTGGCAGGAAACTACAAACGCATGGAAGATATTGACTCACAGCTTTTAGGCTGTGCTGCAGAAGTTCATTTTACAAAAGAACAGCTTGAAATTAAGCCGCTGGGCTGATGACGCAAGCCCAGCGTGCATCCATGCTTAATGCTTAGCGACGCTGCGTTGTCTATCCGCTACAGTAGAGCATATTTATAACATTGACGTTCCCGTTATTCGTTCAGCGTCCTGCGCTCGCGATGAGCGATTTCAAGAAGGAAGTGAATCTTGGCTAGAATTATAGTTGTGACCTCAGGTAAAGGGGGGGTCGGTAAAACCACTAGCGCTGCTGCGATTTCAACCGGACTTGCGCTGCGTGGGAAAAAAACCGTAGTTATCGATTTCGATGTAGGCCTTCGTAACCTTGATTTGATCATGGGATGCGAGCGCCGGGTGGTGTATGACTTGGTTAACGTGATTCAGGGCGAGGCAGGTCTTAATCAGGCACTGATCCGCGACAAGCGCGTGGAAAATCTTTTTATACTGCCAGCATCACAAACCCGGGATAAAGATGCGCTGACCCAGGAAGGGGTGGCGGAAATTCTGGAAAAACTCAAAGAGGATTTTGACTTTATTATCTGTGATTCACCCGCCGGTATTGAGCGTGGCGCCCAGCTTGCTATGTACTTTGCCGACGAAGCGATTGTCGTTACCAACCCTGAAGTCTCATCGGTGCGCGACTCTGACCGTATTTTGGGGCTTTTGGCGTCAAAAACTCAGCGTGCTGAGCGGGGCGGCGATCCGATCAAAGAGCACCTGTTGATTACCCGCTATAATCCTGAGCGAGTGACCACAGGCGATATGCTGACCCTTGAAGACATTCGGGAAATTCTCTCCGTCCACCTGCTGGGCCTGATTCCTGAATCTGAAGCGGTGCTGCGCGCATCCAACCAAGGGGTGCCGGTAACTCATGATGCATCCAGTGATGCGGGTCAAGCCTATAGTGACACGGTATCGCGTCTGTTGGGTGAGGAGCTCCCGCTGCGTTTTCATGAAGTGCAGCGCAAAGGTCTGCTAAGCCGCATGTTTGGAGGTAGCCGTCGATGAAACTACTGGAGTTCTTGAAGCGTGAGCGCAAGAAATCCGCCTCGGTGGCCAAAGAACGGTTGCAAATCATCGTGGCGCATCAGCGCAGTCAGCGTGGACAACCTGACTACATGCCGCTGCTTGAGCGCGAACTTTTAGAAGTCATTCGTCGTTATGTGCATGTTGACGACAACGCTATCCAGATATCGCTGGACAGTGAAGATAACTGCTCGGTGCTTGAGCTGAACGTGACGCTGCCGAAAAGCTAATCACACAGTCACACCGAGGTGTGGCAACAGGCAGCGCCAGACAGGTAGCGGCGGGATAGGCCCCGGGTGTGCTAGGCTTGGTGTTTTTGCTGTCCTGCGGAGTGCTTGTTCATGGCGCCATCCAATGCCGCCCCAGCCAGTTTCTTATGGCACGATTACGAAACGTTCGGGGCCGATCCGCGCCGGGATCGGCCTGCTCAATTTGCCGCTTTGCGAACTGATGCAGATCTAAACGAGATCGGTGAGCCCATTGAGCTTTACTGCAAGCCGGCAGATGACTATCTGCCGCATCCTGCCGCCTGCCTGATTACCGGTATCACGCCGCAAAAAGCCCAGCGTCATGGCCTGCCGGAAGCGCAGTTCGCAAGCGAAGTGCAGCGTTATATGAGTGAGCCCGGCACTTGTGTGGCAGGTTATAACAGCCTGCGTTTTGATGACGAAGTCTCTCGCCACCTGTTTTACCGTAACCTGCTGGACCCCTACGCCCGCGAATGGCAAAACGGCAACTCCCGCTGGGACTTGATCGATGTGGTGCGGGCGTTTTATGCCCTGCGTCCCGACGGTATCGAGTGGCCGCTCAGAGAAGACGGCGCCCCGAGTTTCAAGCTTGAGCATTTGACCAAAGCCAATGGCATCGAGCACGAGGGTGCTCATGATGCGGTCGCTGATGTACGGGCAACTATTGCCCTGGCTCGGCTTTTAAAGGCACGCAACCCCAAACTGTTTGATTACCTGTTAGGCCTGCGCGGCAAGCGCGCCGTGGCCCAGCAGCTGGATTTGCCGAATGCCAAGCCGCTTTTGCATATCTCACGTCGCTACCCGGCCAGCCGCGGCTGTAGTGCCCTGGTAATGCCCTTGGCTGAGCATCCTACCAACCCTAACGGCGTGATCGTTTACGATCTAAGCGTTGCCCCCGACGACCTGTTGACGCTAACGGCCGAGGAGATACGCGAACGTGTGTTTGTCAGTCAGCAGGATCTGGCTGAGGGGGAAGTGCGCGTTCCGCTGAAGGTGATTCACATCAACCGTTGCCCGGTTATTTTTCCCGCCAGCGTGCTCAAGGATATCGATGGCCCGCAAAAAGGGGAGTACGGCGCGATAGTCGAGCGCCTGGGGTTGGATATCGTTACCTGCCGCCAGCACTGGAAAACTCTGCGCGACGCAAGCGGTGTGGCGGCCAAAGTGGCTGAGGTCTTTAAGGTCGGCTTTGAAGAGAGCCCACAGGATCCTGATCTGATGCTCTATAGCGGCAGCTTCTTTTCGGCCGCGGACCGACAACAGATGGATCGCGTGCGCGAAATGGACCCCTGGGACTTGGTGGGGCAGCGGTTTGCCTTTCAGGATGTGCGTTTGGAAGAGATGCTGTTCCGCTATCGGGCACGCAGCTACCCCGATACCCTGGAAGGGGAAGAGCGTGAGCAGTGGGAGGCGTTTCGCTGGATGAGGATCAATGACCCGGCGCTTTCCGGCTTTACGCTCAAGGCGTTTGCCCGAGAGATTGAGCGCTATAACCAGCAAATGCTAAGCGACCGCGAGCGGCAGATTCTGGAAGAGCTAGTGATGTTTGTTGAAGCCATGATGCCCGCCCAGGCATTTGATGCCTGAGCGGACGGTAGCCGCTTACGGATTGGCTGTTTTAGCTAGCGGGGTAAGCGCTTCGCGGTAGGGAGCCACGTTGCTTGGCGTGTCTCCTGGGTTATAGCGTACGTCAAGCTGGTGGCTCTGCAGTGCAGGCCATGCCGCCTGAATATCTGCCACGCTGACCTCTAGCGCCAGATTGGCAAGCATTTCCCGACGGTCGAAGCGGATGTCAGAAAGCGCGGTGGCCTGCCAGTAGCGGTTTGCCATGCCCGCCAGGCTGGTGTCGCGCTGGCGCAGGCGGTCGTGAACGGCCTGGCGGTAAGGGGCCAGCGCTTCATCGTCCAGCTGGCCAAGTTCTTGGCCAGCGCTTTCCAGAAACGCATCCATATGCTCGGCTATCTCGTCACTCTCTACATCCGGCGACTGAACCAGCAGGGCGATGCCGGGTGCCTCCAGTATGGGTGAGTAGCCCGCATTGACGATATAGCCCAGCTGCTCTTCGGTGCGCAGCTTCTGGTAGAAGGGCGTTTCCAGCCACTGGGCGATGACATTGATCACCGCCTGTTCCTTGGCGGTTTGGTCGCGCCCCTGCAGATAGCGCAGCACCAGCGACTCCTCACGAGTGCTTTGCGGGTTAAGAACATTTGGCATGTCACCGATGGCAAGCGGCGTCAGTTCGGGAATGTCTGCACGCGTCAGACGTGGGCGCAGCTTGTTGCGCATGATATCAGCCTGCTCGCGGGCCAGGTCGGCATCCAGGTTGCCCACGGCCATGGCATCGGCGTAAAGCCCGCTCAAGAAACGTTTACGGAAGTCTTCCAGATGATGACGCTCCATGCGCTGGCTCGCTGCCAGAAGTTCGGTGGTTGACCATTGCGGTGTCAGCAGTGCTTCACCCAGCGTGCGGCTTGCCTGACCTGAAAGCGATGATTGCGGCGCATTGCGCCACTCCCGCTGCAACTGGTAGCGCACGCGCTCAAAGGCGCGCTCACTGATATCCGCTGTTTTGAGCTGATCTAGCGCCTGCTCAATCAGCGGCGTCTGTCCATCGCGCCAACCTGAAAACGACAGTGTCACGCCACGTGCGTGCGGATAGGCACTAAACGATTGCCCAGCCAGCCACGCGGGGTAAAGCGATGCGTTCAGGCTGTCGTTGAGCCAGCCCGCCAACAATCGGGTAAGCACCACTTCTTCGGCGGAGTAGCTGGCATCGGGGTACTGCAAGCTCAGGCGCCACTCAACGCTTGGGGTGTTAAAGCGCGAATCCTGCATATGCCAGACGTTAAACGAGGGTGTGTCGATCAGCTGGCTCGGGCGCTCATCCTGGCCTTCCAACAGCGTCAGGTCGCTGGCGATAAACGGGTTGGGCTCGGGTAGGGTAAGGCCGCCAAGTGCCTTTCCAGCCTGTGCTGGGGGCTGCTCGCGCCATTGGGTGTTGAACCAAGGGGAAATCGCCTCGCTTTCAATATCCGGCGCGGAGTAGAAGCGCAGCATGTTGTCAGGAGTCAGGGCATCCAGATAAACCTGCTGGCGCTCGGTATCCGGGGCATTCATTCGATACGCGGCATACTGCACGTCTTCCACCGGGTAGCGCGACAGATTCATGGAAAGACGGGTAGCTTCCTGTTGGGGCGCGCCGTGCTGCTGAAAGCGAAAGGCCTGCTCGTTAAGATCGCGCTGCTCGTCATAGCGCCAGTCCTCCAGGCCCTGGGTGCGAATCTGCTCAATGGCGGCAAACAGTGTGGCCTGAATATCGTCCAGCCGCTCGGCGCCAGCCGGTGTCAGGCTAATAGATACGGTAAATAGAGCATCGTTACCGTCGCTGCGTCCCACACCTGCTGAAAGGCCATCGGCCAGGCCAGCATCACGCAGTACGGCCAGCAGGCTACCATTCCCTTCATCGCCCAGAAGATGTGAAATCAGTTGGGTAGGTTTGGTGCGGTACTCGTCGGTCGGGTCGGGGATAGGAAAGTAGAAGCGCAGCTGGCGGCGGTCCTGGAGCGACTGACGTTCGATATAGCGGGGGAGCGTAGCAGTATCGACCAGCGGTGCATCAATCGTGGGGACATCCAGACCGTTGTCAGGAATATCGGCAAAGTTTTCAACCACCCACCCTTCCAGCGTATCTAGGGGTTGGGGGGCGACAATAGCCAGGTTCATCACGTTGGCATCGTAGTGGTCATGATAAAAATCGATAACTCGCTCGCGTAGTGTTGCCTCGCCTTCCGGCGGATTGGCGAGCGTCTCGCGGCTGCCTACGGCAAAGCCGGTAGTGGTATTGTCAGGATTAAGTAGTTGATTAAGAACGTCGTTTTCACGTCGGGACTCATCGCGAATGCGCGCCATGTACTCGGAGTGAACGATATTGCGCTCGCTCTCCAGTTGGTCGGCATTAAACAGCGGCGAAAGGAAAAATTCGCTAAACCGTTCAAGCGCGCCGGGCAGAGCGGAAGGCTCTATATCAAAAAAGTAGTTGGTATCCTGCTGGGCCGTGAAGGCGTTGTGCGAACCCGCATGGTCGGAAATATAACGCTGATAGGCATCCGAGGCCGGGTAGGGTTCGGTGCCCAGAAACAGCATATGTTCAAGAAAATGAGCCAGCCCTTGCAGGTCGTCAGGGTCTTGGGCGCTGCCTACGCGCACGTTCATCGAGGCGGCCGCCTTGTCGGCTTCAGGGTCACTGACCAGCAGTGCCTGTAGGCCGTTTTCAAGTGTCAGTACCCGGTAGTCGCGGCTATCAAACGGACTAGCGATCGGTGTCACTACTTCCTCTACCGGGTCGTTACTTGCCGCCAGGGCACTGGGGGAGAGCCAGAAGGCACTAAGGGTCGCGGCTATGGCCAGGGGCGGATAAAAAGCGTGTTCAGAAATGACACTCTTGGGTTGTAACATCATGGCTCCTGTGAAGTGGTCCATTGCAACATTGGCCCGACAGGGTGGGCGCAAGCGGCTGACTGGTAGGCAGGGTTATTGACATGCTTAGATACCGGGAAAGCGCCTAACAGTTCCAGCGGGGCAGGCATTAACAGAGCATTGACATCCTCAATCGGGCTGTCCGGATCAAGCCATGTCGCCAGGGCGTGCTGAGGAATCACGACCGGCAGTCGGTCGGTAAGCGGGGCAAGGCAGGCGTTGGCCGACACACTAATCAGCGCGGTCGAGTCGGTAAACGCAGTGAGTGTGGTGTGGTAGCGGCACCATAACGCCCCGAGCAATAAAGGCGCGCGGCTCACGTGAGTCACCAGGTAAGGCTGCTTGCTGCGCGGCATTACCTTCCAGATATAAAAGCCGCTAACCGGTATCACGCAGCGCCTGGCCTGAAAGGCTTCATGGAACATGGCCTTAGAGCCGAGCGTTTCGGCTCTTGCACAGTGGGGCGCATGATCCAGCACATTAAGCCACGGTGGCGTCAGCCCCCAAAAAAGCGATTCAAGCTGATAACTGCCCTGCGCCAGACGGATAGCCGATACCGGCTGGCGAGGTGCCAGATTGGGCGATTCGACCGGCGGCGATTGAACCTTGAGCGAGGGCATAAGACGCTTAAGCGATAGGTTTTGCACATGTAGGCGTCCCGTCATGCCTGTCTCCTTCAGCAAAATCGGCACAATCATGTCACGAGAGAAAGAAAGGCGCACAATAATGCACGAAATGTGGTGCTTTAGTATCGAAAACAGTGTTCGATGTAAGGTATCCTATATTACCCCTTGCTCCCGCTAAAGCGCGGTGGGGCAATCTTTCCTGTTTGCCGTTGACCTGAAGAGATCGCCATGGCTCGTCCTAGACAGCATGCGCCCGATGCCCTCCATGCCCAGGTCATGCGCGCTTGTGATGACTGGCTGGCCAAGCAGCCAGTCCATGGTTTATCACTGCGCGCCCTGGCTAGAGAGGTCGGCTGTGCGCCCAGCACGCTGCTGAAACTTTATGGCAGCTTTAATAACTTGTTGCAGCACGTCAATGTCGAAACGTTGGCCGGTTTGCAGCATACCATCACATCGCTTGCCGAGGACGCTCCAGAGCCTTGGCTGCGTTCGCTGGCACATGCGTATTGGCATTTTGCTGAGCAGGACTGTTACCGCTGGCAGCTTCTATTTGATTACCCCTTGGCCCAGGAAGGTGAGCTCGATCAGCGTCAAAGTGACTTGATCGAGGCGCTGTTTACCCAAGTGGAAACATCGCTTAAAGAGTATCAGCCAAGCCTGGATGATCTGGAGGCGCGCAGGCTCGGGCGTACGCTGTGGGGTAGTGTTCATGGGCTTGTGCAGCTAGGCTTGAACGAACGCCTGGGCTACTGGCAAGGACAGCAACTAAAAGTGGATGAGCTTTTGGATCAATTGGTAAGCACGGTGCTGGCGGGCCTTCGGCACCGGGGGCTTGCAACGTGAGATGGTGGTTGAAAGGGATTCGCCATGTGCTGCGGGGCCTGATTTACCTGGCCATGCGGCTGTGCTATCGCTTGCGCATCCACGGTCGCCACCATATTCCTAGGCAGGGTGCGGCATTAGTAGTATGTAACCATGTCAGCTTTATGGATGCATTGGTGCTGGGCGGCGCCAGCCCACGTCCTTTGCGGTTTGTAATGGATCAACCTATTTTTGATTCGCCGGGTCTCAAGTGGTGGTTTCAGCTGGTCGGCGCAATTCCTATCGAATCCGAACGCCGCAGCCCTGGCGCCCTACGCCGCACGCTGGATGACATCAGTCGAGCGCTTCAGCACGGTGAGGTGGTCATGGTGTTCCCCGAAGGGCGACTGACCCCAAATGGTGAAATTCATACGTTCCGACGCGGCCTGGAAACTATTTTAGCGCGGGATGATGTACCGGTTATCCCGGCCGGGCTGGCGGGGCTCTGGGGGTCTTGGACCTCCCACTACGGTGGCAAGGCGCTAAAGAAATGGCCAAGCCGCTTTCGGGCACCGGTCAGTCTGCACTTCGGTCCCGCTATCGATATGCAGGACTTGGACGGGGTGGCGTTACGCAGCTATCTGGAAAGCCAGGTACGGATGTTGAAGGCGGCAGCCGATAACGATATCGGCCACCCATCAGCCTGATTAAACGCGTCGAGGCAGGCGAATCTTTTGCCAACAGCGGGCGGAAGTAATCAGGTTTTCGCGGATCTCGAGAATTTCCATGCGCGTATTGCCGATCTGCAGACAGGCAGGGCCGTCAGGAAAGGCTTCGAGATGTTCAAGAATCAGCCCGTTCAGCGTTTTTGGCCCATCGGTAGGTAGGTGCCAGCTGAGCATCTTGTTGATCTCACGGATATTGGCCGTACCTTCGATGACATGGCTGCCGTCATCCTGCTGATGAATCTCATCATCTTCGGATACATCCGTGGTGAACTCGCCCACAATCTCTTCCAGAATATCCTCAAGTGTTACGAGCCCTTCGACATCGCCATACTCATCGACAACGATACCGATACGCCGCTTCTGCTTTTGAAAGTTGAGTAGCTGGGTATGTAGCGGTGTGGATTCGGGAATAAAGTAGGGTTCGCGAGCCTCCTGGACGATGGCCGCCTTGGTGACTTCAGCGCGGGATAGAAAGCGTGCGGCGTTGCGCAGGTGCAGCATGCCGATGATGTTGTTGATATCGCCTTTATAAACGGGCAAACGCGTATGCTGGCTGGTGCGAATCTGGGTCAGGATATCTTCAAGGGAATCGTCCAGATCAATCCCCAGCACCTCGTGGCGAGGTACCATAATGTCATTAACCGTGACATTCTCAAGATCAAGAATCGACAGCAGCATCGCCCGGTGGCGGTAGGGAATCAGCGTGCCTGCCTCATGTACCACAGTGCGCAGCTCGTCGCGGGTCAGGTTATCGCCACCATTCTCCACGCTTTTCACGCCGAGTATTCTGAGCAGGCCGTTCGAGATCATGTTGACCAACCATACCAGCGGATAGAGTAGCTTTAAAAGCGGCTCCAGCGCCATGGAGGTAGGGTAAGCGATGCGCTCGGGTTTAATCGCCGCGTAGGTCTTGGGCGTGACTTCGGCAAAAATCAAAATGGTGATGGTCAAAAGAGCGGTCGAGATAGCCGGCCCTGATACTTCACCGAAAAAGTGAATGGCAATAATGGTGGCAATCGAGGCGGCCAGATTATTGACGAAGTTATTGCCAATCAGGATAACGCCGATCAGGCGGTCCGGCCGCGTCAATAGGCGCATGACCCGTTTGGCGCGCCGGTCACCGCTGTTGGCCTGATGGCTCAGGCGGTAGCGGTTGATCGACATCATGCCGGTTTCAGAGCTGGAGAAGAAGGCAGACAGTAGTACCAGTAAGCCCAGCAGGCCAAACAGTAATCCCAGAGGGAAGTCATCGCTCAAGTCGAAAATTCCTTTATGCCGTATCAAGCTCGATTTGTAGAAGTTAGGGGGGTGGCGTGTCAAGACCACCATGGCCGCGTATACAGATTAAGCTTTGTCCAAAAACTGCTTGCGCTCGCTCATACTGCGTTAAAAATCGGCTCGGGCGCGAGTCCGATCAAAGCACTCATTTACACTCTGTAAACTTGCGCGTGAGCCCGGTGCGTTTTTCGCTGATTTTTGCCTTGTCTGATCTTCGCTCACCGACTTTTCGTGCAAACCTTACCGATTGAGCAAAATCTCAAGCACGAACTTGCTGCCAAAATAGGCCAGTATCAGAAGCGCACAGCCGCCCAGTGTCCAGCGCACTGCGCGCATGCCGCGCCAGCCGAAACGGTAGCGGCCTATCAACAGCGTAGTGAAGATAATCCAGGCGCCCAGCGATAGAACGGTTTTATGTAGCAAGTGCTGGGCGAAAATATTATCCAGAAAGATAAAACCGCTCACAATCGAGAGGGTCAGCAGCAAAATGCCCGCCCATACCAGCTCGAACAGCACGCGCTCCATGGTGGTCAAGGGTGGTAGCGACTGCACAATGCCGCGGATATGATGATGGCGTAGTGCCTGATTTTGCAGGCCAACGAGGATCGCCTGAACGGCGGCAATGGCCAGCATGGCAAAGGCCAGCGCCGAGCTGATAGCATGTAACAGAATGCCTGGCGTAAGCCCGGTGTGGCTTGTATGGCTGGGCAGCCAGGTTGCGGTAATCAACGCCACTCCGGCCAGCGGAAACAGCACAATGCTGGCGTTGAGTACCGGCTTGAAAAGACTCGCAATCAGTAGCACATTAACCGCTACCGCCATGAATAGCGTCGCGCTGGTGGTAAACCCGGGCAACAGGCCGGGAGCCTGGCCCATCAGTTTGACCACTACCGGAATGTGCAGCAGTAGTCCCAACGCGCCGAGCACGCGCACCATGCTCTGACGAGGCGGCACGCGGCGAAAAAGGGTCATGCCCTGCCAAATGGCAGCAGCGACATAAAGTACAAAAGCGATCGTGGCGAAAGGCAGCGCCTGCATGATGCGATCCGTGCGCGCGTTTCGCGCGTTGCAGTGAAAAATAGTCAAGCTAAAGTGTATGACTACTATAACCAATCGAAGCCGTATCGCACAGCCATCGTTAGCCCGCGCGGACAGCCATGGAGACTCAAGGCGTGAGCGCGTATAATCCTTGCACATCAGTCCAGGGGCGTAGGCGCCCGGCGACAGCGACGGAGGCAGAGAGGCCCCATGTTCCAGAATCTCAGTGAGCGTCTTTCCCAGACGTTGAAGTCGATCAAGGGTCAGGCACGCCTGACCGACGACAATATTAAAGATACCCTGCGCGAAGTGCGCAAAGCGCTGCTTGAAGCCGACGTAGCGCTGCCGGTAGTCAAAGCCTTTATCGAGCGCGTGCGCGAGCGGGCGGTTGGTCAAGAAGTCTCCAAGAGCCTGTCGCCCGGCCAGCAGTTCGTCAAGATCGTTCAGCAGGAGCTTGAGACGATCATGGGCGAGGCCAACGAAGGGCTGGCCCTTAAAGGTTCGCCTGCGATCGTGCTGATGGCTGGTTTGCAGGGGGCGGGTAAAACCACCTCGGTTGCCAAGCTTGCCCGTTATCTGCGTGAACGCGAGAAGAAAAAGGTTCTGGTCGTCTCGGCAGACGTTTACCGCCCGGCGGCAATCGATCAGCTGGAGATGTTGGCCCGCGAGGTCGAGGTCGACTTCTTCCCCTCGCGCTCTGACCAGAAACCGGTAGATATCGCCGAAGCGGCGATCAAGCACGCCAAGATCCAGTTCCACGATGTGGTACTGGTGGATACCGCTGGTCGTCTGGCAATTGACGAAGCGATGATGGCGGAAATCCAGGCGCTGCATAAAGCCATTGCGCCTCAGGAAACGCTGTTTGTCGTCGATGCGATGACTGGTCAAGACGCTGTCAATACGGCGAAAGCGTTCCACGATGCGCTACCGCTGACCGGGGTTATTCTGACCAAGGCCGACGGTGATGCCCGCGGCGGTGCAGCGCTGTCGGTGCGTCACATTACCGGCAAGCCGATCAAGTTCATGGGGGTGGGCGAGAAGGTCGATGCCCTTGAGCCTTTCCACCCGGACCGCGTCGCGTCGCGTATCCTCGGTATGGGCGACATGCTGTCGCTGATTGAGGAAGCCGAGCGCACAGTAGACAAGGATAAGGCCGCCAAGCTTGCCAGCAAGGTTAAAAAAGGTGACGGCTTTGACCTTGAAGACTTCCGCGACCAGCTTCAGCAACTCAAGAAGATGGGCGGCATGGGCGGTCTGCTAGGCAAGCTGCCCGGCATGGGACAGATGGCGGAGATGGCTCAGGGCCCCGGCCCTGAAAAGGAGCTGGGCAAGCTTGAAGCGCTGATCAACTCCATGACGCCCAAGGAGCGCCGCGCGCCGGACATCATTAATGGCTCGCGCAAGCGCCGGATCGCGGCCGGTGCTGGCCTGCAGGTGCCTGACCTGAACCGTCTGCTCAAGCAGCACAAGCAGATGCAGAAAATGATGAAGAAAGCCGGCAAGAAAGGCGGTATGCAAAAAATGATGCGCGGCATGTCTGGCATGATGGGCGGCGGCGGTGGCCCTGGTGGTCCCGGCGGCATGGGCGGCCCGGGTGGAATGGGCGGCATGGGTGGCCCCGGTGGCTTGCCCTGGCGCTAGGTTTACGCTTTAAAGGCAGACGTTGAATGCTCTGCCTCTCTGGAAGCCAGCACCATTCGGTGCTGGCTTCTACGTAATATGGCGCAGGTGAACCAGCACGCTGCCGTCTGGCTGGCAGCAGTGTAGCGGGTAGCAGTAGCTGACGTTGTGTTCGATGGGGGTGGCCGCGCTGCCGGGCACCAGGTTGTACTGAAAAGCCGGGCTGCCAGCGATGGCCCCATAGTGCGGACCCCATTGGGTATGCAGGGGTTGGTGGATATGCCCGCATAGGATGCGTTTGGGCGAAGCGTCAATAATCTGCCTAAAGCGCTCCCGGCCCTCAATCAGACTGTAAGCGTCCCAGTGGGGGTTGCCCGTCATGAAAGGCGGATGATGCATGACCAGAAAGGTAAGCGGCTGTGCCTTTCGAAGCTCGCCCTCTAGCCAATTCAGTCGTTCTCTGCACAGCGCTCCCTGAGGTTTGCCGACGATAACCGAATCCAGGCCTAATAACGTCACACCGTTGATATTCACTCTCGAGTGCAGAAATTTCCCCTCCTGTAACCCCACAAGCCAGCCGCCCAGCACGCGGCGCATCGCCTCTCGCCGATCGTGGTTGCCGGGCACCGCCATGATCGGCATCGGCAATGGGGTCAGCAACTGGCGGATCAGTTGGTAGTCATCGTCCGTACCGCCGTCGGCCAGATCACCACTGATCACCACCAAGTCCGGCCGGGGCTCAAGGCTAAGCAGATCGCTTACGATCTGCTCCACGATATAGCGGATATCAGGAGGAGCCTGGCCGGTTTCGGAGCGCTCGGTATAAAGATGTAGGTCGGATAAGTGGGCAATCAGCATTAACGTCATACTCAAAAGGGTGAAGCCAGCTTCTAGCGACCAACGCGCGCCAGCACGTCGGCTTTCAGGAAACGCTCGATTACCAGCATGAAACCTACTGAAGGAATCAGCAGAATCAGGGCGGTAATCGCGGCGACCTGATAGTTGCCGCCCATGGAGGCGTTGAACATTAAAAGCGGCAGCGTGGTGATCTCCGGCGCGCCCACAAAGAAGGTGCCGGTAAATTCGTCGATACTGTCGAGGAACACGAAAATTGACGCGGCCAGCAGGCCGGGCAGGGCCTGGGGTAGGGTGATGTCGGTAAAGCTGCGCAGGGGCGAGGCGCCCAAGTTGCGCGCCGCTTCTTCAAGAGAGCGATCCACCGCAGAGAACGCCGCGGTGGCAATCCACACGGCATACACAAGGCCGGGCAACGAGTGTACCAGCACCACGCCCACCAGCGTGCCGTTAAGCCCCCACTGGTAAAAAATCGCTGCGATGTTGACGAAGATCGGCAGGTTGGGAAACGCCTGGGGCAGAAGAAACAGCAGCATGATCACGCTGCGCGCGGGCAGCGCCTGGCGGGCCAGGGCATAACCGGCGGGAATGGCCAGCGCCATGGAAAGAAGGACGGCCGCGCAGGCCACCAGTACGGTATTGAAAAGCGAGGTCCACGCACCCGCACGGGGGCGGAATACGCGCTCCCAGAAGGAAAAGCCCCAGCCGGTAGGCAGCCGGTTGGGGTAGAACCACTGCTCGGCAAACGTCCACATGGCAAGGTTCAACAGCGGCCCAAACACAATAAAAGCGACCAGGCCCAGTACAACACCCAAGGCGAGTGGGGAAAGCAGCTTGGAAATCGTCATGCGGTAGCCTCCCGGCGAAGGGTCAGGCGCAAGTAAATCCACGCTGTCACGGCGGTCAGCGCGTAGGAGAAAAGCCCCAGCGCGTTGGCGATGCCGTAGTCGCCGTAGTAGGTGATGCGGTGAGCCATCATCGACGTCATCATGGTGGGATTGCCTGCAATCAGCATCATCGGCACTGACAGCGCCGAGAGCATGGCGACTAGCGATAGAATCAACCCCACCCAAAGCGAAGGGGCTGCCAGGGGTAATATAATCTCGAACAGACAGCGCAAACGGTTGGCGCCGACATTGCGCGCGGCTTCAATATGGCTGCGGTCAATGGCCGCCATGGCGCCCGCCAGCAATAGCGTGACAAACGGGATCTGCTTCCAGGCGAACGTGAGTACCAGGCCTCGCCAGTCAAGAAAGCTCTGGGCGCTGTTTGACGCCATCAGACCCGTTTCCACCAGCACGTTATTCATCATGCCATTGGTGGCCAGAAACGAGCGGGCGATCTGCCCTGTGACCACAAAAGGAATAAACAGCGGCCAGCGGTAAAGCCAGCGCAACAGGCGGACCGCCCAAGGAGTGGTGCCCAGCACCAGATAGCCCGAAATCGCGATGGAGATGGTTGCGATGAGCGCAAGCGACGCTGATGCCACGCCTACTGAGAACAGCATGTCGCGGCCATAAAGTGAAAACGCGCGCACCACATGATCGGTGGTCCAGACGCCGCTGCTATCACGAAAGGCGGTGACCAGCGAACGGGCCAGGGGCAGCGCATACAACAATATAATGGCTGTTAGCGCGGGCAGAACCAGCAGCATACCCAGGCTTATCCGGGGCAGCCGCCTGCTCGGTACTGCCAGTGAGTGGGCTTGAGAGGACGACGTCGACATGAAGACTTTCCGTAATAAAGGAGGGCATGAAGCCCTCCAAAAGGGGTCATCGCGAGTTTTGCCTAGTCATTTAGTGGCTGACATGGCTTTCGTAGGCTTCCAGAATGGCGCGGAAGTAGTCGGCTTGTGGCATGGAAAAACCACGCTCGGCAAGCGTTTCTGGCGATACATCCGAATAAAGTTGCGCCCACTGCGCGTCGCTTAGCTCATCGCGCACATGCTCGGCATCAATGCCGGGGAACCAGTTGAAACGGCCAACAATACCTTCCGCCTGAACTTCGGGGCTGGTGGCCAAAGCGATAAACTCGGCGGCAAGCTCAGCATGCTCTGCGCGTTCGGGAATCACGTAGTACATCGGCTGGCCCGGCATGCCGGGTTCCAGCAGCATCAAGCGAAAGTCAGGGTTAAGCCGACCATCGGCCATCCAGGTGTAGTACATATCCATCCATACCGGTCCCATGGCGATTTCGCCACGGTTCATGGCGTCCATGGTGCCTGCATTGCCGGGTGTCATGGTGACGTGCTGATTGAAGGTGCGCAGCTGATCAAGCGCCGCTGTCCAGCGCTCAGGAGCGTCCTCTTCCCAAGGGCCGTTCTGGAGCGTATCAGCCATATCAGTAAAGGCGTACATCCAGCCAAACACAAAACCAACACCCGCCATGCCCCCGGTGATGCCGTTATAGCCAAACTGGCCTGGGTGCTCTTTGACCCATTCGGCAAGTGCTTGATAGCTTTGCGGCGGCTGTTCAAGCAGTGCCGGGTTATAGGCGATGGCAATCTGGCTCTGGAACATGGGCATCACATAGCCCTCTACATCCACCCCCAGTGCATTGCGCGCGCTGTCAGCGCTCGCCAGTGAGCCGGTTCCAAGGCCCGCGGTATAGCGGCTCAAAAGGCCTTCCTGGGTCATTTGCCCGGCCATGCGCTGGTGAATGACCGCTACGTCCACGCCCCAGGTTTCGCTTTCGCGCTGGGCGCTCAATGTCTCATAAATGGCCTGGCTGCCGGCGTCTCCTGGGCCGGTGCCGAGCGCGCGAACGCGAACATCTGGATGTTCGGCCTCAAAACGTGGGGCGAGAAACTCGTTGATATACTCGACCATATTGTCATCGCCCGCCGTAAACACGTTAAGCGTTGTAGTGGCCATGGTGGGTGCGGCGATGGCACTGGTCATCAGGCCAAGCGTAAGGGCTAGGGGTTTCATGCGATATCCTCGTGTCGATCAAGTGGCGGCAGATGCCGGTCATCCGGCCCGAAAGGAATCAGAGCCGACTCGGGCACCTGAAGAACGGCAAAGGTACCCAATGTGATAGGCGAGGTGGCTGTGGCGAAGAGCTCGGCCTCGTTTGTGTCCAGCGAGATTTGATAGCCGTCACCGGTGTACACACACTCCGTGACACGCCCCTTGCGGGTAAGCGTTGCCGAGCACAAGGGTTCGTTAATGCGTGCATCGCGAGTGCGAAAGCCGAAGGTGGCAGCGCCGCTGGCCACCGCGGGATCCTGTTTATTACGGGTGACGGTGTTGTCGACACCAAGAAAACGCGCCACGCCAAGATCGGCCGGTTGCTGATAAAGCGTTTGTGGGGCGGCGATCTGAACTGCCTTGCCCGCACGCATCAGCACGATCTGGTCGGCCATCTGCAGGGCCTCCTCCTGATCGTGAGTCACCATAATGGTGGTAATGCCCAGAGATTTTTGCAGGCGGCGGAGTTCGCTGCGCAGGCTGCGCCGAATAGCGGCATCCAGATTGGAAAGCGGCTCGTCCAGCAGCAGTAGCGGTGGGTCGATAATAAGGGCGCGGCCTAACGCGATTCGCTGGCGCTGTCCGCCGGAGAGCTGGGTGACCGCACGACTCTCGAAACCGCCCAGTTCCAGGCGTTCAAGCATCGCGGCCACTCGCTGCTTGCGCTCAGCGCGGGGTACGCCGCGCAGCTTCAGGGGGTAGCCCAGGTTGTCGCCCACGCTCATATGGGGCCACAGCGCGTAAGACTGGAATACCATCGCCGTATGGCGCTTCTCGGGTGGTAAATGGGCAATCGAACGCGCACCCAGGCGTATATCTCCCTGGCTCAATGGTGTGAAGCCAGCAATGGTTCGCAAAAGCGTGGTCTTGCCGCAGCCGGAGGGCCCCAGGAGACAGGTAAAGCTTCCTGGCGATACATCAAGGTGAATACCGTCAAGAATGCGTTGTTGCCGGAGGTCGACCGTCACGTTATTGAGGGTCAGCGCTTCAGTGCTCATTGACTGGCTCCATGATTTTTCGCGATTTTGAAAGCGCGTGCAAAAATGTTGATGGGATAATCCTAGAGCGCCTCTATGACGCTTTGATGTCCGTTTTAAAACCCTTTAAAGGCCATAAAGAAATGCTAGGATGGCGGCGTTATCAGGTTAAGAGAGCGCTGAAGCATGTTTGAAATAGCCAGAGCCGGTCGGGTATGCCGATGCGCGTAACCGCCGATGATGTCGCCAGAGCCGCCGGGGTATCGCGCGCCATGGTGTCGCGTGCCTTCACGCCTGGAGCCTCGGTGTCGGCGAAAAAACGCGAGCACGTGCTGGCGGTGGCGCAAGCGCTTGGCTATCGGCCCAACCTGATCGCCCGTGGGTTGACTGGCCAGCGTACCGGACTGATTGCGGTGGTTGTGGGCGAAATATCCAGACCTTATGAAGCCTGGCTGCTGGAACACCTTGCCCAGGCATTAAGCGCTCACGGCTATCAGCCGCTGCTGTTACCCATGTTCAAGGATGCCAGCCTGATGGAAATGCTCGACCACGCGCTGGCGTACCAAGTGGATGGCGCAATTGTCGCTGCAGGTTCGGTCAGCCGAGAAGTGGCGGACCGGTGTCGCGCCTCGGGGGCGCCGCTTGTGTTGATTGGCCGGGTGCTTGAAAAAAGTGAAGCCGACGCGGTGTGTTGTGACAACAGCAAAGGTATGCGCCTACTGGTCGACCGGCTTGTTCAGCAGGGCAGACAGCGTATCGCCTGGCTGGGCGGCACGCTGGATACGTTCTCTGACCAGGAGCGTCGGCTGGGTGTCGAACAGGCGCTGACGCATCATGGGTTAGCGCTGACGGCACAGCGCCGAGGGGATTTTTCGTTGCACAGCGGCGTGGAGGAGGGTGGAAGGCTATTGGATGCTGGCCTGATGCTTGATGGCATTATATGTGCCAATGACGCCATGGCGCTGGGTGTGGTCGAAGCGGCCGCGCAGCGGGGCATCAAGGTGCCGGATGAGGTGGCAATTACCGGGTTTGATGATGTGCCGGGAGCCGCCTGGGGGCGCTGCCCGCTAACCACAGTACGCAATCCGGTGCGTGAGACGGCGCTGGCGGCGCTGCGCCTGCTTGATGCCCGGCTACAGACTCCCGCCCGCGCAACACAGGTTATTAGAGTGGGCGTGACACTGGTTGAGCGCGCCAGTGCCTAACTGCAGTCAATAATAGCCGCGACTGCAACCGCCTATATAAAGTGGCTTGTTTATACTCCTCTGGTTGACGTCGTTAGGCGAATGCGGCGGTTGACGTAATGTGAGTTTTCTGGCTGTCAGGCTTTCCAATTCGGGCACATTTGCGTAGAATGCGGCCTCTTCATGCGTGGGTGTTGGCAAAATATGCGCAAGCATTGCCGTCACATCCGGTCGTGAAGGCCTTAAAATGATACAAAGCAACCACTTATCTTTGAGTGAGCGGCGTATCAAGAAAACAGTATGATGAGTGTTCTGGTGGCGGTTTGCGCTATTTTCCACTCTCGTAACCTCAACCGAAGGATAGTTATCGTATGGTTACCATTCGTTTGGCACGTGGTGGCGCCAAGAAGCGTCCCTTTTACCACCTGACTGTTACCGACTCGCGTAACGCCCGTGACGGCCGTTTCATCGAGCGTATTGGCTTCTTCAACCCGGTTGCCCGTGGTCAGGAAGAGCGTCTGCGCGTTGATCTAGAGCGTGTTACTCACTGGCAGAGCCAAGGCGCCCAGCTGTCTGGTCGTGTTGCTGAGCTGGTTAAAGAAGCGCGTAAACAGGCCTAAGCCTGTTCGCTTGAGCCTGATGTTGTAGTCGAGGTCGTCGATGACGCGTTTAGAAACAAGCCATACTGACGACACGCATGTGGTGTTAGGCAAGCTGACTAGCCCTCACGGGGTGAAAGGTTGGCTCAAGGTGTATTCCTACACCAACCCCATGGACAGCATTCTGGACTACCCCGAATGGTGGGTGCGCAAGGGGGAAACTCTGACGCCCATGACCATTGTTCAGGGACGTCGGCAGGGCAAGGGCCTTGTAGTGCAATTGAAAGGCGTGGATGACCGGGATGCGGCTGAAACACTGGCCCAAACGGATATCGTACTGCCCAAGAGTGCACTGCCCGCGCTTGCAGCCGATGAGTATTACTGGCATGAGCTTGAAGGCCTGGCTGTTTTCACTCAAGCCGGCGAGCGGTTGGGACGGGTAAGCTACCTGTTTGAAACCGGCGCCAACGATGTCATGGTGGTTCGCGGTGATGAGGACGCAATCGACAAACGCGAGCGGTTGCTCCCGTTTTTGCCTGATGATGTGATTGTTGAAATCAGCCTTGAAGATGGCCGTATGGTCGTTGACTGGGATCCTGAGTTTTGAATAATGACACAACTCCCGACGCGCAAGCAGCGGGAACTGGCAATAACATGGAAACGCCCGCAATGTGGATTGGTGTGGTTTCGTTGTTTCCCGAGATGTTCGATGCCTTGACGCAACAAGGCGTAGTGGGTCGGGCGATAGAGAAACAGCGCATTTCACTGGAGTTCTGGAATCCGCGGGATTATGCCACTGACCGTCATCGCAGCGTGGATGACCGCCCTTACGGTGGTGGCCCTGGCATGTTGATGAAAGTCGATACGCTACGTAGCGCTATCCACGATGCCCGAGAACGGGCGCATCAAGCAACCGGCCAAGTGCCTACAGTGATCTATCTTTCGCCTCAGGGGCGCAAGCTTGATCAAAAAGGTGCTCAGGCGTTAGCGGCTGCTGGCCCCCTTGTGGTGGTGGCAGGGCGCTATGAAGGTATTGATGAGCGTGTGGTGGAAAGTGACATCGATGAAGAATGGTCAATTGGTGACTATGTGCTGAGCGGCGGTGAGCTGCCTGCCATGGTGCTGATTGATGCGGCGGCAAGGTTGGTCCCCGGCGTATTGGGGCATCAGGACTCCGCTGTCGAAGACTCGTTTAACGACGGTCTGCTGGACTGCCCGCACTATACCCGTCCTGAAGTGATTGACGGTAAAAGCGTGCCGGATGTGCTGCTAAGCGGTAATCATGCAGCTATCAAGCGCTGGCGGTTAAAGCAGTCGTTAGGCCGTACATGGCAGCGCCGCCCCGACCTGCTGGAAGGGCGCGAGCTTAATGCCGAGCAGCAGCAGCTGCTGAACGAGTTTATCGAGGAACACGCTCTGTCCGCCAGGTAGTTCAGAGCGGCGGTGCAGGACGCAAAGGGCCTTTCCCCTACGTACCTGCGTCACCCATAACGACTCCCGCGAAGCTCGTTTCGAGCGCCGGGATCACGGTTTGCCCCTTCCACAACTGCGTGGCAAGCCATTACGTTATTTAGGAGTATGAAGATGAGCAGCAAGAACAAGGTGATCCAGGCGATCGAAAACGAGCAGATGGGTAAAGAGATCCCTTCTTTCGCTCCCGGCGACACCATCGTCGTTCAGGTTAAAGTTAAGGAAGGCACCCGCGAGCGTCTGCAGGCATTCGAAGGTGTGGTTATCGGTAAGCGTAACCGTGGCCTGAACTCCGCATTCACCGTACGTAAAATTTCTCACGGTGTTGGCGTTGAGCGTACTTTCCAGACCTACAGCCCGCTGGTTGACTCTATTGAAGTCAAGCGTCGTGGTGACGTGCGTCAAGCCAAGCTGTACTACCTGCGTGAGCGTAGCGGTAAGTCAGCGCGTATCAAGGAAAAGCTGGCTTAAACGCCGTTTTTCTCGGGCGTGCGTTATTGACCGCGCCCTGGATACCAGACCCCGTCACCGCTTTGCGGGGCGGGGTTTTGTTTATATACGCCTATTACCTCAGAGACTGTTAGCGTATGAGCGTCATTGATGCCTTCTTGGATGCCCTATGGTTGGAGCAGGGTGCAAGCGACCATACGTTAGCGGCCTATCGGCATGATTTGACGGCCTGGCAGCAGCACTTGGCGCTGCAGGAGGAAGACCTGCTCTCTCCTGCGCCTGAGCGGCTTGCCTTGTGGTTTGAGGCGCGACGCGAGCAAGGCTATCAACTACGCAGTAACGCCCGGCTGTTATCGACGCTGCGCAGCTTTTATCGTTGGGCACGCCTGCAGGGCCACGTGATAAGCGACCCGCTCGCCGAGGTTAAACTGCCGCGAGTGGTGCCGGGTTTGCCCAATACGCTGGACGAAGCGGAAGTCGAGCGCCTGCTGATGGCGCCGGATACTGCCACGCCGTTGGGTGCGCGCGATCGCACCATGCTGGAGCTGCTTTACGCCTGCGGGTTGCGCGTGTCGGAACTTGTTTCACTCACCGGCGATGCGGTGAATCTGCGCCAAAACGTGGTACGTGTACGCGGCAAAGGCGATAAAGACCGCCTGGTGCCCATGGGGGAGGAAGCAGCGGATTGGCTTGCGCACTATATGAAAACGGCCAGGCCTGCACTCATGAGCGACCCAACAAAGCCCGCGCTGTTTCCGGGCCGCAGTGATAAAGCCATGACCCGGCAAACCTTCTGGCATCGTATAAAAGCCCATGCCATCACCGCAGGAATTTCACGTCCGCTGTCGCCACACACATTACGGCATGCATTTGCGACACATTTATTGAATCATGGGGCCAATTTACGGGTCGTACAGCTGCTGTTAGGTCATAGCGATTTATCGACGACTCAAATTTATACGCATGTTGCCCAAGCGCGCTTGGAAAACCTGCATGCCGAACATCATCCGCGAGGTTGAAGAAAGAATGCGCCAACGTATGGTTACCCCCTCTTTACGCTCTGCTTTATTCACGCTCGCCATGGCAAGTGTTCTACCTGTCGCCGCGCACGCCGATGCCACGGCCGACCAGCTGCGCGAATCGCTCCAGGTTAACGGCCAGCCAATGCCTGTCGAGCAAGTGGACGCTACACCGATGGACGGTATTTATCACGTGCGCCTGGAAAGCGGCGAATCGTTCTATTCCAATGCCGATGGCAGCCATTTCCTGGTCGGCGATCTTTTCGAGAATACTGCGACCGGCTTGATCAATTTAACCGAGCAGGCCAAAAACCAGGAGCGTGTCGCCGCGCTTGCCGCCATTCCAGAGTCCGAGCGCATTGTCTACCGAGGTGTGGATGAGCCAAAAGCTACCGTGGTGGTATTTACCGATCCCACCTGCCCATACTGTGAGCGGCTTCATGAGGCCGTGCCCGAGCTTAACGAGCGTGGGATTGCGGTGCATTACCTAGCCTTCCCGCGGGCGGGTATGAATAGCGATGCGGCGAAATCAATGCAGCAGGCGTGGTGTTCCGATAATCGCAGCGAAGCCATGACCCGTGCTCAGCAGCGCCAGGCGCTATCCGGCCCTTCGGATTGCGATAATCCGGTCGCCGAGCAGTATAATCTGGGCATGGAGCTGGGGGTTCAGGGGACGCCCGCGATTATTCTACCCGATGGCCAGCTGGTGCCGGGCTATGTACCGCCAGAAAGGCTCGCCGCCATGTTAGGCTTGGGTGACGCATAAGTACGACTGATTAGTCATGAGCTAATCAGGTACGATGCAATCAGGTACCACCCATAGAAGCGCCGTTAAGTAACGGTGACGCTGAGACACTGAATTTAAGACCGGGCGCGGCAAGCGCCCACCACGAAAGGGGATGTATTTTGAAACCGGTAAGAGTAGGCATTTGTGGGCTAGGCACGGTTGGCGGTGGCACATTTAATGTATTAACACGCAACGCTGACGATATTGCACGCCGTGCGGGCCGTCCTATTGTGATTGAGCAAGTCGCTCACCGTAGCATTCACCCCGACTGCGATATTACCGGTATTAATGCCACCACCGACATGTTCGAGGTGGCCACCAACCCTAACATTGATGTGCTGATCGAGTTGATTGGCGGCTACGATATGGCCCGTGAGCTGGTACTCACCGCGATTGCCAATGGCAAGCATGTGGTTACCGCCAACAAGGCGCTGATTGCGGTACACGGCAATGAAATCTTCAAGGCGGCCCATGAGAAGGGCGTTATCGTTGCCTTTGAAGCCGCTGTTGCTGGTGGTATCCCGGTCATCAAGTCACTGCGTGAAGGCTTGGGCGCCAACCGTATCGAGTGGGTAGCCGGCATCATCAACGGCACCGGCAACTATATCTTGACCCATATGCGCGACGAAGGCCGGGCTTTTGAAGATGTGCTTGCCGAAGCGCAAGCGTTGGGTTATGCCGAAGCCGACCCCACGTTTGACGTGGAAGGCATCGATGCCGCGCACAAGCTGACCATTCTGGCCTCGATTGCCTACGGCGTGCCGCTGCAATTTGAAAAAGCCTTCACCGAAGGCATTTCACGAATTACCGCTGAAGACGTTGAACAGGCCGATAACCTGGGCTACGTCATCAAGCATCTAGGTATTTCCAAGCGTACCGACCAAGGGCTTGAGCTGCGTGTTCATCCCACGCTGATTCCCAAGGAGCGCTTGCTTGCCAACGTGCACGGCGTGAAAAACGCCATTGCCGTCATGGGTGATGCAGTAGGCCCCACGCTTTACTACGGCGCAGGAGCCGGTGCTGAGCCGACGGCTTCAGCCGTGGTTGCTGACGTGCTGGACGTGGCTCGTGACATCACCACCGACCACCATTACCGCGTGCCTTACCTGGCGTTCAGCGGCATTGATGAAGATGTCAGCCAGCTGCCGATCATGCCCATGGAAGATATCACTACGGCCTACTACCTGCGTCTTCTAGCCGTGGATCGCCCCGGCGTACTGGCGCGTGTGGCGACCATCCTTGCCGAGCAGAGCATTTCCATTGAAGCGCTGATCCAAAAAGAGGCAACCGAAGGCGAGCTGGTACCGATCATCCTGCTGACTCACCGCACCAAAGAGAAGCAGATGAACGAAGCCATTCGCGAAATCGAAGCCATGGCTGATATCGCAGGTCCCGTCACGCGCATTCGCGTGGAAAGCCTGAGCGAAGGGGAGTAAGTCGATATGCGCTATATCAGCACGCGTGGGCAAGCGCCCGCGCTCTCTTTTGAAGAAGTAGTGTTGACGGGCATGGCCAGCGACGGCGGCCTTTACGTGCCCGAGCAGATACCTACGCTTTCCAAGGAAGCCCTGGCCGATATGGCCGGGCTCTCCTATGCCGAAATTGCCTTTCGGGTGATGAAGCCGTTTGTGAACGGCGAGATCGACGACGACACTTTCCGCGCCATCGTGACCGACGCGTACGCCACCTTCACCCACGATGCGGTGGTGCCGCTCAAGCAGCTGGATGCCAATCATTTCCTGCTTGAGCAGTTTCATGGCCCGACGCTTGCGTTTAAAGACGTGGCGTTACAACTTTTAGGCCGCCTGCTTGATCATTTCCTGAAAAAACGCAACGAGCGCGCGGTGATCATGGGCGCGACCTCCGGCGACACTGGCTCGGCGGCGATTGAAGGCTGCCGCCACTGCGATAACCTGGATATCTTCATTCTGCATCCGCATAAGCGGGTATCCGAAGTGCAGCGTCGCCAGATGACCTCGGTATTAGCAGATAACGTCTTCAATATTGCCATCGAGGGGAACTTCGACGACGCCCAGGCGATGGTCAAGGCAAGCTTTGCCAATCAGAGCTTCCTGAGCGGCACGCGCCTGGTCGCCGTCAATTCGATCAATTGGGCACGCATCATGGCCCAGATTGTCTATTACGTGGCATCAGGCGTGGCGCTGGGCGCCCCCCATCGCGAGGTCAGCTTCTGCGTTCCGTCGGCCAACTTTGGCAACGTCTTTGCAGGCTATATGGCCTACAAGATGGGCCTGCCGGTGAAGCAATTCATTATTGCCACCAACGCCAACGATATTCTCCACCGGACGCTGGCCGCCAACGACTTCTCCAAGAAGGAGCTTGAGGCAACGCTCGCGCCCTCCATGGATATCGTGGTGTCGTCGAACTTCGAGCGCCTGCTGTTTGATGCTTATGAGCGTGACGGAGCCGCCGTGGCGGCGTTGCTGGAGCGTTTTCAGCAAGAACCCACGGCCCTTGCCGATGCTCCGCTTGCCAAGCTGCGCGAGAAGTTCTCAAGCTTTAGTGTGGACGATGCGACCATCTTGGAAGTCATCCGCGAAGCGCACCATCGTACTGGCGAAATGCTCGACCCGCATACCGCAACCGGTTATCGGGCAGCCGAGCGCGCCCGCATGGATCAGACCACGCCGATGATTACGCTTGCCACTGCGCACCCCGCCAAGTTTGCCGAGGCCGTGGTGAAGGCGGGCTTCCAAGGCGTACCATTGCCTACCCATATGGATGACCTGCTGGAGCGTGAGGAACGCTACACGGTGCTGCCCGCTGAGTTGAGCGCCGTTCAGCAGTTTGTTGCGGATAACCGTCGTTAACGCAGGATAACCGCTTTGCCAGATGTTTCTCAGCACGTTAAGCCTCAGCATACAACGCAGCTGAAGCTAGAGCCTCGTCCAGTGGACGAGGCTGTTTATACCCGTGCCCAGGCAGAAGGTTTAAGCGAGCTTCAGGCGCGCCTTCTGGCCTCACGGCTGCCTGGGTATCAGGGCGAGCTTGCTCCGCTGGTAACGCCCAGCCTGCGCTATCTGGCGCACCCGGAAAGGCTTGCCGATGGGCGACGTGCTGCCGAGCGTATCGCTCAGGCGGTCGCCGAAGGGGAATCCATCGGAATCCTGACCGATTACGATGTGGACGGCATTACCTCCCACGTAGTGATCCGGCGAACCCTGGTGGAGCTGTTTGGCGTTCCTGAACATAAACTACATAGTCTGATTGGCCACCGTATTCACGATGGCTACGGCATCAGTCTGCCTTTGGTTGAGCGCACGCTGTCGCTCAAGCCGCTGCCTACGCTGGTGATTACCGCCGACTGCGGCAGTTCTGATGAGCCGCGTATCGCACGCTTGAAAGCCGCGGGTATTGATGTGGTGGTCAGTGATCACCACGCGCTGCCCCAGGAAGGCCCACCCGCTTCGGCATACGCCTGTGTGAACCCCACGCGTGATGACTGCGCCTATCCGGATAAAACCATTGCCGGGTGTATGGTCGCCTGGCTTTTGATGTCGCTGGCGCGTGGCGTATTGGTGGAATGGGGCGTGTTGCCGGGGGCGACGCCTAAGCTTTCCCCTTGGCTCTCCTATGTGGCGCTGGGCACTGTGGCGGATTGCGTGTCACTGGGTGGCAGCCCGGCTAACCGCGCCGTGGTGAGCTACGGGCTGGCCCTGATCAATCGTATGGATGCCGCCTGTTGGCGCGCCATGGCTGCACGTCTGGGCGCCGATAGCGTGCCGTTCAATGCTGAAACCCTGGCTTTTCAGATGGGGCCACGGATTAACGCCCGCTCGCGGCTGGATGACCCTTACGCCGCATTGCATTTCATGCTGGCCGAGAGTGACGCCGTCGCCAACCGGCAGTTGGAAGTGCTCGATCAGGATAACCAGTCGCGCAAGGCGATCGAGGCCGATATGGCTGAAGAGGCGCGCACACTGGCGGCCAGTGCGCTAATGGCCGATGAGCCGGCCGTGGTGGTGTTACTGGAAGATGGTCATCCTGGCGTTCAGGGTATCGTGGCGTCCCGGTTGGTTCAGGCTTACGGCAGGCCAGCGCTGGTGCTGACCCGGGCTGCCGCCCCCAACATGTTGACCGGCTCTGGGCGCTCAATCGACGGGCTGCATATGCGCGATGCGCTGCAGCGTACTTTTGAGCTGGCACCTGAGGCGCTGCCGCGCTTTGGCGGGCACAGCGGAGCAGCGGGGGTGGGTGTTCCCCGCGCGCAACTGGATGCCTTCAAGCAGGCCTTTCTTACGGCTGTGACCGAGCAGTTGGAAGGGCGGGCGCTCTATCCCCGCCTCTGGACAGACGGCGAGCTCTCCACCGCGCAGCTTTCATTGGCCACGCTTGAAGAGATCGACGCGCTTGGCCCCTATGGCCGCGAGTTTGACGCTCCGCTATTTGAAGGGCGCTTTATCGTCGAAGCGCTGCGCCCGGTAGGGGCCGATGGCGCGCACTTGATGCTGGAACTCTCCATGGGCGCCATCACCTGCAAGGCGATCTGGTTTCGTGCCCTGACACCGGGCGAGCTGCCTGCGTTCACCATCGGCGATACGCTGCACTGCGCTTACAAGCTCAACCGCAACCGCTGGCGAGGTCGCGAGTCTCTGCAACTGATGGTGGAGCACGCCCGCGTCGTTTAACTTCGGTTCTCTCTCATCTAATAACTCGAATAAGGACGTTTGGATGCACGTGGAAGATCTCCCTAAGGACCCGCACCGCCCTTATGAAGATGTGATGGCGATGCTGCTGGGCACGTTCTTTGTGGCCCTGGGCGTCACCTTTTACACCCAGGCAGTGCTGATGACGGGCAGCACCGCCGGGCTGGCGCTCTTGCTTAATTACGTCACACAGTGGGGGTTCGGGTTCTGGTTTTTTGCCATCAATCTGCCGTTTTACTACTTGGCGATCAAGCGCATGGGGTGGAGCTTTACACTGCGCACCTTTATCGCCATTGGCATGGTGTCACTGTTTTCTGAATTGACCCAGGGCTGGGTGCAGTTTGAAAGCGTGCCGTCTTTGTATGCGGCGCTTATGGGTGGGGCGCTGATGGGGATTGGCATGCTGATGCTGTTTCGCCATCGCACAAGCCTTGGCGGCATCAATATTCTGGCGCTTTACCTGCAGGAGCGCCATGGCGTCAGGGCTGGCTACGTGCAGTTGGGCATTGATGGGCTGATCCTGCTGCTTGCGCTCACCCAGCTACCGCTGGACCGTGTTGGCTACTCGGTGCTGGGCGCGCTCACGCTCAATCTGATTATTGCCCTGAATCATAAGCCAGGGCGGTATATCGGGGTCAGTTAATATCGTCAGCCCAACCAGAACCACCAGACGATCACAGCAATCAGTCCCAAGCCTAGCAAATTAACCAGTAAGCTCATGAGGCCTCCTGTTGGGCGGGCTTCCAGAACCGCAGGCGGTTGGCATTGCTGACCACGGTGATGGAGGAAAGTGACATGGCGACCCCGGCGATAATCGGTGAAAGTAGCATGCCGGTCATTGGATATAGAAGCCCAGCGGCGATAGGGATACCCAGCACGTTATAGCCAAAAGCGCCGACCAGGTTCTGCTTGATATTGGCAAGCGTCGCTCGGCTGATTTCAATCGCTGAGGCCACACCGTGAAGCGAGCCGCGCATCAGCGTCATGCCCGCGCTCTCGATGGCAATATCGGTTCCTTGACCAATGGCAAAGCCGACATTGGCCTGGGCCAGAGCGGGGGCATCGTTGATGCCATCGCCCACCATGCCAACCATTTCGCCGGCCTGCTGCAAGCGCTTGATTTCAGCGTGTTTATCACTTGGTGTCAGGCCCGCCTGGAACGTCGTGATGCCTACCTCATGGGCAATCGCCGCGGCGGTGCGCGGGTTATCACCGGTTAGCATGATCACCTTCAGGCCATCCTGCTTGAGGCGCTTGACCGCCGCGGCGGCGTCAGCGCGCAACGGGTCGCTAATACCGAAAAGAGCCGTCAAGCGGCCATCCACGGCCAGGTACACCAGGGTCCGGGCCTGCTCCTCCAGCGCCTGTGTCTGTTCTTTACCTGCCTTGAGATCCACACCTGCGTCTTCAAGCAGGCGCGCATTGCCCAACAATAGCGCTCTACCGTCGCGGGTTTCGGCTTTCACGCCGCCGCCCGTCACGCTTTCGAACTTCTTAATCTCGACAGGCACGGCACCTTGCTCTTCTGCGTAAGCCATCAGGGCTGTCGCCAACGGGTGCTCAGAGCCGCGTTCCAGTGCGTGAATCAAACCCAACACAGTGGCTTGATTCTCACCGAATATCTGCGCATTGGTGACGCTGGGTTTACCTTCGGTGAGCGTGCCGGTTTTATCGACTACCAGTGTCGTTAGCTTGCTTGCGGTTTGCAGCGCCTCGCCGTTTCTGACCAGTACGCCGTGCTGCGCCGCCTTGCCCACGCCAATCATGGTGGAAATCGGCGTGGCAAGGCCCAGCGCACAGGGGCAGGCGATGATCAGTACGGTCGTCGCGGCGACCAGCATATGAATAACCCGTGGCTCAGGGCCTACGTTGAACCATACAAGCGCCGCCAGAACGGCAATGATCATCACCGAGGGCACAAATATGCTGGACACCTTATCCGCTAGCTCGCCGATGGGCGGGCGTGAATTCTGGGCGCTGGCGACCTGTTCGGTGATTTGCCCAAGCCGGGTGTCGCGGCCTACCCGCGTGGCGCGGTAAACAAGCCCGCCTTTGCCATTCACGGTGCCAGCGCTGACGTCGTCACCTATTTGCTTGCGCACTGCCAGCGGCTCGCCGGTCAGCATGGATTCATCAATATGGCTCTGACCTTCGGTCACTTTACCGTCAACCGGCAGGCGCTCGCCGGGGCGCACGCGGATATGGTCGCCTTCACGCACCGCGTCCACGTCGATTTCCTGCTCCTGGCCATCACGAATCACCCGCGCCGTGCGGCCTTGCAGGTCAAGCAGGCGTTTTAACGCACTACTGGTACGTCCCCGGGCGCGAAGCTCCATGGCATTACCCAGCAGGATAAGCCCAATCACCATGGCCGAGGCTTCAAAATAGATACCCTGGGCCGCCTCTGGCAGCCAGGGAGCAAACAGCACGACCGCCATGGAGTAGAGCCAGGCAGTGCCCGTGCCCATCGCGACCAGCGTATCCATATTGGCCTGGTGACGCTTGAGGTTCTTCCAGGCATTGACGAAGAAGTGGCGGCCCGGGAATGCCAATATACCAAGTGTCAGCAGACCAATCGCCAGCCAGTAAACGCGGCCGGCACCCATGGGATGAGGGTGATAGACAAACATGCTGAGCATTAACGGAACGGCGAGTGCTAGAGAAACGGCACTGCCCCTTAGCCGCTGCCGGTAGGTCAGGGCATCCTGCTCGGCACGAACACGCTCGGCTTCGCGCATATCCACAATCGGCTCGGCGGTATAACCAGCGCTGGCCACAGCCTCGATAAGCGCTTGCTGTTTGGCACTGCCCATTACCTGGGCGGTATGAGTGGCGAAGTTGACGCTGGCTGCTTCTACGCCTTGGGTATGTGCCAAGGCGTTTTGCACGCTTTTGACACAGCTGGCGCAGGTCATACCGCTAATGGACAGACGCACGGAAGGTTGGCGAGGTGTAGAGGAAGGTGAATGGTTGGTGCTTGCATCTGTGCCGTTGAAGACCGAAGTGCTAGCTGGCGCCTCGGGTTCAGGCGCCGAGGCGACAGAGGGCTCATTACTTGACGGATAACCCGCTTTGGCAAGCGCGGTATCCAGTACGTCATCCTCAAGCCAAGTAGTAACTGCTAAATGCTTCTCAGCCGGCGTGCCCACCACCTCGGCGGCGGGGTCTTCGGTTTGGATAGCCTCACGCATACGCTTGACGCACCCCTGGCAGCTCATGCCGGGAACGGTGCGTGAAACAGCGCGTCGCGAATCGCGGGTGATATTCATAAGGCCTCCTGAGGAGATGACTCATCGGGAAAACTTTCGATAAGACGGCACAGGCTATGTCCGTCCGGCGTACCGTCCGGCATGTGCTGCCAACTCTCCAGCGCCTGCTCCATGCGCTGGGCCAGGGCCTCAAGCTCGGCAATACGCGCGCGAATTTGCGGCAGGCGGGTGGCCAGTAAGTCGCGCACCAGCGGACAGGGCGAATCACCCTGGTCGGCGTGCAGAAGAATGTCGTGTATCTCGGCCACGCTAAACCCCAGCTTGCGCGCCCGCTGAATAAAGTGCAGGCGCTCAAGGTCGGTGCTTGAAAAAAGCTGATAGCCGTTATCCGGGTGGCGCCGGGGGGAAAGTAAACCTTCACGGGTGTAGTGACGGACTGTCTCTGCCGTTACACCGCCGCGCTTGGCAAGCTCGCTGACTTTCATCACGCTCTTCCTGTCGCCGGAGATGAGTGTAAGTGTAAAACCTGTGGGTTACACACAGGTCAAGGAGAAGGTTTAAAGAAGCGCTAAAAAAGACTTAAAACGACTAAAACAACGATTTAAAACGATCGTGCGACTAATGTATAAGCGGAAAACAAAATAAAACGCTCGTTTGGCCCTTGAACCCAAGGTCACTTTAGGCCAAAACTGAGAAGCAAGAACGCCGTATAAAAAGCCTAGATACAAAAACTAGATACAAAAGAACTAGCGCAAGCGGATGCGCCAATCCGCAGGATCAATGGGACAAGAGGCTAACCATGAATAATAAATTCAATAAGCTCACGCTAGCAGCTGCGGTGTCGGCTGCTGTCTTCGCAAGCCAAGTGCACGCTGGCGGTTACCAAATTAACGAACAGAGTGTTAGCGGCCAAGGCTACAGCCATGCCGGGCGTAGCTCTAACGTACACGATGCCACCATTGTTTACGGTAACCCGGCAGGTATGTCGTTTCTTGATCGCGCGCAGATAACCGTGGGTGGTACTTATCTAAACGTCAATTCTGATATAGATAACACTTCAGCTAGTCGTTCTTTGCAAACGCCAGCAGGCTCATTGCCGCTGGGCTCGGTAGCCGGAAGCAACGATGGCGATATGGTGCCAGGCACGCTGGTGCCTTTTGCCTTTTACGCGCAGCCGGTCAACGAGCAGCTAGCCTTCGGTTTTGGTGTATATGCGCCTTTTGGCTCAAAAACCGAGTATGAAGGCGATTTCCAGGGACGTAACCAGGGCAACTATACCGAAGTCAAGGTGATGACCGCTCAGCCAACCGTTTCCTATCGCTTTAACGAGCAGTGGGGTGTGGGTGTAGGCGTTACGTATAACCGCGTAGAGGGGGAGTTGCGCCGCCAAGTGCCTGTTGCTGTTGGGCAAGCGCCTAACGGGGCGCCTATTATTACTGAGGTAGACTCACGCGTTGAAGGTGATGATGAGGCGTGGGGCTATAACCTGGGGGTGATCTATCAGCCGGCACCGGAAACCACATTTGGCTTAACATATCGTTCAAAAGTTGATTTTAATCTTGAAGGTAACTTCTCTGCCAGCTCTCCAGTGCTTGATCAACTAGGTATTGGTACCGTGACTGATACCGCTGCATTGGATTTGACCACGCCTGAAACGGTCAACCTCTCGCTGACCCAGCAAATGAGCGATAACCTCAAGCTTATGTTTGGCGCTTCTTGGGTGCGCTGGAGCGAATTCGATCAGATTCTGGTCACAGGCGCCGAGCGTGGCGAGATCACCAATGAGCAGCAGAAATACTCCAACGCCTGGGCATTCTCAACCGGCGGTGAATATCAGCTGACGCCCCAGCTTGCCCTGCGTGCCGGGGTGGCGCTTGATTTCACCCCAACGCAGGATGCAACGCGCAGCGTGCGGATTCCGTCGGATGATAGGCGCATTTTCTCAATTGGTGCAGGCTGGAGTCCGACGCCAGATCTAACACTTGATTTCGCTTACTCATACCTCACTGAGCGCTCAACCCAGGTAGATCAAACCAAAACAGATAGCTTTACTGTGGCGGGACAACAAACGCCCCCTATTACATCTAACTACTCAGCTGATTATAAAAACGAAGCCCACGGCTTTGGGGCCCAGCTAACCTATCGTTTTTAAACCTGTACTCCCAAGAACAGTGCCCCGTCAGGTTTCTTAAGAGTTAATAGGAGGCTTCCCTTAAACCCGGCGAATGCCGGGTTTAATCATGAGCGCGGATAAGTCGAGTGGATGCGAGAAGCGCTAGGTTTCGTTACAATACGTTCTCAGAATTTCGCCGCTGCAGTGCCGGCTTGGAATCGCCAAGCTGTGTCGCTTCAGCGGCGCGTCTTTCTTTTGAACCGTGCGGCACTGACCAAGGCTAGGGCGACCCATGTTGGAAACCAACCCGATTCACAACCAGATCAAGGACCTGTCTGAGCGGACAGACGTTCTTAGGGGGTATCTTTGACTATGCCGAGAAGAAAGATCGGCTAGAAGAAGTTTCCCGTGAGCTTGAAGACCCGAATGTCTGGAACGACCCGGACTACGCGCAAAAGTTGGGTAAAGAGCGCTCTTCCCTTGAAGCCATTGTGGCGACCATTGACGAGCTGGACCAGGGATTGGGCGACAGCCGCGACCTTCTGGAATTGGCCGAGATGGAAGAGGACGAAGGTACGGTTGAAGAAGTGCGCAAAGAGCTTGATGGCCTGCAGGCGGCGCTTGAGAAACTTGAGTTCCGACGCATGTTCTCCGGCGAAATGGATGCAAATAATGCCTATTTGGATATCCAGTCGGGCTCTGGCGGCACCGAGGCGCAGGACTGGGCCAATATTCTGCTGCGCATGTACCTGCGCTGGGCAGAAAGCCACGGCTTTAAAGCTGAGATAACCGAAATTTCCGCAGGCGAAGTCGCAGGTATCAAGTCGGCCTCGCTGCATATTCAGGGCGATTACGCCTTCGGCTGGCTACGTACCGAAACCGGTGTTCACCGGCTGGTGCGTAAAAGCCCGTTCGACTCCGGTGGCCGTCGCCACACGTCGTTTGCCTCTGTGTTTATGTCGCCTGAAGTGGACGATAGCTTTGAGGTTGAGATTAACCCCTCGGATCTACGTGTAGATACCTATCGCTCCAGTGGTGCGGGCGGCCAGCACGTTAACACCACCGATTCGGCGGTGCGGATCACCCACGAGCCTACCGGTATTGTGGTAGCGTGCCAGAACCAGCGCAGCCAGCATGCCAACCGTGACTTTGCCATGAAGCAGCTAAAGGCGAAGCTCTGGGAGCATGAAATGCAAAAGCGCAATGCCGCCAAGCAGGAGGCGGAAGACTCCAAAGCCGATATCGGCTGGGGCAGCCAGATTCGCTCTTACGTGCTTGATGACCAGCGCATTAAAGATTTGCGTACCGGTGTACAGTCCAGCAACTGCGACAAGGTCCTCGATGGTGATCTGGACCAGTTTATCGTCGCCAGTCTCAAGCAAGGCTTGTAATTTTTTTAGCGTTCGAACATGAATAGGGTGCCCCATGGCTAACCAAGACGCGTCTTCTCCTGAAAACGAAAACCATCTTATTGCTGAGCGTCGCGCCAAGCTCACCGCGCGTCGTGAGCTGGCAGCAGAGCAAGGTAAGAGCGCTTTCCCAAACGACTTTCGCCGCGACAGCCTGACCGTCGAGCTGCAGGAGCTGCTGGGCGATAAAGACAAAGCTGAGCTTGAGGCGCTTGATCACCAGGCCTCAGTAGCAGGCCGTATCATGCGCCAGCGAGGCCCATTTATCGTTATTCAGGACGTGGCGGGGCAGATCCAGCTTTACGTGGATAAAAAAGGCCTGCCAGCTGAGGTGCTTGAAGACATCAAGGGCTGGGATATTGGTGACATCGTGGCGGCGCGCGGCCCGGTGCATAAATCCGGCAAGGGCGATCTGTACGTGATGATGGTCGAAGCGCAGCTTCTGACTAAAAGTTTGCGTCCGCTGCCGGATAAATTCCACGGTCTGACTGATCAGGAGGCACGCTATCGCCAGCGCTATGTGGATCTGATCATGAATCCGCAGTCGCGCAAGGCGTTTGAGACACGGGCGGCGGTGATCAGCTCCATGCGTCGTTTCTTTGAAACGCGTGGCTTCATGGAAGTAGAAACGCCGATGCTCCAGCCGATCCCTGGCGGCGCCACGGCGCGTCCGTTTGTGACCCATCACAATGCGCTGGGCATGGATATGTACCTGCGTATCGCGCCGGAGCTTTATCTGAAGCGCCTGGTGGTGGGTGGTTTCGAGAAGGTCTTCGAAATCAACCGCAACTTCCGTAATGAAGGTCTTTCCACACGGCACAATCCTGAATTCACCATGGTCGAGTTCTACTGGGCGTATGCTGACTATAACGACCTGATGGACATGACCGAGGCGATGCTGCGTACCGCCGCCGAGGAAGTACTGGGTACCACCCTGCTTGAGTACCAGGGTGCCAGCTACGACTTTGGCCAGCCGTTCAAGCGTCTGACGCTCAAACAGTCGATTATTGATCACGGCGATGGCATCACGGACGCTGATCTGGAGTCGCTTGATGCGGCACGTGCAACGGCTGAAAAGCTAGGTATCAAGGTCAAAGACAGCTGGGGCCTGGGGAAAGTCCAGACGGAAATTTTCGAAGAAGTGGCCGAGCACAAGCTCGACCAGCCGACGTTTATTACCGAATACCCGGCCGAGGTCAGCCCGCTGGCACGGCGCAACGATGCCAACCCGTTTGTCACTGACCGTTTCGAGTTCTTTGTTGGCGGGCGTGAAATCGCCAATGGCTTCTCGGAGCTCAACGACGCAGAAGACCAGGCCGAGCGTTTTCGTGCGCAGGCCGCCGAGAAGGACGCAGGTGATCTGGAAGCCATGTACTATGATGCGGATTACGTGCGGGCGCTTGAGTATGGTATGCCGCCCACCGCTGGTGAGGGCATCGGTATCGACCGGTTGGTAATGCTGTTTACCGACAGCGCTTCCATCCGTGATGTGTTGCTGTTTCCGGCAATGCGCCCAGAAGTGGACTAAAAATTGGTAAGGGCGCGTTTTAGCGCCCATAATGGTCAACGTTTCGACGGCGAGGAGAATCCCATGAAACTGCTTAACCGCTCCGCTCTGAGCGTCAGGCCGACCCAGCCCTTTGTGGACTGGATCAATGCGCTGGAACCCACCATGGGAGACGACGACCTGACACTGGACGACGTCGAACGTGAAAGTACCATTTATCTGATTCCTGAAATGGATACCCCGGAAGCGCTGGAAACTTTTGTGCGCGACCGTCATGTCGAAATCCTTGAAACCGAGCTGCGCGCTTGGGAAGAGGATGAACGCCAATGGCCAGAGTCCCTTGACTGGTCGCTTTTTCAGCAATTTCTACGCGTCGAGCACAGCTATCTCGCCATTGATCTGGATGATGAGACGGCGCTGGAAATTTCTGACGTTGATGATGCTTTATTGCTCGACAGCGAGCAGGATTAACGCGCAGCGCTTCCAGTGCGCCCTGCCTGACAAGCCCCTAGGGGCTTCACGGCATGAGCGCTTGTTGACGTTAAAACCGGCTTAGGCCGGTTTTAACGTGTTAGTCGTTTCGTTTAGGAACATCCCACCCATGCGACTGTTTGAAACACGGCCTGGTGATGACGGCCTGCCTGGGCCGGAGCGCGCCTTAGCGGTGCTGGCCCTGATTACCGGCACGCTGATGGCGGTGGTGGATACCACCATGATCAATCTTGCCTTGCCTACCATTGCCGCGGATTTGGACGCATCGGCGTCTCGCGCGGTATGGATCACCAACATGTTTCAGGTGGTGTGTGCCGCTTTCCTGCTGGTGTTTGCCGGGATCAGCGAGCTTGTGACGCGCAGGCGTATTTACCTGTTTGGCCTGACCACCTTTATGGTGGGGGCGTTGGGTGCCGCACTTTCACGCAACCTGGAAATATTGTTGTTATTTCGTGCGCTGCAGGGCCTGGGGGCGGCAGCGACTCTGTCGATCGGCCCCTCGCTTTATCGGGCTATCTTTCCTTCGCGCCTACTGGGCAGCGCGCTGGGGTTAAGTGCACTGGTCGTGGCCGGTGGTTATGCCGCTGGGCCGACGCTCAGTGGGGTGATTCTTTCTTTCGTGGATTGGCCATGGCTGTTTGCGCTCAATCTGCCGTTGGGGCTGTGTTCGCTATGGCTGGCTAGCCGTGCGCTGCCGCGAGACAAGCCCCGCCAGGGCAGCTTTGATTTTCTGGGCGCACTGCTTTCCATGCTGATGCTGGCAAGCTTCTTTTTGGCCATGGATGCCGTAGGGCACGCAGCACCTTTCTGGCAAGTAAGTGCCTGGGTGATTCTTTCCATCGCAAGCGGTACGGGTTTTATTACACGCCAGCGTCGCGCGCCGTACCCTTTACTGCCACTGAGCGTGTTTGCCGAAAAACGCTTTACCCTTGCCGTTTCCGCCTCAGGCCTTGCGTTTATAGGGCAGGGGCTGACGTTTGTGGCGCTGTCGTTTTTCTACCAGGAACAGATGGGCTTTACGCCTCTGGAAACCGCCTGGCTATTTACGCCTTGGCCACTGGCCATCATGTTGGTAGGGCCGCTGGCAGGCAGGCTTGCCGACCGCATCAACCCCAGCGTACTTTCCAGCGCCGGGCTCGTGTTATTGATTGTTGGGCTGGTGGCTCTGGCGCTGGTGAATGAGTCGATGGGGGTGGTGGAAAGTTTATGGCGCACGGCGCTATGCGGAATTGGTTTTGGCCTGTTTCAGCCCCCCAATAATCGTGAAATGATGTCGAGCCTGCCGCCTGAGCGAAGCGCCAACGTCTCGGGGGTGATGAGTACCGTACGCACCGTTGGTCAGTCGATTGGTGTCGCCTTGGTGGGCGCTGCCCTGGCACTTGGCCTGGCGGTTCAGGTAACCCTTTGGTTGGGGGCGGCTACGTCCTTTCTTGCACTGTTGGCGAGTCTTTCAAGAATGTCGTATGCCCGGCGCGCGCTCGTTGAGCGTCAGACATCGTCGTGTGGCAAGTAAGCGCGTACAATAAAAACGTTGAATGTCGAGGAGAGCCTACATGACAGTACAAGCACAGATTGAGCAGAAGTTGACGGCGCTAACGCCTGACGTACTGCATGTGGAAAACGAAAGCCATATGCATAATGTGCCCGCCAACTCTGAAACTCACTTCAAAGTGACGCTGGTCAGCGATGGCTTTGACGGTCTGATGCCAGTCAAACGCCACCAGAAAATCTATGCCCTACTGGCAGACGAGCTGTCGGGGCCAGTACATGCCCTGGCGTTACATTTGTATACGCCAAAAGAGTGGCAGGCACGGGGCGGAGAGCGTCCGGACTCCCCCAACTGCCGTGGCGGCGGCCAGTGACACCTGAGGTTACGAGGCGCCACTACCTGGACGCCATGGGTATTACCGCCTGGGCGTCGCGTTACCAGTTGCCTAATGCGCTGCCGACAGAAGCTTGCGAATGGGACGATACCCCGCCGGAAAAAACGCCCCCGCGTGAACGGCTGCAAGCTCTGCTTGACGACGCGCCAGCGGCACGTGGAGAACCTGTTCGGCTGTCTCAGGAAGCCGAGCAGGCTACCTCTGAGTCGTCTCCTTCAGCGGTGCGTGCGCTGCTTGGCCAATCCGCGCCGGCTGAGCCCGTCGACAAGGCGGCGGTTGAAACATCCGCTGAGCCAACGCCCAGCGCGTCACCTGTCGCGCCTGCCAAGCCGTTGCACTTTACGCTTTCCTGCGTGTGTATCGGCAACCGTTGGCTGAGCTTGCATTCTGGCGAGCTAACGCCTCAGGCGCAGCGCCTGCTAGGTAATATCTTGCACGCTTCAGGCATTGAGCTAGACGCGCTGCCCGACATCACGCTATTCAAATGGCCGCCTATGGCCAATGTCTTCGCTGCGCAAGAGCCGCTTGAAGAAGCTCGAGAAGGGCTTACAGCGTTTATCGCGGGCAGCGCAGGTCGAAAGCAATGGGCGCTGGAACGCGTGCTCTGGTGGGGAGGTCAACACGACCCGGGTGCGACAGATATACTGCGCGTATTGGACATCCAGGACGTCCGCAGCCAGACGCTGGCGCTGCCGGTATGGCAAGGGCCAACGCTTGAGAGCCTGTTGCAAAGCGGCGCTGCCAAGCGCGACCTCTGGCCTTCATTAAATGAGCTGGCCCCTCACTGGCAGAGCCATGAGCAAGGCCAGCCAAATGACGACTGAGCTTCAGGAAAAGGACTACGCATCGCTGGTAGCGCTTGAGGCTCAGGCCCAAAGCGGTGCAAGCGATGCTCTGCTGAAGGAGGCACTAACCGGCACCAGTAACCACTGTATTCTGGGGCGCTTTCAGGAAGAGGTACTGGTAGGCTATGCGGTGCTTGCCCGCCTGCCTTTTGACGCAGAGCTTCAGGCGATTGGCGTACTGCCAGCCTGTCGTCATTTGGGAATGGGCAGCGAACTCATGCAGGCGGTGCTGAAAAAAGCCGTTGAGTGGCAAAGCGAGCGTTTGCTGCTTGAGGTGCGTGCGGGCAATAGGGCCGCTATCAGCCTCTACCGGCGCATGGGATTTGACCTGGATGGGCAGCGCAAAAACTACTACCCGGCAGTTAAGGACACCGCCGGGCGTGAAGACGCGCTGCTAATGTCGCGGGCGCTTAGCTAGCGCTGCCTTCAAACTTGCTTAACAGGCTGTTCAGGCGACGTTCCCATTCTTCGCGCTCCTGCTTGAGCTTGGCGTTTTCATCGCGCAGCTCTTCATTTTCCAGCTTCATCATTTCCAGTGCTTCCACCGTATCGGTGACTTTCTGTTCGAGCTGATTGAACAGTTCCAGACTCATGTAAACCTCCAGGGTTAAAAAACGAACAACAGGCGTGCCAACAGGGGCGAATGAGGCGAGCGTAACGCTCGCAGGCGCTGTCGGCAAGCGCTGTTTAGGGTGTTTGTCGTTGGTAGAGACGGGCCGTGCTTTCTCCTGCCTGGGTTTCACGGTGCAGCTGCCAGTTAGCCGGAACGGAAGGCGTGAGAGTGCGTTCGGTTTCCAGGTAAATCATGGCATCGGCCGAAAGCCAGCCAGCCTGTTCCAGCGCGCTGCAGCAAGGGGCGGCTAATGCTTGATGAAAGGGTGGGTCGAGAAACACCAAATCATAGGGGCTTGCCGGTTGGCCGAGAAACAGCAGCGCATCGCGTGGGGTAACGTACCCGCGAGTAGCCCCAAGCGTGGCCAGGTTTTGGGTAATATGCGCCGCCACGGTGCTGTCACGTTCGACAAAGTCCACGTGAATGGCACCACGGGAAAGCGCTTCGATGCCTAACGCGCCGGTGCCTGCAAACAGGTCCAGCACACGCTGGCCGTATAGTTGCTGGCCTAGCCAGTTGAACAGTGCTTCGCGCACTCGGTCAGGGGTTGGACGTAGTCCCGGGCGGTCGAGTACGGGTAACTGGCGGCGCCGGTAGTCACCACCGATAATACGTAACTTACCCGGCTGCCGGGAGGGCGCGCCATGGGAAGCTGAAGAGCGAGAGCTTGAGCGGGGAGAGCGTTGTCGTGTCATATCGGGGATTGTAGCGGGCTACTTATCCAAAGTCTTGGTTGGCGGTGGTAGGATGGTCACAATGTTCACCTTTCAAGTCGGATGACAACCATGTTTGGTTTTTTCAAGCGTAAGAAAAAGCATGACTCCCAGGAGTTACAGCAAGAGGAGTTGCGCCAGGAAGAGCTGGAGCAAGAAGAGCTACACAAAGAAGAACGGCAGAAACAGGATGCCCCGGAACAGCTGCACGGCGAAGAGCTGCTTGATAAAAAGTCCCAGGAGTCGCAGGCCGAGACCCACCCTGCTTCCGGGCCTGAGATCGAACCAGTGCCTGAGCCTGATGTTGATCCGGTTACACCGGAGCCCGAGATTAAGCCGGAGCCTGCTCCTGAGCCCAAAATCGATCCGATTAAACCGGAACCCGAAATTAAGCCGGAACCTGCTCCTGAGCCCAAAATCGATCCGATTAAACCGGAACCCGAAATTAAGCCGGAACCTGCTCCTGAGCCTGAAATCGATCCGATTAAACCGGAGCCCGAGACCAAGCCGGAGCCTGCTCCTGAGCCTGAAATCGATCCGATTAAACCGGAGACCAAGCCAGAGCCTGCTCCTGAGCCCGAAGTCGAGCCTGTCAAACCGGCGCCAGACCTCCAGCCTGAAGCGAAACCAGTGCTTCAAGAGAAGCCGGTGGCCGCAAAGGCTGAAAAACAGGGCTGGTTTGCACGCATTAAGTCAGGCCTGGGCAAGACCCGCGCCAATCTGACCGACGGCATCGCCGACCTGTTTTTGGGTAAGAAGCAGATTGATGAAGAGTTGTTGGAAGATCTGGAGACCCAGCTGCTGATGGCTGATGTGGGGATCGATGCCACCAGCGAGATTATCGAGCGACTGGAAGCGCGTGTATCGCGCAAGGAACTCAACAACCCCGAGGCACTGTACCGTGGCTTGCAGGAAGAGCTGGCCGCCATGCTGGGGCCGGTCGCCGCGCCGCTTGATCTGCAAAAACAGTCGGATGGCCCGTTTGTTATTCTAGTGGTTGGCGTGAACGGGGTGGGAAAAACCACCACCATCGGTAAACTCACCCAGCGTTTTCAGCGCGAAGGTAAGAGCGTCATGTTGGCGGCCGGGGATACCTTCCGGGCGGCGGCGGTTGAGCAGCTTAAAGTGTGGGGCGAGCGCAACAGCGTGCCGGTTATTGCTCAGCATACCGGTGCTGACAGTGCGTCGGTGATTTATGATGCCGTGGCCGCTGCTAAGGCGCGTGGGGTGGATGTACTGATCGCCGATACGGCGGGCCGCTTGCACAACAAGAGCCACTTGATGGAGGAGCTGAAAAAAGTTCATCGCGTTATGAAGAAAGTGGACGGCACTGCACCCCATGAAGTCATGCTGGTACTGGATGCGGGTACCGGGCAAAACGCGATTGCTCAGGCGAGCACGTTCAATGAAGCCGTGCCAGTCACAGGAATCACACTCACCAAGCTGGACGGCACAGCAAAGGGCGGCATTATCTTTGCCTTGGCCAAGCAGCTAAAAACGCCTATCCGTTTCATTGGTGTGGGAGAGGGACTAGATGACCTGCGTCCCTTCGAAGCCGAAGACTTTGTCAATGCCCTGTTTGACCGTCAAGGGGATGATGGCCGCGCATGATTGCTTTCGAGCATGTCGGTAAGCGCTATGGAGGACGCTTTGAAGCCTTGGCCCACCTGGATTTTCGCGTAGAACGCGGTGAAATGGTGTTTCTGACCGGGCATTCCGGGGCGGGCAAAAGCTCCTTGCTGCGCTTGATCATGCGCCTTGAAAAGCCCAGCCGGGGGCGAGTAATGGTCGCCGGGCATGATATTGCTCAGCTTCATGCAAGCCAGGTGCCTTTTTATCGACGCCAGATAGGTGTGGTCTTTCAGGACCACCAGCTGCTGTTTGACCGAAGCGTGTTTCACAACGTGTCATTGCCGCTTGAAATTCAGGGCATCGAGCCACGAGAAACAGCGCGCCGGGTACGTGCCGCATTGGATAAAGTCGGTTTGCTGCACCGCGAAAAGGCGCTGCCCGTAGAGCTTTCCGGCGGCGAGCAACAGCGGGTGGGCATTGCCCGCGCGGTGGTCAACAAGCCTTCGTTACTGCTGGCCGATGAGCCAACGGGTAATCTGGACCCACAGCTCTCTGCTGACATCATGGCGCTTTTTGAAGACTTCAACCACATCGGTACTACGGTCATGATTGCAAGTCACGACTTGGCGCTGATTGCCCGCTTGCGTCACCGCATTTTGCGTTTGCGTGAAGGGCGCCTGGTGGCCGACGAGAGGGCCGTATGAAACCGTCAACGACACCTAGGCGCCCCAGGGGAGCTGCGCCAAAAGCGTCCAAGGAGAGAAGCAGGGTAGCTCCGCCACGCCAGGAGTCGCCCAAGCGGCGTGGTGCCAACTCCCAGCAGGCCCGGCTTTCGAGCCGTTTGCGCGCCTGGGGGCGTCACCATCGGGCAATGAGCTGGGACAGCTTTTATCGTCTGGTACGCCATCCGGTTGGCAACCTGCTCACCATGCTCGCGATTGCGATTGCTCTGGTACTCCCTGCTGCCTTATGGCTAACCCTGGACAGCGCACGTTTGCTGGATGCTGAACTGGATGAGAGCGCTACGCTTACCGTATATTTACAGCCCGCGATAGACCCGGGTCAGGCCGAGCGTATTGAACAGGCGGTAAGTGCGGAGCAGGCAGTGCTTGATACTCGCATGATCAGCGCTGAGCAGGGTATGGCCGAATTCCAGCGGTCGCTGGGTCTGGATGATGCGCTGGCAGGGCTTGATGATAACCCGCTACCGGCAAGTATTGTGGTACGGCCGCAAGACGTGGAGACCGCCGCCATGCAGCAGCTGGCCAGCACGCTGGAAGCGCTGGCGGGGGTTGATGAAGTGCGGGTTGATTTGGCATGGGTAGAGCGCTTGCGGCATCTGGCAGCCCTTGGGCGGCGGGTAGCGCTGGCGCTTGGCGTGCTGTTCGGGCTTGGGGTGCTTCTGGTCGTCGGCAACACCATTCGACTGGCGGTAGAGAGTCGACGTCGAGAAATTGAGGTGGTCATGCTGATTGGGGCGACCCACGCCTTTGTTCGTCGACCGTTTCTGTACAGCGGCGCCTGGTATGGCCTGGGCGGTGGGCTTTTAGCACTGGGCCTGCTCGGGCTAGGAAATCACTGGCTATCGTTGCCTGTCGCGGCACTGGCGGCAAGTTATGGCGCGAGCTTTTCACTACCACAGTTGGATATGACTGGCGCTACAATTTTGCTATCCTGCAGTACGCTATTAGGCTGGTTGGGGGCTTGGCTGGCAGTTACCCGTCATCTCACCAGCATTCGCCCACGTTAAGAACTCATGCAGTGTCTGCTAACGGTAACAATGTTTCATTATCCTACCGTCGCATCGCAGCAGAGATATAGCATTAGAAACATGATAGTAACAATATAGTAGACAAGCGCAACAGACCTGCATCCAAGTGAACCTTGTCAAGCAGGTAGAGTCTTAGAGATTAAATTGAGGCGTACAGTGTGATTTCAACCGCATACGCCAACCACGATAGATTGATAGGGAGACCGTTTGCATATGAGCACTAGTCTTCTACCGGTGGGACAGCTTTCTCCAGGCCATGACCTGGGCGGCTATATTCGAGCGGTTAACGGCATCTCGGTGCTGAGTGTTGAAGAAGAGCGAGAGCTTGCGTTCCGCTTATACGATAAAGGCGACCTGGAAGCAGCGCGCCGCTTGGTGCTGTCGCATCTGCGTTTTGTGGTGCATATCGCCCGCAGTTACTCAGGCTATGGGCTGCCTCAGGCTGACCTGATTCAGGAAGGTAACGTGGGCTTGATGAAAGCCGTTAAGCGTTTCGACCCCAACCAAGGGGTACGCCTGGTATCGTTTGCAGTGCACTGGATCAAGGCTGAAATCCACGAGTTTGTGCTGCGTAACTGGCGAATTGTTAAAATTGCCACGACCAAGGCCCAGCGTAAGCTGTTCTTCAACCTGCGCAGCGCTAAAAAGCGTCTGGCGTGGTTGAATAACGACGAAGTCGATGCCATTGCCAGGGATCTCGATGTCAAGCCGGAAGTCGTACGTGATATGGAAGGGCGTCTTTCTGCTTATGACGCAGGCTATGACGCCTCGCCAAGTGATGATGAAGAGAGCACTTATCAGGCACCGGCTTACTTTCTGGACGACGCTTCGGCAGACCCGGCCATGCAGCTTGAAGACAGCGATTTTGAGGAAGACTCAACGCGTCGTTTGCAGCTGGCGTTGAAAGGGCTGGATGAGCGTTCGCGGGATATTTTACAGCGCCGCTGGCTGACCGATAACAAGGCTACGCTGCATGATCTGGCCGATGTTTACGGTGTCAGCGCCGAGCGAATTCGGCAGCTGGAAAAGAACGCGATGAAAAAACTGCGCCAGAAAATGGGCGACGCCGTGGCGGCTTAAAACGCTATTAGCGTACAAAAAGACCGGCGCTGCCTTGGCAGTGCCGGTTTTTTATACCTGCCAGGCAAGGCGTTCAGTGCTGATCTATATGCTCTTGGCAAACTGTTTCCAGAGCCAGCCACCAGGCATGGCTAATGCTATAAAGGCACACGCCAAGGCCGGAGCTGCGAAATCTAGAAAAGAATCCAACGACCAGTGGTTGAACAACCCATAGAGATACCACACCTCGTTAGCGCCTCCACCGGCATATTCGTGCTGGGCAATCTCTCGTCCTAAAAAGACCGCGACAATTAACGACCCCGCCACCCAGCGACCCACAAACGGCCAAAGCAGGGCTTGAAAGAGTAGGGCGATAAAGGTGTGTTCAAGGTGGGTAATATTCAAAAGAGCCTTCCTTTGGCAGAGATAGCCCTTAAACATTTAAGCGGCCAACTACCTTGTCGGCCATCTTACCGTTATGTTTTAGGCCGCCTGCGGTGCTTCGCGCAGCAGTTGCCCGGCAAGCAGCGGCCACTGATCTTCCCAGTATTCGGTAGGCAGGCGTTTGAAATCGCTGCGTACATATTGCGCAATACGCCCCTCGGCTTGGGCAATCAATAGATTGGCGGCCGCTGACGCGGGGATGCGTGGGCGGCGCCCTTCGCGAAGTTCGGCTTCGCGAATAACCTGCTTGAGCTGTGTTTCCATGCGTTCGAACAGCTGATGAACCCGCAGGCGCAGGCGGGCGGTTTCACCGGTCAGGACATCACCCCCCATTACACGGGCGAGCCCGGGGTTTTTTTCGGCAAAGCCCAGCAGTAGCGCCAGAATATTGCCGCAGCGCGCGGTGGCGTCGGGGACTTCTTCTAAAATCCGCCTAATACGCGCAAAGATGCTCTCTTCGATAAAATCGATTAAGCCCTCGAACATCCGCGCCTTACTTGGAAAGTGGCGGTAAAGCGCCGCCTCTGAAACGCCTACTTGGCGCGCCAGTGCCGCTGTGGTGATGCGTTTTCCGCTGTCCTCTTCAAGCATTAAGGCAAGCGCCTGAAGAATCTGCTCGCGGCGGCGAGGTTTACGGTCGTCACTCATGACGTTAGCCCTCCGTCGCGGTTAGCTCGCGTCAGTAATAAGAGTGCCTACCCCAGCGTTGGTAAAAATTTCCAGCAACACTGCGTGGGGAACGCGCCCATCAATAATATGCGCACTGTTAACACCGCCTTTCACCGCGTCCAGCGCGCAGCGTATTTTAGGCAGCATGCCGCCGTAAATGGTGCCGTCGGCAATCAGCGCATCCACTTGAAGCGTACTTAACCCGGTCAATACTTCGCCTTCGCCGTTCATCAAGCCTGCCACATTGGTCAGCAGCATCAGCTTTTCAGCGTTGAGCGCCTCGGCCAGCTTGCCAGCCACCAGATCGGCGTTGATGTTATAACTGTGGCCTTCGTCATCTACGCCGATGGGGGCAATTACGGGAATAAAGTCGCGGGCTGCCAGCATCTCGATCAGGTCTGTCGAGATCGATTCCACTTCCCCTACATGGCCGATATCGATAATTTCGGGCGCAGTCATCTCAGGGCTTTGATGCTCAACCTTGAGCTGACGAGCACGAATTTGAGCGCCATCCTTGCCCGTCAGGCCAATCGCTTTGCCTCCGCTTTGATTGATCAGGTTAACGATGCTCTTGTTAACCAGACCGCCCAGCACCATTTCTACCACATCCATGGTTTGCGAGTCAGTTACTCGCATGCCGTTCACAAAGCGTGATTCGATATTCAGTTTTTCAAGCAGACTGCCGATCTGGGGGCCGCCGCCGTGAACTACTACCGGGTTGATGCCTACCTCTTTCATCAGCACGATATCGCGTGCAAATGAGTTGATAAGCGTATCTTCCGTCATTGCGTTACCGCCGTACTTGACCACGACGGTTTTACCGGAGAACTGCTGAATATAGGGAAGTGCTTCGGAGAGCACTTCCACAACGACCTTTGGGTCGCGACTGGTTGGATTCATGGTGTTGTCCCTTGCTTACTGTTTTCTTTTACTCGGATAGTAGTAGCTAACGGCATTGTTATCGTATCTGCCGAGTGTTTAAACCGGCGTTACAGGAATCTCAAGTGATGGCGCAACGCGTGCGAGTGCATTGGCAAAGCGTTCCCTTATACGCGCCAAAGCTTCCCTGTCCTTCCCTTCAAAACGCAGCACCAGGGCAGGCGTGGTATTGGAGGCGCGGCATAGGCCCCAACCGTCGGGGTAGTCAACGCGGATACCATCCAGCGTGGTTTTGATACCTTCGCCGAAGTCGCCCTCACGGGCAAGCGCTTCTATCAGGCTAAATTTCTCTTCGTCGCTTACGATTATATTGATTTCCGGTGTACTTGGATCCTGAGGAAAGCGGTTAAAAAAGGCGTCTGCATCTTCATTATGAAGTGCCAATATTTCTAACAGACGTGCGGCGGCATAAAGACCATCGTCAAAACCATACCAGCGCTCCTTGAAGAAAATATGCCCGCTCATCTCGCCCCCCAGCTGCGCATTGGTGGCCTGCATGCGCGCCTTGATCAGCGAATGGCCGGTGCGCCACATTTCAGGTTCGCCGCCGGCCTCGCTGATCACCCGGGCAAGATTGCCGGTACACTTGATATCAAAGATCACGCGGGCGCCGGGATGACGGGTAAGCATGTCGGTCGCAAATACCATCAGCAGATGGTCGGGGTAGATCATTCTGCCGCGCGGGGTCACCACACCCACTCGGTCGCCGTCGCCGTCAAAGGCAAGCCCAATATCAGCGCCTGTTTCTCGAACCTTATTGATCAGGTCCTGAAGATTTTCAGGTTTGCCGGGGTCGGGATGATGGTTGGGGAAATGGCCGTCGATCTCGGCAAACAGGGCGGTGGTTGTGACGCCCAGCTGCTCAATCAATTGCGGGCCAAGTTCGCCCGCCACGCCGTTGCCGCAATCCACCACGGCTTTTAGAGGCCGCTTGACGTGGACATCGTCAAGGATACGGGCAAGGTACGCGGCGCGTATATCCAACGAGCGAACGCTGCCCTGGCCGCTGGCTAAGTCATTTGACTCAATGCGCTTAAAAAGCGCTGTGATCGCGTCGCCAGAAAGCGTCTCACCGGCCAGTACGATCTTGAAGCCATTGTAGTCCGGTGGGTTATGGCTGCCGGTGACCATTACGCCCGAGCGGCTGCCGGGCAGGGTGTGGGTGGCGAAGTACAGAACCGGGGTAGGTACCATGCCTATGTCGATAACATCGCACCCTGCGGCCATTAAGCCGCGGATCAGTGCCGCCTGAAGGGGCGGACCGGACAGGCGCCCATCACGAGCGACAATCACGCTTTGCTCGCCGCGAGCAGCTGCCTCAGTACCGATGGCGCGGCCTATCCACTCGGCGGTGGATTCACTCAGCGTTTTATCCACAATACCGCGAATATCGTAGGCGCGAAAAATCGAAGCAGGTACGTTCATGGCTATTTCCTGTCAATACGTAGCGTTACGGCGAGACTACTGGCGGCCGGTGCTACCAAAGCCGCCGCTACCCCGGGTAGAGTCAGTAAACGCGTCAACGATGGAAAGCTCAGCCTGTACCACGGGTACGAGTACATACTGTGCCAGCCGCTCGAAGGGCGATAGCGTGAAGGCACTTTGCCCGCGGTTCCAGACCGATATCATCAGCTCGCCCTGGTAGTCGGAATCGATCAGGCCTACCAGGTTGCCCAATACGATGCCGTGCTTGTGACCTAGTCCTGAGCGCGGCAGAATCATGCCCGCAAGGCTCGGGTCTTCAATATAGATGGCAAGCCCTGTCCTCACGAGCTGGCATTCGCCGGGCGTGAGCGTCAGCGGCTCGTCGAGCAGCGCGCGCAGGTCCATACCGGCCGAGCCTTCGGTGGCGTAGTGCGGCATATAGTCATGCAGGCGCTCATCAAGCACTTTGCACTGCAGGCGGGGGCGGGTCGTCATGAATGGCTCCAACATTAAACAGGTAGTTCCAACATTAAACAGATAGTAACGCCAGCGCCTGGCGAATAATGCCCTGCGCCAACTGGTTTTTGGGTTGAGCGGGTTCGGTACGCTGTTGGATGCCTTCGGCAGTGCGCCAAAGCAGCAGTGCCGCGTTGTCATTGCTGCCAAAGCCCAGGCCCGCTTGAGAGACATCATTGGCAACAATCATATCAAGCCTCTTACGGCGGAGCTTGTCGTGCGCGTAGCGCTCGATCTGCTGGGTTTCTGCGGCAAACCCGACCACCAGAGGGCGCTTTTCAGCCGTCAGGGCGGCTACTTCTGCAATAATATCCGGGTTCTTTATCAGTGTGAGGGTAAGCGTGTCGCTATCTTCCTGCTTTTTAAGCTTGTGCTCGGCAGGTGATGCCGAGCGATAGTCGGCTACTGCCGCGCAGCCGATAAACAGCGCCGCCTCCGGCGCCAGGCGCAGAGCTTCTGTGTGCATTTGCTGGGCAGACTCAACATCGATGCGCGTTACGCCATGAGGAGTGGGTAGGCTCACCGGTCCGCTGATAAGCGTGACTCGGGCGCCTTGAGCCACGGCGGCGGCGGCCAGAGCATAGCCCATCTTTCCCGAGCTGTGATTGGAGAGATAGCGTACCGGGTCCAGCGCTTCGCGGGTCGGGCCTGCAGTAATCACCACGTGGGGACCGCGGCCGGGCGCAAAGGCAGTGGTAAAGTGGTTCGCCACCGCTTCGAATATGGTGTCAGGCTCGCTCATGCGCCCTGGGCCTACATCGCCACACGCCTGGTCGCCTGCGGCAGGGCCAATCAGTTGCCAACCATCCTGCGCTAGCTGCGCTACGTTACGCTGGGTCGCCGGCTGGTGCCACATGGCCTGATTCATCGCCGGTGCAATCAGTTTGGGAGCTTCGCTGGCCAAGCACAGTGTGGTGAGCAGGTCATCGGCCATGCCGTGAACCAGCCTAGCGATCAAATCAGCCGTCGCAGGGGCGATCAGGACAAGATCTGCCCAGCGGGCGAGTTCGATATGTCCCATCCCAGCCTCGGCTTCCGGGTCAAGGAGCGAAGTGCGCACCGGCTCGCCAGAGAGCGCCTGCAGTGTCAGCGGGGTGATAAATGCCTGAGCACCATCGGTCATAACCACACGTACCTCGCAGCCCGCTTGCTTGAACAGGCGCACGATCAGCGCGCTTTTATACGCTGCAATGCCCGCGCTTACACCCAGTAAAATACGTTTGCCGGCAAGCATCGATAGCGTTGATGGAGTGTCAGAAACCATGGCAGGAGATCCACATGAGTATTCTTTGGGAGGCTTACCATACCATTCAGACTGTCTATTTTTGTATGAAAACTGTCGTTGCCTTGCGCGTTTGGTGCAAATTTTAGTTTGGTAAATTGTGGCAGACAACAAGTAAGCTAGGTTTACTGAGCTTTTGATGAGCGCAGACAAAGCAAGGAGAATAGATGGGAATCAATCACTGGCCAGAGGGTGAGCGGCCACGGGAAAAGCTTTTAACCATGGGCGCACAGACGCTTTCAGATGCGGAACTCTTGGCGATTTTCTTACGTGTGGGTGTCCAGGGGCGCTCAGCGGTCGACTTGGCCCGCGATTTGCTGACAACGTTTGGTGGCCTGCGCCCACTCCTGGAAGCGGATCAAGCCAGCTTCTGCGCCGCCCATGGGTTAGGCAGTGCCAAATTCGCGCAACTTCAGGCCACGCTTGAAATTTCCAAACGCCATCTGGCAAGCCAACTGGCCCGGGGCAACGCGCTGACCTCGCCGGAATTGGTACGCCATTACCTGAGTTCACAGTTGCGCCACTTGGGGCATGAAGAGTTCGCGGTAATTTTTTTGGATACGCAGCATCGAATTATTCGCTATGAATCCCTATTTCGCGGTACCCTAGACAGCGCATCCGTTTACCCCCGCGAAGTTGCCAAGCGCGCATTAGAACTTAGCGCTGGCGCCGTAATCCTGGCCCATAATCACCCCTCCGGTGTGGCTGAGCCAAGCGATGCTGATCGTCGTATTACCGACCGCTTGAAAGAGGCCCTTGGTCTCTTTGACGTGCGCGTACTGGATCATTTTGTGGTGGGGGATGGAGACGTGGTCTCGTTTGCCGAGCGCGGCTGGCTATAGGCAGCAAATGAAAAGCACGCGTGTAGCGCTGGCTATTCAGCGGAAATTACTCAAAAACGGCTTTTTTTAGCCTCTTTGGGCGGTTTTGCTTGCCGGTAGTCGGGTGCTCTGGTATAAAGTGCCACCTTTAAACTTGGGTTGAATAACGGATTTGGGTACAGCTAGGCGGTTAACTGCGTCGACTCCCTCCCTGCTCCGGTTTGCCCGACAGTTTTGAACAACTCGCCAAGCGGTTGGAGGCTCTCATGTCCAAAGTATGTCAGGTTACCGGCAAGCGTCCGGTAACTGGTAATAACGTTTCACACTCCCAGCGTAAGACACGTCGTCGTTTCTTGCCGAACCTGCACACTCACCGTTTCTGGGTTGAGTCTGAAAACCGCTTCGTCAAGCTGCGCGTTTCCTCTAAAGGTATGCGTATCATTGACAAGAAAGGTATTGACACGGTTCTGGCTGAAATCCGTAAGCGCGGCGACGCCATCTAAGAAAGCATTTTTGGGAGAGTTAAACCATGCGCGATAAGATCAAGCTGGTGTCCAGTGCCGGTACAGGCCACTTCTACACCACTGATAAAAACAAGCGGAACACGCCGGACAAGTTCGAATTCAAGAAATACGACCCGGTAGTCCGTAAGCACGTTATCTACAAGGAAGCCAAGATCAAGTAATCGCGTAAGCGATGACGATCGGCTTCCACTGCAGGCGAGTGCCTGTTGAAAAACCCGGCCCATGCCGGGTTTTTGCATACATGGGGTTTGTATGCGTACGTTGTTGCTGGCGGCATTACCTACCTTGTATGTACCGATATCGTTACTAGGTCCTCTTCATGCCTGAACTGCCCGAAGTTGAAACCACCAAGCGTGGTGTTGCTCCCTATCTTGAAGGTCAGGAAATTACCGAGGTACGTGTCCGCCAGCCTCGGCTGCGTATCCCTGTGCCTGACGACTTGGCTGAGCGCCTGATCGGCGCGCGTATTGGCACCCTGACCCGACGCGCTAAGTACCTGCAAATTCCCGTGCAGCAGGCAGATAACGAGGCAACGCTGCTGTGGCACCTGGGCATGTCGGGCAGTTTGCGTATTGCGCAGGTGGGAGATATTCCCAAAAAGCACGACCATATTGATGTCGTAACGGCCAGCGGCCACATACTGCGCTACCATGACCCCAGGCGCTTTGGCTTTGTGGATTGGCAGCTGGGTGATGGAACAGCGGATAGGCGCCTGGTTCACCTAGGGCCGGAGCCGTTTGATGAAGCCTTCAACGGCCAGTGGCTCTACCAGCTGTCGCGCGGTAAGCGTGTTGCGGTGAAGCCCTTTCTGATGGATAACCGAGTGGTCGTCGGGGCAGGGAATATTTACGCGACCGAGGCGTTGTTCATGGCGGGTATTGACCCACGGCGTGCTGCTGGGCGTATTTCCCTGGCACGCTATGAGATGCTTGCCGCCGCTGTCAAAGAGGTGCTGGCCGCTGCCATTACCCAAGGGGGCACTACGCTGCGCGATTTTGTCAGTGGCCAGGGCGAGCCCGGCTACTTTGCCCAGCGGCTAAATGTATATGGGCGTCAGGGCCAGCCCTGCCTGCACTGTGGTGTTGAGCTTCGGCGTATTACACTGGGCCAACGTTCCAGTGTCTATTGCCCTGGCTGTCAGCGTTGATGCTGCCCGCACCCACTTTTTTGTTGTCTACGCTTTTGGAGACTGTTGTGACCCAACGCCTGCGCTTGAATAAAAACGCCGATCGCCGCTTGAAAGCCGGCCATCTGTGGATCTACTCCAACGAAGTGGATATTAAAGAAACGCCTCTGAAAAACTTTACCGCAGGCGAGGCCGCGCTGGTTGAAGCCTCCAATGGTAAAACCCTGGGTGTGGCGTATATCAACCCGCATTCGCTGATTGCTGGCCGCGTGATGTCCCGCGACCCGGAAATGCGTCTGGACCGGTCACTGTTCGTACACCGCTTCAATCAGGCATTGGCTCTGCGCCAACGCCTTTATGCCAAACCGTTTTATCGCTTGATTCATGGCGAGGGCGATCTACTTCCCGGGCTGGTGATTGACCGGTTTGGCGACGTACTAGTGGTACAGCTGAACACGGCAGGTATGCAGGCCTTGGCCGATGAAATCGTAGACGCGCTTGAGAAAGTGATCAAGCCTGAAGTAATTGTCTTCCGTAACGACACCGGTGGGCGTCGTCAGGAAGGCTTGGAAGCGCATGTAGAGGTAGTAAAAGGCACGTTGCCTGATGAAGTTGTCATTGAAGAGAACGGTACGCAGTTTGTTGTACCGGTACTTAACGGCCAGAAGACCGGCTGGTTCTTCGATCACCGTGAAAACCGCGCATGGCTTAATAACCATGTGGCTGGCAAGCGCGTACTCGACGTGTTCAGCTATATAGGCGGCTGGGGCGTTCAGGCGGCAGCAAGTGGCGCCTCTGAAGTGTTGTGTATCGATGCTTCTGGCCCGGCGCTTGAACAAGTGGCGCGTAATGCCGAGCTTAATGGTGTTCAGGAGCAGGTAGCGATTGGTGAAGGCGATGCCTTTGAAGCGCTGGCGGCGCTGAAAGCCGACGGCGAACAGTTTGATGTGGTAATCCTTGATCCACCTGCGTTCATCAAGAAGCGTAAAGACATTCCCAACGGCGAACGGGCCTATGCACGCCTGAACCGTGAAGCCATGCGTCTGCTGGGCCGCGACGGCCTGCTGCTGTCCGCATCGTGCTCCATGCACCTGGCAACAGATCGCCTGGTTGACGTGGTACGCGGGTCAGTACGCCATCAGGACCGCCATGGCCAGGTGATTTTCCAAGGCCATCAGGGCCCCGATCATCCGGTGCACCCAGCAATTCCGGAAACGGCCTATCTGAAAGCGCTAGGCGTTCGGGTATTTCGCGATTAACCCGCTGGGATAGCCAGGCATCATCAGGACGCGATAGCGGTTGGTAAGCAAGAGACACGGTGAAGGAGAGGAATCATGGAATGGGCGCTACCTGATCCCTTCGTGATCAATATTCACGTTAACGAAGCATCTATTGATGCTTACCTGCACGTGAATAACAGCGAGTATCTGCGCTGGGTCGAGCAGATCAGCTGGGCCCACTCCGAAGCCTTGGGACTATCTATCGAGCGCTATCGCGAACTGGACCGCGCTATGGCGATTCATCGCCACGAGCTCGACTACTTGGCTCCAGCGTTTGCAGGCGACGCGCTTGCGCTTGCTACCTGGATTGTCGAGTGTGATGGCCGCTTTACTCTGACAAGGCGCTTTCAGCTAAAGCGCCTTGAAGATGGCAAGACTCTGCTGAATGCACGTACCCGGTTTGCGTGTATCGCCCTTTCCAGCGGGCGGCCTAAACGCTTACCTGGGGAATATCAGGCCATTTATGGTGCAGCCCAAGTCGCAGAGTAACGGGAAATATTAACTAAAGTGCAGTAAAACAGTAAATATAGCTCTCATAAAGCGCCGTGATGGGCGCTTTTTTTGTTTTAGCTCAGGGTGGTAGCGGCAGTCTCTCGCTGTGCTGTAATGCAAGAAGCGTATTGATTAATTTACCACAACAGGAGATGTCGCTATGCATATTGCCGTTCCCAAGGAAATCAAGAATCACGAGTACCGCGTGGCATTGACGCCTGCCGGAGCGCGTGAGCTTACTGGCCGTGGCCATGCGGTGAGCATGCAGGCAGGTGCGGGTGAAGGCGCCGGTTTTAACGATAGCGACTATGAAGCTGCCGGGGCGCGAATTGAGGGTGATGTCGAGGCACTGTGGCAATATGCCGAGCTGGTGTTGAAAGTCAAGGAGCCTCAGGCGGAGGAAGTGGCGCGGCTTACATCTCGGCATGTGCTGTTTACCTACCTGCACCTGGCCGCTGAGGAAACGCTGACGCGCGGGCTTATGCAAAGCGGGGCTACCTGCATTGCCTATGAAACGATTACCGATGCTCAGGGCAAGCTACCGCTGCTTGCTCCCATGAGTACCGTAGCCGGGCGTATGGCCATTCAAGCAGGCGCCCATAGTCTGGAAAAAGCCCAAGGCGGCTCGGGCGTGCTTCTGCCGGGCGTGCCCGGTGTAGCGCCAGGCAAGGTAACCGTGATTGGCGGTGGCGTGGTGGGTGAAAACGCTGCCCGCATGGCCTTGGGGCTGGGTGCGGATGTCACGGTTCTGGATAAGTCGCTGGCGCGCCTGGATATGCTGGATGAACGGTATCAGGGGCGCATCAAAACGGTTTACTCTACGGCAGATGCGTTGGATCACGCCGTGCGCGAGTCCGACATGATTGTAGGCGCTGTGCTGATTCCTGGAGCTGCAGCGCCCAAGCTTATCACCCGCGCTATGCTTGCTGATATGAAGCCTGGCAGCGTGCTGGTGGATGTGGCAATTGATCAGGGCGGCTGCTTTGAAACCAGCAAGCCTACCACCCATGCAGCGCCCACCTACCTGGTGGATGGCATTGTGCACTACTGTGTGGCCAACATGCCGGGAGGCGTGGCACGCACCTCGACGCTGGGGCTAACTAACGCCACGCTGCCATTTGTACTCGCGCTTGCCGACAAAGGCTGGCGTGAGGCGTTAAGCGATGATCGCCACTTTTTGCCCGGGCTTAATGTACATGCAGGAAAAATAATCTATCCTGCCGTAGCGGATGCCTTTGGGCTTGAGCGCGTTGATCCGGCGGGCATAGTAGGCGGCTAGTTAATTAGTCGTCACTAGCAGTATTTCACCCCAGAGCCATTCACCACAGAGCAATGCTGCTCAATAAGTCGGATATGCTGCTTGATGGTGGAAAAGATGGGGTGCGTAAGAGCGTGTACGGGTGCCATCTAATAGTGAGGGGGCACCTCGTCTTCCGGGCGGCCCGCTCCTTGGCTGTCACCGCTGTGCAGGGCCTGATGCTGTTCGCGCAGGCGTTCGCGCATCAAAGTGCTGATCTGCTCGAGCTTTTCGAGTCGGCGTTCTTGTTGCGCGACCGCCTGATCAAGGGTGTCCAGCCAGTGTTCCTGGTAGGCAAGGCGGCTTTCCAGCGTTTCAAGATGTTGGGCTAGCTCAGCAGGAGAAAAGTCTTGTGTCATGGTAACATGGCAACCTTGTGTAGTATGTCCGGTACTGTTAGGAATGGGCCTGATAGTTCGGGTATTGTCCTTCGTCTGTTACCCATACAACAAGAGAGCTTTTATTATCTATGAATCAAAAAGTTGTGTTTCGCTGTTTATTGATCAGTGTATTACTAGCCGCCCCCACGCCGCTCTTGCTGGCGGGGATTGTTCATTTAACCAACACGCCCCTGGCTGAATTATGGCAGGCTGAAATAGCCATTAGCGGTGTAAGCGGTATCTATATCGCCGTTGCCTTGGGTAGTTTTATCGTTTTGTGTATTGGTACGCTGGCCTCTGCTGCGCTGGCTACGCCAGTGGTGGTAACGCCGGGTGTAGAGCGTTCAGATGCTGCACGTGTTAAAGCTGCACCTCGCCAGTCTCAGCCTGTCGACGAAATGGACGATGACGAAGAAGATGTCATCGACCCCAACGATGGCCGGGAAGAGGGTGAAGTGAAGTGGTTTAATACTAACAAGGGCTATGGCTTTATTACCCGTGATAACGGTGAAGATGTGTTCGTTCACTTTCGCGCTATCCGTGGCCGCGGCCCGCGTATGTTGGCAGAAGGCCAAATTGTGCGTTACCACGTCATCAAGAACGACCGTGGTTTGCAAGCCGATGATGTGAGTATTATTGAGTAGAAAGTAGTAGCGAATAGTACATTCACAAGTGCTTTTCTAGCGTAACCACAATCGACCCCGCCCAGGCGGGGTCGATTGTTTTAGCACTGCACGAAGCGCAATTGGGTTAACGTCCTGAATCCGGCCATTCAATAGCGCCTTCCTTGCCACCCGGTAGTACTTGCCAGAAACGATCAGGATCAGCGCCCGGGTGCCAACCGCCAAGCGAGCAGCGAATTTCCGTTTGGAGCGCTTCAGCAGCATGCTGTGCGCACTCCTGATCAGTCATCCACGGCGTATTAGCGCTATCAAACCATAGGCTGGCAAAGCCGTCGGCCACATTTTCCACCAGCAGTACGGGTACGTCTCCGCCCTGGTAGATGCCGCGCGTTTTCCATTTGCCCTTGCCTGCCGGGCTAAGTGGCGCCGCCAGGAGCGTCTCAGCAAGCCAGGCGTTCAGCGTATCGTGGGAAACGCTCGCGATATACACCTCGATATCCGGATAGCGCTCCATCATACGCTTACCTCATCATCTGTCAGCAGCGCCTGAAGCGTTGCCTCGTAGATCCGGCTTAAATCATCCAGATCACTGGCGCGTACGCGCTCGTTTACCTTGTGAATGGTGTCGTTACGAGGGCCTAGCTCGACCACCTGAGCGCCCAGTGTGGCAATAAAGCGCCCGTCGGAGGTGCCGCCGCTGGTAGATAGCGCGGGGCGTTCACCAGTAACCGCTTCTACGCCTCGAATGGCCGCATCTACCAGCTCGCCTTCTGCGGTTAAAAATGGCTCGCCGTTCAGCGTCCAGTCCAACTGATACTCCAGGCCGTGCTGGGTCAGAAGGGCTTCCGTACGGGCTTTAAGCTGTTCATGGGTCACTTCTGTCGAGAAGCGGAAGTTGAATACCACCTCGACCTCCCCGGGAATCACGTTGGTGGCCCCGGTGCCCGCCCGCAGATTGGAAATCTGGAAACTGGTAGCCGGAAAGAAATCATTGCCCGCATCCCAGTGCTCATTGACGAGCGCATCCAGCGCAGGCATAGCCTGGTGGATCGGGTTACGCGCCAGGTGGGGATAGGCCACATGGCCCTGAATTCCATGGATGTGCAATACGCCGCCCAGAGAACCACGCCGGCCATTCTTGATCACATCGCCAAGACGTTCAGTAGAGGAGGGCTCGCCCACAATACAGTAATCAAGCCGCTCGTTGCGTTCGCGAAGCAGCTCGACCACGGCGCGAGTGCCGTCTACCGCCGGGCCTTCCTCATCAGACGTAATTAAAAAGGCGATACGGCCGTCGTGATCCGGGTAACGGGCTACAAAGCGCTCAACGGCGGTCAGCATGGCGGCCAAGCTGCCCTTCATATCCGCAGCGCCACGCCCGCAGAGCATGCCGTGTTCATCAATACAGGGTGAAAATGGCGGAAATTCCCAACCGGTGGGCGGCCCGCTAGGCACCACATCGGTATGGCCGGCAAATGCAATGACCGGGCCGTGGTGGCCGCGTACGGCCCAGAAGTTCTGCACATCGCCAAACGGCATGGGCTCGATATGAAAACCGAGCGCGGTCAAGCGCTCGATCATGATGTCCTGGCAGCCTTCATCATCTGGCGTCACTGACGGGCGGCTGAGCAGCTCGAAGGCAAGCTGTAGCGTTGGCGACAGTGTGTCAGGCTCAGTTATGGGCATGCAGTGCCTCGTTCAGCGCAATGGCGCTTTTATTGGTCAGGCACTCAACACGGCCATTTTTAGAGTTGCGGCGTAGCAGCAGATCGTTTTGGCCTGCCAGTTCACGCGCCGCCAATGTTTTAACCTCGTTACCTTGGTCGTCCAGCAGGGCCACTTTGGTGCCTGCTGTGACATACAGGCCGGACTCTACCGTGCAGCGATCGCCCAGCGGAATGCCGATACCCGCATTGGCGCCGATCAAGCAGCCTTCGCCAACCTTGATAACGATATTGCCACCGCCTGAAAGCGTACCCATGGTGGAGCAACCGCCCCCCAGGTCAGATCCTTTGCCAACCATGACACCCGCTGAAATGCGGCCTTCAATCATGCCGGGGCCTTCGGTGCCTGCGTTGAAGTTCACAAAACCTTCATGCATCACCGTGGTGCCTTCGCCTAGGTGCGCTCCCAAGCGAACTCGTGCGGTATCGGCAATACGAACGCCAGTCGGCACCACGTAGTCGGTCATTTTGGGGAATTTATCCACGCAGTCGACAGACAGCGCGCGACCGGCCAAGCGAGCTTTGAGGCGACGCGAAGGCAGCTCTTCGATATCGATGGCGCCTTCGTTGGTCCAGGCAATATTGCGCAGCAGGCCAAACATGCCTGTTAGATCAAGGCCGTGCGGCTTGACCAGACGGTGCGAGAGCAGATGCAGCTTAAGGTATACCTCAGGGGCGGTTTGCGGCGCCTGATCGGTTTCCAGAAACATGGCCACCAGCGGGCGCTGGCTGGCGGTGAGTGACTCAGCAAGCTCGGCCTGTTCAGGATAGCCCGCGGCTTCAAGCGCCTTGGCAAGGCGGGTGCAGTCTTCCGGCAAAAAACTGACGGCTGCATTGCCCTGGGGCGCATCAAGTGCTTCTCTGGCAGCGTTAATCAGGCTTTCCTGCGGACTGTAGAGCGGTGCCGGGTAGTAAACTTCCAGCCAGTCGCCTTGAGTGTTCTGCGTGCCAATTCCAAGCGCAAAGCTCAGCATAAAATATCATCCTATCGTTAATAGCATCGTTAACCTGGGGTTAACGGAAGTCAAAGTGTCGGTACTGAAGTAAACAAAACGGGCGTCGGGTCAGCTGCTTAGCTTATCGTAATCGCCGGCGCGGTAGCCCACTTTCAAGGCGTCACCGCCAGTATCCAGCAACGGGCGTTTAAGCAGCGTAGGGTGTTCCAGCAGTAGCTGGCGGGCAGAGGTGGCATCCAGGCTGTCTTTATCTTCCTGAGGAAGGTTGCGCCATGTCGTGCTGCGCTTGTTGACGGCGTCCTGAAGCGGTACCCGCTCCAGAATATGTTCAAGCAGCTCCGCGGATAAACCATCTTTGCGCAGATCGTGGGTTTTGAAAGGCACGCCGTTGTCTTCCAGTGCTTTGCGCGCCTTACGACACGTATCGCAGGTATCAATGACATAGAGTGTAAGCATGTAATCTCCATTCGAGCTGTGCGTGCCGTAAACGGTAGGCGTTAACCACATTCGATCAACTGGCGGATACGTTGGGCTGCCTCAAGCGTTGGGGCAAGTTCGGCCACCAGGGCAAGGCGCAGTCGGCCCGCGCCAGGATTAATGCCCTGCGCGTCAGGGCGGCCCATCAAGCTACCGGGTAACACGCTTACGTTCTGCTCGGTATATAGCCGCTGGGTAAACGCAATATCATCGCCATCCGGCACGGCTGGCCATAAATAGAAGCTTGCTTCAGGCGTGGGAAAGTCCATGACGGGCGCAAGCACATCGGTCACCGCGCTGAACTTTTCGCGGTACGCATCACGGTTGGCACGCACATGGATTTCATCCTGCCAGGCAACAATGGAAGCGTGCTGTACCGGCAGCGACATGGCACAGCCGTGATAGGTGCGGTAGCGTTTGAAGGGAGTCAGAATATCCGCATCGCCCGCGACAAAGCCCGAGCGCAGGCCGGGCAGGTTGGAGCGTTTGGAGAGCGAGTGAAACACTACGCAGCGGCGGTAATCATCGCGACCAAGCTCAGCGCAAGCCTGTAACAGCCCAGGTGGAGGCGCGCATTCATCCAGATAGAGCTCGGAGTAGCACTCATCAGAGGCAATGATGAAGTCATGCTCGTCAGCCAGCGCAATCAGCTGTTTGAACGCGCTTAGCGGAGTCACAGCGCCGGTGGGATTGCCGGGCGAGCAGATAAACACGATTTGCACATCACGCCAGGTATCCGGGCTGATGGCCGCAAAATTCGGCTGAAAGCCGGTTTCAGCGGTACAGTTCAAATAAACCGGTTCGCCACCGGCCAGGAGGGTCGCGCCTTCATAAATCTGATAGAACGGATTGGGGACGACCACCTTGGCGGAGCGGGTGCGATCAAGCGCTGCCTGCACAAACGCGAAAATAGCTTCACGCGTGCCGTTAACCGGCAGTACCTGCCGCTCGGTATCAAGCCCTGGAAGTTTAAAGCGCCCGGTAGCCCACTGAGCCAGGGTTTCACGAAATGCTGGCAAGCCGTTGGTGGCCGGATAGCGGGCCATTTCCAACTGGTGCTTAACCAGTGCCTCGAGTGCCGCTGGGTAGGGCGCATGCTGAGGCTCGCCGATCGTCAACGGAATATGCGCCAAATCAGCCCGGGGTGTTAGTTCGGCTTTAAGTGCAGCCAGCTTCTCAAACGGATAGGGATGTAAGGCGGAAAGATCAGAATTCATGGCGTATCCGTTGAGAGCGTTTTGTTGAGCGTGCCCTGCTGGCGTAATAAAACGGCAGGTGTAAGACGCCGATTATAGCAAGCCCCGGTGTGGGCTCAAACTTAAGCGCTATGCATACCGTATTTAAGCGTTTACACGCCTAACACCTCAATCAACCGCTCGCGCAGCTGCTGTTGGTGCAGGGGATCGGTTACCGGCTCGCCCGCTTTGGTGGTGATAAAAAATACGTCTTCCACGCGCTCTCCCAAGGTGGCAATCTTGGCGGTCGAGAGGGCAATATTCTGCTCCATGAAAATACGCCCGACCCGGGCCAGTAGCCCCGGCCTGTCAGGGGCGGTAAGTTCCAGCAGCGTGCGCTCGTTGGCCGGGTCCTGCTCGATCAGTACTTCGGTGGGCACCTTGAAGTGCTTTAACTGGCGCGGCGTGTGCCGGGTAACGATTTCCGGATAGTCGTCAGGATCATCCAGCTCTTCAACAAGATGCTGGCGCATCTCTTCGATGCGATCCGGATCACGGATGGGTTGGCCATTGTTGTCCAACACGATAAACGTATTCAGCGTCCAGTTGTTGTGCGAGGTCACGATACGCGCATCGTGAATCGAGAGTCCCAACTGCTCCATGGCGGCCGCGGTGGCAGCAAACAGATCATCCACCGAGCGGGTGTGAATAAATACTTTCGTGCCGCCTTCGGCCATATCCAGCGTAGGAGCACTGATCAGCACCAGCGGTAGTGGCGACGCATTGTGTGCCAGAATACCCTGGGTCTGCCAGACGATTTCACTGGGCGCGTACTGCAGGAAGTAGTCTTCCCCTAATGATTCCCATAGCGTGTCGATCTGGGCGCGGCCCACGCCGATGGTTTGCAGTAGCGAACGCGCCTCACTGCGCGTTTCCCGCACCCAGTCATCACGGTCTGGCGGGTTTTTAAGTCCGCGGCGCAGGGCGCGCTTGGTCTCGGCATACAACTGGCGCAACAGCGATGCCCGCCAGCCGTTCCATAGCGTGGGGTTGGTGGCGTTGATATCGGCGACGGTGAGCACGTACAGGTAGTCAAGGCGGGCTTCGTTACGTACCACCAGTGCGAAATCACGGATGACATCCGGGTCACTGATATCGCGCTTTTGGGCAGTCATTGACATCAGCAAGTGATGTTCCACCAGCCAGCTGGCAAGCTTTGTATCGTGAGTGGAGATATGGTGACGCTTACAAAACTGCTCTACGTCCCTGGCGCCAATTTCAGAGTGATCGCCACCTCGGCCTTTGCCAATATCGTGAAACAGGCCCGCTATCCATAAAAGGTCCAGCTTGGGTAGCTGGTGAATCAGTGCGGCTGCCACCGGAAATTCATCCTTGGCATCGGGTTTGCGAAAGCCGTGCAGAAACTTCAACAGGCGCAAGGTGTGAGCATCTACGGTATAGATATGAAACAGGTCGTGTTGCATCAGCCCCACGGCACGGCCAAACTCCGGCAGGTACTTGCCGAGAATGCCATAGCGGTTCATGCGTCGCAGTTGGCGCGGCACGTTGCCGGGGGCGCGCAGGATTTCCATGAAAAGTCGCTGGTGGTGAGGATCATCACGGTAGTGATCGTCAATTTGATGGCGATGATCACGGATCAGGCGAATGGTATCAGCGCGTACGCCTTCAATTTCCGGATGCCTGGCCATCAGCAAAAACAGCTCCAGCATGGCAGCAGGCTGCTCGCGGAAGAGCTTGCGCGAGCGGACCTGAATATAGCCGCCCATGGTTTCAAAGCGCTCGTTGAGCTGAACGGTTTTCAGCGTTTGCCTGCCGCGTAGAATGACTTCATCAAAGTGCTGAAGCAGCATGTCGTTAAGCCCGGCAAGCGCTGTGACATGGCGGTAGTAGCGCTTCATGAACTGTTCGACGGCCAGGCGCTCGGGCGTGTCCTTGAAACCGAACAGCTCGGCAATCGTGCGCTGATGGTCAAATAGCAGGCGGTCTTCGGCGCGGTCCGTCAGCATGTGCAGGGCGTAGCGCACCTGCCATAAAAAGGCCTGGCCCTGGCTTAGAATGCGTAGTTCGGCGTCATTCATAAAGCCGTTGGCCACGATATCGACATACTGTTCGGTACCGAAGTGGCGCTTGGCCACCCAGCCAATCATCTGAATATCGCGTAGCCCGCCGGGCGAGCTCTTGAGGTTGGGTTCAAGATGGTATTCAGAGTTGTTGTAGCGGTAGTGGCGGGTAATCTGCTCTTGCCACTTGGCTTCAAAGAAACGATCGGCGGGCCAGATATGCTCGGCGCTCAAGCGCTCACGCATTTTTTCCCGCAGCACCTCTGGGCCTGCAATCAGGCGTGACTCAAGCAGGTTGGTAATCACCGTCACATCCGCAAGCGCTTCCCGCTCACAGTCATTCAGCGAACGCACACTGTGACCGATCTCAAGGCCAATATCCCATAAAAAGGTGATAAAGGCGGTGAGCGGCTCGCGGTAAGCGGTGTCGTCGTCATCTTCAAGCAGTAGTAAAAGGTCGACGTCCGAGTGAGGATGCAGCTCACCCCGGCCATAGCCACCCACGGCAACCAAGGCAATGCCGTCATCCGGCCAGGCGTGTCGTGCCCAAGCGATCGCCAGCAGTTGATCCAGGTACCAGGCCCGCCCGCGCACCAGGTCGCGTATATCCGCGCCTGCCCGAAACCGGTCATCCAGGCGTGCCTGAAGCTCACGCAGCGCCGTTTTAAAAGGCGCAATGGGGGAGCGTGAACCGGCAAGCTCGGTGCGAAATGCTTCTAGGTCATAAAGCGACGTGTCCGGCTCGAACCGGTAGTGGTGGAGGAGCATCAGTTAGTTAAAAAGCTGAAGTCTTCATCGCTACGCGCGGTCAGCACTTCAACGCCGGTATCGGTAACCAGTAAGGTGTGTTCCCACTGTGCCGACAGGCTCTTATCCTTGGTGACGGCCGTCCAGCCATCGCGCAGCACCTTGGTTTTATAGCCGCCCACATTAATCATCGGCTCGATGGTGAAACACATGCCCGCTTCCAGAGTGATGTCAGCCTCCGGTGCGTAGCCATCGTAGTGCAGAATCTGGGGCTCTTCATGGAAGCCCGCGCCAATGCCGTGACCACAAAAGTCGCGGACTACCGAGTAACCGTGCCCTTCGGCGTGTTTTTGAATGGCGCGGGCAAGTTCTGAAAGGCGCACGCCGGGTTTTACCAGAGCAATGCTTTTATATAGGCACTCCTGGGTAATACGACACAGGCGTTCACCCTGAATGTTTTCGCCGATGATAAACATCATGCTGGAGTCGCCGTGGTAGCCATCCGGCGTCTTGACCGTGACATCCAGGTTCATGATATCGCCGTTCTTGAGCTTTTTATTGAAATCTGGAAAGCCGTGGCAGACCACGTGATTCAGGGAAATACAGGTGGCGTGGGTATAGCCGTGGTAGTTGAGTGGAGCAGGCGTGGAACCCAGTTCATTGACAATATATTCATGACACAGTCGGTCGATCTCGCCGGTGCTGACGCCCGCTTGTATATGAGGCGTGATCATTTCAAACACGCTGACGGCTTGGCGCCCGGCTTCGCGCATTTTCTCGATTTCTGAAGGTGTCTTGATAGGAACGTTCATGAATTCTCGATATGGGTTCAGGCTGTAATAGTAAATAAACGTGTAACAGTAAATAGCCGTATTGAGCAGCAAATAACGATCGTAACACGAGCTGCGACTTCATCTTGGCAATGATCTATGGTATAAAGCCGCGCGCTTTCCTGCAATCGCTCGCTCGCTTCTTTAACCCGAGTAGGCGATCATGGAGAGGCGAACAACCCGCAGCGCGTCCCTATTTGGATGTGCTGCTTAATAGCAAGCCTTGAAAACACACATGCACCGGCACATGGTCCCGGGTGCCGCTGGCCGCGTCTGACGCAGTCACCGGTCGGATCCATGGGGTGCGTGGAGGCCTAACCCGAGTTTCAGGAGTTTTACCATGTCTCACGTCAATATGCGTGACCTGCTCAAAGCAGGCGCTCACTTCGGTCACCAGACCAAATACTGGAACCCGAAGATGAGCAAATTCATCTTCGGCGCGCGCAACAAGATTCATATCATCAATCTTGAGCACACCTTACCGGCGCTGAACGAAGCGATCGATGTGGTCGAGAAGATGTCGGCATCCAACAACAAGATTCTGTTTGTTGGCACCAAGCGCAGCGCTAGCAAGATCATCAAAGAAGAAGCGAATCGCGTTAATCAGCCGTTCGTCAACCATCGCTGGTTGGGCGGTATGCTGACTAACTTCAAGACCATCCGTCAGTCCATCAAACGTCTGCGTGATCTTGAAACCATGCGCGAAGACGGCACGTTCGAGAAGCTGACCAAGAAAGAAGTCTTGATGGCAACTCGCGAGCAAGAGAAGCTTGAGCGTTCTATCGGTGGTATCAAGAACATGGGCGGCCTGCCGGACGCACTGTTCGTTATCGACGTTGACCACGAGCGCATCGCGATCAACGAAGCCAACAAGCTGGGTATCCCGGTTATTGGCGTGGTTGATACCAACTCCAACCCCGATGGCGTTGATTACGTTATCCCGGGTAACGATGACTCCATTCGTGCTATCCAGATTTACGTGAAGGCAATTGCTGACGCGTGTGGTCGCGCTAAAGAAGGTCGTCCGGACGAGTTTGTTGAAGTGACCGACGAGGCTGCTTCCGCCGAGACTGACGCTGCCGCCGAGTAAGGCTGCAGTGGGTGCGGCGGGCAGTTGGGCCGCATCGTGACAAGAGGGGGCCTGTGCCCCCTTTTTCCCGCCTTGGATGAACATCCGGGTGGGCCGATTATGCCGGGCACCAGTTGCCGGCAAGCGACCTTCAAAGTGATACATGATGGTCATCTATCGTGTTTATACTCTGTAGGGCGTTTAACTCTCAGCTAGAACCATTTCCGAGGTGAATTCTCATGGCAGCTATCAGCGCCTCTCAGGTCAAGGAACTGCGCGAACGTACTGGTCTCGGCATGATGGAGTGTAAAAAAGCACTCACCGAAACCGACGGTGATATTGAAGTCGCGATCGAGAACCTGCGTAAAAATTCAGGATTAAAAGCCGCGAAGAAAGCCGATCGTATCGCTGCAGAGGGTGTTGTTGTTACCCGTGTAGCAGAAGACGGTAGCTACGGCATAATGGTTGAAATCAACTCCGAGACCGATTTTGTTGCGCGCGATGACAACTTCATCGCATTCGCTGACAAAGTCGCCGGAGCTTTCTTTGCCGCGAAAAGCGAAGATGTTGCCGCCGTTATGGCGGGCGATCTGGAAGCAGCCCGCGAGCAGCTGGTTCAAAAAATCGGTGAGAACATCGGCGTACGTCGTGCTGTTGTTATCAACGCAGTTGACGGTGGCCTGGTTGGCGAATACGTTCACGGTGGCCGCATTGGTGTTCTGACCGTGCTTAATGGCGGAACTGCAGAAGCGGCGAAAGACGTTGCTATGCACGTAGCGGCCATTAACCCAGCGGTTGCTCACCCGGCCGATATGCCGCAAGAGCAGTTGGACCAAGAGAAAGCCATCATCCTGGGTCAGCCAGACATGGCAGGCAAGCCCGAGCAGATTGCTGAGAAAATGGTTCAAGGTCGCCTGAAGAAGTATCTGGCCGAGAACAGCCTGACCGAGCAGGCGTTCGTTAAAGACCCGAACCAGACCGTTGCTGAATTCGTTAAAGCAGCTGGTGGCGAAGTGGTTAGCTTCACGCGTTTTGAAGTGGGTGAAGGTATCGAGAAAGAAGAAGTCGACTTCGCTAAAGAAGTTATGGAACAGGCTGGCCGTCGTTAAGGTCAGACGTTTCAGTCAGAAGATGGCGTGCGCGTAAGCGCACGCCTTCGTGTATCCGGCCCCTGCTAAACGGGGGGTTGCTTCGCCCACCTGTGCCCATGTCTGCCTCAGGAGAAATGCCATGTCACGTGATATTCAAGAGTCTACCCCCCTTGCAACCCCCAGCACGATTGGAAAGTCCAAGTCGAAATACAAGCGTATTTTGCTGAAGCTTTCCGGGGAAGCGCTGATGGGCGAGCACGAATTTGGTATCGACCCTAAAGTGCTGGACCGCATGGCGCTGGAAATTGGCCAGCTGGTGGGTATCGGCGTGCAGGTTGGCATCGTGATTGGTGGCGGAAACCTGTTCCGGGGAGCGGCCTTAAGTGAGGCTGGAATGGATCGGGTCACAGGCGACCATATGGGAATGCTGGCAACCGTGATGAATGCACTTGCCATGCGTGATGCGCTGGAGCGTTCCAATATACGCTCGCGGGTCATGTCAGCGATTCCCATGAGCGGTGTGGTAGAGCATTACGATCGCCGCACGGCGATCCGCTATTTAACGTCGGGCGACGTGGTACTGTTTTCAGCAGGTACGGGCAATCCTTTCTTCACGACCGACTCCGCTGCCTGTTTACGCGGCATTGAAGTCGACGTTGACGTGGTCATCAAAGCGACCAAGGTGGACGGTGTTTATGACAAGGACCCGGTGAAGCACTCAGACGCTGTAAAATACGACCAGCTCACCTACGATGATGCCCTGGACCAAAAGCTGGGCATAATGGATTTGACCGCTATCTGCCTGGTGCGTGACCATGATATGCCGGTGCGGGTATTTGATATGAACAAGCCTGGCGCCCTGCTGAACCTGGTAGTAGGGGGCAAGGAAGGCACGCTGATAGACAAAGGGGAATAACGTGATCAACGATATCAAGAAAGATGCTGAATCTCGGATGAAGAAAAGCGTTGAAGCGCTGCATGGCAACTTCAACAAGATTCGCACCGGGCGTGCACACCCAAGCATTCTGGATGCAGTGACCGTTGAGTATTATGGTGGCCAGGTGCCGCTTAGTCAGGTGGCATCGGTCAACGTTGAAGATGCGCGTACGCTCACTGTGTCCCCTTGGGAGCAGAGCATGGTGCCGAAAATCGAAAAGGCCATCATGACGTCTGATCTGGGGCTGAATCCATCAAGCGCGGGTAACGTCATTCGTGTTCCCATGCCGATGCTGACAGAAGAAACCCGCAAGGGTTACATCAAGCAGGCACGTAGCGAAGCCGAAAACGCTCGCGTGGCTGTGCGTAACGTGCGCCGCGACGCCAACGGTGATTTCAAGTCCCTGCTCAAGGATAAAGAGATTACTGAAGACGATCAGCGTCAGGGCGAGGATGAGATCCAGAAGCTGACCGACAAATATATCGCCGAGATCGACAAGTTGCTCGCTGCAAAAGAACAAGACCTGATGCAGGTATAAATCTCTGCCTTTTATTTAGCCGCGGGTAGCTTGGCTGCCCGCTAGGCCTATGGCTTTACTATGACTGAGCTTTTGTGCGAGACCCCATGACGTCACCGCAGCTTCCCGAAGAACAGCCGAGCGACGCCAGCACGTCACCTTTCATTCCGGGTGAAGTAATGCCGTCGCATGTTGCTATTATTATGGACGGCAATAACCGTTGGGCACGGGCCCGCGGGCTATCCGGTATACGCGGCCATCGTGCAGGCGTAGAAGCCGTCAGAGCGGTGATCCAGCGCGCGGCAGAGCGTCAGGTACAGACACTAAGCCTGTTCGCCTTTTCAAGCGAAAACTGGAAGCGGCCCGCCGCTGAAGTTAATGCGCTAATGGAGCTTTTCTTGATGGCGCTCAAGCGCGAAGTCAAAAAGCTCAACGAGCGTAATATTCGGCTGACAATTATTGGCGAGCAGCGCGGTTTTTCCCATGCTATTCAAAAATATATCCATCGCGCAGAGGCGCTGACTGCCAATAACACCGGCATGCATTTAGTGATCGCTGCCAACTACGGCGGGCAGTGGGATATCGTGCGTGCTGCACGGCAGCTGGCCGAGCAGGTGGCGGGGGGCGAACTGGACCCCGACGATATCGACGAAGCCTGTTTTGATAAAGCAATGGAAAGTACCGAGGTGCCGCCCGTTGACCTGTGTATTCGAACAAGCGGTGAGCAGCGGCTGTCTAATTTCATGCTATGGCAGCTGGCATACGCTGAATTGCACTTTTCGCCCTTGCTCTGGCCCGATTTCGGTGCCGAAGCGCTGGACGTTGCGTTAAACGATTTCTGCAAGCGGCGCCGACGCTTTGGCATGACCGACCAACAAATAGAGGCGCAAGGTGCTTAGACAGCGGATTATCACCGCAGCCTGGCTGGCACCCCTGGTGCTGGTTGGCCTGTTTGGATTGCAGGGGAAGGCATTTGCGCTCTTCACCGCTTTGATGGTGCTGCTTGGTGCCTGGGAGTGGACGAACCTGGCAGGTGTTAGTCGGCAAAGCCGGCGTATTGTGCTGGTCGCCGGGCTTGCCGTTGTAATGCTGCTGATGTGGCTAACCGGCGCTGCGTTTGCGGTATGGCCGTTATGGTGCGCTGCCCTTGGCTGGCTGCTAAATCTTTACTGGGTTATTCACTACCCGGATAAGGGGCAACAATGGCAGGCAACGCCACGGCGTCTGGCAATGGGGCTGTGGGTGCTTGTGCCATGTTGGGTCGGCTTTAATATCCTGCGCGACAGCGGCGCAGTATGGCTCTTGTTTGTGCTGCTGCTGGTGTGGTCGGCCGATATTGGCGCCTATTTTGCCGGACGCCGTTTTGGCAAGCGTAAGCTGGCGCCGCGGGTCAGCCCTGGCAAGTCGTGGGAAGGCGTCATCGGTGGGCTTGCCGCCACCACGATGCTGGCGGTTATGTTTGCACTTTGGCAGTCGCTAACAGTCGGTGTGGGCATTGGTCTGGTGGTTGTAACTGTTGCTGTAACGCTCGTTTCAGTGTTGGGCGATTTACTGGAAAGCATGCTCAAGCGCTATCGCAATATCAAGGATTCGAGCCAGCTATTGCCAGGTCACGGCGGCGTTCTGGATCGCATTGATAGCCTGACGGCGACAATTCCTATCTTTACGCTGCTCTATTTACCGGTTCTTCAAGGACAGGTGCCGCCCCTATGAGTCAACCGTCTTGCCAGTGGATTACCGTGCTTGGCTCAACCGGCTCTATCGGGATCAGTACGCTGGATGTGATTGCCCGTCACCCAGATCGTTACCGGGTGTATGCGCTGACCGCGCATACCTCCAAAGAAGCGCTTCTGGATCAGTGCTTGGCGCATCATCCCCGCGTGGCGGTACTCAATCATGCAGACGATGCCGATTGGCTGCGCCGGGCCCTTGATGATGCTGGCCAGCCGACAGAAGTACTGACGGGCCGCGAAGCGCTTTGCCAGGTTGCCCGTGAAGCCTGCGTGGATGCCGTCATGGCTGCGATTGTTGGAGCAGCCGGGTTGTTGCCCTCACTAGCAGCCGCAGAAGCGGGCAAGCGCGTACTGCTGGCCAATAAAGAGGCGTTGGTGATGAGCGGGGCGCTGTTCATGCAGGCTGTTGAACGCTCCGGCGCCACGCTTTTGCCCATCGATTCCGAGCATAACGCTATTTACCAGTGCCTGCCGGCGGCGCATCGCGGGGGGCTTGAGCGTTACGGTGTCCGCCAGTTGCTGCTAACGGCATCGGGCGGCCCTTTTCGTACCTGGAGCGCGGCCGAGGTTGCCAATGCCACGCCTGATCAGGCCTGTGCTCACCCTAACTGGTCGATGGGGCGCAAGATTTCGGTTGATAGTGCCACTATGATGAACAAGGGCCTTGAGCTGATTGAAGCGTGCTGGCTGTTTGACGCAGCGCCCGAGCAAATTCAGGTGGTAGTTCATCCGCAGAGTGTGATTCACTCAATGGCGGCGTACATTGATGGCTCGGTCATTGCCCAGTTGGGTAACCCGGATATGCGTATCCCGATTGCCTATGGACTGGCCTGGCCTGAACGCATTGAGGCTGGCGTGGAAACTCTGGACCTGTTTCAAATCGCGCAGCTGGATTTTGAAGCACCCGATGAAGCGCGTTTTCCCTGCCTGCGTCTGGCGCGTGAAGCCATGCAGAAGGGCGGCGCAGCCCCAGCCATTCTCAATGCAGCCAACGAGGTCGCTGTCGAGGCGTTTCTGGCTGAAAAGCTCAGCTTTGGAGAAATAGCCGAAGTGGTAGAAAATGTCGTGTCGCAGCCCTATGCAGGCAATGCCGATACTATTGATAACGTATTGGCAGCAGACCAGTGGGCGCGTCAGCAGGCAGTACAAAAGGTTATGCAACTAGCGGGTTAGGCAGTACCGCACCGGATAATGGAAGGCAAGTAGGTCGCTTAAGCATCAGCGGCTGTTGTGCATGGTGCTAAGGAGTTCATTGTGGGCCTGTTACAAAACGTTTTAGCGATAATCGTCGTGCTGGGGTTGTTGATCACCTTTCACGAGTTTGGTCACTTCTGGGTGGCACGCCGCTGTGGCGTCAAGGTATTGCGTTTTTCAGTTGGCTTTGGCAAGCCGCTGTGGTCTACCGTCGATCGTCAGGGTACAGAGTACGCCTTAGCGGCCATTCCGCTGGGCGGCTACGTCAAAATGCTGGATGAGCGTGAAGCGCCCGTATCCGAAGATCAGCTTGACCAAGCCTTTAACCGCAAAAACGTTTGGCAGCGCATCGCCATTGTCGCTGCCGGTCCGTTGGCAAACTTCCTGCTGGCCATCGTTGCCTACTGGGCACTGTTCGTATACGGAACAACAACGGTCGCCCCAATGGTCGGCGATGTTCTGCCCAATTCCCCGGCGGCAGAAGCAGGCCTTGCCCATGGTGATGAAATTATCGCCATCCAGAATGACCCCGTGCGCTCCTGGGAAGAGGTTAACCTAAAGCTTATCTCCATGATTGGTTTTAGCGGCACGCTGACCATCAATGCCCTACCCGAGGGTAGTCGCAATGAACGCGCCTACGCACTTGAAGTCAATAATTACCTGACTCGCCAGGACCCTCCGCAGCCGCTGCAATCGTTGGGCATGACGCCCTGGCAACCGGAATTTCCGGCCGTGCTGGGACAGGTGTTAGAGGGCGAGGCGGCGGCGAATGCAGGACTGCAGGCGGGTGATCGCATTGTTGCCATTGATGAAATGCCGGTGGAAGACTGGATGCAGTTTGTCACCATTATCCGCCGCAGTGCTGGTGAAACGCTGAGCATCACCTACCAGCGCGGTGGCGAGCAGGGCGAGCTTTCGCTGACGCCGGGTAGCAATCAGCTGGAGAGTGGCGGCGAGGTTGGGTACATTGGTGCAGGCGTCGAGCCTGTGTCGTGGCCTGAGTCGCTCCAGCGTGAAATTCGCTACGGGCCGATTGAAGCAGTAGGGCAGGCGCTAGCACGGACGGGCGACATGGTGCTGCTCACGGTAGATGCTATCCGCAAGATGCTGGTCGGGCTTATTTCGCCTTCCAACCTGTCAGGCCCGATTACAATTGCGCAGATTTCAGGTGATTCAGCTCGGGCAGGCATTGAAGCCTTTGTCGGCTTTCTTGCCTATCTCTCTATCAGCCTCGGCGTGCTTAATTTACTGCCTATTCCGGTGCTCGATGGAGGACACTTACTTTACTATTTTGTCGAAATCGTGCGTGGGCGGCCGGTCTCTGAACAAACCCAGGCAATCGGGCTACGTATTGGGCTTGCCATGGTGGGCGGCCTGATGGCGATGGCTCTGTATTTTGATCTGATGCGCCTTTGGTAATGACGCGTGTAGCGCGCAGGATGTCTTGTCATCTGCCTGCACAAATGTATATGGTGCTTATCTGGAACGATAGGCAGACCAACGCGAGCGAACTGACTGCATGAAAATCAAGACCCTTGGAATGGCGGCACTCTTGCTGGCAGGCGCCAGCAGCGCCCAGGCACAATCCTTTGATGTTTCGGACATTCGTGTGGAAGGACTACAGCGGGTATCCGCCGCCTCGGTCTTTAATGCGTTTCCTGTCAGTGCTAATGACAGGGTTAGCGAACAGCAGCTAGCGTCAGCCGCCCGCGATCTGTTTGCCACTGGCCTTTTTGAAGATGTATCGCTTGCCCGTGAAGGGGACGTCCTGGTTATCCAGGTGGTCGAACGGCCGACGATTGCTCGCCTTAACCTCACCGGCAACAAGCAGCTGAAAGAAGAGGACCTGCGCAACGGGTTGCGTGAGTCCGGTCTTTCCGAAGGCCAAGTGCTGCAACTCTCAACGCTTGAAGAGATCCAACGTGAGCTTGAAGGCGTTTATCAGTCTCAGGGACGTTACAGCGCTCGGATTACCACTGACGTTGAGCAGATCGATGAAGGCCGCGTACAGGTCAATATCAATATCAATGAAGGCGAAGTTGCCAAAATCCGGCAAATCAATATCGTCGGCAATGAAGATTTTGACGATGAAACATTACGTGAAGTATTTGAGCTAAATGACCGCCCAGGACGTTTCTTTGGCTGGTTTTCAAGCGATGAGTATTCTCGCGAGGCATTGTCGGGCGATATCGAGCGTTTACGTTCTTTCTACCTTGACCGTGGCTATGTCAATTTCGACGTTACTTCCACTCAAGTATCCATTGGGCCTGAGAAGTCCGAGATCTTCGTGACGCTCAATATTGATGAAGGCAACCAATACCGTGTCGGTAATGTTCGCTTTGCAGGCGATCTTCAAATCAGTGAAAGTGAAGCGCGTCAGCTACTTGAGATTAAAAGTGGCGATATCTTCTCACGCGGGCAGGTTAACGCCTCGACCGAAGCGCTGCGGCAGCGCCTAGGCGCTGAAGGATTCGCGTTCGCCGATATTCAGGGTATTCCTGAAATGGCGAATGACGGCGAAACCGTTGATCTGGTCATTGCGGTTGACCCTGGTCAGCGCACCTATGTTCGTCGTATCGAGTTCTACGGCAATACCACGACCCAGGATGAAGTGCTGCGCCGTGAAATGATCCAGATGGAAGGTGCCCCGGCATCGACTGAATCGATTACCCAGTCGCGACAGCGCCTGGAGCGTCTTGGCTTCTTTAGTCAGGTAGAAGTGAATACTCAGCCTGTTCCTGGCGAGCCCGACCAGCTGGACGTTACCTATAACGTTGAAGAGCAGCCCTCTGGCTCGGTATCGGCAAGTGTCGGTTTTTCGCAAAGCGCCGGGGTTATTTATGGCGTCGGGCTTGCCCAGAACAATTTCCTGGGAACCGGTAACCGGGTCAATATTGGCGCCCAGCGCAGTGATACCTTTACCAGCGTCAACTTCGCCTTCACCGATCCTTATTGGACCCTTGACGGTATTTCCCGCGGTTATAACGTGTTTTATCGTGAAACCGATTACGCCGACTCCGACATCTCTACCTATTCAACCGATGCTTACGGCGCGGGCATTAACTTTGGTTACCCAATCAGCGAGCTCTCACGACTGAATTTCGGGGCGAGTATCGAAGATATCTCGGTGAAAACTTATAACGACACGGCGTCAGAAATCCGCCGTTATGTCGATGACCAAGGTGAAGATGCGCAAAGCTTGAAGCTCACTGCAAGCTGGACGCGTAACAACCTTAACCGTGGCGTTATGCCCACGGCTGGTAACTACCAGCGCTTATCAATTGAAACGGGCGTGCCGGGCAGCGATGCCGAGTACTACAAGTTGCGTGCCCGGGCCCAGCAGCTATTCCCGATCAATGATGATGAGACTTGGGCACTCAAGTTCAGTGGTAACCTGGGCTACGCCGATACGCTAGGTTCTAACGACCCTTACCCCTTCTATGAGAACTTCTACTCAGGCGGCTTGGGCTCGGTACGTGGTTTTACCTCCAACACGCTGGGGCAGCGGACAACACCGTCGGTTGAAGGTGGTCGCGACCGTACCCTGGGGGGGAACGTACAGGTAGAAGGTAGTGCTGAAATTATCTTTCCTATGCCGTTTGTGGAAAACCAGCGCTCCGTTCAGCCGTCGTTGTTCTTGGATGCGGGTAACACCTTCCTGAGCTCCTGCTATGATGTGCTAGAAGCGGATCAGGCGCGTCAGCAGTGTAGCTCTGGCGTGGATCTGGGTGACTTGCGGTATAGTGTGGGTATAGGCCTCTCCTGGCTAACGCCTGTCGGGCCACTGACTTTCAGCATCGCCGAGCCGCTTAATGATGAAAGCGGTGACGATACGCAGTTCTTCCAGTTCTCTCTGGGACAAACGTTCTAATATTGCGACGGAGCGCACTTAAGAAGTGCGTGCCAGCCTGAATGACAAGGAGTTGACTCGATGCGTAAACTGACAGCGGCGGCGTGCCTGTTTGGTGCAATGGTTTTGCCGGTTCATGCAGCACAAGCCGCAGAAGTGGCCGTGTTGGATTGGCGGGCAGCTTTGATGAATACCCAATCAGCTCAAACCTCGCTGAGCCAGTTGGAGGGCCAGATTGGCGGCCAGCAGCGTGAAGCCCAGAGCTTGGGTAACGAGCTACAGCAGTTGCAGGAGCGCCTGCAGCGTGATGGTGAAACCATGGCCCAGTCCGAGCGCGACTCACTGATCGCCGAGCTTCAGCAAAAAGGCAGCCGTTTTGAACAGCTGCGTCGTGAAGTGATCCAGGCGCAGCAGCGCTCCGAACAGCAGTTCCTGGAAAGTGCTGAAGCCAAGCTTGAACAGGCGGTTGAGCAGGTGCTGGAACGCCATAATATTGACGTGCTGGTTGAGCCTCAAGGGGTGCTGCATTCGTCAGTTGATTTGCCAAACGTAACCGAAGAGGTTACGCAGATCTTTAATTCCATGTAATTCATCTTTAATGATTGCCGGTGCAGCCTTGCTGCACCTCTGTTTCCTGGGCTCCCATGACGCACGCTTTTAACCATCTCACCCTTGCGGACATCGCTCGCCATTTAGGCGTTACCTTTGAAGGTAATGCCGAACAACCCATTCGTGGCCTGGCAACTCTCAAGGAGGCCAAGCCTGATCAAGTGGCTTTTTTGGCGAACCGAGCCTATCTGAAAGATTTGGCCACGACCCAGGCAGCTGCCGTTTTGCTGCATCCTGAGCACGGAAAACACTGTCCGGTACCCCGCCTGGAGACGGATAATCCTTACCTGGGCTACGCGAAACTCTCCCAGCTATTTGATCCGCTTCCTGCTCGCGATAAGCCCGGTATCCATTCAACCGCTGTTGTTGCCGACAATGTAAAGCTTGGCAAGGGCGTTTCCATCCAGGCTCACGCCGTGGTGGAAGAAGGGGTAACGCTGGGTGATTACGTAGTGGTTGGTGCAGGAAGCGTGGTTGGTGCTGATAGCGTCATCAGTGAGCGCACCCGGCTGCACGCCAATGTGACCGTATGCCATGGTGTTGTGATTGGTAAGCGGGTAATCCTGCAAAGCGGCTGTGTGATTGGTGGTGATGGTTTTGGATTTGCCCACGATGGTGAGGGCTGGCACAAGATTGCCCAGCTGGGCGGTGTTGTGCTGGGCGATGATGTTGAAGTGGGCAGTTGTTCGAGTATTGACCGTGGCGCTCTTGGCGATACGGTAATTGGCGATGACGTCAAGATCGACAGCCAAGTGCAAATCGCGCATAACGTGACGATCGGCGCCCATAGTGCACTGGCTGGCTGTGTAGGGATTGCCGGATCCACCAAGGTGGGCAAGCACTGCATGCTGGGCGGCGGCGTCGGCTTATCTGGCCATCTGACGATTTGTGATGGGGTTCAGGTGACGGGCATGAGTCTTGTGACCAACTCGATTCACAAGCCTGGCGTGTACTCGTCAGGCACCGGGGCGATGGGCAATGCCCAGTGGCGGAAAAATGCGGTGCGTTTTAAGCAGCTGGACGATATTGCCAAGCGCTTGTCGCGGCTTGAAAAAAACACACGTGATACATAAAGGTCACATTATTTGACGGGAAAGTGGCTTGAGGCTTAATCACTGCGGGGTATAATCCCCTGCCCTTTGACCAGCCGGGGCGCTGGTATTTGCCTGATGATTATCAGGCGTTTTTCATTTTTGAGGTCGTTACGATGGTTATGGATATTAACGAAATTCGCGAATACTTGCCCCACCGCTACCCTTTTCTGCTGGTGGATCGAGTAACGGAATTAACCGTAGGTGAATCCATCGTTGCGTTTAAAAACGTTAGCATCAACGAGCCTTTTTTTAACGGACACTTTCCCCATCATCCCATTATGCCGGGCGTACTGGTTGTTGAAGCGCTAGCGCAGGTTTGCGGTATTCTGGGCTTTAAAACAGTTAACAAACTGCCGGCCGATGGCTATGTTTACTATCTGGTAGGTAGCGACAATGTACGCTTCAAGCGTCCCGTGATGCCAGGCGATAAGCTTACGCTTGAAGCCAACGTGATTCGTGGCAAACGCGGCATCTGGAAGTTTGCCTGCCGTGCGACGGTAGATGGTGAACTTGCCTGTGAAGCGGAAATTATCTGCGCTGAGAGGAAGGTTGCTTGATACACCCTACTGCACTGATCGACCCGGCAGCCCAGCTTGCCGACGACGTTGAGGTTGGCCCCTTTAGCGTCATTGGGCCTGACGTCACGATCGGCGAAGGCTCTATTATTGGCCCGCATGTGGTGGTTAAAGGCCCCACGGTGCTGGGCAAGCGCACGCGTATTTTCCAGTTTGCCTCCGTGGGTGAGGACTGCCAGGACAAAAAGTATGCGGGCGAGCCTACCCGTTTGGTAATGGGTGACGATAACGTGGTGCGCGAAGGCGTTACGCTTCACCGCGGCACCGTGCAAGACCGCAGTGAAACGACCATTGGCTCGCGTAACCTGTTTATGGCTTATGTGCATGTCGGCCATGACTGTGTGATAGGCAACGACTGCATTCTCGCCAACCAGGTAACGCTTGCGGGCCACGTGACGCTAGGCGATCACGCCATTTTAGGTGGATTGTCTGCCGTGCATCAGTTTTGCCATTTTGGCGAGCATGCCATGGCAGGCGGCGGCTCGATCATTACCAAGGATACGCCCGCCTATATCATGATCAACGGCAACCCTGCCGAAGCGCGTGGGCTTAATCTGGTAGGCTTGAAGCGGCGTGGTTTTAGCCGTGAAGCCATCAATGCGCTTAGTGCCTCCTACAAGATGGTCTATCGCCAGGGGTTAACGGTAGAGCAGGCGCTTGAAGAGATGCGCACACGCTTTGATCTAGACGAAGTGGCCCATTTTGCCGCCTCCATTGAGCGTTCAACCCGCGGTATTATCCGCTAAGCATGTTTCTCTTATGACGTTGCAGCGCGTTTATCTCGTCGCAGGCGAGCTTTCGGGAGATATTCTCGGGGCTGGCCTGATGCGTGCGCTAAAGGTGCGCCATCCACACGTTGAGTTTCGGGGCATCGGCGGCCCACGCATGATCGCTGAAGGCATGCAGAGCCGCTTTCCGCTTGAAACGCTTTCTGTGATGGGGCTTGTCGAGGTGATCAAGCACCTACCCGAACTGGTAAGCGTGCGCCGCACACTGCGTCGCGAAGCGCTTGCCTGGCAGCCGGATATCATGGTGGGTATTGATGCGCCGGACTTTACGCTCGGCCTTGAAAGGCAGTTGCGCCGCGCGGGTATCAAAACGGCGCATTATGTCAGCCCTTCCGTATGGGCATGGCGACAAGGCCGGGTGAAGGGGATTGCCCAATCGGTAGACGGCATGCTCACACTTTTACCCTTTGAGGCCGACTTCTATCGCGAGCATCAGGTGCCCGTCGCCTTTGTGGGCCACCCGCTTGCCGATGAGCTGCCGCTTGAGAACGACCGCTTGGCAACGCGTCAGGTATTAGGGCTTGAGCCGGACGCCCCGGTGCTTGCCATACTGCCGGGCTCGCGCAGCAATGAAATACGTTTTCTGGGCCGTACCTTTTTATCCGCTGCCGAGCAGCTGTGCCAGCGTCACGCCATGTTGAGAGTATTGATTCCTGCCGCTACGGCGCAGCGCCATGCGGAAATACAGACGCTACTGGACGACTACCCGGCGCTGGCCTCGCGGGTTCACCTGCTGGATGGGCAAGCGCGTGAGGCCATGGTGGCAAGCGATGCGGTGCTGCTGGCCTCAGGTACTGCCGCGCTCGAAGCCATGCTGTGTCATCGGGCCATGCTGGTGGCTTACAAGATGGCGCCCGCCACTCATTGGATTGCCAAACGAATGGTCAAGACCCAATGGGTGTCGCTGCCCAACCTGATTGCGCAGCAGAGCATGGTGCCTGAGCTTATTCAGGAGGCAGCCACGCCGAATGCCATTGCAAATCAGCTGGATGAACTGTTGACTGATCATGATGCACGCAGCGAGCTGGAGGCGCGCTTTGCCGCATTGCATAAAACCCTTCAACGGGATGCCAGCCGACGTGCTACTGAAGCAATTACCGCCATCGCTGCAGGTCAGCCGCTGGAGATTCAGGATGCCCGTTAACCTGAGCGATTTTCCGCCACTTGAAATCACCTATACCGGTGAACGTCTGGCAGGCGTAGATGAGGTGGGGCGAGGACCGCTGATTGGTAGCGTAGTGGCGGCAGCGGTGATTCTGGATCCCGCGCGTCCCATTGAAGGGCTGACCGATTCCAAAAAGCTGACCGCCCGCAAGCGTGAGGCGCTGGATGGGCTTATCCGTGAGCAGGCTCTGGCCTTTGTGGTGGCTGAAGCAAGTGCCGCCGAAGTCGATCAGTTGAATATCTACCACGCTACTCATCTGGCCATGCGCCGCGCCATTGATGGTCTGGCACCTGCCGCCGAGTATCTGCTGGTCGATGGTAACCGGCTGCCCCGGCACCCGCTTCCAGGACAGGCCGTGGTCAAGGGCGATGCCCGCCACCCGGCTATTGCCGCTGCGTCAATCATTGCCAAGGTGGCCCGCGATGCCCAGATGATGGCGCTGGATATGCGCTATCCTGAGTATGGTTTTGCGCGCCACAAGGGTTACCCAACCAAACAACACCTTGAGGCGCTAGCGGCCCATGGGCCGCTAGCAGAACACCGCCGCAGCTTTGCACCTGTACAGCGTCAGCTAGCTCTGTTGTAAGCCGTAAGCCCGTTTCTTTTTACCGAGATTTTACCGAGAGTGTCATGACGGTACCGTTTGTTCATCTACGTTTGCACAGTGAATATTCCCTGGTCGACGGCTTGGTAAAACTTAAGTCCCTGGTCAGCACCACCGCTGAGCGCGGCATGCCAGCGTTGGCGCTAACTGACGAAACAAATCTGTTTGGCCTGGTAAAGTTTTATAAAGCTGCACAGGGGGCCGGGCTAAAGCCGATTATAGGCAGCGACCTATGGCTCACCAATCCCCACGACGACGCTCACCCTTATCGCATCACGTTACTTGCGATGAATGCCGACGGCTATCGCAACCTGACCGAGTTGATCTCCAAGGGCTGGACCCATGGTCAGCGCCAGGGGCGGGCCATTTTAGACAAGCGCTGGGTGCTTGAACAAAGTGACGGCCTGATTGCGCTGTCCGGCGGGCGGGAGGGAGATATAGGCCGTCATCTGCTCTCGGATCACGAGCGCGAAGCGCGCCTGCTCCTTGAGGAGTGGCAGGCCGCGTTCCCGGAACGCTTCTATCTGGAGTTGATCCGTACAGGCCGGCCGTTGGAAGAAGTGTGCGTTCATGCCAGCGTCAAACTTGCCATCGAAACCGGCACCCCGGTAGTGGCCACCAACGATGTACGTTTTCTTGAGCGCGACGACTTCTGGGCCCATGAAACGCGCGTCGCGATTGGCGAAGGTAAGGCGCTGGATGATCCCCGTCGCGAACGGCGTTATACCGAAGAGCAGTACCTGAAAAGCCCTGAGGAAATGGCCGCTCTGTTCTCGGATATCCCCGAGGCCCTTGAAAACAGCGTGATGATTGCCGAGCGCTGCAGCGTGGATGTGCGTCTGGGCGAAATCTTTCTGCCCGAGTTCGAAATCCCCGAGGGCATGACCCAGGATGAGTTCTTTCGCAAGGTCTCTCACGATGGTCTGACGGATCGTCTCGACTTCCTGTTCCCGGCAGAGCGCTACCCTCGCGATAGCGACGAGTATAAAGCCATTGATCAGCGCTACCGCGAGCGACTGGAGTTTGAGCTCAACGTTATCATCCAGATGGGCTTTCCCGGCTACTTCCTGATCGTGATGGACTTTATCCAATGGGCCAAGGATAACAACGTACCTGTGGGACCAGGGCGTGGCTCTGGTGCAGGCTCCTTGGTTGCCTACGCGCAAAAGATTACCGACCTTGACCCGATTGGTTACGACTTGCTGTTCGAGCGCTTTCTTAACCCCGAGCGTGTTTCCATGCCCGACTTTGACGTCGATTTCTGCATGGAAAAACGCGACCGCGTAATCGAATACGTGGCCGAGCGCTATGGGCGCGATGCGGTATCCCAGATTGTTACCTTCGGCACCATGGCGGCAAAAGCGGTCGTGCGTGACGTGGCGCGTGCCCAGGGGCGGCCCTATTCATTGGGCGACAAGCTCTCCAAGTTGATTCCGTTTGAAGTGGGCATGACCCTTGGCAAGGCGATCGAGCAGGAGCCTGCGCTCAAGGAGTTCATCGAGAATGACGATGAGGCCGAAGAGATCTGGGAGATGGCGCTCAAGCTTGAGGGCACCACCCGGGGTACCGGCAAGCATGCGGGGGGCGTGGTCATCGCGCCCACCAAGCTGACTGATTTCTCGCCACTTTTGTGCGATGAAAACGGCAACGGGCTGGTCGTTCAGTTTGATAAAAACGATATCGAAGACGCGGGGCTGGTCAAGTTCGACTTTCTGGGCCTGCGTACCTTGACCATTATCGACTGGGCGCTGGAAATGGTCGATAAGGTGCGCGCAGTGCACGGTCAGGAGCCGCTGAATATCGATGCCATTCCGCTGGATGATGGCAAAACCTTTGAGATGCTCAAGCGGGCTGAAACCACCGCCGTGTTCCAGCTTGAATCCCGGGGCATGAAGGAGCTGATCAAGCGCCTGCTGCCTGATTCACTGGATGACATGATCGCCCTGGTAGCCCTGTTCCGCCCAGGCCCACTGCAGTCAGGCATGGTGGATGACTTTATCAACCGGAAGCACGGTCGTGCTGAAGTCTCTTATCCACATCCGGATTACCAGCACGAGCTGTTGAAACCGGTGCTTGCGCCGACCTACGGGATTATCCTGTACCAAGAGCAAGTCATGCAGATCGCTCAGGTAATGGCAGGCTATACCCTGGGTCAGGCCGATATGCTGCGCCGGGCAATGGGTAAGAAAAAACCCGAAGAGATGGCCAAGCAGCGTTCTGGCTTTATGGAGGGGTGTGCGGCCAACGGCATTGATAAAGACCTTGCCGGTAACATCTTCGACCTGGTGGAAAAGTTTGCCGGCTACGGCTTTAACAAGTCGCACTCGGCCGCCTACGCCCTGGTCTCCTACCAGACCGCCTGGTTAAAGGCTCACTACCCGGGGCCGTTTATGGCTGCGGTGATGTCCACTGAGATGGACAACCTGGATAAGGTAGTGCCGTTAATCGAAGAGTGTCGCAATCTTAAGCTGACTGTCACTCCGCCGGACGTCAACGTGGGCGGCTACAAGTTTACCGTGGATGCCGAAGGCCGCGTGGTTTACGGCCTGGGGGCGATTCGTGGCGTGGGCGAAGGCCCCATTGGTGCGATTGTTGAAGCGCGGGAAACCAGCGGACCGTTTACCGATCTGTTCGATTTCTGCCGCAGGCTCGATCCCAAACGGATGAACAAGCGTACACTTGAGGCGCTGATTCGCTCAGGTGCGCTGGATAATCTCGGCCCTAACCGAGCGGTGCTGGCAGCCTCCATGGAGGACGCGCTAAAGGCCGCCGCTCAGAACCACGCCAACCAGAGCCTTGGCATGCTGGATATGTTCGGCGAGGCGTTTGCCGACCCCGAGGATGAACAGGCCAATGTCTACGCAGACTACCTGGGGGCGCGCGAATGGACTGATCGGGAACGTCTTTCCGGTGAAAAAGACACCCTCGGGCTTTATCTGACCGGACATCCCATTGACGAGTACGAGCGGGAGTTGAAACGCTTCGTATCGACTCGGATCAGTGATTTAAAGCCCTCCCGTGAGCCTCAACGGGTGGCGGGGCTGGTGGTGGCGATGCGCACCATGAAATCCAAGCGTGGTGATACCATGGCATTTATCACCCTGGATGACCGCACCGGGCGTATCGAGGCATCGCTTTTTGGTGAACTGTATGACCAGCTTCGCGGCCAGATTGAGTCTGATCAGGTACTGATCGTTGAAGGCGAAGTCTCCAGTGACGACTTCTCTGGTGGCCTCCGGCTGCGGGGTAAGGATGTCACGCCCATGGTCACTGCACGTATCCGCTACGGCCAGGCGGTGGAGCTTGCGCTAAACGCCGAGCATATCAACGGGCGTCTGGTGGAAAGCCTGCGCGATAGCCTGACGCCCTACCGGAGCAGCGAAGGCCTGCCGGTGCGGGTACAGTATCGCCATGTTGAAGCGGTTGGCTGGCTGGAGCTTTCTGATGAGTGGAAAGTCGCGCCCAGCGACGACCTGCTGCTCGCGCTGCGCGACGTGGAAGGGCAGGCGGGCGTTCAGCTTCGCTATCGCTAAGCCTGTTTGTGAATAATGATGGGACAATCTAATTGAGCGGGCATTACCTTGCGTGGCAGGGTCAGGGTGCGATAATAGCCCCATCAGATGCTCGTTTCGACAAGGCTTTTTTTTAATAGGCAGCTTATAGGCAAAGCCGATGAATCCTAATTATCTCGATTTTGAACAGCCCATTGCCGAACTTCAGGCAAAAATTGAGGAGCTGCGTTTGGTCAGCTCCGACAGCGTTAATCTCTCCGATGAGATATCCCGGCTGGAGGAGAAAAGCCGCAAGCAGACAGAATCGATCTTCAAGGATTTGACTCCCTGGCAGGTCTCTCAGCTGTCGCGCCATCCTCAGCGCCCCTATACGCTGGATTACCTTGAGTACATATTCAGCGATTTTGACGAACTGCACGGCGATCGTAATTTCGCCGATGATGCCGCCCTGGTAGGCGGTGTGGCGCGCTTAAATGATAAGCCAGTTATGGTGATTGGCCATCAGAAAGGACGTGATGTCAAAGAGAAGGTGCGCCGCAATTTTGGCATGCCGCGCCCAGAAGGCTACCGCAAGGCGTGCCGCCTGATGGAAATGGCAGAGCGCTTCAAGATGCCGATTCTGACCTTTATCGATACCCCCGGTGCTTACCCGGGTATTGATGCAGAAGAGCGTGGGCAAAGTGAGGCTATCGCTTATAACCTCGCGGTCATGTCGCGTCTGAAAACGCCGATTATCTCCACGGTAGTGGGCGAGGGCGGTTCGGGCGGCGCACTGGCAATTGGCGTGTGCGATGAGCTGAATATGCTGCAGTACTCCACCTACTCGGTTATTTCGCCGGAAGGCTGCGCCTCCATCTTGTGGAAAAGCGCTGAGAAAGCCTCCGATGCGGCGCAGGCCATGGGTATCACCGCCGAGCGCCTGAAAGAGCTGGGCTTTGTGGATACGCTGATCAAGGAGCCGCTGGGGGGGGCACATCGCCATCCGCTGAATACCGCCGAGCGGGTCCAGGAGGCCCTCACGGCAGGCCTGGAACGTCTGCAAGCAATGGATACGGATGCGCTTTTAGAGCGTCGCTACAAGCGCCTGATGAGCTATGGCGCCCCAGCGGCCTGAGCCGCTTGAACGCTTGCTGACCGACGCCCTGGCGGAAACCCCGCCGGGGCGCTCTATTTGGGTGGCGCTTTCGGGCGGGCTTGATTCATCGCTGCTGGTTCATCTGGCAAGCCATGTATGCCGTCGTGTAGGGCGCTCCCTTCGGGCCATCCATATCCATCACGGATTACAAACCGCAGCAGATGGTTTTGAACAGCATTGCCAGGCGCTGTGTAAGAGCCTTGATGTACCTCTGACGGTGGTGCGCGTATCGGTTGGCTCGTCTGATGGCGGTATTGAAGCGGCGGCCCGTCAGGCGCGCTACGCAGCGTTTTATGAACATATCCCGGCAGGTGATTGTGTCTGGCTGGCACAGCATCAGGATGATCAGGCGGAAACGCTGCTGCTGGCCGCGCTGCGTGGCAGCGGTATTCGGGGGTTGGCGGGCATGCCCTACCGCCGTGAAGCGCAAGGACTTTACTTTATTCGTCCGTGGCTATCGGTTAGCCGTAAGCACATTGAAGCCTGCGCCCATGCGTTGGCCCTTAGGTGGTGTGAAGACCCTACCAACCGTGATCTGGCGATTGATCGTAACCGATTACGCCATGCGGTAATCCCAAGCCTTGAAAACCGCTGGCCACATGCGAGCGAGGCGCTTGCCCAAAGTGCTGCCCACGCCGGTGAGGCGGACGCGCTGCTCGGGGAGTATGCGCAGGCGGAGCTTGATACGCTGCGGTTAAGTGCCGAGTGTATCGACGCCGCTGCGCTCGCCACGCGCTCGCGGTCGCGCCAGCGATTATTGGTGCGTACCCTGTGTCAGCAGCAGCATTTGCCAACACCGCCAAAACGGCGCCTGGAGGCTCTGCTGGAGCAGTTGGCGGCGTCTGTTGATGCCAGTGTGCAGGTTAGCTGGCCGGGTGCTGAGGCTCGTGTATGGCGCAAGCGACTTTATATTATGGCGCCGCTGCACCCCTTACCTCAGTGGCAGCATACTTGGGGCGGCCAGCCGGGCCTGGAGACGCCGTTAGGTGCCCTTGAACTTGCCGTGTCGACGCAAACGCCCCTGATGCTACGCTGGCGTCAGGGGGGGGAGGTGATTGCGTTGGCTGGGCGAGGGCGCCGTGATGTCAAACGCCTTCTCCAGGAGGCAGATATACCGCCGTGGGAGCGCGAGCGGCTCATCATGGTCATGCGCGCTAACACTTGCCTGGGCGTGATCAGGCCACCTGACAGGGTGCTCTGGCAGGCGGCCGACATCAGTATTACGCGGGCGACGACGTAGCCATGCAGTAACCATGTCGCTTTCCTGAATTACGCCTGTATCACGTTCAGGGTAAACCCGGCTGCCGCCATATAGGCTTGTTCCTGCTCGATGTCGGTGCTGAACAGGGTAGGCTCTTCGCCTGCTGGCAGCGTCAGCGTCAGGCTCGTTGCATTAGCGCTGATTTCGGGTAGTGGTGGCGCGATTTCCGGGCGCGAATGGTTGAGCAGCACCGCCAGGCGCAGAAGCTGCGCAAGCTTGGCACTATGAGGCTGCTGCGCCTTGGGCAGCGCCTGCCACTCTTTCAGCGGAAATTTGCGCCGGTGAGCGCGCACCAGAAAGGCTAGCTGGTACTGCTCTGGACGTGAAAAACCTGCCAGATCGGAGTGTTCCAACAGATACGCGCCGTGACGGTGGAACTGGCTATGGGAAATAGCCAGGCCAATTTCATGCATGTGGCTGGCCCACTGCAGGTAGTGGCCATGCTCCTGGGTTAACGACCAAGGGCGCTTGACCTGCTGAAACAGGCGCAGGGCGGTATCGGCTACGTTATCCGCCTGGCGGGTATCCACATCGTAGGTTCGCTTGAGAACCTCCAGGCTTTTGGAACGGGTATCCTCGGCGCTGTTGCGTCCGGCCATGTCGTAAAGCACACCTTCGCGCAGGGCACCATCGGCAAAACGCATCTGCTCAAGCTCGAATGCTTCGAAAACGGCACCTAGAATGGCGATGCCTGCCGGGAATACCCGGGCGCGATCCGGCTTCAATCCTTCCAGTTCCACTTTGTCCAGATGTTTGCACTTGAGTAGCCGCTCACGCAGTTTTCTCAAGCCGATACGGGTAATCACGCCTTCATTCGGCGTGTCACCGTAGGCCAACAGAACGCTGGCAGCCGCCTTGATCGTGCCGCTGGAGCCAACCGGGTCCTCCCAGCCAAGGCGCTGGTAAGGACGCTGGATATGGGCAAGCTCTGATAACGCAGCCAGTTCAGCGCGGCGCATGCGTTTTTCGCTTAACTCGCCATCGGGGAAAAAGCGGCTGGTAAAGGTGACACAGCCCATACGCAGACTTTCAAGCGCCTTGGGTTCGAACTCTTCGCCAATGATAAACTCTGTGGAGCCACCGCCAATATCGACAATCAACCGACGGCCTTTCTCGGCCAGGGCATGTGCCGCGCCCAAATAGATAAGCCGGGCTTCTTCGCGGCCAGCAATGATCTCGATGGCATGGCCTAGCTGGGTTTCAGCACGCTCAATAAATGCCTGACTATTTTGGGCGTCACGTAGTGCATTGGTGCCCACGACACGTAGATTGGTGCTCTCGATATCGCTTAAAAACGGGGCAAACCGGCTCAGGCAGTCCAGAGCACGCTGCATGGCAGCTTCGTTAAGCTTGCCGTCTTCCTCCAGGCCGGCCGCCAGCTGGACTTTTTCGCCTAGGCGTGCGACGACCTGCAGGCGCTCATTCTGATAGTTGGCAACTAGCAGGTGAAAGCTGTTGGAGCCGAGATCTATGGCGGCTAAACGCTGGGGTGCCGCGCTTTCCAGCTCGCTGGCAGGGGCGATAAGGGGGGGCGAAATGTCCTTGGGCATAAGCTATCCTTCGTATTGGCTGTGCCAAGGTTGCGGTGCAGGGTAGTTATTGTCAATTGGCAAACGCTTGCGTTTATGGCGGAGCTTGACTACCATCGGACTACTGGCTTGATCCAACATGGCGTGTAGCCATATTGCCATTTTACGATCACCTCTTTTAAAATGGCATCATTGTAAGGGTCCAGGCGCTGTTGCCTCAGACGTATCCCGGTTCTTGAAAGTTCTTTTTACTTAATACTATGCTTCTCCAGCGCATTGCTAGAATGCTTTTTATAACTTGCGTTGATTAGTTTATTCGTATTGACTAAATGGTACTTGTCCAGAATAGTACGGATGCTGACTAAAGTACTTATCCAGATAGTGTCAGCCAGAATTCCAAGTCGTCAGATTACCTACTGACTGGTTCTTTTCTTATACTGGTCAGAGCACACAGCTGCTAGCACCCTCGAACCGAGCAAAAACTCATCGCCTCACTGTATTTCCGCCATGAGTTAGCATTTGCTTAGCGATTCATTCGAGTATGTGCTTATCGGGGTCTGAACGCATCACACGGTGCTTAGCCCTATCATTAACGCTACGCCTCCTGTCTTATTTCGGCGCTTGCGCCTAGCTTCCATGAGCAATTTTCTAACACACCGATGAATCTCACTGAACTCAAGCAAAAATCCGTTCCCGAGCTGCTCGATATCGCCCGCGAAATGGGTATCGACAACCTCGCCCGTTCGCGCAAGCAGGACATCATTTTCGCCATCCTCAAGAAACACGCCAAAAGCGGTGAGGATATCTATGGTGATGGTGTGCTGGAAATTCTTCAGGATGGCTTTGGCTTTCTGCGTAGCGCCGACAGCTCCTATCTCGCCGGCCCGGACGATATCTATGTGTCGCCCTCGCAGATCCGTCGTTTCAATTTGCGCAAAGGCGACTCCATTTCCGGCAAGATTCGCCCGCCCAAAGAAGGCGAGCGCTACTTTGCTCTGCTCAAGGTTAGCCAGATCAACTTTGATCGCCCGGAAAACGCCAAGCACAAGATTCTTTTTGAGAACCTGACGCCGCTTTTCCCGGATGAGCGTCTGCGCATGGAGATCGGTAACGGCTCCACCGAAGATCTGACGGCCCGTATCATCGACCTGACCGCGCCCATCGGTAAAGGTCAGCGTGGTCTGCTGGTGTCTCCGCCGAAAGCGGGTAAGACCCTGATGCTGCAGAACATTGCGACATCGATCACACGCAACAACCCTGAGTGTCATCTGATCGTGCTGTTGATTGATGAGCGCCCTGAGGAAGTCACCGAAATGTCGCGCACCGTGCGCGGTGAAGTCGTGGCTTCTACCTTTGATGAGCCCCCGGCGCGTCACGTTCAGGTCGCCGAAATGGTTATTGAGAAAGCCAAGCGTCTGGTTGAGCACAAGAAAGACGTGGTCATCCTGCTGGATTCGATTACCCGTTTGGCGCGTGCCTACAACACTGTAGTACCTAGCTCTGGCAAGGTGCTCACCGGTGGTGTTGACGCCCATGCCCTTGAGAAGCCCAAACGCTTCTTTGGCGCGGCGCGTAATATCGAAGAGGGTGGCAGTTTGACCATTATCGCCACGGCTCTGGTGGATACCGGCTCCAAGATGGACGAAGTCATCTTCGAGGAATTCAAGGGTACCGGCAACATGGAAGCGCACCTTGACCGTAAGCTGGCCGAAAAGCGTGTGTTCCCGGCGATCAATATTCGACGCAGCGGTACACGCCGTGAAGACCTGCTGGCGTCCGAGGACGAGATGCAGCGCATGTGGATTCTGCGCAAGCTGCTCAACCCCATGGAAGATACAGCAGCGACGGAATTCCTGATTGATCGTCTGAAGGATACCAAGACGAACCTTGAGTTCTTTGATGCGATGAAGCGCCGCTAACGCCAATCGGCGTGGCGGCGCAGGCCCACCGGGGAGTATGTCTTGAAGTATAACGACTTGCGCGAGTTTATAGCGGCGCTGGAGGCGCGCGGTGAACTCAAACGTATCCAAGCCGAAGTCGATCCTTACCTGGAAATTACCGAAATTTGCGACCGCACGCTGCGTGCCGGTGGCCCGGCACTCTTGTTTGAAAATGTGAAGGGCCATGACATGCCGCTGTTGGGCAATCTTTTCGGCACGCCGAAACGTGTGGCGTTGGGAATGGGGCAGGAATCGGTTGAAGCGCTGCGTGAAGTGGGTAAGCTGCTGGCCTTTCTAAAAGAACCGGACCCGCCCAAGGGCCTGAAAGACGCTTGGGATAAGCTGCCTATTTTCAAACAGGTGCTCAGCATGGGGCCCAAAAGCGTCAAACGCGCCCCCGTGCAGGAAGTCGTTTTTGAAGACGACGAGGTTGACCTTGGTCGGCTGCCCATTCAACACTGCTGGCCGGGTGATGCTGCTCCCCTGGTGACTTGGCCGCTTGTGATCACCCGGGGGCCGCACAAAAAGCGTCAGAACTTGGGTATTTATCGTCAGCAAAAGATCGGCAAGAACCGGCTAATCATGCGCTGGCTCTCGCATCGCGGCGGTGCGCTGGATTTCCTGGAATTCCAGAAAGCTCACCCCGGCGAGCCTTTCCCGGTGGCTGTGGCGTTGGGCGCTGACCCGGCGACTATTCTGGCCGCTGTCACACCGGTTCCTGACTCCCTTTCCGAGTATGCATTTGCCGGGCTATTGCGCGGCTCGCGCACCGAACTCGTCAAGTGCGGCCATTCAGACCTTGATGTGCCTGCTTCCAGTGAGATCATTTTGGAAGGTTATATCTATCCTGATGATATGGCACCTGAAGGCCCCTATGGCGACCACACCGGTTATTACAACGAGGTGGATCACTTCCCTGTCTTTACGGTGACGCGCATGACCATGCGCCGGGATGCGATATATCACTCCACTTATACCGGGCGGCCACCGGATGAGCCGGCCGTTCTGGGGCTGGCATTAAACGAAGTGTTCGTGCCGATCCTCTGCAAGCAGTTCCCCGAGATCGTCGACTTCTACCTGCCACCGGAAGGGTGCTCGTACCGCATGGCGGTCGTGTCCATGAAGAAACAGTATCCCGGCCATGCCAAGCGCGTGATGATGGGCGTATGGAGCTTCTTGCGTCAGTTCATGTACACCAAGTTCGTGATTGTGCTGGACGACGATGTAGACGCACGCAACTGGGAAGACGTGATCTGGGCCATCACTACACGTATGGACCCGGCTCGGGATACGGTCATGGTTGAGAATACACCTATCGACTATCTGGATTTCGCCTCCCCCGTATCGGGGCTGGGTTCCAAGATGGGCCTGGATGCGACCAACAAGTGGCCGGGAGAGACCGATCGCGAGTGGGGGACTCCCATTGTGATGGACGAGGCGGTAAAAAACCGTGTGAACGAGCGCTGGGAAGAACTGGGGATCGATATTCCGCTACCCGCCCCTCGCCATGGCGGCTGATACTGCCGCCCACGCGGATCGATTTTCTATAAAGAGGCTTTCATGAGCGCAAGGACGTTACGAGAGACTGCGACGTGCAGAACGTTGACCTGCCAGGTAACGGCCGTTGAGGATTTGAGTCCTGACGTATTTGGTGTGACGCTGGAAGGCCGCGCCGAAGCCATGCAGCATGCGCCCGGTCAGTATCTGGAGCTTCAGTTGGATGAAAGCACCTGGGTGCCGTTTTCCATTGCCAGTGCCGAGAAAGGCGATGGCGTAATTGAACTGCATATTCAGCATTGGCCCGAGCGAGATAACTCGGCGCGGCTTCGCAATCTGCTCCAGGTGGCCAATCAGCTTACCCTGCGCCTGCCCAGCGGCGAGTGCGTGGTTGACCCGCAAAGTGAGCGCCCACTGCTGTTGATTGCCGCAGGCACTGGCTTTGCACAAATGAAGGCCATCGTTGAAGCGACGCTGCATGACCAGCCGGCGCGTCCCATTTCACTTTGGTGGGCCACGCGTGAGCATCGCGACCTGTACGCTGAGAATCTGGCCTGCGAGTGGGCGCAGCGCTACCCCCAGGTAAGCTTTCAGGCCGTTACTGAGTTTCCCCTCGCCGAGCCTTTGGCCAGCGGTGAGCGCATTCACCATCACCAGGGCCGGATTGATATGGTGTTGGAAAAGGCCGCGCTAACGTTCAGTGATTACGACGTTTATCTCTCCGGTTCGCCCGGCATGGTGTACGCCTGTATGGACATACTGGAAGCCAAGGGCGCAATTAGCGAGCGGGTCTTCTCCGACGTATTTGCCTACGCGCCGCGTGTATAATCGGAGCAAGACACACTCCTGCCCCTGTTGGCCGCGCAGCTGCTTGATAATGAATGGTTGCCATTTGCCAGACTTAAGGGCAGGATAAAGCAATTAATTTTCAAAACGCGGCTTTTTGACAATCTATTTAAAAAATCAGCGTTTTTATGAAATCCGTTTCGCAAAGCCTCCTGGCTTGCCAATCATCAGGAAGAATATGCACGCATCGTCGTTTTTGCACACTACTAATAGCCTGCCCATCGCGGCGGCTGGCGTGTGCATGAGCGTAGTGGCCTATTTTGGATATTGGTTTAGCAGCGGTGTGCCCATGGCCGACGGCTAACGTCGCGCTAGCAGGCACACCTACTGGGTTGCCTGCCGAATATCTAAGCCCCGGTTGGTAACCCAACCGGGGCTTTTTGCGTTTAGCGTCTCTTACCAACGTACTGGAAACGTCATCAAAAGGAGCTACACCATGACTTATCGCGCTTATGCATACGCTACTGCAACCGGCTATGTGGGCTATGGCTGGCGATTTAGCGGCGCGCGGTCGGTGCTAGCTGCCACCTCCGACCGCGCCAACCTGGGTGGCAACGCCAGCCAACGATGTCATGTGAGACCGGAGAAAAATTTATGAATGCCCCTGCAAATGCCCTGAATCAAGCACGTAACGCTATATCTCTTGCCAGCACGGCCAGCGTAACCACACCGCTTCCCACCCCGGCACAGCTACGTCACAGCGTGGCGGTAGATGCCCGATTAAACCAGCAAATAACCCAACAGCGCCAAGCGGTCCACAATATTTTAAGTGGTCATGATGATCGTATGCTGATCGTGGTTGGCCCTTGCTCCATACATGACCCAGATTCCGCGCTTGAATACGCGGACCGCCTGGCAGTGCTTAGCGAGCAGGTAAGCGAGCGGTTACTGCCGGTCATGCGGGTCTATGTGGAAAAGCCTCGTACCACGGTCGGCTGGAAGGGCCTTGCCTACGACCCGGATTTAAACGGCAGCGGCGATATGGCAAAAGGCATCACGCTTTCGCGGGAATTGATGCACGCCGTTGCCGCCCGGGGTCTGCCGGTTGCCACCGAGCTGCTTCAACCCATGCTCGCCCCTTACCTGGATGATCTTTTAAGCTGGGTTGCGATTGGTGCGCGCACCACGGAATCCCAACTGCATCGCGAGCTGGCAAGTGATTTGGCAGCGGCGGTCGGGTTTAAAAATGCTACCAGTGGGGATGTACGAATCGCCATTGATGCCATGCAGGCGGCTGCTCACGGGCATCAGCGTTTTGCCCAGGATGGCAATGGGCGCCCGGTCATGCAGCAAACCGCCGGCAACCCGTATACCCACGTGGTGCTACGTGGTGGGCATGGCGAGCCTAACTATCAGGCATCCCACGTTCAGGCTACCATTAAGGCGCTTGATCAGGCAGGCCAGAATCCTCGGCTGATGGTTGATTGCAGCCACGCTAATGCGTGTAAAGACCATCGCCGACAGAGTGAAGTAATGCTGGATGTAGTGGCCCAGCGCCAGTCTGGAAATGCCAACCTGGTGGCCCTGATGCTGGAAAGCCACTTATTTGAAGGTAAGCAGCCCTTGACGCCGAACACCCTGCGTTATGGCGTTTCGGTGACCGATGCCTGTGTTAGCTGGGAGGCAACTGAGCGGTTGCTAAAAACAGCCGCAGAGCGGTTAAGCTAACGTTTAGCGACTCAGGCTTGTTTGCTTTGGCCAGCCCCGTATCATAGAGCGTTCAATTAGATGACGAGGTTGGCCATGGTTTTTACCCTCGAGCAGCATGATTCACATAGCTATCGCCGCAAGGCGCGCATGATCAGCTTTGCAATGACGGGGCAGCTAATTATTTTCGGTATGCTGTTTTCCATGCTGCTGACATCGACCTTTGGCAGCAGCCCGTGGCTATATGCACTCGGAATATTTCTTGGGCTTCTGGCCACCAGTGCTCTGTTTGCCGTTCTACGCGAGCGCCCGTGGATGGCGGAAATGCGCTACGTATGGCAACTAAGGCAGTACTTATCGCAGATCAGCGGTTTTTTGCCCACGCTACGCCGAGCGGTCGAGGAGAATAACCGGGCCGCGCTTGATATCGTCACGTTCTACCATGCAGGGGTGACGCAGCTTGCCGAGCTTAATGGCCGCACGCCGCCTAACGATGCCGCTTGGCTTGCCGAGACAACGCACCTTGCCGAGAAGCGCGAAGCGCTAGGGCTGCCGGCTCAGGTCGATACCTTCGATTCGCAGGATCTGCACGCTTTCAAGCGAAGCTGAAGCTTTAAGCACCGTTCAGTCGCTATAAAACAAATGAGAAATGCAGGGAAGAAATTGATGACACGGTTTACAAAGCCCATCCCCTTGATCGGGGCAGGTATTTTGGCAATGGCGCTGGCGGGCTGCGCCGCCACGCAAACGCCAGAGACGGCACCCACCCAAACCACAGTGAACAGCAGTGCGCCGCTGTTGCCGTCAGCGCTGTTTGCGGGCACGGCCGAGCGTTTTCAGGGCTGGCACTGCACACCGGCCAATCAACACTTAGTAAGTGCCACCAACGTGCAAGACTTGCGGCTGTGGTCACTGCATGGCGCCTGGCGCCTGCCCCAAGCGGTGGTGGCCAGCGGCGCACACTATCAGGACGGCGACATCAGCTTCTGGAACCGCGGCGATGAGGCCCGCGTAGAAACGCCACGCGGCCAGTTGAAGTGCACGCTGAGTGAAGAACGAGCTGCTATTACCCGTGCAGAGAAGTCAGGCGTTATGTTCTGGGCGCAGGGCAATGAACCCGGCTGGAACGTGGCGTTAGCTCACGATGCACCGACGCTTACCCTGCAGCTCAACTATGGGGAAGAGCGTATTGAGCTACCCTATATGGTCAGCGTGATGGACAACGCAGCGGGCCGGGTAGTGCTTGAAAATGCTCGCGTGGAACCTTTCTTTCGCCTGCGCATTGAAGCGGCGGCCTGTTTTGACAACATGAGCGGTCAGCCTTTTCCTGCCCGGGTAACGCTCACCTACGAAGACGAACAGTATAGCGGCTGTGGACAAGGGATCGCCCCCTGATGCAGCGGCTAGCAGCGGTATACAAACCGCTCGACTCGCCAATGCGATGCTACAAAATCACTAGCACATAAGGCCGTTACGTCGCCCATCGCACGCTCAGCAAGCCTTGAAAGGGTGGCAAGGCTTATTTCCTGAGGTGCTTCCACCGCTTCGCTTCTGGCCACTGGAACCCAGCGGTTATCTTCCCGCGTGGCAAGCGTAAAACTGAACGGATGAAAGCCTGGAAAACCCAGGCGAATATCGGTTGCTACCAACGTTTGCCTTTCGTTAATTAAGCGCATGTCGTAGCGCAGGAAGGGGCCGGTAAACCACGTCAAGCGCTGGCCCAAGGGGCCTGACAATGCGTCCTGTTCAAGACCTGAATTACGCCACAGCGCTTCTAGCTGAGGCAGGCGGGGTGAATCAAAAACACTGATCAAACTCTCGTAGTAGCGGTCTTCACCCACTACCGTGGCCCGCCAGAGCAAAATATTGAAGGGTGTTGGCTGAATGAGAAGCGGCATTTGTGTAAGCCCCTGCTCTACAAGCGCGGGTGCCAGGCGTTGTTCCACGTTCCATTTGGCACCTGCCGCCAGGGCCAGATAAAGGCTCGAAGCCGTCAATCCCCATACGCAGTATTTGTACACCCGCTGAGAGGTCAGGCCCGCTCCCAGGCCAATCAAAAGCGCCAGGGTATAAACGGGGTCGATGATAAAAATGATCGGCCACGCAGCGGGCAGCGTGTTCAATGGCCAGAAAAGCTGAGTGCCGTAGGTCGTAAGCGCATCAAGCAGCGGGTGAGTCACCAAACATAGCGCAAAAAAGCACCACCAGCGGAGCAGGGTAATATCCCTGGCGGGAGCAAAACGCTTGCACAATAAGGCTAACAGCGTCGCAAGGCCCGTGAGGACAAATAAGGAGTGGGAAAAGCCTCGGTGTTCGGTCACATTGGTAATTGCATCGCCATAATCAAGCACTACGTCAAGATCGGGCAGGGTGCCAAGCAGTGCGCCAATCAGCACAGCTTTGCGGCCCAGGCGGCGGCCTAATACCGCTCCACCCACAGCGGCGCCTAATGCAGCCTGTGTGATCGAATCCACTGGTTCCTCCTCGGGTGCGCGCTAAGATAATCTCTTGGTATTTACTATACAAAGTTACTGGCTTTATTCTTGTATGTCACATAGTCGTCAAGCATTAGGCAATTTTCTATTCTGCGCGATATTATGAGGCAAGCGTACACTAGAACCATCATCACTAAAGGAGTAGCTGCATGCAATATTTACATACGATGGTGCGCGTTAAGGATATAGATGCCTCATTACACTTTTACTGCGACTTGTTGGGGCTTAAAGAGGTACGTCGCAAGGAGAGCGAAAAGGGCCGGTTTACGCTGATCTTTCTCGCCGCACCGAATGATGAAGAGCGTTCAGCCCAGTTAAGCGCACCTGAGCTTGAGCTGACCTACAACTGGGACCCTGAAGAGTACACTGGCGGGCGCAACTTCGGCCATCTGGCCTACCGTGTTGACGATATCTACGCCCTATGCCAGAAGTTTCAGGACAACGGTGTGACCATCAATCGGCCGCCTCGCGATGGTCATATGGCGTTTGTTAAATCGCCTGATGGTATTTCCATCGAGCTTTTGCAGAAAGGAGATGCGCTGCCTCCTCAGGAGCCATGGGCTTCCATGGAAAACAGCGGCAGCTGGTAAGCGAAAGGTGATGGATATGTTCATGAAGAGACTACGTCCACGCACTGGTCTGCTGCCTGTACTGGCACTAGCCACTCTGTTGCTCAATGCGTGTAGCAGCGCGCCCGGGCCACAGTTAAACGATGCATCGCAGAGCACAGGCTTATCAGGCCCGGTGGTGGGTCAGCGCTGGAATTTGCTGCTGGTAGGTACCGATGAGCGGCTATCGTTTGCGGAAACGCCATTTTTCACGATCTCGAAGGATGGAAAAATGACTGGCTCTGATGGCTGTAACCGTTTTACAGGCCAAGTAAACCTGGGGGAAAGCCAGCGCATCGACGTTAAGGAACTTGCCACCACGCGCATGGCCTGTCCGCAAATGGCCGATGCCAAGCGAGTAACGGATATGCTGGATACCGCTTACCGCTATTTAATTGATCATGACCGGCTGGTGTTCTTCGGTCCGGATAGCCGCGTCCTTGGTGGCTGGCGCAAAGCGCACTAACGCTAGGCAGGTTAATGGCTCTCAAAGCCCTACATGCCTGCATAAGCGGGCATGTGGGGCTTTTATGCTCTACTCATAAGCGATATTTAATGGTGGTTCTGCAATCTATGAAAGGCGCTGTCGAAGAAGGCGGCCATACGCTCGATCAAACGGGTAATGTGCGCGTTGTATAGCATCCAGGGGAGCACTACCTGACGATGTTTCCTAACTCGCTGCCGCCATTAGTAAGGTAACCAAAACAGTTGTAGTGGTCATAAAAACGCCCGGCTCCGCAAGGAGCCGGGCGCGTTAGAGCCTATGAGCCAGGGCGAGTTTTACAGCGCCTCGATCTTGGCCCGCTGTTCTTCCAGCAGTTTCTTGGCAGACTGGAACTCGGCAAGTTTACCGCGCTCTTTCTCGACAACGGCTACCGGGGCTTTAGCGATGAAGCCATCGTTACCCAGCTTTTTCTCGATGCCGCCAATCAGCTTGTCCTGTTTTTCAATCTCTTTGGTTAAGCGGGCAAGCTCGGCATCTTTATTGATCAGGTCGGCCATGGGCACCATCACTTCCATATCACCCACCAATTGAGTAGCTGAAAGCGGCGCGTCCTTGGGGTTTTCAAGCCAAGTGGCACTTTCAAGCTTGGCAAGCTTGGCCAGGAAGCGGCGGTTTTGCTCCAGACGCTCGGCGTCTTCAGGCTGGCCCTTGGTCAGCAGCACGTCCAACGGCTTGCCGGGGGCAATGTTCATCTCGGCGCGGATATTGCGCACGGCGATAATGACGCCTTTCAGCCACTCGATATCCCGGGTGGCCTGCTCGTCGATCTTGCTCTCGTCGGCTACCGGCCAGGCCTGCAGCATCAGAGAAGCACCTTCGCCCATAAACGTACCTGCCAGAGGCGATACGCGCTGCCAGATCTCCTCGGTAATGTAGGGCATCATCGGGTGGGCAAGGCGCAGGATGGTTTCGAGTACGCGCACCAGCGTGCGGCGGGTACCACGCTTGGCTTCAGCGGAGGCATTTTCGTCCCACAGCACCGGCTTGGAAAGCTCCAGGTACCAGTCGCAGTACTCGTTCCACACGAATTCATACAGCGCTTGCGAGGCATGGTCAAAGCGGTACTCGTCCATCGCTCTGGTGACCTGAGTCTCCACCTTCTGCAGCTCGGAAATAATCCAGCGATCCGCTAGTGAAAGCTCCACTTCGCCGCCATCGGTGCCGCAATCCTCACCTTCGGCATTCATCAATACGTAGCGTGAGGCGTTCCACAGCTTGTTGCAGAAGTTGCGGTAGCCTTCCAGGCGGTTCATATCAAACTTGATATCGCGCCCAGTGGTGGCCTGGGAGAGGAAGGTAAAGCGTAGCGCGTCGGTGCCGTGGGGTTCAATACCGTCCTTGAACTCATCGCGGGTAGCCTTGGCAATTGCCTTGGCCTTTTGCGGCTGCATCATGTTGCCGGTGCGCTTTTCAAGTAGCGCATCCAGCGTAATACCGTCAATCAAGTCGATGGGGTCCAGCACGTTGCCCTTGGATTTGGACATCTTCTGGCCCTGGCCATCGCGCACAAGCCCATGCACATACACGGTCTTGAAGGGTACCTCTCCAGTGAACTTCAGTGTCAGCATGATCATCCGGGCAACCCAGAAGAAGATGATGTCGAAACCGGTCACCAGCACGCTGGTCGGGTGGAAGGTTTCAAGCTCCGGGGTTTTCTCCGGCCAGCCAAGCGTGCCAAAGGTCCACAAGCCTGAACTGAACCAGGTATCCAGCACGTCTTCGTCCTGGGTAAGCACGATATCCGCGCCCAGGCCGTGCTTTTCGCGTGCCTCTTCTTCTGTGCGCGCAACGTAAACGTTGCCTTCCGCGTCGTACCAGGCGGGAATACGATGTCCCCACCACAGCTGGCGGGAGATACACCAGTCCTGCAGGTCGCGCATCCAGGCAAAATACATGTTCTCGTAGTTTTTAGGTACGAACTGGATCTCGCAATCCTCAACCGCTTTAATGGCCGGTTTGGCCAGCGACTCAACGGCCACGAACCACTGATCGGTGAGCAGTGGCTCGATCACATCGCCAGAGCGGTCACCATAAGGCAGGGTGTTGTTAACAGCTTCCACCTGCTCCAGCAGGCCGAGCGCGTCCATATCAGCAACGATCTGCTTACGCGCTTCAAAACGGTCCAGACCCGCGTACTTGGCGGGCAGGCTGGCATCTTCTTCCGGCTGCGGCTGGCCTTTGAGATCGAAGATCTCGGCCTGTTCAAGAATCGTGGCGTCCTTGGAGAAGACGTTGATCAGTAAGTGGTTCTGGCGTTTGCCGACTTCATAGTCGTTGAAGTCGTGAGCGGGGGTGATTTTCACACAGCCCGAGCCTTTCTCCATATCGGCGTGTTCGTCCGCCACCACAGGGATACGCCGACCCACCAGGGGTAGCTCGATAAATTTGCCGACCAGTGAGGCGTAACGCGCATCTTCTGGATTAACGGCAACGCCGGTATCACCCAACAGAGTTTCGGGGCGAGTAGTGGCAACGACCACATAATCCTTGCCATCGGTGGTTTTAACGCCGTCGGCCAGCGGATAGCGGAAGTGCCAGAAGCTGCCTTGCTGCTCCTTGTTTTCCACTTCCAGATCGGAAATCGCGGTGTGCAGGGTGGGGTCCCAGTTAACCAGGCGTTTGCCACGGTAGATCAGCTTCTCTTCATGCAGACGTACAAAGACTTCCTGCACTGCCTTGTAGAAGCCGTCGTCCATGGTGAAGCGCTCACGAGACCAGTCGACGCTGGCGCCCATGCGGCGCAGCTGGCGGGTAATATGGCCGCCAGACTCCTCCTTCCACTCCCATATCTTGTCGGTGAACGCTTCGCGGCCGAGATCGTGGCGCGTTTTACCCTCTTCCGCGGCTACCTTGCGCTCAACCAGCATTTGGGTCGCTATCCCCGCATGGTCGGTGCCTACCTGCCATAGCGTGTTATTACCCTGCATGCGCTTCCAGCGCGTCAGGGTATCCATGATGGTGTCCTGGAAGGCGTGGCCCATGTGCAGGCTACCTGTCACGTTGGGCGGCGGAATCATGATGGAGAAAGGCGCGCCCTTACCCGAAGGGGCAAAGCGGTTATCAGCTTCCCAGCGCTGGTACCAGCGGGTTTCGATCTGTTCGGGTTGGTAGGTCTTTTCCATGGGGAGTCGGCTCACAACGTGCAAAAAAATGGCGACAAGTATAGCGCGATAAGCGCTAAAGCGTCAGGCCCTTGGCGAGTGATGGTTAAGACCGTGCATGGCAATCAGACCCAATACCGGGCCTGGGAGCAGCCACCAGATAACAGTCAGGCTCTGGCTTGACCACAAGGCGGTTACCAGCGCGATAGAGGGAATGGTTAACCCAAAACCAATGGCGTTCATCATGGCCAGCGCCGCGCCCAGCCGTTCGGGCGGGGCATGAGCAGACGCCAGGGCAGAAAACTGCGCCGAGTCAGCAATCACGCTAACACCCCAAAGACCCAAAAGCATCAGTAATAGCCAGGGCGGAAGACTGCCTAGCAATGGATAAGCCAGGCAAAGCGCACCAGAGGTAAACAGTGCCACAAAAGCGACATGGGCGCTGCCTACTTTGCGGCTCCACTTTCCCGCCCACACGCAGCCTGGCAGGCCCAGCGCAATGACCACAAAGGTTAACCACGGTTGAAGGCTCGCTGATGCGTTTAACCGTTCAAGCTCGCGGATAACCAAAAAGGGGACCAGCGCCCAGAAGGCATAAAGTTCCCAGCAGTGGCCGAAGTAGCCCAAAGCGGCTTTGCGAAACGAGCGCTGCTTGAAAGCGCTAAGCCCTGCCCAAGGGCGGCCGCTTCCGGCTTTGGTGGGCAAATGGGGTCCCACGCCTAACCGGTAAATCATCACCGCGGCCATCAGCGCCAGAAGAGAGGCCAGCAATAGCGGCCACTGCCAAGGCAGGGTTAACGTTAAACCGCGCAGCAGATGCGGCGAGGCAATGCCGAGGGTCAACATGCCGACAAGCCAACCCAGCGCGGCACCTGCGTGGCTGGGTGTCCAACTGACGACAAGCTTCATGCCCAGAGGATAGATGCCCGCCAGGCAAAGCCCGGTGGCAAAACGGGCGGCCGCGGCCAGCGTGATGTTCTCTGCAAGACCGATAAATGCCGCGTTGATGAACGCACCGAGTACGGCGGAAATCGCAAACAGATGACTTGCCCGCATGCGGTCGGCAAGGCCGGTAGTAGCAATCAGCAGCGTACCGCTAATAAACCCGGCCTGAACGGCGATAGTTAAAAGCCCCAAGTCGCCCTCGCTCAGCCCAACCGCTGCCTGCAGCGCAGGGCCTATGCCGTTGACGCTGAACCACAGTGAGGTGCCAAACAGCTGGGCGATAACGATCACGGTCAGCGGGTAACGAGCAAACCGTGTGCGAGTGGCGTGTTGAGAAGACATGAAAAGGCTCTTTGGTAATTATTGATGTTTTACAGAGCGCTCTGGCCTAGCCAAGCTTATGCGGCACCACTTCATGGCCGAGCTCTTTGTAGCGCTGCCAGCAGGCGCGCTTGGCGACCAGCACGTCTTGGTGCTGGTTAATGATTTCGGCGATACGCGCGTAGCGCTCAACGCCATCAGGAATTTCGGGGTGCAGATTTAAAAGCGCGGTCTCCTCGATAGGTATTGGCAACTTCTGCCAGCCCAGCGTGACCGGCACGCTGCTTGCCATGTCACTGTCTTCAAGGGCGTGGGGGAGATAGGCGTCTTCGCGAAAACTCCACAGGGCCTTATCGGCTTGCTCGGCCAGGGCCTTGTCTTCGCAGTGGAGGTGCAAACGATAGCCCTTGCGCCAGATGGTTTCGGCCAATTTGCAGGCGAAGGCCAAACGCGCTTCCAGGGTGGTATCGGGGAGAATATAAAAGTCGATGCGCGCCATGGCGGCTCCCGCTCTTTCAACGTTCCAAAGCCGCCGCCATTGTTGGCGGCGGCGGGAGGGTATTACACCAGTTGAGTGAGCCAACCGTGCTTGTCTTCGCTGCGGCCGTACTGCACGTCGAGCAGTTTTTTACGAATGCGCATGGCCACTTCATTGCCGCCGTCGCCGTTCAGGCGAATGCGCTCGTCTTCGGTGACCAGCTCGCCTACCGGGGTGATGACCGCGGCAGTGCCGCAGGCGAATACTTCGGTGATCTCGCCGGAAGCCGCACCTTCGCGCCACTCGTCAATGCTGATCGGACGTTCTTCAGGCGTTAGGCCCTCATCTTTGGCAAGGGTGAGCACCGAGTTGCGGGTAACGCCTTCTAAAATGGTATCGGTGAGGCGCGGGGTGACCAGGCGGCCATCCTTGAAGACAAAAAACAGGTTCATGCCGCCCAGCTCTTCGATCCACTTGCTTTCAGCGGCATCAAGGAATACTACCTGACCACAGCCGTGAGACTCGGCCTCTTTCTGCGCGGCCAAGGACGCCGCATAGTTGCCGCCGCACTTGGCAAAGCCGGTACCGCCCGCGGCTGCACGCTTATAGTGGGAGGAGAGCCAAATGGAAACCGGGCTGATGCCGCCTTTGAAGTAGGAGGCCGCCGGTGAGGCGATCACGTAGTAATCCACTTCGTGGGCCGGGCGTACGCCCAAGAAGGCTTCGGAGGCGATCATGAACGGGCGAAGATACAGGCTGCACTCATCGGTATCGCTTGACGGCGTGGGTACCCAGGTGTGGTCTTGGGCCAGCAGTGCCTTGATGGAGCCGATGAAATCCTCGTCAGTGAGCTCCGGCAGCGCCAAACGGCGGGCGCTGCGGCGGAAACGCTCGGCATTTTTCTCGGGGCGGAAGGTCCAGACCGAGCCATCAGCATGGCGATAGGCCTTGATGCCTTCAAAAATTTCCTGGCCGTAATGCAGTACGGAGGCGGCCGGGTCGAGGGTTAACGGGCCGTAGGGACGCACCTGGTGGCCGTGCCAGCCAGCGTCGACCGTCCAACGGACATTGACCATATGGTCGGTGAAGTATTTACCAAACCCAGGGTTGGCCAGAATGTTGTCACGGATACTGCCAGCCGTCGGCTGGTTGGACGGCAGAACTTCAAATGATGTAGAGCTAGTGGGCACGGCGTGTTTTCTCCGCTAGAGCCAGACCCCGAAGGGCAAATGTAAGCATATGATCAAGAGTAGCGTGCGTCATAAAGGGCTGGCACACGCTAATACTTTCAGATTTAACGGTTGTCGCCCTGAAAGGCAACCATCGAGCGCTCAATCAGGATATTAATTGGCGCTACTTTCTACCTGGGCGTCGGCTTCACGGTCCAGCAGGTATTGCGAAAGCAGACCAACCGGGCGGCCGGTAGCGCCTTTCTGTTTACCTGAATGCCAGGCCGTACCGGCGATATCCAGATGCGCCCAGGGGAAGTGGTCGGCAAAGCGCGACAAAAAGCACGCCGCAGTGATCGTACCCGCCGGGCGCCCGCCGATATTGGCCAGATCCGCAAAGTTGGATTCCAGCTGCTCCTGGTACTCATCCCAAAGGGGCAGGTGCCAGGCGCGGTCCCAGGCCGCTTCGCCCGCTTCTAATAAATCGAGCGCCAAGTCGTCGTCATTGGAGAGCAAGCCAGTCGCGTGGTGACCCAGGCCAACAATCACCGCGCCAGTGAGGGTTGCGATATCCACAACACTTGCCGGCTTGAAGCGCTCGGCGTAGGTCAGCGCATCGCACAGCACCAAGCGACCCTCGGCGTCGGTATTCAATACTTCAACCGTCAAGCCCTTGAGCGTTTTAATGATATCGCCGGGCTTGGTGGCCAGGCCGTCTGGCATGTTTTCTGCCGCAGCGACGATGAAGACCAGGTTAAGCTTGGGCTTGATGGTCAACATCGTCTTCACGGTGCCAAACACGCTGGCTGCACCGCACATGTCGAACTTCATTTCGTCCATGCCTTCGCCGGGTTTCAGCGAAATACCGCCGGTATCAAAGGTGATCCCTTTACCTACCAGAACGTGGGGTGCCTCTTCACGCTCAGCTGCGCCGTTGTACTTCATGACAATCAAGCGGCTAGGTTCGTTGCTACCCCGGCCTACGGACAGCAAGGAGCCCGCGCCCAGCGCTTCCAGCGCTTCTTCGTCGAGAATATCAACCTCTAGCGCGCCGTTGGATGCTCGGCCCAACTCCTCGGCCTGTTCGGCAAGATAGCGTGGTGTGCATACATTGCCCGGCAGGTTACCCAGCGTGCGGGTGTAGTTAATGCCCTGGCCAATAGCGGCGCCAATGCGGGCACCCTGCTTGGCAAGCGTGGCATTTTCAGGCTCGCAGATCAGCGTGAGCGCTTTAAGGCTCGCTAAAGGCGCGGGCTGAGACTTAAACTGGTCGAAGCGGTACACCGCCCGCTCAGCAGCTTCCAATACCTTGCGGGCTTTCCAGTCACTTTCGCGGCTTTCAAGGGGGACATCATTAAACGCGATGCTTGCTTCATCCACAGGCAGTTTGGCAAGCGCCGCCATGGCTGCATCCAGCGCTTTTAAAAAGGCGGCTTCCTGGCACTTTTCGCGCTCACCGAGGCCTACTAGTAAAAGCCGCTCGGCACATAGGCCTGGCGCAAAGGGGATCATCTGAACATTGCCAAGGGCGGCGTCGAAATCGCCACGCGTAAGCAATTGACTAATTAAACGCTCGCTGGCGTCGTCCAGGCTGGCCGCAGTGGGCAGTAAGTGGCTACCTTTAAACAGGGGGATGACGAGACAAGCCGTTTCGGCTTTGGCCGGATTGGCGGTCTGAACGGAAAATTCCATGACGTCTCCAACAAGACAAGCATCGAGGGATTCGGGATAATGCCCCGTACTGAGTGTTCGTTTAGTGTACCCAAGCCATGCGCGCATTGCATGGCATCCTGCATGATTAGCCGGAGAGGGCGTTGATTTTATTTCGGTACTTAACCCGCGAAGTGTTACTCACCATGTCGGCGGTCGCCGGCATTTTGCTGCTGGTCATCATGGGCAGTCGTTTTATCCGCTACTTTTCAGATGCGGCAGAGGGCGATTTTCCGGTCACCATCCTGGGCAGCCTGATGATGTTTCATCTACCGGGCTTTATGGAACTGGTACTGCCGCTGGCGTTCTTCCTGGGGATTTTACTGGCTTATGGCCAGCTTTACATGAACAGCGAAATCACCGTGATGGTCGCCTGCGGCATGAGCCCGCTGCGCCTTTTACGGGTAACGTTTCTGCCCGCCTCTATTGTGGCGGTATTGGTCGCCCTTTGCAGCCTGTGGCTAACTCCGGCCGGGGCGTTGCAAACCGCTGCCACCCTTGAGGAGCAGCGCAGCCGGCTGGATGTCTCGGTACTGGCGCCAGGACGGTTTCAGGATTTCGGTGGTGGCCGAACGGCCTATATCAGTGATTTCAGTAGCGATGGCACCAAAATGCAGGAAGTGCTGGTTCATGAGCAACCAGGTCCTGAAAGCCCGCATAGCTTCGTGACACGGGCAGGGTCAGGCTATCAGGAAACCCGGGTCGAAACGGGCAGCCGCTTTTTGGTGCTGGAAAACGGCGAGCGCTACGGCGTAATGCCGGGGCAAAACGATGCCCAACGGTTGACCTTTGAGCGCTATACCATGCGGCTTGGCCTAAGCCGTAGTCTTCAGGAACTTGATTCGCTCGAGTACGCCACAACGCAGGAGCTGTGGCACGATCCTAACCCGCGCGCCCAGGCACAATTTCAGTGGCGAGCCGGGCTGCCTTTTATGGTCTTCATCCTGGCGCTGCTCGCCCAGCCGCTTTCCCGGGTGAACCCGCGTCAGGGTCGGTTTGGCAAGCTGCTGCCAGCGATCTTTCTATACGTTGCCTATTTGAGTCTGCTGCTGGCGGCGGTGGACGCTATTGGTAGTGGAAGCCTGCCAACAGTAATAGGTGTCTGGCCGGTTCATCTCCTGTTCTTGGGGTTAGGGCTGCTGCTTTTATGGCGCTCACAGCGTAAGGGGATGCGTTAATGTTGACACTGGCCGACCGCCTGGATCGCTATATTGCCCGCAACGTGCTGGGTGCGATTGTTATTGTTCAGTTTGTGTTGCTGGGCCTGGATATCACCATTGCCTACATTGGTGAGTTAAGCAAAGTGCAGCAGGACTACACGGCGCTGGATGTACTGTTCTATCTGTTAATGCGCATGCCATGGCGGTTTTATCAGTACGCCCCCGTAGCGGTGCTGATCGGTGCACTTATAGGCTTGGGTAGCATGGCCTCCAGCAACGAGCTTACCGTCATGCGTGCCGCCGGGCGCTCGCTTGCGCGCATTGTGTGGGGCGTAATGAAGCCGGTACTGGTGGTGGTGGTCGTTGTACTGCTGGTCGCCGAGTTCGTAAGCCCACGTACCGAACAATTTGCCGAAGCGTGGCGTCTTGAACAGCGCCAGGGCGAAAGTGCCCAGCCCGCCAGTCGCAGCGGCTGGCAGTTCGAAGGCGATAGCGTTTACCGGTTCGGTGCCATAAGAGCTGACAATGTGGTGCTTGATTTAACCCGCTATCGGTTTGATGACCGCCGCCTGATTGAGGCTACGCATGCTGATCGTGCGCATTGGGAGCAAGGCGCCTGGCGGCTTGAAAATATCACCACTACGCGTATTTACGAGGACTATACCGAATCGGATACTCAGGAAAGCGCCTTCTGGGAAACGCATATTACCCCTACACAGCTTGAGCGCCTGCTGCGTGATATCGAAAGTCAGGCGCCCAGTGAGCTGTGGGCCTATGCCAACTACCTGCAGGCCCAGGGGTTAAAGGCGGATCAGCCTCTACTGTACTTCTGGCAAAAAATGCTGATGCCGCTCACCATGGGCTCGTTGGTACTGATTGCGGCGTCGTTCGTATTTGGCCCGCTGCGTACCGTGGCGGCGGGCACCCGAGTGTTTTACGGCGTAGTGACGGGGCTTACATTTAAATATATCCAGGATCTGCTGGCCCCGGCATCTACCATTTTTGGCTTTTCTCCCGTATGGGCGGTACTTGTACCCACGCTTGTGTGTGCCTTTGTCGGAGTGTACTTCCTGCGTCGCAATGGCTAGTCCCGTTACTGCCGGCTTGGGGCGCCGGCTGGGCGCCCTAATCTACGATGGCGTACTGGTTCTGGCGCTCTGGCTGGTGATTACCACGCTGCATTTAGCATTTTTCCAATGGATACTGGGTCAGCCTGCTCAAGCTGTAGGCGCTTCTGCGCTGGCGATATGGAGCCTGCGCGGCGTACTGGTGGCGGCTACCACATTTTTCTTCTGCTTTTTCTGGCATCGCGCCGGGATGACGCTGGGCATGCAGGCTTGGAGGCTTCAAGTGCAAACCTCTAATGGCCAAATTCCCTCTCTTAAACAATGCCTGATACGCTGCGCCATTGGCTGGCTCTCGCTGGCGGCGCTGGGGCTTGGGTACTGGTGGGTGATTATTGATCCTCAGCGCCGTAGCTGGCCGGATATGGTCTCTAATACCCGCACCGTTTTGCTGCCCAAGCGTTAATCTGTATATCAGTATTTAGGCAAGTAACGACTAAGTTATTGTATTGGTAGGGTGATTATTAGATGAAAGGCAATCACTACTATTAGGCATCTTTTTTTACTTGATAAAATGTATGCGAATCATTTACATTCACCTCATATGATTTATGAGGTGTCGCCATGTACGTTTGTGTGTGCAAGGGAGTAACCGATCATCAGATACGCCAGCAGGTAAGCGACGGAGCTCGCAGCTGGCGAGAAGTGCGTGAAGCAACTGGCTGCGCAACCCAGTGCGGCAAGTGCGCCTGTTATGCCAAATCGCTTACCAAAGAAGCGCTACAGGAAGCACGTATGGACGCAGATATGGGTCTCGCTTACGCTGTGTGACGCGAATCACTCTTGTTAGGGTTATCGTTAGCAAATAACTGATTTGTTTGAATTTTTATTCCTCTTCTCTATACTCTCAGAAAGCTGGGAGTATGCCTTTGCATGGCCTATACTCCTTCATTAACGTAACTGCTTGATTGGTTAGATTAACTATCGGTATTGCAGCGAAAAAGGTGACGTCATGAAAGGTGATCCCCAGGTAATCCAGCATCTCAACAAAGCATTAGGCAACGAGCTTATTGCCATCAACCAATACTTTTTGCACGCCAAAATGTACAAGGATTGGGGCCTGAAAGCGCTAGCCAAATGGGAATACGACGAGTCCATTGAAGAGATGCAGCACGCTGACAAGCTGATCGAGCGCATCCTGTTTCTTGAAGGTATTCCCAACCTGCAGGATCTTGGCAAGCTGCATATTGGCGAAAACGTTAAAGAGATGCTGGAAAGCGATCTACGTATCGAACATGATGGCCGCAACGATTACATTGTAGCGATTACCTATTGCGAGAGCGTGAAAGACTACGTTACCCGCGATCTGCTGCGCGATCTGCTCGCCGATGAAGAAGAACATATCGACCATATTGAAACCGAGCTGAAGTTGATTGAGCAGGTAGGTATTCAGAACTATATGCTGCGTCAGATGCAGCTGGCAGGCGATCACGAGTAAGCGCTAAATCGAGAGCAGGGCTTACCAACGCGTCGCTTAAACGCCGCGTACACAAAAATGCCCCCGATGTTTCGGGGGCATTTTTTTGCCTAGCTCTTGCCTAGTTATTGCCTAACCATCTGCATGGGCCATTTAACGGGTTGGCTTGTTTGAACCTACAAAGCTTGAAAGCGACACGGCCAGTACCGAAAGCAGCACCAGCGCAAGCGCTGGAATCAGCACCGCCCAAGGAGCGCGTTCAATATAAGGCATGCCTTCTGCTAGCACTAATCCCCACTCCGGCGAGGGTGGCCTTGGTCCTAGGCCCAAAAAGCCCAGTGCCGCAAGCGCCAAGGCGACCCCGGGCAAGCGCAGCATAGCGTGGCGAAATACCGGACCAATTACTGCAGGAAGAATATAACGACTCATCAAGCGCAGTTGCCCTACCCCAAGAATCGGCGTTATCCGCACGTGAGGCTGAGCTTTTACCTCGGTGACCAGCGCCGCCGTATGTGCTGCAAGCGGTGCCCAGGCCACTGACGTAACAGCAATAATCGCGCCGCTGGTGCTAGGCCCAATCAAACCAGCGACGATAAGACCTGCAATGGTGGGCGGCGTTGCCTTGGTGATCTCAATGGGGCCCGTGGCAACCCGTGGGGCCAAGCCAATCAGAAGCCCTAAAATCAGCGTGAAAAATACCACGACAACCGCCATGCCAATCGTGGATAGCGCGCCATGAGCCACCCGCGCCAGAATATCTCGGCCGGTGCCATCCGCCCCCAAGGGCAGGCCAAAACTGGGCGGTTCCAGACGCATAAACGCAGAGCTAAACGGGTCACGGGTAATACCTGCCACCACCAGTACACACAATAGTGTGACCGCAGTTGCCGGAACGATCCATGTTCTACGCGATACGCTCTGCTCGCTATGGGCAACGGGCAGGGCGCCCAGCCGAAACGCCCGACCAAGCAGCAGGGCGCGGCCAATATTAGCAAGGCTGCCCAGCACAATGGCAATCACCAGCAGAATGAGAATGCCGGTCTGCAGCGCAGGCATGTCCTGAGCCGATGCCGCGCCCAGCGTGGCCCGTCCAAGGCCTGGAATCGAAAACACCTGCTCAACGGCAATCGCACCGCCGGTCAAGCCCACCATGACCATGCCCACCTGGGGCATAAGGCTTGGAAGCGTACGGCGTAGAACGGATAACGTAATACGGCGATGGGAAAAGCCTGCCACGCTCCAAGTCGCCACCCAGCGCTCGGTAAAGGTGGCCGATAGGCCATCGCTGAACAGGCGGCCCAGAAGCCCCCCGGCGGGAAGACCCAAGGCGAATGCCGGAAGTACTGCATAGCTCAAGCCACGCCAGCCATAGGGCGGCAGCCAGTTGAGCCAGGCGGCAAAGACTACCAGCAGCAGCGAGGCGAGCAGGAACTCGGGCAGCGCCGTTAATGCTGCACCCACGGCGCCTGACGAGCGGCTGATTTGGCCACGTAAACCGCGCCGAACGACCGGCAGGCAGATAAGCGTTGCGGTAACGACGGCCACCAGCATGGCAAAGCCCATCAGGGTAAGCGATACCTGAGCGCTTTTAAGCATGCCGGGCAGCACCGGCGCCCCCGAAATCCAGGAGTTGCCCGCATCACCATGGAGAAGTCCCATTAGCCAGCGCTGCAGCATCTCCAAGGGCCCAGACTCCAGGCCCAGCTGCGCCCGAATAGCGGCTAGCGCTTCAGGTGTTGCTTCCTGCTCGGCAGAGCGCGCTCGTAAGATGCTCAATGCCGGGTCGCGGCCCGAAAGCCACGGCAGTAGCCCCACCAGAACCACAACACCGGCAAGCGTCACCAGTCGTGATAGCAGCGGAATAAACGGCTCGATGCGTAGGCTGCGCCACAGGAATCGCGATGTTGCGTTGATCATGTGTGGCGCGCCTTCAAGACTCGCTATCGGTGTCGATAGCGGTTTTTTCGGTGATCAGCATACGTTCACGTGGGTCGCGCTCGGCGTTGGCAACCCGCGCCGACTCGCCCTGAATGACTCGCTCATGCAGCATCGGAATCGCCGCATCGGTGCGCAGAATGGCGGTTTCAGCGGCAATGATCGCCTGGCGGCGCGCCTCGCCGGTGGGCTGCTGGGCCGCGTTGGCAAGCGCCTCATCAACGGCCGGGTCGCAAAGTTGGGCGATATTGAAAGAGCCCTCGCAGGCGAAATCGCTATACATGTAGGCCACCGGGTCGCCGGAGTCGAGCACGGTGGCACGCGATAAAATAAAGGCGTCAAACTCACCGGCCAAAGCGTCAGACTCGATATGCGCGTACTCACGCACTTCCTGAGTCACCTTGAAGCCCGCGCGGGTGAGCTGCTGCTCAAGCAGCACGGCAACTTCAGGCAGCTCAGCACGGTCGGTAAAGGTCGCCAGGGTAATTTCGGTGCCGCCAGGAGCTTTGGGGGCGGTGCGGTTGTCAATCGGCGAGCGGTAGGCGCTTGCCCAGGCCAGCGCCGGGCCCAGCAGACCTTCGGCAATATCGGCACGGCCTTCGTAGACGGTATTCACAATGGCCGAGCGATCAATTGCTTCACGAGCGGCCGCGCGAAGGCCAGGGTCGGCCATGGGGCCCGATTGGGTATTCAGGTAGAGCGTATTGGTACGGGGCATCGGTACTTCGTGTACCAGCGCCTGGTCAAGCAGCGCCACTTGAGAAACCGGAATGGCTTCAACCACATCGGCGGTGCCGGTTCTTAGAGCGGCGGCCCGCGCCGTACCATCGGATACGTAGTCGGCATCAATCCCGGCAATGGTGGCGGGTTCGCCCCAGTAGTCGTCGAACCGGTCAAGCTTGGCACTGGTGGTACCGTTGATCTCTTTCAAGACAAAGGGGCCGGTGCCCGCTTCAATGGGGTTCACCCGGCCATCTTCGCCGTAGGCACCAGCTGCCAGAATCGCCAATTGCGGGCTAGAGAGACGGTTGGGAATCAGTGGATCGGTTTTTTCGGTACGTACGATTACGGCGTTATCACCATCGGCCTCGACGGTCATATTGACGCCATCCAGAATCCGTGGCTTTGGGGCCGCCTGGGTAGCGGCGTTCAGAGCGTTCACCACGTCATCGGCGGTCAACTCGGTACTATCATGGAAAATCACGCCGTCGCGAATCAAAAAGCGCCACGTCTGGTCATCCAGCTGCTCCCACTCGGTCGCCAAAAGCGGCTGTGGGTCGTTGTTGGCATCCAGGCGAATCAGGGTTTCAGCGTTACTCCAGCGCGATAGCTTAAAAGCGTCGTCGGATAACGGGTTCAACCCTGAACGCGGCGGCTGAAGCATCGCCACGCTAATACGCTCACCGGCGTCTGGCGAGTCAGACGCCGCATCACGCTGGTCATCAAAGCAGCCGGTGAGGAGAAGCGGCGTAGCCAGGGCAGCGGGTAAAGATAAGCGAAGCTTTCGGCGTAACATCGTAAAGTCTCCAACTTTTTAATTTTATTAAAAACATGCAGTTAAATAAGTACGCCACGCGCGCGAAAAGCAAGCGCTACGCTGGCAAATGGATTATTAATCGCGGTGTTTAATCGAAAGCTCGCTATAAAAGCGCCTCCACGTCAGCCGCATTGCAGTGCGGATAAGCGCAGGTGGGCAATTGAGAGACTGCCTCGATCAAATCAAGCGTTATGGGGTGGCGAGGCGTACGCCATAGTTCCGCAGTAGGACGGTCTTCAACAATCTTGCCGTCATCCATCACTAAGGTACGCTTGCAAAGGTTGGCGACCACGGATAAATCGTGTGACACCATCAGCAGGCCCGTGCCGTTCTCATCGCTAAGCCTTTTAAGCACGTTAATCACCTGAGCGCGTACCGGTAGGTCAAGCCCGCTAAGCGGCTCGTCGGCCAGTAAGAAACGCGGACGGGTGGCGATCGCCCGGGCAATCGCCACCCGCTGGGCCTGGCCACCGGAAAGCTCATGGGGCTTACGGTCCAGAAACGGGGCATCCAGACCAACTTGTTCCAGCGCTTCACGGGTGCGCTCTTCAGGGTTGCACTTCACCTGAAGCCGAATCAGCGGCTCGGCGACTAGCGCGCGCACGCTCATGCGTGGGTCAAGAGATGAGGCAGGGTCCTGGGGAATATACTGAACCGCCTGACGGTACCACCGCAGCCGGGCGATAGAGGCAGGGCGCACCGCCTGGCGTTGACAGGTAATGGAGCCGGTATCCGGTGCTTCAATGGCCAGAAGCGAGCGCAGCAAGGTGGTTTTGCCCGAGCCGGATAAGCCCACCAGCCCCACACGCTCGCCGGGGTAAAGCGTGAGGTCGATATCGCTCATTATCCGCTTGCGCTCACCCGCCCGCCAGAACACCTCACGCGGTAGCGTGACACTCTTATTGAGTCCGCGTGCCGAGATAAACGCTTCTCTACCCACCAGTGCTTCCTGACGGCTAAACGGTATGGGGCTTTGCATCTAGGCGCTCTTTAAGTAATCAATAGGCATTCGCTCGGTAGCCCCCATCAGCTCTGCTGGCTGTACGCTGTGTGCCGCGGCCACCAGCTCCTGGGTAAAGCGGTGCTGTGGAGCGGTAATCAGAGTATCCAGCTCGCCGCTTTCAATCATGACACCGCGCTCGATAATCACGGCGCGTTGGCAGAGCTGGGCGGCGGCGTGCAGATCGTGAGTAATAAACAGCAGGGAGGTGGCTGTTTTATCGGTATGTTCACGCAGCGTGCGAAGTACCTGTGCCTGGGTGACCACATCCAGTGCGGTCGTAGGCTCATCGGCCACAAGCAGCGAGGTTTTACATGCCATGGCAAGCGCGATACACACGCGCTGGCGCTGGCCGCCGGAAAGCTCGGCCGGCGTGCGTTTAATAAGACGCTGTGGGTCAGGAAGGCCCATGGCCTCAAGTAGCGCCATGGTGGCCTGCACGGCCGCCTTACGCGATAAGCCGTGGTGGCGTGTAAAGGGTTCCCGCAGTTGGGAGCCAATGGTCACCAGCGGGTTAAGCGCCGAAAGCGAATCCTGAAACACCATGGAGACGCGGGTTTCATTACGGCGCTGAGCGGCAGGGGTATGGATAACTTCCTGGCCAAGAAGACGGATGCTTCCCTGAACACGGGCATTAGGAGGCAAAAGCCCTAATACCGCTTTAGCGGTAAATGATTTTCCCGACCCCGATGCGCCCAGCAGGCACACACGCTCATCCGCCATCACATCAAAAGAGAGCCCCTCGACGACCAGCTGTTGGCCAATTTGAATGCGCAGGTCACGCACGGATAACACGGGGTTGCTGCACATTGACAACATCTCAAGCTAAGCCATTAAATCGCAAGTAAAGTTATGATATAACATTTTTTGTGCGAACAGCAATACGCGACAACCCAGGCCAAGACGTCAATCGGAAAGGCGAGGACGAAAGAGGTAGGCAAAACATAGCAGGCATAAAAAAAGCGCTGAATGTTCAGCGCTTGATAATGGCCGGGCAAGGCTGCCCGGCAGGTATGACGTTATTTAGCGGAGGCAGCGAAAGCTTCATCGCTGAAGTTATTAGCCGGCTCATCCACGGTAAAGGTAGCGCGGCTCAAACGACGCACACGCTTCATGAACAGGGCGATGCAAACCAGGGTGCCGAGGGCAGCCGCCGCGTAGCTCCACTGCAGTGGCAGGCCAAAACCAATCGGCGCGTAGGCGATGTAGGTAAAGGTCGCCATGGTCATGAAGACCGCCGGAATCGAAGTGATCAGGTACGGCTTGCGTGAAAGCACCAGGTACATGGTGGCGACCCACAGGGCAATGACCGCGGTGGTCTGGTTGGCCCAGGAGAAGTAGCGCCACAGCAGGGTGAAGTCCATGTGCGTCAGAATGTAGGACATCGCAAACAGCGGTAGGGCAATCAACAGGCGCTTGACGATCGGGCGCTGGTCAATTTTCAGATAGTCCGCAATGATCATGCGTGCACTACGAAACGCGGTGTCGCCTGACGTGATCGGCAGCACGATAACGCCGAGTACCGCCAGCGTGCCACCCACGGCGCCCAGCATGGTGGTGGCGACTTCGCTGACCACGGCCGCCGGGCCGCCCGCAGCGAGCACATCGGAGAGGCTTTGGTCGCCATGGAACAGGCTCATGGCCGCTGCCGCCCAGATCATCGCAATCACACCTTCGGTGATCATCATGCCGTAAAAGATCTTGCGTCCGTTGGTCTCGTTCTCGGTGGTGCGCGAAATGATCGGGGTTTGCGTGGCATGAAAGCCGGAAAGCGCGCCGCAGGAAATGGTTAGAAACAGCAGCGGGAAGATAGGCGCACCTTCCGGGTGCATGTTCTGGAACGAAAGCTCGGGAATTGGCGCGCCGGTGACCACCAGGCCGATACCGATACCGGCGGCGCTGAACAGCAGCAGGGCGCCGAAATAGGGATAGATGCGTCCGATGACCTTATCTATCGGCAAAAGCGTGGCGATCAAATAGTAAGCGAAGATCGCCAGGATGATGGCCGTCAGCGACAGCGGTATCATATTGTTGAGCAAGGCCGCCGGTGACGTCACGAAGACCGTACCCACAAGCAACAGCAACAGAATGGCGAAGCCGTTAACGACATGCTTCATCATCTTGCCCAGGAATTTGCCGGCCAGTTGAGGCAGGTGAGCGCCGTGGTTGCGAATGGAGATCATGCCGGTGAGATAGTCGTGTACGGCACCGGCGAAGATGCAGCCGACCACGATCCACACAAACGCGATGGGGCCATACAGCGCACCCAGGATTGGCCCGAAAATAGGTCCGACCCCGGCAATATTAAGTAGCTGAATTAATGAGTTGCGCGTGGTATTCATCGGCACGTAGTCGATGTCGTCACGCATGCTGAAGGCGGGCGTCTGACGTTTTCGATTGGTCACGAAGACGCGTTCGACAAATTTTCCATAGGTAAAATAGCCCACGATCAACAGCAGGATCGATACAATAAATGTAATCATTTAGGGCACCCAAAGTGGTCAGAAGGGGGGATTAACCATTGACAGGTATGTTCGAGCTAATCAGGCAACGCCTTGTTTAGCCTTGCAGAATGTACAGAGTCATTGGCAAAACCGCTTTAAGACTTTAGTTGCCCACTGGGGGTGAGTATGGATGCAGGCAAGAAAACGGGCAGCTTTAAGCTGCCCGTTAATATAGTGATGATGTATAGCTTTGGCGTTACGACTCGACCACACCGCACACCATACGGCCTCCGCCACCGCCCAGGTGGGGCTCATCGGAATAGGTGTCGCCGCCTTCGTGGATCATCAGCGCACGCCCCGGCATATCTTCCATGCTCAGGCGCGGCGCCAGCAAGGGCAGATTGGCTTCTCCGTCATCGTTAACCGTCAGCACGGGCAGGTCGCCCAAGTGCCCATCGCCGTAAGGGCCCTGATGGGTGCCGGTTTCTTCAGGGTCGTAGTGGCCGCCTGCCGCTTGGGCGGCCGTCATTTCGCCGTCATCGTTTTCAGCCGGTTCACAGCTGGCATTTTGATGCACGTGAAAACCGTAAATACCGGGCTCAAGGCCGCTTAACGAAGGCGTCAGCAGCAGGCCGTGATCGGTCTGTTCCAGCGAAATGGTGCCAATGGACTCTTCAACACCATCCACGCTCACCTTGTGCATATCGACATCCAAGGTTTCGTTGGCGTGGGCAGCGGAGGCAAGCAGTAGTGAAGCCGCAATACCGGTAAGCGTGGTTGCAATACGCATGATGAACTCTCCTTTCCTGATCCATGGAAACGCGGGTTAAGCGTTGTTACTCAAGGTAGCTGGCTCTGCACGACTCCGCCAATCCCCTTGTCACAAGCATCCCCAGATGATTGGCGGTTAAATCCTCCGGCAGTGAGTGACATCTACCCGCCAAGCCGCGACAATAGCGCCTCGTTTTTTCCCCAGGAAGTGCTATGTCGGCCCTTAGAATCCTTTATCAGGATGAGCACCTTGTTGCGGTGCATAAGCCCTCAGGGCTCTTGGTGCACCGTTCGGCACTGGCCCGGGGCGAAACCCAGTTTCTGCTTCAACAGCTGCGCGATCAGTTGGGCCAGCGGGTATATCCCGTGCATCGCCTCGACCGGCCCACCTCGGGTGTCATCGTGTTTGCGCTCTCCTCCCACGTGGCCGCATTGTTAAGCGAAGCGTTTAGCGAGCGACAGGTTGAAAAGCGCTATCTGGCGGTGGTGCGTGGTAAAGCCCCCGCAGAGGCGCGCCTGGATTACCCGCTGCGCGAGGAAGACGGCACGCGTCCCAAGGCAGAAATGCCCGCGATGCCTGCCATGACCGATATACGCCGCCTGGATAGCGTGGAGCTGCCCGTTCAGGTAGATCGTTACCCGAAAGCTCGCTATTCGCTGGTGGAAGCCCGGCCGCTAACCGGGCGGCGCCACCAGATCCGCCGCCATCTTTCGCGGCGCGGCTACCCGATTATTGGCGATGCCAAGCATGGTAAAAGTATCCACAACCGCTTTTTTGCCGATAAGCTCGGGGCACCGCGCCTGTTACTCGCAGCAACTTACCTGGCGTTCGATCACCCGGTATTGGCAACGCGAATAGTCATAAACTGCGCTCTGGATGAGGCGATGACCACACTGTTTGATCATCTGGGATGGGCCGGTCACCTGCCGCTGGATAGTGTAAATGTGCCACCTCTGGCCGCCTCTTCTGCTTTTCAAGCGCTACCTATTGAAGAGCCGCTTGTTCAAGAATCGTCTGCTCAAGACCTGTCTGTTTACGAACGGTGAGTAAGCCCGCTATGTCATCTACTACTTTATCAAGCACGCCAGCAACGCCTTCACCGGCCTCGGCTGATTATGAATTTCGCTTTGGAGGCATTCGGCGCCTCTATGGCCAGCGCGCGGCCACCGCATTTCGCCATGCCCATGTAGTGGTCGTCGGCGTAGGCGGCGTAGGCAGCTGGGCAGTCGAAGCGCTGGCGCGCTCGGGGATCGGTAAGCTTACCCTGATCGATCTGGATGACGTGTGTGTCTCCAACGTCAATCGTCAGCTTCACGCGCTGGATGGCACTATCGGCAAACCCAAGGTAGACGTGCTGGCCGATCGCTGCCGCCTGATCGCCCCTGAGATCGAGATCGTCGCTGACACCGCGTTTGTCACACCCACGAACCTGGCCGAGCGCATTCCTGATGATGCCGATCATGTAGTGGATGCCATCGACAGCGTAATCGCCAAGGCGGCACTGATTGCCTGGTGCAAGCGGCGCAAGATCCCCATTACCGTGACCGGCGCTGCCGGTGGGCAGACCGATCCTACGCGCATTCAAGTGGCGGATTTAACCCGCACCGAGCACGACCCGCTCCTGGCCAAGGTGCGCTCGCGCCTGCGCCGTGATTACAATTTCTCCCGCAACCCCAAACGGCGTTTCTCGGTGGAATGTGTCTACTCCGACGAGCAACTGGTTTACCCCGGAAGCGACGGCGAAGTGTGCCTGCAAAAGCCCGGCAGCGGTGAAGCCACCCGCCTGGACTGCGCCTCCGGTTTTGGCGCGGCCACGTTCGTCACCGGCACGTTCGGCTTTGTCGCAGCCTCCAAGGTGCTCGAACGCCTGGCCAAAAAAGCCAACCAGCCAGCTACTCAAAAGGAAAGCGAATGACTGCCCCTGTTCCCGGTATCTACCGCCACTATAAAGGCGCACTTTACGAAGTGCTCGGCACCGCCCAGCACAGCGAGACCGAAGAACCGCTGGTGGTTTACCGCGCGTTATATGGTGAGTACGGGCTGTGGGTTCGCCCCCTTGAGATGTTTTCTGAGACCGTCACCAAAGACGGCCGCATCCAGCCACGCTTTGCACTTGAGAAGGCGTTTTAGTTGGCTTTTGCTTTTTACTCAATATCTTCTTTGCTCAGAAAAAGGGGGGCTGCCTGCTTTATCGCTTTACTGAAGCAGTCGTGTTAATACGTCATAGCTCTTATATTCTTTATATGGCTATGGTTATAGCATTACTTGTCTAAATGGTAGGCTGTTGCACTATCATTTATTAGGCGGTCAGGAGACAGCATGAAGACGTTTGCACGTTCAGCGAGTACGGGTGAGGGAATGCCGGAAGTGGTTGGCTTTTTTGATCCGCGTACGTTTAGCGTTCAATACATCGTCAGCGACCCGGCCACACATAAGTGCGCGATTATCGACCCGGTGCTGGATTTTAACGAAAAATCCGGCGCCACCGCCACCCACCATGCCGACGAGCTGCTTGCCTATGTGGCGAAGCACGGCTTGAGCGTGGAGTGGATTTTGGATACCCACCCCCATGCGGATCACTTCTCCGCAGCGCAGTATCTAAAAGAGAAAACCGGCGCGCCGACCGCGATTGGCCAGCACATCACGCAAGTACAGGCGCTGTGGAAGGAGATTTATCACTGGCCGGACATGCCCGCTGATGGCCGGCAGTGGGATAGGCTGTTTGCGGCAGGGGATACGTTTAACATTGGCGAATTAAGCGCTCGCGTGCTGCATTCACCTGGCCATACGTTGGCCTCGATTAGCTATGTCATAGGCGGTGCGGCGTTTATCCACGACACGCTGTTTCAGCCGGATTTTGGCACCGCGCGGGCTGATTTTCCCGGCGGCGATGCCCAGTCACTCTGGCATTCCATTCAACAAATTCTTGCGCTCCCCGACAGCACCCGCCTGTTTACCGGCCACGACTATATGCCAGATGGCCGCGAGCCCAAGTGGGAAAGCAGTGTTGCCGAGCAGCGGGAGCATAACCCGCATCTAACGGGCAAGTGTGAGGCCGACTACATCGCCCTGCGTCAGCAGCGCGACAGCGAGCTGCCCATGCCGAAGCTGATGCTTCATGCACTGCAGGTGAATATTCAGGGTGGGCGCTTGCCGGAGCCTGAAGCCAACGGCAAGCGCTACCTGAAAATCCCCCTGGATGCTTTAAAAGGGGCGAAGTGGGACTAGCGTGAATGGGCTGTTTAACAAGCCCAGCGGATTAGCCGCTTGAACAGCGCGGTGCCTTAACCCTGGCGTAGCGTAATACGGGTGAGCTCCGAAGGCTTGCCCAGACGCAGCGCAAAGCCAGGCCAGAGCCCGGTGCCGTTGTTCACGTAAAGCGTCATTCCGTCAACATCGTACATGCCTGACACAAAACCGTTATTGGCCCGGGCCACGATACGATCAAACCCCCAAATCATGCCGCCATGGGTGTGGCCGGAAAGCTGCACGTTGACTCCAGCTGCGGCTGCGATGGCGGCGTCAAAAGGCTGGTGGTCGAGCAGGATGATGGGCGCATCGGTCGGTGCGCCCGCAAGCGCCTCTTTTACATCCGGTGCGGGCCAGCCAGTACGGGGTGCTCTTAAATCGGTAATTCCAGCAAGTACTAAATCGGCACCGTCTCGAGTGATCACGGCATGCTGATTGGCTAGCGTCTGCATGCCTAATGATTGGTAATGCGCCATCCACTGCTCATACCCAAAGTAGTACTCATGATTGCCGGGACTTGCATGGACCCCATCAGGGGCTGAAAGCGCTTGAAGCGGTGCCACGTCGACCCGCCGGGCTTCAAGATCGCCGTCAATCAGGTCGCCGGTAATCACGATCAAATCAGGCGCCAAGGCGTTGGTTTTGGCAACCACTGCTTCGACCCAAGGCGCTTCAAATAACCGGCTAATATGCAGGTCGGTTAAATGAATAATTTGATACCCGTCAAACGGCGCTGGAAGTCCATCAATGGTGATCTCAACCTCCTTCAAGGGAGGTACACGCGTCGCCTGGTTGACCGCAAACGCTGCAATTCCAAGAGCAATAACCCCGATGGCGTAGCGCAGGGAAGCAGGGATTGTGAGTCGCCTTCTTTTGATCACCATCAAGAAAATGGTCACCAGGTCGACGGCTAGCTGAAATACGGCGAGTAGAAGAAGCGTGCCAAACACCCAGTTAATCGCCAGCACCATGGTTCTGGGTACCTCGGGGGAAAACATGCTGCCGAAGGCCAGATACGTTAGCAGATGATGCTGTGAAACAAGCAGCAGTAACGCGCTGAGTACAATTTTAATCCAGAGCGGCCAGCGTAGCGGCGCCAGGTAACGGGCAATAACGATCAGGCAGGGTATGGCAACGATGAAGTGAAACATCAATGGCGCTCGTGTAAGGGAATGGGCGTAGTTATATAGAGAAATTACTAAATTAGCTATTCGGCAAAAACAGTAGGATTGTTTGAATTGACGCTAACTACTGTTTTAAGTATCTCCTTTAATTACTGCCACCAGACAGGCGTCTTTCTCGCCAGTTATCCCACGGCGGTACAGGCCCGACCATCTCGAACAGATGATCCAGAAAAACGCTGACTTTTCGGGTATGCAGGCGCCGCTGAGCATACAGCACGTGAATATCGCGCTTGCCGGGGGCGACCTCGCAACGCCACGCTTCAAGTACGGGTAGTAGTTTTTTTGAAGCCAGCTCATCGGCAATTAGCCAGGTAGGAAACATGACGAACCCCTGGCCCATGAGCGCTGCTTGCACCAGGCTCCCGGCATCGTTGCTATAAAGGGAGCCATCGACTTTGCAGGTAATGGGTTGCGGCTGCTCGGGGTGGTAGAAGTACCAGCGCTGGCGGCCCATTTCGCCTTGGTAAAGCAAGCAGTTGTGCTGGCTTAGGTCATCTGGCGTATTCGGCGCGCCAGTGTGCTGTAAATAGCTCGGCGCAGCGGCCACCACGTAATTCATAGGCGCCAAGCGACGCGCCACCAGCGTGGTGTCTGCCAGTTCGCCAACGCGAAACGTGATATCGATGCCCTCACGCACCGGATCGGTTAATTGATCGGTGAGCATTAGCTCAACCTTGATAGCGGGATAGCGCTGCTGAAAGTGATGCAGAATCGGCATTATTTGGCGCTGGCCGAAAGCGACCGGCGCGTTTAAGCGCAGCACACCTGAAGGCTCGGTATCCGGCGCCATCAGCGCTTCGGTCGCTAGATCGAGCTGTTCAAGAATCTCGCGTACGTCCTGGTAATAGCGTAAGCCCGCCTCGGTCAGTGTGACCGCTCGCGTGTGCCGATAGAGCAACTGCTGACCCAAAGACTCTTCCAACGACGCGATTTGGCGCGAGACGGATGATACCGCGCGATGAAAATGACGAGCCGTGGCGGTAAAGCTGCCGGTTGCCGCAACGCGCTCAAAAACGCGTAATGCATTGAGATCCATTGAGTTGCGCCTGAAGCAATAAAGATTTGCGGTTTTTCCAATTGTAGCAACTCTGGTTGCTATCCAGAATGAGCCGTAACCAATACGAACACAGCGTTCGTCGTTTTCAGAGCTAACTCTTTCAACACTAGTTGGATTGCAACGAGTTACCCCGTTTGGATAAGGAGTCAATAATGCGTAAAGGCAATGCGCTTGTAGTCGGCGCCACCGGTATTACCGGCGGGAACCTGGCAAGCTATCTCAATGCCAGTGGCTGGACCGTTTATGGTTTATCACGCCGCCCCACGACCCAGACCGGCATTATCCCTGTTGCCGCTGATCTGCTGGATCGCAAGGCCACTGAGAAAGCCCTGGCCGATTTACCCATCACGCACGTTTTCTACTGCACCTGGATCAAGCGCGATAGCGAAAAGGCCAACGTCGAGGCCAACAGCGCGATGATGCAGAACCTGCTGGATGCCTTGCAGGGCGCGAAAATTAAGCATGTCTCGCTGGTAACTGGCACCAAGCAGTACCTGGGGTCTTTTGAGAGCTACGGCAGCGGCAAGACCGAAACACCGTTTCGTGAATCTGCGCCGCGCGTACCCGGTGAGAACTTCTACTACGCCCTTGAAGACACCATGTTCGCCGCTGCCGAACGTGACGGTTTTAGCTGGAACGTGCACCGCCCGCATACCGTGATCGGCTATGCCCTGGGTAACGCCATGAACATGGGCGTGACGCTGGCGGTTTACGCATCCATCTGCAAGGCAACCGACAAGCCGTTTACCTTCCCAGGTTCGCAGACTCAGTGGAATGCACTGACTGATCTGACTGATGCGCTAGTGCTGGCACGCCAGCTGGAGTGGGCGGCCACCACCCCAGGTGCGCATAATGAAGCGTTCAACACCGTTAACGGTGACGTTTTCCGCTGGCGCCGGTTATGGCGTGAAATTGGCGAGTTCTTCGAGCTGGAAGTCGCCGACTGCCCGGAAATGCCGCTGCCGCTGGAAACGCAAATGGCGGATATTGCGCCTATCTGGGCCGACATTGCTGAGAAGCATGACCTTGTTGAAGCCGATGTGACCAAGCTGGCTTCCTGGTGGCACACCGATGCCGATCTTGGCCGTGAGCTTGAGTGCGTCAACGATATCACCAAGTCACGGGATTTCGGCTTTGACCACTTCCGCGAAACCCGCGGCGCGTTTTTTGATCTGTTTACCCGCTTACGCGCAGAACGCATTATTCCTTAAGTAAAAACGCTGTTTAAGTCAGACCGCTACCGGGGTGCCTAATAGGCACCCCGGTTTGTGTTTGCTGCCTTGAACATCTTGCTGTGTAGCCCTGGTTCAAAGAGGTGATAGCAGTGGTTAGTTAACCGAATGCTAATGATTAAGGATAAAAAACTATTAATGGCTTTAATATACAGCAGCGATCGTTGAACCGGTTTTTATAAAGAGAGAATTTAAAGATGTTGTGAAAAAAATAAAGATATTTGAACGTACTTTACGAGAATTAAAAGCGCACTAAAGCCGAGCCTTGTTATACTTTAAAAAAGCCTAACAGCCCTGTTCCTTTTTTAATTATACGCGTTACTATAAACGTGACTCGCGTATAATGTTTTAAAGAGCGATAGATGAAATAAGGCGGTCCGCGAGTTAATGCGTGCGGGTAGTTATACTGAAAAAGCGCCCCAGCTTGAGACGCAAGAAACCTACCGCCAAGTACTATGAAGGCGTCACTGGCAATGGCGGGTAACGCAAGGGAGAGCGACGGGCTGTGTTGCCACAGTTCACAGTACCCGCACTGATTGTGCCAATCCGACAAGGCGCTGATAGGGGCTGAGTTAATAGCCGTACCCGGCGGACCGGCAGAATACTCGGTTTGATGGACGACAGGGTGTCCGGCCTGCCTATCAGCAGAGCGTCCAGGACGATCAACACTCGCCGAATGCCCATGATGACCATGACCTTGGTGGTCATAAGCGTGCTGGCTGGCCTGCAATTGAGAAATGAGCGGGCCCGCAAATAACAGACACATGGCTACCCACGCCATCGCTAACGTACAGCGGTAGTAGAGTAAGCGTGCTGAGCGAGACAGCGGCATCAAATTCAGCCCTCAGGGCGTTATAAGTGGCGTTATTGTAGCAGCCTTATGGGTGGCCGCTATTACATTGTGAAATAAATGATCGGCTGGGTTATAGCGTCTGTAAGCACTGGGTTTTATGCGGCATAACACCGCATGCTTTACGCCCGGTGTTTGAAAAGCTGTTTAATGTAATCTTTATAGTTGGGCGGTTTTTAAAATCGTTAATATTTTTCTCACACTCTGTGTTTATAGAAAGCCTGCTCTAAATCCTTAGGGAAAGATAAAACATGCTATCGAAAAAAACCGACCCGGCGCCGCCCAGGCGAAGTGGCAATGTTCTCTTTGCGTTATTAATGCGTATGCATTTCTACGTTGGGTTGCTGGTAGGGCCTTTTATATTGGTGGCCGCCCTGAGCGGTATCGTGTACGTATTAACGCCCTCGGTGGAATCCTGGCTTTACCGCGATGCGTTAACGGCCAGCACCCAGAATGCGCCACAGCCATTGGCTCGGCAAATTGAAACTGCCCAACTGGCGGCTGGCCAAACCATGCTGCCTGCCGTGGTTCGCCCCGCGCCTGATGCCGACAGCACTACGCGGGTCATGTTTGCCGACCCGACGCTTGGCCCTTCCGAGCACCGCGCCATTTTCATTGACCCGGCAACGCTCGAAGTAAAAGGGGATATGACCGTTTATGGTACTAGCGGCATATTGCCTTTTCGTACCGCGATTGATCAGTTCCATCGAAGCCTGCTGTTAGGTGATGTAGGGCGCTTATACAGTGAGCTGGCCGCCTCCTGGCTATGGATTATTGCCCTGCTAGGGCTTGTGCTTTGGGTTGCACGCCGTAAAGCGCTGCATGGTGCAAGCCCGCGTATGGCAACTCGGCGGCGGCACGCCACCGTGGGGGCATTCGCGGTCGTCGGGCTGCTGTTCTTTTCGGCCACCGGGCTTACCTGGTCGCAGTGGGCCGGAGGTAATATTGGTGAATTAAGGCAAGCCTGGGGCTGGGGCACACCCAGTGTGTCCACTGTACTTGAAGCGCCTGACGATGCGGCGAGTCACAATTCCCATGCCCATCACGATATTCACGCCGACCATGGCATGAGCAGTGCCCCCCAAGCCGGGGAGTACGCGAGCCCAGCAGGGTTTGACCAGGCGCTTGAGGCGGCCCGAAATGCAGGACTACTGGCAGACAGAATGCAGATAGAGGCGCCTGCCGGTGAGGGCCGGGCGTGGCGAGTATCGGAAATTGACCGCCACTGGCCTACCCAGGTGGACCAGGTAGCACTAGACCCCCATGGCATGCAGGTTCTTGAGCAAACCGACTTTACCACCTTTCCCCTGGCGGCAAAGCTGACGCGCTGGGGCGTCGATTTGCACATGGGCGTACTCTTTGGGCTGATCAACCAGCTGGTGTTGGCCCTGTTTGCCGCCGCCCTGGTCTTCTTGATTGTCTGGGGTTATAGGATGTGGTGGCAGCGCATCAAAGGCACCACGGTTAACCAGGCGCAGACCATGACGGCACTGTTTATCATGTTGCCCCTATCCGCTCAGCTAGGCCTGATCGCCATTATGGTGTGTTTAGGCGTCGCCTTGCCTGTACTGGGCGGCAGCCTGCTCATCATCGCGGTAATTGATGCGATACGCTGGGCGGTCTCGAAGAAGAAGACCCAAAAGGTCTAGGCACAATTTGCTATTACGCTGTAATTGAAAAAGCCTCAGGTCGCTACCTGAGGCTTTTTGGCTGACTCACAAGCGGGTTTATTCCCAGGCGGGGAAGGGGTCAGGCAGTGTTTTCCAAACCTCCATACCTGCTAGTAGCTCTCCCTCATTGAGTAGGCAGTCATCCAGCGCTTTGCGCATCCTCGCCTGATCCAAGCCCTGACCGATAAACACCAGCTCCTGGCGCATATCGCCAAACGGCTCCTGCCATTTTTCCAAAATAAAATCGCGGTATTCTGCATCCTCCGGCCATCGATCTTCCGGGATGGCTTTCCAGAACATGCCCGCTACGCCGTGGTGGGCGATTCCGCCCGCTTGGCTCCATTGGCCAGCCCACTGAGGGCGGGTAGCCAGCCAGAAAAAGCCTTTGGAGCGCAACAGGCCCTCGCCGAACCACTCGGAATGCAGCAGATCGTGAAACTTCTCTGGGTGAAAAGGGCGGCGCGCGTGGTAAGCGAAGCTGCCGATGCCGTACTCTTCGGTTTCGGGCACATGCTCGCCGCGCATCTCTTTCAACCAGCCGGGCGCCTGCTGGGCGCGCTCAAAATCGAACCTGCCGGTATTCAGTATTTTATCTAACGGCACACCGCCTTGGCGGATGGGCACCAGTTCGGCATCCGGGTTAAGCGAACGCAGAATGGCCTTTAATGAGGCAAGCTCTTTATCGCTTATCAGGTCCGTTTTACTGATTAATAGCACATCGCAAAATTCGATCTGGTCGACCAGCAGGTCGGCTACGTTACGCTCGTCTTCCTCGCCTAGGCTTTCGCCAGCTTCCTCCAGGCTTCGCGCTTCACGATATTGCTTAAGAAAGTTGACGCCATCCACGACCGTTACCAGCGTATCCAGCCGGGCCACGTGGGAAAGGCTCTGGCCGCTTTCATCTTCAAAAGTAAAAGTTTCCGCCACAGGCAGAGGTTCAGAAATACCGGTCGATTCGATCACTAAATAGTCAAATCTGCCCTCTTTGGCGAGCTGATTAACTTCGATAAGCAAATCTTCACGCAAGGTGCAGCAAATGCAGCCGTTGCTCATCTCAACCAAGCGCTCTTCAGAGCGGTTAAGCGCTACTTCACTATCCAGCGTTGATTCTCCGGGGCCACCACGTACCAGTGCGCCGTCAATATTCACCTCGCTCATATCGTTGACGATCACCGCCACGCGAAGACCTTCACGGTTGGCCAGAATATGATTCAGTACGGTGGTTTTACCGGCACCCAGAAAGCCCGATAACACCGTAACGGGCAGGGGAGAAAACGCAGTCATTGCTAGCACTCCTCTAAATTGTTTGTTATGTAATAATATAACAATAAGGAGGCGCTTAGAAGCGTTTAAGTAGATGTCCTGTAGACCTATTGCCGCTTTATCACCATCGTTAGTGGGTATTACTAGCAAGCGTTTGAGAAGGACACTCGCCAAACTGATGCTTATAGTCGTGGGCGAACTGGCTCAGATGCCAAAATCCCCAGCAAGTGGCAATCTCTGTGACCGACTGTGAAGGTGTCGCGGCCCGCAGTGCTCGGCGAACGCGATTTAGGCGTGTCATGCGCAGAAACTGCAGCGGGCTGATGCCCAGAATAGTGGTAAAGCTATACTGCAGCGTGCGTCGGCTAACGTGGGTAAGCTTGCACAGTTCCTCCATGGTAACCGGGCCTTCCAAATGCGTATCCAGGTAACGTTTAACCCGGTCGACCACTGCTTTGCGATGGGCGTAGCTGGGCGGTAGTTCACTGCTCGGCTGCTCTGCCTGAAGCAGTTCTATAAGCCCCATCAATAAAATATCCTGATGTACATGCCCGGCAATTGCGACGTTTTGATTACCAAGTAATCGCTCCAGTAAGAACGACATAGCTTTTAACGTAGTTGGCGAAATATGGTGGCGTGGAGCCCTCTGCCAGTGGGACGTTAGCGTAACGCCTTGCTGTGTTGCGGCAGCGTCTAGGGTGGGGAGGTGGATCACCAGCCCATAGATATCGAAGGCTTCGGGAGTTATCAGTTCAAAATCTTGCCCGCCTGGGCGGCACATGACCTCGTAGGCCTTGAGGGCCTGCCCGTTAATGCGCGTGCCGTTAGGGGAAGAAGGAATGCCTATCCATAGCGAGTTGGACCATACCCTGCACTGCTGGCGTAGCGCCTGTCCCGTGTGCTCCTTGAAGACCTGCATGGCTTCTAACCCTATCTCATCCAATCGGCCATAAAACCGGCCAGGGCTCAGTTGGTCATACTCCTGCTGCCAGCGAGTCAGGTTTTGGGCGTGTTCATCGGCATCGAAGGCTTCCTGAGTGCATCTTTTTGGTGCATCAAGCAAGGCGGCTGTAGGCATACGTACTCCTCAGGCAGTGGCGGCGTCGCCTAAAATTATCTGATTGTTTTATAAGTATTTGTATTTATTTAATATTTTTGGGTTTGCCAAAACTCGATACTGAAAGTTGAGTGATAGCGCTATGGTGTAAGCAAGCAATTTTTATTCCGTAACGCCAAGCGTTGGGAAAATAAATATAAGGAAACACCATGGCTCAAACCTTTCATTCCACGGTAGGCAGCCGACACTATCGCTTTAAAAGCTTAGCCGAACTGATGGCTAAAGCGACTCCGGCTCGCTCGGGCGACCGGTTGGCAGGTGTGATCGCCGAAAGCGCGGAAGAGCGCGTGGTCGCGCAGATGGTACTGGCGGAACTCCCCCTCACCATCTTTCTAAACGAAGCGCTGATTCCCTATGAACAAGATGAAATTACCCGGCTGATTATTGACGACCATGATGCCGAAGCCTTTGCGTCCATTCGGCATTTAACGGTGGGGGATTTTCGTAACTGGCTGCTCTCAGACCAAGCAACCTCTGAAGCCCTCACCGCTGTTCGCTCTGGCATTACGCCGGAAATGGCCGCAGCAGTGAGCAAGCTGATGCGCAATCAGGATTTGATTCTGGTGGGCAAGAAATGCCGAGTCACTACGGCCTTTCGTAACACCATCGGCCTGCCCGGGCGGCTTTCCACCCGGCTACAGCCCAACCACCCGACTGACGATGTCACCGGTATTGCGGCGAGCATTCTGGACGGCCTGCTCTACGGCAGCGGCGACGCGGTGATCGGGATCAATCCGGCAACCGATAACGTGGCCCAGAGCGTGAAGCTGATGCGCCTGATGGATGATGTGATTCAGAAGTATCAGATTCCCACCCAGTCCTGCGTGCTTACCCATGTGACCAATACGTTGGAAGCGATTGAGCAGGGCGCCCCGGTGGACCTGGTATTTCAGTCGATTGGCGGCACCGAGGCGACGAATCGCAGCTTCGGGTTTGATTTAAGTACGCTGGCCGAGGCCGAAGCGGCGGCTCAGTCGCTTAACCGGGGCACGGTGGGGCGCAACGTCATGTACTTTGAAACTGGCCAGGGCAGCTCGCTTTCTGCTGATGCCCATCACGGGCTTGACCAGCAAACCTGCGAGGCCCGCGCCTATGCAGTCGCCCGTAAATTCAGCCCGCTGCTGGTCAATACGGTGGTGGGTTTTATCGGCCCTGAATATTTATTCGACGGCAAGGAGATTACCCGGGCCGGGCTTGAGGACCATTTCTGCGGCAAGCTCTTGGGCGTGCCTATGGGCTGTGATGTTTGCTACACCAACCACGCCGAAGCCGACCAGAACGACATGGATAACCTGCTGACCCTGTTGGGCGTAGCGGGCTGCAATTTTGTGATGGGCATTCCGGGGTCTGACGACATCATGCTCAATTATCAAACCACCTCGTTTCACGACGCGCTCTATGCCCGCCGGGTGCTCGGGCTAAAAGCCGCACCTGAGTTTGAACGCTGGCTGGCCGAGATGCAGATTTTCAAAGATGTACAAACGCACCGACTAAACGACCAGCTACCCGCTGCGTTTGCCAACAGCCTGAGCTACCTGCCCAAGGAGCCACGCCATGACGCCTAACCCATCGCCTATTGTGGTTGAAAACCCCTGGGAGAAACTGCGCGCGTTTACCGATGCGCGCATTGGCTTGGGCCGGGCAGGCGTCAGCTTGCCCACCAGCAAACTGCTGGAGTTTCAGCTGGCCCACGCCCAGGCACAGGATGCGGTGCACTTCCCGTTGGAGGTAGACAGGCTGGCTAATCAGCTGCAAGAAGCGTTTGCCCTGGAAGAGGCGCCACTACGCTTGCACAGTCAGGCAGAAGATCGCGCCATGTATCTTCAGCGCCCTGATTTGGGCCGCCGCTTGAATGATGGTTCAAAAGAGCGTTTACAAGCGTCAGCGGCTTCCCAGTCGCGTGCGGCGCTAGCTGTGGTAATGGTTGATGGACTTTCTGCGCTGGCAGTACAGCAGAACAGCTTGCCGTTTTTAAAAGCGCTTTATCAGCAATTTGAGCAGGACGCCGCTGAGTGGCCACTAGCACCGCTCACCATTGTCGAGCAGGGACGGGTGGCAATTGGCGATGAAATTGGCGCGTTATTCAATGCCGATGCGGTGCTGGTGATGATTGGCGAACGCCCCGGGCTTAGCTCGCCGGACAGCCTGGGGCTTTATATGACTTGGGCGCCCAAGCCGGGGCTCAAGGATGACCGGCGCAACTGCATCTCCAACGTGCGTCCCGCCGGGCTGCAAATGGCTGAAGCCGCGAGGCGGCTATTTCTACTCTTGAAAGAGGCGCGCCAGGAAAAGCTTTCTGGCGTCAAACTGAAAGATCGCAGCGAGGATAATGTACTGGAAGGCGACGCAGCCGCAACAGACTTAACCCAGAACTTTCTGGTCGCCGATTAACGCTCAACCCGTCGCTAACGAATAATCACTAACAACAGCTACCCAAATAACTACATGGAACCGTTACTACGGACGCACGCCGCTGACACAGGTTTCGTTCCACACTAAAAGGGCAAAACAATGACACAATCTTCTATTGATCAGGCATATCTGGCCAAGCGCCAGCTGCGTAAAGGCACCGCAGGCTGGCTACTCCTGGCAGGGCTTGGAGTTTCTTATGTCATCTCCGGTGATTTCGCGGGATGGAACTTTGGCATCGCCGAGGCCGGGTGGGGCGGGTTTGCGATTGCTGCCTGTTTAATGGCCCTCATGTATCTGGCGCTGGTGCTGTCGCTGGCGGAAATGTCGGCTGCCATTCCGGCGGCTGGCGGTGGCTATATAGTTTTGCTCGCCAGGCGATGGGCCCCGCCGGGGGCTATTTAACCGGGCTGGCCGTACTGATCGAGTACGCTCTGGCACCCGCCGCGATCGTGATTTTTATTGGCTCAGCGATGGAAGCCCTCACCGGCCTGGATGGCCCGTTGGTGTATTTGCTGTTTTACGCAGCCTTTATCGGCATTCATCTTGCAGGTGTTGGTGAAGCGCTAAAGGTAATGATGGTGATCAGTGGGTTGGCCGTGTTTGCCATTTTAGCTACGGCGGCGGCGCTGATAGGTAGTTTTGATGCGACCAACCTGTTTGATATTGCGCCCACTGACGCGGCAGGCGCCAGCACCTTTATGCCCTATGGCTGGTACGGCATCTGGGCGGCGCTGCCGTTTGGCATGTGGCTTTTTTTAGCTGTGGAAGGCGTGCCACTTGCCGCGGAAGAAGCCAAAGACCCTGCCCGCGATATGCCCAAGGGGATTATTGCCGCGATGCTGTTTTTGCTCTTTACAGCCTTGCTGGTTGTAGTGCTGCTGGCCGGGGCTGCAGGAGCTGAAATGATTGGGCAAAGCGGTGTGCCGCTGGTAGATGCACTCAACGCGGTGGGTAACCCAACGCTTGCCACGCTCGTTAACGTGCTGGGGCTGGCGGGCCTGATTGCTTCGTTCTTCTCGATTATTTATGGCTATAGCCGCTTGGTATTTGCGCTTTCCCGTGCGGGCTATCTACCTAAACAGCTGTCGCTGACCAGTAGCCGTAAAGTGCCTTATCTGGCATTGATCGTACCCGGTATCTTCGGCTTTTTGGTCTCGTTAAGTGGTGAGGGCGATCTGATACTGGCGATGGCCGTGGTGGGAGCCACGCTTTCCTATGCGCTGATGGCGCTTAGTCATATTCTGCTGCGTCTTAAACGCCCAGAGCTGCCGCGTCCCTATAAAACGCCCGGTGGTATTGTCACATCCTCCATTGCCTTGGTGCTGGCGCTGATCGCCCTCACTGGCGTTTACGCGTTTGATCCGCGCGCCTTTAATTACACCATTGTGCTGTTTATCGCTGGGGCGGCGTATTACTTCCTGTACAGCAAGAACAAGCTGGTCGCGAAAACCGCTGAAGAGGAGTTTGCGTTGGTAATCGCCGAGCCGGAGGCAGCGCCAAGTACAGGAGTATCGACAGTATCGGCCGTGAAACCATAATCGACCATTCGTTGCTGATCTACGTAAAGGCTAGATCAACGCTCTGAGAAGCCCCTGTGTGAATGGCATAGGGGCTTTTCATCATATAGGCTGGCAAAAAAACGCTAAGAGTAATCCATGTGAAAACCACTCCTGCGTATCGCTTGGCGGCGACCATTCTGCACGGCTTTGAAGCCTACCGAACGCGCTTTAAAGCGATTACCCAGGATGCCTGCCGCCGCTTTCGTAATGGCGCCTGGCGGGATGGGCAGCAAGCTTCTGTAGAGAGAATCAATCTCTACCAGCAGAAAGTAGATGACACGTTAGAGCGTTTGCAGCTCACGTTTAGTGACGTGCTGGGCGATTGTGAGGTCTGGCGCGAAGCGCGTGCCCACTATGCAGCGATGATTAGCCAGCGCTTGGATGTCGAGTTAGCGGAAACCTTTTTTAACTCGCTGTTTTGCGCAGTCTTCAACCATCGCCATATCCACAACGACTGGATGTTTGTGGTTAGCTCGCAACCAGAGGCTGCGCGGCGCTCAAGCATTGCACTGTGTCGCCGCTACTCGGTCAACGGTGATTGGCAGGCGGCTCTGCACTGGGCCCTGGAAGGCGCGGCGCTGGAAAACCCTTTCGCCGATATGACGCGGGACACACATCTGGGGGCGGCGTTACTTTCCAACGCATTGCCTAGCGCTCTTTTACAGGCGAAGTATGCCGAGATTGAGCTGCTCAACAGCGTTTTCTACCGCAATAAAGGCGCTTATTTAGTGGGGCGCATTACCGGCGGTGGCGAGCAGGTGCCGTTGGTATTGCCCATACGCCATAATGAGCGCTTTGAAGAGAAAACGGATGGCAATTCCTGTCTGCATCTGGATACCGTGCTGGTTAATCCTAACGATGTGGCGATCATCTTCTCGTTCACCCGGGCGTATTTTCAGGTGGACGTAGCGGTGCCCGGCGAGTTCGTGGGCTATCTGCAAATGCTGATGCCCCATAAACCTGCCGGTGAGCTTTACGCCGCTATCGGCTTTTTCAAGCATGGTAAAACCGAATTTTTTCGCGCGCTTAATCATCAGGTCGCCAAACGCGAGGATCAGTTTATTATCGCCCCGGGTGTGCGCGGTATGGTGATGGCAGTGTCCGTGCTGCCAAGCGCGCGTACGGTGTTTAAAATCATCAAGGATAAGTTCGACCCCGCCAAGGACGTCACGCATAACATCGTGCGTGAAAAGTACCGCTTGGTAAAACGCCACGACCGGGTCGGCCGCATGGCCGACACCCAGGAGTTTCCCAACTTTACGGTCCACAAGGATCACTTTGCCCCCGATTGCCTGGCCCACCTGCTGGACGTTGCGCCCTCTACGGTTTACCTGAAAGGCGAGAAGGTCATCATCAAGCACTGCTATACCGAGCGCATGATGATCCCGCTGAATATTTATCTGGAACAGTGCAGCGACGAAGAACAGTTAGCGGTGCTTAAGGATTACGGCGATGCCATCAAGCAGATGGCCGCTGCCAATATTTTTCCTGGCGATATGCTGCTTAAAAACTTTGGGGTTACGCGTCAAGGGCGGGTGATCTTCTACGACTACGATGAGGTGTGCTATCTCACCGAGTGTCATTTCCGATCTATCCCCGTATCAAGTGGTAGCGATTACCTGGGTGGTGGGGGCGAAAGCTTATCCATCGGGCCCAACGATATTTTTCCTGAAGAGTTTGGCCCGTTTATGTTTGCCAATCCCGAGCGGCTTCATGTGTTTAAACAGCTCCACCCGGAGCTGTTTGACGTGGCGTATTGGAAAAGCCTGCAGCAAGCCATTCTCGATGGTCACATCATTGATGTGTACCCTTACCCTAATGAACAGCGTTTTGTAGCAGCAGCGGGGGCGTTATTCCCTCTGCCACACTGATATTAATGAGGTAACCATGACGACACTTGGTCATCTGGTCGTGTTTAGCGGCTCGGGCATCAGTGCCGAAAGCGGTATCAAGACGTTTCGCGCCAGCGACGGGCTGTGGGAAGACCACCCCGTGGAAGAGGTAGCCACACCGCAAGGCTGGCAGCGCGACCCCGAGCGCGTATTGGGCTTTTATAACCAGCGCCGGGAGCAGATCCGCAAGGCCCAACCCAATGCGGCGCACAAAGCGTTGGCAAGCCTTGAGCAGGCGGGCTTCAAGGTCACCATCATCACCCAGAATATTGACGACCTGCACGAGCGGGCAGGCTCCAGCCAGGTGATTCACCTGCATGGGGAGATATTGAAAGCGCGCTCCAGTGTGGATGAGCGCATGTGCTACCCGTTGAAAGGCAATATTGCGCTTGGCGATGTGTGCGACAAAGGCAGCCAGCTACGCCCGGATGTGGTCTGGTTTGGTGAGGCCGTACCGCTGTTTGAAGAGGCCTGCGCGATCGCAAGCCAGGCCGATTTTCTGCTGGTAGTGGGAACATCGCTTGCGGTGATGCCCGCAGCCTCACTGCTGTCTTATATCGACTACGACACACCTTGCGTGCTGATCGACCCTGACGCCGACGCGCTAAGCCCGCCCGGTGTGGCGGCCATTAACGCCACCGCCGGGGAAGGCGTGCCTACTTTGGTCGAACAGTGGAAAGCACAGGGTAAACTGGAACTACCGTGAGTTTATGACTATTCAGGTGTGTTGGGGGGGGGCAAACCAGTCCTTCATGACATCGGTAATTTGGATCATTTCCGCGGGCGAGGTGATATAGGCGGGCATGGTGTAAAGCCAACGGCCAAACGGACGCAGCCATACGCCGCGCTTGCGGGCAAAGCTCGCTACGCCTGTAAGCGCTTCCGCTGCGTACGTTTCAATCACTGCCGTGGCACCGAGTACGCGAACGTCGGCCACTGCCGGGTGAGCGTTCAGCGCGGCATCATCGAGTAGTTCGCGGCTGAGCGTTTGGTTAAGTGTGGCGATTTTTGCTAGATAATCCTCTTGCTCAAACACGCGCAAGCTCTCCAGCGCCACGCGGCAAGCCAGTGGATTACCCATAAAAGTAGGGCCATGCATAAAGGCATGATGCGCGCTGTCGCCGATAAAGGCGTCATGGACGCGATCCGTGGCAAGTGTTGCCGCATGACCCAAGTAGCCGCCGGTCAGGCCTTTAGAGAGCACCATGATATCCGGCGTGACGCCTGCATGGTCGGCGGCAAAGAGCTTGCCGGTGCGCCCGAAACCGGTAGCTACCTCGTCAAACACCAACAGTACTCCGAACTCATCGCACAGTGCTCGCGCACCACGCAGATACGCAGGGGAAGTCATGTTCAGCCCACCTGCGGCTTGCAGTAGCGGCTCCATCAGCAGGGCGGCGATCTCAGTATGGTGACGCTCGAGAATGCTGCGCAAGGCGTTAAGGTCCGCTTCGACCTGCTCCGGTGATGCCTCAAAAGGGGCGGTGGGCACAGGCGCAAAGTGGTGCTGGGGCAGCAGGGCGGCAAACAGGCTGTGCATACCCTCTTCGGGGTCACAGACCGCCATGCAACCAGTGGTGTCGCCGTGGTACGCCTTCATCAGCGAAAGCATCTTGCGCTTGCCGGGGCGGCCGGTTAGCACCTGATACTGAAGCGCCATCTTCATCGCCACTTCCATGCCCACTGAACCGCTGTCGGAGTAGAAGACATGATTAAGCCCATCGGGGGTGATACGCACCAGCTCACGGGCCAGCTGATCGGCGGGGTCGTGGGTCAGCCCGCCCAGCATCACGTGGCAAAGCGTGCCTGCCTGCTCGCGAATAGCTGCTACCAAGCGTGGATGGCCGTAACCATGAATCATGCACCACCAGGAGCAGGTGGCGTCCAGCAAGCGCTCGCCGCCTTCAAGCTCAAAGTGGGCGCCGCTGCCGCCGACGACTCGGGGAGCGGGCGCCTGGGTTTTAAGGTGCGCATAGGGGTGCCAAACCGGCGAACTCATAATATCTCCAAAGAGAGATAGCAATGGGCGGTGGCGGCATCGGGAGTAGTCAGGTGAGGAATGATGCCCAGACAGGGTGCCGCTAGTTTGCTCTCAAGATGGGCGATATTGGCCGCTAGGCGGGCAGTGTCAGCCGCAAAGGCGGGGTCAACCACGCTGCCTGCCCAGCCTGCCAGCGTCAGGCCGTCGGCGCGAATAGCTTCGGCCGTTAAACAGGCGTGATTCAGGCAGCCGAGCTTTAAACCAACCACCAGGATGACCGGAAACCCCAGCGCGATGGCGATGTCGGCAAAATCCTCCCGCTCGTTTATCGGCACGCGCCAACCACCGGCGCCCTCAATCAGTGTGAAGCGCCTAGCCGTCTGGCTAAGCGTTTCACGTAGCAGACGGGTGGTATCACAGACATTTAGCGGCTGGCCCGCTTCCAGCGCGGCCAAATGAGGCGCAATGGCCGGGGCAAGGGCAATGGGGTTGACCGTGACGTAGTCGACCGGTGGTACGCTTTGCTGTTGCAGTGCGAGGGCGTCACTATTGCGCAGCCCGTCAGGCGTTAGTGAGCTGCCAGAGGCGATGGGCTTGAGTCCCAGCGTACTCAGCTGCTGTTGTCGGGCTGCATGAAGTAGCGCGGCAGTGACCAGCGTTTTGCCCGCATCGGTATCGGTGCCGGTAACAAAGAAGCGCTTCATCAGGGTTTCTCCAGCTGCAAGTTCAGACAGTGATAAGTGACCGGCAAGCCACGAGGCTCGCGAAGCTGCTCAAAACGTGCTGCTGCCGCTGCCAAGTCAGCCCGGGTGAGAGCGGCATTGGGCCTCGCCACCTGGGCACCTACGCCCTTGATAGACGCCATGACGGCCTTGAAATCGGGGTAAAAGAATGTTTCCACCCAGGTAGATTGCTGTAGAGAAAGCAGGCCGCTTTCGCTGATGGCGGCTTCAAGCGCGCAACGTTCTGGCGTTTTCAGCAGAGCGTCCGGGCGCTGCCAGGCGGCGGCGATTTCGGCCAGCGTGCCGGGCAGCAGCGTGGTGATGAACGCCTTGCCGCCCGAGGTCAGCACGCGATAAAGCGACCGCATAACGGCGAGGCTATCGCGGCACCACTGGATCGCCAGGTTGGAAAACACTAGGTCAAACGATCCTGCGGGCAGCGGCAGCGCCTCGGCGCTGCCCTGTTGCCAGATAATCCTGTCGCCATGGTACGCCCGAGCGTGTTCCAGCATGCCTGGCGCAATATCCAATCCCGTGACGTTTGCGGTGGCGTAACGCGTGGCTAGCCGCTGTGACCAGTAGCCGGTGCCGCATCCCAGGTCGAGTATATGATTCGCTGTATATGGCAGGCCGCGCCATAGCGTCTCACCGATATGCCGCTGGGCGTTGGCCAGCGCGTCATAACGAGGTGCCGCCCGGGAGAAGGCGCGGGCCACTTTGGCCTGCCAGTCAGCCTCAGGCGGCAGTAGTGGTTGAGCAGTACGGAGACTCATACGATCTCCTCCGCGGATAACATGGCGGCCTGGGCGGCGAGCAGGGAAGCTAAACGCGCTGGCTGCGAGAGCATCGGGCAGTGGCCGCAGCGCGCAATAGGCAGCGCCTCTTGGCGCGTAGTGCGGCTGATCAACGGGTCATGCTCGCCAGCCAGGTGAACCACCGGGCAGGGGGGTACCTTCAAACGCTGACGATTATCCAGCGTGGCCAGCCAGTGAAGGCCCGTGGCCAGAGTCGCATGGTCTGCACCGGGTGTCTTGCCCAGCAGGTCGCGAAGCTGAGTGTAAGCCTGCTGGGGCGCTGGCTCGCCTTGGGCTTGCCAGCGCAAGAAGTGGCGCCAGGCCGCATCGGGGCGGCGCGCGAACACCGCTCGGAAGTCGTCGAGCTCTGCGGCAAGCGCGCTACCCGGAACACAGAACCGGGTGCCTGCTCCCAGAAGTACTAGCCCCCGCGGCGCGGGAAAATAGTCAAGTAGGGCGGTCGCCAACAGGCCGCCCAGCGACCACCCAACCCACACGGAATCGCTTGGCAAGCGGCCTGCCATGACAGTGGCAAGTTCGTCAATGGAGGCGTTGGCGGGCAGCGCGGGCGCCTTTCCGTATCCCGGCCAGTCAACGGTGACGGCATTAACGTTGTCTGGCCAGTAAGGCTGAATTGGCTGCCAGATGCGCTGGTCAATTCCCCAGCCGGAAAGCAGTACCAGGCGTGTCATGGAACCTCCCGGCGGCAGGTGTTCAGTGTTTCAAGCAATTGGTCAATATCGCTGCGTGAATGGCTGGCGCTCAGGGTGACACGCAGACGCGACTCGCATTTAGGCACCGTCGGCGGGCGAATCGCACCAACATCGATGCCCGCGTGGTGCAACCGTTCGGCCCACAGAAGTAGGCGCGATTCGCTTTTCAGGCACAGCGGCTGAATGGGCGTGCGTGATTTGCCCAGCGGCAGGTTCAGCCGTAAGGCCTCCTTACGGAAGTAGTCGATATGGCGTTCAAGGCGCTCGCGGTGTTCGGGCTCGCGCTGAACAATGGTGAGTGCTTCCAGTGTAGCGGTGGCAACGCCGGGGGGCTGCGCGGTGGTGTAGACATAGCTTCTGGCGAACTGGATCAAATGGTCAATCAGCAGTGAATCGCCCGCGACGAACGCCCCAGCGGTGCCAAGCGCCTTACCCAGGGTACCTACCAGAATCGGCACCTGCTGGCTTCCCCAGTGAGGCCCGACGCAGCCACTGCCGTTAGCGCCGGTAACGCCAAGGCCGTGGGCATCATCGATCATCAGCCAGGCGTTGTGCTGTTGGCTAACGCGCGCCAAGGCGGCAATGTCGGCCACATCGCCGTCCATGCTGAAAATGCCGTCGCTTACCACCAACTTGCAGGCACAGCCGCTGCGTGTCATCAGGCGGGTCAAATCGTCAATATCATTATGGTGATAACGCCGCGAGCGAGCGCCGCTCAGTGCACTGCCGTCAAGCAGCGAGGCGTGATTGAGGCGGTCATGGAAGATAGCCGTATCAGTACCGGCAAGCGCCTGTAGCACGCCCAGGTTCGCCATATAGCCGGTGGAAAACAGCAGCGCGCGCTCGCGCCCCGTCCATGCTGCCAAGGCTTCTTCCAGAGCCTCATGAACCGCCAGATGACCGTTCACCAGATGCGATGCTCCGGCGCCAGCGCCAAACCGGCGGGCGCCTTCGACCTGGGCGGCCTGGACCCGTGGGTCTTTCGCCAAGCCGAGGTAGTCATTACCTGCGAAATCCAGCTGGCCCGGCTGCTTGATGCGCCGAGCGCGCCACTGCTGGGCGCACTGACGGGTATCACGAGCGTTAGTCAGGCGTTCACGCCATGCTTTAGACACCGGCATCCACCGCAAGCTCGGCAGCGCGCTCGTTGAGCTGTTGCTGCTGCGCCTGTTGGGCAAGGCGGCCGGCCTGGGTTTCTTCACTTTCACAAGTCTCACGCTTTTCAGGATACAGGCCCAGCTTGGCGAACAGGGCACGGTCGCGGTCAGCCTGAGGGTTGCCGGTGGTCAGTAGCTTGTCGCCGTAGAAGATCGAGTTGGCGCCTGCCAGGAATGCCAGTGCCTGAGTAGACTCACTCATCTGTTCGCGCCCGGCCGACAGGCGCACATGGCTTTGCGGCATCATGATGCGCGCCACGGCTATGGCGCGGATAAATTCGATAGGGTCCATGTCGTCAGCGTTTTCAAGCGGTGTGCCAGGTACCTTTACCAACATGTTGATTGGCACGGACTCCGGGTGGGGGGTGAGTTTGGCCAACTGCTGTAAAAGAGCGCTTCTATCCTGGGCGCCTTCTCCCATGCCCAAGATACCGCCTGAACATACCTTCATGCCTGCCTCACGCACCGTAGCTAGCGTTTCCAGGCGGTCGCTGTAGGTGCGCGTGGTGATAATTTCGCCGTAGTAGTCAGGCGAGGTGTCCAGGTTATGGTTGTAGTAATCAAGGCCTGCATCTGCCAGGCGACTGGCCTGTTCGCCATTGACCATGCCCAGCGTCATGCAGGTCTCAAGTCCTAGGGCTTTAACCTGGCGCACCATCTCTTCAACGGCGATCAGGTCTTTATCCCGCGGGCTGCGCCAGGCAGCGCCCATGCAGAAGCGGCTAGCGCCCGCCGCTTTCGCTGCCTTGGCCTGCTCAACGACCTTTTCGATCTCCAGTAGCTTCTCTTTTTCAAGCTGAGTGTTGTAGTGGCCGGACTGCGGGCAGTATTTACAGTCTTCCGGACAGGCGCCGGTTTTGATGGACAGCAAGGTAGAGACCTGCACCGCATTGGCGGCAAAATTTGCCCGGTGAACCTGCTGAGCTTGAAACAGCAGATCGTTAAACGGTAGGGCAAACAGGGCATTGATTTCGTCTAACGTCCAGTCATGACGTGTGGCAGCTGTTACGGCCATTGGTAAACCTTTTATATTTGATAAGTTTACCAGACTTTATCGACGATACGCTTGCTATGTCAACTTTGAAAATTTTCATGGTTTACAGTGTAAGAGGTTCGTCATCCCGAATGCCCTGCTTTATACTCTGCGCCCTTTTCTTCTCTTCTTCTTTCTGGAGCGTGGATGTCTGCCTCTGATACTTCCTCTGAGTGTGATCCGGCAACCGGCCATCCGCGCCCGCCGCGGCGTGAGTTCAAGGCGCGGGGCAGTTTTGTTCGGCGTTGCGAAGGCTGTAACCTTCCTGAGCTGAACTGCCTCTGCCCGTATCAGGTGAAGGCAGAAAGCCACGCCCAGGTTTGGTTGATCACTCACCCGCTGGAGCACTATAAGCCGACCAATACCGGCCGGTTGATTGGTGACGTGCTGGCGCAAACCCAAGTGTTTACCTGGTACCGAACGGCGCCCGATGCGCAGTTGACTGCTTTACTGGCAGACCCGCGCTATGCGCCTTTCTTGATCTTTCCCGATGATCAGCCTGACTATGCCGATCGTGTGGTAGGTATGGAGGCGGTACATAACACCAAGCAGGATTCACGCATTCCGGTGTTTATCATTCTGGACGGCACCTGGCGTCAGGCGCGGCGCATGTTTCGCAAAAGCGCGTACCTGGATGAGTTGCCGGTACTGCCTTTGCGTACCGATCGTGAAACCCGCTACCGGCTGCGCAAGCCCGCTTCTAAAGCGCATTTATGCACGGTGGAAGTGGCGATTGAGCTGCTGCGTCAAGGCGGGGATGAAAGCGCAGCAGCCGTGTTGGATGACTACTTTGATGTGTTTAACGACAGCTACGCCGCCAGCCGGTTCTACACAAAAATTGCCGAACCCACCAAGGCAATGACGCGCCTGCTGGCGCGCCAGGCGGAGTAAGCAGGTTGACGGAGTAAGACTAGCGGGTAACGCCCGGCAACCAGCGCAGAAGTAATTTGCGTACCCAGTACCAACGGTTGATCAACAGGGCGGCAAAAATCAGCCCGCAGCCAAGCAACTGAAGTGGTGCCATGGTTTCGCTAAACCACAGGGCGGCAAATAGCGCTGTCCATACCGCTTCCAGCATCAAAATAACCGAGGCATGACTGGGGGTGGTCATGCCTTGAGCCTTGATCTGTATAAAAAAACGCAGCGAGCTCGAAAGCAGAACGCTTGCCATAAACCAGCCCAAAATAGAGATGTCCAGTGCCACGGGCTGGCGCTCGAAAATAAGCGAGGTAAGCGTTAATACGGCCCCCACTCCCAATAGCTGTAGCGTGGTCAGAGGAAGCGCCGGTACGTTACGCACCACGCGGGTATTGACGTTGATCAACAGAGCAAAGCAGAGCGCGGCGCACACCATTAACAGCTGGCTTTTTTCTACCTTGAAGCCGGCATTAAGAGAGAGCAGCGCGAAGCCTGCCAGCGCTATCGGCAGAGCAATCCAGGTAGAGCGCGGCGGCCGGTCGCCAAACAGAAGCTTGGCAACGACAGGAACCAGCAGTATTCCCAGGCTATTGATAAATGCGCTTTCACCCAGGTGGCTGGATGTTTGAAGCCCCATAATCCAGAAGCCGATGGCAACGCTAAACAACAGGCCGACAAAGAAACCGCGCCGAATACGCCGCGCGGGCATACGGCTTAACGTTGGCCAGGCAAAGCCCAGCAGGATCAAGCCTGCCAGCAAGAAACGGGTGCCGATAAACAGTAGCGGTGGCATGCCGGCGAGCGCTTCTTTTGAAAAGATCCACCCACCCGCTGCCACTATCGTTACTAGCAGCAGCAGGGCATCGGCCTGCCAGGGCGCACGCGTGAGCGTACTCACGCGGCGCTACCTCCAAACAGGGCGCCAGCAATTCTGAAGCCAGCAACCCAGGTACCCACGGCCGAGCCAAGCGTGGCGAGGATAAATACCAGCAGCGTGCGCGACACGCGGTTTTGCCACCAGCCTTTAAGCTGGGTGACATCTTTACGCAGCGACGAGAAGTCGCGCACTTTGGGTTTGCGCATATAAAGCTCAACCCCAGCGGCGACAAACCCGGCGCCAATGGTGGGGTTTAGCGAGGTAAGCGGTGCTGCAAAGAAGGTGGCGATCACCGTCACCGGGTGGGCCAGGGCAATAATGGTCGCCCCGCCGGACAAAATTCCGTTGATTAGGAACCACTCCAGCACCAGCTGCCAGCCGAGATCCGTATTACGTGAAAAACCAATCACAAAGCCGGTAAGCACCAGGATGGTAATCAGCCAGGGCAGGGCTTTCCAGAGCTTGGAGGGCGGCGGGGTGGCTTCCAGCGCTTCGCGCTCAATCGTGGGATTTTCAGGAAGTGGGGCTTCCAAGTGTTCAACGGTACCCTTTAAGTGCCCGGCTCCCAACACCACCAGTACGTTTTTATAGCGTCCGGGCGGGGCCTGTTCGGCCAGGCGCAGCGCCATATAGCGGTCGCGCTCGCGGATCAACGGGGTATACAGCGCTTCCGATTCGGCGGCAAACTCGCTAAAGGTGGCTTCCAGCATGTCGCCTTCTTTTAGCTTTTCTATCTCTTCCTTGGAAACATCCTGACGCGACAGCACGCTGCCGATCAGCCCGGAGAAGAGCGAAAACCGCTGCCACCAGGGCACATTGCGGTAAATGCGCTTCAAGGTTACGCCTACATCGCGGTCCACTAGCAGCAGCGGCAGGTTGCGCGAGCGGCACTCTTCAAGAGCTGCACGCATCTCGGCGCCAGGCTCGATACCCGACTGCTCGGCAATGCGCTGCTGGAAAGCGCCCAGTGCGAGACTTGCCGCCACCATCCCGGCCTTACCTTGCTTGAATACCTGAAAAAGATCCTGCTCGCCCATGGCGTCGGGGTTGTTCATGCTGTGATGGCGGGCATCGCAAAGCTCGATGGCGATAGCATCGAACTGGCCGCTATCGGCCAGCATGCGAACATCGTCGGCACTTTGTGCTGATACGTGCGCGGTGCCCAGCAGCGTGTAAGTAGTGTCACCAATGCTGACCGCTTTCAGCGGCCCGCTGGTCGCTGGTATAGCGTCAGGTGCCGTTGCCAGCGGAGTGATATCGTCTTGATTCATGATTTTTCAACTCAAATAGTAAAGCGGTGTCATACGGGCTAGCGTCGCCAGAAAGCCGGCGTAAACAGAACGAGCACCGTGAAAATTTCCAGGCGGCCCATCAGCATCGCAAGCACTAATATCCATTTGGCAAGGCTTGGCAGTTCGCCGTAGTGGCTGCTGGCTTCCCCCAGAGCAGGGCCAAGGTTATTAAGCGCAGAACCCACCGTAGACCAGGCGGTAATCTGGTCAACGCCGGTAGCCATTACGCCTACCATCATCAGGAAAAACAGCATGACGTAGGCGGAGAAAAATCCCCATACGGCCTGGGCAATGCTGTCGGGGACGCTCATCTTGCCGACCTTGACCGCAATCACCGCATTGGGGTGAATCAAACGCATGACTTCGCGCATGCCCTGTTTAACGATCAGGATGATGCGGATCACTTTCATGCCCCCCGCGGTTGACCCCGAACATCCACCCACAAAGGCGGCAATAAACAGTAAGAAAGGCAGCGCGCCAGGCCAAGCCGAAAAGTCAGCTACTGAGAAGCCCGCCGTGGTGGCCACCGATACCACCTCGAAAAGGCCGTATCGTAAGCCGCTCATCGTATCGTAGGTTTGCGTCAGCCACAGGGTGATCGCGGCAATGGTGACCAGCCCAGCCAGAAACAGCATCAAAAAGCGGGCTTCCGGGTCCTGGAAGTAGTGCAGCAGACGCTTTTCGCGCCAGGCCATGAAGTGCAGGCTGAAACTGAACGCTGAAATCAGCATAAAGCCCACGCAGATCAGTTCGATAGAGGGGCTGTTGAAGTAGCCGATGCTGGCATCGTGGGTAGAGAAACCGCCAATCGCGACGGTGGAAAAACTGTGCCCTAAGGCATCGAACCAATCCATGCCCGCAAGCATGTAGGCCACCATGCAGGCAATGGTCAGCGTGGCATAGATATACCAGAGCGCTTTGGCCGTTTCGGTAATTCTGGGAGTCAGCTTTGAGTCCTTTAGCGGCCCCGGAATCTCGGTGCGGTAAAGCGCCATGCCGCCTACCCCCAGCGTGGGCAGGATGGCCACGGCTAGCACCACGATCCCCATGCCGCCCAGCCACTGAAGCTGCTGGCGGTAGTAGCGAATCGATTCGGGCAGAAAATCGATGCCTGTGATGACCGTTGCCCCTGTGGTGGTAAGGCCCGAGAACGACTCAAACACCGCATCCGTAATGCCCAGCGCAGCATCGCCAAACAGCATCAAGGGCAGCGAACCGAACAGGGCAAGTACTGTCCAGAACATGGCGGCAATCAGGAAGCCATCGCGGATGCGCAGTTCCTTGCGCGCCCGCCGGTTAGGCAGGTAGAGGACCAGTCCTGTCAGCACCGTGATGGCAATACCGATCATGAAGGCATACCAGACCCCATCGCGAAACCAAAAAGAAATCAGCATGGGAGGGAGCATGGTCAAGCTGAACAGCATCAGCAGCAGCCCTAAAATGCGTAGGATTACCCGCAGACTCATGGTTGTTGCATGCTCCTAAAAGAACGTCAAACCGACCTGGAACAGGCGTTCCACATCGCGGATACGGCGCTTGTCGATCACGAACAGAATCACGTGATCGCCGCTTTCCACCGCGACCTCCCCGTGGGCGATAATGACCTCCTTGCCGCGCACGATTGCCCCAATGGTGGTGCCTTCGGGCAGGTTAATCTCGCTGATGGTACGCCCCACTACCTTGGATGACTGCTTGTCGCCGTGGGCAATGGCCTCAATCGCCTCGGCTGCCCCACGGCGCAGCGAGTGCACGTTGACGATATCGCCCCGGCGTACGTGAGTTAACAAGCTGCCGATGGTGGCCTGCTGGGGGGAGATCGCGATATCAATCTCGCCGCCCTGCACCAGATCCACGTAGGCGGCGTTGTTGATCAGCGTCAGCACCTTCTTGGCGCCCAACCGTTTGGCGAGCAGCGACGACATGATGTTGACCTCATCGTCGTTGGTCAGCGCGCAGAAGATATCGCAGTCCTCGATGTTCTCTTCCTCCAGCAGCCGCTTGCTGGTCGCGCTGCCGTGGAGCACCACGGTGCGGTCGAGCCGCTCGGACAGCGTGGTGCAGCGCTCGAGGTTGTGCTCGATGATCTTGACTTGGTGGGTATGCTCCAGGTGCTCGGCCAGACGCTCGCCGATATTGCCGCCTCCGGCAATCACCACCCGGCGAAAGCCCCGTTCGACACGCCGAAGCTCGCTCATCACCGCGCGGATGTCCCGTCGGGCGGCGAGGAAGAATACCTCGTCGTCGGCTTCAATCACCGTATCGCCGCGGGGAATGATCGGCCGGTTACGCCGATAGATGGCCGCCACACGGGTATCCACGTTGGGCATATGGCGGCGAAGAAAGGCCAGGTCCTGGCCTACCAGTGGCCCGCCAAACACGGCTTTCACCGCCACCAGCTGTACCAGCCCCCCAGCAAAGTCCAGCACCTGCAGGGCGCCGGGATGTTCGATCAGACGGCGCACGTGATCGGTGACCACCTGTTCGGGACTGATCAATACATCAATGGGGATGGCTTCGTGGGCAAACAGCCCCTTGCGAGTCAGGTAGGGTGTGGCGCGTACCCGGGCAATCTTGGTGGGCGTACGAAACAGGGTATGGGCGACCTGACAGGCGATCATGTTGACTTCGTCGGTATTGGTCACCGCGATCAGCATATCGGCGTCTTCACAGCCCGCCTGACGCAGCACGATGGGGTAGGAGCCTGCGCCGGTAACGGTGCGGATATCGAGCTTGGTATGCAGCTCGCGCAGCTTGTTGGCGTCGGTGTCCACGACGGTGATGTCGTTCTCCTCGCGGGCGAGGTGCTCCGCCAGGGTGCCGCCGACCTGGCCGGCGCCGAGAATGATGATTTTCATTACTGAGCATCGGTTCCATTGAAAGCGCCAGCGCAATGTCTAATGTGAAGTTCTAACTTAATGCGCTGCAATAAAGACGGCGGCCAGTGTAAACCAGCCGCCGTTGAAAAGCAGGTGAGGATTATTCCAATGTAAAACCGACTTTTACAGTGACCTGCCAGTGAGCCACTCGGCCATCTTCAATATGGCCGCGCGTGTCGGTGACTTCCAGCCAGCGCATGTGCTGAAGGGTTTCTGATGCCTTGGCGAGTGCGTTCTGCACGGCTTCCTCGATGCCTTTCTCGGAAGAGCCGGTGATTTCTACGTGCTTGTAGGTGTGATGAGTCATGGTATCTCCATCCTTAGTCATGAATTCACTGCCTTGGCATTCGATAAAACCTAGGCAGTACGCTTTTCTAGTCTGGCATAAAAAAAGCCATCGTGACGCCCCACCTCGGGAAACAGCTGACGGCCATGGCCGCTCTCGACACCCCAGGCAACATCACTAGGCGTGGTTACCCTGGCATCTGGCGTACGCGCCAGGAAGGCATCGATCTGCTTGGCGTTCTCTTCAGGCAGTACCGAGCAGGTGGCATATAACAGCGTGCCGCCTTCGCGCAGCAAGGGCCACAGATTATCCAGCAGCTGCTGCTGGAGCTTGGCCAGTTTACGGATATCCTCCTTGCGGCGCAGCGTCTTGATATCCGGATGGCGCCGGATAACGCCCGTGCCGGAGCAGGGGGCATCCAGCAGAATAGCCTCAAACGGCGTGCCGTTCCACCAGTCGCGCTGGGTGGCATCGGCATGCTGGAGATCAGCCGTTAGACCCAAACGGCTAAGCGTATCCTCTACTCGCGATAGGCGCTGGTTATCGCTATCCAGGGCTGTCAGGGCGATATCAAACTGCTCAAGCAGATGCGCGGTCTTGCCGCCGGGGGCGCTGCACGCATCCAGAACCTGTGCGCCGTGCCGTGGCGCCAGTACAGGGCCAAGTAGTGCGGCACAAAGTTGGGCCGCCTCGTCCTGTACGCTGACGTGACCCTCGGAAAACCCGGGTAGCGAGGTCACATCGCACGGTACGTTAAGCGTAATGCCGTCAGGCGCATGGGTGCATAGTTCTCCACTGAGCCCCTGTTCAACCAACCGCTCCAGATAGGCTTCGCGATCGTTGTGGTGCTGATTAACGCGCAGCGTCATGGGGCCGGGCTGGTTGTTGGCGTCAACAATCGAACGCCACTGCTCGGGCCAGGCGTCGCGTAGAGCATCCAGTAACCAGCGGGGATGGGCGAGCGCCACGCTTTCATCTTTATCAACAGTGGCCTGGAGTTCCTCGGACTCGCGCTGCAGGCGGCGTAGACAACCGTTGAGCACGCGTGTTGCCCACTCCTTGCCCAGCAAACGTGCGGCACCTGCGGTTTCACCCACCGCCGCGTGGGCGGGAATGCGCATGTACAAAAGCTGATAAATACCTACCAGCAGCAGGGCGTGGATATCACTATCACGCTTTTTAAAGGGTTGCTTTAAAAGGGTGTTAGCCAGGGCTTCCAGACGTGGCAGCTGACGGCAAGTGCCAAAGCAGAGCTCTTTTAACAGGCTCCGGTCTCGGGCCACCACGCTATGCTCATCCAGGCTGGCAAGAGAACCCTGCTGGGCAATAACCGGTGCCAAGGCACGGGCAGCGGCGGCGCGAACGTCCTGGCCACTGTTGCCTGAGGCGCGACCGTTCTGCGCGGGGCGTTTTTGGCTCATAAGGAGTCTCCTTGCTGGGTTTCTGACTGACCAAGGCGTGTGCCGGTAGTCAGGCGAGCGTGGCGGGCATTGAGCAGATCGCGGACCGCCATGGCCTTGCCGCCCGGCAGTTGAGCGGTGGTTATGCACAATACCTCACGGCCTTGTGCGCCGCAGGCAATGCGCAGGTAGTCTTCGCCGTGTTCCAGAAGCATGCCGGGTAGCGAAGGGGCATGTTCGCCTGGTTCAACGTTTGCCATAAGCAGGCGCAAGCGGTCGTCACCTAGCTGACACCACGCGACCGGCCAAGGGTTAAAGGCACGAATCTTGCGTGCCAGCGCCTCGGCGGGCTGGGTGAAATCAAGCTCGGCCTCGGCCTTGCTCAGTTTGGTGGCGTAGGTAACGCCTTCCTCGGGCTGAGGCGTGGCGCTTGCCGTGCCTTGGGCCAATTCATCCAGTACGTTGATCAGCGCAGTAGCGCCTTGAATGGCCAGACGGTCGTGAAGGTCGCCGCCGGTGGTGCGCTCGGTAATGGGGGTGCGCACTTCGTGCAACATGGCCCCAGTATCCAGCCCCGCATCCATCTGCATGATCGTCACGCCTGAAGCTTGATCTCCCGCTTCAATGGCACGCTGAATGGGAGCGGCGCCACGCCAGCGTGGCAATAGCGAAGCATGCACATTGATGCAACCCAGCCGCGGCGTATCCAGCACGGCCTGAGGCAGCAGCAAGCCATAGGCAACCACCACCATGATATCGGCATCCAGCGCTGCAAGTTCGGCCTGGGCGCCGGTATCTTTTAGTGTTTGCGGCTGATAGACCGGAAGGCTCTGCTCAAGGGCCAGCTTTTTAACAGGGCTAGGCGTGAGTTTGCGGCCGCGACCCGCCGGGCGGTCGGGCTGGGTATAAACCGCGACCACCTCATGCTTGCTTTCTAGAAGAGCAGCAAGGCTTGAGGCGGCAAAATCGGGCGTGCCCGCAAAAACAACGCGCAACTGTGACATGTAAATAGATACCTAATAACAAGAAAAGAAATAAAGCCCCGCGCTGACGATAAAGGCCGAGAAGCGAAGGTAGACAACAGTTGTTGTGATTACCGGGCTCCTCGGCCTGACACATTTTACACCGCGCTTTTTGAACGCCAGCTACCAAAACCGAAGTAAACTGTGGTAAAACCGTTTAGCCGTTATGCATCGTCCTGCATCAGCTTATGGCGTTTTTGCATTTTTTTCATGACGCGGTCGCGCTTGAGCGGTGAGAGGTAATCAACAAACAGTACGCCTTCAAGATGGTCGTACTCGTGCTGAATGCAGTGCGCCAGCAGGCCATCGGCCTCAAGCTCGTAAGCTTCTCCGTGACGGTCAAGGGCGTTGAGCTTGACCTTGAGATAGCGTGGCACTTCGGCGTAGTACTCAGGAATCGACAGACAGCCTTCTGAAAGCGGCTCTTTTTCTTCGCCGATGGGCGTGTAACGGGGGTTTATGAGTACCAGCGGCTGCGAGTTATCTTCGCTGACGTCCATCACGACAACACGCCGGTGCACGTCAATCTGCGTGGCTGCAAGGCCGATGCCGCGGGCGTCGTACATGGTTTCCAGCATATCGTCGACAAGCTGGCGAACTTCATCGTCGACGGTTTCCACCGGTACCGCCTTGGTGCGCAGGCGCTCGTCGGGAAATTCGAGAATAGGTAGTTTGGCCATGGGGTTACAATCACCGTTATGCAGAATCTTAGATAATCAGGCCGGCTAGCCGCGGCCTGCTACTTTCTTGATGATTACTATACCACGCTGGCAGCACTCCTGGGCATTGCCACACGGCCTGACAGGCAGCAAAAAGCGCGCCCGCCGCCGACTTGCATAGGCCAGTCTTTCACCAGCCTCTTCAAAGGAGCGCAATATGGCCATGCCGCCCAAGGCAGCTCACGTGAAAAGGGTAGCTCTGATAATGACATTATACGCGTTAGGGCTCGGCCTACTGCTGCTGTTCAGTGATCAGGCGTTAGGCGATGAATGCCAGCAGGTCGTCAAGCTATCCCCGCAAATACGCACAATAGCGCTGGGTGAGGCAGATCAGAAGGGGCGCTTTGCCGATTTTGCATTACCTCTTGCAAGCCTGGACGCTTTTTTGCGCGCGCACCGCGTGTTGGAGGAGGGCGATAACCTGCCAGAGCTTACTTACGTGCTGGCTGGAAATCAGCAGCGTCTGATGAGTGCCGCGGGGGATACGCTCTATGCGCGAGGCCGAGTGCCCCATGACGTGGCGCTTGGGGTCTATCGCCCGGGGGAGTCTTATCGTGATGTTGATGGCAGACTGCTGGGACGTGAGTTGCTCAAGGTGGGGGAGGCGCAGCACCTGCGAAGCGACGGCGACATTGCGCAGTTGCACGTACTCAAGGCCGACCAAGAAGTGCGTAGCAATGATCTGATCTTGCCCCTTGAGTATGACGGCGCTCGCCCGGCGCTTCAGCCGCACCCGCCTTTGAATGGTATCCGTGGGCGTATTGTTGCCGTGCCGAGTGGCATGCGGTTTGTCGGTCGTTTGCAAATGGTTGCTCTGGATGTGGGCACTCAGGATGGCTTGGAGCCCGGGCATATCCTTCAGGTTAACCAGCAAGGCACGTTGATCGACGACCCGCGTACCCAAGCGTCAGTTCAGTTACCCGCCACGCCAGCAGGGCAGGTGATGATTATCAAGCCCTACCAGCGGGTCAGCTATGCACTGGTGATGCAGACATCCAATGTGCTGGAAGTGGGCGACTGGGTAGTTACCCCGAATTGATCAATCAACTTTTATTCGCGTGATGCACTGTAAGGAGAGCCGATGGATACCAAGGAATGGCTAGTAATCAATGCCTTGCCCGGAATGGGGGCACTGCGCATACATCAGCTGGTGGCCCGCAGGCCGCGCTGGCCGGAAGGCTGGCTGGCGGTGCTGCCCAGTAATGCTGCCAACGCCTTAAGGCTATGGCTTGAACATCCTGAACGCAGCCCGTTACAGCAACAGGTCGAGGCGTCTATCGCCTGGCAGCAAAGCGGCCCCGGTCGACATATTTTGCATCGTCATCATCCCGCATGGCCGGCCCTGTTGGATGAAATAGATGACCCGCCTGCCGTACTCTGGGCGCAAGGTGATTTGAGTGCGCTTGAAGGGCCAAAGCTTGCCATGGTGGGGACCCGTAAGCCCACCTCGGAAGGTAGCGCTAACGCGCAAGGGTTTGCCCGCGAACTGGCGCGCCGCGGGTGGTGCGTGGTTAGCGGGATGGCGCTTGGGGTTGATGGTATCGCCCAGCGCGCTGCGTTAAGCGCCGGGGGGAGCAGTATTGCCGTGCTGGGCTGTGGCGTTGATGTTATCTACCCTGCCCGGCACCGTGATCTTCACGAACAGCTAAGCCAGATACCTGGCGGGCTGCTGCTTTCAGAGCACCCGCCGGGCACGGTGGCCCGGCCCGCCTTTTTTCCTCGGCGCAATCGCATCGTGACCGGGCTTTCCCTCGGCACGTTGGTGGTGGAGGCGACCGAGAAAAGCGGTTCGTTGGTCAGCGCGCGCTTGGCGCTGGAGCAGGGCAAGGAGCTGTTTGCCCTGCCGGGGTCGCTGCATAACATACAGGCGCAGGGTTGCCTGTATCTACTGCGCAACGGGGCGACGCTGGTGCGCCATATTGACGATATGCTTGAAGAGCTGCAGCAATGGGCAAGCACGTTCCTGCCGCCGCCTGCCGTTGAACAGCAAGTCCCCGCCGCTGGGGCAGATAAGTGTGAACCGCTGCCTGATACGCTGTTACATGACTTGTCGGGCACACCCACGCCGATTGATGTATTGGTGCAGGCGACCGGTGAAAGCGTCAGCGGCTGCCAGCAGCGGCTACTCATGCTGGAGCTTGATGGCTGGGTAGCCCAGCAAGCGGGTGGCTGGGTGCGTTTGCCCAGGCCGTGATAGGATGCAAAAAACCTCTTTATTGCCCGTTGCCTTGAGTAGAGCAGGAGTTGCCATGAAACCGGCTACCGACCTCGATACTGCCATTAATGCGCTGCACGCAGGTGGCGTAATTGCCTGCCCCACCGAAGCCGTCTGGGGGCTTAGCTGCGACCCCGATAATGACGAAGCGCTTACCCGATTAATGCGCATGAAAGAACGCGACCCGGCCAAGGGCGTTATTCTGGTGGCCGCGAGTATCCAGCAGTTCCAGCCCTGGTTAAATCAGCTTCCCTTGGCCCTGCATGCCCCACTGGCGTCCAGCTGGCCTGGCCCCAATACATGGCTGGTGCCGGATAACGGCCGCAGCCACGCCTTGGTACGCGGTGCTCACCAGCGCGTGGCGCTGCGGGTTACCGACCATCCATTAATGAAGGCGCTGTGCGAAGCATTTGGCGGCCCGTTGGTATCTACCTCGGCCAATCGCGCCGGGGAGCCGCCAGCCATGAGCAGTGACGAAATTGTCAGTATCTTTGGCCAGGAGGTTGCCGCTATTGTTGTCGGCGAGCTGGGAGGCAACCCGCGGCCCAGCACCATTCGCGATCTTGCCACGGGCCAGGTGCTGCGCTCATAGCCGTGACCACCTTCTTGTATGACGCCATGGCGGCGCGCCTGGGTGAGGCGCGCGCCGCGCAAAACCCAGGTCCCTTTCCTCTGGATGGTCTGGTGCGCAACATTCATGGCGACTTCACCCCCATGATGTGCGGCGGCATCAGCGCGCTGCTCTTGCAGATGTTGCATCCGCTGGCGCTGGCTGGCGTATGGGATCACTCAAGCTTTCGCCATGATATGGTCGGGCGGCTAAGACGCACCAGCGACTTTATCGCCACTACCAGCTTCGGCACCTTCGAGCAGGCCGAAGAGGCGATCGCCCGCGTACGTCGAGTGCACGCCAAGGTACGCGGCCACGCCGCCGACGGTCGCCCTTATTCGGCCGACGACCCGGACCTTCTCACCTGGGTGCATGTCGCCGAGATGAGCCGCTTCATGGCCGCCCACCTGCGTTATCGTAACCCCCACCTTGAGCGCGAAAGCCAGGATCGTTACTTTTTCGAGACCGCCTGTATCGCCGAGGCGTTGGGGGCGCGCAACGTGCCCGACAGTTGCGCCGCCATCGAGGCGTACCTTGACACTAAAAGGCGCGAACTCATCTGCGACGAGCGCACCCGGGAAGTCATACAAATATTGTTGAACGCCCCACCGCGCCATCTGATCTTTCGTCCGGCCGGTGCGCTTTTCATGCGTGCGGGTATCGATCTGCTTCCCGAATGGGCCGCTAACCAGCTTGAATTGGACATGCCTTGGATTCAGCGCCGTCTGGTGCGTGCCGGGATCAAAAGCGCCATGCCCATGATCAGCCGTGCGGTACGAAGCGGCGCCTACCGCCGGGCGCTCGCGCGCTTTCAGGCGCGGCCGTAGTGCTCAGAGGCTTGTCACCTTTTGCCGATTCGCCCTTCAACCCTTAAGCCTTACGCCTTACCATTGTCACTAACCCCTTAGGCACATTGTTGGAGATACCGTGGCCCACGAGCACCTGGATAACGTTAAGACGTACCTGCTTAACCTGCAGGAGCGGCTCTGCGAGGGCCTAGCCGCCGTCGATGGCCGTGGCGCATTCCGAGAAGACAGCTGGCAGCGCGAAGAGGGCGGTGGCGGTCGTTCACGGGTAATTGAACAGGGCCGCGTGTTTGAAAAAGGTGGTGTTAATTTTTCCCACGTATACGGCGCCCAGTTGCCGCCCTCGGCCACCGCGTCGCGCCCGGAACTTGCTGGGCGCAGCTTTCATGCGGTTGGGGTTTCCTGGGTACTGCATCCGGAAAATCCGCATATTCCCACCAGTCACGGCAACGTACGCTTCTTTATTGCGGAAAAAGAGGGCGAGACGCCCGTTTGGTGGTTTGGTGGCGGCTTTGATTTAACGCCTTACTACCCGGTCCTGGAGGATGTCGTGCACTGGCATCAGGTTGCCAAGGCCGCCTGTGACCCCTTTGGAGAGAATGTGTACGCCCGCTACAAAGCCTGGTGTGACGAGTATTTTTACTTGAAGCACCGCGACGAAACCCGCGGTGTGGGTGGGCTGTTCTTTGATGACCTGAATGCTGGCAGTTTCGAAGAGTGCTTCGCCTTTCAGCGCGCTGTGGGTGATAGCTTCCTGGATGCCTATCTGCCCATTGTCGAGCGTCGCCAGCATGACCCTTGGGGCGAACGTGAGCGCGAGTTTCAGCTCTACCGCCGGGGGCGCTATGTGGAGTTCAACCTGGTATGGGACCGGGGCACGCTGTTCGGTCTGCAAAGCGGTGGGCGCACGGAGTCGATACTGATGTCGATGCCACCTCTAGCGCGCTGGGAGTATGCCTATACGCCAGCGCCCGATAGTCCTGAAGCCCGGCTGAATGATTATCTGGTAGCCCGCGACTGGCTGGGCATTGAGTAAGGCTACCAGCTCGGCTGCGTAGCAACGTATGGTAACGTAAACACCGCATAGGAACGCGCTAATGAGTGACCTTTACTGCGTATTTGGCAACCCGATTGAGCACTCAAAGTCGCCATTGATTCATAACGAATTTGCTCAGCAAACCCATCAGGCACTTGAATATACGGCGAAACTAGCGCCTCTTGATGGTTTCGCTGACGCCTGGCTCGCCTTTGTGGAGAAAGGCGGCCGGGGCGCCAATGTTACCGTGCCCTTTAAAGGCGAGGCTTATGCGCTATGCGACACATTAAGCAAACGTGCCCAGCGTGCTAAAGCGGTCAATACGTTAACGGTCGGCGGTAACGGGCTTATCTATGGCGATAACACGGATGGCGTTGGTCTGATACGTGATCTGAAATACCACCACGTTACGCTGGCGGGTAAACGCGTGTTGGTAGTAGGCGCTGGCGGTGCCGTGCAGGGGATTCTGGAACCGCTGCTTGCTGAACAGCCCAGCGAGGTGATGGTGGTCAACCGCACCCCTGAAAAAGCCCAGCAGCTGGCAGAGGCTTTCGCCGACCTCGGGGAGCTTCACAGTGGAGGCTTCAAAGCGGCTAAAGGCCCGTTTGATCTCGTGATCAACGGCAGCAGTGCAAGCCTTAATGGCGATCTGCCGCCACTACCCGGTAACTTGTTTGCCGACGGCGCCTGGGCCTACGACATGATGTACGGCGCGGAAGAGACGGTGTTTCTGAAATGGGCCGGTACCCACGGCGCCAAACGGCTGGACGGGTTGGGAATGCTGGTTGAACAGGCAGCTGAAGCGTTCTTTTTATGGCGCAACGTGCGTCCTGATACCACCCATGTGCGCCAAACGCTGCGCCGGATGCTGAACGCCGGCTAACCGGGCTGGAAATCAAAAGGGCCGAGATCGCTCGGCCCTTTTGGCTGATTTTATCGCCAGCAGGCTAAAGTCGGCACCTCAGGGACGTTGACAGTTGGGCGTACGTCCGCTGCTGCGTGCCTGCTCATAGGTGGCAAGTGCGCTATCCATGTTGGCCTGCAGGCCTTCAATCCGCTGACCTTGGCTTGGGTGAGTCGACATCCAGGCGGGCGGCGCGCCACCGCCAGAGGCTGCCTGCATGTTTTCCCAAAGCGTTACGCTTTGGCGCGGGTCAAAACCTGCCTGGGCCATGAGGTCCAGGCCAATGATATCGGCTTCGCTTTCGTGGCGGCGTGAAAAGGGCAGGGCAATGCCGTATTGCGCGCCGAGGCCCAGTACGCCCATCAGCTGCTGTCCACCCGGGGTCTGCATGCCTGATGCGCTGGAAATCACCGATAGCCCAAGAGAGGTGGCATTCTGGGTTGAAGCACGCTCGTTGGCATGGCGGGCAAGCACGTGGCCAATTTCATGACCGACGACGGATGCCAACTGATCTTGAGTAGTGGCGATATTAAGCATGCCGGTGTTTACACCCATGTAGCCGCCGGGCAGGGCAAAGGCGTTGGGCTGTTCGGCCTTGAAAACACGCACTTGCCAGTCCAGGTTGCGCTGCTCGCCGGGAAGCACCTCAACAATCGCATCGGTGATGCATTGCACGTAGCGAAGGCTGGCTTGGTCAGCGGGAGGCACATCCTGCTGATATTGGGCGAATGCCTGCTGACCCATTTCGTTAAGCTGATCATCTGAGAGCAGCAGTAATTGCGAGCGCCCGGTGGGCGAAGTGGAACAGGCTGCCAGTGAGGCGCACAACGCGGTAATCGCAAATGGACGAAGCCAACGCATGAGATGGTTTCCTTATAGACGAATGAGTTCCCTGTACACAAGATAACCACTAAGAGCGGTAAATCAATCTCCCTAGTATAACGTCACTTGTCAGAGGATAGGTATGGACGCTGAACTGAGCCAACGTTTAACCAAGCTACTTGACCATGTGGATCAATGGTTACCTCCTGCCCCCGTCACGGTCGATTGGAGTACCCATGTGGCCGCCATCTGGCAGCGCCATCCGTTAGGCGGTCGGCTGGTGCCGGTGCCGCCGCGCGATGCCATGACCATGGATGATCTGCTGGGTATTGAGCGGCAGAAACTGGCGCTTTTGGATAACACCCGTGCTTTTCTGCAAGGCTTGCCGGCGAACCATGCGCTGCTCTGGGGCTCGCGGGGTAGCGGTAAATCGTCGGTGGTACGCGCGCTGCTTAACTCACTGGGCGGTGAGGGGCTACGCTTGATCCAGGTTGACCGACACGACCTGGCAAGTTTGCCCATGCTGGTTGAACAGTTGCGCCATGTGCCGCACCGGTTTGTGGTGTATTGCGATGACCTGTCGTTTGAAGGTAACGACGATGCCTACAAGGCATTGAAGAGCGTACTGGATGGCGCCCTAACCGGCCCGCCTGAAAACGTACTGCTGTATGCAACATCCAACCGGCGCCATTTGCTGCCAGAGTCGATGGACGACAATAGCGGTTCACAGCTCGTGGGCGAAGAGCTTCATCACGGTGATGCTGTGGAGGAAAAGATCTCGCTGTCGGACCGGTTTGGCCTGTGGCTGGGCTTCCACCCGTTCAGCCAGGCAACATACCTTGAAGTATGCGAGCACTGGGTCAGGCAGGTAGGTAAGCCAGGTGACTGGGATGACGCAGCAAGAGCTGAAGCGGTGCGTTTTGCCACATTACGCGGTGGGCGCAGTGGTCGTACGGCGTGGCAGTTTGCGGCCCACTTCGTTGGCCGCAAACGCCTGGAAGAGAAACATTAACGCTGCGGGATTAGCTGACCATCTTCGCCTACATTGAGGCGAATGGTGGGTGTTAGCAGTCCTGCGGGCAACGTCATGCCTAGCCCGCGTAGATCCCCCGGTGTGATAGCCAGTTGGCTACCCGCTGGCAGCTCGCCTTGAGAAGCGAGTTGCTTGGCTAGATTCAGCATTGGCGCCATCTTTTGGGTATCGGTACCCAGAATGTCAAACGCCACCGGCAGGCGCAGATTAGCGCCGTCACCTGGGGTTAATGAAACATCCTGCGTGTATTTCCCCTGCACAGGGTCAACGCCCGGCATATCCAGCGTCCAGTTAAAGCCTGACATGGCCACCGCAGGCATGCCAGCCGGTAATCCCAGCCCCATGGCAAGCGTTGCCTGAACCGGCAGGCTGCCAGCGCCCAGGCTTGAGGCCAGCAGGCTGGTCAAGTCGCTGGTATCCAGGCCTGCATTGATGCTGTAGGGGCCAATACGAACATCCTCAACGCCCAGCGATGTTACCGCCAAGCGGAACGCAAAAAGCCCTGTTTGGGGCAGTGCAAGACAGCCACTAAGCAGGCTGGCCAAACTAAGGGTCACCAGCCAGCGCCAGTGACGAACGGCATAACGCATAAGTTCCCTCCCAAGAAGGGCAATGATGGCAAAGGCCAACGTGATAGGCTAAAAAGCGCGGCTATTTGAGGGCCCGCAGGATTTTATGTCAAGCGAATTTATGACCGTGAAAACGTGATGAATAAGGTAGAACAAAAACGCCTGCTGGTTAAAGCAGGCGTTTGGGGGCGTAGAGCGCTTGGCAATTAGCGGCGCTTTTGGCGCGCCTCCTTGGTGCGGTTAAGCTCGCGCTTTTTGGCTTTCTCTTTATCGCTGGCCCCTGCCATTTGGTCAAATGGGTTATCGCCTGAACGGAATTCAAACCGCATGGGCGTGCCGCGTACCTTCAATACCTTGCGGAAAGTATTGATCAGGTAACGACGATACGCTTCGGGCACTGACGCGGTCTGATTGCCGTGCACCACGATAATTGGCGGGTTGCTGCCACCCTGGTGGGCCATGCGCAGCTTGATACGCCGCCCGTTAACCATGGGGGGCGGATGCTGGCTAACCGCATCTTGCAGCAGCGTGGTCAACCGGTTGGTAGACCAGTGCGCATTGGCCGCGTTGAACGCCCGATCAATGGAGGGGTACAGATCGCCCACAGCGGTGCCGTGAAGCGCTGAGATAAAGTGAATTTCAGCATAGTCGGCAAAGCCTAAACGGCGCTTGATATCCGAGCGCATCTTCTCTTTGGCTTCGCTTTCCAGGCCGTCCCACTTGTTGATCGCCAGCACCAGGGCGCGCCCGGTGGTCAGCACGTAATCCAGCAGGTGCAAGTCCTGCTCGACCAGGCCGTTGCGTGCATCGAGTACCATCACCGCCACATGACACTCTTTGATCGCATCAAGTGTCTTGATGATGGAGAACTTCTCGGCAATTTCGCTAACGTTCTTGCGCCGACGGATACCGGCCGTGTCGATCAGCACATAGGGTTTGCCGCGCCGCTCAAACGGAATCTCGATAGCATCCCGTGTGGTACCCGCTTCATCGAACACCACCACGCGCTCTTCACCCAGCAGGCGATTGACCAGGGTGGATTTACCCACGTTCGGGCGGCCGATCACGCCGATGCGAATGCCCTTGCTGCCGGTGTCGGCCGGAATGCTGGCATCGCGTTCGGGAAACGGTTCAAGCACGGTATCCATCAGTGTGGACACGTTACGCCCGTGGGCGGCCGCGATGGGCCACGGGTCGCCCAGGCCCAGCTTCCAGAAGTCGGCCATGGCCGAGTGCTCTTCAAGGCCGTCGGTCTTGTTGACTACCAGCCAGGTTTTCTTCTGGTTGACCCGCAAATGGTTGGCGATAGCTTCGTCGGCCACGTTCAGGCCAGCGCGGGCATCGACCAGAAACAGAACGATATCAGCCTCATCAATCGCGGCAAGCGACTGCTCGGCCATCGCCGCATCGATACCTTCTTCATCACCGCTGATACCGCCGGTATCAATTACGGTGTAACTCTTGCCGCCCAGCATGCCGTTACCATACTTACGGTCACGGGTAAGGCCGGGAAAATCGGCCACTAGCGCATCACGCGAACGTGTTAGGCGGTTAAACAGGGTCGATTTGCCCACATTGGGGCGACCGACCAAAGCAATGACGGGTGTCATGGAGTGACTTCCAGGGTTTCCAGGCGACCATTATTGGCCTGGACATGAATGGTGTTGCCATCAGTAACGGCGGGCACGCTAAGGCCGGATTTATGTACCCGGGTACGGCCCACGATGTTACCTTCACGCGCGTCGATCAGATGGACATAGCCTTCGAAATCGCCGAGTACCAAGTTCCCCGCTGCAAAGGAGGGAGCGGTGAGCCAGCGATCCTCAAGCTCATCGTTACGCCAGATTTCCTGGCCATTGCTGGCATCGAGTGCTACTACCTGGCTGTTGTCGGTAACGACAAACAGATAGTCACCTACCATCAGCGGCGTATGGCGGCTAGAGAGATTGCTTTCCCAGAGAACGTTGCCACGGGTGGCTTCCAGTGCCACGACCCGGCTGTTGTAACTGGTAATAAACAGGCGACCGTCAGGCGTAATCAACGGCTGGCCGGAAAGGTCGACAAGTCGCTCAACTTCGCTGCGCCCTCGAGGCGTTGCAATCTGCATATCCCAAAGGGGCTGGCCGCTGCGGTTATCAAGGGTAGCTAGGCGTCCGTTGGCAAGGCCCACGAACGTGACTGGTTCAATAACCGTCGGCGTGCCGGTGCCACGCAGTGTCAGTGCGGGCTGTGAGCTGGTGTATACCCAGCGCTCGGCACCCGTAGCGCGATCCAGAGCGGTCACTTGGCCATCGACGCTCTGTACGACCAGAAGCTGCTGATTGGCCTGGGGGGCGGCGAGCACTTCACTGGAAACCCGCGAGCGCCAGCTAACGCTGCCATCGCGCTGGTCAAGAGCGATCACTTCACCGTTGCGCGTGCCCAGGTAAACATGCCCGGCAATAGCGGTCAAAGCGCTTGAAATTGGTGTATCGAGCTCTACCCGCCATTCGCGCTCGCCACTATTGGCATCAAGCGCCATGACCAGCCCTTCAGCATCGGCGGCAAACACGGTGCTGCCTTCACGCGCCGGGGCGATGGGGTAGCGTGCCCGGCCCAGGCCGCTGCCAACATTCTGGCGCCACTGCGTTTCAAGCGTTGCGGTTTCATTAAAGCTGCGCAGCTCTTTAGGCGTGTAGGCGGGTTCGCCTTTACTGGCACAGCCTGCCAGCAGGGCAATGGCGGCGGCGCCGAACGTCACGCGCATGATCTGTTTGGGAAAACGCAGATTCATCATTGTGTCGCCTCCTCGGCGCCGAGATCGTCAAGCTTGAATTGCACGCCGTAAAGCGTTTGATCCTGCTGTTGGGCAAGCGCCAGTGCGTTCTGCCAGGCGCTGCGCGCCTGCTCGGTCTGGCCAAGCGCTGCATGAGCATCGCCGCGTACGTCAGCCTGTTGAGCGGCCAGGGATTCGCTGATGGGCTCATCAAGCAGCTCAAGCGCAGCATTGGGGTTGCCGGAGGCTACTTCAATACGCGCTAAACGCAGCCAGGCAAGGCTCTGCACGTAGCGGCGCGATGAACCGTCGGCCACTTGCTCAAGTGATGCCTTGGCGCCTTCAAGGTCATCCTGCTGCACCGCCAGGCGGGCATCCAGCAGTCGGGCGAGATCGGCATACAGCGTCTTGCCGTAATCATCGGTCAGCTCAGCAACCAGTTCGCGGGCGCTGGCGGTCTGCTGCTCGTCCAGCTCCTGGGCCGTTGCTATGCTGATCAACTGCTGGTAGCGGACCGAGGCGGCTTCTGACTGACCTTCCTGGTAGTTCTGCCAGGCGTTCCAGCCAAACACACCCGCAGCCGCCAGCACGGCACCTGCAATCAGCGAGGTACCGTTCTCTTTCCACCAGCGTTTGACGATATCCAGCTGCTCTTCTTCGCTTCGATCCGCCACGGGCGGTCTCCTATTGCATAAAATCGCCGCTACCTAGCGACGATAAGTGATTGGTAGGCGCAAGCGCCGGTTCGTTTGACCTAGCGGGCCAGCAGTTCGCCAAGCATTGAAGAGAGTGCTGCCTGGCTTACACGCTGCTGCTCGCGGTCGTCGCGCAGGAACTTGAGCGTTGCCATCTGATCGGCAAGCTCGTCTTCGCCCAGCAAAATGGCAAGCGTCGCCGCGCTCTTGTCGGCCTTTTTCATGCGGCTTTTGAAACTGCCGCCGCCGCAGTGCAGTTGAAGGCGCAGGCCGGGAAGCTCGCTACGCAGCTGCTCGGCGAGCGTGAGCGCGGTAACGGTCGCGCTGTCATCCATGGGCACAAGATAGACGTCACAGCCACCCAGAGCCTCTTCAGGTACCAGATTCAACGTTTCCAGCAGCAGAATCAGCCGTTCGATGCCCATCGCAAATCCGACCGCCGGGGTCGGCTTGCCGCCCAGCTGTTCCACCATGCCGTCATAACGGCCACCGGCACATACCGTACCCTGACTGCCCAGCGCCGAGGTAGTCCATTCAAATACCGTGCGGCAGTAGTAGTCGAGCCCACGCACCAGGCGGGGGTTGATCACAAAGGGAATGCCTGCTGCATCCAGCATGGCCTTTAGCTGCTCAAAATGCTCGCGAGACTCGTCATCCAGATGATCCATTAACTGCGGTGCGCCATTGAGCATATCGGCCATGGCCGGATTTTTGGAATCCAGAATGCGCAGCGGGTTGCTGATCAGGCGACGCTGGGAGTCCTCATCGAGAATTTCGCGGTGCTGCTCGAAGTAGGCCACTAGCTTTTCACGGTAGGCAAGACGTGCCTCCGCTGAGCCCAGAGAGTTCAGCTCAAGAGTCACGTGCTCAAACAGGCCAAGCTCTTTCCACAGGCGTGCAGAAATCAGGATGACTTCAGCGTCAATGTCCGGGCCTTCAAAGCCGTAAGTTTCCACGCCCACCTGATGAAACTGGCGATAGCGGCCTTTTTGCGGGCGTTCATGACGAAACATCGGGCCCTGGTACCAAAGCCGCTGGGTCTGGTTGTGCAGCAGGCCATGTTCCATCGCCGCGCGTACACAGCTGGCGGTGCCTTCAGGTCGCAGAGTCAGGCTGTCGCCGTTGCGGTCTTCAAAGGTGTACATCTCTTTTTCGACAATATCGGTCACTTCGCCGATCGAGCGGGCAAACAGGGCGGTTTGCTCAACGATAGGAGTGCGGATCTCGTCAAAGCCATAGCGCTGCATCAGCTGGCGCACCTTGGTCTCAAAAAATTGCCAGCGAGGGCTATCGCTGGGCAACAGGTCGTTCATTCCACGGATGGCTTGAATCTTTTTAGCGGCGGACTTGCTCAATGAAAACTCCTTGTTCTGCATCCTGGCTGATGCGCTGTCCCGGCGATCAAATGCTGCGGGCAATCATGTCATCTTCTTGCTGCTGTTTCTGGCGCACTTTTTCGCGGATTAGCCGCTCCAAGTCATCCACTAAGTGGTCATTGCTCAGCTTACTGGCGGGCTTGCCATCGATATACACCAGGTTGGCAGGGCTGCCGCCTGTTAAGCCGATATCAGTCTCTTTGGCTTCACCTGGCCCGTTGACCACACAGCCGATGACTGAGACATCCAGCGGCGTCATCACGTCTTCCAGGCGCTCTTCAAGCTGGTTCATGGTGCTGATAACGTCAAAGTTCTGCCGTGAGCAGCTAGGGCAGGCGATAAAGTTAATGCCTTTGGCACGCAACTTGAGGCTTTTGAGCATATCAAAGCCGACCTTGACCTCCTCGACCGGGTCGGCAGCAAGCGACACGCGAATGGTATCGCCAATACCGTCCATCAGTAGCATACCTAGGCCGATGGAGGATTTGACAGTACCCGAACGCAGCCCGCCAGCTTCCGTAATACCCAGGTGAAGCGGCTGCTCGATACGGGTGGCCAGGTCGCGATAGGCGGCCACGGCCATAAACACGTCAGAGGCTTTGACGCTGACCTTGAAGTCGGGAAAATCGAGCCGGTCCAGGTGGTCGATATGGCGCATGGCTGATTCAACTAGCGCGGCAGGCGTGGGTTCGCCGTACTTCTTCTGCAGATCCTTTTCCAGCGAGCCTGCGTTCACGCCAATACGGATAGGGATGCCGTTGTCACGCGCGGCGCTGACCACGGCACGCACACGGTCTTCACGGCCAATGTTGCCAGGGTTGATGCGCAGGCAGTCAACGCCCAGTTCGGCTACGCGCAGGGCAATCTTGTAATCGAAGTGGATGTCTGCAACGAGCGGCACATCCACCAGCTTCTTGATCTTGCCAAAGGCTTCGGCGGCGTCCATATCGGGTACTGAAACGCGCACGATATCCGCACCGGCCTTTTCCAGCTGCTGGATCTGCGCCACGGTAGCCGCCACATCCAGCGTGTTGGTGTTAGTCATGCTCTGTACGGAAATAGGCGCATTTCCGCCTACCGCGACCTTGCCTACATGAATTTGGCGGGACTGGCGGCGTTTTATCGGAGAAGGGGCGTGCATAAGACGGGTCACTCTCCCAGAGTAAATCGGGCTACATTATTGGCACCTGCGCGTTCTACAAGATTGACCTGCTCACCTTGATAACGCAGCACGACGCCAGTGGCGTTTCCTACGGTTAAACGAAACGGCGGCTCACCTTCCACCGTGGCAGTGGTGCCCGGCGTTTGTAAGCCAACAAAGACACGCTGGTTGTTGGCATCGAAAATTTCAGTCCATGACTGCTCGTTGAACGTGAGTTCCAGCCGGTTGTCACTGTTCGCAGGCGCAGGCTCTTCGACAGCTTCGCCGGAGGTGTTCGCCGCTACATCCAGGGCAGCGACATCGTTCACTGTCGCGGTTTGCTCAGCGTCAGCAGGTGCGGCTTCGCTTTCGGTTGCCTCCACGGCATAAGCTTCCTCTTCAGGCTGCGTTGAACGAACACCCGCCTGCTCTTGTTCTGAGGAGAGCGCCGGTGTCGTGGGAGGCGCCGGCTCGGCACCTTCCTCGGCGGCTGAAGATGGCTCGCTGTTCTCTTCCATGGCCGGTGTTTCATCGAAGCTGGGCGGCTCGCTGCCCCCCCGGCTTTGCCACCACATCACTGTCACGCCGATCAAGCCTGCAATGACCAATACCGTCATCAGCCTGAAGAGCCAGACACCAAGCTTTGATGGTGGACGATTGACGGAGACTGGCGTCACTTTACGCTCGGCATCGGTCGCGCCATAGCGCTCCTTGTAGGCGTCCAGTACCAGACGATCATCCAGGCCCAGGTATCTGGCGTAGGCGCGCAGATAACCCCGGCGGTAAGCTGTTATCGGGATTTCGTCGTAGCGGTCCTGCTCAAGGCCTTCGACCACCGCAGGGCGCAAATTGAGTGCACGGGCAGCCTCGCCCAGCGGTACACCTAGCTGTTCACGCTGGCGTGAGAGGAGCTCGCCAGGGGAGGCGTTGATACGAGAAGAAGTAACGCTATCTTGAAATTGTGTGTCGCTCATGGCTGAGCATCCTTAAATAATTAGGTGATCAGGGCGTCAATTAATAAGTGCCCAGCTGGCGCTGGTAATCGGCAGCCGTGGCGTCATCGCCTTCGGCGCGGGCGATATCAATCGCCAGTTCCAGCACGGCCCGGTCTGGGCCAGCCAGCTGCAAGTAAGTGTGCAGCGGTGGCGAGGCATCCATGTAGTTGCCCTGCAAAACTTCCAGTTCGGCTAACGTTAAATATCCAGGTGTATGACGCGGGTCGATACGCTGCGCACGGATTAAATGGCCGCGCGCTTTATCAAATTCTTCCAGTGCCAGATAACATTGGCCCAAGTTGGTAAAGAGTTGGGCGCGGCTGGCGTACTGTGGATCTTCTGCAGCACTTTCCAGCTGTTTGCAGGCAGCTTCTATCTGCCCCTGCTGATACAAAAAGGCCGCGTAATTGTTACGCGCCCGGGTAAAGGTAGGCTCGGCGTCTATGGCCTGTTGAAAATACGTTTCGGCAAGCTCAACGTCGCCTTGCTGCTGATAGACTAGCGCCATGGCCTGGAGCGCTTGCGCATGACGTGGGTCGACCTTCAATGCGCGCTCAAGAGCGCTACGTGCTCGAGGCAGGTTGGCTTGTTCAAGGTACGCGACCCCTAGCTGGGTATAAGCGTCCCTGGCATCGTTATTTGCCTGGGTGGGCGAAGAACTGGATGTGGCACAGCCGGCTAGCCACACACTGCTAAACAGCACAGCGAGCATGGGCACCCTGAATGGGTTAAAGCGCCTGCAGTGACAGATCATGTTTGCCCTCATGGTATAAGTTGCCAACTATCCGCGAACACAGCAAATAAAAACGTGTCCATCAAAGCGCCGTGCTCGCCGGAAGTCAAGATAAGCACCGTTTAGTCAGCATCCAACTGCACGGATTGGATGTAGCGTGCACTGCGTTTAGTGCGGTCTTTTACGCGGCCAACCAACTGGCCACAGGCTGCATCAATATCATCGCCACGGGTGGTGCGTACCGTGGCGTTATAGCCCAGGTCGTAAAGCCACTGCTGAAAACGCATTACTTGATTTCGTGAGGGCTTCTCATACCCTGAGTTGGGGAACGGATTAAACGGTATCAGATTGATCTTGCAGGGCAACTCTTTGAGCAGGGCGGCTAGCTGCTCGGCATGCTCCTGCTGGTCGTTCACATCCTTGATCAAGGTGTACTCGATGGTGACCTGGCGATTGTCCGGGCATTTGGACAAATAGCGGTGGCACGCATCCAGCAGCGCCTGGATGTTGTACTTGCGGTTGATCGGGACCAATTCGTTGCGCAGCTCGTCGGTTGAGGCGTGCAGTGAAATGGCCAGACTGACGTCAATCTCGTCGCCCAGTTTGTCGATCATGGGGACAACGCCTGATGTCGACAGCGTGACGCGGCGCTTGGACAGACCATAGCCGTTGTCGTCCAGCATCAGCTTCATGGCGGGGAGCACGTTGTCAAAATTGAGCAGCGGTTCACCCATGCCCATCATGACCACGTTGGTCACGGGACGGTTTGCGGTATCGCGGCGCGGCCCAACGCTGCGCTGGGCCACCCATACCTGGCCGATGATTTCGGCGGCGGTCAGGTTACGCTGAAAACCCTGTTTACCGGTCGAACAGAAACTGCAGTCCAATGAACAGCCCACCTGCGAAGAGACGCACAGTGTACGGCGTTTACCGTTTTCAGCCGGGATCAGCACCGTTTCGACGTAGCTTCCGTCTTCGACTTCAAGCACCCATTTGCGAGTGCCATCACTTGAGGTGCCTTCATACACCACACCTGGGCCACGGATTTCGGCCACCTGGGCAAGTTTGTCGCGCAAGGGTTTTGACAGGTTGGTCATGACGGAAAAATCGTCGGTGCCTTCCTGGTGAATCCACTTCATCAGCTGGGCGGCGCGAAATTTCTTTTCGCCGATCGACAAAAAGAACGCTTCCATCTGTTCGCGAGACATGCCAAGCAGGTTCTGGCGCGCAGGCGCCTTTTCGACCGGCGTTGTGCTGTCAGGTGAAGAGTGGGAGGCAGGCGTATGTTGGGCTACGGTGGTGGTCATGGCGGTCAGCGTTCTAGAGAAGAGGCGGGGGCAAAGCCCCCGCGAAAATGGCCGGCAACGAACGTTGAAACGGCGGCGCTAGTAATTAGCGCGGGCAGATTTCGTCGTTACCGAAGAAGTAACTGATTTCACGCTCAGCGCTTTCTGCAGAATCAGAACCATGGACAGCGTTAGCGTCGATTGTTTCCGCAAAGTCAGCACGGATAGTGCCGGGTGCCGCTTCTTTCGGGTTAGTAGCGCCCATCAGGTCACGGTTCTTGGCAATCGCGCCTTCGCCTTCCAGTACCTGTACAACAACCGGGCCAGACGTCATGAAGCCAACGAGATCTTTAAAGAACGGACGCTCTTTGTGCTCGGCATAGAAGCCGCCCGCTTTCTCTTCAGACAGCTGAACCATTTTGGCGGCAACCACTTGCAAGCCCGCTTTTTCAAAACGAGCAATGATGTCGCCGATCGCATTTTTGGCAACCGCATCGGGCTTGATGATGGAAAGAGTGCGTTCAGTAGCCATGTATAGACCTCCTTAAAAGGGGATAAAGCAGAAATTGCCGCCCTGGCAAGCCGGGGCGGCGAAGGAAAAGCGTTTCGGCATGTGGCGGTATACGTTACCGGTTGCCGAGTGAGCGCGATTATAGCGCTTCACGCGGGGGTTGAATACCGGTGATACGCAGAGGGCACGCGGATTAAACCGTAAAGCTTTCGCCACAACCGCACTGGTCCTTAACGTTTGGGTTGTTGAACTTGAAAAAACGGTTCAAACCCTCGCTGACGTAATCCACTTCGCTGCCGTCGAGCATCTCAAGCGCGTCAGGGGCCACGTAAACGCTGGCACCATGGTCCTCGAAGCGAATTTCTTCGTCGCTGACCTCATCGGCAAAATCCAGAACGTAGCTATAACCCGAGCAGCCGCTGGGCTTGACCGACACACGCAGGCCCAGGCCCTGGCCGCGCTCATCAAGCACGTGACGGATCTGTTGGGCGGCAGCCGGGGTGATGTTGAGTGTTGCCATAAGGCGTCCTCCTGATAAAAAGCGCCAGCCGCTTAGCGTGGCGGTGTGCGCAAACCCGTTACCGCATGGCGGATAAGGGTCAGCGCGTGATCAATATCGTTTTCGCTGGTAAAGCGCCCGAAACTAAAGCGTAGCGAGGATAGTGCCAGAGCGCGCGGAACGCCTACGCCCAGCAGTACATAAGAAGGGTCAACGCTTGCCGAATTGCAGGCCGAGCCGGTGGAAACCGCCACATCACGTAGCGCCATCAACAGCGACTCGCCGTCAATACCTTCAAACGCCAGGTTCAGAATGTTGGGTACGGCCTGATCAAGCGGGGTGTTGGCCACCACGCCGTCAAGCTCGTCAAGCCCTCTCAAAAAACGCTTCTGCAAACCTGCAATATGCGCCTGATCCTCTGCATGTTGCTGCTGCATCAGCGCAAATGCTTCACCCATGCCAGCAATCTGATGCGTCGGCAACGTGCCTGAACGCATGCCACGCTCATGACCGCCCCCATGAATCAGCGCCTCCAGGCGGATATCCGGATGACGCTTGACGTAGAGCGCGCCCACGCCTTTCGGGCCGTAGGACTTATGCCCGGAAAGCGACATCAAGTCGATTCCCAGCGCGGTCACGTCAAGAGGAATTCGGCCCACCGCCTGGGCAGCATCCGTGTGGAAGACCGCGCCAAATTCGTGGGCTACCTCAGCGAGCGCGGCTATATCGTTAATGCTGCCCAGCTCGTTATTGACCGCCATCAGCGATACCAGCGCAGTATCATCACGCATGGCAGCGCGCAGCTGTTCGGGTGTGGTGCGGCCATCCTCGCCCGGCGTTAGCCAGGTGACCTCAAAGCCTTCACTTTCAAGCGCTTTAGCGGTATCCACAATCGCCTTGTGTTCAATGATCGAGGTCACCAGATGCATGCCGCGCTCACGATTGGCGCGCATGTAGCCAATCAGTGCGAGGTTGTCGGCTTCTGTTGCACCACTGGTCCAGACGATTTCACGTGGGTCGGCGCCAATGGTGTCAGCCACTTGGCGGCGGGCCTGCTCGACAGCCTGTTCGGCCTGCCAGCCCAGCATATGGCTACGCGAGGCAGGGTTGGCAAACAGCTGATCCACCGTCAGGTAACGCTGCATAACGTCAGCCACACGGTTATCCACTGGTGTGGTGGCAGCGTAATCCAGATAAATAGGTAGTGAGGGCGTAGAGGTCGTGGTCATAAAGAGCCGCTTAATTCAAATGCGCCTGGATGGCCGTTATCACACTCAGGTGCATTACGGTGATGAGGCAAGAATGCCTGCTTCAACGCGATTTCTTTGCCGCGTAGCGATACGTAGAACATCGGGGCGCTGCATCAATTGGGCAAGGGTAACGTCATCAAGAAAATGCCGGATCTGGCCGGATAGCTCACACCAGAGATGATGCGTCAGACACGTGCTGCCCTGCTGGCAGTCGGATAACCCCTGACAGCGCGTGGCATCCACCGTTTCATCGACCGCATCGATCACCTGGGAAACGCTGATTTCACCCGCCGGACGGGCCAGCAAGTAACCACCACCTGGGCCGCGAACGCTTTGCACCAGCCCAGAGCGGCGTAGCCGGGAGAATAGCTGCTCAAGGTAAGAGAGTGAAATCTCCTGACGCTTTGAAATATCTCCAAGGCAGGTAGGTCCGTACTGGCCATTCAAGGCCAGATCGAGCATGGCGGTAACAGCGTAACGCCCTTTGGTAGTTAAACGCATGACAGGTACCTCGACGCTGAACGTTCAGCGTGCTCCCGGCAAATATGCTGCCATTATGGGAAAACCTGAGTAGTTTGGTCAACCTTTACCCGGCGGCAGGGTGTCGTCAGTAGGATCTCTGGGCGCGCAGCCAGTGTCGTTTTCATCCAGAATACCGGCGAAGTCTTCATCGCGCAGTTCCGGCAGGCGGCCCTCACGGTAGCTGGCATCCAACTTGCGAAGCGTTGAACACATCCGCTCGATACGCTCATCCACAACGTGCATATGATCCAGCATCGCCTGCATGGAGCGGGCCACCGGATCGGGCATGTCCTGGCTTACGCCGTAGGCATCAAAACCAAATTTCTGACAAATCGCCTCGCGCCGCGCTGGGTCCACTTCAAGCGCTTCCTCAACGTCGGGGTCGGCGCGTTTGACAATCTTGCCGGGAATGCCTACGACCGTTGCCCCCGGTGGTACTTCCTTGGTAACGACCGCATTCGAGCCGATTTTAGCGCCTGCTCCGACGGTAAAGGGGCCGAGAATTTTAGCCCCGGCGCCCACAATCACGCCGTCTTCAAGGGTGGGGTGGCGCTTGCCCTTGTTCCAACTGGTGCCGCCAAGCGTCACGCCCTGATACAGCGTCACGTTGTCTCCCACCGTGGCCGTTTCCCCGATCACAACCCCCATGCCGTGGTCGATAAAAAATCGCCGACCGATCGTGGCCCCCGGGTGGATCTCTATGCCGGTCAACCAGCGGGAAAACGTCGACAGCGTGCGGGCCAGCCATTTCAGGTTTTTGCTCCACAACCAGTGACCACAACGGTGAAGCAACAGCGCGTGAAGACCGGGATAGTTGGTCAGTACCTCTAGAAAGTTGCGGGCCGCCGGGTCGCGGTCAAATACGCTGTTAATGTCTTCACGTAGGCGTTGAAACATGAGTGGTCCTTGATCAGGGCAGGAACGCGGTCATTTAAAGTATCGTTAGCAGAGTAGCGAGGTTGGGGCGTTGACCCATAACTTCAAGTTTACGCTTTCCCTGACTATTTGCCGGGGCCGGTTATGGCTTACCTGCCGCTTTTTCAGTGGCAGATAAAATGCCGCGTAGAATATTCATTTCCATTTTTTCCGGGCGGGCACGCAAATAGAGTCTGCGTAGCCGCGCCATCAGTTGGCGAGGCTGGGCCGGGTCGTGAAATTCGATAGCAATCAGGGTGCGCTCGAGATGCTCAAAGTAGCGTTCAAGCTCTTCGTGGGTTACCAGCTCGTCATCGACAGCAGGCGCAGGCGCAGCGTCTTGCTGGCTTAACCAGGCCATACGGCATTCATAGGCCAACACCTGTACCGCAGCGGCCAGATTGAGCGAGCTAAAGTCAGCGTTGGTGGGGATATGCACATGGGCATGGCAGCGCTGAAGCTCTGCGTTGGTCAGACCGCTATCTTCCCGGCCAAATACCAGCGCCACGCGTGAACCGGCCGCCTGACATTCATTGGGCAGGCGGTCCGCCAGTTCGCGCGGGGTCAGCATGGGCCAGGGCAGGGTGCGCGAGCGGGCGCTGGCACCAACGGCCAACGTGCAGTCGGCGACGGCTTCTTCAAGCGTTGCGTAGACGCTTGCCTGGTGCAGCAAATGATCAGCGCCGGATGCACGGGAAATGCTGTCCTGGGTAATGACCTCGCAGCGTGGGGCAACCAGGGCGAGATCTGCCAGGCCCATGTTGTGCATGGCGCGGGCAACGCCGCCGATGTTGCCGGGATGGCTGGTGCCGATTAAAACGATACGAATGCGCTCAAGCATGGTGATAGGGCTCGATAAATGTGAACAGGGCTTGGTAAAGAACTTGGTGATCAAACGCAGAAAACAAGCAGTTTAGCACGAGTCGATAGCGTGCCCGAGAGGGGTCTGCTAGAATTGCGCGCCATAGGCAATCCTGCGCCTAACGTTCTTTAACATCACTGTGACAAGGCCCGATCATGAATCCGATGGTCCAATTTACGCTGCGCGCGGCGCGCAGCGCGGTTGAACAATTTCAACGTGTTCGTGAGCGTATCGAAAACGCCCATGAAGAATCCAATCTTGACCGCCTGCTTGAAGATACGGCGCGCAAGGCCGAAGCGACAATTGTGCATCAGTTGGAGCGCGGCTATCCCCAGCACGGTGTTACCGGCCGCTATACGCCTCATAAGGCTGGCGAAGGTGAAGGGGAAGAGATCGTCTGGAAGATTGAACCCATGCATGGCTACTCCAATCTGGCGGTAGCGGGTAAAGGCTTTGCTCTCTCAGTGGTGTGTCTTATCAAGGGCCGCCCGGAACACGCGGTGGTGATCTCACCGTTTGGCGATGATGAATATATTGCCAGCCGTGGCCGTGGTGCCCAGCATAATGGCAAGCGTATGCGGGTTAGTAAACCCACCGCGATTACCGGCACGCGTCTGGCCATGAGCCTTCCCGAGGCGTGGCTGCGCTCCAGCCATTTACCGGCCTACCTTACCGTTACCCAGCAGTTGGCGCCTCAGGTAGAAACCCTGGTAGCGACGGGCTGTGGTCTGCTGGATATGTGTGAGCTGGCTAGCGGCCGTGTAGATAGCGCCTTTGTGTTGGGCATGGAAGAGCAGGATATGCAGGTAGGCACGCTGTTTCTAAAAGAAGCCGGTGCGCTGATGGGGACGCCGGATGGCCAGCCCAGTGTCAAGGTAGAAGGACAGCTAATGGCCGCAGGCCCGCGTCTTTACAAGGCGCTGATCAAGCAGCTGGCGCCGCATTTTTAAGTTGTGAATAGTGATTGGTTGATTGGTGAGCCATGAGTAGTAAGGGGTAGGTGACAGAGGTTGCCGCTTGCTATTTGCGGATTGAAAAGGCCCTGCCGGGCTTCCCGGCAGGGCCTTTTTGTCGGCTGCTTTTAAGCGTTACTTTCGCCTCAGGGCAGCTCTTCTTCCTCTTCATCAATGGCTTTCTTGGTGGGGATCAGGTCCTCACGCGAGAGCTTGAGTGGGAGCAGCAACGCGCCCGAAATATAGATAGAAGAGAAGGTGCCTACCCCAACACCAATCAGCAGAGCGATGGCGAAGTTCTGAATCATATCGCCGCCTAATAGCAACAGCGCCAGCAATACCAGCATGGTGGTACCGGATGTTGCTAACGTACGCGACAGCGTAGAATTGATCGCTTCGTTGAATATCTGCGGCATATCGTCGATACGCGAGGTGCGAATTGTTTCACGAATGCGGTCATAGACGACGATCGTGTCGTTCAACGAATAACCGATAACTGCCAGAATGGCCGCCAGTACGGTCAGGTCAAACTCAAGCTGAAACAGCGCAAAGATGCCCACTACAATGATGACATCATGAAGCAGGGCTAAAAGCGCCCCGATGGCAAATTTGTACTGAAAGCGGAAGGCAACATACAGCATCACTACGCCAAGTGCGACCAGCAGGCCCAGGCCGCTTTGGTCACGCAACTGATCGCCTACCTGAGAACCAACAAACTCGGCACGTACCAGGTTGACGTTTTCGCCGCTGGAGCGCAGCAGGTTCACTACATCACTGCCCACATCGGGGTCAAACGCTTGCTGCAGGCGAATAAGCACCTCAGTGGACGCACCGAACGTTTGCACCGATACATCCCTGAAGCCGCTTTCCACCATCAGTTGGCGAATGGCATCCAGCGACGGCGCAGCGCCGTAGCGCACTTCAATCAGCGTGCCGCCGGTGAAGTCGAGGCCCAGATTGAGCTGTTGGAACACAAGGGCGCCAATCGACACAACCAGCATTACAGCAGAGACGATAAACGCAAGGTTGCGCCGTCCCATAAAGTCGATTTGCAGGTTTGATAGGGGTTTCATTACCACCTCTTAAATTCTGGGCTGAGCGCGTGGTTCAGATCCATGTTCTTTAAATCCATGCTTTTCAAATCCACAGCTTTTTGACGGGCTTGCTGCCGTAGGTCAAGTTGACCATGGCGCGTGTGACCATCAGCGCAGTGAACATGGAGGTCAAGATGCCGATAGAGAGCGTGACCGCAAAGCCTTTGACTGGGCCGGTACCAATCGAGAACAGGATCACCGCGACCAGAAGCGTGGTGATGTTGGCATCGACAATAGAGGTGAAGGCGCGCTCATACCCTGCATGAATCGCCTGCTGAACCGATAGCCCATTACGCAGCTCTTCGCGTATGCGCTCAAAGATCAGCACGTTGGCATCCACCGCCATACCCAGCGTCAGTACGATACCCGCGATACCCGGCAGAGTTAGCGTGGCGCCTAACATGGACATTACCGCGACTAGAATTGTCAGGTTTAGGGCCAGGGCAACGTTGGCAAAAATGCCAAATACCTTGTAGCGCGCCAGCATGAACAGCACGAGCAGCAGTAAGCCTACCTGCACAGAAAGTAGGCCGCGCTTGATGTTTTCAGCGCCCAGACTTGGGCCGATGGTCCGTTCCTGCACAAAGTAAATCGGCGCTGCCAGTGAACCGGAACGCAGCAGAAGCGCAAGCTCAGCGGCCTCTGTGGGGGAGTCCAGACCGGTAATCCGGAAGCTGTTACCCAGTGCGCTTTGAATGGTAGCAAGGCTAATCAGACCGCGCTCCACATAAGGCTCACGCACAATGGTTTCTTCGCCCGTTTCCGGGTCAACCACCACCGTGTCTTCGCTCTTATGCTCGATAAACAGTACGGCCATGTTGCGCCCGATATTGGTGCGCGTGGCGCGGTTCATCAGCGTGCCGCCGGTGCCATCCAGGTTGATGTTTACCTGTGGGCGACCGTTTTCATCAAAACTGTTGCTGGCGCTGGAAACGCTGTCGCCGGTAATAATGACATCACGCATCAGCTCGGCAGAACGCGCTGGATCGTTACGGAAGACGTGAGTTTCCGTTTCTGCATCCGGTGTGTCGTTACGAGCTTCCAGACGGAACTCAAGATTCGCGGTAGCGCCCACGATCCGCTTGGCGGCAACGGTATCCTGAACGCCTGGCAATTCCACCACAATCTGGCTTGGCCCTTGGCGCTGAACCATCGGCTCGGCTACACCCAGCTCGTTCACCCGGTTACGCAGGGTGGTCAAGTTCTGGTTGATGGCGTAGTCCTGGATCTCGTTGACGGTTTGATCGCTTAGCGTCATGACCAGTCTTGAGGAGCGGTCGCTGCCTTCGCTGGTGAACTCGAAGTTGGGGAAGTCACGGCTGATCAGGCGGCGAGCATTATCGCGGTCTTCGGAGCTTGCGAAATCGATCGAGAGCGTACGGCCTTCAACCTCGGTGTTGCGGTAGCGGATACGCTCACTGCGCAACAGTTCGCGCATGGCGCTGGCATTAACTTCCAGGCGCTGGGTGAGCGCTGCATTCATATCCACTTCCAGCAGGAAATGAACGCCGCCGCGCAGATCAAGGCCCAGTGTCATGGGGGAGGCCGAAAATGCCTGCAGCCAGCCGGGCGTGGCTTCGGCAAGGTTGAGCGCCACGGTGGCGTCGCTGCCTAGAAGCTCTGCGGCAATATCGCGGGCGTTTAGCTGGTCTTCGTCGTTGCGCAGGCGAATCAGCCACTGGCCGTTTTCCTGCTCGGAAGCTTTTACAGCGATGCCGTTTTCTTCAAGTGCGCTTTCAACGCGCTGGATTTGACGCAACTCCAGCGTCTCGCCCTGGGCGCTGCTCAGCTGAATAGCGGGATCTTCGGGGAATAAGTTGGGAAGCGAATAGATAAGGCCAACCACCAGGACGACCAGTATCAGCAGATACTTCCACAGGGGGTAACGGTTGAGCATGCAAGCCCTGCCTTCAATTACAAACGGAATTGCTGTGCGGGGAGGCCCCACGCACAGCAAAATTTACCATCGTATCTACCATGGCACCCCTGCCGGGGTGGCTGGCACTGATCGGCAGGGATGTTTTAAGCGTTAGATGGACTTAATGGTGCCCTTCGGCAGTACGGCAGCAACGGCATTTTTCTGCACGTTTACTTCGGTGCCTTCAGACACTTCAAGGGTCAGGAACTCATCGCTGACTTTAGTGACGCGACCTACCAGGCCTCCGCCAATCACGACTTCATCGCCTTTATCCAGGCTGGTGACCAGCTGTTTGTGCTGCTTGGCACGTTTGGCCTGCGGGCGCCACAGCAGGAAATAGAAAATCAGCACGAAGCCGACCAGCATGACGATTTGCGCGATGCCACCGCCAGCAGCCGCTTCTTGGGCGTGGGCTGGTGAGATGAAGAAATCCAGCATTGCAGAGAACTCCTAGGTTAAGACCCTTAGTGGGTGAAAGGGTTAGGGGGGCTTTGATCAACTATTACATTAATCAGAAGCCCCTTAGCTCACCCGCCGCAGCGGATGATGATTATTCGGCTAGGGGAGGCACCGGCAGGCCGCGCCGGGCGTAGAAGCCTTCCACAAAGGTCGTCAATGTACCCGCTTCGATTGCCGCGCGCAAATCAGCCATTACACGCTGGTAGTAGCGCAGGTTATGGATGGTATTGAGCATCGAACCCAGCATTTCGTTGCAGCGGTCCAGGTGGTGCAAATAGCCACGTGAGAAATTCTTGCAGGTGTAACAGTCGCACTCCGCTTCAAGCGGGCTTGTATCGTGGCGATGCTTGGCGTTGCGAATCTTGACCGTGCCATCGGCGGTAAACAGATGGCCGTTACGCGCATTACGGGTGGGCATCACGCAATCAAACATATCCACACCGCGGCGCACGCCCTCTACCAGATCTTCGGGTTTGCCTACGCCCATCAGATAGCGTGGCTTTTCATCAGGCATCCAGGTGGGCAGGTAGTCGAGTACTTTGATCATTTCTTCTTTGGGCTCGCCTACTGAAAGCCCGCCAATCGCCAGGCCGTCAAAGCCGATCTCCATGAGCCCTTTGAGCGAGCGCTCACGAAGCTCGGGGTGCATGCCGCCTTGGATGATGCCAAAAAGCGCCGAGGGCGAATCGCCGTGGGCGTCGCGTGAGCGCTTGGCCCAGCGTAGCGACAGCTCCATGGATTTCTCGGCCTCTTCAAAGGTGGCCGGGTAGGGCGTGCACTCGTCAAAGATCATGACCACATCAGAGCCCAGCGAGCGCTGCACCGCCATGGATTCTTCCGGTCCCATAAAGACCTTACTGCCATCCACCGGCGAGCGGAAATGCACGCCCTGCTCGGTGATTTTGCGCATTTCGCCGAGCGAAAACACCTGAAAACCGCCAGAGTCGGTGAGAATCGGCTTGTCCCATTGGGCGAAGTCGTGCAGATCGCCGTGGGCTTCAATGACCTCGGTACCCGGTCGAAGCCACAGGTGGAAGGTATTGCCCAAAATGATTTCGGCACCGATCTCCTTGATGGATTCCGGCGTCATGCCTTTTACCGTGCCATAGGTGCCCACCGGCATAAATGCAGGGGTTTCGACCGTGCCGCGGGGGAAGTGGAGGCGACCGCGCCGAGCGCGGCCATCATCGGCCAGGCGCTCAAAGCGCATAAAGCATTCGTTTCGCATTGTGGTAACTCGTCAATAATCATCGGTAAAGCGAAGGGCAACGTAAAGGCGCTTAGCGGGTAAGCAGCATGGCATCGCCGTAGCTAAAGAAGGCGTAGCGCTCGTCAACCGCTTTTTGATAAGCGTTCATCATGGTGTCGTAACCGGCAAAGGCGGACACCAGCATCAAAAGCGTCGATTCCGGCAGATGGAAGTTGGTAATCAACGCATCCACACAGTGCCATTCGTAGCCGGGATAGATGAAAATATCCGTATCCCCGCTGTAGGGCGCGATTTGCCCGTCGCTACTTTTTTGGCAGGCACTTTCCAGGCAGCGAACGCTGGTGGTGCCTACGGCAATGACCCGCTTGCCTGCGGTTTGTGTTTCGCGCACCTGCTGGCAGGTGGCTTCTGACACCTCGATCCACTCGCTGTGCATATGGTGCTCAAGAATGTTATCCACCCGCACCGGCTGAAAGGTGCCCGCGCCCACGTGCAAAGTGACAAACGCGCTGTTGATGCCTTTTTCGGCCAGCGCATCCAGAAGCGGCTGATCGAAGTGCAGCCCCGCAGTGGGCGCAGCAACGGCACCGTCCCGGCGGGCGTAGACGGTTTGATAGCGTTCACGGTCGCTGAGTTCGTCTTCGCGGGTAATATAGGGCGGCAGCGGCATGTGGCCGTGCTGCTCTAATAGCGCAATCATGGGCGTATCGCCCAGAAAACGCAGCTCAAACAGCGCGTCGCGACGGCCTTCCACTACGGCGTGAATATCACCTTCAAAAATCAGCTCGGTGCCGGGCTTGGGTGATTTGCTTGAGCGGATATGCGCCAAGCCCCGATGGCTATCCAGCGGGCGCTCGAGCAACATTTCCACCTTGCCGCCGCTGGCTTTATGGCCGTGCAGGCGGGCCGGGATCACACGGGTGTCGTTGAACACCAGCAAATCGCCAGGCTCCAGCAGCTCAAGCAGGTCAGGAAAACGGCGATGCTCAAGCGCGCCGCTCTGGCCATCCACGCACAGCAAACGGCAGTCGCTGCGCTGCTCAGAAGGGTAGCGAGCAATCAGCTCATCGGGTAGCTCGAAATAAAAGTCCGCGCGCTGCATGGAAGTGGCTCTTTTCGGTGGTCAAACAGGCGGCATAGGATACCCCCTTCGCTGGACAAAGTCAGTCAATGTGATTGACCTATGGAGTTATCTACGTATAATGCGCATCCATTGCCGGTGTGGCGGAATTGGTAGACGCAGCGGATTCAAAATCCGCCGCCTTTACGGGTGTGCCAGTTCGAGTCTGGCCACCGGCACCATCTTTATATTCAGGGGCTTAGGCCCCTTTTTTTATGCCTGTCGTTTGGTCTTGATTAGCGCTTGGTCGCAGTTTGGTCGCATGTCGCCGCATTTTGGTCGCAGCTGCTGCGGCTTAAACCTTCCGATTAATGCCTGACAATAATCGGTTGGTCGCTAACAATTTCACCTAATTTCGGCAGTCTTGCGCCAATTCCATCCAGGTCTCGGTCAAACATGTGCGTATATCGGCTGGTCACCAGCAAGCTGGAATGCCCCAGCAGATCCCGCACCCGCGTCATGCTCTCACCCGCCTGGGCTAACAGGCTGGCGTAGCTGTGGCGTAGGTCATGAAACCGTAGATCCTTTCGCCCGATCGCCGCCCTTGCAGTTTCGAACGTATGCCGTATCGTGTAATGCGCGCTCTTAAAGGGAAGGTCTCTCAACCACTCTTGCGCATCCAGCGGTACCGGCACCACTCGGGCCTTGCCGCTTTTCGTCTGGTTTGGTCGCAGTATGATGCGACCGCCGCTGACGTTAGACGGATCCAGCGATAACAGCTCGCCCTGTCGCAGCCCTGTCACGGCTGCCAGGGCGATGACTTTCTTATCATCGCCACGGCTATCGGGTATCGCCTGCAACAATCGCCGCAAATCCCCCTCCGTTAGATAAACATGCCGCTCGTTTTTCGGGTTGGGCTTTTTGAGCTTGTCCCCCAGCGGCTGACTTATCCACTCCCACTCTTTGTACGCCAGGTTGAGCACCCGTTTAACGACCTGAATATGGTTGTTGATTGTGCTCTGACTGCGACCTTTTTGGCGCAGGTCCTTTGCCATCTGCCGGGCCTTGTCGACTGACTCAATGCCCAGCATCACATTAGGGCCCATGTATGCCACCACGGGCTTAATGGCTTTTACCTGGCTTGTTACATCGTATTCATCTATCCAGCGCTCAACGCCCTCGAGGAAGGTGCGCCGTAGCTGGCGCCCCATGACCTCTCCGTTAAAGCGGGCATCGTTTACTGCAGCTTGGCGTGCCGCTGCGTACTCGTCGGCCTGGCGCTTACCTTCCTTGGTGCCTTCAAACGAGCATTGATGTCGCTTACCGTTGTGCGTTTCCGTGACGATCCACTTGTCGCGGCTTTCTCTGTATCGGACTGTGATTCCCATTTGCGTTCCTCGTCGTGCTGAGGGCCGCGCTTGCGGCTGAGAGCGTAGCGCGTTACATCGTCGCTATCAAAGCGAACCGCTGTTCCGATCGTAATAAATCCGATGCGCGACTTGTTCGAATAGACCCAGCTGGATGACACGCCAAGCAGGGTGGCCACGTCCTGGGGAGTCAGTAGTGGTTGCATGTCAGTCTCCTGTATACCGCTGGCCACCAGGGCCATAGCCAGCGCTTTCGCGCCATGCCTGCTCATTGCGCGCCGTGCTTTCGATGATGGCCTGCTGGCGCTCCTGATCAAGCAGCGCCTGTACTGCTGGGTTGTTAGCAATGCGCCGCAGATTCAAAAGCTCTTCTTGCTGGCGCTGAATGATGCCGGTAGCAATCGTGGCCAGTTCCCAAAGCTCGGCGGCCGCTTCGCCGTCGGCGCGTACTTTGCCCAAGCCGTAGCAGCTACCGCACGGACGGTCCCGGTTGCCCTTGATGTGGTCATGACCGGCACCCATACACACGGGGCAGTCGTCGATCAGGAGTGGGCGCCAGTTCTGTAGCCAGTCGGCTTGAGTGGTGCCGCTTTGGATACCCTTGTCGAGATCTTCATAAATGACCAGCCACTGGCCCTCGAGCGGCCCCGTGCCCATGTGCTGTTGCAGCTCGGCGTACTTGCCGCCAAGCTCACGGTGGGTGTGAGTCGGCTGGGTCATTGCAGGGCCTCAGCTTTCTGAAAGAGAGCGTCGGCATGCTCCCTTAACTCTCGGGTGGATATGTACATGTATCGGTCATGCCTCAAGATGCCTAAATGGGTCTGGCCACCCATGGAAAGGATATGGTCGACCGCTTCCCTTATCCCGGTTGCTTTAAGCGCAGCATCGCGTCGGGCGAGGCTGGCTATCGGTTTTTTTTCCATGTCATGCACTAGCGCATTAAAAATCTGGCCAGTAGATGAATTTGGCCTCCACTGATCATCATTAGCCAATCCTTGAAGCAATAATCTTGCCGTCCGTTCTATCACTTCCACATGCGCCGCCAGCGCGTCGCGCTCATGCATCAACTTAGCGTTCATACTTATCTGCGCTTCGTTCTGCTGCATTAATTGGGTATTGCTGTCAGCCAGCGCATCGCGTTCAGCTTTTAATCCCTCTGCGTGGATTGAGGCGGTCGCGCCTGATGCGATACGGCTCATTTCACGCCAGAACTCCCCGGCGTTGTAGTTACTCAGATCCCGCAATAAAAGCTTTAACTTTCCTCGTGCGTAGTTGTGATCCATGCTCACGTTGTCTTCCTCCCGTGCTCTGAGTAATGGCGGTAGGCTAGTTCTGTCAGCTCGTATTCCATTTCTAGCGCGCCTTCCACTTCTTGTATCAGCGTTGCCGCCAGTAGCTTTTCTAAAGTCGTTAGCACGCGCTTATCAGTCCAGCCACGCCCTTTACCGGGTCGCCAGCATGACAACAGGTGATCCAGCGATTGGATGCCCACCGGCGAATAGAAAAAGCGCTTTAGCACTATCTCGCCATCTGTCATCTGGTCTTCAGCGGCTAGAGCGCCTATTCGTTGCTGCCTTTTACTTGGGTCCAGTGCCGGTTCCGTAGCGACATAGCGGGCGTTTGTCTCTATTAGCTCATCAAGTGCTGCGCTCATAACGGCATGCCCTCCTGAATCGCTACCCGTGGCTCTGGGCGGTTGCTTACGTCAAAGCACTCAATGTGCGGATCTGGCGTGTGGGCATTGCATATCTGGGTAGCAAACACCTGCACACCATGGCGATCGCATCGGCCGTAAGGTGTGCGGCTGGGTTTTTGCTGTAGCGATGAGCGCTGCTGAAAAGGGCAGTGCTTATCTTCATCAAAACCGTGGTGCTGATACTGCTGACAGCTAACGCACGCTTTGGGCGAGTACATAAACGGTTCTGGGCCAGGGCTTATAGGGCTCACGACGCACCTCCAATCATTTTCCCGGCATCAGCAATGTGTTTAAGCGGACACATAAGCGCGCGAGTGCTGGCGCTGATAACGTCCTCTTTGCGTGCGGCGCAAGCGCGGGCGGCGGCTTTTAACTCAGCAACGCGGGCAGCTACATCTGTACCGCCAACTAATGCATTGCCACGTTTGCCCTGGGCGTAGCGCCGGGACACGGTAGATATGCTGATGTTGTAGCGGCTAGCTATCTCGCTGAGCGTTACGCTATCCCCCTGCTTGGGGTCGGTGGTGTATATGGCGGTCATGACTGGGCCTCGCTCTTAGTTGACGCGGGTTCCTGCTGATTCTCACCGTCCAGCCACTCAATCAGGCGCGCTACGTTATCGCGCAGGCTGCCAGCCATGAGCACAAAGTCAGTCTCAAGGCGTGCCAAGGCATCGTCGCCATCATCGGCGTGGTCGGCTTCCTCAATGAGCGCATCACCGAAGCGCAGCGACTTGAGCGCTAGATCGTCGTGGAGCACAAATGAAAGCTGCCCCTCGATAGCCATGGCCATTTGGCTGGCTTGTCGGCCGCTTTCAAGTAGTTGCTGCATTTCGTCACTATCCAGATCTACCTGGCGCCCGCGCAGTACGCCGTCATCACCTTTTGCTTTCAGTACTACGCTATCGCCAATCTGCAAATCAGCTGGGCGGGTAGCCGGGTCGCCTAACCAGGTGGTCATGGCACGAATGGGTAGCGTCTGGGATGACAGGGGCGTGGCTTTCAGGCTGCCCAGTGTTTCCCGTAGCAGGTCCAACACGTCTTCTGCGCGTGAGCGGCTTGGCGTATTGACGCCAATCAGGTTGCGCTCGGTGTCCCACCAGAGGTCAATCTTCTGACTGCGTGTAAAGGCGCGAGGCAGTAGCGCTTCGGTTACCTGCTCCTTGAGCGCCATTTTCTCTTTACGCGTTACCTTGCGGCCTTCGCGGGCCTCAATGTCGGCTACTTGCTCGTCTACTTCTTCCTTGATTACGGAAGCGGGTAGCATGCGCTCTTGGCGTAGGGCGCTTATCAGGCGGTGGCCATCGTTCTGGACCGTGTGCAGTAACTGACCGCCACCAAGGCGACCCGCTGGCGCTGTCCAGCCAAGCCGGCGGGCGTCGGCGGTGCCCAAAGGCTTGGCGGCATGATCGGTTAGGGCCATGGCCATTTGCTCAGGGCTCAGTAGCTGAACTTCGTGCAGACGGTAGAGGTGTAGATTTTTGAACCACATAGCTGTCATCCTTAATGCACGGTGTTGATGTTGGGTTGGGATATGTCGATAAATGGCGCGGCTCCAAACTGGTAATGTTTTAGCCATGCGCTACGCATATCCGGCCTGCCATTTGTTTTGATGAAGTCGCCCGCCTCAGTAAGGAAGTCGTGGCGGCTGGAGTAAGCACATAGCTTTTTGAGGCTGAGCATCACGGCTTGGAAATACATGGCGTGAATGTCGCAATCGCTAAGCTCTTTACCCTTTGTGCCGAAGCCGTCGCACTCTTGGCATTCGCGTTCGCAGCAAGGGCAAACGCCGGTGCCGTCGCATTCTTCACAATCAGCATCCAGCTCTTCGATCAACTCAAGCACTGTGTTTTTGTAATCGACTAATGAAACGGGCGTGATCATCACTCACCTCAAAACTGAACAAGCTGTTGAATGGGCGCGGCATCCGGTATTGCCAGTCGTGCTGGCGCTCGGTAGTCGTCATCGATCGCGGGGCCGGCAGGGCGCATGCCGGGGCATTGCTCGGCGGCGATACCGCGATAATCAGGCTGGCCGGTGCGCTGATTAAGCGGTACGCCCCGGGCTTCTTCGGCCGCCCACACGGCCGCTTCTGTGCAGTACGCGGTTAGCCACTGCTGCTGATCCTGCGCTTCGCCTTTTGATAAGTGACTCATGACCAGCACGGCACCGAGAAGGGCGCCAGCCCAGAGAGTTTTTGATAGTTGAATACTCATGCGGCTTGTTCCTGTACTGGCGTTAGCGGGTGGGGCAGCAGGCAGATACGCTGCTCGCTGTGAGCTGCCCACAGCACATCGCGCAGGCAATTGCGTGCAGCTTGCTCGGTAGGTAGCGGATGGTTCAGGCGAACGATGATTCTCGTACCGTCGGCACCGGTGAACGCGGGTAGGTAGCCGTTTGGCACCTGTTGCGCATGGATAACGGTGCTTTGCAGCGTGTAGCCGTCTTGCATGGCGTGGCGCTGCCAGGCGGCGATGGCAAAGCAGAGGCTGATAACGTGAGTCATGCCGCACCGCCTGCGCTTTCGTGTAGCAGCGTGGTGAGGTGTTCATTGATGTCGCAGATAGCCGTAATAGCCGTCTCATGGTGTGAGTAAAAGCAATCATGTTGCGTGTGGCTAACGTGCTGGGCGTTGTGCTGGGCTTCCCACGATTCGCAAAAGATGCCGTGCTGGGTGGTTTCCAGCATCACCGCGTATTTGCGCTGCAGGTTCACGGCCAGCGCCAGCTCTTGGCAATGCAGAAGCGTGCAGGCAAACGCGCTGTTGATATTGTTCGCCTGGAACACTTCGGTAATGGTTTTGGGTGCTTGTAGGCTCATGCTTAAACGCTCCAAGTACTGGCTTATTTCAGCCGGATGAACGAACCGAAGCTCTCAACAACACAATCACGAGCCTCCATGGAAACGACGGCGCCTTGCTTTGCCGTTCTAACGACGAGCATCACTTGCAGATCGCCGCCTTTGGCAACTGCCTGATGGGCAAGGGCAGTCATGCGGGCGCTTTTAAGTTCGTCCGCCATTGCGGCAAGTGCCTGCTCGATAGTGTTGATAGCCATGGTTCACACCTCCCGACGTAGTTGTGTGTTTGGGCGCTGTATGCGTAGGCGAGCCGTGTTGCGCTGCTGATCGTCACCGTTGCCAAACGCGATGCAGATGGAGAGCACTAGCCCCAGCGTTAAACGAACCCATTCTCGGCTGATGGCCAGCGCGACAAGGTGAGTGGTGTTGCGGGCCTTGACTCGCTCGCAAGCCAAGATGATGTGGCGGCGCACGGTGCCGACCGATCGATTCATCAGTGCCGCGCATTGCTCAGCGGTATGGCCCTCAGCGAGGAGGCAAACAATCTGGTTTTGGCGTTTGGTGAGGGACATGGCTGTAACCTAAAGTACGTGTTTCATATAAAACTACGTAAAAGCACGTAATAGGTCAAGTTAAATACGTATATTCAGAACAAAAAATACCGGCACATGGCCGGTATTCTCTTTTAAGTGCTGGTAACAGCTATGGTGAGAGCGTGTAATCTACGCCGTCAGCGTGGCTCGCTATAACTCTTCGTACGGCGTCACTTATCTCGTTTTTTTGAGGTCTAGGGTGCGTGATCGCAGCGTTAGCTAATTTAAGGGAATCGTTTTTTGGTTTATTAGCTTGTTCGTTTTGAGCGCGCTGCTGGCGCTTGCTGTCATGCATTTGTTTTTGCCCCATGGCCATAGCCTGTATAGATATACAGTATAGTGAAAGTTATGGTTTGGCCACCCCTCAGGGGCATTAGCATTATATATTGTCCGCTTTGTTTGTTGTGGGCAGAACAGGCGTCAAGCGCTCCCGTTGTTTGTCTCATCATTTCGCCTTGTGTCTCTAATTTGTCCTTATTCCATTCTCCATGGATCGCGCGATACGCAAGGCCAAAGGAGGTAAAAAAAGATGAAATTATCGCCTTGCATATCGGGAAATCCGTGTTATAGCAAGGGTGGGCGGGCTGCTGCAGGGCGTGGAATAAGGCTGCCTGCATGCATAGCTTGTTAGGGCTAGGTATAAAAAAACCGCCTGGGTGGCGGTGGTGTTCAGGGCTGCTGCGCAAAGAGTGATGCAATATTGCAATAATGTTTAGCCGTCGTCGGTACGGCCTTCTGCCACGTTGATTAGAGTACCAAGTATCGTGGTGTCTTTTTCGCCACTCAATAGCATCTGTATAGCTTGCTGACATAAGCGGGTAGCTAGCATGGTGTCCACAGGCTCGCTAGATTTCTCAATTGCCCGCTCAACAAGTTCAGCCATTCTGGCGCTAAGCCTCGCATCATCTCGCGAAACTTTCGGTACCGGATCGTCGGTAAAGCCTGCCAAGTATCCCGCGCTGACGCCATACACCGTGGCTAGTGTAGTAAGAGTGGCCATGGGAATAGGGGATCTTCCAGCCTTCCAATCTGAAACGTATTGAATGGACTTATTCGCGTCGATAGCTATTAGCTTCGAGACACCACGTTCCTTTGGGTGTTTGTGAAAATCTTGGGCGGCTTGCATGACTCGCTCCCAAACTAATTCCCGGCTTGGCCCAGGGGGTTGCTTGTCGGTCATGAATTTCGGAACTCCAGTGCGGCGCTAACTAGCCTGAAAACTACAGGAATACGCGTAGTTTAGCGTCAATTAGCATAATTGTAATTGGTGCAATATATGTAATTTCTTGCCTTTGTACGGTTATATACGTAGCATTTACGTATTAACCAAATGCGAGGCAGCCGCAATGTCGTCTATTAGCAAAGCTACTCAGCCAGCTACCCATTCAAGCCATGAGCAAGTACCTCTTCGGCCAGTAACTCTACGTGATGTGATTAGTGACTGCGGAGGATTCTCTGTGGTTGCTGATGCATTGGATGTAGCCGTTACGACTGTTTACGACTGGTCACGCCGTGGACGTGTCCCTGACTCCGACCTAAAGCCCAAGGGAGGCACAAGCTATTCCGACCAATTAGCCAAGATGCAACGTGAGGGCAAGCTATCTGCTGCCGTTATCCGTCGTCTTGGGCGTCGGCTCTGAGGTGAAGGCCATGACCATAACCGCCGCCATGCTTCCCGCACTACTTGGTCGCCCTGTTGCCTATCAAGCTGTTTTCACTCGCTTGCCGGGCGTCACAGTGCAGGGCGCCATCTTCCTGAGCCAAGCGCTTTTCCTGACCAATACGCCCACAGCATCCAAGCGTGAAGGTTGGTTCTGGAAAGAGCAACAGGGCGAACACGATAGCTGGGAAGCCGAAACCGGTATGAGCGCCAAGCAGCAGGTCACTGCCCGTAAGCAGTTGACCCAAATTGGCGTGCTCGAGGAAGTACGGAAGGGCGTTCCTGCCAAGACGTGGTACCGGGTCAATTCTGAGGCGTTAGCCGCTCAATTAGCGCTGGCGCTGAGTGATGAAGTAACCGAAAAACCGCCTGAAACGCCCGCCGCTGCTCAGACTCTCCCAACCGGAGAATCTGAAAACGCCCAACCGGAGAATCAAGTTTCCCCCGATGGGAGTGCACAGAACTGCCCAAACGGAGTTTTCTTACAGAGACTACAACAGAGAGTAACCCCCTCTCTCTCTGATGCGCGCGAGACTCAGCCGACGATCTTCGAACGTGCCGCCCAACAGGCCGACGACGGCGAACCCGCCGCTGACGATCAAGCCGCACCCCGCAAAACCGCCATGCACCTGGATTGGGAGCCCGAGCCGGAAACCTACCGCATGGCCTGCCTGCAGCGCGGCCTGTCAGCCGATGCCAACGTGCATGACGCCCTGATCGACTTCCGTGAGCACTTCGCCGCCCAGCCGGGCCGCACGAACACCCACGCAGACTGGACCCGCCGCCTTGTGCGCTGGATCTACGAGAACGCCAAGCGCCAACAACAGACCGCTACGAAAACCGCCACCACCGGAGGCAACGCCCATGCAAACCGCCGCGACCGTACTCCCACTCGCCGTCTCACAGCTCAGGAAGCGCGAGCAGCCGCCGAAGGCCGCGCATCAGCAGGAGCAGGGCAAACAATCGACGGCGAATGGTCCAGCGCTAACGGCTGGTGACGTGGACGAATTGTTCAACGTGATGGGCGAACTGTTCGGCAACAAGTTTTCCAGCCAGTGGGGCGCGTTTGATGAGACCGGCGCTTGGTGGGCAGAGCTGCAGCACGTCACGCCCGGCCAGTTAGCGATCGGCCTGCGCCGTATGCGCCAGCAGATCCAAGACGCGGCCCGCTCGAATGATGAGGTTTGGCCTCCGATGCCGATAGCGTTCGCCGCTATGTGCCAGCCCAAGCCGGAAGACATGGGCTTGCCGGGAGAGGCAGAAGCTTGGCGCGAGGTTACCGCTAACGCCCACCAGCCCCAGCGCCACACCTGGAGCCATGAAGCAGTACGCATGGCAGGCCAAGCCGTGGGCTGGTGGGAACTGACCCACGGTGGCGGTGAAACACGCGCTAGCCGCATGGAAAGCCGTTTCCGGAAAGAGTACGCCGCCCTGGTTAACCGCGTGATGAACGGCGAGCAGCTGCAGACCCGCACGCTGATCGGGCACGACAGCCAACTGAACCGTGCAGAACTGGCAGAGCGCGCCAGCCGTGAAGCTGCCCAGCAACGCGCCGCAGCGTCGGGTATGCCTGACCGTATGAACCCAAGCCAAGCCCTGCGCCTTATGCGTGCAGGCCTGGGAGGAGCTTAATCATGAATACAGCAGTGATGCAGCCCACGGGCCGCGAAGTCTCAGCAGAAGCGTTTCACGATTACCGCCGCAGCGGGCGTCTATGTGCAAGTCAGCAGCATGTGCTTGAAGCGTTCAGCGCTGGACCGATGACGCGCAACCAGGCAGCAGAACGCACAGGCATACCGCTGTCGAGCATTTGCGGCCGCGCCCGTGAGCTACTTGACGCAGATCTGATTACCGTCATGGGCACGACTCAGGACAAACCGGCCCGCCAGATACTGCAGCTGACCGAAAAAGGCCAAGCCGCAGCGTATTTGATTTATCAGGAGGGCGCGAACGATGCCGCTAAGTAGCCTTGAGCACCTGGTGCTGCAGTTGGTTTGCAGTGAAAATAAGAAATACCGGGGTGGCGTTGCGACCAATACCATCGCTGCCTTGGCGAAACCGTACTCCATTAGTGCGACTGTCGGAACGCTGCATGTTCTAAAGAGCGAGGGCCTGCTGTCAGTCACTGGATCAGCAGACCATAGCCGAGGCTGGACGCCCACCACTAGGGGCGAGGCTGTGCTGCGCAGGGCGGGCGGTGTAAAAGGATTGCCCGCCGCCAAAGAGCAGGAAGTAAAAGCTTTTCAGGCAGAGGAAGGCAAGCGCCAGGCAGAGGAGCTAACCCTATTCTTATCTGGCCGTGATCGGATAAGTACAGAACTGCTCGACCGTTGCGCCGCCATGAATGCCGCACTGCTGGCGCAGGCTGAGAAGGCCCACGCTGCCGGTGATGCTGACGCGTGGCGTGATCTTGCGTGGCTGATTGAAACCGGTAAGCAACTGGTGGCGGTCGGAGGTGAGGCATGAAGCACAAAGCCTACATTCAGCCCAAGTGCCCCGAGTGTCAGTACCGCAAGCCGCCCAGCGAGTTTCGCGACCCCGGTACCCGTGAACCCTTGCCAGCATGCAAGCACTGCATGCGTCGGATGCAACGCGGGAGGGCGCGGGCATGACAGACACTACACAGAAGGGCGGCCAGCACTCCCGCCGTGCCGCCATGCTTTGCCAGAATCCGCGCTTTGGCCTTTACCTGGACCAACGCCGACGCCGTGTACACCAGGTGCCCGTAGACCAGATGCCTGATGGCACCCACACGCCCGAAGATTGCGCCGATTGGCTGCGTAAGGCGTGCAGTGTTGAGAGTCGCGCCGAGATTGATCACAACGACGCCGCACGCGTCATGCTCGACCGGATTATGGCGGATTACAGCAAATGGGAGCGCAAGCAGCGCCAGCGGGGTGATGTATGACTACAGCACGTAAACCACCCTGCAAGCAGCGCCGCGTACTCAATACCAACAACGATGGATCCCCGCGAAAGCGCCCGACTGATTGGGAAGGTAGCGAGCAGGCCGTTTTAATTCGCTGGCTCTTGGGTGAGAAGATGCGCGGCGAGCCTGTAGGTGATTTGTACGACGTGACCTACCACGTGCCTAACGGTGGTCAGCGCAGCAAGAGCACTGGGGCCGCAATGAAGCGCCAGGGAGTTAAATCAGGTGTGAGCGATCTGGTGGTGATGGATGCCCGCGGCGGGTGGCATGGCCTGTACATGGAGTTCAAGGCCTCGCCACCGCATACGGCAGCACTGGCAGAGAGCCAGCGTGAATGGCTGGCGCGGGCAGAAGAGCGCGGTTATTGCGCTGTGCTGGCAGTAGGGCTTGAGGAAGCTAAGCGGCTGCTGGATAACTATGCGTGTTTAGGCCCTTCATATAGCCATTACACGAAAGCAAATATTGGTGGCACCGAGTGGAGGAAGAGCTAATGGGCATGGCATTGAGTAAAGAAGGGAGCACGATGCGGGAAATGTATGAGCAGATGCCGATTGGCCGTTTACGCGAGTTCGCTAGAGAGTCGCATGCAGGCCACGATCCGGAGGCGACGCGGATATTTGTAAGCCGAGTATTGGATATGGAGGTGGAACGCCGTACGTGGTTTGCTCATGAGAATTTAGGTTTTCAGCCATTCAGCTCAACCGCGAAACTTGGCGAGCACCCTGGTGGAGGAACGGCCGCGGCTGACCCACTGGCAATTGCCTATGATCGGGGCATTCGTGTGCACGCCGCCCATGAGGAAGCCCGACAGTTTTTAGAATATGCCAAGCTTCGACCTCGTGCTCTATTAGCAGCGCTTATCCAGGCGGCAAAAACAGACCGGCGGGTGACCGGGCCTTGGGGTAAGAGTTACGATCAGATTGCTGCAGACCTGGGACCTTATGCGCAGCGTTTGGGGTTTTCACCGGGTATTGGCGCTGGCGCCACGCTCGTATGCTTTGAGACTGAAGCGCGGGCCATACTAGGTAACCGTAAGGCATGCCATATACCCAGGAGCGCCGAGGAGCGGAATTTGCTGGCGGGACATTGGGAGCAGTCAGTAGATGGATATGCGCGGATGGTAGAAACGAAGCATCAGGTGCCGCTATTCAACAAGGGCCAAGCTATAAAAAGGGCTGCGCTTGAGGCCAGGGCGCAAATGATAATGCTCGCTAAAATCGGATAATAACCACTGTATCTGTATCGCTAAGTAACTGTATCTGTTTTTAAGTGTTGCATCTTGGGAACTGCTGATGTAGTGTTTATATAGGCTGGCACTTAATGCAGCTAGCCGCCACATACTATAAAGCCTCGCCGGTCACCCCGGCGGGGCTTTTTGCTTTCCGCTGTTCCTGTCGCGCGCCATCTGGCGCCTTGCCCCAGTCGTGCGGGGCCTTTTATACCAAGTGACTGCCTATGCCTGTTATCACTCCCGCCCAAGCAGGCGGCGTCAACGTGTGCGCGTTTCTCGACATGCTGGCGTTTGCTGAGCTGGGCAAAGCCATGCTCGATGATCCGCGTACCGATAACGGCTACCGCATCATTGTGGGGTCTATCCCCAGCAAGCTCATTCTCATGGACGATTACGACGACCACCCGCAGCAGCTGGTGAAGATCCGTAAGGGCTTGAGCTCAACCGCTGCTGGTCGCTATCAACAGCTAAGCCGCTACTGGCCGCATTACCGTGATCAGTTGGGCCTGCCCGACTTTGGCCCATTGAGCCAGGACCGCTGCGCTATTCAGCAGATACGCGAGCAAAGGGCGCTGCCCCTGATTCAGGAAGGCCGCATCGCTGAAGCGATCGACCGTTGCCGTAATATCTGGGCGTCACTGCCGGGCGCGGGTTATGGGCAGCATGAGCATTCATTAGAGCGACTGCTTCATGAGTTCCAGCATGCCCGCGGGCAACTGTGTGATGCCGACAAGACGTGGTATGAGCGGGCCCAGCTTAACCGGAGGGCGAGGTAATGCCCGAGGAAATGGACGTGAAACCATCAGTGTTTGAGCGGCATATGCAGACCGGCATTCAAGTGCTGTTAGTGGCCTTGATCCTATGGGCAGGCACGGAGCTTGTTCAGATAGGGCGTCAGTCGGCCGTGCTTGAAGAGCGTCTGGCAACGCAGGGTTTGACGCTGCACCAGATGCGTGAAGAGCTGAGGAGCTGGAACGATACGTACTACAGGAAAGTAGACGCTCAGCGCGAGCTTAACGAGATTGAAAGCCGCATCGATAACCTTGATACCCGAGTGTCGGCACTGGAGAGTGTGCGATGAACTGGCGCGATACAGTTGAAGAGGTCGCCAAGTACGCGCCAGCAGTGGCCACAGCACTTGGAGGTCCGGGAGTGGGCGGTATTACAGCAGGCGCTGCTGCTATGGTTACCAGCGCGTTAGGTATCAGAAATACTCCAGCTGCCCTGGTGGCGGCTTTGGACGATCCTGTCAAACGTGAGTCCCTTATCCGCCTCAATAATGAACATGAGCGTGAATTGATAGGCATGCGTTTGCAGGCTGAGGCTGTTCAGGCTCAGGAAGAAACCAAGCGACTATCAGAAGTGAATCAGACGATCCGATCTGAGTTAGCTGCAGAAGGGTGGTGGCGCGCAGGTTGGCGACCGTTCAACGGCTGGATGCTTAGCGCTAGCCTGGCCGCCGTGAACTTCGGTCTGCTGGCCGTCGTGGTTCTCGATCCCACCCAACTGCCTGTTGTAGTGGATGTGCTGATCTGGTCGGTAGTTGCCCAGGGGGCTGTTCAGGGCATAAACATCAAGAAGCGAAGTGATGATAAGCAGGCGATGATGGGGCAAGCGCCTGCTTCTTGGATAGAGCAGATACTGACAAAAAAGAAAATTCGATAAATCTTAACCAGTGTTACCGTTTTCTAGCGCTCTTTGTATTGCGTCAGCTAGCGGACCGAGTGCGTTCCTGTAAAGATCAGGGTGGTGCCCGCCTCCGCCTAGGGCATGAGCTTCAATAATTGATAGAGCGGCTGTTACAGCTTTCCTTCTTTTAATTTGTTCTGATTGGGGGCTTGGTTCTGTACCGGCCGATTGATAGTAATTGCTTAAAATATTTGAGAAATCAGTTCTATCCGCCATGTTTCAAGCTCTCTTGGTATTGAAAGTTAGAGTTAAGGTTGCTTAGTGATATTCGTGCTAATTGAAATGCGTGTCAATGAAAGAGGATAGGCCGGATGAATGGGGAAAAAAAAGAGCTTATGCCCGGGCAATCAGAATCCTGTTTATTAGTCGCCGCCCTACAAGCTCAGACCGAAGCAATCACCCGGCTGGCTGATAGCAATCAACAAGTGATCGACTATCTGCTATCGCAAGAAGCCGAAGACCTGGATGCCGACATTGACGGCGCGTCCTCGCGGTACCTCGACCCGGATGAAGACTAATGCCAGCCCGCACGCCCACACCCTGCCGCGACGAGCTATGCCGTAAGACAACGCGCCACTCTCACGGCTATTGCGACGAACACGCAGACCAGGCTAAGGCATGGACAAGAGGTCGCGCTGGTCGTGGCCGTGGTGGCCGAGCATGGCGCCGCATTCGTGATGCCGTGGCAGAACGTGACCGTTACCTGTGCCAAGAGTGCAAGCGACAGGGTAAAGCCACGCCGTTTGAGTCGGTCGATCACATCGTCCCAGAAGCCGAGGGAGGCGCGACAGCGAGCGCTAACCTTGAGTCACTGTGTGGGCCGTGTCACACGGCGAAGACGCAGGCCGAAGCGTTGCGGGCGCGCCAGCGCGGCGGCTGACACAGGGGGGCGGGGTAAATCTCTACAGCCCTCGAACGCGGACACCGCACCCTCAGGCTTTTTTTTACGCGTGAGAAATAAGGAAAATTTTCTGGAGCCGGTATGGCCAATAGCAATGCCCCGGTTCGGGCGTCTGGCGGTGGGCGAAAACGCAAGACGGACATGAAACACCAAAGCTCGATTTCGCGGATTGCGCCGCCGCCCGAGCTGATTGACGAGAACGCCGTCCGGCTTTGGAAAAGCCAAAGCAAGATCCTGATCGAGCGCGGCACTTTCGAGCCTGAAGACGCGCCGCTGCTGCTGGCCTACTGCAACAGCTTCTCTTACATGATTACCGCCGACCTGAAAATAACCGACTGGGCCGCGGACGACGGTGGCATGGTCGTGGCTACCTCAGACGGCAGCATCAAGAAAAGCCCCTACGTGGCGGCGCGTAACGATGCCATTGCGCAGCTATCGCGCCTGGGATCGCTGCTTGGGCTAGACCCATTAACGAGGCTGCGCATGCTCGGCGCGAGTAATAGCGACGACGACGGCAACGAGGACGACGACTTTAGCGAGTTTTAAAACATGGCCGCATACCCCAACGTCAACGCGGCGCAGAAGTACGCGAGAGACGTTGTAGGCGGCCGGATCCCCGCATGCATATACGTTAAGCAAGCCTGCGCCCGGCACCTCAACGATGTTAAGGCCAGCAAGGCCAAGAGCTACCCCTATAAGTTTGACCGTGATTTAGCAGAGCGCGTGTGCCGCTTCATTCAGAAGATGCCGCACACCAAGGACCGTTGGGCGCGCTCAAAGCAACGCCTGGTGCTTGAGCCCTGGCAGCTGTTTCTGTTCTCGATGATTTTCGGATGGGTGCGAAAGAAGGATGGAACGCGCCGGTTCCGCGAGGCCTACATCGAGGTGCCGCGTAAGAACGGCAAATCGATCATCGCCGCCGCGTCAGGCCTATACGCCTTCTGTGCCGATAAAGAATACGGCGCGGAAGTGTACTGCGGCGCGACAAGCGAAAAGCAGGCATGGGAAGTATTCAAACCCGCGCTGGCCATGGCGAAGAAGCTGCCCGCTCTGCGTAAGCGCTTCGGTGTTGTGGTCTGGGCAAAGAAGCTGGAGCGTGCCGACGGCAGCAAGTTCGAACCGGTTATCGGAGACCCTGGCGACGGCTCCAGTCCTTCGATGGCCATCATCGACGAGTACCACGAACACCCAGATTCAAACCTGTACGACACGATGATCTCGGGCATGGGTGCGCGCCTTCAGCCGCTGATACTCGCGATCACAACAGCGGGCTTTGATATAGCGGGGCCGTGTTACGCGCATCGCGAGCGCTGCATCGAAATGCTCGACGGCACGCAGCTGGACGACGAGCTGTTCGCTCTGATTTACACCATCGATGCAGACGACGACTGGACCAGCGAAGAGGCGCTGATCAAGGCCAACCCCAACGCCAACGTGTCGGTGGGGCTGGACTGGCTCAAGAGCCAGATCGCAACCGCCGTGGCCCGGGCACGCACAGCCAACCGCATCAAGACAAAGCACCTGAACGTTTGGGTCTCTTCGAAAGAAGGCTTCTTCAACATGGAGGCCTGGCGCAAGTGCGAAGACCGGACGCTAACGATTGAGCAGTTCCGCGGCATCGACTGCTACTACGGTTTCGACCTTGCCCGTAAGTTGGATTTAACCGGCATGGTCCGCGTGTTCGTTAAACAGATCGACGGCAAGACGCACTACTACTGCATCGCCCCGACGTTCTGGGTGCCGGAAGACACGGTATTCAGCAACGATGACCGCCGCACGGCTGACCGGTACCAAGGATGGGTCGAAGCACAGCAGCTTGAGAGCACCGAAGGTGCGGAGATTGACTACCGCGAAGTGCTTGCCCAGGCGACCGAAGCCCACGAAGAAGCCCCGGCGCAAGAGTCAGGCATCGACCCACACGGCGCGGCGAACCTATCGCACCAACTGGACGACGCGGGCATGAACCCGGTCACCCTCCAGCAAAGCTACACCCACATGTCGGACCCGATGAAGGAACTGGAAGCCGCGATATTAACCGGCCGCTTCCACCACGACGGCCACCCGATCATGACCTGGTGCGTGGGCAACGTAGTAGGCAAGTACCTGCCCGGTAATGATGACGTGGTGCGCCCGATTAAGCAGGGCTCACACAACAAGATCGACGGCGCCGTGGCTTTAATCATGGCAATAGGCCGTGCAATGAACGCAGCACAAACATCTGTCGAGGATCTCGACGACTTCATTAACAACATGGTGACCGTTTAATGGGACTCCTAACAGCCACGCGTCAGTGGATTGGCAAAACGCTACGCCTGACCGACGGCGGATTTTGGCAGTCCTACTATGGCGGCAGCTCAATCGCAGGCAAAAGCGTTACGGCACAAACCATGCTGCAGCTATCGGCTGTATGGTCCTGCGTTCGCCTGCTGTCTGAAACTGTATCAACTCTCCCGCTGGGGCTTTATGAACGAGATGCAAAGGGTGGTAAACGAGCGGTCTCTGATCATTCGCTTTATACCCTACTGCATGACCAGCCCCACGCCGACCTAACCGCGGTCGAATACTGGGAGCTGGTCGTCTGCCACGTAGCAATGTGGGGTAACCACTATTCCCGCATAACCCGTAACGGCGCTGGCCACGTCGTTTCGCTGGAACCGCTCTGGCCCGAGTTCATGAACGACCCGGACTACGACGAGGATGGCAACCTGCAGTTCGTTTACAACGGGCCCGACGGGGCCGAAACGCTGGGCGAGGATGAGGTTTTTCACGTCAAGGGTTTCGGCGTGAATGGCCGGGTAGGGCTTTCGGTCATTGGGGTGGCGCGTAACTCCATTAGTGTGGCGATCGCCACCGAAGAAACCGCCGGCAAGATGTTCGCTAACGGAATGCAAAGCTCGGGCTTTGTGCAGGCTGACAAGGTCCTAACGAAAGAGCAGCGCGATACATTTCGGGCGAGCCTGAAAGACTTCACCGGTTCGAATAACGCAGGCAAGACTCTGCTGTTAGAAGGCGGCTTCACCTACCAGCCGCTGACAATGAAGCCCGAAGACGCCCAGATGCTACAGACCCGGGCATTCAATATTGAAGAGATATGCCGCTGGTTCAGGGTGCCGCCCTGGATGATTGGACACACCGAAAAAAGCACCACCTGGGGCACAGGCCTAGAACAGCAGAACATAGCCTTTCTTACCTACTCGCTGCGCCCTTACCTAACGCGCATCGAGCAGGCCGTTAAACGCCAACTGCTCACGCCCGCTGAGCGTAAGCGCTACTTTGCCGAGTTCAACCTTGAAGGCCTTCTGAGGGCAGATAGCGCAGGGCGCGCCGCTCTCTACAGCCAGATGTCGCAAAACGGCATCAATACCCGTAACGAGATCAGGGCCAGAGAGAACCTGCCCCCAATGCCTGGCGGCGATGTTCTGACGGTGCAATCCAACATGATCAGTCTGGACGCGCTGGGCCAAAACACCGACGACCAGCAGGCTAAGGCCGCGTTTCGCGCGTGGCTTAAAGAAGAGGAGCAGCCGCGTGAAACGTAAAAAAGCATCGCTAAAGGTACGAGACTTCGAGCTCAACATTAAAGCCGTCAATGATGACGGCTTTTTTAGTGGCTACGGCAGTGTGTTTGGCAATGCCGACAGCTACGGCGAAGTCGTCATGCCGGGCGCATTCTCCAAAACCTTGGAACGCATTAACGCCTCTGGCCGTAAGGTGCCGGTGCTTTGGCAGCACCGCCAGGGCGAGCCGATAGGCATTTATACCAAGCTGGAGGAAGACGAGCACGGCCTCTACGTCGAAGGACGGTTGCTTAAGGACTCAGTACGCCAGGCAGCAGAGGCACACGCCTTAATGCAGGCGGAAGCGGTCTCCGGCTTATCGATTGGCTATTACGTTATCGACGACAGCTACGACGAGGTAGAGCGCGTCCGCCGCCTCAAAGAGCTGGACCTCATGGAAATATCACTGGTGACGTTTCCAGCTAATGACGAAGCGCGTGTTGAGGCGGTCAAGTTTGCGATCGCTCACGGCGACTTGCCAACACTTCCAGATTTCGAGCGGTTCCTGCGTGAGGCCGGCTTCTCGAAATCGCAGTCTGCGGTGATCGCCAACCGTGGCCTGTCCCATCTGCTCCGGAGTGAGTCCGCGGGCGAGGCGAAGCAATCCAATCCCGAAGACCTCAAGGCGCTGCAGGATGTGCTGGCAGGCTTCTCACTCCCAAAATTTTAAGGAATTAAGCACATGGGTATGCACCATAAGTTCCCGCCTGTACGCACCATGAGCCGTAAAAATGGTGGCGGCAGCAATGACGACCATAACCAGGACAACCTGGAAATGAAGGGCCTCATGGATGCGCTAACCAAGCGCGATCTTGAGATCAAAACCTTTTGCGAAAATGCACAGAAGGAAATCAAGGAAACCGGCAAGATTGCCGACGACACCAAGGGCGCCCTGGAGCTACTAGCTAAGTCCGGAACCGAGATGCAGGAGCGCCTGACAGCACTGGAGCAAAAGGGTGCTCGCCGCGGCAAATCCCAAGCCCAGGCCAAGTCCTGGGGGCAGTCGGTTGTCGATACAGAATCCTTCAAGTCCATGGCCGATGGCCGCCTGGGCCGTACCGGGCGCATCGAGGTAAAGGCCATTACCAGCGCTGATGATTCTGCCGGCAACCTGGTGGTGACCGAGCGCCTGCCGGGCATCATCGCCCAGCCCGACCGCGTGGCCACAGTGCGCGATCTCATCATGCCAGGCCGTACGCTTTCCAACGCCATTGAGTATGTGAAGGAAACCGGTTTTGTTAACAACGCCGCACCGCAAGTCGAGGGGCAGCGTAAAGCCGAGTCAAGCCTGTCCTTTGAGCTGGCTACATCAAACGTGCGCACCATTGCTCACTGGATCCCTGCCACCAAGCAGATTCTGGATGATGCTCCGCAGCTGGCCAGCTACATCGATGGCCGCCTGCGCTACGGCCTGACCTACGTCGAGGAAGAGCAGCTTCTGTTGGGCGATGGAACGGGCCAGAACATTCTCGGCTTGATTCCGCAGGCAACGGCCTACAACACAGCCCTGAACATGGCAGGCGATACGCGGGTCGATGCGATCCGTCACGCCATCCTGCAGGTACGTCTAGCTGAGTACCGCGCAAGCGGCATCGTTCTGCACCCGACTGACTGGGAGCGCATCGAGCTGACCAAAACAGACGATAACGCCTATGTGTTCGCTAACCCGACCACTGGCGCACAGCCGCGTTTGTGGGGCCTGCCGGTCGTCGAAACTACCGCCATGCCCGAAGGGCAGATGATGGTGGGCGCGTTCAACATGGCCGCGCAGATCTTCGACCGCGAAAACACCACCGTTGAAGTGTCTACCGAAGACCGCGACAACTTCATCAACAACATGGTGACCGTGCGTGCCGAAGAGCGCCTGGCCATGGCGGTATATCGCCCCGAGTCGTTTGTTGTCGGCGCTTTCCCTGACACCACCGACCCGACCGCTGGCGCCTAAGCGTCGCATCCACCCATTAACCATGGAGCAGGGCGCGTAATTGCGCCCTGAATGACGATGGATTTAACAGCACTCAAAACCTTTAACGGTACGAAGCAGGAAGGCTTGGTAAAGGCAGGCCAGAAGCTAACCGATGTAGAGACCGGACGTGCTAAAGACTTGGTGCGCTTGGGCCTGGCTTCTCAGTATGAGGTCAAGCCCGCTGAGCCTGAGACCAAGGCAGCGGAAGACACCAAGGCCAAGGCAGATACCGCTAGCAAGTCAGCCAAAGCCCCGGCCAAAAAATAACCCCCGCGCTCGGTGCCCACCATGCTCGACCTTGAAATCATCAAACAGCAGTGCCGCATCGAGCCGGACGACTCCGACGAAGACGGCCTGCTGGAAACCTACTCGAACGCCGCACGCCGGTACGTTGAAAATTACACCGACCGGCCGCTATTCGAGACTCCAGAGGCAGCCTTGATCAGCGAGGCAGAAAAACCGCTGGTGCTTGACGACGACATCACTACCGCCATGCTGTTGATGATTGGCCATTGGTACGTCAACCGTGAGGCGGTGTTAGTTGGTGTTAGCACTGCAACGCTGCCTCTCGCGGTTGAGGCTATCTTGTGGCCCTACCGGAGACTAGGCGTATGAGGGCCGGAAAACTCCGCCACCGCGTCACACTCGAATGGCTGAAAGAGGGCAACCGCAGCGACTCCGGCGCGGCGGTTGATGAATGGGTACCAGAGCCTCGCAAGCGCTGGGCCGAGGTTGAGCAGCTGCGCGGGCGCACCTTGTTTGCCGCGCAAGAGGCCAACGCCGAAACGACCGCGCGCATTCGCATGCGTTACCGCCCCGACATCGCCGCCGCGACCGGCAAAACGCTGCGCGTCCGGTTTGGCCAGGTGGTGTATCGGCTGGAAGGCCGCGCAATCGACGTCGGCGGAAAGCGTACTGAACTGGAGTTGATGTGCCATGAGTGGGTTTAACTGGCAGGTTCAAGGCCAGCGCCTGGATGACGTTCAGCAGGAGCTACGCGCCCTTGAAGAGAACATCCGAGAGCGCGCTATCCGTGCAGGCTTGGTATCGCTTGCGGCCCCGGTCAAGCGAGACGCCAAGGCTATGGCCCCGGCTGATACCGGCGATCTCGCCCAAGCCATTGGGCACCGGAACATCAACAAACGCCAGCGCTCACGGCTGGGGTTGGCTCAGGGCGAAGTGGGCATTCTGGTAGGGGCCAACCGCCGCATTAACGGGCGTTGGCAGGGCCGCAAAGGGCTATGGCACGAACAAGGCACAGAGCACATGACGCCTAACCCGTTCCTGCTACCCGCACTGCAGAAGAATGAAGGCGGGGCCGCGGGCAGGTTTTACCAAGGGCTCAGCCGCTACCTTGATCGCCAGCGCAGCAAAGGAAACATTGCATGATCACCGACATCATTGCCGCGCTAACTGGCGTCGGCATCACCGCTGCGCAAAGCAGTGAGGCCGACCCCTCGCGCACCGATACCGTGCCCGCCCTGGTGCAGATCGTCGGGCCGGTGGTAGGCGATGCCGTCTACCCGCTCAACCTTCCCGCCGATGCCGCCGCCACCAACGGCGTATACAGCCTGGCCGGGCAGAGCGGAATCGAGGTAGATGGTTACCGCCTGGGCCGCGTGGATACTTACGTACTCAGCTTGCGCGCCCCGACGTTTGACCCCTTGCGCGGCATGACCACGCAGCTGATTGAGCGCGTGGCCGCGCAAACCGGTACCGAAAGCTGGGAAATTACTGACGCCGCCACGGATTACGAATACGACCAGCGCCAATACCGTGCCCACTTCGAACTCCAGGCCACCAGCTTGGCGATGGCATCGCCTGCGCTGCCCGCCGCGTTCGTGCACCCGGTTCACGCCGTCGCCACGCCCAATGGTCTCGGCACTATGAGCGTCCGCCAAACCGTTACCGAGCAAGTCGCCGTGGTGCTGGTCGCTGAGCAATCGCAGATAGATGCCCAGCGCCGCGTTATCTCAAGCGCGCTGCTCGGCATTGAAAGCCCTCAAGACGCTGTTGCACCCCTCGAATACGGCGGCGGGCAAAGCGTCGCCGTGTCGGGCGGCCTGGTGTTCTGGCGTGAGCTCTACAGCTACGAACGCCTGATCCGCAGCTGACCCCAACCGCTAACCCTGAAGCCCGCCACGTGCGGGTTTCTTTTTGCCTGGAGGAACCCCCATGCCAAACGCAGGAGGCCGTTACGAGATCCGTGACGGCAAGCGTGAGCTAGTGCATCGCACCAAGCCTTCCCCCGTACAGCCCGCCAAGGCGGTCCAATCACAATTTGCTGCGGCCCCGGTTAAAACCGACACGGCAGCGCCCAAGCCCACCACGCCGGTGGCCAAGCAAGAGGTAAAGGTCAATGAATGAACCATTACTCTGGCGAATTCTCACCGTCGCCGCGGTGATCGAGGATGAGTATGGCGTCACGCCCAGTGACCTAAGCGGCGCCGTCTTTTTTGACGTGATGACCAAAGAAGCTCCAGGCGTTTACCAGGGCGATACCGCCGAGCGTGAGCGCGTGAAGCCGGGGTTTGGGGCCAATGAGCAAGTCAACGTCGCCCCGTATTCCACCCGCACGATCCGTGTACCCTACTCGGGTTCTGGCACCCCCGGCGTACCGCCGTCCTTCTGGCCGCTGATGCTGTGCGCTGGCCATAGCGAGGAGGTCGATACAACCGTGGGAAGTGAGTATGTCGCCTATTCCCCGGTATCGCGCAATTTCCACTCAGTCTCTCTGATGTGGTGGTCCGATAATGACGAGCTGCAGGTGTTGCCCGGCGTGCGCGGTACCGTGACACGTACCACCGATGCCAAAGGCATGCCGTACTTTGAATTTAGCTTAACCGGCCTGTACCAGCGCCCACGGAAAGAAGCCCCGCCAGCGGGCGGTGTCCGCGCACCCCAGGCCGGTGAGGTGCCGGTAAACAAGCAGAACAGCTCGTTTACGCTCTTTGGCTATCAGGCGCCGATGCAATCATGGTCGTTTGATATGGCAGGGCAGGTAGAGCACCGCAACTTAGTTGGTTACGAAGGGGTGCACCTTACCGATCGCCAGGCCACTGGCCAGGTCAACATCCAAAAGCCGCGCCTGGAAGACTTCAACATCTTCGAGAAGATCGAATCGCATAACGGCACGGTGGTAGATGCGGTCACGTTCTCTCATAACACGGTGCCTGGGAACATCGTTGATTTTGAAGCAAACCGCGTTCAGCTTTCGAATTATCAGGAAACGGAAGTCCAAGGCATCACCCATTGCACGATGGATACCCGGCTACTCTCCGCCCCCGAGGGCGACGGTGACTACCGCTACGTTTTCCGCTAATCCCTAAATCCACTAACAGCGCTGCCAACTGGCAGCGTTTTTGCTTCTTTGACGATCAGGACGACACCATGACCCTAGTACTGAAAAAAATCGCTACCACCACCATTGATGTGCCCGTTCAAGTGCCTGGTGATGAAAAGCCATCAACCATTCAGGCCACCTGGGTGTTGCATAATTGGGCATCGTATCGTGCCATCGTGGATGCGCAGCAAAAACGCGAGAAAACGGATGAAGATCTTCTCGGCGATCTGAAGAATGTCGCGGGCCTGAAAGATGAAAGCGGCAATGACCTGGTATTCGATAAAGAGCTGCTGGATGCTTTGATGGATATTACCTACATCCGCCGCCCGCTGATCCTCAGCTGGTTCGCCGCTCAAGAAGGTCGCAACCAGGCCGCTGCAAAAAACTAAGAGGCGCTGGCCAGTGGTGGGCGCAAGGCCCAGCCCCCAAAGACCAGCGTAAGAAAGACGCTGACCGCTGGGGGCTAAAAGATGCCACCATTACTGAAGCGCCTACGCACTACGAGGTGTGGGAAGAGCACTGGCCAGCGCTTGAGCTGTTTCTAGCCATGCGCACCCAGTGGCGGGTAGTGGCTGGCATGGCGGGCGCTCAGCACCAAGGCATCGACTACACCGCTCTGTACGGTCATCCCAAGTACGCCCGCCTGGGCTTTGATGAGCAAGACGCGTTACTGGCGCAGGTCCAGCACATCGAAGCGGGCGCCCTCAGTGCCATGGCCCAACAAAACACCCCGGCCGTGCAGGAAGCCGAAGATGCCAAACAGGTCACCGATGCCATCCAGCAACGTGTGGACTTCGATTATCAGCAGGGAATGAAAAGCCTGATCAATGTCAGAGAGCTGATGAACGTGATGGAGCTAGCGGGAGGCTACGGCGATGAGTGCTTTGTGGCTTAGGGAAACCCATTCAAAAAATAGAGGCATTATTATGCAAGAGCTACTTAATGAATTGCGTAAGATTCGCAAGTTATTGGAAGCCCAACAACACACCTCTTCGTGTACACCTAGTATTAATGATCCAGTGGCGGGTGATGCCCGCCGCTGGGGGGCGGAAGAAAATATGGTAGACAGTGCTACGCCAGATCAAAATAAAACAGTAGAGAGCATTTGCGAGCTTCAGAGAAATCGTAGTGGCGCTCTGTACATACAAATTTCACAGGATGGTTTCCAGGGGCGACCCTGAACGTAGCAGTATCATTAGGCATGAGGGTGTGCCCTTCTGGGAATTGCGCCTCTACGATTCCCTCTTTGTCGCTCATGAACTTCTCGGCTTCGCCTGTAAAAATGAACCTGCTGTCATATTGCATAGTTGCCACCTGTTCTTGTGAGTAAAAGCCGAGCTTACAACAACTGGCGAGACGCGCAATTTGTGAAAATCCACAGCATGAACGCAAAACCATGGACGATCTCTTACAACCACTGTAAACCCATACACCACCATCGCCCGTGGCGGCGAGTACGCCAAGCAGCAATGGGAACACTTTCGGTTAATTACCTAATTTTGAGTATTTAAAGCACCACGCAACGCCCACATAATAAACAGGCAGCTTGACGCCTGCGCCTACTTGGGCCAACATTCCCTTGCCGCTGCAAAATCAGTGGCTCGGGTTTGGTCGCCCGACAGTGAGAGGCGCAGCAACAGCGCTTAACAGCGCTTTTTTTATGCCTGTTATGGCGGGCTGCGTGGGGATACCCTTCGGGGTATGCCGGTTTCCTCTTACACCGGTCGACCAACCCTGCGCAGTTCGTCACCATCTTTTTGGTCGAAGTGGTGACGGATTCTCAACTTAAGTAAGGGGAATCTTCATCATGACAGCACTTACCGCATCACCTATTTCTATCAATTTCCACGGCACAACTATTCCTACCTTTAATGTGAAGGGAGTTGTGCGCGTAGCTATGAAACCAATTTGTGACGGCATTGGGCTTCAATGGGAGGCGCAGCACAAACGTATCAAGCGTCACCCGGTGCTTTCTAAAGGGGTGTCCATCATGGACATGCCTTCAAAGGGTGGTATTCAGAAGTTTCTAACCCTTCCACTGAACAAGCTTAATGGCTGGTTGTTTGGAGTAGATGCAACCCGAGTTAAACCGGAGATTCGCGAAAAGCTGGTGGAGTACCAAGAAGAGTGCTTCGATGTGCTGAGCGATTACTGGCAAAAAGGTGCTGCCGAGAATCCACGCTTTACCAGCATTGAGGATCGTAAGCCTCTAAATCGTGCCGTACGCACCCTGGCCAACCTGCGCAGCGCACAGGGTGAAAGTGCTGACTACGCCGGAATGTGGAAACTCATTAACGGCTACTTAGGGGTGGCGCATATTGAAGACGCCTCGCCGGAACAAGTTGACCGCGCCATGGTATTTGTTCAGGACAGCATCGAACGCGAAAGCGCCAGGATCATTGAGGGCGAATGGCTAGGTCGCGTCACCTCAACCCCAATGAGCCACAGCCAGCAGGTTAAGCTAAAGAGCCAGATCCACCGCGCGCATATGAGTCACCACCTGCGTGAACCGTCAGCAGTGCGGGCAGTTAACAACCGGCTGAAGGTGCACTTCCACTTGCGTGAGGTGAGCGATCTTCCGGCGGAGCAGTTCGACGAAGCCATGAGCATGTTGGAAGAACAGTACCAAGCGACCCAGGCGTTTAATACGGCGTTACGTGAACTATGCGATGCCTTCATCAAGGAAGTGCTGAACGGCGGTGAGCCCTGGACGCCCTGGATTAAACGACAGTTGGGCGGCGGCGTGCTGGGTTCACGGCCTGACTGGCGCAGGCTGGCCCGTCAGATTGGCCGAACAGAAAAAATGTCAGGTCGATTGATTGACTAACGCCTAGTCAAACTTAGCTAAGTGCGATACGTTCCCTGTTGGGGTGACTCAACGGGGAATTGGTCGTGGCTGAATATTGTCGCAACCCCCCTAGATCATAAGAACAGGAGGGGCGCTGTGGCAGAGCGATTTGTTGTAATCGATGTAGAAACCGCGAACCCTGATATGAGCTCTATCTGTCAGGTAGGCCTAGCGGTATATGAGCAAGGGAGACGCGTGGAGACGCACTCCTTGCTTGTCGATCCGGAAGACGGGTTCGATGAATTCAATATTGCCATACATGGCATCACGCCCGATCTAGTGCAGGGTCAGCCGACCTTTGCAGCCGTGCTACCCGTAATCAGCCGTATATTCAGCGATAGCGTTGTCGCTTCGTATGGCCATTTCGATAGAGCCGCGGTAGCTCAAGCTTGCCGTCGATACGGTCAAGAGCCCCCGACAACAGCGTGGCTTAACTTGCATCCGGTAGTTAGAAGGGCGTGGCCAGAAGAGGCGGCAACGGAGGGCGTTGCCTTAGCCAAGACGGCCCGGCGTCTGGGTGTGGATTTGCTAAAACACCACGACGCAGAAGCGGATGCTATCGCCGCCGGTGAGATATTCCTGTTAGCGATAGAGGCAAGCGGTCTCGGTGTATCGGATTGGCTTCAGTGCGTCACCGCACCTATTCGACCAGGTCAAGGCTATGAACGGCACGTATCCACTTATGAAGTAAGCACGGAAGGAGCCCTGCACGGCGAAGGCATTGTGTTTACCGGCGCGCTCAGTATGACAAGAGAGCAGGCTCGCGAAGCGGCTGCGAAACTGGGCTGCGTCCCTCTTGGCGGGGTGAGTAAAAAAACAACCATGCTGGTGGTAGGTGATCAAGATTTAAAGCGCTTAGTCGGGGCAGATAAAAGTAGCAAGCACCGGAAAGCGGAAGAGCTGATTTCAAAAGGCCAGACTATTCGAATCCTTGGAGAAAGCGATTTCATATCAATGCTTAAACCCTTGCTGTCGGGAAGTCCATAAATGAATAGATTGCTCATTGCGTGTTCAGCTTGCCTGCTTTCGATGTCCGCACAAGCAGACGTAGCAGTAATTGATGCCAGTCTATTGCCGGATGCTTTAGGTTTTGAAGTGATTATCGAAAATTCAGGTGATAGAGCCGTAGCGAGAGGCTACATAGCGGCTCGATTTATTACCCCAGGCCGAGCTGTGCCATGGGTAGATTCTTGGGAGCAAAGCTATCATGTGCCTGGCGGGGTGGAGCCTGGCGATACGTATGCGCTTGAAATTGATGCCCCTGGTGAAATTCAAAGCATCAAAAATTATGAGGTTGTGCCAGAGGTTATTTTCTTCTCGGCCTTCGATGTTGATGGCGTGCCCTTGAACGAAGATGCCGAGGTCGCTATAGAGGCATTGGAAGCCGATCGGCGTGAGACTGAAGCCTTGCTGAGACAGCTTGAAGAGTTAAAAAGCGACTGAGTGTCGCTGCCCGTAAGACTATGTGAATTTAACATCCTAAGAAGCCCGCCATAGCGCGGGCTTTTTTGTGCCCGCAATTTGAGGTGTCGTAATGGCCCAGAACTACAAAGCTGGTTTGATTATCACCGGTGATGCCAGTGGCGGTATCCGGGCCATCAAGGCTACGGAAGATGAGTTGGGGAAGCTCAATCAAGGCTTTGATCGTGGTTCGCGCCAGTCCAAGCGGTTTGGCAGCGATGCCGCCCGCGCTGGCCAGCAATTAACCGAGATCGACAGAGGTGCCAGTGTAGCTACGCGCGGTCTGGAAACCCTACGCCGTGCGGCCGCGCCTATTGCGGGCGTTATCGCGGGCATGTTCGCCGCGAATACAATCCAAAGCCAAGTAGACTGGGGCGATCAGTTACAGAAAACCAATCTCCGCATTGGCGCAAGCACAGAAGCTCTTAGTCAGTATAACTACGTTGCGAAGCTGTCGGGTGTCGAGTTCGGGCAGCTGACTACCGCTTGGCAGCGCCAAACCCGCCGTATTGCTGAAGCCGCCCAGGGAACCGGCGTTGCCTCGAAAGCGCTTGAGCGTCTAAACCTCAATGCAGCCGAATTAAACCGGCTGGCGCCGGAAGAGCAATTCGAGCGTATTGCGACCGCAATGCAGAACGTGGAGAGCAGCAGCGAACGCGTCGCGCTGGCGCAGAAGTTGTGGGATAGCGAAGGCGTCAAGCTTGTGCAGATCGTCAACAGTGGCACAGACGCCATTGCCGCGATGCGCGCAGAGGCGGATGCCCTGGGCCTGACGATCAGTCAGGATACTGCTAATGCCATGGCATCTTATAACGATGAAGTTGATCGTTTGAAGTTTGCCGCCCAGGGTTTAAGCCAGACCCTAGCGGCCGAGCTGGTGCCATCAATGACCTCCGGGTTGCAGGTTACCAGTGCGTTCATTCAGGAAATCGGAGGCGCGGAAACCATTCTTGGCACGGCTCGCGATGCGGCAGCCTTGTTTGCCGCTGTCATGGCGGGGCGCTATGCCGCAGCGTTTGCGGCTTCCGCAAAAGAAGTGGCCACAAAAACCGCTGCCACGGTGGCAAATACCCAGGCAGAGATAGCCGCTACTGCGGCGGCCCGCGCCAAAGCAGCCGAAACGTTGCGCCTTGCCACCGCTGAGCAGGCAGCAGCCAAGCGGGCCTATGAAAACTCTCGGGCCATCGCCGCTGCTACAGGCAATACCACGCTACGCACCCGTGCCATCACTCAAATGGCCGCAGCGAATCAGCGCGCTATCGCCGCTGAGGCGGCCCACACCGCCGCCGTTAATGCTAACTCTGCCGCCATGGCGCGTGGCACGGTTGCCGCCCAAGCGATGGCAGGAGCGTCACGCGCTGGCGCGGCGGCGCTGGCTTTGGTCGGCGGGCCGTTGGGTGCGGCTGTGCTGGCGGGTGGGGCCATTTACTATTTTCGCGAAGAGCTGGGCCTGGTCGCGCCAAAGATTCAGACGGCCACTGAGCGCGTAGACGACATGACAAGCGCGCTCGACGCGAACTCAGAAGCTGCGCTCAAGAATGCCCGAGCCATGCTAGAGGCCGAGCAGCAATTCCAAAGGTTCCGTCAAACGAAGCTTGCCATGGACGTCGAGCGTCAACAGCAGGTCGTTTCCGCCGAACAGGAGCAATGGGATAGGGTTGGTGGGCAGCAAGCTTTTGGCATGGGGCAACGCAGTGAGGCCCAGCAGAAGCTTCATGACCTGCGTTTAGAACTTCTGGATACGCGTAAGGCGATTGAAGCTGCTGGCGGCTCGGTTACCGAGATTGATGAAAAGCTCGAGCAACTTGAGCGTACAACCAGAGAAGCGACTGCCTCAACGGTAGAGCTAGGAGAAACGACTGGCGCGGCGAGCAAAGCCACCCGCGAAGCAGCCAAAGAAACTACCACCCTAGCCAACGCCTACGAAAACCTCCTAGACCGCATCCAGCCCAACCGCCGTGCCGCCCGCCAGTACGCGCAAGATGTCGGTGTGCTTAATCTGGCGCTGGCCACCGGCCGCATGAATACCGTGCAGTACATGCAGGCCATGGGGCAGCTGCAGGAATCTTTTCAGGCCGCGCAGCGTGAGACAGACAAAACCGCGAAGACATCGGAAGATGCCAGCCAGCGAATTGCTAACAGTTTTCTTAGCTGGGAAACCGTGGCCGATAACACTCTTCGCCGCGTAGATGATACAGGCAAAGATTTATGGCTGGGCTTCATTGATGGATCCGAAAGCGCGCTGGATGCCGTCAAGCGAGGCTTTCAGCAAACGCTTGCTGAAATTGCCCACATGTTGACGACTCAGCGCTTAACGTTCCATGTGGCGGGCATGATGGGCCTGGACACAACCGGCATGCCTGGGGCTAGTGGTGCCGGTGGCTTCAACCTAAATTCTATAGGCTCACTGCAAAACGGCTGGAATACCGTTAGTGGCTGGTTTGGTGGTAGTTCAGCAGCAGCTGCGGGCACTGCGCCAATTGGCTATGCCAGTGGCTTCGGCGCCCAAGCAGCAACAGGCACCTATACCGGTTGGGCGGGCAGCGCTGCCGCTGGTGCAGCTAACCCCGGCATGTTTGCGTCGATGGGCGGTATAAGCGGCATCGCAGGAGGTCTGGGCGCCGGTTACATGGGCATGCAGTTGGGCAACCAGCTAGCCCCGGATGCCAAATACGGCAATGCTGCCGGTGGCTTAGGTGCCGTGGGTGGTTTCCTGCTGGGAGGCCCGCTGGGCGCGGCTATCGGCGGGACTATTGGGGCCAGCATCTCCAAAGGCCTGTTCGGCGGAAGCTGGCAAACCAAAGACGGCGGGCTAAATCTCGGAGTCAGCGGCGGCGACATAACCGGCAACCAATACGAGTATCAACGCAAAAGTGGCGGCTTGTTTAAAGGGTCCAGCTACCGCACGCAAACCAGCGCCCTTGATAGCGAATTTGAATCCGCATTACAGCAGGCCTACAGCGCCCAAGAGGCATCACTAGCGATAACGTTGGACGTGCTGGGGCAACAGTCCAGCTCATTGAACGCGTTTAGCACCGGGCTGACCAAAATCAGCACCAAGGGGAAAAGCGAGGCCGAGGTAGAGCAGGCCGTACAGGACTGGCTGCAAAACATCGTTAACCGCGCTGCCCAAAGCGTGGTAGACCCGGCAGAGTACGCGCTGGCGGGGGAAACCACGGTTGAAACCCTCAACAGGCTGGCCACCGCGCTGACAGGCGTTAACCCGCTGTTAGAACAGCTGCACGGCAGTGCCTACGAGGCGTCGCTAGCAGGTGGGGATGCGGCGGCCAGTCTGGTGGCGCTAAGCGGTGGTATGGAGCAGTTCGCGCAACGCGCTGAGTTCTACTATCAGAATTTCTACACCGAGGCGGAACGGCAAGAAGCGGCAATGACGCAAGCCGCTAAAGCCATGGGCGCGTTTACCGCCCGTACCGGTGAGATTGTCACGACGACCGACCAGCTACGCGACCTGGTAGACGGTATCGACCGCAACAGCGAAGCGGGCCGCGAGTTGTACGCCGCCGCGATGCAGCTGGCCCCGGCCCTGGTGGAAGTAGAGCAAGGGCTTGAGCGTGTGCGTGATCGCTTTGCGGACATGCTCACCGAAGCCGAAAGTGCGCTGGGGAGTGCCGAGCAGCAAGCGCTCAGCGCGTGGCAGGCATTTGAGAATCAGTCGTTTAAACAGCAAATCACGCTGCTGGAAAGCGTAGGCGATAGCCAAGCCGCGTTAGCGCTACAGCGTGAACGCGAATTGCTCAGCATCGACCCCCTGCTGCATGAAACCCAGCGTGTTATCTGGTCGATTGAAGACGAAACTCAGGCGAAGAACGGTGCCGCGCAGGCCGCGCAGCGTTATGTCAACGAGCTGGCCCGCGTGCGTGATCAGCTGGCCAATACGTTGGGTAATATCAATCAATGGATTGACCAACGCAATGCCACTAGCGGCACGCCAGGGCTGAATCTAACAGAAGCGGGCGACCAGTTCGCTCGCCAGTTGATTCTTGCCCAGTCGGGCGACCGGTCCGCGCTGCAGTCCATCACTCAATACGCTGACCAATACCTAACCGCCGGCGAAGCGATGTACGCCAGCGGCGGGGCATTTCAGCGTATTCAGCAAGACGTTCTCGACGCGCTGCAGGATCTACCCGACCAGATCAGCGCAGAGGAGTATCTGGCTCAGGAGATCCGCGACGCGCTGCAGGAGGCGGTTAGCCAGCTGCCTGGCGGCATCGCTGAATCATTGCATCCAATGTTCGATGCGATTGATTTAGATGCCAGCGGCCTGATTGATTGGGACGAGTTCTACAGCGTCTTTGCAGGCATGGCCAGCGATGAAGAACTACGCCGGATCTTCGCCAAATTGGATGCTGACGGCAGCGGCACGATTAGCCGGCTAGAGGCGTTGGGGCGTACCAGCGAGGGCACCGAAGACAACACCAAAACCTTGGAAGAGCGCGCCCGGGATCAGTTGGATTCGCTCGGTGGGCTGGTGGGTGAAATGTCCCGCACGACCGATCAATTCGTGGGGCTTAACAGCAACATCGTAAGCCTGCGCGATTCCATCAACGCCCTGGGTGTTGCCCAGGAAGAGGTGGCGCGGATTGAGCGCGAGCGGGCCGCCGCAGAACAAGCCGAGCGTGAGCGCATCCAGCGTGAGCGCGAACAAGCAGCCCGCGTTGCATCGCTAGAAACCGATGCCCAGCAATCGCTAGCTGATATGCAAGAGTGGCAGCGGCAGGCACAGGCAACAGTGCTGGGTAATACGCCTAATCAAACGCTGAGCCAACGGCGTGTAGATGACCTGACAGGGGTACTAAAGCGCTTTGCGGGCAATGACCAGATGTTGTCTGCGGAAGAGTTACAGCGGGCGTTGGCCCACTCTCAGAGCCAAGAACAGTGGTCGCAACGTGATAGAGCGTTTTTTAATCGATCAGCGAAGGCAGCGTTTGCTGAAAGCCAATACCACCAGCAAATGGGTAATGCCGCTGCGCTGTCGGGTGGTAGTTATTCCGGCAGCGTTAATTTCGGCTACCTAGGTGATCAAGAGTACCTGAACTCGCTTTCCACGGCCGAACGGGCGCGGCTTTACGTTGAGCGTTATGCAGATCTGCAAAAGGCGTTAGCCACCGGGGCATCGTATGGGCAAACGACGCCAGAGGCGTGGGGCGAGTATCACTATAACCGGTGGGGTAAAAACGAAGGGCGCATGTTCGCCAAAGGCGGCGTGTTTACTAACTCTGTCGTGCATGAGCCTACCGCGTTCGATTTAGGATGGATGGGCGAAGCGGGGCCGGAGGCGATTGTGCCGCTATCACGCGGTGCGGGCGGGCGTTTGGGTATCGACGCCACCGGCCTAATGCAGCTGCCCGATGGCCCGCTTGAGTTACCCATGCCCAACGTTCCCATGCCGCAATTTCCCGCGCTGGATAACAGGGACGTGGTGCAGGTGCTGCAAGACCTGCGAAGCGAAAACAAGCAGCTACGAGCGGACATTAATCGGCTGTTGGGTGATGTTAAAACCAATACCAGCAATACCGCTAACGCCGTGGCCAGCAGTGCCAGCCGCGCCGAGCAGCAACGGCGTGATCAACTGGAAGAACAGCGCGCCGCGACACGCGCCGCACGATTGAAGGGGCGTACGGTATGACCGAACAGCAGTATGAAAGATGGCTGGCGGATCTAACCGCTAGCCGGGTGCTGCTTGCCGAGCTGCACCATGCCGGGGGCGTTGAGTACGTGGCCACCGGCCCGTTTATCTCACGCCCCACCGATTCAGACCCCAATCGCGTGTACGACGATTGCCTAACCGCTGCCGTTGATATTTCCACGCGGATTGATGGCCTGATTGGGTTTGGGGAAGTGTCGCTACTTGATGATGGCAGCATTACCCACTGGGCAGCCAATGCTTGGCAGGGCCACCCTATTAAGCTTTTTCTGGGGGCGCCCGATTGGCCCCGTGACGACTTTCGGAAGCTGGCCGAAGGGCGTAACGGCGGCATATCAGATGCCCGCCGGGGCGTGCTGTCGTTCGTCATGGAAGACGAAAGCAGTGTGTTCGATGAACGCATCGACACAGGACAACTACCGGACGATGCAGGCCCGGTGCCGCTAGCGCTGGGTAGCGTTTACAACGCCCCGGCGTACTTGCTAACCCCAGACCCTTACCGCTTTAAAGCGTCTTATTTGCCCGTGACGGCGCTAAACCCAAAGGACAATGGCAACCCCGTAACCCACACAAACGAGCTTTCTAGCGGCGCGTTTGTGCTGAGCAGCGGGCTAATAGGCACGCTCACCGTGGATATTGAAGAAGCCCACAACACGCCTAAAAAAGTAGTGGAGTGGGTAGCCGATTATTACGGCGTGCCGCTGGGTGATGTTCAGCTGCCCAACTACCGGGTGGGGCTGTACTACAACGGCGACGTGACCGGTGCGCAGATCCTCGAAGAGCTTTGCCAAGGGCTAGGCGCGTATTGGTACCGCGATGCGCTGGGGGCGCTAACCGTACGCCAGCGGGTATTGCCCACGGCGGCAGACATCACGCTAGACGGTGATGACATTGAATATGATCAGATCCGCTTAGCGTCCACCGAACCCCCCTGGAGTGGCTTAACGCTGCGCTGGGGGCGCAACTACTCCCCGCTATCCATCATTGCGGGGGCTATTGAGGAAAGCAGCCCCGGGGAGGCATCACGGCTACGCAAGGAATGGCGAGAAAGCCGTAAAACGCAAGCAGTGGACGACTACCCGCTAGCCCGACATGAAGAGTTAAACAGTGTGATCCAAAACGCAGCGGACGCCGCATCAGAGCGTGACCGCTTGCTAGCGCTGCGCGCTCAACGCCGGGAGACGTGGAGCATCAAAGCGTTTTTACCGCCGGTGCGCGTCAGCATGGCCATCACCGTCGATCACCCCCGGTTAGCGGGCCGGGTGGGGAGGGTTGCCAGCGTTAGCCGCTCACCCACCCGGGGCACCACGAATCTGGAGATATGGCTTTGAGCAATCTGAGAATGATCATTAACAATTTTCACGATACGGCGACGCTCACGGCCACCAGCGGAGCGCTACCGATTGAGTACACGCAGCGTAGCGGGCGCTCTAAAGTCTGGCGCTCTGTGGATACCGCGCCGCAGGTGATTGACTGCGCATTACCCGACCCTGATTTCCTTTCAGCAGTGGTGGTTTACAACCACAACCTGACGTCCGCCGGCACGATACGCATTGAGTACCTACTACAGGGTGACGTGGTTTATGACTCAGGCGTTATTTTCGCATCGTCTCTTATTCCATTGGGCGTGTGGAGGGCTGGCGTTGATCCATGGGGGGCGCAGGATTTAACCGAGTTTCCCAACACTCATCATGTTGTTTGGACGGTGGCCACGCTGGCGACCGATTACCGTATCACGATTAGCGACAGCAACAATCCTGATGGCTATGTAGAGGTGTCGCGCATCATCGCAGGGCTTGCTTACTCGCCAAAAATGAATGCCAGCTACGGTGTGAGTTTGGAATGGCAGGACTTCGCTGAGCATAAGCGCACAGAGGGTAATTCACTGCGCACGATAGGTGACGGCATGGCGCGGGTACTGACTTTCGATCTGGATTATCTGGAGCGGGAGGGCTTGGGGGAGCTAAGCCGCGAGCTACTGAAAGTCGGTAAACGGCAGGACATTTATATCAATCTCTACCCTGAAAAAGGCGGCGCGCTGGAAGCGGAGCATGCCTTCGTCGCCCGGCGGGATGGAAGTTATGGCCATACGCACGATTATTTCAACAACTGGAAAACCCAGCAAAAGATGATAGAGGTATAACGCATGGCCACGGCTCCAACAGTACCCAATTTTAGCCAGTTTAACTTTGTCGTTGACGACCGAGCAGCGGTAATCACAAAGCAAAACGGCGTAAACGCTGCACTAGAACAGTTTGGTAATTCGCTTAAAGCGATGACCGACAGTATTAACGTTGACCTTGAAACCATGGAGGGGCAGAAAGCCGCGACGCAGCAGGCGGCAACGGCAGCAAGCACGGACGCCGCCCAGGTCGCGCTCGATAAGCAGGCGGTGGCGAGTGACCGCACCCACGTTGACCAGCAAAAAAGCGCGATTGATACCACCGCCGGGCAAGTGGAAGGCCACGCCCAGCAGGTGGCCACCGATCGCCAAGCCGTGGCCACTGACACGGCTACGGCGACACAGGCCGCAAGCGATGCCAGTACCGCTGCCGACGCCTCTATTCAAGCCAAGAGCGATGCCCAGGCGCTTTATGGTGACCTGTCTGCCGTAGACGCTGCTAAGACAGCAGCCCAACAGGCAGCCACCACGGCGGCCGAGGAGCGGGGATTAGCAGTCACCGCCCGAGAAGGCGCGGAAAGTGCGCAAACAGCAGCGGAAACCGCAGCGGGTGAAAGCCAAAGCGCGGCAAGCGCAGCGGTTCAAACTCACGTTGATAAGGACGACCCCCACACGCAGTACGAGCAGAAAACGAAACTAAAGGACGCGGCTTACTGTGATGTTGTAGGTGGCAGTGGCCCTTTGATGTCACGAGGCGCGTATGGTGTAGGGGTGTCAGGAGGCGGCATTCCAATAACAAGTAATGCTCGGGATATAGCCACTGGATTGTACGTCAACAATAACGACTATTCAGACGGGGGATTACCCAAAGGCGGAGGCAATTTTAATATTTTGCATCAAAAACGTGCGTCGGGTGGCGGTGAAACGCAGCTTTGGCAGCGCGATAGTCTTACAGCACCTGCCATTTTTTACAGAAGTAGAACAGCCGGCCCTTGGTCTGCATTTTTCGAGATATGCCACTCTAACAACATCGTCGGCACTGTATCCCAATCCGGCGGCATTCCCACTGGCGCTGTTATTGAATCTGACAGCAATAGTTTTTGGCGTTGGGTAAAGCTGGCTGATGGAACCATGATTGCCTACGCAGAGTTTAGACACCCTGATGCTTCCATCAATGTGCCTTCAGGGAACATATACAGAACAGAATCATTTATACCGCCAGACCTTCCTCCTGGTTTTGTAGACATTAGACCTAAAGTTTCCACGGATTATCGAGCGGCGAATACTACAGACGTTTGGGGTAGCTCAGCGGGGGGTGGTAGTACTACCAGGCCTTTTGATAGTTATCGGTTTTTATGTGGAAGAGCTCAAACAGGCCTTATTTTGGTACTTCATTTAACTGTCCACGGTCGTTGGTACTAAGAGAGATGACAACTATGAGACTTAAATTTTTAGCAGGTGCTGGCCCAGCCAGTTACAACATTGAAGGCAGCATGATTGAAGGTATCGACACGTCACTGTTTGTTGAAGGCGCACAATTCGTGGGCAACGAGCAGACACATGCGGCAGGCATTTTCGATATGTTTTGGAAAGGTGGCGAGCGGCATGTAGTGCTGGCCCAACCGACCAAAACGTCAGATATGCCATGGGCGGCGCGTGATGCCGGTTGGATAAATGCCGCTGACTATGACCCGCAAGCCCGCTATGTCGCTGCAACGAACCCGCAAGCGCTGGCACTGCTGGAAAGCGGCAAAGCTGAATATTGGCGCGACTCGGTAGACGGTGCTTGGACGGTGCGCGCAATTGAAATGGTAGAGCAGGAGTCAGTAGCATGAACGAAGCCCAGCCGGCGTGGTTTACTCCACCTAAAACCGCCGCCGAAAAACTAGCCGACGCCCAGGCCGCGAAGATCGAGCAGATCAATGCCGCGTACACCGAACAAGTACAACCGCTAATCAAAGACTACCCCGAGATTGAGCAAGCCACATGGATCGCCCAGGAATCTGAGGCCCGCGCTTACATGGCATGGCACGCCGATCAAGAAGGCCACACCCCGGCCACGCCAGTACTCGATAACATTCTGCTGGGCCGTAATGGCGATGGCGGAAGCGAAACGCTGCAGGAGCTGAGCCTGGCGGTGCTGGAAAACGCCGATATGTTTACCCGGGCGCAGCAGCTCACCGGCAAGCGGCAAAGGTTGGTCAAGCAGGTGCGGGAAGTGACGACGCAAGAAGCGTTAGACGGTATTACCTGGTAAAGCATAAAGGGCAACAGGCGGCCGCCATCGAGCGGTTTTTTTTGTGCCTGCATTAAACGAAAGTTTAAGCATATGACTATATCGTCTTGTAAGAATTTGCACATTGATTAACTGGCATCTAGGGTGGGAAGTGTCGGTAACGGGAAGTCGCGCTCAGGATGAGCGGCACAAACCAGGGAAGGCACAAATAGATAAAACGCCCCATTTCTGGGGCGTTTTTTTGTGCCTATAAAAAGCCCGCAGCTGATGTGGTCGCAGTTTGGCCGCAGCCTGTGTGTAAACAATGTGCTGTGTGTAAGCATAGTAAAGCGGTAAGAGATTGATTTGTCAGCAAAGCCTTGTGCAAGCGCGGCCCGCTAAAATTGCCGAAGCGGATTCAAAATCCGCCGCCTTTACGGGTGTGCCAGTTCGAGTCTGGCCACCGGCACCAAATTTTAGGGCTTAGCGTTTATCGCTAGGCCCTTTTTTGTTTTTTGCATTCCCAACGTCTCCATAGCGCTTTGCGATATTGGCTCGCATTAGCATTAGTGCGGCACTCAACATTTGATACACCAATCTGGACTACACTCGACAGTGTCGGCACAGGTGTTTCAGGCGGCTATTCAAATGCCATGGATACAGGTGCTTCTTTTTATTGCCTGAAAGGCTTTATAGCGAGCAGGGAGCTCAAATAATGGCCGAAAACACAACGCGGGCGCTCAGCGAGGTGCTTGATTACCTAGAACACTCGGTTCAAGGGCAAAAAGTAACGATCGGGTCGCTTGTGGAAGAACTCGGCCCACACTCCTTTGCATCACTGATGCTAATGTTTGCCCTCATTTCGACCTCTCCAGCAAGTTCGATACCCGGCGTTACCGCGATTGTTGCGGTCATCGAGTTCATTCTCGTCGCACAGATGATCCTGGGGCGGGATTGCCTCTGGCTGCCAAGTTTCGTTTCATGTAAAAACCTGTCGACCAGCAAGCTTTGCAAAGGAATTAACTGGCTGCGTAAGCCGGTGCATTTCGTCGAGCGTTTTCTCAAGCCGCGTCTGGTGTTTTTTGTCAAGCCGCCTTGGTTATACCTGCCACTCGCCGTTATTTTGGCCGTCACTCCCTTCATGCCGTTCATGGAGGTCATCCCCACATCCGGTTCGATAGCCTCGGCCGCCATCGCCTGCTTCGCGGCGGGGCTCTTAACTAGGGATGGGCTGCTGGCGATGATCTCTACGCTATTTCTGGCAGCGGTGCCTTTCGTGATCTGGCATGTGGGGTTTAGTGGTTAGGCAAAGACGGCCTCAATGGTCCAGTGTTCCCATCTAGCGTCATTTCCGCTTGCTCGCTTTTTTGCTACAGGTCGTTTTATAGTGCAAAGATAGACTCCAATAAGAAAGGCTATTGCCATGACCCGTTTTGAGCTGCAGAGCCGAAATTTGGCATCTGAGCATGTGGCTCACTCGCATGACTTTCATCAGCTGATTCTGGCAACCAGCGGGGTGACAGAGCTTGCCATGGAGGGGCAGAGAGAACGTGTTACCGCACGCCGTGGCTGTTTGATTCCCTCTTCACGTCATCATGAATATGAAGGCGATGGCAGTAATCGCACGCTGGTGCTGGATATTCCGACTGCCCAATTAGCCAGTCTTGAAAAGGGCGATGATATCGAGCGGCTATTTGATAAACCGCGCTTTTTTACCATCCCGCCGGCCTTAAACCAGCTTACCCACGCGCTAGCAAATCAGCTTGAACAGTGCCCTGGGCTGCAAAATGAAATCGCCATTTTGCTACTGCGCGCGCTGACCATGTATTTGCAGGATGAACCCGCCTCAACCGTTACCCAGTTGGGCACGCGGTGTGTCAGTGAACGACTTGATTTGGAGCGCCTTGACGTCTGGCTGGACCAACATCTAGCCGATGACATACGGGTAGAACAGCTGGCCGGCCTGTGTGCGCTTAGCCCTGGGCATTTTCATGCCTGCTTTCGCGAGCTGACTGGTGTTACGCCCTTGGCCTACGTGCAACGCCGGCGTTTGGAGCATGCCCGCACCCTGGCCAGGCACAGTGCCTTGAGCCTGGGCCACATCGCAATGCTGGTGGGCTTTCGTGATCAAGGCAGTTTTTCTCGCGCTTATCGACGCCACTTTGACATTGCCCCTTCATCAGACCGCTAGGCTTTGTTTTCCTCTCTTTTATCCCCTCTTTATCACCCTTCATGACTTACCTGATTTACGGGCAAAACTGCCGAAGTTTGGGGCAAGCGAGTTACCTGGCAACATCGTAGTCTCAAAAGGAATCTATTATTTCTTGGAGAGACCCTATGAGCGTTACCTATCAAGACAGCAATGCGCGTATGAGCCAAGTGGCTATCCATAACGGTACTGTGTATCTGGCAGGCCAGGTACCGGGCGATACCAGCGCTGATATGCGTGGCCAAACTGAACAGGTGCTAACGCGCATTGATCAGCTGCTGGAGCAGGCGGGCACTTCTAAGGAGCACCTTATTTCAGCGCAAGTCTGGGTCACCAGCATGGCGGAATTTGACCAAATGAATGCTGCCTGGGATGCCTGGATCGTGCCAGGGCGCCCGCCCGTGCGTGCCGCGCTTGAGGCAAAGCTTGCCAAGCCTGAATGGAAAGTCGAAATCATGGTGGTCGCCGCACTGCCGGAGGCTTGATATGCGGGTTATTTCTGCTGAAGAGGTGGCTTGCCACCTCTCTTGGGAAGGGTTGATCAGCCGGCTGCATGCAACGTTTGTGAATGGCGTTGAGTCACCGCCGCGCCATCATCACGCCATGCACCGGCCCGATGGCGAAGCCACCATGCTGCTGATGCCTGCTTGGGAAGCTGCAGGCTATATTGGCGTCAAAATGGTCAATGTGTTTCCGCAAAACGCAGACCATGGCGTACCGGCGATTTCAGGGCTTTATCTTCTAAGCGAAGGCAAACACGGCCAGCCGCTTGCCTGTATTGATGGCAGCGAGCTCACGCGACGGCGTACGGCGGCTGCTTCCGCACTAGCGGCTCAGGCGTTAGCCAAAGAGTCTGCCGAAACACTGCTGGTCGTGGGCACGGGCAAGCTGGCGCCCATGGTGATCGAAGCCCATGCTAGCGTCAGGCCTATTAAGCGGGTGATGATCTGGGGGCGCAACGCCAGCAAGGCCGAGGCAATCGCCCAGGCGTACGCCACGCGCTTTACCACCGAAGTGGTCGATGACTTGGCCGTAGCGGTTGCGCAAGCCGATATCGTCAGCTGCGTGACGCTTTCAACCCAGCCACTGATTAAAGGCGAATGGCTAACTCCCGGCACGCATCTGGATTTGATTGGCGCCTTCCGGCCGCAAATGCGCGAAACCGATGCCGAATGCCTGCGCCGCGCGGAGGTGTTTGTGGATACCTACGCCGGTGCCCAGGGCGAAGCGGGCGATATTCTTCAGGCCATTGATGAAGGGGCCTTCCGCTTTGAAGATATTCAGGCTGAGTTAGCCGAGGTGCTCTCTGGCGCTAAGCCTGGCCGAATCGCCGATGACACCATCACGCTGTTTAAATCGGTCGGCGCATCGCTTGAAGACCTGGCTGCCGCTATTGAGGTGTGGGAATCGCTGCCTGGCCAGGCAGGGTAAGAAGGAGGGCAAGCAGAAATGGTAAGAATAAATACAATCACGCCATCGCCACGAAAATAACCTAAGACGTCACTCATAACGAAGACCAACGAATAATCAAAACGAGGTGTGTTATGAACGCTAATCAATCTTCGCTCTTTGCTGCGCTGTCAGTACTTCCGTTGGCGATTGCCAGTGCTAGCGTCCAAGCCCAGTCCTATGAAATGGTGATTGCTACCCAACTACCCGAAGACATGAGCAACAACGAAGTCTACCCGGCGCTTGTGCACTTCAAAAATTTGATCGAAGCACGTACCGACGGCGATCTGGAAGTCACCATCTTTGGCGGTGGGCAGCTGGGTTCTGAAGTAGAAAACGGCTCTGAAGTGCAGGGCGGTCGTACGCTTCAGTCAACCATCATGTCATCCGGTGCCATGTCCTCTTTTTATGGCGATTACCAAGCGGTTACCGCGCCATTTTTGTTTACCAGCTGGCGGCAGGCATGGACCTTCTTTGATAGCGAATGGTTTGCCGACTTTATGTCTGGCACCGTCGAAGAAGCCAATATGCGCTACCTGGGCACCTTTGATGACGGCGGCGGCTTCGTCGCGTTTACCAACAACATCCATTTGATCGAGACGCTTGAGGACCTGGAAGGGCTTAATATCCGCACCGAAGAGAACCCCGCCCACGTGGCAATCATGCACTCACTAGGCGCTTCTGCAACGCCCTTGCCCTGGGGCGAACTGATTACCGCACTGGAAACCGGCCTTGCCGATGGTCAGTTCAACGCACCTGTGCTCAACACCACCTTCAACTTTGATGCCGTGACGGACTACACCACACTCACCGGGCATGTGTATAACAGCGCGCCCTGGATGGTCAGCGAATCCTGGTATCAGTCGTTGCCGGAAAGCCACCAACAGGCGCTGATTAGTTCGGCCCGCGAAGCAATTCAACTAAGCCATGGGATGTCGGGTGCCTTGGCGACGACCAGTTGGGTGGAATCCTGCGAGCGCTTTGAAGCCTGTTACCTCATGCCCGATGCCGAACGCGAACGTATGGCCGAGATTGCCCGCCCGGCTTGGCAAGCGTGGATCGTTGATGACTTCGGCATGGATGAAGCTCGTGTGCAAGGCCTGCTCGACGAAGTAGAGCGGGTAGGTCAGCAGTTAGCAGACGATGACCTACGCATTTACGGGCAATAAGATTTCGTGACGTATAAACGCTGGGGAGCAGGCATGCCCCAGCGTGAGGAATCATCATGAGCATTTTACATGCCTTGCGCCGCCTAAGCGATAGCGTCAATCAGGTGGCGATCGTGCTGTGCATTGGCTGCATTCTAGTCATGCTGAGCATCTCTTTTACCGCATTTCTTTACAAGCTATTCACCGGCAGCACGCTGAGCTGGACATACTCGCTGGCGCGGCTGTTTTTACCGTGGATTGGTTTTCTATCAATGACTATTTCGCTGCGCTATGGCGAACACGTGGCCATGACCCTGCTGGTACGCAGCCTGCCTAAATTAATGGTGCAGGTGGCTGCGGGCTTCTGCCTAGCAGTAATTGGGCTGTTTGGGCTGATGTTGATCTGGTATGGCTGGGGCTACTTCACCAACGCGACCCAGGTGTACATGGTCTCAGATCAGATTCGCATTCCCAGTAAATTCACCGCCGTAGTGGTGCCTGTCAGCGGCGTTATTATGCTGTTGCACCTGGTGCACGGCTTTGCCTTGTTGGAGCACTTTATAGATGAGCGCGACATGGTTGATGAGCTCATTGACACCAATGACGGGGAGAGCCGCTCATGACCCCTGCAATTTTAGTCTTCGTACTGCTGTTGTTTATTGGTGCGCCGGTGGCGGTGGTCATGGCGATGTCGGGCTTGGCGGGTGGTTTTGCGCTGGGTGGCGAGCGCATGCTGGGGATTATCGCGGATCGTATGTTCTCCGGTGTTTCCGGCTTTCTGCTGATTGCCGTGCCCTATTTTATCTTTACTGCTGAGCTGATGAACCAAGGCGGGCTAACCCATAAGCTGATCGCGTTTAACAATGCATTGTTTGGCCGGGTGCGTGGGTCGCTTTCCCACGTCAATATTTCGGTATCGGTGTTTTTTGCAGGCCTCACGGGCGCGGCAGTAACTGATACCGTCGCCATCGGCAAAATCATGATCCCCGAGATGAAAAAGCAAGGCTACGACGCCGAGTATGCCGCGGCGGTTACTGCATGTTCATCAATTATCGGGCCAATCATTCCGCCGAGTGTGGTCATGGTGGTTTACGCCACGCTGCTGCGCGATATATCAGTGATCGACCTGTTTGCGGGCGGAATTATTCCTGGTCTGCTGATGGCGTTGGCCCTGCTTGGAGTGAGCTTTTTCCTGGCCTGGAAGCGCTGCTATCCCAAACAGGCGCCCACGCCTTTTAAGGCAGCGATGGTTGCGCTGCTGGTCGCGCTGCCAGCGATGGTGGTGCCGTTGATTATTCTTGGCGGCATTCTTTCGGGCCTAACCACAATTACCGAGGCATCCGGCTTTGCGGCGGTGTATGCCATCGTGATTGGCGTGGTGTTCTACCGCAATCTTACCTGGCGCAAGATATGGGACGCCCTGGTGACCACGGTGCGCTTCTCCGGCGTGGTGTTTTTTCTACTCGCGACCTCGGCAGTGCTGGGCTGGTTCGTCACCCGCTCAGGGATTGCCAGAGACGCGGCCAGCATGATTACCACCTTTAGCGATGTGGCCTTTGTGCAGCTGATGCTGGTCTGCCTGCTACTCTTGTTGATTGGCACGGTGATGGATGTGCTGCCCGCACTGGTAGTCATTGCGCCGGTACTAGTACCCGCCATGATGCAGCTTGGTTTTGACCCACTGCATTTCGCAATTCTAATGATCGTGGTACTCAATATCTCCAACGTGACGCCGCCGGTAGGCATGACCCTGATGACCGCTGCGCGAATAGCCGAAGTACCTTATGAGCGGGCTATTGTGGCGTCGCTGCCGTTTTATGTGTCGTTTATTGTGGTGATTGTGCTGCTTGCCGCTTTCCCGGCGTTATCCACCTGGATTCCTTCTTTACTCTAACGGGCTGCCAAGGATTGCGAACTTGACCATGAAATGTTTTTACCACCCCGATCAAGCCTACCACGCGCCGCCGACCTTTCTGCTTCGCGGCCAGCCTGCACCATCGCCAGAAGGCCCGGTGCGTGCCGAGCTGCTTACCCAGGGCTTGGCCAGCGCAGGACTTACGCTGAATGAACCTTTAGAAGCCGATTCACCCACGCTGCGCAAGCGCTTGGAACGGATCCATACCCCGCGCTATCTGCGCTTTCTCGAGACTATCTACAAGCGCTGGCAGGAACTCCCCAATGCTGCTGAGTTCGTCGCCCCCAATATCCATCCTTGCGGGGGTGGTCATCACTACCCACGCCACCCTATTGGCCAGGCCGGGTGGCATCTGCATGATATGGCCTGCCCATTGAGCGCAACCAGTTTTCGTGGGGCGCTGGCCTCGGCAGCCACGGCCGAAGCAGCAGCAGAAGAGGTGTTGAACGGCGCGCCCAGCGCGTATGCGCTGTGTCGCCCGCCGGGTCATCACGCGGGGCCGGAGCGCGCAGGTGGTTTTTGCCTGCTAAACAATGCAGGGCTTGCCGCCACCGTACTTCGCGAGCGCTATGCCAAAGTGGCCATCATTGATGTGGATCTCCACCACGGAAACGGCACCCAGGATATCTTTTACTCAAGAAGCGATGTCTGGACCGGTTCGCTACACGCCGACCCCAGCGACTTCTACCCGTTTTTCTGGGGTGGTGCCGATGAAGAGGGCTGTGGTGAAGGCCTGGATACCAACGTTAACTTGCCCCTGCCAGTTGGTAGCAATGGCGAGGTGTATTTAGACGCACTGGCGGTCTTGATTGATCACCTGCAGCGCTATGAGCCCGAAGCCGTGGTCGTCGCGCTAGGCCTGGATGCCCATAAGGATGACCCGCTAGCGGGCCTGAATGTGGAGACTGGAGCGTTTATCGACGTCGGCAGGCGCTTGGCGGCGTTGGCGCTGCCCACGGTAATTATCCAGGAAGGTGGCTATCCGACCAAGCATCTCAGCGCCAACTTGGCTGCCTTTATGCAGGGCTTTGCGTCATGAACACAACCGGCTTTTACTGGCACGAGCGCTGCTTTTGGCATGATCAGGGCGCGATAGGGGTGTTTTCTGCCCCTGGCGAGTTTTTGCAGCCCCAGGCCGCCTCGGAAAGCCCTGAAAGCAAGCGGCGGCTTAAAAACATTCTGGAAGTTAGCGGTTTGATCGACGAACTCCACGTGGCCAAACCGCCGGCGGCCAGCCTGGATGATCTGCTCCGTTTTCACACCCCGCGCTATTTAGAGGCGCTGCAGGCAGGCGACCAGGCGCTGGGCGGTAACGGCGGCGACTGTGCCCCGTTTATGCCAGGCAGTTGGGCCGCCGCTCGCCAATCGGCGGGGCTGGCTATCGCGGCGGTAGAAGCCGTGGCGCTGGGGCAGGTCAACAATGCCTATGCCCTGTGCCGCCCGCCGGGGCATCACGCGGAAGCAGATCAGGGGCGGGGGTTCTGCTTATTAGGCAATATTCCTGTTGCAGTCATGCGCGTACGTGCCCTGGGCCAGGCGAAGCGGGTGGCAATTCTCGACTGGGATGTTCATCACGGCAATGGCCAACAGGCGGCGTTTTACGCCGAGCCTGACGTGTTGACAGTCTCGGTGCATCAGGCGGCCAATTATCCGCTGGAAACCGGGCACTTTGCGGAGCAGGGCGAAGGGGCCGGTGTGGGTGCCAACCTCAACCTGCCGCTGCCTCCCGGCTGTGGTTTGGGGGCTTATGAATACGCGATGGAAACGCTTATTTTGCCAGCGCTTAAAGCCTTCGCGCCGGATTTAATCGCAGTGGCGTGTGGCTATGACGCCTGCGCCAAGGACCCGCTGGGCAAAATGCTGCTCAACAGCGCCGCCTTCGCGCGCATGACGGCCCAGCTTAAAGCGCTGGCTGAGCGCTGCTGCGCAGGTAAGCTCGTCTTTGTGCACGAAGGCGGCTATTCAGAAGGCTACGTTCCGTTATGCGGCCACGCCGTTATCCAAACTCTGGCGGGCAGCGCGCTTGGCGTACCCGACCCGCAGAATGATGAAATCGCTGCCTGGGGATATCAGGCCTTGCAGCCGCACCAGCAGGTTCTGATTGATGGCTGGCGCCAACAATGGGAGAGCATGCATGACACCGCTTTATGATCGCGATGGCTGGATTTGGCAGGACGGTGAATGGCGCGAATGGCGCGAGGCCAAGGTGCATCTGTTTACCCATACCCTGCATTACGGCATGGGCTGTTTTGAGGGTGTACGCGCCTACGCTGGCGCTACTGGCACACATCTTTTTCGGGTAGCAGAACACACGCGTCGCTTGGCGGAAAGCGCCCATGCGCTGGATGTCCCGCTGCCGTTTAGCGAGGCTGAAATCATAACTGCCCAGCGCGAGTGCCTGAGTAAAAACGGCCTGAGCAATGCCTACTTAAAGCCCACCGTGTTTTTAGGCGCAGAAGGCCTGGGGCTACGCGCCCAGGGGCTGACGACCCATGTGATGGTGGCCGCTTGGGATTTGGGGCCATATATCTCACCCCAGGCCGCCACCCACGGGCTGCGTGCGCTAACGTCTTCCTGGGCACGCCATCATGTGAATATCAGCCTGTGTCGCGCCAAGACCAGCGGCCACTACGTCAACTCGATGCTGGCGCTCAACACCGCCGTGAAAGCTGGTTTTGATGAAACCATCATGCTCGACCCCGAGGGCTATGTGGCCGAAGCCTCGGCAGCTAATGTCTTTCTGCTTCGCGATGGCGTACTGCACACGCCCGAGGTGACCTCGTGCCTGCAGGGAATTACCCGGGATAGCGTGATTCAGCTAGCGCAACAGGTGCTGGGGATTGAAGTACGCGAGCGCAGAATTACCCGCGATGAGCTGTATACCGCCGATGAGGCTTTTTTAACCGGTACCGCCGCGGAAATACTCCCACTTAGAGAGCTTGATGGACGTCGGATAGGTGTTCGCGCAGGCGCGCCGCCTGCCCGCGAACCGATTAGCCAAGACAGCGTGACGGCCCAGCTGCAGGGCTTATATCGCCAGGCAGTACGCGGTGAACTGGAGGAGTTCAAGCACTGGTTAACCCCGGCTTAAGCCGGGGTTAAGAAAGTTAGCGGATCAAGCGTGCGCTTTAATGGCCTGTTCAAGAATCGCCAGCCGCCCAGGCGTTAGAGCATCCGCCACGGCGGTAATGCGTATTACGTTGGAAAGTTCTGGGTGCGCCAGTCGTGCAACCAGCACGCCTTCTGCCAGTAGTTGTTGATGCACCGTTGCGGCAATGTCTGCGCTTTGCAGGCGGATGCCAATAAAGTTGGTGGCACTCGGCAGCACATCGGCTCCCAGGGCGCGAAAGTGCTCGGCCAACTGCTCGCGGCGCGCTTTTACATCAGCGACGTGCTGATTTACTTCTTCAGGGTGGTCGAGCACTACTTCAGCCGCGGCCAGCGTCAGTGTCGACACTGCATAGTGAATACGCACCTTCATCATCATGGCAAGCACGGCAGGTTCTGCAATCGCGTAGCCAATGCGCAGCCCCGCTAAGCCGTGGGCTTTCGAGAGCGTGCGCAGGCGAATCACGCCGGGCAGCGCTTTGGCCGCAAACTCGCTTCCCGCGTCATCACGAAAATCCCCATACGCTTCGTCCAGCAACAGCCAGCAGGTGTCCGGCAGCGCCTCGCGCAGCTTGAGAATTGCGCTATCGCTATGCAGATGGCCGCTGGGGTTATCCGGATTAGCAAGATACACCAGGCGCGCGTTTTCCTGATGCGCCGCTGTGGCCAGCGCTTCCAGGTCAGGTGCCAACACGCCCGGCGCTTCATGGTAGCTAGGTTCAACCAGCCGACAGCCTTGCCCCTTGGCAAAATAGCCAAAGGTGGGGTAGGTGCCCGCCGTACACACGACCATGGCGCCGGGCTCACAGGTAGTGCGCACGGCCAGTGCAATCAGGCTGTCAGCCCCGGCATCCACCAGCATATGATCAAGGAGAATGCCCTGCTGCGCGCTCAGCCGCTGGCGCACACCCAAGGCTTCGGCATCGCCGTAGCCGTAAGCGTGTTTAGCCAGGGCATCACCAAAATGCTCGCGCAGCGCCCGGTGGGGCATATCCAGGCCTTCGTTTGAACCCAGCTGATGTGGGATCTCTCGGCCAAGGCGGCGCTCAAGCACTTTAATACCCGGAAAAGGATTAACCGGGCCAACACCTGTAAGGTGGTCGGGGTAGCGAGGCATGTTGATATCCTAAAAACAAAACTAATAGTTAAGCCAAGACTTTACCGCGATTCAGCAGGCAGTGGGGGTCAAGTGCCTGTTTGAGCGTCTGCATTAGCTCAATTTCAGCGCTGGTCCGGCAGGTGCTAAGCCAGGCGCGCTTTTCAATCCCGATACCGTGTTCTGCTGAAACGGACCCGCCCAGGGCCTGAAGCGGTTCATAAACCAGCGCTTCGACGGCGCGGCGCACGTCAGGGTCATGGCTACCGACGCTGATGGAGATATGCAGGTTACCATCGCCCAAATGGCCAAACACGACTAAGCGGCCATTTGGCCAGCGCTGCAACAACTGCGTTTCCAGCGTATCGGTGTAGTGCTGCATATCAACAATCGGCAGGCTGACGTCAAAGGTTAGTACCGGCGCTAATCCTTTGACCAGCCCCTCAATATCCTCACGGATAGCCCAAAGGCCAGCGCGCTGTGTGTCCGACTGGGCAATCACGGCATCGACGATCAATTCACGTTCCAGCGCCTGCTCCAGCGCTTCACTAAACTGTGCTTCAAGGCGGGCTTCATCACTGCCTACCCCTTCGATGATCACGTAAAAAGGGTGGTCAGTAGGGATCGGTGGGGCGTGGCGTCCCGTTGTCTCGGTGAGTAGGCGGTAGTGGTTCTGCCACATGACTTCAAAGGCGCCGAGGCTGCCGCCCAGTGTTTTACCCATATGGCCGAGCAGCTCGGTAAGTGCATCAAACGACGGGCAGGCGACCAGCGCTGTCTGCTCAATGGGCATGGGCGGCTGCAAACGCAGCACGGCGCGGGTCACAATCCCCAGGGTGCCTTCGCTGCCGATAAACAGCTGCTTAAGATCAAATCCAGCGTTGTTTTTCAGCATGCGATTCATGGAGCTAACCACGCGGCCATCGGCCATTACGGCTTCAAGACCTAAAACCTGTTGGCGCATCATGCCGTAGCGAATAACCCGAACACCTCCTGCGTTGGTGGCAATATTGCCGCCGATGGTACAGCTGCCCCGCGCGCCAAGGTCCAGTGGGAACTGCAGTCCTGCCTCGCTTGCCGCTTCCTGTACCCGTTGCAGCGGGGCGCCTGCCTGTACCGTCAGCGTGCCGCCGACTCGGTCTATCTCCTCAATGGCGGTCATGCGTTCAAGAGAGATCACCAGCTCATCGGGGCTGGTTTCAGCGCCATGCACCAAGCCGGTGAGCCCGCCGTGAGTGACGACGGGTTGCTTGAGTTCAAAGCAGGCACGCATAACGGCCGATAACTGGCCGGTATCGGCAGGGCGTACAATGGCACCGGCATGGCAAAGCGCACCGGTCATCCAGTCTTCCTGGCGATTAGCCACATCATCGCCGGTGATAACATGGGCAGCGCCCACTATGTTGCGCAGTGTTTCTAGACTTATTTGCACTGATTATCCTTAAGAATTAATGGGCCTTTCCGCTAAGCGGTCACGGCAACCGATGCGCCGCGGCCGGGAATTGCCTCCAGCAGCGAGCGAGTATAGGCCTCGCGAGGATGTAAAAATATCTGCTCGGCGCTTCCCTGCTCAACAATGCGGCCATGCTGCATCACCACGATACGATCACAAATCTGAGCGGCTACGCGTAAATCGTGAGTGATAAACAAAAGCGATAGCGACAGACGTTGCTTAAGCTCTTCAAGCAGTTCCAGCACCTGAGCCTGGATCGATACGTCTAGCGCCGAGACGGCTTCATCGGCAACGATCAATTCGGGGTTAAGAGCCAAGGCGCGTGCAATGCCGATCCGCTGGCGTTGGCCACCGGAAAATTCGTGAGGGTAGCGCTCAACGGCGCTTGCACCCAGGCCAACCATGTCTAACAGCTCGCCCGCCTGCTTAAGGGCCTGTGCTTTAGGCGTACCGTTGGCGATCGGCCCCTGGGCAATCGCCATGCCCACCCGAGTGCGAGGGTTGAGCGAGGCGTAAGGGTCCTGGAAAATCATCTGCACCCGATGACGTTCACGACGCAGGGCATCGCCTTTAAGCTGTGAAAGGTTAACACCATCCAGCAGTAGCTCGCCGTCATCCGGATGTTCCAATCGCACCACGCAGCGCCCAAGCGTCGACTTGCCCGAGCCGGATTCCCCCACAATGCCAACCGTTTCACCCCGGGCCAGAGTGAGGGAAACATCATCGAGAGCACGCACTTCGCGAGACGGTTTAAACCAGCCCCCGCGGGAGCGGAAGACTTTATTAAGCCGTTTGATGTCGAGCAGCGGGGCGGTGGTGTTCGTCTCTCGGTGGGGTGGCATAGCGTTGCTGGGAATCGCGGCAATCAGCGCTTGGGTGTACTCGTTCTGAGGATGATCAAGAACCTCGCTAGCTTCGCCGATTTCAACAATCTGGCCGTGGCGCATCACGCAAACACGGTTGGCTATCTCGGCCACCACGCCAAAATCGTGGGTAATAAACATTACCGCCATGCCCCTGCGGCGTTGCAGGTCACGAATTAACTCAAGAATCTGCGCTTGGGTGGTGACATCCAGCGCTGTGGTTGGCTCATCAGCAATCAACAGCACCGGCTCTAACGCCAGTGCCATGGCAATAACTACCCGCTGACGCTGCCCGCCGGAAAGTTCAAAAGGGTAGGCGCTGATCGCCTTTTCCGGTTGAGGAATCCCCACTTCAATTAAAAGCTCCAGAGCGCGTGCCTGACGCTGTTTAGGCGTGAGCTTGCCGTGGGCCTCGAAGACCTCGGCAATTTGCGCCCCAACGCGCATAAGCGGGTTGAGCGCTGTCATCGGCTCCTGAAAAATCATGCCGATCTTGAGACCGCGCAGCGCCATATGCTGCTTTTCGGTCAAGGTGATTAGGTTCTGCCCCTCGAAAATAACCTCGCCCTGAATGGGTCGAACGCCCTTGGGCAGCAGCCCCATTACCGTATTGGCGGCCATGGACTTGCCCGAACCAGACTCACCGACCACGCACATGATTTCGCCGCGGTTAACGTCGTAACTGATGTTTTCAACCGCTAAAGCCCGGTCGGCGCCCTTGGGTAACGCTACGCTAAGTTGACGGATACTCAGTACGGTCTCTGTCGCTATATCAGACATGAAAAGCTCCTAGCGCTCGCGGGAAAGTTTGGGATTCAGGGCATCATCCAAGCCTTCGCCCACTAGGTTAAGCGCCAGTACGGTCAGAAGAATGGCCACACCGGGGAAGAAGCTTAGCCACCACGCCTGACGGATCACGGTGCGGGCCGCACCAATCATATAGCCCCAGGACATCACGTTAGGGTCGCCCAGGCCGAGAAACGACAGAGAGGATTCGAGCAAAATCGCGGTGGCCACCATCAGTGATGCCAGCACAATAATCGGGGAAAGCGTATTGGGCAGGATTTGGCGCAATATAATAGTGGTGTTGGTTTGCCCCACTAAGCGGGCAGCCTCCACATACTCGCGGTTGCGCAGAGACATAAATTCAGCGCGCACCAGGCGAGCCACGGGAGGCCAACTCACCAAGGCGATGGCCAGTACAATGGAGGTAACGCTGGGCTGCATAATGGCGACCAGCACAATGGCCAGGGCAAAGTTAGGAATAGTCTGAAAGAACTCGGTGAAGCGCATCAGAATGTCATCAATCAGCCCGCCGTAATAGCCTGCAATGGCGCCTAGCGGTACGCCAATCAACAGCGCCACGCTGGTAGATACCAGGCCAATCAGCAGCGATACCCAGGCGCCATGCATTAGGCCTGCGGCCACGTTGCGGCCCATGGTATCGGTGCCTAGAGGAAAACCTTCCTGAGATAAGGGGGGCAGGAAGGGACGTTGCACCATGCGCCAGGGAGATTCAGGAAACAGCAGCGGGGCAAGAATCGCCATAGCGATAATCATCAGCAGGATAATCAGCCCCACCAGGGCACCACGGTTCTGCGCAAAGCGTGCGAAAAAGCTCATGAGGCCCCCTTGATACGCGGATCAGCCAAGCGGTACACCAGGTCGGTAATAATATTGAAGACAATGACCAGTGCAGCAGAGAAGAAGAAAATGCCTAGCAGCAGGTTGTAATCGCGCTGTTGAAGCGCCTCGAACATCAGCCGGCCGATGCCCGGCCAGGCAAATACGGTTTCCGTCAGAATCGCACCGCCCACCATTTGCCCGGCCTGTAAGCCTGCCAGAGTAATAATGGGAAGCAGGGCATTTCGCAGCACGTGGCGACGCTGAATAATGCTGGGTTTTAAACCTTTTGCTCGGGCGGTTTTAACGTAGTCCTGCTGGGCGGCGTCCAGCATGGACGTACGAGTCATCCGGGTGTAGATCGCCATAAAAAACAGCGCGAGGGTTGTGGCGGGGAGTATCAGATGTTTTGCGACATCCAGTATCAGGGCAAAACCGGTGTAACCAGCGCCAACCGTATAAAAGCCGTAGGCCGGTAGCCAGTCTAGATAGACGGAAAACACTAACACCGACATCAAAGCGACCCAGAACAGCGGCGTGGCGTAGAACACTAGTGCTAGCGCCATAATAATCGAGCCGGAGGGCTTTTTAACCCGTGCTGCGGCCATCGAGCCCGCAATAATGCCCAATACCAGCGAGATTAGAAAAGCCGTGCCGGTGAGCAGTAAAGTCGCAGGTAGCCGCGCCATGATCAGATCAAATACCGGGACGCCAAGCCGATACGAGTAGCCGAAATCGAGCATCGCGATACCCGAGACATAGCGCCACAGCTGAACATACATGGGCTGGTCAAGCCCGAAGCGTTCGCGCAGCTGGTTGAGAAACTCCTGGTCGGCAGCACCCGCTTCACCGGCCAGAATTGCTGCGGGGTCGCCAGGGGCCAGTTGGATGAGCAAAAAATTAAGAATCACGATTAAGAACAGCACTATTACGGCTTTGAAAAGCCGCATGATAATTAAGCGGGCATAAAGCATGAGTATTTTCCTGACAGCAATAGAGCGCCCAGGCAGCTTGCGCTACCTGGACGAGCTTGGCTTAGCGGTCTAGCCAGGCATCCCTGAAGCCTTCGTTCAGCCCTACGCTAGAGTTGACGAGGTCTTTCACATCGCAGCGGTAGAGGGTCGGAAAGCCCAGTTCCATCAGCCAGCCAACGGGCACATCTTCATGCAGGATCTCTTGCACTTCTTTATAGAGTGCTTCTCGCTCTGAATCCGGATAAGCGGTAGCGGCTTCGTTGAAAAGTTCATCAACACGCGCGTTTTCATACCCTTCCACATTATTCCAGGGCGACCCCTTGGCGATGTTGTCGGAAAGGTAAGTGCGTGAAATCCCCAGCGCTGGGTCGCCATACTGGTACAGGTAGGTAAAGGCGAGGTCGTAATCCCAGTCGCCCAGACGCTGATTCCAGCCGCCTACATCGGTGGCTTGCGTGCGAACGTTGATACCTACTTCGCGCAGGTTTTGCTGAACGGCCTCGGCCCAGCGGGTCCAGGTTTCTCCGTAGGGCAACGGCAGGATAGTGACTTCTTCGCCGTCGTAGCCCATTTCCTCCAACAGCTCACGGGCGCGCTCAGGGTTATAGTCGTAAGGTTCTAGCGTGTCATCCTGAAAACGGGCATTGGAGCCGAAAGCCGAGAGAGGCACTTTGCCTAAACCATTCCACAGAACATTACGGGCAAACTCACGATCCATGGCGTACATCACCGCCTGGCGGAAGCGTTTGTCGGCAGTGGGGCCTTCGCGATTGTTCATCCATAGCATGGAGTAGGGGCTGAAGTACTCATGGCCCTCTTCAGTCACACAGACGTTATCCATCTCGGATAAGCGCGGAATATCAAAGTTTTCAACGGTGCCGCTTGGCAATACATCAATCGTGCCATTTTCAAAGGCCACCGCACGTGAACCACCGTCGGGAATAACATGCCAGTTGACGCCATCAAGATAAGGCAGGCCCTCTTCGTAGTAGTCGTCGTTTTTAACCAGCTTAATCACTGTGCCCCGCTCCCAGTTGGCAAACTTAAAGGGGCCAGTGCCGATAGGATGGTCATTATGTTCGTTGTTGCGGAAGTCGGTGCCTGCGTAAAGGTGTTCCGGCACCATGGTGAAGGTGCCCGCTTCAAAAGAGAGCAGGAACGGGCCGAAAGGCTCGGTCAGAGTGAACACCACCGTATGTTCATCGGTGGCTTCAATGCTTTCCACATGCTGTAAAACAGCCCGCGCACTGGGGTTTAGTTCGCGGTGGAAAACATCAGCAGAGAATACGACGTCGTCAGCAGTGAACGGCTCACCGTCATGCCACGCAACATTTTCGCGAAGGTGGAACGTATAAGTGCGGCCATCGTCGCTGACATCCCAGGACTCGGCCAGTTGGGGAATAGGTTCCAAGTCGGTGGTGTAGCGCAGCAGGCCTTCGTAAATATTACCGGCCACGACACGGGTTGGGGCGTTTTGAATCATGCCCAGTACCAAGCCAGGCGGCTCTGGCTGAACGATGGTATTAACGGTGCCGCCCTGTTTAGGGTCATCGGCTAGTGCGGTGGTCGTAAAAGCGAGTGCTGCAGCGGAAATTGCCAAAGCCAAAGGGTCTCTCATTGTTCCTGCTCCTCGGTTATTAGTACGTAATTAAAATTACGTTATCGTTAGGCGAGCGAGGCGTCGTAGTGCTTAAGCGTAGTATTAAAACTAAGCGCTAAAGCATAGTGTTAAAGCCCGGTTGTATTGGTTATTGGGGCTTTTTTGACCATAGCACCGGTTTTTAAAGCTGTCGACAGTCGGCAGTCGTTCATCGACAGAATGCTTTTTTGCGTCATACTGAAATACACAATAATGTTAATGAGTAATATTGATGGCCTTATCACCCGTGGCGCCAAAGGCCTTTATCCACCATCAGAACCTAGTTGAACAAGTCGCTGGCTATTTGACCCAAGCGATTATTCAGCAACACTTTTTACCTGGTGAGCGCCTTTCGGAAGTACAGCTTTCTCGAGATTTGGGTGTTAGCCGGGCACCGGTGCGCGAGGCGGCTAGATTGCTTGAAAGCCGGGGGCTGTTGATCTCAAAACCGCGCCGCGGTTTCTTTGTCAGGGCGTTGAATGCCGTTGAACTGGAGGATGTTTTCGATCTACGCCTGTGCCTTGAGCGTCACGCCATCCAGCGCCTCACCGAACGCTATAGCGTTGAGGCTCAGCGCGCCCTGGAGCAGCAGGTAGAGATATTGTGTGAAGCCGCTCTTGGCAATGATGAGACGCGTCGGATCGAAGAAGATCTGCAGTTTCATCGCTTAATGCTGCACTACGCGGGCAACGAACGCTTGCTAAAGGCATTTGATGGGCTAACTCACGAGCTTCGCCTATGTATTGCCCTGATAACCAAGACCCACGACGCGCCGGACACAATTGCTACCAGCCATTTCAAACTGCTTGAAGCGCTGGCAAGCGGCAGCCCTGCTGCCTGCCGGGAGGCGATTGACTACCATATCGGTGTAGCACGGAAGTTCGTTGTACGCGGTGGTGGGGAGCCAAAAGAGCTGGGGAGCCAGGAGAGTAAGCGATGAAGACCTTCTACCACGCCGAACAAGCGCTTCATCAGCCACAGACCTATTTCTCGCGGGGGAAGATGCGTACGCCCCAGGAGGTACCTGAACGTGCCGTGCACTTGCTTGCGGCGGCCAAGCGGCTGGGGTTTGTTGTGCAGCCACCGATGGATTATGGCGTGGCGCCGCTGAGAGCCGTGCACTCGCTGGCTTATCTTCGCTTCTTGGAGAGCGCCTATTCCCGCTGGCACGCCCTAGGAGAAGATTGGGGCGAAGAAGTGATCTCTAATATCTTCGTACGCTCACCTAACGCCCTACGCGGTATTTTGGCAGAGGCCGCGCGCTACTTGGTAGACGGCAGCGCGCCGGTGGGCTGCTATACCTGGCAATCCGCCTACTGGTCAGCCCAGAGCGCGGTCGCCGGTGCCGAGGCGTTATTAGCGGGTGAGCGGTTTGCCTACGCGCTATCGCGCCCGCCTGGTCATCATGCGGGCATCGACTCTGCGGGTGGCTTTTGCTTTCTTAACAATGCGGCCATTGCGGCCCAGCATCTTACCTCGCGCTTTCCGCGTATCGTCGTGCTCGACCCTGACATGCACCACGGCCAGGGAATTCAAGAGATTTTCTACCAGCGTGACGATGTACTCTACATCTCGGTCCACGGCGATACCACCAACTTCTACCCGGCAGTCACTGGTTTTGAGAACGAACGCGGCGAGGGTGCCGGGCTGGGCTATAACCTCAACTTACCGATGCCCCATGGATCAAAGGAATCGGTATTTTTCGAACGCTTGGACGAGGCCTGCCAGGCCATTCGGCTGTTTGAGCCTGATGCGATCGTATTGGCGCTGGGGTTTGATATTTACGAGCGCGATCCACAGGCCAAAGTAGCCGTCTCCACCCCAGGGTTTGCGGAGCTTGGCCGCCGGATAGCAGGTTTGAATTTACCCACGCTGGTGGTACAGGAGGGCGGTTACTACCTAGAAGGGCTAGAGGCTAATGCGGTGAGTTTCTTCGAAGGTATGCTGGATATACAGCAACGCTAGCCGCCAAGCGTGTGAGAAGAGTAGGACAAGCCATTCAGGTGTCTGGCAAGATAGCCGCTTTCGAATTTCTATCGATCAAGGACACGGCATGGCCCACCTGCTACGCATCGTGATGATTCACGGCCACCTTGAAGGCGTGGTTGAACTCAGTGTGGACGGCCACACCAATATTTGCGGCACCAACGCTTCGGGAAAAACCACGCTTCAGCGCTTAGTGCCGGTGTTTTACGGCGAGCTGCCCAATAAGGTAGTGCCCAAAACCCGCATGAAGTTCGATGCGTTCTACCTGCCGCATCGCAACAGCTACCTGGTGTACGAATACCGCCGCGAAGCGGGCAATATCTGCCAGGCGGTGCTGACTCGTAAGCAAGAGGGTGGGGTGGAGTATCGCTTTGTCGGCGCCCCTTATCAGGCCGAAGATTATCTGGTCGAAAGCGAACAAGGCGTAGCCGCACTCGACTACACCCAGTGGGCGAGTGGCCTGCGCCGAAGCGGCACGCCGGTATCGCCCAAGCTCGGTGCTACCTCTGAATTTCGCTCGGTGATCCAGAACGACTTTACCCAGCTGCACGGCAATAGCCGTGACGGACTCAAGCTGCGCCAGATCGCCGCGCAGTTCAGCCTGGTCAAACCCGAGCGGCGCATTCGCCATATCGAAAAGCTGGTGTCAGCGGTGCATGCGAAAGAGGGCAAGATGGATACCCTTAAAACCATGCTGGCGGCGATTTTCGAAGAGGATGGCGTTGAGCTACCGGTGACGCGAATTCGTAACACCAAGGCGCGGGAGTGGATCGCTCAGATGCGTCAATCCATGCGCCTGGAACCCCTTCAGGCGTCGCTCGCCCGGCTTGCCGGGATTGATCGCGAGCTTGCCCATCTTGATGCCACCCTCTGGCAGCTTAAGCCCCAGCTTGAAGACGACCGCCAGCAGGCTGAGCGGCGCATGGCCGATGTGGATGCCGAACTCGCTCGCCATCAGCGTGACTTCCAACAGCGGGAAAGCGACTACGCCCAAGCGTGGGACGAGCTTAACGATCGCCACAGCGAAGTGGTCAGCGATTTACAGCAGACCCAGCGCCGCCTTAATGATCTGCAAACCCAGTACGAGCGCTATTTTGAGGCGGATATGCCCGCCCTGGAGCGGGACATCAATGCGCTGCCCCAGTGGCGCGAGCAGCGCGATCAGCTGCGTGCCCACCTGAACGTGATGCAGGATGCGGTAAAAGAGAGCCAGGCACGGCTCGACGGTCGCCTGCGTGAACTTTCCGAAGCCCTAGCCCGCCAGACCGGCGAAGCCCAAGAGCTGATCGACGCCTTGGTGGAAGAGAAAGCCCTGCGCCGTGAGCAGCAGTGGGAGGCCGAGCAGCAGCTTAATGAACGCTACCAGCAAGAGCGCCAACGCCTGGAAGGCGAATATCAGGCCCAGCTTGAGCTGGGCGTTGAGCAGTTGGCCGAGCTAAAAGCACAGCTCTCACTTTCAACACAAACCGCCGAAGAAGCCAACGAGGCGGAGCTGGCCCAGGCGCGCCTGGATCAGGCCCAGCAGGAGCGTAACGCATCGGCCGCCACGCTAGACAACCTGCGTCGCGAGTTTGAAAGCTGCCGCCGCGCCCGGGATGACGCCGAGCAGCAGCTAGTGCAGCTTCGCCAGCAGCTTGAGCGCGCCGAGCAGCGCAGCTACGCGCTCTATCAGCAGCGTGACCCCGAACAGGGCAGCCTGCGCCATTTTCTGCGCTATCACCGCCCCGGCTGGGAGCAGCAGTTAGGCAAAGTCATTGCCCCAGAGCTGTTGGAGCGGCGCGATTTAGCGCCTCGATTAGCCGACGGCGGCAGCGATGATCTGTTTGGGCTGGCGCTGGACCTCTCGGCCATTGCCTTGCCCGATTACGCTCAGGACGAAGCCACGCTGTTCGCCGCCATCGAAGAAGCAGATAGCGCCAAACGGCGCGTTCAGGCAGAGTGCCAAGCGGCCGAGAAAGCGCTTAAACAGCATAACGAGCGCGTCCAGCAGGCCGATGAAGCTCAAGACCAAGGCCGTATGGCCCATAAGCGTGCCGAGCAGGAAGTTGAGTTTGCTTTGGAAGCGCGCCGCCAGCAGCAAGAGCGCCACACCAAGCATCAACAGGAGCGCCGTGCCACTCATCAAGCCGCGTTAGCTCGCCAGGAGCAGGCACAAGCTGAGCTGCGTGAAGAGAAACAGCAAGCCCTCAAAGCGCTGGGTGAAACCCATCAAAGCCAACTGCTGGAATTAAAAGCCGACGGCCAAAGCCAGCTGGATAGCCTGGATGCCCAGCTGCGCCAGTACAAGCAGCAGCTGAGCGATGCCAACACCGAGCACCAGCGTCAGCGAGCGGAACTGGAAGAGGCCTTCAGCCAGGAACTGGCCGAGCAGGGCGTTGACCCCGCCAAGCTAAAAGCCACTAAAGAGCGCCTAGCAAGCCAGGAGGAGCGCATCCGCGTTACCGCCGCGCGTCAGGATGAACTTACCGAATACACCCGCTTTATGCGCGTTGAGTGGGGGCAGCACAAGCCGCAGCTAGTCACCCAAGAAGCCGAGTTGGAGCAAGCCGAGCAACAGCTTCAACGCGATAAAGAGCGTTTGAAAAACGACTTTCAGACGGCGCGCAAAACCCACCAAAGCACCGTCAGCACGCTTAAAACTCAGCGCGAAAGCGAACACGCCAGCCTGGAAGCCTTAAAGCCACTGCTGACACAGTTGGAAGGCCTCGCCATTGAGCCTGTCGGACAGGCCCCGGCTGCGCCGCTGGGCGATGTGGACGAGCGCATTGAGCGCGCCCGCCAGGCGTTGGGCAATCGCCACCAGTTAATCGAACAGCTGCGCCGTGGCTGCCTGGATGTTGAAAGTCAACTGATCAAGGACGCCAGTAGCAGCTTTGCCGAAGCGCTGGAGAGCGAGCGCAGCAAGCTGCAAAGCGACAACCCGCGCCTGCAGCTGCCGCTACTGCGCGACATGCTCAAACTGCTCGAAGACCAACAGCAGCAGTTGATTCAGGAAGGCCGCAACCTGAGTGACGACCTGGACAAGTTCTTTACCGTTTTCCGCGATTTGAACCGACGCATCAGCGCCCAGAGCCGTCGGCTTTCTGAAGAAGTCGCCGACGACCTGCGCCTGGAAGGCATCAGCAAGGCCGAAGTGCGTATTCAGTCCACCATTGATGAGCTGGGCTTCTGGGAGCCGTTGAAGCTGTTTGCCCAGCGCTATAAAGAGTGGCGTGAATCCGGCCAGACGCTACCCAGCGACGACTACTTGAACACCCTGGCGGACGTGGTCGATTTACTGCGCAGCGACCAGCAGTACAGCTTTGAAAGCCTGTTGCGCCTGGAACTGCGCTTGAATGAAGGCGGCACGGACCTGGTGATTAAGAACGACCGCCAGCTGCTGGAGTCGTCAAGCCACGGCATGGCGTACCTGATTCTATGCAAATTCCTGCTCGCGTTTACCCGCCTGCTGCGCGGTGATGCGGACATCGCCATCCACTGGCCCATCGATGAGATCGGCACGCTGGCCTACCACAACGTCGAAAAACTCTTCGACGCCTGCGACAGCAACCGTATTCATATCGTCGGCGCGTTCCCCAACCCTGAATCCGACGTGCTACTGCTGTTTGCTAATCGCTACCTGATTGATCGCGCTGATGCCAACCCCAGCAAGCGGGTATTAAAACGTATTGAACCGCGCCTGAGCCGCTTGGCTGAGCGGCTCCAGGAACGTCAGCAGGAGGTGACGGTATGATCGAACATGGCCCACTGCTTGAGCGGTTACTCGCCGGGGAATTTATCTGCCCGGTGAGTGATGAAAGCGGCTATCGCCACTTGAGCAATGCAGAGACCCGCGAGGAGATCGACATCTACCTGCGGCCGCTTAATCGGCGGCTGGCCAGCAATGAAGACGGCAGCGTGTATTTCCTGGCCTGGCGACAGCTGAATGACAGCGCTCGGGATCAGCTTTCACGCCAGCTGGGTGAGACACTCAACAGCCTGCTGCCGCTGCTAGAGTGGCTACAGCTGGTTCAAGAAGCGCTGGGCCGCGATACCCTGGCGGCCCCCGGCGATGTACTCAAACCGGCCGAATTCAGCGCCAAGTGTGAAGACAACCAAAGCCTGCGCGAACGCCTGGAACGCCTGGCCACCGACAGCTTTTTCGGCTCGCAGAGCGATCAGCTGGATGCCCAGGCAAAGCAGGTCTTCAAGCGCCTGAAGGAGCACGGCTACCTGCTTCAGCCGCATTCAGAGCGGCAGGTGTTCGTGGTGACCGGCAAGATCGACTACCTGGTAGACCTGGTGCGCTTTATCCGCGATGAAGAGAACCTGCCGATTGATGCCGAAGGTGAAGAGGGCAAGCAGGAGGTCCTCTTGTGAGCAAGAGTATGAATAGCAGTGTGAACGAGCTGGAAAGCCGCCTGCTGAAAACCGGCAGCGAACGGCTGGCGCTGCTGGGCAAGCATTCCGATGTTCTCATGCAGGCCTACACCCGCGATGAAGTGCCGCTGGAGTCGCTCAGCGATAGCGCCCTGCGCAAGCTACTGGCGGCGCGTATTTTGTGGCGGCCGGATGAGCACAGCGGCGTGAAGCTGGCGCCCAAGGTGCGTGAACTGATCGCCGAAATGCTCGCCGACGAGACCCGCCGCCATGTGAATGCCGATGTGGCCGAAACCTTGGAGCTGATTCGTGCCCTGGTGCACAGCTACCGCGAGGCGCGCAGCCGGGGCGAACACTGGCGGCTAGAGCAGCAACTAATGCGCCTGCGTCAGGAAGTCGACGACCTGAATGGCCGCTTCGCCGATGCCATCGACAGCCTCTGGCAGCGGCTGAATAGCGATTTTGGCTTCGTCAGCCAGCTCAACGACAAAATCCGTGAAAACGACCGCGCCCAGAAACAGATCGCCAGGCTTCTGGATGGCCTGGCGCTGATTAACTTTGACGAGTTGATAGAGCTGGTAGGCAGCGATGGCAGCCTGCGCAAGCTATTGATCAGCCAGCTTCAACAGCAGTTAAGCCACCACTACACCGGCCTGCGCGAAGTGCAGCGGCGCTTGATCGAACTGATGGCGCGCTTTCGTAAGCAGCAGGCGCGCAGCCGCCTGATCAGCGGTATGGCTGCGTTTATGCGCGAGCACCCAGGTTTTATGCCCAGCAACTACGCCCGGCGCAGCGAGGTGCCCGCGCTGGTCAATCAAGCCGCCCCGCTAAACGCGGCGGCCGCCCCAGCGCTAGACCGCAACCTGGAGTGCCAGGTACTCGCCGACCTGCTGCATCAACTGCCTCAGCCGCGCCACACCACACAAACGGTGGAAGCAGCGGCACCTGCTCAAGCGCAGGAAAGTAGCTTGGCCGCCGCCCGCCAACAGGCACTTAAGCAGGATGTTGAACACTTCTATTTAAGTGTGATCGATCAGCCCCAGGCAGAACCAGTCAGCGCCCTTGAGTACCTGCACGAAAGCCCACTGGAGTGGCCCGATGAAATCTGGCTGTTCCAGGTGATTGCCGAGTACCAGGGCCTGCCGCGCAACGACCAGCGCGCATTTCGCCTTAAACAACAGGAGACTCAAGCGAGTGCCTTCAATCACCTGCGCCTGATCCACGACGTTGAACTGCAGCTGGCCGTATGAACCTACCCAGCCGCGCACACAATGGGCTTAACGGCGTCGCCCGCGAACTGCTCCGCCAGCCCACGGTGGAAAAGCCCCGCCGCCAATGGGTAGACGACGTGGTCGCCTGGTGCCACCAGCACGACATTGACCTGGCCTCGCGAATCAACAGTAGAGCACTGCGCTTTGACCCCGCGTTGCTCGCACAGATCAACGATGTATTAGACAGCGCCCGAATAGCGCCGCTAGGCCGTTCACTCAGTAGCCTGACCAGCAGCGCCCAGGCCAAAGAGGGGCTAGAAGAGGATAAAACCAACCGCGAAAGCCCCCGCGCACGGCGGGTGCTCGTAAGCTTTCCGCCTCAGCCAATAGCAGGGCTTTCCAGTGAGCCGCACACAATTCGTGATGTGGATGTGCAGGCGCTAAAGCTGAGCACGTTTAGCGCCTTGATTCAGGTTGAAAACCTGGACAGCTTCTATGAGTCTTCGCCGGATATTTCAGCGCTAAGGGGATACATAAATCCGCTGGTCGTCTACCGTAGCGATAACCACTACGGTGGTGGCTTTGCCTTACTGGCCGAGGTGTGGCGCAAAACCCGCCGAACACATATCTACATAGGTTACTGTGACGGCAAAGGCGTCACTCTGGCGTTACTCATAAAATTTAATCAGGACTGATATAGTGTTATTGAAGGGATAGCGAAATTACGGTAGTTATGTTTTGATTGCCTGGCAGGTTACTCAGTTAACTACAATGTTTTCGGAACTATTCAACTCTATTGAGTTTTCGATATAAAGTTAAATTTTTAAAATTAATTATAATTTATTTTTATTAGGGAATAGAACATAATGTCATCATATGAATTGAGTCAGTTAGATAGTCACTCGTTTGAGAGTATGGTTAATTACTTGGCTATGCGTGTGCTTGGGAATGGTGTTACTGGATTTGCTGATGGGGCTGACGGAGGAAGAGATGGTTATTTGGAAGGTGCAGCTCCTTATCCTACTGTTAAGAATTCATGGTCAGGAGTGTGGTATATACAATCTAAGTTCCATAAGCCGAATTTAAGTAAAAATCAGCAAAAATGGTTATATGAACAAGTTCGCAATGAAATTAATTTATTTCACAAACGCAGCCGGCCAGTTCCTGATATATGGATTATAGCTACTAATATTGAACCTACTGCGGTTAAAAATACTGGCAGCTACGATAAGATAAAAAAATTAGTACACTCTGAGCTATCTGATAAAATAAAATTTGATATATGGGGTGGGAGGAAAATATTAGATTTTTTAGGCAAAGATCTTGAAGTTGCTAGGCACTATGGGCATTTTTTGACACCGGGTAATGTGTTATCTAGTTTGTATGAAAGCATAAATGATAAATATGCTCAAGCTAAAGCGATAATTGATCATTTAATAGTTAATCAGTTTAATGAGCAAGCTTATACTAAGTTAGAACAAGCCGGTTCATCTTCTGATGCGAGGCCAAAAATTCATCAGTTGTTTGTTGATTTGCCTTTTGCTGTAGATAGTTGTCAATATGAAAATTTTTTAGATACGCTTTCATCTAGTGCAGCATGTAATCACAAAGTTTCTTGCTGGAGTAATGAGTCAATTCGAGGAAGAAACTATGGTAAAGCTTTAAAACGTTCTCGTGTGTTTATATTAAAGGGTGGTCCAGGGCAAGGTAAATCAACTTTAGGTCAATTTTATAGTCAAATTCAAAGAGCGTCATTTATATTGAATAAAGGGGGGCCTAACGTTCTTCCCGCAGTAGAAGAAACCGCTAGCGAATTGAAATTAGTCGCAGAGCAGCTAGGGCTGTGGACTAATGTGCCACGTATTCCTGTTCAGGTAGAGCTTAAAGATTTCGCTACTTGGTATGGAGGAAGAGATGATAAAGAATCAAAAGGTATGCTTAGTTATTTGGCTGAAAGAATTGAGGCAAAAACAGAGCAGCAAGTTTTACCCGGCACTCTTAAAAGGGTGATCAGCACTAAAAGCTGGTTTTTTAATTTTGATGGGCTTGATGAAGTACCAAATGATGTAAAAGACAACATCGCTAATGAAATAATAAAATTCACTGATGAGGTTTTACCTTCTATTGATTCAGATGCACTGATTTTGTGCACTACCAGACCACAAGGATATTCCGGACAATTTGAAAAATTAGATGCTAGTACAGCAGTTCTTTCACACTTACCAACACATATAGCTCTACTTTGCGCAACTGCAGTAGTTAGATTTGGTCGTACTGAATCGGAAGGTGATGATTCTGTTGAAACTCTTTCAAATGCAATGCATTCTGCACAAGTTCGCGAGTTAATGACGACTCCTCTTCAATCGCATATTATGGCGGTTGTTGTCCGAGATGGAGGAAGGCCACCGGAAAAACGATGGGAGCTGTTTGAAAACTTTTATCGAGTTATGAAAAAAAGGGAAAGCCAGAAAAACTTTAAAGATCCTAGAATCAATATTCTTTTACGAGAAGATAAACTCTTAAAAGCAATCCATGCTAGGCTTGGAATTGCATTGCATGCAAAAGCAGAAATTAGTGACGGAGCTGAAGCTACTCTTGAGAAAAAAGAATTTGAAAAGCTTTCTAAAGAAACGGTAACAATATTGTCTGAAACTAACATAGATGAAACTTTGAATGCTCTAATGGAGGCGACAACTGAGCGTTTAGTCTTTGTTAATACTCCTGATAATAGTGATTATGTAAGATTCGATATTCGGCAGCTACAAGAGTTTTTTGCAGGTGAGTTTATTTACACAGACGTGACAGCTATTACAATGCGTGATCGTATAGATGTTATATGTGCAGATGCTCATTGGCGAGAGGTTATGCACTTTTTGCTAAGCTCTCTTGTAGTTAATGGAAGAATTTCCGAGTTGGCTATGTCTGCGGATGTGCTTTCTTCTACTGATAATTGGGAGGGGTGTCATTTTAAGCAAATTTTTAGAAAAAGATTAGCTATTGGAGCGATTCTAGCGCTTAGGTTAATAACTGAGGGAGTTTTAGAACAAGACCGTCGAGTACGACAAAATTTTAAAAGTGTATTGACACCTTTGTATAGTACATTAGATAGCGCGCTTATAGGTTTAATGGCTGATGTAAGTCACTCTAATACAAGGATATGGCTGCAAGGTTGTATGATTGAGTACTTGTTTGAAGCTAGTGAGGAAGAGCAAGTTGGTGCTGCAAGTGTACTTACTAAATCTCTTAGTATAGAAAGTGATCAGTATTTGCGCGTTCTCAATAGAATAATGAAATCATCTTCATGCTATATTAATGCAATACTAACAGTTCATAAAAGAAATATTTCTAGATTTGCCCGTTATGAAGAAAGAAATGATAATGTTCAGGAATGGTTTATTGGTGGGTTGATTTCCATTCTTAACGAGGATGAAATTAGAGTAGGACTTGACTATTCACTATTGCTAGGTGTCTTAATTGATAACCTAAAGACAAGTTTGCAATGTTCTGAGTTTGCTAAGCTTTCTAATTTTAAGAAAAAATTGCTTAGTTTGTTTATAAAAGATGTGCCTAGTAAAGAGAAAAATATTATAACCCCTAGGTGGAAATATAAAGGGCTTGAATTTCAAGTTTTTAAAGATAATTGGCAGTCTGGCTCTATACCATCCTCAATTGATTTTGAAATTGAATGTTATAATGAGCTTAGTCCCTTTTTTCAATATTGTGCATCAACAATTGTTCTAGCTAAAACTAAAAGCTATGAGGATTTTCAGAATTATTATTCGTTTTCGACTAGGATAGTTGGTTTCGAGAAGCTAGCTCCGAGTTATATATGTGCGATGCTTCCATTAGATTCTTTGAGACATGATAATTTAGAGTTTATAAAAAAGCTTTCTTTTCTTGATAGATCAAGTTACGACAAGCTTATTAAGACTGGAAAGCTTGATGGACGTAATATTCGTCCTTATGCTGATATGGTTGCAATACATGGTGGTTTTTCAAAAGCTAGCTGGAAAGCCATTTGTCGAGATTACTCGAATCTTGCTGCTAGCATTTTAATTCATTGGGAAACTGATGGTGATTTAGAATTTTTTGAAGATTTAGAACCAGCTGATTTAATTGAGCATGTTTTTTCTCAACCTGAAGAATATGCCCCTCACATATTGCATTGGGGTAATTTATTCAAGCTTGCTGGTTCTAGAGAGCAAGAGTTAAGGGAAATATTTTTGGACAGATTATCAGAAGTACAGGTTGAAAATTTTGTTTCTGAACGCTTTGAAGTTGAAATAAGCCCATTCAACATAGATTTGATTAATGAGAAAAAGTTGTTACCATTATTTGCATCCGCATTAGTTACCATAAGAAATTCTATTAATGAGCTTCCAAGATTTAGTAAGCGCGAGTATAGCAATGATATGCAAGCTGATCCTTACTCTATATTTGGGATCACTAGCTCTGGTTTATTTGAAATATTTGCGAATCCAAATGAGGAAAGGCTTTTTCGACAAGCTTCTATTTCTTGCTTTTTAGTTATTGGTAGTGCGGTTAATGGAGTGACAGAAGAGCAATTTTTTAAGCAAAATATTGATGATTTATTCTTTGATCTTTTAGATTCAGAATCTCCAGAATGGTTAATATTATCAATGCTAAGATTTGCGGAGAAAAAGCTTTTACCAAATAATGATAAGTCTGCAACATTGCTAGGAAGGCTTATTGACTTATATAGGGATAACTACATTATGAGCCGTAGAATGCAAATTATTCTCTCAAAATGGCGTGAGCGCTCGTCTTCTCCGGTATCCAAAAAGAAGTGTTTAAGCGACTGGTTAAAGCAGGAAGATTAAGTATCTAATGTAATAGCATAAGTGTAAGAGGTGCTCTAAGGCACCTCTCCGTTCTAGTTTAATTCTTCCAAAGCTAAAAGTTTTTTTGTTTTAATTAATATTTTTTATTGCCGAATCTTAGTGCGTTGTGGCGTCTTTTTTTAAAAAGCTTGTCCTCTTAGTATAGTTTTTTATGACGCAAGAGTAGCTGTTGGTTTGATGAGGTTTTTTTATAACTTATTTTGTGCTTTTTATAGATAGCACTAGTTAAGGTTCTGTTTGCCCTTCAGCTCCTAATGAGTAGTGCTAGTGATGCATTTCTAAAGTCTAATGTTTGATTCTTTTCAGGTCGTGGTGACGATGGTAGTCAGCAATGCGTACATAATAAAGCCGAATAAATTTTAATTCATCAGAGGTTAAAGCCTTAACGAAGAAAACTCGGTCAAGCTATATTTTTAGCATTCTTAAGATTGGCTTGGTATATTATCCTTATTATTTATATGACTCGCTGCGTGACGTATCAATCATTGATAATAGCTTAAGTGATCAAAAAGTGTATCTCTAAAGATGTTTGGCGACAGTTCCACTAGTAAAAAAATAAATACTATGGAGGGTTATGAACCTACTCTTTCTCAGCACCTCCACTGGTGTACCCACCAAGCAACGCAACGTTTCTGGAATCGCTTTACGAGAGAGCAAGGGGAAAGGCTGGTACCTGATTGATTGTGGTGAGGGCGCTCAGCATCAGGTCTTGCATACAAAGCTGTCGTTCTATTCATTGAAAGCTATCTTGATTACCCACGTGCACGGCGACCACTGCTATGGGTTGCCGGGTATATTGGCGAGTGCGGGAATGGGTGGCCGGAAAGCGCCGCTGACCCTTATGCGCCTGCCGGTATCAAGGCATAGCTGGAGGCTACCTTTGAGGGGGTGACATCGTGGACTCACCATGGCAATGGCCTCATTGAATTTAATATTGTGCATGTAGATGTCTCATCTCAGATATAAAAAGGGTCAGATCGATTCGTTCTTAACCAAACTGACCACTTCTAGTGCATTGCCTCCCGGTTCCCAGTTAGCCCTAAACCTGAGCGTAGCCCCCGTCAACGAACACCTCGCTCCCGGTCATAAAGCTGCTATCGTCGGACGCCAGGAACGCCACTGCGGCTGCGGTTTCCTTGGGGTCGCCAAAGCGCTCAAGCGGTATGGCCCGGTTCATCTCGCTCAGGGCTTCGGGTGGGAGTAGTTCCATCACCTTGTCTGTTTGGGTCGGGCCTGGCGACATGACGTTCACGCGAATGCCCGTTCCCCTGAGGTCATGCGCCCAGCTGCGCGCCAAATTGCGCACGGCCGCCTTGGAGGCACTGTAGATGCTCATGGCCGGGGTGCCCATGCTGCCCACCGTAGAACCGGTGAGGATGATGGAGCCGCCATTTTTCATCAGGGGCAGAGCCTTCTGGACGGTGAAGAGGGTGCCTTTGACGTTGATGTCGAAGATGTAGTCATAGTGCTCGGAGGTGATCTGCCCCAGGCTTGCGAATTCGCCGACGCCCGCGTTGGCCACCAGTACGTCCAGGTGCCCTTTCTCTTTCTGGACTGTCTCGAATACGCGGTCGAGATCCTCTGGCTTCGTCACATCGGCCTGGAGACCCCGGGCGTTGGGTCCCAGTGCCACCGCCGCGTTGTCGAGGACATCCTGGCGCCGTCCGACAATGAAGACGAAGGCGCCTTCGTCGATGAGGCGTTGGGCCGAGGCCAGACCGATGCCACTGGCTCCGCCTGTGATGAGTACGATTTTACCGTTTAGCCGATTCATGTTTGGGTCTCCGTGTGTGTTGACTCGATTCGCTTTAACGATATATAACCCACTTACAAATGTTCAAGTATGCACCTTTTGGTAAGTATCGTTATGGCGAAAGAAAACTCAGAAAACCCACGTTTCATTTGCGGCCTGCATGCGACGCTGCACGTGATCACCGGGAAGTGGAAGCCGTTAATTCTGTTCTTTTTAAACAAGGGGCCGACGCGTTACGGCGAGCTCAAGCGAAGCGTCCGGGGCGTGAGTGACAAAATGTTGATCCAGCAGCTGAAAGAGCTTGAGTCCGACGGCATCGTCCGGCGAACCGACTATGGGGAGATCCCGCTGCGCGTCGACTACTCGCTGACGCCCTTCGGGGTAAGCCTGGTACGGGCCATGGAGCCGCTTTGCAGCTGGGGTGAAGCGCACGAAGAGGACATTGCCGCAGCGATGGACCGCCGCAAAGCCAGCCGGTAGGAGGTCGATGAGCTGAACGGCCGCTTTACCAACGCTAAGCGGCTACTCAAACCCGCTGGTCGTCTACCTTGGCGATAGCCAATACGGCGGTGATTTCTCCTTGCTGGCCGAGGCGTGGCGCAAAACCCAGCGGCTATATATCTACGTTGGCGATTTCGATCCCAACGGGGTAAGCCAAACGATGGATAGCAACGCCACTACACGTGCCTGCTGAGCCGTTTCCCTACCAGCGCAGGCTGCGCAAACACCTTGCTACGCTGCCCTCTGCTCATCCAATGCATGAATACTTAATACTGCTGTTGGATAAGCAGCGGGGGCTTAAGCCGCAGTGGTTTAGTGGGCAGGTGTGAGTACGTATCTATTGGTCGTGAGGCTATACCCTATAAACCAGGCCCCGCATGCGTAATACTGGGTGTCCGCATGAGTGAAACCGGCAAAATGCTTAGGCACGCGAATTTTGGATATGCAGCCAAATTTTTCTTTGCCCACAATAGAAACAATGGGGTAGAGTCAAATGAGCTGGCTACATAACCTTAATGAATGAGCGGGGACGTTTATTGGGGTTATGCAGCCTTCCGTATAATCACTGTTATGCAGATCGAATAGTTATAGGTAGCATATGGAAGTTGTAGATGGTGAATCTTTATTAGATGCAATAGGTAAATATTGCGACGAATTAGAGTATCAGGTGGGAAACAAGCATAGAATAGGAGCGTTTCTGTCCTTAAAAGATGTATGTAGTTATTACGAAAGCAAACATTTTTTAAGCGATCTTGAAGAGTCTGGTTATCCTAAAAATCCTGTAACAATAAGTAGCTTTTTTGGGCATGTTAAGACTGTGTGTGAGCAGTCATTGATGTTTTTTACTTGTTCTGAAATATCAAATTCTGTGCAGGCTCGACCTCTAGCAGCCTTGTTAACTCAAATACTCAACGAAGGGCACTACGGTAAAAAAATTATTATCCAAGGAAAACCGTATACACTATCTGGAGATTCACTTTCAGATTCTCTCAATTGTTTGAATGATTTGTTTGTCAATAGATATGATCAGACGGTCGGATCACATATTCTAGACTTTCAAGTCAGCATATTCTCTGCGTTTGAATATTGGATTTCGAAAATATCTGAAAACTATGGGAATGAAATGACTGAAAGATATACATTGAGTAGGTTAAGGAAATGTAGCAAGCATCTTGACGACTATGAAAAAGCTTCAAGCGAAGAAGAAAAAAATAAACACCTTTCTAGATTGAGATCGGTTCCTGGAAATTTTATATCTTTTCCTGACAAATTTAATTTTGTAATGAACAAAGCAGGCGAAAAAAATTATCCTCGTGACTTAAGAATCGATAAAGATATAGTTGATTTCATCAGAGCGGCTAGAAACACAGTGCATAATGGTGGAGTGCACAAAGGTAATGACATAGAGTTGGTCCATAAAGAAGTGACTTATAAATTAATCAAGAATAAACCTATGCTTCATGAGAATTATAACGACTGGATTGGTTTTTGTGCAAGCCTTGTAGACATCTATGAATCAATAATTACAGTGCTAAAAAATGATCTTGATAAGGAATCGCTTAGATACTTGTCGACGGAAGTGTAACTGTATGCATAACAAGTCACTTAACGCGGAAATTTTACTCGCTGCGCTCCCAAAATTTCGGTGAGTGGGGCGTTATCCTTAAGGAGAGATATGCCGTTAGAGTCTGCATTTGAATATATATGGCACATTGCTCCGCATTTTAGCGGCTCTTCCCCCAGCGAAAGAGACTACTTACGGGCGGTCCATCATCCATCCGGGCTATATGTGTGGGCTACTAGTTTAAATCTTGAGCTTCTGCGTTTAGGTTATCCAGCTGTTTCGGTGGCATCTGTGTGGGTCGACCATACTCCGCAGTGTTGGTATACACAGAAAAAAGGAGCTTGGCACAAACCAAGTTGTGAACTGGCGGATCTATTGATCGTTACCTGGGACGACCACAGAAGGAAAGCTGGCAGGGCGCTCCTTGTTCAAGCAAAGAAAGGTAAGAGCCATAACCGAATTTCAGTTTCTAATAAATCAACAAAAAAAGAGCTTCAGCTCCTAAGTGGCGCTTCTAAGTTTTTACTCAGTAGTCAAACATCTGTTGCGTCCGGCAGAAGTCCGTATCCGTTAAATCCAAAGGTCAACTGCGAGTTCCAGCTTCCTTCATACGGAACCTCACGACTTCAGCACTGTACTTTCCTTCAGATCAAGGATGCTAAAGCTAAACGCTGGCCTACAATAATTCCTTCATGGCAAACAATGTGGCCACCGAATTCACACCCAGAGACATATGGTGAAGCAATCCTCGGTATGATTACTCAACCTATTAATGCAATGGGAAAGCATTTTGCTCTTGGCAACATGTCTAATGACTGGGATCGGTTAATAACCGTGCTAATAAACGATACTTTGGCCTCTTCAGGGGGGACCGCTAGGGGCAAGAAGCAGCATACCTACTTATATCTCGATTCTCGTAATATGGATTACCCAGGTAGTTTGAATGGAGGCTTTGACGGAGAGATTCCCGTTAGCGATGATCCTCAAGGGATCTCAACGGTGTTTATTACTCCGGAAAATCTAGGATAACGAATGAATCAAGCCGACTAATTTTCCGCTGCCACTCCAAATTGGCGGCTTATTCAAAGCGTTATAGCGAACCACACATGAAACTGCTCATACTAACGATGACTCTGTTGCTATCAGGCTGCGTTATTTATCCCATCAACAAGACGCTTCAGCCAGATGCTGAAATTCTCGTAACCGATGTGGAAGGAAACCCCATCCAGGATGCTTGGGTGTATTTAATATCGAGCTCATACCCTTATGGCTTTGAACAAACGAGGAGGGTAGATAAAACCAGTTATAGAGGTGAGGCAAGCTTTCCAGAAATGAAGGAGTGGCGCACTGAATCGCTAATGATTCAAGGCTCAAACGTGTTTTTTTGGAATTGGTGCGTAGTAAAAGCAGGTTTTGAAACACACTCTACAGTGTGGAGTAGTGGTCAAGATTTTCAGCCCCAATACAACGTCATTCTTACTCCAGGGAAAAGCACGCCATGCCCAGAAGAACCAAATAAAATTGGCTGCGGGCTATAACAAACACATGTTCCCGGGCTGATCGCGTGCGGCATTGCGTTGACGTGCTACAAGCCTTAGCCACTGCCCATCAGTAGTAGGGCAAATGATGTTCTCATTGTCGTTATCGGCGCAAGTAAAGGCGGGCCGCCGCAGCATTTTGCCTTTTAAGCTTTATTCGCTCACACCCATGCGGGCCATGAATGCGCGGGCAGGGTCGTTCAACGTTTAGATGATCTTCTTGGCGTCGAGTGTGAGAACATGGCGGTTGTGCCCGCTTGGCCAGCACCTTATGTGCGCTTGGGGAAAAAATGAAAAATTGGCTATTCATAGCGCTCGCTACGCTGTCGTTGTCAGCCGTTGCTGACGACGCGGAGCTTGATTGCAATAACATAAGGAACACGCTCGATACCAATCGGTGCGCGGCTATCGAGTTAGAGGCCGCCGAGGATGTACTTACCCACTATCTGGAAACGAGCATTGAACATAACGCGGTTGACCCTGTGTTAGTCGATGCTATCAAGGTGGCTCAAAAGCAGTGGCAGGCGTATGCCTCTGCCCATTGCGGCTCTGTCTATACGCAGTGGCGCGACGGGACCATTCGAGGCGTCATGGGCATTACGTGCCGTACCCGGTTAACGAAACAGCGAACGCACGATGTCTGGCAAGATTTTCTGACTTATATGGACAGTACTCCGCCGGTTTTACCGGAACCCGCTATCGAGTAACGCCTTGATCCTTTAAATGACGGTACTGCCGTTACTCCCTATAGGCGCGTACCATGCTTTCTTCAGTTTGACCGAATGAGGGTTTACCCAATGCAGACGTTGAGAATTGACCTGGTGTCCGATGTTGCCTGCCCGTGGTGCGCGATCGGCTACCGACGCTTGGAACAAGCACTAGAAACCCTTGATGGTGAGATCGACGTCGAACTCTTTTGGCAGCCCTTTGAGCTCAACCGAGACATGCCGCCCGAGGGCGAGCCGATCCTGGAGCATTTATGCCGCAAATACGGTAAGGATGCTGCCAGCATGGAGCAGTCCCAGCGCGAGATTATGAAGGTGGCCGAAGGGCTTGGATTAAATTTCCGTGGCGCCCAGGAGCGTCGGGCGAACAACACCTTCGATGCCCACCGCGTGCTTGCGTGGGCCGCAACGCAGAACCTGGAAACGCCCCTACAATTGGCATTGTTTGATGCCTACTTCGGTGAGGCGAAAAACCCTTCAGACCCAGAGGTTCTACGCGAGAAGGCCATTGAGGTTGGGCTTGACGGTGACGCTGCCGAAGCCATTGCTCGGTCTGATCAGTACGCGGACGAGGTTCGAGCGGCACAACAGCGATTTATGGAGGCAGGAGTGAGCGCTGTACCGGGATTCATCCTCGACGGCCGCTACCTGATTTCTGGCGCCCAGCCCGCTGACGTGCTGGTCGATGCGCTGCGTCAGGTGGCGGAAGAAAACGCGAACGGCTAACGTCTCGCCTTAGTGGTCACCGAGCCGACTCGTTTTTGCTGAGATCCAAAAATAGCCCTTCTACGCCGGTCCATGTTCCGACCCATTGATCGGTAATCTTAAACAGAGATTAACCGTAAAATGAAGTAACCACTGAAACCAGAGACGCCGAGTCTACTGACTTCAATTCAACTGTGAAAAATGCCCATGACGTCATCACTTCATCGCCTTTACTCTTTTCGTCGCTGCCCCTATGCCATGCGTGCCCGGCTCGGCTTATTGTTTGCTGAGTTACCGGTGGAGCTGCGCGAGATCACATTGAAGAACAAACCGGCCCAGATGCTAGCGATTAGCCCGAAAGGCACTGTGCCTGTTTTACAGCTTTTTGATGGTACTGTGATCGAAGAGAGCCGAGAAATAATGGTGTGGGCGCTTGAGCAACAAGATCCGCAAGGGCTGTTAGATGCGAAGGTTAGGACTCAGGCCAATGCCCTGATCGAGCAAAACGATAATGAATTTAAACATTGGTTGGATCGCTATAAATACGCCGACCGACATCTCGAAATGACCCAGGCAGAGTACCGGCAGCGGGGTGAAGCTTTTTTACAGGTTTTAGAGGAGAAGCTGACTCAAAAGCCTTATCTTCTGGGAGATAACGCGACCATTGCTGATATTGGCATCATGCCTTTTATCCGCCAATTCGCCCATGTAGATCGCGATGTTTTTTATAGCCTACCTTACCCGCACCTGCAGCGGTGGCTACAGCACTGGTTGGAGCACGCGTTTTTTCTGCAGGCCATGACCAAGTTTCATCCATGGCAAGAGGGGGATGACGTGGTGGTTTTTCCATCTTGAAAAGCGCTACCTGTTAATTCCTTGTCGGCTTTCTCACTTTCGGCAAAACGACTGGAGCGCATCACTAGCTTGGTCGATGGATAGCACGTCCCACTGGCCGCGATTGCTTTACCTGTTTTGGGCGTAAGCCGCATTAAGTTGTTTGATAATGCTCTTTGCGGGATGCCCGGTTTGCAGCCCTGTTGCCCAAATGCTGGAAGCCTTCGGCTTGAAAGTCCATGTGGCCGAAGAACTTGGATTGAATTTCCGGGGGGCCGTTGAGCGACGGGCAAACAATACCTTCGCAGCCCACCGGGTGCTGGCCTGGGCGGCCACGCAGAACCGAGAAACGCCCCTGCAACTGGCACTGTTTGATGCCTACTTCGGTGAGGCGAAAAATCCCGCCCACCCACAGGTACTACGTGAGAAGGCCATTGAGGTAGGGCTTTATGGCGACGCCGCTGAGGCCATCGCCCGCTCTGATCAGTACGCGAATGACGTTCGTGCGGCAGAGCAGCGATTCATGGAAGCCGGGATGAATGCGGTGCCGGGGATCATCCTCGACGGCCGTTACCTGATTTCCGGCGCCCAGCCTGCCGAGGTGCTGGTCGATGCGCTTTGTCAGTTGGCTGAAGAGAACGCTAACCGCTAATGGCCTGGAGGCGCCGGCCTGAAGCGAGGGCTGGTCGATCAACATGGCGCCACGCACGTGGCGCCATGTGCCTGGCGGGTCTTACTCGCCCAGGCCAACCTTAGCCATAAACGCACGCGCATGCGCATCCACCGCCTTAATAGCATGAACGACCTGCTTGGGCGTCAGCTCATAAGCCAGGTTATGGCTCGATTCGCCCTCTTTAAGCGCCGCTTCGGCTACGCGGTAGAGGTCTTCTTCGCTTGCCTGGTCGAGCTTGAGCGCTTTCAGCGTGACCGGCAGTCCCAGCGCTATGTAGAGGTCCAGATACTCTTCCAGCTCTGCTTGCGGCGTTTGATCGAGAATTAGCTGCGCGACCGTGCCGTACGCCACTTTTTCGCCGTGGGTCAGGTTGTGAATCTCGCCGTGTAGGGCGGTAAAACCGTTATGGATGGCGTGCGCTGCCGCCAGGCCGCCGCTTTCAAAGCCCAAGCCGCTGAGCAGTGTGTTGGCTTCGACCACGGCTTCAAACGAGGGTGTGACGATCTGCGCCTCGTTGGCCTGATAGGCCAGCATGGCGTGCTCGAAGAGGATGTCTTCACATTTCTCGCCAATGGTCGCGCCTAGCAACGTGGCTTTACCGCCCGCCATGTTGTTGGCGTTAGCACGAATGGCGGCGCGAGCCTCAACCCAAGTGGCCAGCGCATCGGCAATGCCCGAGGCCAGAAAACGCGGCGGCGCCTTGCAGATGATGCCGGTATCAACCAGCACCAGGTCGGGGTTCTTGCTGTAGAAACGGTAGGACTCGAACTCGCCATCGTCACTGTAGATGACCGACAGGGCGCTGGTAGGCGCATCGGTAGAAGCGGTCGTGGGCAATATGGCACAGGCCGCTTCGAGTTTTTCGGCCACACCCTTGGCGGTGTCGATAGCTTTACCACCGCCGAAGCCGATAATAACGTCTGCCTGCTGCTTGCGGCCGAGCTCAACGAGGCGGTCGATTTCGCGGTTAGAAGCTTCCCCCTCGAACACCGCACGCTCGAAACTGACGCCTTCACCTTCCAGGCTAGCGCTGAGCTGCTCGCCCGCAATTTTCCAGACCACATCGTCGGCGATAAGCAGCGCGGTTTTCCCAAGTGCCGAGACATAGTGACCGGCACGTGCGGTAACGCCTTCCCCCTGCACGTAGCGGCCGGGGCTGATAAAGACTTTCTCGTTGGTTACTGGCATAACGGTTATGTCCTAATAGCGTGGGTGGCCACACCAGTGTAGTCACTCGCGCAGCGTTCGCACTTGCGGTGGTTCGACGTATTTGCCGTTATGTTGATCATCGTCAGAATGTGGCGAAATAGGCAGGCCTCAGAGCGGTGCTAGAAGAGCAAGCGCTGGCTCCCAGAGAAACCAGCGCTCAATCCCTTACTGCAAAAACGCCCGCAACGTATCACTCGCTTGGTCAATGGATAGCACGCCATCCAAGTGGCCGCGATTGCCTTCCAGGGTTTCCAGCGTCACTTCAGTGCCGTCCGCTTCAATCAATTCGGCGGTGCGGCGCACGCCTTGGGGGGCGAATACCAGGTCGTTTTCGCTATACAGCATCAGTGTGGGCGCTTCGATGGCGGCCAGTCCTTCCTCTAACGAATCGCCGTGGCCCGCCATAAAGGTTTGGTTGGCGCGTACCAGGTAGAGCAGGTGGTTGGCATCGGAAAGCTCCGCACGGGCGGCGGCAATATCATCCAGCGTTTGCTCAATGGCGTAGCGGGCGCTGATATCCTGGGCAGGGTCGCGCTCTTCATCGGCCCAGTCGCGGTTAAAGGTTTCGTTGGCCCACTGCCAGTGGTTGGCATTAAGCGTGACGAGTTTCAGCGCTTCTTTTAATCCATCGGTAGGCGGTTCGCCGTCATAGTAGTTACCTTCGTTCCAATTGGCGTCCACGCGAATTGGCGCAGCCCAGGAGCTCAACGTTGCCAGTAGCCATGGGTCGGCAACGCCGCCGCCGATAACAGGAATCAAACGCTCAACCCGGTCAGGGTAGGCGCTGGCCCACTCAATCGCTTGCAGGGCCCCCATGGAAGCGCCCATCACCGCATGCAGCGATTCAATGCCTTGGCTTTCCAGTAGTTCGCGCTGTACTTCGACAAAGTCCCGAATGGTTACCACGGGGAAATCCATGCCCCACGGCTCGCCGGTATCTGGGTTGATTGAGGCAGGCCCGGTGGTAGTGACATTAGGATCATTGGCATTGAGGTTCACCAGCGTATCCGAGGAGATGATGTAGTACTCATCGGTATCCAATGCTTTGCCGGGACCGATGATGGCATCCCAGTAGCCAGTGGGTTTACCGTCAGCATTGTAGCGGCCCGCTGCGTGGCTGGTGCCGGAGAAAAAGTGGGTGATCAGAATGGCGTTATCACGGGCTTCGTTGAGTTCGCCGTAGGATTCCCAGCCTACTGTCACGTTGGGAATCGTCTCGCCGTTTTGAGTCGTGAAGCTGTCGATCTCAAAGGTTTGCTTCTCAACGACGCCGTCCCACGCCCATAGTGGGGAGGATATGAGTAGGCCAAGGCCCGCTATCATGAAAGGGGACTGTTGTATGAAAGAGGATAGTTGTGTGCGACGCATGGGGCTTCCTTTGCTGGTGGTTGTGATTGTTATTAGCTGCTGATTGCGACCCTACTCAGCATAGTCAGCGCTCGCGTATTTTGAACGCATTTCATCTGCTAGCTTGCTGCATCATGCGCTTGGTAACGGGTACGCGCCCAGCAAGTTTGCGCTTAAAGCCGCAGCTACTGGATTACCCATTTATTCAGCGAATCTGTAGCCTAGCTTCCAAAGCAAGTGCATAAAAGAGAACAAGATATGAACCTACTATTCCTTGGAACCTCCGCTGGCGTGCCTACCAAAGCCCGAAACGTCACCGGCATTGCCTTGCGTGAGAGTAAGGGGAAGGGCTGGTATCTGATCGATTGCGGAGAGGGCACTCAGCATCAGGTCTTGCGCACGAAGCTGTCGTTTACTTCATTGAAAGCCATCTTGATTACCCACGTGCACGGCGACCACTGCTATGGGCTGCCGGGCATACTGGCGAGTGCGGGAATGAACGGCCGGAAAGCGCCGCTTACCATTGTGGCGCCCACAGGCATCAAGGCGTGGTTGGAGGCTACCTACGAGGCTACGCAGCTAGGCTTACCTTTCGTCCTGGAATTTATCGCCTCAGACGACCTGCCAAGCGTTGAGTTTGAAAACGTGGCGGTTGCTACGTTTGCGCTTTCCCATCGGGTGGCGTGCTACGCCTATACGTTTACGGAGAAAAACGTCGACGCCGCCTTAAATATCGAAAAGCTAACTCAAAAGGGCATCCCGAGAGGGCCGTTGTGGGGGCAGTTGAAGCAAGGGCTTGATATTGAGTTCGCGGGGGAGCTGTTAAAAAGCCATGAGTTCTTGATCTTCAAGAACAAGCCCAGGAAAGTGGTGATCGCGGGAGACAATGACCGGCCTGAGTTGTTGATTGAGGCATGCGCGGGTGCTCAAGTGCTGGTGCATGAAGCCACCTATACCCAAGAGATGGCCCAGAAGGCGATTGAAGTGGGGCATAGCTACGCCAAGCTTGTCGCTGATTTTGCCGAAACCGTACAGCTACCCAACCTAGTGCTGACGCACTTTAGCCCGCGTTATCAGCTCAACCCCCAGGCGTCGCCTTCCATCGAGGATATCCGCAAAGAGGCCCAGAGCGCTTATTCGGGCTCGCTTTATCTGGCGCGGGACTTTCTCGAATTTACCCTAGATAAATCGGGCCACTTTTCTGAAGTGGCGAGCGAATAGCTGCCTGCGTTTTGATCGTTCTTATACGCAGGCGGCTATTCACCGACCAAATTGGTTGTATCAGTCACTACCACATCCTGAACGGATTCCTCCCATTGGCCTGCTGCATCATCATGCGCTTGGCGAAGGGGAAGCGTTCGGCCAGGTGCAGGCTTAAATCGCCCAGCTGGCGCAGCGGTTTGGCGCCGGTAAACAGGTGGTGGAAGCTGTCGGTGGCGGCGATCATTGCCTGGTTGGCCGCCCGGCGCTGGCACTCAAAACGAAGCAGGTTAAGGTAATCGCCTGGGTCGCGCCCCTTGATGACCATATCCGCCAGGGTGTCGGCGTCGTGCAGGCCGATGTTCAGGCCTTGCCCGGCCAGTGGATGCACCACGTGAGCGGCGTCGCCAATTAAAGCCAGGCGCTTGCCGATATAACGGCGGGCATGCTGGCGCTTGATCGGGAAGCTGGCGCGGGAAACAACCCGGGTAAGGTTGCCCAGGCGCTTCGGGAAGGCCGCTTCGATAGCGATTTTCAGCATGTCGTCTTCCATCGCCTCGCGCGCTTTGGTGGCCTTGTCGCTGTCATACCACACCAGGGAAGCGCGATGGCCGGGTAGCGGCAGCATGGCCATCGGGCCGGTGGGGGTGAATACCTGCCAGCTAACATCCTGCTGGGGAAGCTCGGTTTCCACGTTGATAATCATGGCCCGCTGGTGGTAGTCGTGGCTGGTCACCTCGATACCGGCCAGCTGGCGCAGTGTCGAACGGGCGCCGTCGGCGCCCACCACCAGCCGGGTGCTCAACATCTTGCCATCGTCCAGCTCGACCAGTCGCGCTTCGCCTGCTGCCACCGTGCTGACTGGCGCACTTTGGGTGTAGCACGTGACGCTGGGAAGCTCCTTCAAGCGCTCCCACAGGGCGTGCTGAAGTGTACGGTTTTCGATAAACAGGCCAAAGTCTTTCATGTCGCTGTCGGCCGCTGAGAAGACGCTGTGGCCGGTGCCGTCCTGGTTGGAGACGTCGATATGCCGAAACGGGCAACAACGCTCCTTGGGCAGTTCGGTGCCGCTTAGCTTGATAAATGCCAGCGAACGCGCATTCAGTGAGGAGATGCGCAGGTCATAGTCGCCGCTGGGCGCTTTAGGCGCGTCGCCGCGCTCAATCAGCCCGATTGAGAAGCCCGCATTGCCCAGGCGGGCAGCCAGGGCGGCGCCCACCATGCCACCGCCAACAATGATGATATCGTGATCTTTCTGCATGAGGCGCTCCTTGAATGCTTGTTGGGCACCGCTGTCATGCATGGCATTAACCGTTGCATGTGCCCTGAATGTCCTACAGTATCGTCGAGATAGGGGAAACTTGCCTAGGGTGAACAAGTGACGCAGGCCGTGGAAATGCAAAAAAGTGTGGCTCAGGCGGGCGCTGAGCTGGCCCACTTTATCGAGCAGCACCCCAAGCTGTGGGTAATTACCGGCGCGGGCGTGAGTACTGACAGCGGCATTCCCGATTACCGTGATGCAAGCGGCCAGTGGAAGCGGTCGCCGCCGGTGCAGCACGGCGAGTTTATGGCATCCCAACAGGTGCGAAAGCGCTACTGGGCGCGTGCGCTGGTCGGGTTCAAGGCCTTGCGTGAGGCCCAGCCGAGCGGCGCTCATAAAGCGCTGGCGGCGCTGGAAGCCATGGGTTTTATCGAACTGTTGGTAACCCAGAATGTGGATCGCCTTCACCAGCGGGCAGGGTCGCGCCGGGTGATTGACCTGCATGGCCGGGCTGATCTTGTGAAGTGCATGAGCTGTGATTATCAAATGATGCGCCATGCCATGCACAGCGAGATGGCGCGTATGAACCCGGCCTTTGCCGCGATGGATGCCTCCCACGCCCCGGACGGTGATGCCGATCTGGAAGCCGATTTCAGCGCGTTTCGAGTATTTGATTGCCCGCGCTGTGGCGGCATTCTTAAACCCGACGTGGTCTATTACGGCGATGTGGTGCCGCCGCCGCGCCGGTTGGCGGCTGAGGTGGGGCTTAAAAATGCCCAGGCGGTATTGGCCGTTGGCACCTCGTTGATGGTGTTTTCGGGCTACCGTTTCTGTCGTGAGGCCCATGCCATGGGCTTGCCCATCGGCTCGTTATCATTGGGGGTAACGCGGGCGGATGCATTACTTACCCACCAGTGGCGAGCGCCCTTAACGCCCGTGCTAACCCATGCCGTCGAGCAGTTGGCAGCCCTTCATCGCACCTTGGATACCCAGGAGTTGCCTTCCAGCCAAAACCGCCAGGGCGCGTCGCGGTCCTCGGGTTCTGCGTAGTCGATCCCCACGCGTGGTCCGCTGGCAATCGGTGTGTTATGGCTACCTGCCGATACCCATAAGTGCTCGGTGCGGGTCATGTCATGACCGTAGAGTGTCTTGTCTACCCCAAGAGCCCGGGTGAGCTTGCCTGGCCCATTGCAAAGCTGTTTGCCCACCATGCTGCGCCGCTCGCGCATGGCCTGTTCATTGAGCACGGGCTCAACGGCGCGAATTAATACCGCACAGGGCGAACCCTCGGGTTCGGTCACAATATTGAGCAACCAGTGCATTCCGTACACCAAGTACACGTAAGCATGCCCCGGTGCGCCGAACATGGCTGCCGTTCTAGGCGTTAGCCCGCGATGCGCATGGCAGGCTGTATCGTGAGCGCCGCAATACGCCTCGGTTTCAACAATACGTGCCCCCATCAAGGTGCCGTTTACCTCGCGAACGAGCCAGCAGCCCAGCAGGTCGTTGGCAACGGCTACGGTATCGCGCTGATAAAAGTCACGGGAAAGGGGAGGCAAGGATAATTCTTGCAAGGAAAGTTCCTGCAGGGATAGTTCAGGCAGTAATGACATTATTTCGCTGACTACTTGGATGAACTGCTAGGGTATGGGTAGACGACACTGAATGAAAGGGGAGATCGCCATGTTGACCTTCGAGCACGACTACAAGACATTGCCGGAGCCGCTGTGGGTCGCCTGTCGGCCAACGCCGGTTGAAACACCCACCCTGATTGCCTTCAATCAGCCGCTGGCCCATACCTTGGGCGCAGACGATATACCCGATGACGACACGCTGGCCCAGTGGTTTGGCGGCAATACGCTGCCACCGGGGGCTGAGCCTGTGGCCCTTGGCTATGCGGGGCACCAGTTCGGCAACTTTGTACCCCAGCTGGGCGATGGCCGTGCGCTTTTACTGGGTGAGGTAATCGACCGGCAGGGCAAGCGCCGGGATATTCAGCTCAAGGGCAGCGGGCGCACGCCGTTTTCACGCGGGGGTGATGGCCGCTCGCCCTTGGGGCCAGTATTACGTGAGTATCTGGTCAGTGAATTTATGGCTGCTATTGGCGTACCCACCACGCGCGCGCTGGCGGCGGTTGCCAGTGGCGAGCAGGTTCGGCGCCAATTACTTGAACCGGGTGCCGTTTTTACCCGAGTAGCCAGCAGCCACGTGCGCGTGGGCACCTTTCAGTTTGCCGCCGCGAGACAAGACGAACAGATCCTGAAAGCCTTGGCGGATTATGTCATCAAGCGCCACTACCCTGACGCTGCCAGTGCGGATGATCCTTATCTGGCGCTGCTTGAAGCGGTGGTAGCTCGCCAGGCGGCGCTGATTGCGCGTTGGATGAGCATAGGCTTTATCCACGGCGTGATGAATACCGATAATACCAGCGTGGCGGGCGATACCATCGATTATGGCCCTTGCGCGTTTATGGAGCAGTTTGATCCTCGCAAAGTGTTTAGCTCTATCGACCAGGGCGGGCGCTACGCGTTTGAAAACCAGCCGGGCATCGCCCAGTGGAACCTGGCCCGTTTTGCGGAAACGCTGTTGCCGTTAATGAAGGTCGAGGGCGAGGAAGCCGTAGAGCAGGCGACAGATGCGATCCGTAAATTCAGCGACATCTTTGCCACCGAGCAGCGCACGCTTCAGGCCGATAAGCTGGGCCTTGCCGCCAATAGTGAGCAGGCCAGTCGCTTGATGGAAGGGCTGGAGACCCAGATGGCGCGAGGCGGCATGGACATGACCGCCACCTTTGATGCGTTGACGCAGTATGCAGCGTCATGTGATGCCCAGCACCGTGATGCCTTGCTTTCGTTGACAAGCCAACCCGATACATTAACCACCTGGCTGGAAACCTGGCAGGCTGAGATGGCCGCCGGAAAGGATAGCGCGCGCCTTGACGCCATGCGCCGGGCTAACCCTGCCATCATTCCGCGCAACCACCGCGTTCAGGAGGCTATCGAGGCCGCCTATGGGGGTAATTATGCGCCTTTTCATACCCTACTAGAGGTCGTCACACACCCCTACGACGACTCAGTTGATGCGCGCCGCCTGGCGGCGCCGGCGACCAGCAGCGAACAGGTGCTGAGAACCTTTTGCGGCACCTGATGATTCATTGCCTGTGATAAGCTGTGGTTTTTTACAGGTGGAGAAGGGTGGTCAGTGCGCAAAATTATTCACTGCGACTGTGACTGCTTTTATGCGGCAGTAGAAATGCGCGACAACCCGGCGCTCAAGGATATTCCCATCGCCATTGGTGGGAGTGTCGAGCAGCGCGGGGTGGTCGCCACCTGCAACTATCCCGCTCGCGAATACGGCATTCACTCGGCGATGCCCATGGCCCAGGCGCTCAAGCGCTGCCCGCATCTAACCCTTATTCGTGGCGATATGGCCAAGTACAAGGTCGTGGCGCGCCAGGTGTTTGCAATCTATCGCGAGGTGACGGATCTGATCGAGCCGTTGTCGCTGGATGAAGCCTTTCTGGATGTCTCGAATGTCTCCCTCTACCAGGGCAGCGCCACGCGCATGGCCCAGGCGATTCGTGAGCGGGTCAGTCGGGAGGTGGGCATCACCGTATCGGCGGGTGTCGCACCCAACAAGTTTCTCGCCAAGATCGCCAGTGACTGGAACAAGCCCGACGGCCTATGCGTGATTACCCCCGGCGAGGTCGAGCACTTTGTGCAGGCGCTGTCGGTCAAGAAGATTCATGGGGTGGGCCCACGCACTGCCGAAAAAATGGCACGACTGGATATTCATACCTGTGCGGATTTGCGCACCCGCCCGCTGACTGAATTGGTGGAGCACTTTGGCCGCTTTGGCAAGCGCTTGCATGAGCTGAGCTTTGGCCATGACGAGCGGCCGGTTAAAACCCACCGTGAACGTAAATCGGTGAGTACCGAGCAGACCTATGCCAAGGACCTACCCACGCTTGAGACGTGCCGGAAGGAACTGCCCGCTCTCCTGGAGGATCTGGAGCGCCGCTATGCCCGCCTTGACCCCCCGCCTGGGGTGAGAGGGTTAATGGTCAAAGTGAAATTCAATGATTTTACCCAAACCACCGTAGAGCACGCTGACCCGGCGCCCAATCTTGAGCAGTTTGAAACGTTGTTGAACGTCGGCTGGGCGCGCGGCAAGCGTCCGGTACGGCTGCTGGGCGTGGGCTACCGCCTGGCAGAAGCCGCGCCTGCCGAGCAGCTCTCCCTGTTTTGAAGCCAATGTTTTAAAACCGGCGTTTTGAAGCTACCGTTTTTAAAAAACGCTTCACGGCCATTTCGTTAGCCTGTTAATACCTATGTCGATTGACGCGTTTCAATACGCACGTTAAAACAGACGTATGATAGAGGTATTGCCATTTGCACTGGCGATCACAACGGCTGCATTAGCTGCATTAAAGGCGCAAGAGTTTCCTCATGACAACAATAACCGCTTCACGACCCCGTCTGGTGTTTGCCCATGCCAATGGGTTTCCCGGGTTAAGCTACAAGAGTCTGCTGGAACCGCTGGCGCAGACGTTTGAGGTTCACCCACTGGATCGATTGGGCCATCATCCGAACTACCCGGTTAACCACAATTGGGCCAATCTGGTCGATGAGCTATTAAGCTACCTGCCGGATACCCAGGGGCCGCTGCTGGGCGTGGGGCATTCACTGGGTGGGGTCCTGATGGCCATGGCGGCCGATAAGCAGCCCGAGCGTTTTTGCGGGGTGATTATGCTCGACCCACCCCTCATGCTTGGGTGGGACGCCTGGGCGATGAAGGCGGCCAAACGCTTTGGGTTTGTTGACCGGGTAACACCTGCTGGTAAAACCCAAGGCCGGCGAAGCGTATGGCCAAGCCGTGACGTCATGGCCAAATCGTTACGACAGCGCGGGCTGTTTCGCCGCTTTACCCCCACGGCGCTTAACGACTACATTGAAGCAGGTACCCGGCTTTTAGAGGATGGCAGCGCCGAATTGACGTTTGATCCGCGTATCGAGGTGGAAATTTTCCGCCACCTGCCGGATCACCTTTCGCGCTTGCCGCGCCGGGTAGGCGTGCCGCTGGCGCTCATTGCCGGGCAGGAATCGGATTTGCTGACCCCAACGCGTATAAGACGCTTGAAACGCAAGGGTTTGGCAGTGAGCAGCGTTCCCGGAACGCACATGTTCCCTATGGAACATCCAGATGAAACGCGTGCCGCTATTCTGGCGGCCTGGCAGCGTTTAGCCAAAGCCGGGCAGCCTTCCCACTCAGCGTAAGGAGGCGTTATGTATCTTTCTGTACAGCTTAGCTACTACCCGCTGGGCAATGATGTTAAACCGCTGGTAAAAGACGTGGTCAAGCGCCTTGAAGCAACGGGGTTGGAGGTATACCCCAACCGTATGAGCACGCAGGTATTTGGTGAGTTCGATGCGGTAATGGCTGCCTTGAGCGAGGTCATGAGGTGGTCGTTTGAGACCTATGGTAAGGCGGTGTTTACGGCGAATTTTCTGGAAGGCGATCGCCGACCGCGCTAGCAGAGCCTAGGGTATCTAAAGCGTCGCTATATATAATAGCGGCGCTTTTTTGTGCCTCGCGGTTATAGCTATATTTGGTGCATGAGCTGCTCTTTTTCATGACGAAAATCGCCGTTTCGTCTCTGCTTTTACAGGGTTTAATTAACGTAAAAAGCAAATAATACTTTATTTTCTGGTAATTTAGATGTCGCGTTCAGAAGCGTTTACGTCGTTTATAAAAATAAACGGCTTGCCGATAAAGTTACATTGAAAATGACTTTCAATAAAAATTGGCAGGGAACCTGACTTCATGACAACGCTAAAACTCCAAAACCATCGGTTCAACGCCGGTAAAAGTCTTATTGCCGCGCTGGGACTCGCGATCGTTAGCGGCCAGTCGCATGCCCAGTCGTTCAGCCTGGATTTCTCAAACGAATACAACGCAAGCTCGATCCACGCCCAGGGCGACGCCTATTTTATCGACAAGGTAGAGGAGCTGACCGACGGCGATATCAGCATCACCCTGCATACCGGTGGCGCGCTGGGGTTTAACTCCGGCGATCACTTCTACGCTGTGGCGGACGGCGCTGTCGATATTGCAGATACGCTTTCAGGCACCATGAGTGGCGTAGACTCAATCTTTTTGCTCTCCTCCTTGCCGTTTCTGGTCAATGATATCGAGGATGCCCGCAAGCTTTACGATATCGCCAAACCCTATTACGAAGCAGTGTTTGAAGATAACGATCAGGTGCTGCTTTACGCCTCGCCCTGGCCGGCCAGCGGTATCTGGTCGAAAGACGCCATCGACAGCGCCGATGATCTGAAGAGCCTCAAAATACGTACTTTTGACCGCAGCGGCACCGAAACTTTTAGAAACGTCGGCGCCTCGCCGGTAAGTCTCTCTTGGGGCGATGTGGTGCCGCAATTGGCCACCGGCGGCATTAGCGCCGTGCTAACCTCCGCCGAAGCAGGCGCCAACGGTAGTTTCTGGGAGCATCAAAACCACTTCTCCGCCGTTCAGTACGCCATCCCGCTCAACATGGTGCACATGAACAAGGCTGTGTTCGATTCATTCAGCGAAGAACAGCAGCAGGCGGTGCTGGAAGCCGCTCGCCTGACCGACCAGCACAACTGGGCGGCCGTTGAAACGCGCACCGAAGAGAACTACCAGATGCTGGCAGAGAACAACGTTGAAGTAAGCGACCCGGTAGCGCAAGACCTGACCGATGCACTCTCCGAGGCCTCGGCCAGCGTGATCGAAAACTGGCTAGGGAGTACCGGCGACACCGGCGAGACGATCATAAATGAGTTTCGAGGCCAGCAATGAAGTTTTTCGAGCCCATAGAAAAAGCATCGACATTGCTCAATCGGGTGGGCGCCTTGATTGCTGTGGCGCTCATCATCTACATGTTTGGCCATATCATCCTAGAAATCGTGATGCGGCTGTTTGGCCGTTCGACCTTCATTCTGGATGAATACATCGGCTACGCCGTGGCCACCATGGCATTTCTTGGGCTTCCTTACGTGCTCGAAAAAGGCGGTTTGATTCGGGTGTCGCTGCTCATGGAGCGCATCCCTGAACCCAGGCGGTGGCCACTGGAGCTGTTTAGCAGCCTGGTTACCGCCGGCTGTTTTTTATGGCTCTCAACGTTCTGGCTGCAAAACGTTCAGCGCAGCTACCAGCGCGGTGTGGTGAGTGAGACGCTGGCCGAAACGCCTATCTGGCTTCCCGAAGGTGCCATCCTTATTGGCATGTGGCTGATTTCCTTAACGCTACTGGTGAGGTCTTTGAAGATAATCTTGCTGCGCTCGCGGTATTCATCACCCACGGCCTAGGGCCTGGCTAACAGGAAGAGATTATGGATATTTTCTGGACAGCCGTTGGCGTAGCGCTGCTGCTGGTGTTTTTCCTGTCCATGGGAACGTGGATATTTGCCTCGATGCTGGCAATCTCCATCGGCTCGCTTTGGGTTTTCGGAGACTTCAGCGCTGACCGTATCGGTTTGATTTTCTCGCGTATCTTGTATCGTGCCAGCAATAGCTGGGAGCTTTCGGCGATCCCGCTGTTTATTTTGATGGGCGAGCTGATCTTTCGCTCGAACCTTTCAGAGCGGTTGTTCAAGGGGCTGGTGCCCATTACCAGCCGTCTGCCGGGCGGCATTTTGCATACCAACGTGCTGGGCTGTACGCTGTTTGCCGCGGTAAGCGGCTCAAGTGCCGCCACCACCGCTACTATCGGCAAAATAACCACACAAGAGCTTAAGCAGCGCGGCTACGACCGGCACCTGTCGATCGGCTCACTTGCTGGCGCCGGTAGCCTGGGTCTGCTAATTCCGCCGTCGATCGTCATGATCGTGTACGGGGTTCAGGCGGAGGTGTCGATCAGCCGGCTGTTCATGGCGGGTGTGGTGCCGGGGCTTGTGATTGCTCTGCTGTACAGCGGCTATATCGGCCTACGCGCCACGCTTTCACCGGCGCTTGCGCCCAAACAGGTAGCGCACGGGCAATCGATCGGTCAGTCGATTCTGCTACTGTTGCCGATCCTCATACTGATCGCGATCGTGATCGGTTCGATCTACACCGGTATCGCTACGCCTTCAGAGGCGGCGGCAGTGGGTGTTGCGGCCACGCTGGTGCTGCTGGGCGTCGAGTGGCAGATTAATCTGGCTATGCTGACCGAGGCGTTTCGGGGAACACTGATCACCTCAATCATGGTGTGTAGCCTTTTGATCACAGCAAGCCTGCTGTCGACGGCGATGGGGTATCTGCACCTACCGCGGGAGCTTGCAACCTGGATCGCCACGCAGAACTTTAGCCCGACCATGTTGTTGCTGGCGCTGGCGGTGTTCTACATCGTACTGGGGCTTTTTCTGGACGGTATCTCGATCACCGTCATGAGCCTGCCCATTACGCTGCCGATCGTGCTGCTGGCAGGCTTTGATCCGATCTGGTTCGGCATTTTCCTGATCATCATGATCGAGCTTGGCCAGATCACCCCGCCAGTGGGCTTTAACCTTTTCGTACTGCAAAGCTTGACCGGGGAGAGCATTGGCCGCGTAGCTTGGGCGGCGCTGCCTTTCTTTTTGCTGATGTGCCTGGCGGCCATCATCATCAGCGTCTGGCCTGACCTCGTGCTTTGGCTGCCGCGCTTCATGAACGGCTGAGCCGTTAGCTACGGGTAAATACAAGAACGCCGCCCCATCGGGCGGCGTTCTTGCGTTCAGGCCGTGTTAAACCAGCGACTCCAGACACGATTCAATAATATCCAGCCCTTCGTTTAACACGTCATCTTCAATGGTGATGGGCATCAGAAACCGGATGGTATTACCGTACATGCCGCAGGAAAGCAGGATCAGGCCCTCTTCGCGGGCTTTCCTGCACAGTGCCCCGGTAAGCTCGGCGTCAGGCGTACGGGTATTTTTGTCGGACACTAGCTCAAAAGCGGCCATGGCGCCCATATGGCGCACGTTATCCACACAGGCGTAGCGGGCCTGCCACTGGTTAAAGCGCTTGGTCAGCTTTTCCCCCAGCGCACGGCTTCTTTCCAGAATGTTCTCTTCCTCGAAAACGTCCATCACGGCCAGTGCTGCTGCACAAGCGGTAGGGCTACCGGTGTAAGTGCCGCCCAGCGAGTTGGGACCGGAGGCGTCCATGAGGTGATCAGTACCCACCACCGCTGAAATCGGCATGCCATCAGCCATACTCTTGGCCATGGTCATGATGTCAGGCTCAACACCGCTGTGTTCAATGGCGAACATCTTGCCGGTGCGCCCGAAGCCTGACTGCACTTCGTCGATGATCATAAGAATGCCGAGCTCATCGCAGATGGCGCGAAGCCTCTCCAGGAAAGTAGTGGGGGCCGGGTAGAAGCCTCCCTCGCCCAGCACGGGCTCGAGAATGATGGCCGCGGTGTTCGTGGGGCCAGCATCGGTTTTCAGCGCCATCATCAGACCGCGAATTGCCTCGTCTTCGCTTATTCCGTGGTAATCCACCGGGTAGGGCGCGCGAAACACGGTGCCGGGCATGGGGCCGAAATCGGTCTGGTAGGGTGCTACCTTGCCGTTCATTGCCATGGTAAAAAAGGTGCGGCCGTGATAGCCGCCATCAAAGCAGATAACGTTAGGACGGCCAGTCGCCGCACGGGCTATTTTGACTGCATTTTCAAGCGCTTCAGCACCGGAGTTGGCCAGCATTACCTTGGCATGCCCGCGTACCGGCACCAGGTGGCTGAGTCTTTCGGCTACCCGGACATAGCCTTCATAAGGCATCACCGTTTGGCAGGTATGCATCACCTTGTCGAGCTGGGCTTTTACCGCTGCAACCACTTTAGGGTGACGGTGGCCGATATTGAGAACGCCAATGCCACCGGCAAAATCGATAAACCGGTTGCCGTCAGCGTCCCATATTTCGGCGTTTTCGGCATGATCGGCAAACGCGGTCGCGGGGCTTGCGGCACCATTGGCCACGTACTTGCGCTTTAGTTCGTTCAGTTCAGCATTGCTCATGACTCAACTCCTCTAACGAGTCGTTTTAACATAGCGGACGCTGGCGTAACTCACTAGGCAATCATGGCACCGTTTCCGCCAGCTTCCTTGACCCGGTACATGGCATCGTCAGCCTGCTCTAAAAGGCAACGGTTGGTTGTTTCAACGTAGCATGCAATCCCGGCGGAAACAGTAACCACTAGCTGCTGGCTGGTAAAACGCGTGGTAGCTATTGCGTCACACACCCGCTCCATGGCTCGCTTTGCTGCACGGGTATCGACCTCGGGCATGATCACCAGAAACTCTTCGCCCCCCAAACGCGCCTGAATATCCGTATTGCGCAGGGTCTTACCCACCACTGCCGTGACCTCTCTAAGAACGCTGTCGCCCGTGCCATGACCGTAAGTATCATTGATGGCTTTGAAGCTATCTAGATCAAAGATGGCGATGCTCAAGGTATTGCCATACCGTTTACAGCGCTGAAGCTCTTCTTCCATACGCAAAAGGCCCGCCCGGCGATTGAACAAACCGGTTAGCTCGTCATGATGAGCAAGGTAGTCAAGACGTTCATTGGTCTGTTTCAAGCGCTCTTCCAGCTGTTTTCGTTCGGTGATATCGACAATAAACGTTACCATGCGCGGTCGCCCGTCATCGCCCTCAATACGCACAACTTCAGCAAGGATGGTGCGCTTTTCACCTTGCTTGTCGTGTACCTCCCACTCCTGGCGAAGCTCCTGGTCGCAGTCGCCCTGAATGAACTCCTCGTGAAAGGCCGCCAGCTTGTCGCGGTTGGCGGGTGGCACCAGCAGGGTGAAATGCTTGCCCAGCAGCTCCTCTTCACAATACCCGTAAAAGTTGCAGTAAGCGGCGTTTACCATTTCAAAATGGCCGTCAGGGTCGGTTATGCAGATACCTAATGGGGCGGTCTTGATAATATTCTCGGTGTTACGCTTTGAACGTGTGAACAGTTGGTAGACCTGTTCGAGGCCCTTATCAAGCATGAGGGCCTCCTTGGCTTGGCGTTAAATGAGTTTCATCACGTAGGGCGGCAAGCCGTGGCGTCAGGTCTTCTCCCAGCGAGTTAACCTTAGGTTTGGCGTAGTAAAATCCCTGTTGGCGCACAATCCCCGCTTGAGCCAGCCAAAGTGCCTCGGCATGGGTTTCCACGCCTTCAGCAATCAATTGTGTATCCAACTGCTGGGCCAGTGAGACAAGCGCTTTTAGAAGGGCCTGACGGCGCAGGTCATGAGCGCAGTTCATGACCAGTTCGCGATCAATCTTAAGTTTGTCCGGGGTGAGGTCGGTTAACAGGTCAAGGTTGGCGTAGCCGTTGCCAAAATCATCTAGCGCGGTCTTAAATCCCATCGATCGATAGACGTCGATGATACTGCGCAGATGCTGACGGTCTGTAACACGTTCAGTTTCGGTGATTTCAAAAATAAGCCGTTCAATCGGCCAGCCCACCTGGCGTGAAATAGCCAACGTGGCCTGAATACAGGCTTCAGGTTCGTAAACTGCGTTGGGTAGGAAATTAATCGAAAGGTCTGTTTGCATGCCAAGCTGGCTTGCCATTTCGATGGCTTTCACACGGCAAGCCTGATCAAATCGGTAGAGCAGATCGTTCGTTACCTGTGACAGAACGCTCAAGGCAGATTCGCCTTTCGGGCCGCGAACCAAGGCTTCATAAGCTTCTACCCTGGCAGTGGAGAGGTTGACGATAGGCTGAAATGCCATGGTAAAGGCAAACGGCAGCTCGTCTTCACAACGTTTGCAGTGCCCATTCACGCGTGCGCAATGACTCATAAAGCCTCCATGCTTGCTGTGTCCGACTAATCCCTTGTTGCAAACACTTATTGTTTACAAATTGACACATTAATGTAAAGCCATGGGTATTGTAGCGGATGAATGTGTATTAAAATGAAATTCTTAGCCTTTATCGATTATGTAAATATTAGGTAGCACCAAAAAGCGCCCCTAAGGGCGCTTGGAAACGGTAGGCCAGCGGGGTGCTTAAGGCACTGATCAAATAATGCCTGCCTCGCGAAGTGCTTGCTGCTGTGCTGGGCTAATGCCCATATCGTCTAATACGCGCTCGGTATGTTCACCCAGACCTGGCGGCGCGGTGGTGGCGCTTAGCGAGTGCCCGTTAATACGAATGGGGTTCGCTACCAGGTCCACCTTGCCTGCCTGAGTGTGGGGCAGAGTCTGTTTTAAGCCGCGCGCTTTGACATGCGGGTCATCAAATACACGATCAAGGGTGTTGATAGGCCCACAGGGCACACCCACGGCTTCAAGGGCTGCGAGCCAATCATCAGTGGTACGCTGAACAAGGGCGGCTTCAAGCACCGGAACCAGCAGCTCACGCTGGTTAACACGTGCCCCGTTGGTGGAGAAGCGCTCGTCAGCGGCCAAATGCCCTAACGAAAGTACTTCGCAAAAGCGTCTGAACTGCTCGTCATTACCTACCGCGACAATCATATGACCATCCGCGGTAGCAAAGGCCTGATAGGGCACAATGTTGGGGTGGGCATTGCCCAAGCGCTGAGGCACGTTGCCCGAGGTCAGATAGTTAAGCGCCTGGTTGGCCAGTACCCCTACCTGAACATCCATCAGCGCCATATCAATATGGCAACCCACCCCTGTATCACGGCATTGATAAAGCGCGGCTAGCACCGCATTAGCGGCATATAGCCCGGTGAAAATATCAGTAAATGCTACGCCGCTTTTGACCGGGCCTCCGCCCGGCTGACCGTCAGGTTTGCCGGTTAGGCTCATGATCCCGCCCATGGCCTGAATCATAAAGTCGTAACCGGCCCGGTGAGCGTAGGGGCTCTCCTGGCCAAACCCTGTAATCGAGCAGTAGACAAGCGATGGATTGTGCGTCTTGAGGCTTGCGTAATCCAGGCCGTACTTCTTCAGCCCGCCAACCTTGAAGTTCTCAAGCAGAACATCGGACTGGGCTGCTAACTGCTTGATAAGCGCTTGGCCTTCCGGCTTGGCCATGTCGATTGTCACCGAGCGTTTGCCGCGGTTGGCACACAGGTAATAAGCCGATTCCACCGTGCCTTCAAGCCAGGGAGGCCCCCAGTGGCGCGTATCGTCACCCGCAACAGGGCGCTCAACCTTGATTACATCGGCGCCCATGTCGGCGAGCATCTGGCCACACCACGGTCCTGCCAGCACCCGTGAAATATCGAGTACCTTGATGCCAGCCAGCGGTTTGGAAGGAGTGCTCATGGTGATTCCTTCTTGTAGGATAAAGCGGCTTAGAAAAACGACTGAATACCGGTCTGAGCACGGCCAAGAATCAGTGCGTGGACATCATGGGTGCCTTCGTAGGTATTCACCGACTCCAGGTTCACCATATGACGAATCACGCCGTACTCATCGGACACGCCGTTGCCGCCGTGCATATCCCGCGACATGCGTGCAATATCCAGCGCCTTGCCACAGTTGTTGCGCTTGATCAGCGAGACCATTTCCGGCGTCCAGTTGCCGCTGTCCATCAATCGGCCTACCTGCAACGCAGCCTGAAGGCCCAGGGTGATTTCCGTCTGCATGTCAGCGAGTTTTTTCTGAATCAGCTGGTTGGCGGCCAGGGGGCGGCCAAACTGCTTGCGGTCCAGCGTGTATTGGCGGGCGGCGTGCCAGCAGAATTCGGCCGTGCCCATCACGCCCCAGGCAATGCCGTAGCGGGCCTTGTTCAAACAACCAAACGGGCCTTTCAGGCCGCTCACGTTGGGCAGCAGGTTCTCTTCGGGAACAAAGGCGCCATCCAGCACGATTTCACCGGTAATCGAGGCGCGTAGCGATACCTTGCCTTCAATCTTCGGCGTGGAGAAACCTTCGGTGCCACGCTCAACAATAAAGCCCTTGATCTGGTTGTCATGGGCGGCAGATTTCGCCCAGACCACGGCGATATCGGCAATCGGGCTGTTGGTAATCCACATTTTGGCCCCGGTTAGCCGGTAGCCGCCGTCAACCTTTTCAGCACGGGTAATCATGGAGCCGGGGTCGGAGCCGTGGTCTGGCTCGGTCAAGCCAAAGCAGCCGACCATCTCGCCACTGGCAAGCTTGGGCAGATACTTCTGTTTCTGTTCTTCAGAACCGTATGTCTCGATAGGGTACATCACCAATGACGACTGCACGCTCATGGCGGAACGATAGCCGGAATCAACGCGCTCAACTTCCCGAGCGATCAGGCCGTAAGCCACGTGGTTGACGCCCGCGCCGCCGTACTCTTCAGCTACGGTAGCACCCAGAAGGCCAAGCTCGCCCATCTCAGACATGATCTCGCGATCAAAGCGCTCCTCACGGAAAGCGCTCAGTACGCGGGGCTGAAGGTTTTCCTGGCAGTAGTCGTGGGCCGCATCACGAATCTGGCGCTCTTCGTCGGTGAGCTGTTGCTCCAGCAGTAGCGGGTCATCCCAGTTGAAATGTGACATTACGAAGCTCCTAGACGGTTCTTAAGAAGAATTCTTGAGGGAAGCGTTTCGCGTAGACACACCCAGGCGCCCACGACGATCCATTGATCTACTACGTAGTTAAAAACTGTTCAAGTAAACCCAATGTATCGCCGTTATTTAAAAATATCTACATTTTTTTAAAATGCAGAATTTAACTGATGCCACGTGCTTCAAGCACCCGGGTAATAATGGGGACGGGCGTCATCAAGTGGTCGCGCATCAAGATGGCAGCCTGTTCGGCGTCTCGAGCTAGGATGACCTCTACCAGTGCGGCATGCTCTTGCCGCTTTTGCTCAAGGGCTGTTGAGGACATAACGGTTTCCTGCAGCCACAGGTGGCGGTAGCGCTCCACTTGGTCAAATAAGGTGTTACGCATTTGCAGCAGGTGAGGAGAGTTGCAGCCGCTGGCAATGGCAGTATGAAACGCCTTATGGCGAAAATCCCAGCCGTCGAGCAGCTCATCGGGCGAGCTGATATCAGTCACTTTAGCAAGCCGGTGTGCGGTAGCGACTACAGAGGCTTCCCAGTCGTCGTCGCCTCGTTCGATGGCAAGTCGCAGGATAAGCCCTTCCAGCTGGGCGCGAGCGTCATGGATATCGTTAAGTTCGGCAAGTGACATGGGGGCGACCCGGTAGCCCCGTTGGCTGATCGCCACGACCAGGCGGTCGGCGACCAATTGCGAAAGGGCTTCACGCAGTGGACCGGTGCTCACCCCGTAGCGTTCCTTTAAGAGGCTCATGAGAAGCTTCTCTTTAGGCACGTAGCGGCCACGGATAATATCGTGCTTGAGCGTGCGATAAGCGTTTATCGCTAGGTTCTGACGCGGCGCATCTGTTTCCATGGCAATCTTCATGTCAATTTCCATAATAATTTCCAGAACAACGCGGCTCCCTGGTGCGATGGTGGCAAACAAGCGAAGATAAAAGAATAACGGCTATTATCAATAAATTTTAACAATTTGGCACAGGAGGCGTGATTGATGTGGGATTTCATCATTATTGGCGGCGGTATTTTGGGCATGTCGACCGCCATGCAACTACAGCAGACCTATCCTGATAAACGCCTGTTAGTACTTGAAAAAGAAAGTGGCCCGGCCCAGCACCAAACCGGCCATAACAGTGGGGTTATTCATGCAGGGGTGTATTACACGCCGGGCAGCCTGAAAGCCAAATTCTGCCTTGAAGGCAATCGCGCCACCCGTGAGTTCTGCGACCAGCACGGGGTTGATTACAACATCTGTGGCAAGCTTTTGGTGGCTACCAACGCCCTTGAAACTGAGCGTATGCAGGCGCTATGGGAGCGTACAGCCGCCAATGGGCTTGAGCGCGAGTGGTTAAGCGCTGAGGCGCTCAAAGAGCGGGAACCCAACATCCGTGGAGAAGCGGGTATCTTTGTGCCTTCAAGCGGTATCGTCAACTATGCCGAAGTCACCCGCGCCATGGCGGCGGAGTTTGAGCGCTTAGGTGGCAAAATCCAGTATGGTGTTGAGGTGAAGGCGCTAGAAGAGCGGCGAACCGAGGTCGTGGTGAGCACCTCTAATGACACCTTTTCCGGCCGTTACCTGGTGGCCTGTGCCGGGTTAATGGCAGATCGGGTGATTCGTATGCTGGGTCAGGACCCCGGCTTTACCATCTGCCCGTTTCGAGGCGAATACTACCTGTTGCCCGAGAAGCATAACCACATCGTTAATCATCTGATTTATCCCATTCCTGACCCGGCCATGCCCTTTCTAGGCGTGCACCTGACCCGCATGATCGACGGTAGCGTAACGGTGGGCCCCAATGCGGTGCTGGCGCTTAAGCGCGAAGGTTACCGCAAACAGGACATGTCACTGCGTGATATGAGTCAGATGTTTACCCACCCCGGTATTTTAAAAGTGCTGGGCAAACACCTGAAGCCGGGGCTTGGCGAAATGAAGAATTCGCTTTACAAGCGTGGCTACCTGGAACTTGTACGTAAGTACTGCCCGCAATTAAACATTGAGGATCTCAAGCCTTACCCGGCAGGCGTTCGTGCGCAGGCAGTCTCTAAAGCGGGCAAGCTAGTCGATGACTTTCTGTTCGTGAATACACGACGGACGGTGAACGTAGGCAATGCACCTTCACCGGCGGCCACCTCGGCGCTGCCCATTGGTGCGCATATTACTAAGCAGGTCGTGGCACTATTGTCCCATTAACATCAGCGTATAAGCCGTGCTAACTTCACTCTACCGCCTCTGATGGAACAGAGACGGCGGCTTTACACCTCCCTAATTGTCAACTCTACCTATAAGTCCAACAGGACGGAGGCAATGCGCATGAAAACACTAAAATATGCAGCCGCAGCATCCATGCTAGCCGTAGCACTGCCCGCCAGTGCGCAACAGCTTTCTATCGCTACTGGCGGCACCGGGGGCGTTTATTACCCGATCGGCGGCGGCTTGGCCGAGATGATCAACAACCATATCGAAGGCGCCCAGGCGACCGCCGAAGTGACCGGTGCGTCGGTTGAGAACATGGGACTGATCATGCGTGGCGATGCTGACCTGGCCCTGGCGCTGGCCGATACGGTGTATCAGGCGTATACCGGTACGGGTGACTTTGAAGGCCGCCAGATTGAAAATACCCGTGCCCTGGCGTCGGTATATCCCAACGCGGTTCAGCTGGTAACGCTTGCTGAGTCGGATATTGAATCCATTGCAGATCTCGCTGGTAAACGTGTATCGGTAGGCGCACCGGGAAGTGGTACAGAGCTTAATGCCCGTGCGGTACTGGAAGCCAACGGCATCAGCTACAGCGATTTTACCCCTCAGCGACTCAACTTTAACGAAACCGCCGATGCCATCCGTGATGGTGATATCGATGCCGGTTTCTGGAGCGTTGGCCCGCCCACCAGTTCCATTCTGAACCTGGCGGCCACGCGTGATATTCGCCTGATTGGTCTTTCCGAAGAAGAAATTGCCAATGCTCAGGAAGAGGAAGCGGTTTTCGCTCCCTACGAGCTGGCGGCCGGCATGTATGACGGCATGGACGAGGCGGTTCAAACCATCGGTATTCCCAACGTTCTGGTGGTCAATGCCGATATGGATGAAGAGCTTGCCTATCAGCTGACCCAACTGCTGTTTGAAAACACCGATGAGTTGATCGCAGTACACCCGGCAGCCAATGACACCACGGTTGATTTCACCATGAAGTCAACGCCGGTGCCGCTGCACCCGGGCGCTATTCGCTATTTTGAAGAAACCGGTGTTGAGATTCCGGATCGTCTTCGCCCATAACGGGTGGCGTATGCAGCTGCTAAGCGGCTGTTTTGCAGATAGCTAATAAAGGGCATTTCGCCATGCAGCGGCAACAACAACTGATGGCGCTTTTGTTCATATGCATGCCGTTCGCCGAAGTCGGGGCTTCCCCTGCTTCGGCGTCTGCGTCTTGGCGGCTTTCGGTCACTACCGAGCAGGGCGAGACGCTGGTAGACAGGCAAGCGCCCGCCGGGTCGCGCTGGTGTATTGAATGGAAGCACTCGGTCAAGCATTTCACGGTGCTGGACTGCTATCGCAATGTAGCAGGTGTCATGCAGCTTGAACGCAGTCACCAGCCTGACTTTGCAGCAGGGCTTGGGCATGTGTTTGGCCGGGGAGAGCAGGTATCTGATGGCCAAGGGGGCTATTGGATTAATGCGATCAACGAGCCTGTCGCCAACAATCGCTATCTCCTCCGTGTCGGATCGCCGGCGGTCAATCATCAGGTGGTATGGCCTGATGGCGAGCATCCAAGCGTCAGCCTAAGTGAGCAGGCGGCCGGGCAGCGGGTGGTGATCCAACTCATAGACAATTCATAACTGGCAAACAATTCGCCACGCTGAATACGGAAAGCTTAATAAACTTGATGTAATAGAGACGCAGACAATAAGAAAACGCAGCACTACACATTAGGCCTCTAGAGCTTAAGCAACCAAATCACCGATCAGTAAAAACAAGCTAGACAACATTTTCCGAGGACTTCATGAACGAATCCAATCCACCGCCGGTATTGATGCCGGGCGGTAATGCGATTCAACCGCGCGTGGTGCTGTGGCTTATCACCATCGTGGCGGTCGGACTTTCCCTGTTCCAACTCTACTCCGCCGGCATTCAGCCGTTGGGACTGTTTTACCAGCGTGGCATTCACCTTGCGCTAATCATGCTGCTGGCATTTTTAATGTTTCCCGCCTTTGGGCCATCGCGTAAGCGCGGTGTGGTTGGCTGGGGGATCGATCTCATATTTTTTGCCGGTGCGTTGATTACCGGTGGCTATCTGGTTCTCTTTCTGGACGAGATTGTAAGCCGTGCCGGGTTCTGGAGTGATACCGATATACTGGTGGCCTGTATCGCCACGGTCACGGTACTGGAAGCTAGCCGCCGTGCGGTGGGGCTTGGCATGACGATTATCGGCGTACTGGCTATCGTGTATGCGTTTGCCGGGCCGCGCGGCGAGCTACCTTGGCTAGGCGAGTGGCTGCCCGGCATCTTGAATCACCGCGGCTATACGCTCGACCGGGTCGCCGGGCAGCTCTATCTGGGCCAGGAAGGTATCTTTGGCCTGCCGCTGGGTGTGGCGGCCACTTACATCTTTATCTTTGTGCTGTTTGGGGCGTTTTTAGAGAGCACCGGGGCGGGCAAGTTCTTTATCGATATGGCCTACGCCGCAACCGGCCGCCAACGTGGCGGCCCGGCAAAAGCCGCTGTGCTTGCCTCGGCGGGCATGGGCTCGATCTCAGGTAGCGCGATTGCCAACGTGGTCACTACCGGCGCCTTTACCATTCCCTTGATGAAAAAGCTGGGCTATCAGCCCAAGCAGGCGGGGGGTATTGAGGCGGCGGCATCAACCGGCGGGCAGATCATGCCGCCCTTGATGGGTGCAGGCGCGTTTTTGATTGCTGAATACACGAATACACCGTATCTGGATATCGTCAAAATCAGTATCTTGCCCGCCATCATGTACTTTGCAACAGTGTATCTGTTCGTGCATATCATTGCGCTCAAGCAAGGCATGCAAGGCATGCCCCGAAGCGAGCTGCCGCAAATGCGTCAGGTGATGAAAGAGGGTTGGCATTTCCTGCTACCGCTGGCGGTACTGGTGTGGCTCCTGGTGATGAACCTCTCGCCCATGCGGGTAGGTTATTACGCGGTTATCACTATGGTGGCTGTGGCCGTTATACGCTATGCGCTATGGTATTTTTTCGTGGCCCCTGGGCAGGGCCAGCCGGTGACGCTCAGCCGGACCAAGGACGTTATCTGGGCCGGATTAATCAAATTGATCGAAGGACTCGAGCTGGGCGCCCGTAATGCCGTCGCGGTCTCTATGGCCTGTGCGGTGGCGGGTATTATCGTTGGCGTTGTGGGCTTGACAGGCCTGGGGCTCAAATTCTCCTCGATGATGCTGGCGTTCTCCGGCGGTAACCTGGTGTTGGCGCTGGTCATGGTGTTATTGGCTAGCCTGATTCTGGGCATGGGACTGCCGGTCACTGCCAGCTACATTGTGTTGATCGTGCTGGTTGGTCCGGCGCTTACCTCTGAGTTTGGTGTACCGCTACTGATCGCTCACTTGGTGGTGTTCTGGTACTCCCAGGATTCTAACGTGACGCCGCCCATAGCCCTGGCGGGGTTTGCCGGGGCGGCCATCGCGGGTAGTAAGCCTATGGAAACCGGCTTCCAGGCCTGGAAATTTGCCAAAGGACTTTACCTGATTCCGCTGTTTATGGTCTTTAACCCTGAGATTATCGTGGGCGGGCCGGTGCTGGTGGTGGCATGGAACGCGGTAATTGCCATTCTGGCGTTATGCGCCTTCGCCGCGGCTTTGGAAGGGTATCTGTTTACCCGTATGGCCTGGCTGCCACGCCTGGCGATCAGTGCCGCTATCTTTGGCGTGTTCTACCCGAGCTTGCTGACCGAGGTGATCGGCGTTGTGGTAATGGTGGTGGCCATTGGCCTTAACTGGAAGACCAGTAAGCGTGAGGCGCCTGTTGCAGTGGCTTAAAGCTTGTAAATAGGCATCTGCCCATAACAGGCATATAAAAAAGCCCGGAAACCATTAGGTTTCCGGGCTTTTACATTTCTTGCTCTAGCGTGGCTTAGAAGATCGATTCCGCGGTGCCTGAGCCTTGCGAGCCGCTGGCTTCTTCCAGTTCACGGCTAATACGGCGTGGCTGATAGTCGGGCAGGTGATCGCGATGGAAGAACTCGGTAATACCGCCGCCCTGTCCATCCTGCAAGCGGCGCCCTGTATTAGGGTCTACCTGCGCGGTGACAACGGTATCGGGGCGCTCCGGCATGGCGCTGGGGGTACCTTCCAGCGCTTTGCCCATAAAGGCTGTCCAGATGGGCAGTGCCGCGTTGGCGCCGTATTCAGCAATGGTTTCGTTGCTGTCTTTGCCCACCCAGACCGTGGTAACCAGATCGCTGTTAAAACCTGCAAACCAGGCGTCACGCTGACTGTTGGTGGTACCGGTTTTACCCACGATATCTTCACGATTGAGGCTGAGCGCACCGCGGCCAGTGCCCGAGGTAATAACGTCACGCAGCATGTCGCGAAGGATATAAACGGCGGCGGCATCGGCTACGCGCTTGGCTACCGGATATTCACGGCCATTGATTTCAACGGTTTCCTGACCCTCTTCGCAGCTGGGGCAGGCAACCTGAGGCGTTGCTTCATCAATAAGCTCACTGTCATCGTTGCGGGTGACACGCTCGATAAACCAAGGAGCCACCTGGAAACCGCCGTTGGCAATAACCGAGTAGGCGTTGGTCATTTCCAGCGGTGTCAGGCTGGCGCTTCCCAGTGCCAGGGAAAGCCCGTGGGGCAGGCGGCCAGGAGTAAAGCCAAAGCCTTCCAGATAATTAATTGTATGGTCCAGCCCCATGGTCTGCAGAACGCGGATGGTGACCAGGTTACGCGAGCGGGCCAAGGCCGGGCGAAGCCGCATGGGGCCTTGGAAATCGCGGCTGGAGTTGACGGGGCGCCATAACGAGTTGCTGCCATCATCAAGTACGACCGGCGCGTCGTTGACCACGCTTGCCGCGTTCATTTCACCATCCTGAAGTGCCGCCAGATAGATAAACGGTTTGAAGATAGAACCTGCCTGACGCTGTGCCTGAATGGCACGGTTAAACTTGCTGGCATTGAAATCAAACCCACCCTGCAGGGCAAGAATGGCGCCGGTGCGCGGGTCCTGAGCCACTAGCGAGCCTTCTGCATCTGGGCGCTGGGAAAGGCGTACGGTGCCATCCTCGGCTTCGATGACCCGAATCAAATCGCCACGCACGGCAATCTGGTCGGCAGAACTTGGCTCAGCACCTCGGCTACGCGGGCTCTGATATTGGCGGGCCCAGCTCAAGCCGTCCCATCCAATGGTTTTCAGCTCTCCACCGCGAGTCAGTACTTGCATTTCACGGCCGCCGCTTTCTACCACAATGGCTGGCTGCAGCAGGCCATAGTTGGGCGTACGTTCCAGTACCTGCAACCAGTTACTGACGTCGCCCTCAATGCCCGCAATTTCTGTCTGGCTACGTTCGGCGGCTTGGCGTGCGGTCTGGCGAATCTCGGGCGATTCAGACAGCTCTTCTTCTAGCCCCTGGGTTGTCGTACGTTCCTGCGCTTCAACCAGGCTTGGTGCAATATCATGCTGCTCGGCACCGCGCCAGCCGTGACGTACATCATACTCACGCAGGCCATTGGCCAGCGCATCGCGGGCGAACGGCTGTAGTTTGCTGTCCAGCGTTGTATAGATTCGGTAGCCGCCGGTATAGGCGGTGTCGCCAAAGCGCTCAACGGCATACTGGCGCGCCATTTCGGCGACGTAAGAAGCATCGACTTCGGGCTGGATATAGTGACGGCGCGCGGTAACCGGGTCCTGTACGGCTGTCTGGTAGGCGGCGTCATCGATATAGCCGAGTTCGCGCATCCTGAACAGAATCCAGTTGCGTCGAATAAGGGAGCGCTCAGAATTGGCCAGTGGGTTAAACGCCGAGGGCGCCTTGGGCAGACCCGCGATCATGGCCGTTTCCGCCAGGGTAAGTTCAGACAGCGGTTTGTCGTAATAGGTATCGGCCGCGGCGGCAATGCCGTAGGCTCGATTTCCTAAGAAAATTTTGTTAACGTAAAGTTCAAAGATCTCATCCTTGCTCAGTACTTTCTCCATCTGCAGCGCGAGAAGAATTTCACGAATTTTTCGGGTGAAGGTCTGATCCAGCGTCAGCATGTAGTTACGCGCGACCTGCATGGTGATAGTCGAGCCGCCTGACTGGATAGTGCCGCCGCTCTGGGCAAGCTCGACGGCTGCTCGGGCAAGGCCGCGAGGGTCGACCCCGGCATGATCAAAATAATTGGTGTCCTCGGCGGCGATCAGGGCGTTCACCATGTCCTGAGGGATTTCATCGAAATCCACTACCACCCGGCGCTCTTCGCCAAATTCACCAATCAGTTTGCCATCGTTGGTGAAGATGCGTAGCGGCGAATGCAGCTCGAAGTTTTGCAACTGACGAACGTCGGGTAAGCCGGGAGAAAAATAGATAGCGGCACCCACCACGGCAAGCGCGGCGGCGCCGAATAACGAAACGATAAGAAAGAACAGCGACAGGATAAGGGTTCGCAAAAACGTCATGAACAGGGGGCACCCATGATAAGAAGAATAGGATCGGCGTTTAAACGGCCGTATCGCGCAATTGGCAGCCATTATAGGAAGGCGAGGCACCGGCCACCAGTGTTGATATACCGTAAATTTAACAGCGCACTACCTGAGAAAAGCGCTGTATCACTACAGGTCAGCCATCTCAGGCGGCAGGGCTAAACCCATAATGCGCTTACTCAAAGCCAGTAAAAGCTTGATCGGCGTCGATATTACCTCGTCTTCCGTCAAGCTTCTGGAGCTTAAAAAAAGCCGTAATACCTACCAGGTAGAAAACTATGCGATTCGCCCACTAAGTGATGGCGCAGTGGTCGAAGGGCGCATTCAAAACATTAACGAAGTTGCAGATGCCTTGAGTCAGGCGCTTGATGATGCCAGGCCAGCTACCCGTAAAGCCGCTATTGCCATCCCTGCCAGTGTAGCTATCACTAAAATGCTCACCCTTCCTGCTGCGCTGAACGAGGACGAAGTTGAAGAGCGTCTGATGGTGGAGTCAGACCACCATCTGCCTTTTGCGTTCAATGACGTAGCGTTTGATTTTCTCTCTCTGGGGCCGGTACCGACGTCACCGCATTTACAGCAAGTCCTGCTTGTGGCCTGTCGTCACCAGGATATCCAGCGCTGGGTTGAGGCGCTGGAGCAAGCGGGTCTTGAGGTGGTGGCCATCGATATGGAAACCTTTGCAATAGAGCGTGCATTTTCCGCGATGAGCACTTATTTGCCCTTGAGCCAAGGTTCACCCGCTTGCGTGGGGTTGTTGGATATAGGTGCTGCCGTCAGTTCATTTCACGTTGTCCAAGAAACGCGCATTGTTTATACCCATGATAGCCCGATAGGCGGCGAGCATTTAACCCAGGCCATTCAGTCGCATTATGCGCTTGATAAGGCAGACGCCGAGCAGGCTAAAAAGCGCAGTGGGCTTCCCGATGATTTTCAACACGCGTTGCTCACGCCTTTTCTGGAAGCGCTGGGTCAGCAGGTGGCCCGTGCGTTACAGCTCTACTATACCCAAGGCTGGTCAGTTGAAGTGACGCATCTGGTGCTGGTGGGCGGTTCAAGTAGCTTGCCGGGCTTGGCTGCCCATATCGCGACTACCTGCGGTATACCGGTGGCGTTGGGTAATCCGCTTCAGCCCATGCAGCTAAATAAGCGCCTCGATGGGCAGGCATTGGCTGAGGCTTTACCGGCGCTGCTTAATGTCTGCGGGCTAGCCCTGCGGGTGGATTTATGAGCCGTAATATCAACCTATTGGCCTGGCGAGAGGTACGACGCATAAAGCGTACGCGCATGTTTTATGGTGCCATGCTGCTTTCAGGTGCGTTGGGGACCGGGCTTGGCGGTGCGGTGGCTTACGGTTATCAGCAAACGCTTGCGGCACAGCAGCAGCGCAATGCCCACATAGTGGCGCACATAGCGCACTTTGATGATGAAATTGCCCAGGCCGAGCACTATCACGGAGAGGTGGCGGATCTTGACCAGCAGCTAGCGCGCTTCAAGCGCCTGCTTGAGACGCGAACGGATACCTTGCGCCTGTTTAATGACCTGGCTGCAAGCCTTGAAGACGGCGTGACCTACCGGCATCTTGAGCGCCGTCATGGCCAGATAAATGTAACAGCGGTAGCCCCGAATGAACGTCAAATGTCTGAGCAACTGCGCCGTCTGGCTGAACAGCCGGGGTTGAATGCACCGGTACTTGCTGGGGTGACCAGCGAGCCCGAAGGTCAGCGCATTTTCACGTTAGAAATAGCGCAGGCCCGGCCGTCTTCCTTATTAGCCGATAAGGAGGCGCCGCCATGAAGCGTTATGTCCAGCTGTGGCGAGAGGAGTGGCAACGTCTGCGCATGCTTGACTGGCAAGCATTGGACCTTCAAGAAGCAGGCGCCTGGCCTTGGGCGGTGAAAGTGCTTAGCGGCGTACTGGTGTTTTTAGTCGCGTTAACGCTCACTGGCTGGTGGTGGGTAAGCGATTATCGCTCAGCCTTGGCTGCCGCCCAGCGCCAGGAAGTACGCTTATTAAACGACTATCGAGGGAGCGTTCACGCGGCCGGGTTGCTTGCCCATACACGTACCCAGCTGGCAGAGCTGGAGGCGCAGAGGGTTCAGGTACGCGCTACATTAACGCCCCACGATGATACTCCCGCCTTGTTGGATAGCATTATCAATGCCGCCGATGATAACCAGCTTGTCATCGAAACCATCCAGCTGCAGCCCGTTATTGCGCGTTCAGCCTATACCGAGTATCCGCTGGATATTCGGGTACAGGGTGGCTATCACCAGCTGGCGCAGTTTATTAGTGACATAAGTACGTTGCCACGGCTTATCACTCAGCATGCTTTCACGCTTGCTCCTGTTGATCCGCAAAGCGATATGCTGGCAATGACGCTGGTAGCAAAAGCCTATGGCGAAACGGATCAGACGCATGACGATGAGTATCAAGAGGGGCCCCCATGAAGTGGCTGATCAGCATGCTGGGCATGCTTTGGCTTGCAGGGTGTGGCAACCCGGAGCTAGAGCGCTTGGACGCTACGTTGGCCGAGTTGCGCCACTCATCTCAAACGCGTGTAGCTGACGCTTCTGCACGTGATGCGACCGAACCATTTTTTACCACGTCTTCAATGACCTATGACTACGCGGCAAGCCGCAGCCCCTTTCAACCACCGGCTGCCATTGCCGAGCGTGGCCCTTCATTACAGGCAGATGTGCTTGCGGCACAAACGCTGCGCCCGCTGGAGCCTCTTGAGCATTTTACGCTTTCCGAGCTGCGCCTAGTGGGCACGCTTGTTATGGGGGAGCAGCGCGTGGCCCTGATCGAGACACCGGAGGGGCAGGTAACCAGCGCGCCCCTGGGGGCGTATGTGGGCAGCGATAAAGGACGTATTACCCAGATTACCCGGCAAGAAGTGCGTATTGCTGAACGCACCGCCACGCCACAAGGGTGGCAGGCACGCACAGCATCTCTTGTGCTGGACGTGCGATAACACACTATTGATTTCAACCTTACGAGAGCACGTCATGGCTTTATTAGTGAACCGAATGACCCTGGTGGTGTTGGCGCTAATGCCCTGGTCAGCTCTGGCGTCAGTACTGACCGCCATCGATGTGCACCCAGTGAGCGGTGACGAGACGCAGTTAGCGCTTCAGTTCAGCGGCGGGGTAGCTGAGCTGCAGGGTTACCGCCTTGATCATCCGCCGCGTTTGACGCTGGACCTGGCTGGTGCCCAGAATGGTCTGGGACAGCGCCACATTGAGGTTGACCAAGGCGGCATTGGGCGAATCAGTGTGCTGGAAGGTAATGGCCGCACCCGGCTGGTGATAGGCCTGACGACACTCTTGGATTACACCTCGCAGGCTATAGATGATCAAGTACACATATCTCTCCGCGCGCCTTTGGAGGCCGGGCTTTTAGAAACCGGGCGTTTGGAAAGTGCGCCATTGCAAACAGCCCAGGGGCCGCAAATTACCGGCATTGATTTTCAGCGCGGGCCAGCGGGCGCAGGCCGCCTATTGGTAACACTGGACCGCGACGATGTGACCGTACAGGTTCATGATGTGCCGCGCGGCGCGCCTGATGCGCCCGCGGTAGTCACGTTGCCGGGAGTGACGCTGGCAGACGCCCTCAACCGGATTTATGACGTTAGTGATTTTGCCACGCCGGTGATGCGTATTACTCCTCGCGCGGGTGGGCATGAAACCAAGCTGGCGTTAACCATTGATGGCCCTTATGCCATGCTCTCTTCGCAAAGTGGCCGGGTAGTGACGATCGACGTGCAGCCCGCCGAGCCGCAGCCCGTACAGCAAGATTCACAGCGCCGTTTCACCGGTGAGCGGCTAAGCCTGAACGTTCAGGACATGGACATCCGCGCCGTGTTGGCAACGCTTGCCGAATTCACCGGGCTTAACCTGATCGCCAGTGATAGCGTGGCCGGGCGCATCACCCTGAACCTTAATGATGTGCCCTGGGATCAGGCGCTGGCGCTGATTTTACAAAGCCAGGGGCTTTCAAGTCGTGAGAGCGACAACGTTATTCTTATAGCGCCTACTGGGGAGCTTGCTGAACTTGAGCGGCAGAAAATCGAGGCCCAGAGCCATCAGGCAACACTATCGCCGCTGGTCAGTGAACTTATTGAGGTGAAGTACGCGCGTGCTGAGGACCTTGCCCAGCTGCTGCGCGGCAACGAGGGCTTTGGGCTCTTGACCGAGCGTGGTCGGATTAGCGTTGATCCTAGAACCAATGCCCTTTGGGTGCAGGATACCGCCGAGCAGGTAGAGAGCATCTTGAGTACGCTGGCGAGACTGGACGTACCGGTGCGCCAGGTGCAGATAGAAGCGCGCATCGTGATTGCCCGAGATACCGCCTCTCGAGAGCTGGGAGTCAACTGGGGCGTTTCCAGCACGCGAGGCTTCCAGGCGACAGAAAGCGGTAATGTTGGACGGCGAAATATCAACCCGGATGGCCTGAGCCGGGCGCGCGGCGGCCTGGCCGTTGATCTCGGCTCACCTTCAGGTCCAGGAACAGGCTTCAGCTTTGGCTATTTATCCGGTGATGTGCTGCTGGACCTTGAGCTTCGCGCGCTAGAGAGCGAAGGCAAAAGCCAGACCATTTCCCAGCCTCGAGTGATTACCGCCAACCAGCGCACGGCCATCATTCGCCAGGGAGAAGAGCGGGCATTCCAGAGTGTGGATGTGCAGGGCAATCCGGATACCCAGTTCAAGGAGGCTGAGCTTTCGCTGGAAGTGACGCCGCAGATTACTCCGGATAACCGTATTATCATGGATCTGGTCATCAAAAATGACAGTTTCCGGGAATCCGGGTTTGGCGGTGAACCGCCTATTGATACCAACCAGATTGAAACCCAGGTGCTGGTGAATAACGGCCAAACAGTGGTGTTAGGTGGAATTTTGACCACCGAGCAGCTGAGTCAAATGGCCAAAACACCGCTTTTAGGTGATATTCCTTTGCTCGGACGCCTGTTTCGGTATACCGAAGAGAGCAATGAGAAGGTAGAGTTGTTAGTCTTTATTACTCCACGACTACTTGACGATGGCTTGGCGGTTCGCTGATGCAGGATTTACCCAACCTTTTTCTGATTGGCCCCATGGGGGCTGGTAAAAGCACGATAGGCCGCCTGTTGGCAGGCGAGCTGTCGCGCACGTTCTATGATAGCGACCATGCCATTCAAGACCGCTGCGGTGCGGATATCCCCTGGATATTTGATGTAGAGGGCGAACCTGGCTTTCGCCAGCGCGAAATTCAGATGATAGACGAGCTTACCCGGCTTTCAAATGTGGTGCTCGCCACCGGTGGGGGGGCTGTTCTACGTGAAGAGAACCGTAAAGCGTTGCGAGAGCGCGGCACGGTCATTTATCTGTTGACCACGGTGGATCAGCAGCTCAAGCGTACCGCGAAAGACCGCAACCGCCCGCTTCTACAGTGTGTTAACCGCGAGCAGGTGCTGATTGACATGTTTGCTGCCCGCGACCCGCTGTACCGTGCCACCTCGGATATTACCGTACGCACTGACCGGCGTAGTCCGCGCGCCGTGGTGAATGAAATCCTGCGTCGCGTGCACCGCTTGATAGATCCGCTGGAAAGCACTGAAACGCTTAACTCAAAGGTATCGCCATGATTCGACCCGCCACCGCCCAGCATACGCTTGATGTTGCATTGGGGGAGCGCAGCTATCCGATCCATATAGGCACCGGATTATTGAGTGGCTCTGAGGCGTTGACGCCTTATCTGGCGGGTAAGCAGGTAATGGTAGTGACTAATGAAACCATTGCCCCGCTTTATCTGGAGACGCTGTGCGCTAATCTTCCGGATAATGTAGAGCTACGCACACTGGTTCTACCCGATGGCGAACAGTACAAAAATATTGAGCAGGTCAACCGTATCTGGGATGCCCTGCTTGAGGCAGGCTTTAATCGCCGCTGTACGCTGGTCGCATTAGGTGGTGGCGTGATTGGCGATATGGTGGGCTATGCGGCGGCGTCCTATCAGCGTGGCGTTGCCTTTATCCAGGTGCCTACCACGCTGCTTTCTCAGGTGGATTCTTCTGTCGGCGGCAAAACGGGGGTCAACCATCCTCTCGGCAAGAACATGATTGGTGCATTCTGGCAGCCTAAAGCGGTATTGATCGATATTGCAACGCTTGCAACGTTGCCTGACCGCGAACTTTCAGCAGGGCTTGCCGAAGTGATCAAGTACGGGTTGATTCGTGACGAGGCATTTCTTGGCTGGCTGGAGGACAATATGGCGGCGTTACGCCGGATTGACCCCGCAACAGTCAGCGAAGCCATTGCGCGCAGCTGCCAGATTAAAGCCGATATTGTCGCGGATGATGAAACCGAGCAGGGCATGCGCGCCCTGCTCAACCTGGGGCATACCTTTGGTCACGCCATCGAGGCGCATCAAGGGTACGGCAACTGGCTGCACGGCGAAGCGGTAGGCGCTGGGATGGCCATGGCTGCTACGCTTTCCGAGCAGTTGGGCCTTATTAGCGCGGCCGATCTAGCCCGTGTCCAAGCCATCATTGACAGCGCCGGGCTGCCGCTGGCAGCGCCTGCAAACATGCAGAGCAATGATTTTATAACCCGCATGCGCCTGGATAAGAAAAACGTGGATGCCAGGCTGCGGCTGGTGCTGCTTAATGCCTTGGGCGATGCCTGCATCAATGATGCCACCCCGGAGAACATATTGCGCAACTTGATAGACCGCTATCCGCGGGCGTAACCCGCCAGTAAGAACGCGCTGCTTTCATTAAACCCGCCTTTCGGCGGGTTTTTGTGTTTTAGAACAGTGTTAGAAAATTGATCATTATCTAATCAGCATGGCGTATGCGCTATCGGCATGGGTTTTTAAGAGGTTATTAGACTAAAGTATAACTCTTCCTATTTATCGTTGAAATACCGTTTTACTGCTTTGCAAGTCCTTGAAGTGTATGTATTTTTAATAGCGGAGAGTGTTGCAAATAGCGGATTTGAAAAGGGTTTCTTGGTCTTCGTAGCGCTGAGTGATTGCGCTTCGGGGGGGCGAATCGCTATGCTGAGCAACCATTTTCTTGCAGCAGCGGACCGGGTAAACACCCCTTTCTAGGCGGGTAAAAAATCTATCAAAAAAATAAAAACCTGCCATTTAACCATAAGAACGCTGCTAATAAAATACCTTGACTAGAGGCACGCCCATGAATAGAGGTCTTCACCAGCCTGGCGAGTTTCGCGATAACTGCGGCTTTGGCCTTATTGCTCATATGGAAGGGCAGGCCAGTCACGATCTGCTGAAAACGGCCATTGAATCGCTCACCTGCATGACGCACCGTGGCGGGATTGCCGCAGATGGCAAAACCGGTGATGGCTGTGGGCTGCTGCTTAAAATGCCTGGCCAGTTCATGCGCGAGGCAGCGCAAGAGGCGCTGGATGTAACGCTTGGCGAGCGGTTTGCCGTGGGCGTTGTTTTTCTGCCCACCGACGACGCGCGGGCCGCCAATGCGCGTGAAACATTTGAGCGAGAGCTGGGTGAGCGTGGTCTAAACGTTGTCGGCTGGCGCGTTGTGCCCACCGATTCAAGCGTTTGTGGTCCGATGGCGCTTGATTGCCTGCCGCGCATCGAGCAGATTTTTGTCGAGCCCGGTAGTAGCGAGCAGTTCACCGTTGATCTGTTCATGGCGCGCCGCTATACAGAGCAGGCATTGCGCAGCGATGAAGACTTTTATGTAGCGTCGCTCTCCTCTGAGGTAGTGTCTTATAAAGGTCTGGTAATGCCGGAAGACCTTCCGGCGTTTTATAAAGACTTGAACGACCCGCGCCTGGAAACCGCCATCTGTGTTTTCCACCAACGCTTTTCGACCAATACCGCACCGCGCTGGCCGCTGGCACAGCCGTTCCGCCTGCTGGCGCATAACGGCGAAATTAACACCATCGAGGCCAACCGTGGCTGGGCCAACTCGCGCAAGGCGAACTTTGTTAACGACCGCTTGCCGGATATCGCCAAGTTAGATGAAATCGTCAATACTACCGGCTCCGACTCCTCAAGCATGGACAACATGCTGGAAGTGCTGCTGACCGGGGGTATGGAACTGCACCGTGCGGTGCGCATGATGGTGCCGCCTGCCTGGCAGAACGTCGAGACCATGGACGCCGAGCTGCGCGCCTTCTACGAATACAACTCCATGCACATGGAGCCTTGGGACGGCCCGGCTGGCGTGGTCATGACCGACGGCCGCCAGGCGGTGTGTATGCTGGACCGCAACGGCCTGCGCCCGGCGCGCTGGGTAATCACCAAGAACGGTTATATCACCCTGGCGTCAGAAGTTGGCACTTACGGCTACCAGCCGGAAGATGTTGTGGCTAAAGGCCGTGTAGGCCCGGGACAGATGCTGGCAGTCGATACGCAGACCGGCGAAGTGCTGCACACTCAGGATATCGACGACCGCCTGAAATCTGCCTACCCCTATAAGCGCTGGCTCAAGCAGGAAGCCAATTATCTTGAATCGGCGCTGACTGAGCTTGCGCGCTTTCAGTCCATGGATGCCGACGCGCTCAACGTGCAGCAGAAAATGTTCCAGGTGACGTTTGAAGAGCGTGACCAGGTGCTGCGCCCGCTCGCGGAAAGCGGTCAGGAGGCTGTGGGCTCCATGGGTGACGACACGCCAATGGCGGTGCTTTCAAGCCGCCCGCGTCTTCTGACCGACTTCTTCCGTCAGAAGTTTGCCCAGGTTACCAATCCGCCGATTGACCCACTGCGCGAAGCGATCGTGATGTCGCTGGAAACCTGTTGTGGGGCGGAGCTTAACGTCTTCCAGGCAACGCCTGAGCACGCCCATCGCTTAATTCTGACCACGCCTGTGCTTTCGCCGCGCAAGTTTACTGCACTTGTCAGCCAGGAAGACCCGGCTTTTGCCAGCCACACATTTGTAATGGGGTACGACCCGGAACAGCAAAGTCTAAAACAGGCGCTTAATGCGCTCTGCCAAGAAGCCGAAACCCAGGTAAAAGCGGGCAAGGTGATTCTGGTGCTTTCTGACGCCGACTTGCCTAAAGGGCTGATTCCCATTCAGGCGGCGCTGGCCGTGGGCGCAGTGCATACGCACCTTAGCCGCCTGGCCCTACGGCCTAATGCCAATATCATCGTGGAAACCGGCTATGCCCGGGACGCTCACCAGATGGCCGTGCTGTTCGGTATTGGCGCCACTGCCGTCTATCCGTGGCTTGCTTACCAGGTCATGGCGGATATGCACCGTTGCGGTGAGCTAACCGGCAATCCGGCCGACGGCCGGGAGAACTACCGCAAAGGGCTGCAAAAGGGCCTATTCAAGATCCTCTCTAAAATGGGGATATCGACCCTGGCTTCTTATCGTGGCTCGATGCTGTTTGAAGCAGTAGGCCTTTCTGATGAGGTCATGGATACCTGCTTTGCGGGCATGGCATCACGCATTCAGGGCGCAGGCTTTGCAGAACTGCAGATGCAGCAAGAGCTTGTGGCGAAAGACGCCTGGATTCCCCGTAAGGGAATTTCTCAGGGCGGCATGCTCAAGTACGTGCATGGCCATGAGTACCACGCCTACAACCCCGATGTGGTAAAGGCGCTCCAGGCCGCCGTGCAGGAGGGCAGCTACGCCAAGTGGAAAAAATTCGCTCAGTTGGTTAACGAGCGACCGGTGGCTACTATTCGTGACCTGCTCATTCTCAAGCCCGCCGAAACGCCGGTAGCGCTGGATGAGGTTGAGCCGGTTGAAGCACTGTTACCGCGTTTTGACAGCGCGGGCATGTCACTGGGCGCGCTGTCGCCCGAGGCTCATGAGGCGCTGGCCCAGGCCATGAACGAAGCCGGTGGGCGCTCCAACTCGGGCGAGGGCGGCGAAGACCCGGCGCGCTACGGCACCATTCGTAGCTCCAAGATCAAGCAGATTGCTTCTGGCCGCTTTGGAGTTACACCTGCTTACCTGGTCAATGCCGAAGTGCTCCAGATCAAAGTTGCCCAAGGTGCCAAGCCGGGTGAAGGCGGCCAGTTGCCGGGTGGCAAGGTCAATCAGCTGATTGCGCGGCTGCGCTACGCGGTGCCTGGTGTCACGCTGATTTCGCCGCCGCCACACCACGATATTTACTCGATTGAAGATCTGGCGCAGCTGATTTTTGATCTTAAACAGATTAATCCGGAAGCGCAGGTATCGGTGAAACTGGTGTCCGAACCGGGTATCGGTACCATTGCCACTGGCGTTGCCAAGGCCTACGCCGACCTGATTACCGTATCCGGTTATGATGGCGGTACGGCGGCAAGCCCGCTCACCTCGATCAAACATGCTGGATCTCCTTGGGAGTTGGGCCTGCCTGAAGTGCATCAAGCGCTGCGTATCAATGGCCTGCGCGACAAGATTCGTCTGCAGACCGACGGCGGCCTCAAGACCGGTCTGGATGTCATCAAGGCGGCGATCCTCGGGGCGGAAAGCTTCGGTTTTGGCACTGCGCCGATGGTGGCGTTGGGCTGTAAGTTCCTGCGCATTTGCCATTTGAATAATTGCGCTACTGGAGTCGCCACTCAGGATGATTTCCTGCGCGGTGAGCACTTCCGCGGCACCGTGGATATGGTCAAGAACTACTTCCGCTTTATCGCTGAAGAAGTCCGTGAGCTGATGGCGCTGCTGGGTGTGCGCCAGCTGACCGACCTGATCGGACGTACCGATTTGCTGGAAGTGCTTGAAGGCAACACGGCAAGCCAGCGTAAGCTGGATCTTGCTCCGCTGCTAGCAAACGATTTTGTGCCTTCTGATGCGCCGCAGTTCTGCAAGGTGAGCCGCAACGTGCCGCACGACCCGGGCGCCAAGAACCAGGAAGTGCTGGCCGCATTGAAAGAGGCCATCGAGAGCCAGTCGGGCGGTGAGTTCAGCTTCACCATTACCAACTGTGATCGTAGCGTGGGTGCGCTGACGTCCGGCGCGATTGCCAAGCGCTACGGTGAGGAAGGCCTTGAAGCCGCACCGGTAACCGCACGCTTTACCGGCGTGGCGGGGCAGAGTTTTGGGGTATGGAACGCGCGTGGCTTGAATCTGTATCTGGAAGGCGATGCCAACGATTACGTGGGCAAGGGCATGAACGGTGGCAGTATCGTGATTGTGCCGCCGAAGGTCAGCCAGTTTGAAAGCCATAAGACGGCCATTATCGGCAACACCTGCCTTTACGGCGCCACGGGCGGTACGCTATTTGCCGCCGGCACCGCAGGTGAACGTTTTGCGGTGCGCAACTCAGGCGCTACGGCGGTCATTGAAGGCGCAGGCGACCACTGCTGCGAATATATGACGGGTGGCCTGGTGTGTGTGCTGGGTGAAACGGGCGTTAACTTTGGCGCGGGCATGACGGGTGGGTTTGCCTACGTGCTGGATGAAGATCGCACTTTCGTGGACAAGTACAACCACGAGCTGGTCGAGATTCATCGGGTCAGTACCGAAGCCATGGAGGCGTATCGTCGCCATCTTCGTGAGCTGATTGCCACCTATGTCGAGGAGACGGGGTCCAGCCGTGGAGCGGCGATTTTGGAAGACTTTAGCGATTACCTGCGCCACTTCTGGCTAGTGAAACCGAAGGCGGCAAGTCTGGGTAGTCTGCTGGATCAATCTCGGCGTCAGCCGCAATAAACCGCCTGTGCCTACGCTTCGAGGAGAGATATCATGGCTAACCGTTTAAACAATGATTTCCAGTTTGTTGATGTGGGGCGCATGGACCCACAGAAAAAGCCGGCCCATACCCGCGCCAAGGAATTTGCTGAGATTTACGAGCCGTTCAAGCCCACCGATGCGGCAAGCCAAGCGCATCGCTGCTTGCACTGCGGCAACCCGTATTGCGAATGGAAGTGCCCGGTACATAACTACATTCCCAACTGGCTACAGCTGGTGGTGGAAGGCAATATTATTGAAGCCGCTGAGCTATCGCACAAAACCAATTCGCTGCCGGAAGTGTGTGGCCGCGTATGTCCGCAAGACCGTTTGTGCGAAGGTGACTGTACGCTTAACGATGGTTTTGGTGCGGTCACCATCGGCTCTGTCGAGAAGTACATTACCGATACCGCCTTTGCCATGGGTTGGCGCCCGGATATGTCCAAGGTGGTATGGACCGACAAGAAGGTAGCCATTGTGGGCGCGGGGCCTGCAGGCCTGGGCTGTGCCGATATTCTGGCACGCAACGGCGTCAAGCCTGTGGTATTTGATAAGTACCCGGAAATTGGCGGCCTTTTAACTTTCGGCATTCCTGAGTTCAAGCTGGAAAAGAACGTCATGGAGCGTCGTCGGGCGGTATTTGAAGAGATGGGCGTCGAGTTTCGTCTGAATACCGAAATCGGCACCGATATCGAATTCGATACCCTGCTTCAGGAGTACGATGCGGTCTTTTTGGGTATGGGTACCTACAAGTACATGGAGGGCGGCTTCCCCGGTGAGGACTTGCCCGGCGTGTACAAGGCGCTCGATTTCCTGATTGCCAACGTCAATCGCCGCCTGGGGTTTGAAAAAGACCCCAGCGATTATATCTCGATGGAAGGCAAGCGCGTGGTGGTGCTCGGTGGTGGCGATACGGCCATGGACTGTAACCGCACCTCCATTCGTCAGCACGCGACAAGCGTGACCTGCGCCTACCGCCGTGATGAAGGCAACATGCCCGGTTCACGCCGCGAAGTGGCCAACGCGCGTGAAGAGGGCGTCGAGTTCCTGTTCAACCGTCAGCCGGTCGCTGTGGTGGGCGAGGGTAAAGTCGAAGGGGTGAAAGTAGTACGCACCCGCCTGGGCGAGCCCGACGAGAATGGCCGCCAGCGTCCTGAAGTGGTGCCGGGTTCTGAAGAGATTATTCCGGCCGATGCGGTGGTGGTGGCCTTTGGCTTCCAGGCAAGCCCGGCGCCGTGGTTTGAAGGTGCGCGTATCGAGCTGAGTGAGCGCGACCTGGTGAAAGCCCCGGAGCACGGCCAGTACGCTTTCCAGACCAGCAACGAGAAAATCTTTGCCGGTGGCGACATGGTGCGCGGCTCTGACCTGGTGGTTACCGCTATCCATGAAGGGCGTCAGGCCGCAGATGGTATCTTGAACTACCTGGGCGTCTGATTCGTTATTATAGAGGCTGAGCGAGGCCTTCATGGCCTCGCAACCCCACCGGGCGCCATATGGATCAATGCGCTGCTATCTTTGGCAGTTCAAATTGAGCCTTAAGGCGTAGTCTGCTATTCTGTCGTCCCATCCTGGTGTGGCTTTCTGTTACGCCTTTTGATCACGTTTCGACAGGTTTTCCATGACACGATATATCTTCGTGACCGGCGGCGTTGTGTCCTCTCTTGGCAAGGGCATCGCGTCGGCCTCGCTGGCGGCGATTTTAGAGGCCCGCGGCCTTAAGGTCACCATGCTCAAGCTCGACCCGTACATCAACGTGGACCCGGGCACCATGAGTCCCTTCCAGCACGGCGAGGTGTTCGTCACCGAGGATGGCGCCGAGACGGATCTGGACCTTGGTCACTATGAGCGCTTTATTCGTACCAAGATGACTCAGCGCAACAACTTCACTACCGGCCGCGTGTACGAGCACGTGCTGCGCAAAGAGCGCCGTGGTGATTATCTGGGGGGCACGGTACAGGTCATTCCGCATATCACCGATGAAATCAAGCAGCGCGTCTACGCCGGCGGCGAAGGCTTTGACGTGGCGCTGGTAGAAATCGGTGGCACCGTGGGCGATATCGAGTCGCTGCCTTTCCTGGAGTCCATCCGTCAGATTCGCAGTGAGCAGGGCGCCAACCGTGCGCTGTTCATGCACCTGACGCTGGTGCCGTATATCAAGACGGCGGGCGAGACCAAGACCAAGCCTACCCAGCACAGCGTCAAGGAACTGCGTTCGATCGGTATCCAGCCGGATATCCTGATCTGCCGCAGTGAAGTCGAGCTTGAAGAAAGTGAGCGCCGCAAGATCGCGCTGTTCACCAATGTCGAAGAGCGCGCCGTGGTGCCGCTGCAGGATGCCGATACCATCTATCGCATTCCGCTGATGCTTCACGAGCATGGCCTGGATGACATTGTCTGCGATAAGTTACGCCTTGAAGCCGAGCCCGCCGATTTGTCCGAGTGGGTGAAAGTGCTGGACTCCAAGCTTAACCCGCTGAAATCTGTCAGCATTGCCATGGTCGGTAAGTACATGGAGCTGCTGGATGCCTACAAGTCGCTTAACGAAGCCTTGATTCACGCCGGTATCCAAGGGCGCATCAAGGTCAACGTTGATTATATCGACTCTGAAGATATCGAGCGCCACGGCACCGAGCGGCTGGCAGGTAAAGATGCCATTCTGGTACCTGGCGGCTTTGGCGAGCGCGGCGTGGAAGGCAAGATTCTGACCGCCCAATTTGCTCGCGAAAACAACGTGCCCTACCTGGGTATCTGCTTAGGCATGCAGGTCGCGGTTATCGAGTTTGCGCGTAACGTGGCTGGCTGGAAAGACGCCAACTCCACCGAGTTTACCCACGATACCCAGCACCCGGTGGTTGGCCTGATTACCGAATGGATCAACAAGGAAGGCAAGATCGAGCTGCGCGACGCGGCATCCGACCTTGGCGGCACCATGCGTCTGGGCGGTCAGGTGTGTCATCTGAAATCCGGTAGCAAGGCGCGTGAAGCCTACGGTTCTGATGAAATTGTCGAGCGTCACCGTCACCGCTTTGAAGTCAATAACCAGTTTATTGACGAACTGGAGCAGGCAGGCCTTGTGATCTCGGGCAAGAGCGTTGACCAGTCGCTGGTTGAAATGGTCGAGCTGGCTGACCACCCCTGGTACGTGGCGTGTCAGTTCCACCCGGAATTTACCTCTACCCCGCGTGATGGGCATCCGCTATTCTCGGGCTTTGTAAATGCCGCGTTTGAGTACAAAACGGCGCGTACCCGGGCACACGCGACACCTCAGGAATAAGGGGAAGAAGATGTCTTCTCAAGCACCTTTCCAAGAGCGTCATATCAACGTTGCCGGCCTAACCGCCGGCAATTCTTTGCCGCTAATGCTGCTGGGCGGCATGAACGTACTGGAGTCGGCCGAGCTTGCCGACGAAGTGGCCAGCGCCTACGTCGAGGTGACCAAAAAGCTCGGTATGCCCTATGTGTACAAGGCGAGCTTTGACAAGGCCAACCGTAGTTCTATCCACTCCTATCGCGGCCCTGGTATCGAGAAAGGCTTACAGATTCTGGCCGATATCAAGTCGCGTCATGGCGTGCCGATCATTACCGATGTTCATGAGCCCTGGCAGGCCGCTGCTGCTGCGGAAGTGGCCGATATTATCCAGTTGCCCGCCTTTCTGGCGCGCCAGACTGACCTTGTGGTGGCCATGGCCAAAACCGGCGCGGCGATCAATATCAAGAAGCCGCAGTTTCTCGCGCCGCACGAAATGCGCCATATCCTGAGCAAGTTTCAGGAAGCCGGTAATGACCGCCTGATGTTGTGTGAGCGTGGCACAAGCTTTGGGTATAACAACCTGGTCGTCGATATGCTGGGCTTTGGCGACATGAAACAGACCGGTTACCCGGTGTTTTTCGATGTTACCCATGCGCTTCAGCGCCCCGGTGGGCGTGCCGATAGCGCCGATGGTCGTCGTGCGCAGGTGGCAGAGCTTGCCCGGGCAGGTGTAGCGGTAGGTCTTGCCGGGCTTTTCCTGGAAGCGCACCCAGATCCGGACAACGCCAAGTGCGACGGTCCTTGCGCCTTGCCGCTTGACCAGCTTGAGCCGTTTTTAACCCAGCTTTCGCAACTAGATTCACTGGTGAAAAATTTTGCGCCGTTGACCATTCGCTGATCTCGGCCATCCATGCAGTACTCAATCTTCTATTAGACCGACAACCAAGGACACTGTCATGACCAAAATTGTAGATATCAGTGCACTGGAAGTACTCGATTCGCGCGGCAACCCGACGGTGCTGGCGCGCGTGCGTCTTGAGAGCGGAGCGGTAGGCGAGGCCTGCGCGCCGAGCGGTGCTTCCACTGGTTCACGCGAGGCCTTAGAGCTGCGTGACGGCGACAAGGCACGCTACCTTGGCAAAGGTGTACTGAAGGCTGTCGATGCGGTCAATGGCAAGATTCGGGATGCGCTGCTGGGAATGGATGCGCGTGACCAGCGTGGTCTGGACGACGCTATGCTGGCGCTGGATGGCACTGACAATAAAGCCACACTCGGTGCGAATGCGATTCTCGCCGTGTCACTGGCGGCGGCTAAAGCGGCCGCTAACGCCAAGGGCGTGCCGCTCTATGCACATATTGCTGAGCTTTATGGCCAGCCGGGTCAGTACAGCATGCCGGTACCCATGATGAATATCATCAATGGCGGCGAGCATGCCGATAACAATGTGGATATTCAGGAGTTCATGGTGCAGCCGGTCGGTGCCAAGAACTTCCGCGAAGGACTGCGGATGGGCGCGGAAGTGTTCCATGCTCTGAAAAAAGTGCTGTCTGCCAAAGGGCTGTCAACGGCCGTTGGCGATGAGGGCGGTTTCGCGCCTGACCTGGCTTCCAATGCGGACGCGTTGGCGGTCATCAAGCAGGCCGTGGCTGATGCTGGTTATACTCTGGGTCGCGATATAACGCTGGCGCTCGATTGCGCGTCTTCTGAGTTCTATAAGGATGGTCAGTACAACCTGTCTGGCGAAGGCAAGAGCTACGACGCCCAAGGCTTTACCGACTACCTGGCGGGCCTGTGCGACGAGTACCCGATTGTGTCGATCGAAGACGGCATGGATGAGTCTGACTGGGATGGCTGGAAAGCGCTGACCGACAAGCTGGGCGATAAGGTGCAGCTCGTGGGTGACGACCTGTTCGTGACCAACACAAAGATCCTCAAGCGCGGTATCGACGAGAAGATCGGTAACTCGATTCTGATCAAGTTCAACCAGATCGGCTCGCTGTCTGAGACTCTGGATGCCATCAAGATGGCTCAGGACGCTGGTTTTACGGCCGTTATTTCGCATCGCTCCGGCGAAACGGAAGACACCACGATTGCTGATTTGGCGGTAGGTACCTGTGCAGGTCAGATTAAAACAGGTTCGCTATGCCGTTCTGACCGGGTAGCCAAATACAACCGCCTGCTGGTAATTGAAGCAGAGTTAGGTGATGTTATTTACCCGGGTTTGAAGGCTATCAAGAGCCAGTAAAGGCTGTTTTCACTGTCCATGTAAGAGATGTCTCAAAAATTTGTAAGACATCTCTTACAAATGCCGACGAAAATCGCTCGGTTTGGGGTAAGAAATAACGAAGTTTCTAATTAGTTAAACTTTATGAGATTGATTTAAAAGTGTTTTATCTAGTAAAGGCGGGCCTTGAGGGCTCGCCTTTTTTCATTTTGCCCGCCTTGAGAAGCCATCGTTATCTGCCACAATGCTTAACAGGACAGGGGAGGCAGGGATGCTTTAGACAGGATGCAATGTAACGGGGTGTAGACAGGTACGCCGGGTGCCACATTGATGTGAGCCTTGGTAAGGAAGTTACCTGAGGAGTTTGACACAGGGAGTGGTCAGAGGAAGTGCTTGGAGCGGGCGGCCTACGGGCCGCCTTTTTTTGCGTCCGTTTTATGCGCCCTTTATATGCAAACTTTGGCACTATCATTCTGAAGAATAACTAACCAATACAAATTCTTTCTAGGTTATAAGTAAAATACATTTTTATTCCTTATAACTATTACTTACCATGCGCGCGAGAATTAGCAGGCTATGTTTCATACCCTGCTTGCTTTGTCGGCGCAGAGTTCTTTGATGACATAGAGCTACTGAGCCGTTTTTCAGTTATGGGGGGGCGGTAAGCATGTATGGGTTGATTACGGTCAACGTGTTGATCTTTCTAGTGGCCATTGCGCTACTGGCGCGTTGGCAGCGCAGCGGGGCAAACCTGTCTCGCGTTGTCTTGGCGGGGCTTGTGGTCGGTGTTGCCTTGGGCGCGCTGCTGCAGTGGCTGTTTGCTGGTTCTGACGTATTGGTTGGTACTATCGACTGGGTCAACCTGGTCGGCGGCGGTTACGTCCAGCTGCTGAAGATGATCATCATGCCCTTGGTGTTGGTGACCATTTTGTCGGCGGTGACCAGACTCCACGATGCAAGCGCCCTGGGCAAGATCAGCCTGGGCGTTTTAGCGGTATTGATGATCACGACCGCGATTTCAGCTGTTATCGGCATCAGCATGACACAGCTGTTTGGCCTGTCTGCTGAAGGGCTGGTGCAGGGTGCTCGAGAGTTTGAGCGTGGCCAGGCTATTATCGAACGCAGCGCACAGGTGTCTGACCTAAGTGTGCCCCAGCTGCTGCTCTCGTTTATTCCCAGCAACCCCTTTCAAGATCTTGCGGGCGCTCGGCCAACCTCGATTATCAGCGTGGTGATCTTTGCCTCTTTTCTGGGTATGGCGGCGCTGGGTATCAAGCGTGAAAATGCGGCGCTTGGCGGCAAACTGATTGAGGGCATCGACGTTGTGCAGAAATGGATCATGCGCCTGGTGCGTATGGTGATTCGGCTGACGCCTTATGGCGTAATGGCGTTAATGATCAAGGTCGTTTCCACGTCCAATCTAAATGATATTCTCGGCCTGCTCGGGTTCGTGGTGGCCTCTTACCTGGGGCTAACGCTGATTCTGGTGGTGCACGCGCTATTTTTGCTAGGCGTCGGCGTCAACCCCAAGCGCTATTTCCAAAAAGTCTGGCCGGTGTTGACCTTCGCCTTTACTTCACGCTCCAGCGCGGCAACCATTCCCTTGAATATTGAGGCCCAGGTAGACCGTATTGGCGTTCCGCCGGCAATTGCCAATTTTGCCGCCTCCTTCGGCGCAACGATTGGTCAAAACGGCTGTGCCGGGCTTTACCCGGCCATGCTGGCCATGATGATTGCGCCAACCGTGGGCATCGACCCGCTGTCGTTTGAGTTTTTGGCCACGCTGGTACTGGTGGTGACGCTCGCGTCTTTCGGCATTGCCGGTGTCGGCGGTGGGGCAACCTTTGCGGCCATCATCGTGCTCTCGACGCTCGATTTGCCGATTGCTCTGGCGGGTCTTCTGATCTCCATCGAGCCGCTGATCGACATGGGCCGCACGGCGATCAACGTCAACGGCTCAATGACTGCAGGTACGGTGACAAGTCGCCTGCTCAAGCAGCACGATGGCGATATCTTTGCGTCCAATGATGATCAGCTGGGCGAGCCTAAAGCGGCGTAAGCTATGCGTGTATCGCTCTGGTTGTAGTAAGCAGGCAGGTAATAAAAAGTTAAAAGCCACCTATACGGTGGCTTTGCGCTATTTGCGTGCTACAACAGCCGGCAGAGTGCGGAAGGAGTTATAAAAAAACCAGCGCGGACGCTGGTTCTTCAAAACGCTAACACGGCTAGCGTTAACGCTCGAGCTTCTCGATCTTGCCGCTTTTGCCATCCCACTCTTCGGCATCCGGCAAGGCATCTTTCTTTTCAGAAATATTGGGCCACACTTCCGAGAGTTCAGCGTTGATCTCGATAAACTGCTCCTGGCCATCGGGCAGCTCATCTTCTGAGAATATTGCCTCGGCCGGACACTCGGGCTCGCACAGGGCGCAGTCGATGCACTCATCCGGGTGGATAACCAGGAAGTTGGGGCCTTCGTAAAAGCAGTCAACCGGGCAAACTTCGACACAGTCGGTGTATTTGCATTGGATGCAGTTTTCGGTAACGACAAACGTCATCGCGCTATCCCTCTTGCGGGACCGGGGTAGGTCCCGGTCGTGGTCAATCGTGAATGGTTATAAAACAGCCGTTTTTTATAAGCTAAAAAAGTATGGGCGACATTCTAGTGGTGCCCATACCTCACGGCAAGCTCTTGGCCATGTTCTCTTGTGCCAATTACAACAAGTCGCGCCATTGATAGATCAGGGCCAGCGCTTCGCGAGGCGATAAATCATCCACATCTGTGCGCTCAAGTGCCTCTATGAGCGGGTGCGGGGCGCTGGCAAACAGGTCGTTTTGCTGAGGTGGCGAAACCGCAGCTGCTGATGGCTGGGCCGGGCTTTGCCAAGACGATGGCCGTATCTGCTGGGTGTCCACATCGCGCTGTTCAAGCGCAACCAGCTTTTCACGGGCTCGGCTGATCACGTGGGTAGGCACCCCGGCCAGCTGCGCCACCTGAAGGCCGTAGCTCTGACTGGCGGGCCCTGCTTCAATGCGATGCATAAAGACGATACTGTCGCCGTGCTCGGTCGCGGTTAGATGGATGTTGGCGACACCCTCGGCCTGTTCAGGCAGAGCGGTCATTTCAAAATAGTGAGTAGCAAATAGGGTAAGCGCGCGCGCCTGTGCCAAGTGTTCGGCGCTGGCCCAGGCCAATGAGAGGCCGTCAAAGGTGCTGGTACCCCGGCCAATTTCATCCATCAATACCAGGCTGTGCTCGGTGGCATTATGTAGGATATTGGCTGTTTCGGTCATCTCGACCATAAAGGTTGAGCGCCCGCCGGCCAGGTCATCCGAGGAACCTATTCGGGTGAATATGCGATCAATAGGGCCAATGTCAGCCGCGTCGGCGGGCACAAAGCTGCCGCTATGAGCCAGCAGAGCAATCAGGGCGGTCTGGCGCATATAGGTCGACTTACCGCCCATGTTGGGGCCGGTAATGATCAGCATATGCCGGTCAGGCGATAGCATCACGTCATTGGGGACAAAGGGCTTATCGCTTACCTGTTCCACCACCGGATGGCGGCCGGCGGTAATCGTAATGCCGGTTGTGTCACTCAAGGTCGGGCGTACCCAGCCAAGCGCATCGGCCCGCTCGGCAAAGGCGCATAGAACATCCAGTTCGGCAAGCGCCCGGGAAGTACCCTGTAGTTCGTTGAGCACCCCGTTAAGCTCGCCCAGCAGACGGTCATACAACCATTTCTCACGAGTAAGGGCACGCGACTTGGCAGAAAGTGCCTTGTCTTCGAATTCCTTGAGTTCGGGAATAATAAACCGCTCGGCGTTTTTCAGTGTCTGGCGACGAATATAGTCTGCGGGCGCCTGCTGGGCCTGGGAGCGGGGCAGTTCGATAAAATAGCCGTGTACGCGGTTGTAGCCGACCTTCAGGTTGGCAAGCCCGGTACGTTCGCGCTCGCGTAGCTCCAACTGAATCAGGTAGCTGCCGGCGTTTTCGGCCATGCCGCGGTGCTCATCAAGCTCGGCATCAAAGCCGTCGGCAATCACGCCGCCATCGCGGATCACCACCGGCGGGTTCTCGATCAACGCGCGGCTTAGCGTGTCGGCAAGCTCTGGGTAGGGGCGAATGTGGGGACGCAGGTTATCCAGCGCGCTGCCGTGTTCGACGTTGCCCAGCTGCTGCTCAAGAAGCGGCAGCGTATTAAGGGCGTCCCGCAAGCGGGCCAAGTCGCGCGGGCGGGCGCTGTACAGGGCTACGCGGGCCAGAATGCGCTCCACATCGCCCACGTCGTTAAGCGTGTCGCGCAGTGACATATATGCTGCGTCCAGACTTAGCAGGGCAACCCCCGCCTGACGGCCCTGAACGATGTCGCGCTGACGTAGTGGTCGGTTCAGCCAGCGTTTCAAAAGTCGTGAGCCCATGGCGGTGGTACAGGTGTCCAGAACGCTTGCAAGCGTATTGTCAGCGCTGCCGCCGAGATTGATGTCAATTTCCAGGTTGCGTCGGCTTGCGGCATCAATCACCACCGCATCGTCGCGGTTCTCGACGCTGATGGCGGTCACATGCGGCAGGCGTGAGCGCTGGGTGTCGCGGGCGTAATCAATCAACACCCCGGCCGCCACCAAGGCTGTGCTCAGGTGGGCGCAGCCAAATCCGCGTAAATCCTGCACTTCAAACTGATCGCACAAACTGCGGTTGGCACTCTCCAGATCGAACAGCCATTCCCCCTGGCGCCGTAAGCTGCGCTTTTGTGACCACATGTCGGGTAGCGTCAGACTTTCCGGTACCAACAGTTCCGCAGGCGAGAGGCGGGTAAGCTCGGCAAGCATTTCAGCTTCGCTCTCCACTTCCAGCACGCTAAAGCGCCCGCTGGACAGTTCAAGCCAGGCAAGCCCCCAGCGATCACTGCCGGGTGCCAGGGCCACCAACATGTTGTCACGCCGGGCATCTAAAAGCGCTTCATCATGCAGGGTGCCGGGCGTCACAATACGCACTACCTGTCGCTCAACCGGCCCCTTGCTGGTGGCCGGGTCGCCAATCTGCTCGCAGATAGCCACGGATTCGCCGGTTGCCACCAGGCGTGCCAGGTAGCCTTCGGCGCTATGGTAAGGAACGCCCGCCATGGGAATGGGCTTGCCCCCTGATTGGCCACGCTGTGTGAGCGTTATATCCAATAGCGCCGCCGCGCGCTTGGCGTCATCAAAAAACAGCTCGTAAAAGTCTCCCATCCGGTAAAACAGAAGGACTTCAGGATGTTCGCGTTTGATCTTCAAATACTGCGTGATCATGGGCGTGTTGGGGGGGATGGCCTGTGACATGGGCGTCCTGGTTGAGCGTAGCGCAAGCCTTTTGGCTCGCGGCATGTTCTTGGGGCAGTTTCTTCTGAACGGTTTTATGCGATTTCGTTGAGAAAGCTAAACGCAGTATTCTACGCTGACTGATATCTTACATGAAGGAGCGGTCATGACGCCCAGCGTATCCAGCCTGAAAAATCTTGATTTGTCCCTGCTGGCGCAGCGCCTTGGAAAGCTTTGCCGTAAGCTGCAGATAGAAGTGACCACGGCAGAGTCGTGTACTGGTGGTGGTATAGCCTGCGCGATTACCTCGGCGGCAGGCAGCTCGGCCTACTTCACGACGGGGTTCGTGACGTATGCAGATGCTGCAAAAACGCGGCTTGTTGGCGTTTCAGACGCTACACTGCAGACACATGGCGCTGTCAGTGAAGCAGTGGTTAAGGCGATGGTCGCCGGTGCCTGCCAGGATAGCGGCGCGCAGCTTGGCGTGGCCGTCAGCGGTGTGGCAGGCCCAGATGGCGGCAGTGCTGAAAAGCCGGTGGGTACCGTGTGGCTGGCTTGGGGTGATGTTAACCATCAAGAGGCCGAGTGTTTTCATTTTCCCGGTGATCGTCAGGCGGTGCGCGAGCAGGCGGTTCGCGAGGCGCTGGCAGGCTTGGTGGCGCGCCTGGACGCCAAGGTTGATGGTCAAGGCGAGAAATAATCGTTAAAAACCGCGTTGAGGATTTGTTTAGCGACGAATTTTTGGCATAATACTGGTTAATTATACAGTCTGTGATGAGGGTGTTTGCATGGCTCAGGATGACAACCGTACGAAAGCGTTAAACGCTGCACTAAGCCAGATTGACCGTCAGTTCGGCAAAGGCACGGTAATGCGCTTGGGTGATACACCCCGCGTTGTGATGCCGTCAGTATCCACCGGCTCGCTGGGGCTGGATATTGCCTTGGGTATTGGTGGCTTGCCCTTTGGCCGAGTAGTAGAAATCTTCGGCCCGGAATCCTCGGGTAAAACGACGCTGACGCTCTCCGTGATTGCTCAGGCGCAAAAGCAGGGTAAGGTATGTGCGTTCGTGGATGCCGAGCACGCCCTTGATCCAAGCTATGCAGAAAAGCTGGGAGTTAACCTGGATGATCTGCTGGTATCTCAGCCGGATACTGGTGAGCAGGCACTTGAAATCACCGATATGCTGGTGCGTTCCGGCGGCGTCGATGTCATCATTATCGACTCCGTGGCGGCGCTGACGCCGCGTGCGGAAATCGAAGGTGAGATGGGCGATTCCCACGTTGGCCTGCAGGCGCGTCTGATGTCTCAGGCACTGCGCAAGATCACGGGTAACATCAAGAATGCCAACTGTCTGGTAGTGTTTATCAACCAGATCCGCATGAAGATCGGTGTGATGTTCGGTAGCCCTGAAACCACTACCGGCGGTAACGCACTGAAGTTTTACGCCAGCGTGCGTCTGGATATTCGCCGCACTGGCTCGGTAAAGTCGGGTGATGAAGTCACCGGTAACGAAACCCGCGTAAAAGTGGTGAAAAACAAGGTGGCACCGCCATTCCGTCAGGCTGAGTTCCAGATTCTGTACGGCAAGGGCATCTACCATGCCGGTGAAGTGGTTGATCTCGGCGTGCAGTGTAATCTGGTAGATAAGGCGGGTGCCTGGTACAGCTACAAAGGCAGCAAGATCGGTCAGGGTAAGGCAAACGCGGCTCAGTACCTTGAAGAGCATCCGGAAATCATGGATGAGATCGAAGGCCAGATTCGCGCTCAGCTGCTTGCCCAGCCTGACCCGAAAAAGGAAGAGGCATCGGCGGCTGATGTGTCGGCCGATGCTGACGACGACCTGCTTTAACGCTTATGTTCGCTTCGTCACGTGATGCAACGCCACGCGACATTGCTGTTCAGCTGCTATCTCGGCGCGAGTACTCTCGCGCCGAGATAGCGCAAAAGCTAAAACAGAAAACGTTTGATAACGCAGATATCGAAGCGTGTTTAGATACGCTTGAAGAGCAGGGGCTTCAGTCTGACGCCCGCTTTGCCGAAAGCTTTATTCGGTCGCGGATCATGCGTGGTCAAGGCGTGATACGTATCAAGGGCGAACTGCGTCAGCGTGGCGTTAATCAGGAAACCCTTAGCGAAGCGCTTGCCCACGTCGAAGAAAACGAAGACGTGGACTGGTTTGAACTTGCCAGAGAAACCTTGGCACGACGCTTTTCCTCCCCCGGTGAAAATCCCAAAGAGCGAGCCAAACGTGAGCGCTTCCTGGCAGCACGCGGCTTCGATTTTGAACAAATTCGTTACGCGCTCTCTTGCCTGTAAAGTCTTAATTCATCACTATTATGTCTGATCAACTTCTGGCGTCTTTAGCTTTAAGCCACTAACTGCCGCTTTAGTCGTTTGACAACTGCGCTATAATGGCGCTTTTGCGACCCCAGCGGGTAGTAGCGACAGCGCCCTGGGGCATCATGCTTTATTGTTACGGATACCCTATGAAAAGCGCAGAGATTAGGCAGGCCTTTTTATCCTTTTTCGAAGAGCAGGGTCATACCATTGTCCCTACCAGCTCGCTGGTACCAGATAACGACCCCACGCTGCTATTCACCAATGCGGGTATGGTGCCTTTTAAAGATGTCTTCCTTGGCCGCGATCCGCGTCCCTACGTTCGTGCAACGTCTTCCCAGCGCTGTGTGCGGGCGGGCGGTAAGCATAACGATTTGGATAACGTGGGCTATACAGCGCGCCACCATACCTTTTTCGAGATGCTGGGTAATTTTAGCTTCGGCGACTACTTCAAGCGTGATGCCATTCGTTTCGCGTGGACGTTTTTAACCGAAACCTTGGGGCTTCCTAAAGAGAAGCTCTGGGTAACGGTACATATCAGCGACGATGAAGCCGAGCGCATCTGGAAAGAAGAGATCGGCATCGACCCCGAGCGGTTCTCCAGGCTGGATGAAGATAACTTCTGGCAGATGGGCGATACCGGCCCTTGCGGTCCCAGCTCGGAAATCTTCTTTGATCATGGTCCTGAAGTATGGGGTGGTCCTCCCGGCAGCGCCGATGAAGATGGCGACCGCTACATTGAGATCTGGAACCTGGTCTTCATGCAGTTCGATCGCGATGCTCAGGGCACACTGAACCCGCTACCTAAGCCCTCCATTGATACCGGCATGGGGCTTGAACGTGTGTCTGCCGTTATGCAGGGCGTGCATTCCAACTACGAGATCGACCTGTTTCAGAACCTGCTGCAAGCAGCGGCCAAGGCGACCGGGCACGCCGATACAGAAACACCTTCGCTGCGCGTTATTGCCGACCATATTCGCTCATGTGCCTTCCTGATTGCCGACGGCGTGCTGCCTTCCAATGAGGGACGCGGTTATGTCCTGCGACGCATCATTCGCCGGGCCGTTCGCCATGGCCACAAGCTGGGCGCCACCAAGCCGTTCTTCCACACGCTGGTAGACGCCCTGGACGCCGAGATGGGCGAGGCCTATCCCGAGCTTCGCAATGCCCGCGCGCAAATCGCCCGCGTATTGCTCAAAGAAGAAGAGCAGTTTGCGCGTACCCTGGATCACGGCATGGGCTTGTTGAATGCTGCCCTTGAGGAGCTTGACGGCGATGAGCTGCCAGGCGAAACCGTGTTCAAGCTTTACGACACCTACGGCTTCCCCTTTGACCTGACGGCCGATGTCTGCCGCGAACGCGGTGTAACGCTTGATGAAGCAGGTTTCCAGCGGGAGCTTGAAGCCCAGCGTGAGCGCGCCCGCGCCGCCAGCCAGTTTGGCGGTGACTACAGTGCTTCAATCGAGCTTGACGGTACAACCAATTTCACCGGCTATGACCGTCTGGAAGACCAAGCCAAGGTAACCGCGCTGGTCGACAGTGAAGGCAATGCGCTGGCGGCACTGGAGGAAGGACAAAAAGGCACCGTGGTGTTGGATCGCACACCGTTTTACGGTGAATCGGGCGGTCAGGTAGGCGACACCGGTTACCTGCATGTAGAAGGTGGGCGTTTTCAGGTCACCGACACCCAGAAGCAGAGCGGTCACCACTTGCACCAAGGCATCATGGTGGAAGGTGCCCTTGATATAGGCGCCAGCGTACGCGGAGAAGTAGATGCCAGCCTGCGTTCGGCAACGATCCGCAATCATTCGGCCACCCACCTGTTGCACAAAGCGTTGCGCATCGTACTGGGTGATCATGTGCAGCAGAAGGGCTCGCTGGTAAATGCCGAGCGCCTGCGCTTTGATTTCAGCCACTTCGAGCCGATGAGCGCTGATCAGCTGGCAGAGGTCGAACGTCTGGTGAACGAGCAGATTCTGGCCAACGCGGCGACGCGAGTTGAGCAGATGAGTCTGGAGCAAGCCAAGGCCAAAGGGGCGGCGGCACTGTTTGAAGCCAAGTATGCGGAAAATGTTCGCGTATTGACCATTGGCGCTGATAATTTCTCAATCGAGCTATGCGGTGGTACGCACGTCGCAAGAAGCGGCGATATCGGTTGCTGCCATATTGTCAGTGAAGTGGGGATTGCTTCCGGCGTGCGGCGTATCGAGGCAATCACCGGCGAGAATGCGCTGGCTTATTTCCGTGAGCAGGAAGCTCGCGTGCAGCGTCTGGGCGAGCGTTTGAAAACCAAGCCCGAACAGGTTGAGGCCCGCGTTGAATCACTGGTTGAGCGTAATCGTAGCCTGGAAAAAGAGCTTGAGCAGCTGAAGGCCAAGCTGGCCAGCGCCGCAGGTAGCGATATGCTCAGTCAGGCACAGGAAGTAGGCGGCGTTAAGCTGCTTGCAACGCAGCTGGAAGGAGTATCCGGTAAGGATCTGCGCGGTGTACTTGATCAGCTTAAAAACAAGATTGGCTCCGGCGTCATCATTCTGGGAGTAGCCGATCAGGCGGCTGGCAAGGTCAGTCTGATTGCCGGAGTGACCCAGGACCTCACCGGACGTGTTAAAGCCGGTGAGCTGGTGAATCATGTCGCCTCGCAAGTTGGCGGCAAAGGCGGTGGCCGCGCTGACATGGCACAGGCTGGGGGCAGCCAGCCAGAGGCGCTGCCCGATGCCTTGAATAGCGTGCCTGCGTGGCTTAAAAATATACTTAGCTAATCAAAAAGGCCGGTGGCATTATCAGCAACCGGCCTTTTGCCAACTTAAGATAATTACGTTTCATCTTCCATTCCCGAACGAATAGGAAAAAACGGCATATGGCACTATACGTACAGAAGTTCGGTGGCACCTCGGTAGGCTCAGTCGACCGTATCAAAGCCGTGGCGGAAAAGGTCAAGGGCTTTCGTGACCAGGGCCATCAGGTCGTGGTCGTGGTCTCCGCCATGAGCGGAGAGACCAACCGGCTGACCGATATGGCCAACGCGCTTAATGAAGACCCCGCCCCGCGCGAAATGGATATGCTGCTCTCCACCGGTGAGCAGGTAACCATTTCACTTCTTGCCATGGCGCTACAGCAAATTGGTGTATCAGCAACGTCCCACACCGGTGCTCAGGTCGGTATTCATACTGATAGTGCTTACACCAAAGCTCGCATTCAGCGTATCGAAACCGACGACCTGAAAGCTGACTTGGAAGCAGGCAAAGTTGTGGTCGTAGCTGGTTTTCAAGGCGTTGATGAAGACGGCAATATCACTACGCTCGGGCGTGGCGGCTCGGACACTACCGGTGTGGCGCTTGCGGCTGCACTGGGTGCTGACGAGTGCCAGATCTATACCGATGTCGACGGGGTTTATACCACCGACCCCCGCGTATGCACCAAGGCACAACGACTGGAAAGTATTACGGTGGAAGAAATGCTGGAGCTTGCAAGCCTGGGCTCTAAAGTGCTGCAGATTCGCGCGGTAGAATTTGCGGGTAAGTACAACGTTCCCCTGCGGGTACTGTCGAGCTTTGAAGATGGGCCCGGTACCCTAATTGTTGCAGATGCTGACCAAGACGAGGACTCCATGGAAGAACCGCTGATTTCCGGTATCGCGTTTACCAAAAATGAAGCCAAGCTGACGCTGTTGCATACCCCCGATGTACCGGGCGTTGCCTCGCGTATTCTTGGTCCGATTGCTGATGCCAATATCGAAGTCGACATGATCGTGCAAAATGTGGCGCCGGCAGGCGACTATACAGACTTCACCTTTACCGTCGCGAAAGGCGATTACAAGGCTACCAAAAAGCTGCTCGAAGAAACCGTCATTCCTGATCTGGGCGGTGGCGAGCTGCGTGGCGATGATAATATCGCCAAGGTATCCTTAGTTGGTGTCGGCATGCGGTCTCATGCCGGGGTTGCTTCAAAAATGTTCCGTGTTCTGGCCGATGAGAACGTCAATATCCGTATGGTTTCCACGTCTGAAATCAAAATCTCCGTCGTGATTGACGAAAAGCATATGGAACTGGCGGTTAATGCCTTACATAAAGCATTTGGTTTAGATAAATCAAACATAGAATCTGAATAACATTTTCTGTCTTAAACCTTCTACGCTGAAGAGGTACTCGCTACCGTTGGTGGTGAGCTTTCTTTCAACGGGAGGTTTAAGTGTCATGGAGCAACAGCCATTGGTGACAGCGCCACTATGCCGCATAATGGCGTGGTGGTCCCCTTTGGCGGACACAGCCCGTTGTATAAAAACGTCTGAGAAGGAGATCAGCCATGCTCATCCTAACCCGCCGTGTTGGCGAAACACTGATGATCGGTGATGAAATCACCGTCACAGTGCTAGGTGTGAAAGGTAATCAGGTGCGTATCGGCGTCAATGCGCCGAAAGATGTTGCCGTACACCGTGAAGAGATTTACCAGCGCATCCAGCGCGAACGTAATAGCGAAAGTGAAACAGAGTAAATGGCCGCTTGTGTCACGCCCACTACAGGGCGTTTAAACGGTAACGTTAAGCTGGCGCGAAAAAAAATCGACATAGGGCTAGACACTAGCCGCTAAAATCGGTAACATTCGCGCCGTGCTGTTGAGGAGAGGTGGCCGAGTGGCTGAAGGCGCTCCCCTGCTAAGGGAGTATAGGGTTTATAGCCCTATCGAGGGTTCGAATCCCTCCTTCTCCGCCAGCTGCACATTAGAAGATGCGCCCGTAGCTCAGCTGGATAGAGTACCTGACTACGAATCAGGGGGTCGGAGGTTCGAATCCTCCCGGGCGCGCCATCTTCTAACCTGATGTAAGGCGAAAGCCCTTGTGTACTTTTTATTTTTTAATGAGTATTTACATCTCTAAAGCGCCCGTAGCTCAGCTGGATAGAGTACCTGACTACGAATCAGGGGGTCGGAGGTTCGAATCCTCCCGGGCGCGCCAGATTCCAAACCCGTTCTCTTCTTGAGAGCGGGTTTTCTGTTTTCTAGCCTGATCGAGATGGCTCGCGTCTCGGTCTTGGATCGTTTAGAGCGCCCCGCTTAGCGTGGGCGCTTTTTTTTGGCCTGTGGGTTGGCCTCCATGCTCCAATTAAAAGCTAAGGCTTTCAGGTTCAGCGAGAGACATGTCCGCCACCAAGCTTGAAAGCAGAGTCTCAAGGTCGGTTAAACGCTTGACCCGATGAAAGTGCTGATTGGCCTCTGCGTTGCCTTGGCGCATCTGGGCAAGCCACTGCTTTACCAGTGAAACCACAATGCGGTCGGGTAAATGCTGGCGCTGTAGATCAGCATACTCTCTAAGAACGCTGGCGCGCATTTCCCAGGTCGTTTCAGGCAGCCGTTCGCCGGTTTGCTGCCAATGGCGGATACGTGGCGCAAGCCAGGGGTCTGCCAGCGCGCTACGCCCCAGCATTACATCCCGGCAGCCTGAAAGCGTGCGCGCCTTCCAATAGGCTTCCAGCGTCCATATATCCCCATTGGCGACCACCGGTATCGACACCTGCTGACGTACCCGGCCAATCCATTCCCAATGGGCCGGAGGGCGATAGCCTTCATCCCGGGTGCGCCCATGTACCACTAATCGCGCAGCGCCCCCCGCTTCGGTTGCCTGAGCACAGGCAACCGCCAGGCGACGATCAGAAAACCCCAGGCGAATTTTAGCGGTTACCGGGATTTCTCCGGCAAGTGCATCAGCCACGGCCTTGATCGCATGATAGACACGTTCAGGGCGGCGGAGCAGTGAGGCGCCGCCATCGTGACGGTTGACCAGTTTTGCTGGACAGCCGAAATTGAGATCGACGCTCAGTGCGCCTAACGCCAGCGCCTGGCGGGCGTTCTCTGCAAGCGCTGCCGGATCAGAGCCAAGTAGCTGTAAATGCACGGGAACGCCGCTTGGCGTCGCCACCGGACGTTTGGCAAGCTCGGGGCAGTGCCGGTAAAACACGCGAGGCGGCAGACGCGTATCGACCACGCGCACGAATTCGGTAACGGTCCAATCAAACCCTGCCTGTCGTGTTAACAGCTCACGGGTCAGAGCATCGATTACACCTTCCATTGGCGCCAGGCCAATCTTTCCACTTTGTAGTAAATTAACAACCATGACTTCCACTATGGCGCGATTGCAAACTATGCTGGGTGTGGCAGGTTAGTGGATTACCTTGATGTCGCCAAGGGGCTTTTATAGTGCCTGATCAGTTAGTGGGCACCAGATAACAGGAGGGGCAGTATGCAGGATTCGGAATTACTTCAGGAAGGCCTGGCCATCATGGGGCTGGGTATGGGATTTGTCTTTGTTTTTCTTACTGTTTTAGTTGTCAGTGTCACGCTGATGTCAAAATTTGTGGGCCGTTTTCAACCGGCACCGGTACCCGCAGCAAAAGGTTCACGAAACGCGCCCGCGCCTGCTTTGAACCATCAGGACGCTGAAGTGAAGGCAGTGATCGCTGCTGCAGTGCATCGTTATCGTTCTTCCACACGTCACTAAACAACGTTTTTTTTATTCGCTTTGAGCATCTTTGCGTCTTTTTTTGTTAGTTTTACTACATATCAATAATTTCAATCTGTGAGCTACCGCCATGAATGAGACAAAACGCCCGCTGGGAATTACCGATGTTGTGCTGCGCGACGCCCATCAGTCGCTGTTTGCAACGCGCCTGCGCCTGGAAGACATGTTGCCGATTGCCGAAAAGCTGGACCGCGTTGGCTACTGGTCACTGGAAACCTGGGGTGGAGCCACCTTCGATGCGTGTATTCGCTATTTGGGTGAAGACCCGTGGGAGCGGATCAGGGCACTAAAAGAAGCCATGCCCAACACGCCTCAGGCCATGCTGCTGCGTGGTCAGAACCTGCTGGGCTATCGCCACTATGCCGATGATGTGGTCGACAAGTTTGTCGAGCGGGCTAAGACCAACGGCGTGGACGTTTTCCGCGTGTTTGATGCCATGAATGACCCGCGCAATCTTGAGCGTGCCATCAAAGCGGTGCGTCAGGTGGGGGGGCATGCCCAGGGCACCATTTCATATACGGTAAGCCCGGTTCATACCCTGGATAGCTGGGTCGATCTTGCCACGGCCATTGCCGATATGGGTGCCGACTCGCTGGCTATCAAGGATATGGCGGGGCTCTTGACGCCGTATACCGCCTTTGAGCTGGTGTCGCGGCTCAAGAAAACACTTTCTATTCCGGTCCACCTGCATTGTCATGCTACCACCGGGCTTTCCACATCGACTATTCTCAAGGCGGTAGAGGCGGGGGTCGACAATGTGGATACTGCTATCTCCTCCATGTCGATGACATATGGTCATAGCCCAACGGAATCTGTGGTTGCCATGCTCAAGGACACTGAACGGGATACCGGGCTTGATCTTGAGCTGTTAGAAGACATTGCCAGCTATTTCCGTGAAGTGCGTAAAAAGTACGCCGCCTTTGAGGGCTCGCTGCGCGGTATCGACTCGCGCATTCTGGTAGCGCAGGTGCCGGGTGGCATGCTCACCAACATGGAAGGCCAGCTTAAAGAGCAGGGTGCGGGTGACAAGCTGGACGATGTGCTGGGAGAAATACCTCGCGTGCGCGAGGACCTGGGCTTTATTCCATTGGTTACGCCCACCTCGCAGATTGTCGGCACCCAGGCGGTGATGAACGTGATGATGGGCGAGCGCTATAAATCCATTTCCAAGGAAGTTCAGGCGCTGTTAAAAGGCGAGTATGGCGCGGCCCCCGCACCGTTCAACAAGGAGCTACAGGCGCGTGTACTGGAAGGCGGCGAGCCGATCACTTGCCGCCCGGCAGATAACCTGCAGCCCGAAATGCAGCGCCTCGCGGCGGAGCTTAAAGAGAAGGCCGGTGCGGAAAAAATACGCATGGCCGAAGGCGAGCGCGAGCTGGACGACGTGCTGACCTACGCATTGTTCCCGCAGATTGGCCTCAAGTTTCTTAAAAACCGCGACAACCCCGATGCCTTCGAGCCCGCACCGCAGGCTGTCGGCAGCGAAACGGACAAGGTGCCCAGTACCGTCACGTCCAGTGCTCCGGCACCCGCTCGCGGCCCGGAAACCTATACCGTCAAGCTCAACGGCAAGGCGTTTGTTGTTGAAGTTTCCGAAGGTGGGGATATTGGCCAGGTTCAGGAACAAACCACGAGCGTCGCGCCCGAGCCTGCACCTGCTATGAGCAGCGGCGAGAGCATTGCCGCGCCGCTTGCCGGCAATATTTTTAAAGTGAACGTGCGTCCGGGTGACCAAGTAGCTGAAGGGGATGTGGTGATCATCCTTGAAGCCATGAAAATGGAAACCGAAATCCGCGCCAGCAGTGCTGGTACGGTATCGAAAGTTAACGTTAGCGAAGGCGACAGCGTAGCTGTTGGTGACGCATTGATTGAGCTTTAAGGGCACCCCGGAATGGAAAAATTAATCACCTTATGGGAAGGCTCGGGGCTTTATAACCTTGAGCTTGGCCAGGCGGTCATGATCATGGTGGGGTTATTGCTACTCTACTTGGCGATCCACAAGAAGTTTGAACCGCTTTTGCTGGTACCTATCGGCTTTGCCGGGATTCTGGCCAACATCCCTGAAGCGGGGCTTGCCATCTCGGCCCTTGATCAGGCCATTGAGGTTGCCAAGCCTGCCGTGCTGCAGCAGATCGGCGTGGCGCTTGGCGTTACGCCTGATCCGCTTGCCGGTACTGAAAGTTTTCGCGAAACGCTGCATGTGCTTGCCCATGGCGACGTAGCGCCAGACCAGCTGCGCGCTGCCAGGGATATTGCGATGAGCGTCGGCTACAGCGATGGCATGCTGTATAACTTCTATAGAGTGGCCATCGCATCAGGCATTGCACCATTGTTGATCTTTATGGGCGTGGGTGCGATGACCGATTTTGGTCCGCTTCTGGCAAACCCGCGCACGCTGTTTCTGGGGGCGGCCGCCCAGTTTGGTATCTTCGCCACGCTGTTTGGTGCTGTGCTTCTGACCTCGATGGGGGTAATGGACTTCTCGCTGAATCAGGCGGCGGCCATCGGTATCATTGGCGGAGCTGATGGACCGACCTCGATCTATGTCTCAAGCGTTCTTGCGCCTGAACTGCTTGGTGCGATCGCAGTGGCCGCCTACGCCTATATGGCGCTGGTGCCGCTGATTCAACCGCCTATCATGCGCCTTCTCACTACTGAAAAAGAGCGCCAGATCACCATGACGCAGCTGCGTCCGGTATCCAAGCTGGAAAAGATTATTTTTCCGCTGATGCTGCTGATTCTGGTGGCGCTGTTCCTGCCCGATGCGGCACCGCTTCTGGGGATGTTCTGCTTTGGTAATTTGATGCGCGAATGTGGGGTCGTCGAGCGGCTTTCCGATACCGCTCAGAATGCACTGATTAATATCGTGACCATCATCCTGGGGCTTTCGGTGGGTTCCAAGCTGATGGCCGACAGTTTCCTCTCGGTGGAAACGCTGGGCATCCTGGGCTTGGGTATCATCGCCTTCGGAATTGGCACGGCGGCCGGCGTGTTAATGGCCAAGCTGATGAATCTGGTGAGCCGTATGCCGATTAACCCGCTGATTGGCGCGGCTGGCGTATCCGCTGTGCCCATGGCTGCACGGGTGGCCAATAAAGTCGGCCTGGAAGCCAACCCGCACAACTTCCTGTTGATGCATGCCATGGGCCCGAACGTGGCGGGAGTGATCGGCTCTGCCGTGGCCGCCGGGGTAATGATCAAGTATCTGGGGTAAACCCCGAGGGTAGGCGGGCATAGCAGTAATGCCCAATACGCGGCTTACGGGTCACTCCGTAAGCCGTTTTCTTATGGCTCAGGAAGCGGGTGTGTTTACCGGGCTAACGTCCAGGGTGCTTTTTAAGCGGTTTTCCAGCGGAGAAAGATCAAGCGCCTGATCGCGAGGCCAGCCAATGGTCAGCTGCACGCCGTTACCGTCGTAATCGACCTGTTCAACGGGAATGGACTGCTCACTGCACCAGGTGCGGGCAATGGCTTCATTGGCAAATGACAGCCGAAGATTATAGGCATCTCGCTCAATCACTGCGCGGGTAGGCAGGTTTTCCAGCGCATGGCTAACCGCTTGAGCATAAGCGCGCGCCAGGCCGCCCGTGCCCAGCTTGGTACCACCAAAGTAGCGGATAACCACGCAGCCGACTTCTCCTAGCTGGCTGCCCTGCAGTACCTGATACATAGGTCGCCCCGCCGTGCCGCCAGGCTCGCCGTCATCAGAGAAGCCAATTCGCGTCTGCTCACCAGGAGGGCCGGCTATATAGGCCGTGCAGTGATGGCTGGCGTTGGGGTGAGCAGCCTTGGCTGCCTCAAGCAGCGCGCTAAAGGCGTCAATGTCCGGCGCGTGACATAGCCAGGTAATAAATTGACTCTTTTCGACTTCAATGTCATCAATTTGCCATTGCGCAGCAGGTAAATCAGGTACTCGGTAACGCAATCAGTGCTCCAGAGGCCCCTGAGCATTAGCGGCACGGCCAGCTACTGAGTCGTGCTGAGCTACACCCATGACCATTCCCAATACTTGAATATCACGATTATGTAAAAAAAGATCCGGCGCGTGGGCATCGGCAGGCCATAGATGGACCCCAAAGCGATTGATTGACAAGTGCTTCAGGGCGATTTCCTGCTGGTTGATCTGCGCCACGGCGGTTTCTTCATGCGCATCGTGCTGAAAACGACGGATAATAATGACATCTCCATCGAACAGGTTGCAATCGCGCATGCGGTTGCCGCGTATCTTGAGCGCATAGGTATTACGCCTTGTCATGCGCGGCGCCGTAAAGGAGTGAGCAGACTGAATACCCTTGGTAGAGCAGGACGCTCCTGCCAAGGCTACTCGGCAGGCGTGGGTTGATGCTGGCATCGACATATTCATGAGGGATTCTCCAATGCAGCGCCCGTTCCCTAGGCATGTGATGGTGATAGTTCAGTATGTTTATTGGCATGGTTTTTCATACAGTGGTTTCAGTATACAGCTGTTTTTGCATACAGTGGTAGTGGTGTTTTTAGCTCATCTGTATGTGCAACACGGCGCCACGATATCGTTAGCGTGATAAGTTTGTAGTCGGGACGGCCTTCATTGGCTGGCGGTAAAGTAGCTTTCCGTGTAGAGTTTTGCCCATTATCAATACGCAGGGAGAGGCACTTGAGCTTGGGCCTGCAAGCACGACAGCTAGCCTGCGAACGCGATGGGCGCTGGTTATTTGAAGGGCTCGATCTGGATGTTCGCTGCGGTGAAATCGTTCGAATTGAAGGCCCCAACGGCAGTGGCAAAACCACGTTGCTAAAGCTTCTGGCTGGCCAGCTGGGTGATTACCACGGCGAGCTTTACTGGAACGGCGAGCGGTTTCATAAAGTGCGTGAACACTTTCTCGCTAACCTGCTTTACCTGGGCCACTCGCCGGGTGTCAAAGCGGGGCTCACCCCGCTTGAGAACCTTGCCTGGTACCAAGCACTTAACGGAGATAAAGGCGACGAGGAACAGTGCCTGAACGCGCTTTTTCACGTGGGGCTAGGTGGCTTTGAAGACGTGTTGGCGGGACAATTGTCTGCCGGGCAGCAGCGCCGCGTGGCCTTGGCTCGATTAACGCTTACACGCCGCGCGCTCTGGGTGTTGGATGAGCCGTTTACCGCCATTGATCGTCAAGGAGTAGTCGCGCTTGAAAAGCAGCTGGCCGCTCATGTCCAGGCGGGAGGAAGCGTTTTAGTGACAACGCATCATGCTCTAGCCGTCTCGCCAGCTGTTCGTTGCGTCCAACTGGGGTAGGAGAAGACAATGCTTAATACCCCAGCGCAAGGCGGGCTTTGGATTGCTTTCAAAGCCACGCTAAAGCGCGATGCCACCCTGATGTTCAGACGGCGTGGCGAGTTGCTAAATCCGCTGGTATTTTTTGCCCTGGTGGTAACACTGTTTCCTATCGGTATTTCACCCGACCCGGTAGTGCTTTCGCTAATCGCGCCGGGGCTTTTGTGGGTCACCGCGCTTTTAGCCGCACTGCTGTCTCTGGATAGTCTTTTTCGCACTGACTATGACGATGGCAGTCTGGAACAGCTCTTGTTGACGCCCCAGCCCTTGGCTGCCCTTGGGTTGGCAAAGGTGGTCGCCCATTGGTTATTCACCGGGCTGCCGCTTGCTATTGTGGCGCCGCTTTTAGGTGTCATGCTGGCGCTTCCGGCAGGAAGCTACATGGTGCTGTCGCTTTCATTGGCAATAGGTAGCGCCAGCCTGAGCTTGATTGGTGCCATTGGTGCCGCGCTCACGGTGGGTATTGCGCGGGGTGGTGTACTGCTATCGTTATTGATACTGCCGCTTTATATTCCGGTGCTTATTTTTGGCGTAGGGGCCGTGCAGGCCGCGATTAACGGCGATGGCATTGCCGCGCACCTGGCTATGCTGGGAGCCTTATTCGCCGCTTCCCTGCTATTGGCGCCCTGGGCGATTGCCGCCTCACTACGTATCAGCATTAACGGTTAAGGACAGAACGCGTCATGTGGACCTTTATCCATAAGTGGGGCTCGCCCAAATGGTTCTACGTAATGAGTGCGAAATTACAACCTTTGTTCTGGATGGTGTCGCTGCTTCTTATCGTGACCGGTACGGTATGGGGATTGGCCTTCGCGCCGGCTGATTATCAGCAAGGCGATAGCTTCAGAATCATTTATGTTCATGTGCCCGCCGCCTTTCTAGCGCAATCGATTTTTGTATCGATGGCTCTGGCGAGCCTGGTTTTCGTGGTCTGGAAGATTAAAGTGGCAGATATGGCCGCGAAAGTCATGGCGCCGCTGGGGGCGGTGATGACGTTTGTGGCCCTGTTCTCCGGCGCGGTGTGGGGCGTACCCACCTGGGGCACTTGGTGGATGTGGGATGCCCGGCTGACCTCGATGTTGATCCTGCTGTTTCTGTTCCTCGGCGTTATTGCTCTGCGCGGCGCCTTTGCCAGCCGCGATAGCGGCTCAAAAGCGGCCTCGGTGCTGGCCATGGTGGGGGTGATCAATATTCCGATTATCAAGTACTCGGTCGACTGGTGGTTTACTCTCCACCAGCCAGCGACCTTTACGCTAACATCACGTCCCGCCATGCCCACGGAAATGTGGCTGCCGCTGCTGGTCATGGTGCTGGGGTTTTACTGCTTTTTTATTGCGCTAACACTGATGCGCACGCGTAACGAAATCCTGCGCCGGGAGATAAACAAGCGCTGGGTAATGGATCTATTCCAGGAGGCGCGCTAATGGCGTTTTCTTCGTTTGCCGCGTTTGTAGCTATGGGCGGGCATGGGCCTTACGTCTGGGCGGCCTGGGGCGTCACGGCGCTTTTGATGATTGCCTGCGTCTGGCATGCCCGCGTTGAGCGCCGCCTGCTGATCCGTATTTTAGCGCGCCGCGCCCGCCGTGAAAAAATGCGTCCGCCCCAGAGTGGCAAGGTCGCGCCGAACCCATTTCAAGCGAGCCAAGCTGATGACACCTAAACGCCGCCAAAAGCTACTGGTCATTCTGGGCTGCCTGGTGCTGGCCGGGCTTGCCGTGGGCCTGACGTTGTATGCCCTGCGCGCTAACATCAATCTGTTCTTCAGCCCTGTACAGATTGCCCAGGGCGATGCGCCTGTCGAGCGCACTATTCGGGCAGGGGGCATGGTAAAAGAGGGCTCGGTTATCCGCGACCCACAAAGCCTGGATGTCGAATTTCAGATTACCGATTATGTGGATGAGCTTGCCGTGGCCTACAGCGGCATATTGCCGGATCTTTTCCGTGAGGGGCAGGGTGTAGTCGTTATAGGCAAGCTCCTGGCCAATGGCCAGTTTATGGCTGACAAAGTGCTTGCCCGCCACGATGAAAACTATATGCCGCCTGAAGTAGCGCAAGCGCTAGAGGAGGCGGGGTACTCGGCCGCTGACTATCAGGCCAAGGCGGCTGAGGTAGGGCAGCGCCTTGAGCTGTAGCTATGCCGCTTGAAGAGCGTTACGAGAAGTTGCCGGCTTAACATGGCCTGCTTAGGGGCCTTGCGCCCTGTTGTCAGTGCCAGGTTGGAGTACAGATGTTAATTAAAATGATTCCCGAGCTTGGCCATTTCGCGTTAATTATCGCCTTGCTGATGGCGGTGGTGCAGACGATCATGCCGCTGGCCGGTGCCACTACGCGAAGGCCGCTGTGGATGGCCTACGGCCACCCCATGGCGGTCGGCCAATTTCTCTTTATCGCGCTTGCCTACCTGTGCTTGACCACAAGCTATGCGGTGGATGATTTCAGCGTGGCCAACGTAGCCAACAACTCCAATTCGCTTTTACCCTGGTACTACAAGCTAAGCGCGGTATGGGGCAATCATGAAGGCTCTGTGCTGCTGTGGAGCCTGATGTTGGCGGGCTGGGGTTATGCGGCCTCGCGTTTTTCCGCTGGTCTGCCACGCGATATGATTGCCCGCGTGCAGGGCATCATGGGCTTTATCAGCGTGGGCTTTCTGCTGTTTATTCTGCTCACCTCCAACCCCTTTGCGCGCCTTTTGCCTAACGTGCCTCACGATGGGGCGGACCTTAACCCGCTGCTTCAGGATGTCGGACTGATTGTGCATCCGCCCATGCTGTATATGGGCTATGTCGGGTTCTCGGTGGTGTTTGCCTTTGCCATAGCGGCCCTGCTGGGTGGTCGCCTGGATGCCGCCTGGACCCGCTGGGCGCGCCCCTGGACCAATATCGCCTGGGCCTTTTTAACCGTGGGAATTGCGCTGGGCAGCTGGTGGGCCTACTACGAGCTTGGCTGGGGCGGCTGGTGGTTCTGGGACCCGGTGGAAAACGCCTCGCTCTTGCCCTGGCTAACTGGTACGGCGCTGATCCACTCGCTGGCCGTCACCGAGAAACGCGGCTCGTTTAAAAGCTGGACTGTGCTGCTTGCCATTTTCACCTTTTCGCTATCGCTGATGGGGACTTTCCTGGTGCGCTCGGGCGTGCTTACCTCTGTGCACGCGTTTGCCAACGATCCTTCTCGCGGGCTTTTTATCCTGGTGCTGCTAGCCATCACCGTCACGCTGTCGCTGGGCATATTTGCCCTGCGCGCGCCCAGGGTAAGTCACCATGTCAGTTTCAGCTGGCTCTCCCGGGATGCGTTGCTGTTGGTTAACAATATTCTGCTGGTCATCATGACCGTGACCATTTTGCTGGGCACGCTTTATCCGCTGATTCTCGATTCGCTGGGGCTTGGCAAGATTAGCGTGGGCCCGCCGTATTTTAATGCCCTGTTTGTACCGCTAACCGTCATCATGTGCATTTTCATGGGGTTGGGGCCGGTAGCTCGCTGGAAGCGCATGGCGCCTCGTGAAGTGATAGGCAAGCTGTGGCTTGCTGGCGGCGCGGCGCTGACGCTTGGGGTTGTTTTACCGCTTATCTATCGAGGGGAGTGGAACCTGTGGGCCTCGCTTGGCATCGTAGCCGCACTCTGGATTGTGCTGCCCATGATGCGTGACCTTGTCGATAAAACCCGCCATGGCACCACGCGCTTAGCCGGTCTGCGCAAGCTCTCGCTGGCCTACTGGGGCATGGTGCTTGGGCATCTGGGGATTGCCGTAACGATTGTGGGCGTCGCGGTGGTATCCAATTACGCCAGCGAGCGGACCGTGCGCATGGCGCCGGGCACAACGGTTGAGATAGCGGGCTACCGGTTCACCATGAACGAGCTTGTCAGTCGCCGTGGGGCCAACTTTATAGCCGATACGGCAGTACTTGACGTGCACAACATCGATTCAGGCCGTCACTTTCAGATGCGCCCAGAAAAGCGTTTTTACCTTGCCACTGGTATGCCCATGACCCAAGTGGCGCTGCGCCCTGGCCTGCTACGGGATCTTTACGTTGCCATGGGGGAAGACTTGAAAGACGGCAGCTGGGCCATGCGCATCCAGTACAAGCCCTTCGTGCGCTGGCTCTGGCTGGGTGGTTTGTTGATGGCGTTGGGCGGCGTACTGGCAATTATTGACAAGCGTTACCGGCGAACCCAGGCAGCCGGCCATGCCCAGCCAGCCAGCCGTCAGCACATCGAAGCACAGGAGGTTACTCCATGAATCGCCGACGGTTGCTGTTACTCCTGCCGTTAGGCTTCTTGTTGGTAGCGTTGTTTTTCTACCAGCGCCTGCAGCATGATCCTTCCGCGCGGGACTCTGCGCTGATGGCGCGGGAGTTTCCGGTGTTCGAAGCTACCACTCTGCGTGATGCGAACCGCCATGTCGACCAGACGCTACTGCAAGATGACGTCACGCTGGTCAACGTGTGGGGCGAATGGTGTCCGGCCTGCAAGCAGGAGATGCCGCAACTGCTTGAGCTGGCGGAGCATGGCATCCGGATGGTGGGGGTCAACTACCGCGATACCCGCGAGAAAGGCATGAGTTTTCTCAACGAGTACGGCGATCCCTTTACCGTCAATATTTTCGACCCTGAAGGAAGCTTGGGCTTTGATCTGGGCGTCTATGGCGCGCCGGAAACCTTTCTGGTCGATGCCGATGGCATTATCCGCTATCACCATAAGGGCTATATCTCGCCTGAAGACGTGACGGAGCGCATTCTTCCGGAGGTGGCCAAATGGCGTTAATCCGCACCCTTACCGTGGCTATCCTGTTCACCCTGACGCTCAGCGCGGTGGCCGGTGGGATTGAGATCCGTGAATTCGATAACCCGGTGCTGGCGCAGCGCTATGATGATCTGACCGCCTCAATGCGCTGCCCGCTATGTGAAAACCAGGCAATTGGCGACTCCGATTCTCCCATATCCGCCGATATGCGTGAGCGGGTGTATCAGTTGCTTCAAGAAGGCCGGGCAGATAGCGAAATTGTTGATCATATGGTGGCGCGTTTTGGCGACTATATCCTCTATAACCCGCGCCTGGAACGCCGCACTTACCTGCTATGGGGCCTGCCCATCGGCTTGGGTGTTATTGGCTGCCTGATCGTCATGCTGATAGTCCGCGCCCGTCGCAACGCCTCCGCCAAGGCCTTGAGCGCTGATGAGCGCGCCCGCCTTAATGCCCTGCTTGAACGCCAGAGGTCATCATGACGCTTTTATGGATTGCCATGGCGCTGCTCATGCTGCCCGCGATTGCCTGCCTGCTGGCTCCGCTGCGCTCGGCACGCACGCTCTATGCCGAGCTGCATGCCTTTGAGGCCAACGATACGGCTGCCGAGCAGAACTTGGCGATTTTTAAGCGCCGCTTAGCCTCGCTCAATGCCGCCTTTGAGCGCGGCGAGATCGATGCCGAGCAGCGGGCCGAAGGGCAGCTGGAGCTGGAGCGCAGCCTTTTGGAAGATACCACTACACATGCCGTGCGCCCGCTGAAATCACCACGTGCCGGGCGGCTGGCCGTGCCGCTCATTGCGCTAGGCGTGACCGCGATCAGCCTGTTCTGGTACATGGAAGAGGGGGCGGAGGGTGACCTTGCTCTGTATAGCGTCCAGCAGGCGCTGCTTGATGACGCTACCGCCACGGCCGTGACCTATATTGCCCGTATTGAGGAACAGGCGATGCTTCAGCCGGATAACCCCAACGTATGGGCGATGCTGTTTCCGCTTTACCGGGATACCGGCCATGAGGCCCAAGCTATCAATGCTCTTGAACGCTTGATCGCCCTTGAAGGACGCCTGCCTGAACTGCTGGCCCAGCTTGCCCAGATCCGCTTTTTCATGGCTGGCCGTGAACTCACCAGGGATGTACAAGACCTGGTCGATGAAACCCTGGTACAAGACCCACGCCAGCCAACGGTGTTAGGCTTGCTCGGCATTCACGCCTTTGATGCCGGCGACTATGAAGCCGCCATTGACCACTGGCGACGGGCGCTGGCCACCATCAATGATCCTCCCATGGCCGAATCATTGCGCGAAGGTATTCGCGCGGCCCAAGAGCGCCTGAAATCGCCAGAAACCGAATTGCCGGATGGGCTTGCCGCTCCTTTGAATGAAGAAAACCGTGAAAACCGCTCTGAAGATAATGCCGCCGAGGTCGTGAGTGATCGTGTATCTGAATAAGTCCCCTGTTCTAAACAACCGCCATGCAGGTCCGGCATGCGTTTAACGTCTATTCGTCTGGTGGGATTCAAGTCGTTTGTCGATCCGGTCACGGTGCCTTTTGATGGCAACATGACGGCCATTGTCGGCCCCAACGGCTGCGGCAAATCCAATATTATTGATGCCGTGCGCTGGGTGATGGGAGAGTCGTCCGCCAAGACTCTGCGCGGTGAATCCATGGCGGATGTCATCTTTAACGGCTCTACCGGGCGTAAGCCGGTAGGCCAGGCATCCATTGAACTCAAGTTCGACAATCGCGACGGCACCATGGGTGGCGTGTACGCCCAGTATGCGGAAATCGTGGTCAAGCGCTTGGTTACCCGTGACGGCCAGTCCAACTACTTCTTCAATGGCCAGAAGTGCCGGCGGCGAGATATCGCCGACCTGTTTATGGGCACCGGCCTTGGTCCGCGCTCTTACGCGATTATCGGCCAGGGCATGATTTCGCGCCTGATTGAAGCCCGTCCGGATGATCTGCGCTCAACGCTTGAAGAGGCGGCTGGCATTTCCAAGTACAAGGAACGCCGCCGCGAAACCGAAAACCGCATGCGGCGTACCCAAGAAAACCTGGAACGCCTGGACGATATTCGCGAGGAGCTTGATAAACAGCTTGAGCGTTTAAAGCGTCAGGCCGAGGCGGCCAAACGCTATCAGGAGTTAAAGCAGCAGGAGTATCGACTGAAAGGCGAGCTTGCCCTGCTGCGTGGGCGCACCCTGCGTGCCGAACAGTCGCTGCAGGAGAGCCGGGTCCGCGAGCTGGAAACCGCCGTTGAGAAAGACGTGTTTGGCGTACGCCAGTGTGAAACCCGCCTGGAGCAGGCCCGCGAGCAGCACGACGAGCTTGCCGAAGTACTTGAGCGCCACCAGCAGCAGTTTTTCGAAACTACCACACGGATTGCAAGGCTCGAGCAGGATCAAGCCCACCGTAAGAGCCGAGACGCCCAACTGGCCAACGATATCGCCACCGCTCGGCGCGAGCTTGACGAGCAGCGCCGGGTCAGCGAAGGCGATCGTGAGCGGCTGGCCACCATTGAAGAGCGCTTTGAGGACTTGTTACCCGAACATGAGGCGCTGGAAGAGCAGCTGGAAACGCTAGAGCAGGCGCTGGCTGATGCCACGCCTGCCATGGAAGCTGCTGAACAGCAGTGGTCGGAGGCGGAAAACCGCTGGCGGGACTCAAGCCGCGAAGCCGAGCGAAGTCAGGATCAGCTGCGCGATCTGGAACAGCGCATCCAACGCCTGCAAGCTGAGGGGCAACGACGGCGCCAGCAGCGCGGCGATTTGGCTGACCTGACAGCGCTACGTGAAGAGCATGGCCAGTTTCAGGCCCAGCTGGCAGAGGCCGAAGAGTGTTCGCAAGCATTCCAGCTGGCTCGTGAACAGTGGCAGCAGCAATACAGCGATGCCAAAAATGCTTACCAGCAGGCCACGCGCAGCCGCGATGAACGGCGCGCCGGGTTGAGCCAGCGCCAGGGCGAGCTAGCCTCGCTTCAGGCATTGATCGACGCCGCACTTGCCGACCACGATCCACAAAGCGAAGCGACCCTTGCCGCCCATGGCTTGAGCAGTGCGCCTCGTCTGGGGGAAACGCTGAGCGTTACGCCCGGCTGGGAAACGGTCATTTCCTGGCTGCTGGCGCCTTGGCTGAATGCGCGCCTGGTGGAAACCCACCAGCTTGCCGCACTGCCGGAGGCGCTGGCGACCGACTGGTGCCTGATCGATCAGAAAGCGCCCGCCGTATCAACCAGTGGCCAGCGCCTGGACTCACTGGTAAACGGCGCTGGTGCCTTGGGCGAGTGGTTAGCAAGTATTCACTACGTTGAGTCCGGCGCGGAGGCTGAACAACTGGCACCCAACCTCGCGCCGGGGGAAAGTGTGGTCAGCCGGGATGGTGTCTGGCTAGGACGCGGCTGGTTGCACCAGCAGGCCAACGGCCAGGGCGTTGATGGGTTGCTGTTGACCCGCCGCCGGTTTAACGAGCTTGACGCTCAGCGCGAGCAGGATGAACAGGCGCTAGCCCTGGTAGAAGAGCAGTGCGAAACAGCCAGCGAAGTGATTGAAACGCTTGAAATTGCCCGTGAGCAGCAGGCAGAGCAGGAGCGCACCCACGCGGCCCGCCTTCAGCAGTTGGCGATCAAAGAGCGCAGCGCCGCCCAGAAGCTGGAGCATCTTGAAAGCCGAGCCACCGAGCTTGACGCCGAGCTTAGCCAGCTACAAGAGGACGAGGCGGAGTTAACACTTACTTTAGAAGAGCAGCGTGCCCGCTGGCATATCGCCATGGAAACGCTGGAAGCGGCTTCAGAAGCACGAGAAGTTGCCACCGAACTACGCAGCGGCTTGCGCGAACAGCGCGAGCAGTTGAGCCGAGAACATGCCCCGTTAAAGACTCAGCAGCAGACGCTGGCGCTGGAGCGCGAGCGGTTAACCGCCGAGCGCGATAGCCTGCGCTCCCAGCAGTCGCGTTCAAGCGACAGCGAAGAGCGCTTGACGCTGCGCATCGCCGAATTGGAAGAGGCCCGAGAAACGTTGCTGGAGCCAGACGAACTGGCTGGCGAAGAGCTGGAAGAGTTGCTGCATCAGCGCGAGCAGCAGGAGCGTCGGCTTAACGAAACCCGCCAGCAGGCCCAATCGCTTGCCGAACAGCTGCGCAACGACGAGCTGGCCCGCCAGCAGCACGAACGCAACCTTGAACAGAGCCGCGAGCAGCTTCAGCAGCGGCGTATGGATGTTCAGGCGCTGGCCCTAAAAGCGGCTACCCAAGACGAGCAGCTGGCCGAACTCGGCCACGACGCCGAGGTCCTAGCCGAAACCTTACAAAGCGATGCCAGCGAACAAGTCTGGCAGGAACGGCTGGAAAGCACGGGCGAGAAGATCCGTCGTTTGGGGGCGATCAATCTGGCGGCTATTGAGGAGTACGATCAGCAGGCCGAACGGCGTAATTACCTGGAAGCCCAGCATGCCGAGCTTACCGAGGCGCTGGAAACCCTGGAACGGGCCATCAAGCGTATTGATCAGGAGACGCGGATACGTTTCCGTGAAACCTTTGATCAGGTAAATAGCGGGTTACAGGAACTCTTTCCCCGTGTGTTTGGCGGCGGGGCGGCCTGGCTGACATTAACCGGTGATGATTTGCTTGAAACCGGTGTGGCCATTATGGCGCGCCCGCCCGGCAAGAAGAACAGTACCATCCATCTGCTCTCCGGTGGTGAGAAAGCCCTTACCGCGCTGTCGCTGGTATTTTCTATCTTCCAGCTCAACCCTGCGCCATTCTGTATGCTCGATGAAGTCGATGCGCCGCTGGATGACGCCAACGTGGGCCGCTACGCCAAGCTGGTTAAAGAGATGTCGGAAAACGTGCAGTTCATCTATATCACCCACAACAAGATTGCCATGGAAGCCGCCGAGCGCCTGATGGGGGTCACCATGCAGGAACCCGGCGTTTCACGCCTGGTATCAGTGGGTATTGATGAAGCGGCGGCGCTGGTGGACTAAGTCTCCGTTTAGCCTTCACCCAGTTCGCGCATCACCGCATACAGCTTGGATTTGGCTTCAAAGCCCACGCCGGGAATATCGGGCAGGCCGACGTAGCCATTCTCCACCTGAATGCCGTCGGCAAAGCCACCAAACGGCTGGAACACGTCAGGGTAGGATTCATTACCGCCCAGATGCAGGCCTGCCGCGATATTCAGCGACATCTGGTGACCGCCGTGGGGTACGACACGGCGTGATGACCAGCCGAGCTCATCCATCACCTTGAGCGTGCGCATATACTCCACCAGTCCATAGGAGAGCGCGCAATCGAACTGCACGAAGTCGCGGTCGGCGCGCATGCCTCCATGGCGCAGCAAGTTGCGGGCATCCTGATGGGAAAACAGATTTTCCCCGGTGGCCATGGGCAGCTCATAGTGATTGGCAAGTTCCGCCTGAAGTGCATAATCCAGTGGGTCACCGGCTTCTTCGTACCAGAACAGATTGTACGGTTTAAGCGCCTCGGCGTAGGCAATGGCCGTTTCCAGATCAAAGCGCCCGTTGGCATCTACCGCCAGACGGCTGCCATCGCCCACCACCTCAAGCACGGCTTCTATGCGTCGGATATCCTCATCAAGCGAGGCGGCGCCAATCTTCATCTTGACCACGTTATAGCCACGCTCCAGGTAGCTACGCATTTCATCCTGCAGCTTGGTGTGGTCCTTGCCGGGATAGTAGTAACCGCCAGCTGCATAGACCCAGACCTTATCGTCGGCCTGGCCGTTACGGTAGCGTTCGGCAAGCAGTCGGTAGAGCGGCTTGCCTTCAATTTTGGCCACCGCATCCCAAACCGCCATGTCGATGGTGCCTACCGCGACCGAGCGTTCGCCATGACCGCCGGGCTTTTCGTTTTTCATCAGGGTATCCCAGATGGCAAACGGGTCCAGGTTGTCGCGGTCTTGATCGATCAACGTATCGGGATTTGCTTCGCTAATCCTGTCCAGAAAGCGGTCACGCATCAGCGCACCCTGGCCATAGCGTCCGTTGGAGTTAAACCCGTAGCCAATCACCGGCTTGCCGTTGCGGATCACATCGGTCACCACGGCGACGACCGAGCAGGTCATCTTGGAAAAATCTATATAGGCGTTGGCAATGGGCGAGGCGATTGAAACGGTCTTTTCACGAATGTCTACAATGCGCATGGGGGCTCCCTGAGTGATTAGGCAGTGGTTAAGTGCTTACCCTAAGCGTGACAAGCGTGGCTGCCCAATGCTATTACTTCGCCACCCCATGCAAAAACGGCATTGCCCAATGGAACTCGTCTGGCTTGAAGACTTTACCGCGCTTGCCGAACACGGCAGCTTTGTTCGCGCCGCTGCCGCCCGGCATATTACCCAGCCCGCGTTTAGTCGGCGCATTCGTGCGCTTGAACAATGGATGGGTGTGAGCCTTTTCATGCGTACGCCCCAAGGCACTACCCTGACCGAAGCCGGCAAGCATATTCAGGCCAGCGCCGTGGATGCGGTAGGGCGACTTTATCGGCTGCGTGCCGAGGCTCAGGAAATTGACGGCAAGGTAGCCAAGACCCTTCAGTTTGCTGCTACTCACTCGCTTTCCTTCACGTTTTTTCCCCGCTGGGTGCGTACGCTGGAACAGGGCGCACCCATGGAAGCTGTACGGCTTCATTCAGATACCATGGCCGCCTGCGAGCAGTTGCTGCTGCATGGTGATAGCCAGTTTCTAATCAGCCACCGCCATGTGGCGGTCCCGACCCGGCTCTCGCCCGATCAGTTTGAAAGCCTCAAAGTAGGTGAGGACACGCTGATCCCATTGGTGGGTTGCGAGCTTGCTGGTACCCACACGTTGGAAGCGATGCCGTATCTTGCCTATACCGATGCCTCAGGGTTGGGCCGTGTTGTCAGCCACTGGCTTCGCGAAAATGCGCCGTCTACCCAACGGATACCCCACTTTAGCAGCCATTTGGCGGCCGTGTTGATGTCCATGGCACTTGAAAATAAGGGTCTTGCCTGGATACCTAAAAGTCTGGCAGAACAAGAAATTGCTGAGGGAAGGTTAGTGCGTGGGTTAAGTGAGCAGTGGGACATACCGTTAGAAATTCATCTGACGCGACCACGGGTACTGGCGAGCGCCTTTGCTGACAGCTTTTGGCAAAAGCTTGCTAGTTGATAATTACATAATGATACAAACATTAACAAATTAAATCATATTAACAAAAAAATGTGTAAAAAGGCTCAACTTATCTATATTGACCATTATAAAATTGTGGTTAGTGCTATGGTACAGACTTAGTGTTAAACGCTATTAAACAGCTGCTGGTATTATATACAGCATTAGGAGTTCCAGCTTTAAGCTGAAACTTATTAAATGTTTAAGTAAACATGCTAAGTGTAAAAATAATTGCTCTTATCAGTATTAAAATGAAAATATACGGCACTATTATCGGCAGTTAGAGTCGAAAAACTGCGTTAAAACGTTAGAAAATCGGCCATAACCTGAAAAATGGTAAAAAAAGGCCTTTTTATAGCAACCGCGCTATGTTTGGTGATAATGATCTATCATCTAGAAGGTTTCCATCTTCAGGCATGGTGCCTTGGCAACCGGTAAGACGACCCATGGAATGTTCGACATGGAACTAAGAGAGTGGTTAATCATTTTAGGTCTGGCGCTGGTATCGCTCATCGTAGTTGATGGTGTTCGGCGACTTCAGCGTCAGCGACGTGTACCCCGCCTGGACCAAGCGGTTAAAGATCTTCCCGAAGCGAAGCTTACCGAACTTGATGATGAGGCCAAAGAAGCAGAAATCAATTGGGAGCTGCCTAACGGTGGAGCGCGGGTCGTGAAGCCTGCCGACTATAGTGGGTTGGGTAAAAAGCCCAAGTTGGAGCGCCAAGAGCACCCGGGGGCTTCTCGCGTGCTGTCTGAATTTCGGCGTACTTTTGCCAAGGCCGCGCCAAAGCGTAAAGCACCTGTTGAGCAGGCACCCGTTGCCCAGGCACAGCCCCAGCAAGCTGCCCCGGCTTATCCATCAACGACCGCTACTCCCAAGCCTAGCGTCAGGCCAGCTCCAATGGTTGAACAAGAGCGTCGAGAGCCAAGCTTCTCTCTAGCTGATGAACCCGCGAGCACCCCTGAGGTTAAAGCGCCCGCCGCTTCCCAAGACCGTATGCAACAGCCCGATATTGACCAGCCAGACATTGAGCAAGTAAGCATTGAGCAGCCGCGTACTGAGCAGGCAAGTGCAGCGCCTCAAACTACCACCCAAGGTGAACAGGCTATTGTTGAGCCGTCTATCTCCCTATCCTCTGCCGATGAAGCGCCTGCGGCGGTGCATAAGGAGAGTCACGTTGAGACTGTCGCTACCCGCAAGGAAGCCGATCCTGTCCTGCGTGCCGAACCCGAAGATGCAGTATTTGCCAAGCAGGATTCACCCAAGCGTCGCCAGCTTCGTGAAGATACGGCCGGTGAGTATGATGAGCTGGATGACGATGCGGTAGATGAATATCGTCTGGTCGATTTTGAAGGCATGGGTCGCTCGTTAAAACGCCGCCTGATTATTCGGCGTAAAGAGAAAGCACGTAAAAAAGCTGAAAAAGCCCAACGCGCCGAAGCGCAGGCCAAGCTGAAAGCCGAGCGCAAGGCGCTTGAAGCCGAGCAGCGTCGGGAAGCGAAAGAAGCCGCCGAAGCAGAAAAGGCCCGCCTGGCTCAAGAGCAGGCAGAAGCTCGCGAAGCCGCTGCTCTTGCTGCCGAAGCCCAGCGCGCAGCTGCAGCACGTTACGAATCTGCCCAGCCTGAGTATCGCTATGATGAGCCTGCCTACGCGGATGATCCGTACGTCGACGATGCCTATGCCGATGGCGCCTACGATGAAGCACCTGTCAGCAGCGCGCGGGATTCGGTAGTACGTGCACATCCAACGCTTGAAAAGGCGCTGCGTCATGATGTGCCTGGTGAGCATGCCAAGGAAACCCTTTCCAACGCTGACGAAGTTATCGTTATCAGCGTGCTTTCCCGGGACCCAGAAGGCTTTGACGGCAGTAAACTCCTGGATCTGATCATGGCCTGTGGGCTGCGTTATAGCCGCCCGATGGGGGTTTTCCATCGCTTTGAAACCGAGAACGCAGACAGCGAACTGCAGTTCTCGATGATCAACGTGGTCAAGCCGGGCACCTTCCCCATTGAAGAGATGGACGAATTTGCAACGCCAGGGGTTACCTTCCTGATGCCATTGCCGGGAGCGGTCGATAGCTCTGCAGCTTTTGAAGCCATGGTGGAAACGGCCATGGTGGTTGTGCGCCATATGGGCGGCGAGCTGAAAGATGAAAACCGCAGCGTCATGACGGCCCAGACCATTGAGTTTGCCCGCCAGAGAGTGCATGATTTTGAGCGTCGCCACCGTCTGCATCGTCATATGCACGCGCACTAAATAGCGCTTGCGGACAAACACCCGCCTTCTCGCAGAGGGCGGGTGTTTTTGTTCAAAGACACCCTTTTTTATTATCGCTTTTAGCCTGTACGATGGAAACCAACGTTAATGAGTCAGCCTGACCCCAAATTGCTGGAAGAGGTTGCCCAGCTGCGCGCCGAGCTTGATGAAGCCAACTACCGTTACTACGTATTGGATGAGCCGACATTATCAGACGCCGACTACGACCGTCGATTGCAGCGCCTGAAGCAGCTGGAAGCCGAAACGCCCTCGCTTGTTTCGCCTGATTCGCCTACCCAGCGGGTGGGCGCTGCCCCCGCTGATGGTTTTCCCTCGGTGGCTCACGCCATCCCCATGCTCTCGCTGGATAATGCGTTCAGCCGCGAGGACATTACGGCTTTTGCCGAGCGCGTTGCCGAGCGCCTTGAATGCGCAGCGGAGGAGGTGGAATTTACCTGTGAGCCCAAGCTTGATGGCGCGGCGGTATCGTTGGTGTACGAGCAGGGTGTGCTGATAAGCGGGGCTACCCGAGGTGATGGTCGCACCGGTGAGGGTATTACCTCTAACCTGCGCACGTTGCGCTCGGTGCCTTTAAAATTGATGGGCAAGCATATCCCTGAGCTTCTGGAAGTGCGCGGTGAAGTGATCATGCGCCACAAGGGTTTTGAAGCGCTTAACGAGCGCGCCAGGGAAGAAGGCAGCAAGGTATTTGCCAACCCGCGTAACGCCGCGGCGGGTAGCCTTCGCCAGTTGGATCCTAAAGTGACCGCCACCCGCCCGCTGGAGTTTCACGCCTACCAGGCTGCCCGCCTCGAACCCGACATGAATGACACCACGCACAGCGAGCTGATGGCCCGGCTGGCTACGTTGGGCTTTCGCTCAAGCGCGGAGTTAAAAGTGCTAACCGGCCCCCAGGCAGTGATTGAATATTGCGAGCAGTTAGGCGAGAGGCGTGATCAGTTGGGCTACGATATTGACGGCGTGGTCATCAAGGTGAATGCGCTGCGCTACCAGCGTGAGTTGGGGTTTGTTGCTCGTGCTCCGCGCTGGGCAACAGCATTCAAGTACCCCGCCCAGGAAGAGGTCACCACACTTAACGACGTCGAGTTCCAGGTAGGCCGTACGGGAGCAATTACCCCGGTAGCCCGGCTTGAGCCCGTCTCGGTGGCGGGCGTGACGGTTTCCAATGCCACGCTGCACAACGCCGATGAAATTATCCGCCTGGGCGTGATGATTGGCGATACGATCGCGATCCGTCGTGCAGGCGATGTCATTCCTCAGGTGGTTCGGGTGGACAAGGAAAAACGCCCGGCGGACGCCCGGACGATCGTATTTCCTGAACACTGCCCGGTGTGTGGCTCGGATATTGAGCGCCTTGAGGGCGAAGCGGTGGCGCGCTGCTCGGGCGGGCTTTTTTGTCCCGCCCAGCGTAAAGAGGCGCTCAAGCACTTTGCCAGCCGTAAGGCACTGGATGTAGATGGCCTGGGCGTCAAGCTGATCGATCAACTGGTCGAGCTTGACTGGGTAAAAACGCCGGCTGACCTTTTTGGCCTGAGCGTCGCGCAGCTGCAGGAACTACCGCGTATGGGAGAGAAGTCCTCGGTCAACCTGGTCAATGCTCTTGAGGCTGCCAAGCACACCACCCTTGCCAGGTTTATCTATGCACTGGGCATTCGTGAGGTAGGCGAAGCCACGGCCGCCAATTTAGCTCGCCACTTTGGCACGCTGCAAGCGCTTCAGGCGGCCGAACAGAGCGCGCTCGAGGCGGTCAATGATGTAGGCCCGATTGTTGCCGCCCACGTGCACACGTTTTTCCAGCAGCCGCATAACCAAGACACCATTGCCGATCTGATCAAGGCCGGCGTGACCTGGGAAGAGGCGGAAGTGACGCAAGGCCCCACGCCACTTGAGGGCCAAACCTGGGTGCTTACCGGCGCCATGGAAAGTATGACCCGGGACGAAGGCAAGGCCCGGCTGCAGGCGCTGGGCGCCAAGGTGGCGGGCAGCGTTTCGAAAAAGACCACGGCCCTGGTGGCCGGTGAAGCCGCCGGCAGCAAGCTGACCAAGGCCGAACAGCTAGGCGTTGAGGTAGTGGATGAAGCGACCTTTATTGAACGCCTGACCCAGTGGGAGCAAAGCCAATGAGCCGTTTTATCGAAGTACCTGCCCGCATGCTGCCCCCGGAAACGCTTAATGCGCTGCTGGAGGCGTTTGTTACCCGCCAGGGGTATGACACCACCGATACCGGCGAGGGCATGGCTGGGTGGGTGGAAGAGCTTAAAAAGCAGCTGGCGCGCAGCGAGCTGATCATCGCCCATGACCTCAAACTTGAGATGACCGAAGTAATGACCCTTGCCCAGTGGCGTTCCTTCGGTCGGGATCTGGCTGACGATGAGGAAGAGGGCGACTACTGAGCGCGAATGATTGAGCTGATAATACGCCGCCCCGGGTGAAGGTGGTCGACCAGCGGTGCTTCCAGAGGCATGGGGTCGTCACACAGCCGTGAGGCAATCAGCTCGGCGCACAGCGGGGCGCTTGAAAGCCCGCGGGAACCGTGGGCGGTGGATATCCAAAGCCCCGGGTAATGCTCGCCGGGCACATCCGGCACCTTTGATGCATCCTTGCTGAGCAACGCATAATCCGCCTTCCAGGCAGGTGCATTAGACACCGGGCCTGCATAGGGCGTTTTATCGGGGCTTGCCGCGCGCACGGCCGCGCGGCCTTTTAGTGTTTGCGGTGTCAAAGGCGTGCCTGCCTCTTCAAGCGCGGCTACTAGCGCGGGGAGGGTCTGGCGCAGTTCATCCACATTGCGCTGATGATCCTCCGCCGTTACGTCGGTATTGGCGCTATTGGGCACAAAGCTTGCGCCAAAGGTAAGCACGCCTTCAATCGCCGGCGACACATAGCCACCGGCACATACCACCCGCTGGGGGCCTTGTATATGGTCAGGCAATGCCACTTCACTTACCTGACCGCGCACCTGCTGCAGAGGCAGGTTTGCCGTCTGAGCAAACGCGTTGGCGTAGTGAGCGTTCGCAATCACCACCTGGTCGGCCTTTATCGTACGGCCATCCTCCAGCTGCAGCTGCCAGGCACCGTTTTCACGATCAAGGCGCGTAACGTTACCCTGCTCAAGAGTAATATTTGGCTTGCTCAGCAAGTGCTCACAGAGAGCCTTAGGGCGTACCCAGCCTGCTTGTGGATAAAAGAGGCCATGCTCAGCCTCAATGGTGGCCCCTGCCGTTTCGCTCAAGTTCTGGGTTAAGGGGGAAACCACGCTTTCGGGTAGCGAATGCTGCTCGCTAAAGCGCTGCTGGCGGTTGGCTTCTTTCGCGCTTGTTGCCAGCTGCACCACGCCGCAGGGCTGCCATAGCTCAGCCGAATCCAGCTGGCTCAGCCAGCGCTGGCTGTACAGCAAACCGGAGAGGTAGAACCGGCTCTGATGGTTGGTCTCGGCGGCCAGCTTTACATAAAGTGCCCCTTGACGATTGCCCGAAGCACCAGCGCCGGGGCCGTCACGCTCAATTACGCTGACCTTGATGCCACGCTTGGCAAGGGCCGCCGCTACGCAGCCACCGGCAATGCCCGCACCGATGACCGCCACATGCTGGGCCGGGAGAGGGGCAGGCGGCGTAAACCAGGGCGTGGATGCGCGGCGCGTGTCGGCAGGTGGTGTTTCAATCATGCCGGCGAGTATTTCGCGCTTACGCCCACAACCCGGCACCTTTTTCCAGGCAAACCCTGCCGCTTTCAAGCCCCGCTTGACGATCCCCGCGCAGGTGAACGTGGCAAAGGTGGCGCCTGGGCGCGAGCGCGCCGCCATGGCTTCAAACAGCTCGGGTTGCCACATCTGGGGGTTTTTGGAGGGAGCAAAGCCGTCCAGAAACCAGGCATCTACCTGTCCATCTAAAAGCGCCAAGCGCTCGGTGGTATCACCATAATGCAGATCCAGCGTCACGCGATCACTCAGGTGCAGGCGGTGTACCCCACTCACCGGCGCGGGCCACTGCGCGCACAGCACCTGTGAATAACTGGCAAGCGAAGGCCAGGCGCACAGAGCTCGTTCAAGGGAGGCCTGGTCCAACGGGTACTTTTCTGTGGATAACAGATGCAGTCGCGCCCCGGCGGGGGCGTGCTGTTCAAAGCAGGCCCAGGCACATAGCATATTCAGCCCTGTACCAAAGCCGGTTTCCCCGATCACAAAGGCTCGCGTGCTTTCCCAGGCGGCAAACCTCTCAGGCAAGCGGTTGGTATTCAAGAAAACGTGCTCGGTTTCAGCGCGCCCGCCCTCACGGGAAAAGTACACGTCATCAAAGGCATCAGAGTGCGGTGAAGTGTCGCTCCAAGTGAGTGAGGGCGCGCTTAACGCCGTTAATGGGGGCAAAGCAGTAGAGCGCTTGGTCACGCGGATATCCGTGGTGATGAAGGTGGTTAAAAAATAGACAATTTGTTAACGGGGGCGCTATCTCTGGCTTTGCGCAAAGCGTCCGCTGGGTTTGCACAGAGTTTTCCACAGGCTCTGTGAAAAAGCCGACCGACCCTCCATAGTCGCCCCTTTCGGTCAAGGTAAAACTTTCTTGAACGGCTTAACAATTACCTTGGCATAGACGCCTGCAATGATGTATGGGTCGGCGTCTGCCCAGCTCTGCGCGGCTTCCAAACTGTCAAATTCAGCGACAATCAAACTGCCGCTGAAACCTGCGTCCCCCGGGTTTTCCGTATCAACGGCGGGGTGAGGGCCAGCTAATACCAAACGACCTTCATCGCGTAGGGTTTCAATACGCGCCAGGTGATCTGGGCGGGCGGTCATACGGCGCTCCAGACTGTTGGCTACATCTTCACTTATAATTGCGTAGAGCATGGGGATAACTCCTTAAAAGCATACGATAAGGCGTCTTACGCGGCATTGACCGCACCCGCATAAGCGCGCACCATGGCGAGCATTTGCAAACTGTCCCACACGCAGCATTATGACTGTTCGTGTACGACGTTCCTATTCTGACAAACTCGCTACACGGCGTCATGTCCATGCCTCTATTTCCAACGTTACTTCCGGCGGTGTTCGATGCCGACCAGCGCTACCCGGTTGATCTGCACATGCACTCAACGGCATCTGATGGTGCCATGACGCCTTCTGATCTGGTGTCTCTATGTGCCGAGCGTGGCCTTACCCACATGGCGCTGACTGACCACGACACCATGGACGGCATTGAAGAGGCCGGGCAGGCCGCCAGGCAGGCGGGGCTTTGCCTGGTGCCCGGCAGTGAGTTATCTACCCGTTGGCAGGGCATCAATATTCATGTGGTGGCACTCATGCCCGGCGGGCTGCAGGGCCCGATGGTCGATGGGCTTGAGCGCCAGCGCCATGCGCGTATTCAGCGTGCCGAGGTGATTGCCCAGCGCCTGGAAAAGCTGGGCCTTGAAGACGCTCTGGAAAAAGCCCGCCAGCAGGCCGGTAGCGACCGCCCGCTTGGCCGACCCGATTTTGCCCGTGCCCTGGTAGCCGAAGGGCTGGTGGCCGACTGGGCCACGGCGTTCAAGCGCTACCTGGGCAGCGGCAAGAAAGGCGATGTAAAAGCCCACTGGCCGGAAATAAGCGAGGTTGTAGAGTGGATAGTGGCATCCGGCGGGGTGGCGGTGATCGCGCACCCCTTGCGCTACGGACTGACCCGGCGCAAGCGCGGGCTTTTAATGGATACCTTCCAGGCCGCAGGTGGCGAGGGCGTTGAGCTGGTCAGCGGTCAACAAAACCCCGACAGCACGCGAGACCTTGCCCGCCAATTGGTCGAGCGCGGGCTTTACGCTTCGCTGGGAAGCGATTTTCACTTCCCCGGTAGCCACGCAGCACCTGGCAGCATGAGTATGGTGCCGCGTACGGCCGCGCCGCCCATCTGGCAGCATCCCCGCCTTTTACATTTGCGTGATGCGCCGCCTGGGCCATTAGCCGCCGGGTCAGCTATGGTATGAGTAAACGTATGGAGTAAGTACGTGAACATCCCAATGGACTGAAACGCACCCACGGGCAGGAGCAGACAATGAGCCAGTATTTCCAGATACATCCAGAGAATCCGCAAAAGCGCCTGATCGATCAGGCCATCGAGATTATTCGCAAAGGCGGCGTCGTGGCTTACCCAACTGATTCAGGCTATGCGCTGGGTTGCCATCTGGGCGAGAAAAAGGCCATCGAGAAGATTAAATGGCTGCGCTCGCTGGACGATAAGCATAATTTTACGCTGGTATGTTCCGATCTATCTGAAATTGGCACCTACGCCAAGGTGGATAACGCCGTTTTCCGGCTGCTGAAAGCGCATACGCCGGGGCCATATACCTACATCCTGGATGCCACCACGGAAGTGCCGCGCCTGCTTTTGCATCCCAAGCGCCGCTCGATTGGCGTGCGCGTACCCGATCACCGGATTACCCATGCGCTGCTTGAGGCACTGGGCGAGCCGCTGATGAGCGTGACGCTGATTCCGGTGGGTGAGGTGCTGCCCATGAGCGACCCTGAAGAGATTCGCGAACGTTTTGGCGCGCACCTGGATTTGATTATCGATGGAGGGGCCTGTCATCTCGACCCCACCAGCGTGATTGACTTACGTGAGCTTCCGCCCAAGGTTGTGCGTGAAGGACGCGGTGATATTGCGCCGTTTACCAGCTAGTCGGGTTTATCTGGTGAGGCTTCCTGCTTCTCTTTACGCGGATCCTCACTGGTTTCATCCAGCCAGGTACCACAGCGCAGGCAATAGCGGGCACGCTTTTCGTGGCGGTCATGGCCACAGCCAGGGCACGCCTCTTCGGAATAACGGTCTTCGCGAATGGAGCGGATAACCTGAGCAGAGAATATGCCTGTGGGCACCGCGATAATCGAGTAACCAATCAGCATCAGTACCACGGTAATGGTCTTGCCAAGCGGCGTGCCCGGCACGATATCGCCATACCCAACCGTAGTTACGCTGACCACTGCCCAGTAAATTGACATGGGAATGCTGGTGAATCCGGTTTCCGGCGACTCAATGGTGTACATGAGAGCTGCAAACATGGTGACAACCATGAAAATACTGCAAAAGAACAGTAGCACCTGACGTACGCTGCGCTTTAGCGCATCAATGAGCAGACGCCCTTCACCCACAAACTCCATCAGCCGCAGAATGCGGAAAATACGCAACACGCGCAGAATGCGAATAATCACCAGCGCATGAAAACCGGGTACCAGCAGCACAAGCCAGGCAGGCAGAATGGAGATCATGTCCACCACGCCATAAAAGCTTTTCAAGTAGATGGTCGGGCGTTCAAGGCAATAGATGCGTACCGCAAGCTCCACGGTAAACAGCACCGTAAATGCCCATTCAATGTAATAAAAAAGCCAGCCGTACTCTTGAGAAATAGCCTGCACGCTGCCCAGCAGAATTACCGCCACGCTGCCTAGGATCATGACGATCAGCGCAATATCAAACCCTTTGGCCGCTGGCGTATCGGATTCAAAAATAATATGAAATAGCTGCGTACGAAGCCCTTCAGCAGCGGGGGTCAGATGAAAACTCATGGCGGTTCCGGCAAAATGAAAAAACACTTACCCGTAAAAGGCAGGTAAGCGCGTTATCAGCATTAATATTTTTAATAGCAAGACTAGCTTAGCGCGCTTTGCAGCGCCAAACGATGGGAAAGTGTTAATAGCGTAACGCCATAGGCGAGGCTGGGATGACCGTTGGCATCCAACGTCTGGGGCAGGGCACTCGCCAGTTCCTTGAGGTCGCCAGGCAGTGCCGGGTGCTCTGCCAGCTGTTGCAAGGCATCGCGAGCGCTTTGCAGATGCTCCGGTGCTTGGCTGTCGTGAAAAGCGTCCAGCGCGAGCGTGGCGCGATGCAACCACTGCGCGGGTGAGTGTGCTTCTGGCAGCGGCCACTGCTGGGCACGTAGTGCTCCACCTCGGGTAGCCTTACTGCTATCCGATGGGCGCAGCGGGACTTTCTCGGCAAGCGCCATGGCCAGTGACCAAAGGGCTTCTGGCGCGCCGTTCTTCAACTCAAGCTCTACCTCACAAATAGGCGTGGTGTACGCGCCGCTTTCAATTTCGCCTTTATCCAGCACTAGCTCAATATGGCTGCCCTGCCAGTCAAGCTGCCAACTGCGCCGGATGAAGTCGGTACGCAGGGCTGGCGTTAGCGAAGCTATCTGCCCGGCCAGCTCGCCCTTGAACGGGGGCAGGGCGGCCAAGCCCTGTTGATCAAGCTCGTCATGGGTCACGGGCCACTCCCACTCCTGACGGCTGGATAATCCGCCGCCGCCTTGGCCTGCGGTTTTTACCGTTTGCAGTACGCGGCCATCTACCTTGCGAAGGCGAAGGGCGACCCGGGCACTGGCTAAAGCATTCGTAGGCGTATCAAAGTAGGTATTGGCTAACTCCTGGGTTAATGGTGGCTTCGCTGCGAGCAATGGGTGGCGTTCCAGCGCTTCAATGCTTGACGGTGCCAGCGCAAGTTTTAACTCTACTTCAATAGGAGTTGCATTTTTCATGACAATAGCCACCCTTAGGTGATGAAGTGTGTGTGAAATTTTTTAGACCAATATGAACTTTTCATGACGACGGCGAGCGCACTCTTTATACTGGCGTCGCCATTTCCAGGCTCCCCCGAAAACAGGCTAAAAGGCTCTATGGTTACCTCCAACCCTTTTTCTGCGATGTTTGGCCGCTCGCCATTCCAGCCGTTGCTGGCCCACATCGTCAAGGCCAATGAATGCGCCGATCAGCTGTTGCCGTTTTTTGAAGCGTCCCTTGCAGGTGACTGGGACAAAGCAACTGAGCTGCGTGAAAACGTGACCCGTTTAGAGCACGAGGCGGATGTGCTTAAAACGGAGCTGCGGCTCAACCTGCCCAACACCATGTTCTTACCGGTTTCCCGGACTGATCTGCTGGATTTGATCAGCGTTCAGGACAAAATAGCCAATAAGGTTCGCGACATAACCGGCATTATGCTGGGGCGTAAAATGCGCGTGCCGGATGAACTTGCCGATCCCATGCGGGATTACATGGCTACCAGTGTGGCGTGTGTCGCCCAGGCGCGCCAGGCGCTTGAGGAGCTCATGGAGCTTCTGGAGTCCGGCTTTGGCCGTCACGTCTCCGATGTTATCCACAACATGATCCGCGAACTGCATAACTTTGAACATCAAGCGGATGCTCAGCAAGTGGCGATTCGTCGCCAGCTGTTTCAGCTTGAAAGCCAGCTGCCGCCGGTAGATGTGATCTTCCTCTACAAGATCATCGAGTGGGTCGGTGAAGTCTCTGACCGCGCTGAACGCGTGGGCAGCCGCCTGCAGATTTTGACCGCACGCTAAGGGGACCTCATGCAGATTATTGCCCAGCACGGTGACATTTTTATCATTCTGGCCTGTGTATTCGGCTTCTTTATGGCGTGGGGCGTTGGTGCAAACGACGTTGCGAACGCCATGGGAACCTCGGTGGGGTCGAAAGCGATCACCATCAAACAGGCGATCCTTATTGCGGTTGTCTTTGAGTTCTTAGGTGCATGGTTGGCCGGGGGGGAAGTTACTAACACCATCCGTAAAGGCATCATCGACCCGGAACTGCTGCAGGATGACCCGCAACTGCTGGTATACGGTATGTTAGCCGCGTTGCTGGCAGCCGGTACCTGGCTGTTGGTGGCCTCCATGAAAGGTTGGCCCGTTTCCACCACGCACTCCATTGTAGGTGCGATTGTGGGTTTCGCGGTGGCAGGCCTGGGGGCTTCTACCGTGGATTGGAGCGCCGTGACGACCATTGCCGCAAGCTGGGTCGTTTCCCCGCTGCTGGCCGGTACCATCGGCTTTGTGTTGTTTAAATCGGTTCACCACCTGATTTTTGAAAACGACAACCCGTTTACGGCAGCCAAGCGCTACGTGCCGGGCTATGTGTTCCTGGTGGGCTTTATCGTGGCGATGGTCACGCTAACGAAGGGTCTCTCCCATGTTGGGCTGGATCTGACCTTTAACCAAAGCCTACTGTTTTCAATTCTAGTTGGCTTGGTCATTATGGGTATTGGCGTACTGATGCAGCGCCGTATCAAGTTCGAAAAGAACGCCAATGACCACTTTGGTTACGCCAACGTGGAGCGAGTCTTCGGCGTGCTGATGATCTTCACCGCCTGTGCCATGGCCTTTGCGCACGGCTCTAACGACGTTGCTAACGCGGTCGGCCCACTGGCAGCGGTGATCAGCGTGGTGCAAACCGGTGGTGAAATCGAAGCGTCTGCGCTGGTGCCCTGGTGGGTACTGGTACTGGGCGGCGGCGGTATTGTCGTGGGTCTTGTTACCTACGGCCATAAAGTCATCGCGACGGTAGGTACCGGCATTACCGAGCTGACGCCTAGCCGTGGCTTTGCGGCCACTTTGGCCGCGGCAACCACGGTGGTGTTGGCATCGGGTACCGGCTTGCCTATCTCCACCACCCACACCCTGGTGGGGGCGGTTCTGGGCGTTGGTTTAGCCCGCGGTATGGCGGCGCTTAACCTGCGTGTGATTGGCACCATTGCCATGTCGTGGCTGATCACCCTGCCAGCCGGTGCCGGTTTGGCGATTCTGTTCTTCTTTATGTTCAAAGGCATGTTTGGGTAACGACTCACATAGCTACGCACAGACTTAAAAAGTTGGCTTAAAAGTCTGACCGGACAGCGGCATCTTCATGCAGATTTGCAATAGCAAATAGCGATTGAAGGTGCCGCTGTTTTTTATGCTCTGGTAAAGTAGCTCGCACAGTTTTATACACGCCTGTTTTCTTCTTTCACCTGCTGCCGGAGAGCGGCCTTGGACAAGCACTTCCCTTTTGTTGACTGGTTTCGTAATGCATCCCCCTACATCAACGCGCACCGGGGGCGAACTTTCGTCATTCTGATTGAGGGCGAAGCCATGGCGTCGGGCCGCGGGGAGCAGCTAGTGCAGGACTTGGCGCTGTTGCATACCTTGGGTGTACGGTTGGTCGTGGTATTTGGTACGCGCCCCCAAGTGCAAGAGGCCCTTACCAATGCCAATGTTGAGCCCACCCGGGTTAACGGGAAATGGGTGGCCGACCGCGCAGTGATGGCCCACGTAGAGCAGGTGGCGGCGCACCAGCGCCTGTGGCTGGAGGCGCGGCTATCGCTCGGCCTGCCCAGCACGCCGTTGCATGGTGTTGAGCTAAGCGTGATTTCCGGCAATCTGGTTACCGCCAAGCCCTTGGGCGTGCGTGAGGGGATCGATTTTGACCACAGCGGTGAAGTGCGCCGGGTGCGGGCCAGCGCCATTGAGGGGCTGCTGGAAAAAGGCTCTTTAGTGCTTCTACCGCCGCTGGGGTTTTCAAGCACGGGCGAAGTGTTTGACCTGGATGCCTCGGAAGTTGCCCAGCACGCCGCCGTTGCGCTAAAAGCTGACAAGCTGATACTGCTGGGTGAATCGGAAGGTTTGGCAGATGAAGAAGGCGAGCTTTTGCGCCAGCTGACACCAGCCGAAGCCGAACCTCGGCTGGAGAGTGCCCAGCCGGGTAGTGAGCTTGCCCGGCATCTTCAGGCGGCCTGCAACGCAGCCCTTGAAGGGGTGGCCCGCACGCACCTGCTTTCATGGCGTAACCACGACGCGTTGCTGGGCGAGTTGTTCACTCGTGACGGGGTGGGCACCATGATTACCCAGCATCGCTATGAGCAGCTGCGCCCGGCCAAGCTGAATGATATCGCTGGCCTACTTGAGCTTCTGGAGCCGCTGGAACGTCGTGGCATGCTGGTGGCCCGCTCCCGTGAACGCCTGGAGCATGAAATTGATGACTATATGGTTATCGAGCGTGACGGCATGGTCATCGGCTGTGCGGCGTTGCATCTCTATCCTGATGCTACGATTGCCGAACTTGCCTGCGTGGCGGTGCATGGTAATTATCGGGGCGGTGAGCGGGGCGAGCGATTGGTCGAAGCGTTGGAACGCCGCGCTCGCAAGCGCGGCCTGACCGATATCTTTGTACTTACTACTCATACCGCCCACTGGTTTGTGGAACACGGCTTCCGCCCGGCAAGCTTTGAGGATTTGCCGCCCTTAAAACGGGAAGCTTATAACCACGCGCGTAAATCCAAGGTGCTAGTGAAAAACCTGGCAGGATAACGGCGAGGCAAATGTGGCGGGTAAGGTAAGGGGTAAGGAAAGAGACGGGTATCAAAAGGGGGCGGCAATGCCGCCCCATCACCAATCACGTATTTAAAATAACCCCGCCGTTAAGGTGCAGTGTCTGGCCGGTCATATACGATGACTCTTCGCTTGCCAGATACACGTAGGCGGGCCCCATTTCGCTGGGTTGCCCAGCGCGCTTCATGGGCACCTGGCCGCCAAACGAGGCCACTTTCTCATCGTCAAAGCTTGCTGGAATCAGCGGTGTCCAAACCGGGCCTGGGGCCACGGCGTTAACGCGAATACCGCGATCCATCAACGACATTGCCATTGAGCGCATAAAGCCCTGTATAGCACCTTTGGTGGCGCTGTAATCAATCAACGTATCGTTGCCTTTGAAGGCATTGATAGAGGACGTCTCAATGATGGTATCGCCCTTTTGCAAATGCGGCAGCGCGGCTTTCGTCAAATAGAAGTGACTGAAGATATTGGTCTGGAAGGTGCGCATTATCTGCTCATCGGGGATCTCGGTTAGGTCGTCCCAGTCGTACTGCTCGGCGGCATTGTTGACTACAATGTTGAGCTTGCCGAAGTGGTCCAGGGTCTTTTGCACCACCTCGCGGCAAAATGCAGGTTCGCCTACATCACCCTTTAGCACCAGGCAACGGCGGCCTTCGGCTTCTACCAGCGCTTTGGTGTCCTCGGCGTCTTTATCCTCTTCCAGATGAACAATAACGCTATCAGCGCCTTCGCGGGCGTAATGCACCGCAACGGCACGACCAATGCCGCTATCACCGCCGGTAATAATGGCGACCTTGTCCAAAAGCTTCTGGGTGCCTTTGTAGCTATCGCGGATAAATTCAGGCTCGGGGCGCATTTCATGCTCATCGCCTGGCTGTTGTTCCTGATGCTGGGGTGGCTGCTTCTGCTCACTCATGTGCATTGACTCCTTGTTGGCACGTTAATCCTTCACTTTTCACCCTTATTTACCCTAGCTTACGATGGCAGAGAGGGCCAAAACCAGGCGTTAGTAATCGCTGATTTTTATTATTGTTAGTAGCGATTGTTAAAGGTGAGGAAAGTGGTTTTTAAAAGGATTCTCAAGTTCGAATTAGGCTGAGAAAATAGGTTTTAACAATTTCCGAGATGTAGGTTATCAAGCGGTTTGATAATTGATTTTAAGTTCTGATTTTTTATCAATTACCTTTTAACAATCATGGCAATAAATCCGAAGTAAGGCAGGAGGCTTTCATCTGTACTGTTGGTTTTTGTACTGCCTCTTTTTGTACTGTTTATTACTGCGCTTTAAAGCAGTTGGTGCTTAGCTTCCCGTATTTGTAGATGCGTTTTGCCACCATGCACTGAGAGCTAAAGATTTTTTAATGTATATTAATTTAGACTTATTGATTTTGATTAAATGTTTTTGCAACTTGGTATAGCAAGTGAGCATAAATTGACAGGGTAGGTAAGGGCACTATATTAAAATAGCGATTTATATTAAACGTCATCCAGGATAATCGATTATTTATCTTTAAAATGCGTTTAATGCTTTTGCGGTCAAGTTCGTTTTGTTTCATCTTTAATTCGCATCTATTAATGCAGTCACAGATGAGACGCCAAGGAGGAGATGACAAATGATTGATCATGGAAAACAGGCTGACCCAGGCTCTTCATCAACGCCGAATACTGGTACGTCACACTCAAGTTCAGGTTCCCACTCTTCTGATTCACTCAAGCAGCAGGGCCGGGATACCATGCATGACGTCAGCGAAGCGGCACAGCATCAGGCGGAAAGCCTTTACAACCGGCAGCGCGACACCGCCGCCGAACAGACGCACAAATTTACCAACGTCTTTAACAAAATGGCTGATGAGTTCGACAACCAGCAACAGCCCTATTTCTCCCAACAGGCGAGAAAGCTTGCTGATACGGCGGATCGTTTCTCTAACAAGCTGCGTGAAAAGGATTTGAAAAGCCTGTGTCAGGAAGCGCAAAGCTATAGTCGTCGTGAGCCAGCTCTGTTCTTTGGTGGGGCGATTGCCGCAGGCTTTTTAATAACCCGTTTTTTACGCAGCTCCGGTCAGCATTCGCACTCATCTAGCCAGCATGACTACTCATCTGGCAGTCAGCCGGGGCAGCCATCAGGTACTTACTCAAGCCATGCGTCTCCTACTCCCGGCGACCCATCGGATGGCATCATGCACGGTTCATCCCCTGGTGCTTCCCAGGATCCTACAGCGCATCCAGGTTCTTCACAGCCCGGCGCTACCTCATTGGGCGTCACTACGCCGCCTACGCCCGGCACCTCCAATGCGCCCGGCACTTCCAATACACCCGGCACTTCTAACACGCCAGGGAGTAGCGCGGGTTCAGTGAACAAGCCCGGCGGGCCTGGCCGTATCTAGGCAGGCATGCAAGGTACGTATGGCTCCAGGCGCTGTTAGCCCAATAGCTTCGGTATTTACCGGGTTGAGATTGGCTAGCAGCTCTTAATAGAGACACAGACCCTGCATAGGGTAAGGGAGGCTAAGAATGGATTCAGATCATAAAGCGACCTCGCCACAGCCAGGTTCCGCTCAAGGCGCATCGGTTGGCTCGCTGCTATCGACGGTGATGCAGGAAATTACCTCGCTGATACGCAATGAAGCTGAGCTTGCTAAGACCGAGATGTCAGAAAAAACGCACCAGGCCATGATGGCCCTGGCTGCCATAGCCATCGCGGGCGCAGTACTCCTGGGCGGCTTTCTTACGTTGCTTGCGGCGCTGGTGTTTGTGCTGAATGAAGTGTTGCCACCTGATATGACGCCTTGGCTGTCTGCCATTATTGTGGGCGTGGTGGTAACGATCATTGGCATCGTGATGCTCAAAAGTGGCCTTGCTAAGCTTCAAGCACGTAATTTGGTGCCTAATCGCACCTTGCATAGCCTTCAGACCAATAAGGAGCTCGCCAAGGAGCATAAGCATAACGTCAAGGAGGAGTTAAAATGAGCGACCACGATCACGATCATAAGCACAGTGACCGTACTCACAGTGATCATCGCAGTACCGAAGAGATTGAAAAGGATATTCATCGTTCGCGTGAACGCCTTGACTCCACACTGCACGAAATCGAGGAACGGTTTTCTCCTCAGCAGCTGTTGAACACGTCCTATGACTATATTCGTCATGGTGGAGCCAATGAGTTTGTCTCTAACCTGGGGAACACCATTAAGCAAAACCCGGTGCCGTTCCTTGTGACCACCGCAGGTTTGGGCTGGTTAATGATGTCCCAGCGTAACCCTAATCAAGGGCACAGTCATAAGCGTATGTCTCAACACCGCTATATGGATGAGCATACGGCCACTAGCCACAGCGGCTCTCATGGCACGCCGGGAATCCCTGTGCATGAAGGAACCCATGCTGGCAGCAGTGCTTCTACCTATAGCGGCCCCTCCAGTTATAGCAGTGCATCCGGCCATCAGAGCGAACACCAAGGCCGCATGAGCAGCATGAAAGAGGGAGCAAAAGAAAAAGCTCAACATTTCAGCGAAAAAGCCAAGGGTGTCGCACATCAGTTAAGTGACAAGGTGCATCATCTTGGCGACAAGGCACACCATATGGGAGGCAGCATGCGAGATTCCACGTCCCACCTTCAACATGGCACGCAGGATCACCTGCACAATATGTCTGGCCGCGCCCGCCATATGGGCAGCAAATCGTCAGATTTTATTCAGGATCACCCGTTGGTCGTGGGCGCTTTAGGGGTTGCGCTGGGCGCTGCCCTGGCGAGCCTGTTCCCCACAACGCGTAAAGAAGATGAGTACCTGGGCGAATACCGTGATCGTGCTCTGCACAAAGCAGCAGAAACAGGGCATGAGCAGGTAGATAAAGCGCAGCAGGCGATTCATGAAAAGGCGGAGCATATGAAAGAAGATTCGCAGAGTCATGACCAGCAGTCGTCTTCCGGTGGAAAACAGTCATCAACGTCTGGTAGTGGATCGAGCAATCATTCCGGCGCCTCGTCAATGGGCCATAACTCAGCATCGGGCGTTAGCTCAAGCACCAATCCCGTAGCGAACCCTCCAGCGGGTAATAAATCGCCGGGCTTGGCAAGCTCGAATACGCCTTCCGGTAATACGCAGGGCTCAGGCACCAATAAAGCCCCGTAAGCGCTAAAACAGCAAGCGTTAAGTTCTGATATTGAAGCGCAGTGCCCGGCCTAGGCCGGGCACTTTTTTATGGGCGAACTTGCTGATCCAGAGCTTACATCTAAAGCCCTGATCTACGTCCTGCCACGTTCAGAAAGCTAGCCGGAGCAGTGCCATTCACACCCGCCTGGGGAGCGTATTCGAGTAGGTGTTAAGGTGTGCAAGATGATCATCGGCGTCCTGAAGGGCTTTCAGCGCCGAAGGACGGTCAAGCTCGGCCAGCAATGTGCAGAGCACTTCCGAAACGGCCAGGGCAGGGGTCAGGGTATGAAAGAAGCTGTAGCTGTCCGTGGCGCAATAAATCGTATGCTCGGAAATTCCCGCCAGCGGTGATACCTCGCTATCTGTAATCGAGAGAACAGCCAGGCCCTTATCTTTTGCCAATTGCGCAAGCACCAGCGTATCTACCGCATAGGGTTTGATGGATACGACAAGCATTACCTCATCAGGCTTGGCACGAATCAAGGCGTCGCCACCCGTGCCGGCGGGGCCATCAAGATGAACGGAGCGCTCGCCCAGCAGCGACATGACGTAATGAAAATGCCAGGCCACCACATGGCTTGAGCGTAACCCCAGCACATAGACTTTTTTGGCGGCTGCCAGCCTATCGGCCATGGCGGTCAAGCACTGTAGCGGCTCTGGCTCACAGAGCGCTGCAATTTGGGCGCTTATCCCGTGCAGCATGTGATGGGCGATATCACTTTCCGGCGTGCTAGTCGTTTCAACGTCTCTTTGGCGTACCTTGGCAGCGAAACCGTCGTTTCGCTTACGCACCGTTTCAGCATAGTAAGCACGAATTTCATTGTAGCCCTGAAAGCCCAGCACTTTGGCAAGCCGCGTCATGGTCGCCGGCTGAACGGCGGCCAAACGTGCCAATTCGCGCATGGAAACCAATGCCACTTCTTCCGGATGCTCAAGGACGTAGCGCGCTGCCTGTTGCAGTTGTGCTGACATGGCATCGAACCGAGCAATGATCTGCTCTCTTAGCGGATCGCTCTGTGACATAGAAAGGTGCCTCTTAAACATGCCATGGGCTTGAGATGATTGCGCATGAGTGTAAACGCGCCTTTTTACTGAAAACAATGATCCATTTGTTTTAATAATTTATTTAATGATTGTCTTGTTGCATTGGTGGATAAGGTCGTGCCACTCTTGTGCTGAACAAGGGGGGCTGTGGCGGCTCGGCAAAGACCGCTCGGAAAAGCAGCGCTTGAAAAAGGGGAAAAGATAACCATGGCTCGTATTCTTCATCGCAGCATTGGCCAGCCGTTGCCGCATGCGGCATCAGCGCAAGGCGTCTATATCACTGATACCGAAGGGCGCCGCTACCTGGATGGCTCTGGCGGGGCGGCAGTGACGAGTGTGGGGCACGGCCACCCGGAAGTGCTGGCAGCCATGCGTGCCCAAATTGATAACCTCTGCTACGCCCATACAGGATTTTTCACCACGGATGCCGCCGAGGAGCTGGCTGAGCAGCTGGTGAAGCTGGCGCCCGACGGCCTGGATTACGTGTACCTGGTATCCGGCGGTTCAGAAGCGGTAGAGGCCGCGTTAAAAATGGCTCGCCAGTATTTCGTGGAAACCGGCAGGCCAGAGCGGCGGCATATTATCGCCCGGCGCCAGAGTTACCATGGCAATACCCTGGGTGCGCTTGCCACCGGGGGCAACGCCATGCGCCGACAGCAGTTCCAACCACTTTTGCCCCAAACGCATCATGTTTCGCCTTGCTATGCCTACCGTGACAAGGGAAGCGACGAATCCCCAGAAGCGTACGCTGCAAGGCTTGCTGATGAACTTGAGGCCAAGATTCTCGAACTGGGCCCTGAAAGCGTCATGGCGTTTGTGGCCGAACCTGTGGTGGGGGCTACCCTTGGCGCGGTGGCCTCTGAAGCGGATTACTTCAAGCGGGTGCGTAAAATCTGCGATCAGCATGGCGTGTTGTTGATTCTTGATGAAGTCATGTGCGGCATGGGGCGCACAGGCACCATGTTCGCTTGCGAGCAGGACGGCATAACGCCTGATATTCTCACCGTGGCCAAAGGCCTGGGGGGAGGCTACCAGCCGATTGGGGCTGTGCTGTTGTCATCCGCTATATTTGATAGCTTCGCCAACGGCTCCGGCCTTTTTCAGCATGGGCATACGTACCTTGGCCACCCCGTCGCGGCGGCCGCTGCCAACAAGGTCGTCGAGATCATCGCGCGGCCTGAAACGCTGGCCAACGTCAACGCCATGGGCGCGCGCTTACAAAGTGGCCTGGAAGCAGCGCTAGGCGCATCACCTTATGTGGGCGATATTCGGGGAAGGGGATTGTTTCGTGGCATTGAACTGGTGGCAGACCGGGAGCAAAAGACGCCGTTTGACCCCGCTCGAAAAATTCACGCCAAGATCAAACGCCAGGCAATGGCACGAGGCCTGATCAGCTATCCAATGGGCGGTACCATTGATGGCGTGTATGGCGATCACGTGCTGCTTGCGCCCCCGTATACCATCCAGGCGGATGAGATTGATTTCCTTATTGAACGGATTACCCAGGCGATTGACGCCGCAATAGCTGAATAACCTGACGCGATAGCCAAATAATACAAGAGGAAATGCCAAGATGAAGCAGTCGCCTTGTCCACCAGTGACCGATGCCGACTGGCCAGAAAATATTGCGGCGTTGCGCGATGGTTTTGCGGGCGCACTGAACGTGTACCGCACCATGGCGCATCACCCAGCCCTGTTAAACGCCTGGGCGCCGTTGCGGCAGCATGTGGTGAAGGACAATGCCTTGGGCCCTGAGTTAACCGAGGTAGTGATTCTACGTGCTGGTTTTCGCCTGGGGTCTGCCTATGAGTGGGTGCACCATGTCAGCCGTGCGCTGGCGCTGGGGTTTTCCGAGGCGCGGATTGACGCTATTCGCGGTACGCCTGAAGCAATTGACGGTGTTGACGGCATGATTGTTAACGCAGTGGATGCGTTACTCGACGCGCACATGCTTACACGGCATCAAGAAGAAGCGTTGGCCTATGCAATCGGACGTGAGGCCGTGATCGACCTGATTGCCATGGTTGGTTTCTATTCGGTGCTGGGTTATTTACTCAAGACCTATGACACGCCGATTGATGAGGCCATTCAAGCAGAGGCCCGGTCGAATCCAACGCTGTTTTCACTAACGCCGCCTTCAACATAGCAAGCGAAGGTCTCGAGCAGCCCTACTTGAAGCGCCGTTTTACCTCGACACTTAGCCTGCCTTCACCCAAGCGCAGTGAGAGCTTCTGGCCCGGCTGGGTCTCCTCGGCACGGCGAACGACCTGGCCCTTGTCATCCTGAGCAATCGCGTAGCCACGGCCTAGAACGGCTAGCGGGCTGATGGCGTTTAGTTCCCGAGCCGCACTGGTTAAGCGGGCTTGCTGGCGTTGAAACTGACGCTGGATAGCGTTTTCCATACGGCGATGTAATTGGTTAACCCGTTCGCTTTCTGCGCGGTGTAACCGCGCCATGTCCTGGCTCGTCAAACGCCTGCCCAGTTGTGTCACCCTTGACTGCTGCTGGGCAAGGGTTTGCTGCATGGCGCGAGTTAAGCGCTGGGTAAGTGTCGTCACGTGCTGGCGCTGACGGTTTAACTGCTCGCCGGGGTGTTTGAGCCGGGCGCGCAGGCTATCCAGCTGCTGGCTATCGCGCTCCAACCGCCGCTGCATGGCGCGGTGCAGGCGGCTTTTCTGGTCAGTTAGCTGGCGCTTCAAGGCGTGTTGATCTGGCACCAGGCGCTCGGCGGCAGCCGACGGGGTGGGGGCACGAACATCAGCGGCAAAATCAGCAAGCGTGATATCCACCTCATGGCCCACCGCCGACATTACCGGCAGGCGTGAATGAAAAATCGCCCGGGCCAGATGTTCGTTGTTGAACGCCCATAAATCTTCCAGGCTGCCGCCGCCCCGGGTAATCAACACCACATCCCGTTCAGGGGCCAGCCGTGCCTGGCGGTTGAGCAGCCCAAGGGCGGCGATCATCGCAGGTGCGGCTTCCACACCCTGCACTGGCACCGGGATTAACGTGACATCCGCCAAGGGCCAGCGGGCGGCGAGCACTGCCAGCACATCACGAATGGCCGCGCCGGTGCCCGAGCTTAAAATCAAAATCTTGCGCGGCGGAAAGGGCAGAGCGCGCGTATTGGCAAACACGCCCTCGGCATCCAACTGGGCTTTCAGTCGCTCAAAGGCGGCCAGCAGTTCACCCAGGCCTGCCGCCTGCACGGCTTCGGCAATCAGCTGGTAGTCGCCGCGTGGTTCAAACAGCGACACCCGCCCACGCAGTTTTACCTGATCGCCATCGCGCATGGGGGCTGACACAAAGCGAGCCCGCTGGCGAAACAGCACGCAGCGCACCTGGGCGCGGTCATCTTTTAGCGTGAAGTAGATATGCCCCGACGCCGGGCGCGAAACATTGGAGAGCTCGCCTTCCACCCACACCTCGCCCACATCGCGCTCAAGCGCCTGGCGGGCCTGCTTGTTGAGTTCGCTGACGGAAAGCGCCTGGGAGGAGGTAGCCATAAGGTTAAGCGCGCTCCATCAAATAACGTTTTAGAGCTGCAGGGTCGGGCACGCCCTGAATCACTTCGCCATCGATGATCAACGTAGGCACTGACTGGATGCGCGCTTCTTCCACCGCGTGCCGCTGGGCCGCCTGGTGCTGTTCGCGGTAACGGCCTTGGGCAAGCGCATCATGCACCGCCTGGCGCTCCAAGCCCACCGATTCACCGATATCCGCGAGTACTTCAGGGTCGCCGATATCGCGCTCTTCCTGGAAGAACGCCTTTAACGCGGCCATCGAATAGGCATGACCCAAACCGTGCTCTTCGGCCATGGCGAACACTTCAAAGGCTTTATCGGTACGCGGCTGAGGGGAGATATTGGGCAGCGTAATGGGCACGCCCAATTTTTCCGCCATGGGATACACCGACTCGCGCCACACGTTGGGCAAGTAAGGGTCTTCCACCTTCAGCGTGGGCACCGGGGCAGGGCGCAGCTCAAAGGGCCGCCAGCGAATTTCAACGTCCATGCCTTCGGTTGCCTGAACTATCGCCTCTTCAGCCAGCAGACAGAAGGGGCAGACGTAATCGGTGTAAACAATAATCTGTTGAGACATAAGGCCCCCTTCGATAAAAAAGTAACCAACCATCAGTCTAGCAGTATACGTCATTAGCAATTGGTATAAGCACAACCGCTCGACTGCATTGCTGGGGTGCCCCTCAAAACGCTATAATGGGGGATTAACTTTTCACGCCCCTTCTTCCCACATCAAATTGGGTGTTGCCGCTATGCTACGTATGGCCCAAGAAGCGCTTACGTTCGATGACGTACTTCTCGTTCCTGGCTTCTCCGACGTCCTCCCCAAGGATGTCAGTCTCAAAACCCGCCTGACCCGTAACCTCTCGCTTAATATCCCGCTCGTTTCTGCTGCAATGGACACCGTGACCGAAGCACGTCTGGCAATTGCGATGGCTCAGGAAGGCGGCATCGGCATCATTCACAAAAACATGACCATGACCCAGCAGGCTGCTGAAGTCCGCAAGGTCAAAAAGCACGAAAGCGTCATTGTAAAAGACCCCGTCACGGTTAGCCCCAAAGCCAAGCTTGAAGACCTTCTTGCCATGGCGAAAGAGTACGGCTTCTCCGGCTTCCCGGTGGTTGAAGGCGAAACCCTGGTGGGTATCGTGACCGAGCGTGACATGCGCTTCCAGCCGAACGTGGGCGACAGCGTGGCCGATATCATGACCCCGCGTGAGCGCTTGGTAACGGTTGCCGAAGGCACCGAGCTTGAAGTCAGCAAAGCCAAGATGCGCGAACACCGCATCGAAAAAATGCTGATTGTTGACGACGAGTTCCATCTGCGTGGCCTGGTGACCTTCCAGGATATCGAAAAAGCCCGCACGTACCCGATGGCTGCTAAAGACAGCGATGGCCGCCTGCTGGTAGGCGCCGCCGTGGGTACCGGCCCGGAAACTCCAGACCGTGTTACTGCGCTGGCTGAAGCGGGTGTTGACGTGATCATCGTCGATACCGCCCACGGCCATTCCCAGGGCGTTATCGACCGCGTTAGCTGGATCAAAGAGCACTTCCCTGACATTCAGGTGATCGGCGGCAACATTGCCACAGGTGCCGCTGCCAAGGCATTGGCCGAAGCGGGTGCTGACGGCGTGAAAGTGGGCATTGGCCCCGGCTCCATCTGCACCACGCGTATTGTGGCAGGTGTAGGTGTGCCGCAGATCACCGCGGTTTCCAACGTAGCCGCCGCGCTTAAAGAGTACGACATTCCGCTGATTGCTGACGGTGGCGTACGCTTCTCCGGCGACTTGGCCAAGGCGATTGCCGCTGGTGCCAGTGCCGTGATGGTAGGTGGCCTGCTGGCCGGTACCGAAGAAGCGCCGGGCGAAGTCGAGCTGTTCCAGGGCCGTACTTACAAGGCCTACCGCGGCATGGGTTCCATGGGCGCCATGGCCCAGAACCAGGGCAGCGCCGATCGCTACTTCCAGGATAAGGATGCCGGTGCCGAGAAGCTGGTACCCGAAGGTATCGAAGGCCGCGTACCTTACAAAGGCATGATGAGCGCCATCGTTCATCAGTTGATGGGTGGGCTGCGCGCCTCCATGGGCTACACCGGCTGCCGTGATGTTCAAGAAATGCGCACCAAGCCGGAATTCGTCCAGATTACCGGTGCTGGCTTTAACGAATCCCACGTTCACGACGTGCAGATCACCAAAGAAGCTCCCAACTACCGGGTGAGCTAACCAGCGCTTTTAGTTGAATGGCGGCGGGCTTTGCCCCGCCGCTTGCTTTTCAGCCTTTTTAGCAGCACCCCCACTGCTTAATCGAGACACTGCCATGAATGATATCCACTCCCATAAAATCCTGATTCTCGACTTCGGCTCACAGTACACGCAGCTGATCGCCCGCCGGGTACGCGAAATTGGCGTGTTCTCTGAGGTTCGCGCCTTCGATATCACCGAAGAAGAGATCCGCGAGTACAACCCCAACGGCATCATCCTGGCCGGCGGCCCGGAATCCGTGACCGAGCTGGATTCCCCGCGTGCGCCTCAGTGTGTGTTCGAAATGGGCCTGCCCGTGTTTGGTGTTTGTTACGGCATGCAGACCATGGCCGAGCAGTTGGGCGGTAAGGTGGAAGGCTCCAACAAGAGCGAGTTTGGTTACGCGCAAATCAGCATCGATGCTGAAAACGCGCTGTTCAAAGACATTAAAGACCACGTAGATGCCAACACCGGCAAAGCTCTGCTGGATGTATGGATGAGCCACGGCGACAAGGTAGCCAAGGCGCCTGCCGAGTTCACCATCACGGCCTCCACACCCAGCTGCCCGATTGCCGCCATGGTCTGGGAAGAGAAGCAGTTCTACGGCGTACAGTTCCACCCGGAAGTGACCCACACTCTGCAAGGCCAGCGCATGCTCGAGCACTTCGTGCTGGATATCTGTAAGGCCGAGAAGCTGTGGACGCCTGCCCAGATCATCGAAGACCAGGTACAGCGTGTGCGTGAACAGGTCGGCGACCGCCACGTACTGCTGGGCCTCTCCGGTGGTGTGGACTCTTCCGTGGTAGCCGCACTTTTACACAAAGCGATTGGCGACCAGCTGACCTGTGTATTCGTGGATAACGGCCTGCTGCGTAAAGACGAAGGCGACCAAGTGATGGAAACCTTCGCCAAGCACATGGGCGTCAAGGTCATTCGTGTAGATGCCGAAGACCTGTTCCTGAGTAAGCTTGCAGGCGAGAAGGACCCGGAAGCCAAGCGTAAAATCATCGGTAACACCTTCATCGACGTGTTCGATGAAGAAGCCAGCAAGATTGAAGGTGTCGAGTTCCTGGCCCAGGGCACCATCTACCCGGATGTGATCGAATCCGCCGCCTCCAAAACCGGCAAGGCGCACGTGATCAAATCCCACCACAACGTAGGTGGCCTGCCGGAAACCATGAAGCTCAAGCTGGTTGAGCCGCTACGCGAGCTGTTCAAGGACGAAGTACGCAAACTCGGTCTGGAACTTGGCCTGCCCTACGACATGGTGTACCGCCACCCCTTCCCGGGGCCGGGCCTGGGCGTGCGTATTCTGGGCGAAGTGAAAAAAGAGTACGCCGACATCCTGCGCGAAGCCGACGCCATCTTCATCGAAGAACTGCGCGCCTCCGGCTGGTACGAAAAAACCAGCCAGGCGTTCGCCGTGTTCCTGCCGGTCAAGTCAGTCGGCGTAGTAGGTGACGGCCGCCGCTACGAATGGGTCATCGCCATACGCGCGGTCGAAACCATCGACTTCATGACCGCCCGCTGGGCGCACCTGCCCTATGAGTTGCTGGAGACCGTCTCCAATCGGATTATCAATGAGCTGGGTGGAGTGTCGCGGGTGACTTATGATGTCTCCAGCAAGCCGCCGGCTACTATTGAGTGGGAGTGAGTTTTACTTGCTAGCTCTTTTCGCAAAAACCCGCCGAAAGGCGGGTTTTTTATGAGTATCAAATAGTTGATGGCTTTTAATGATAGAAACTAGATAAAGCAAAGAGACATATAGCCAGATTTCTCCAGTCGCGAATCTGTTTACGGTCAACTACCAAGCCGAAACTAGCCGAGCGAAAAAAAGGACTTTCATGAGGCGTTATCCACTATCCAGCAGGCGATAGGGCGCTAAGATAAATAATATGATGAGCGAGTAAGAATGCCGAGCGTCACAGGTATAGGTTACAGAGGTCAAGATAGAAAGTGAGCGTTGGTACTGGATCAGGCCGAAGGGAGCGACTCAGCAGTGCGTTGGTTGACTCTCGATTAGTACCCCTCGCTCAATAAGATCCTTCATCTGATGCCGCTTTTGAGCATACTCAACGGGTGGCAGTTAATTGAAAGTCAGACTGAAACAGCACTGTCCTGCGGGCAAAAGAGGTGACCTGCCCAACCCGCTATGTGCTTTACTATTAGCAACTGCTATTCACGGAGTAAGCATCCATGGCCATAGGCGGTTTGATAGGATTATTGGATGACATTGCTGCATTGGCGAAGTTGTCCGCCGCATCATTGGATGATGTCAGTGCAGCCGCTGGGCGTGCGACGGCGAAGGCGGCCGGGGTAGTGGTCGATGATGCGGCGGTGACGCCGCAATATTTGCAGGGGGTGACAGCGGAGCGTGAACTGGCGATTGTGAAGCAGATCGCGCTGGGCTCGATCCGCAACAAGCTGGTTTTTATCCTGCCGGCGGCGCTGCTGCTGAATTACTTTTTGCCCGCGCTATTACCAATCATCCTGATGGTGGGTGGCACCTATCTGGCCTTTGAGGGCGCGGAAAAGGTTTGGCACAAGCTCTCGGGGGGACATGTTGATGAAAAGCCGGCGGTAGAAAAGGGGCCGGAAGCCGAGAAAAAGATCGTAAGTGGCGCCGTTCGGACCGACCTGATTCTGTCCGCCGAAATCATGGTGATCTCGCTTGCCAGTGTCTCCCATCAGGGATTCTGGTCACAGCTGGCGAGCCTGGTGGTGGTCGCGTTTATCATCACTATTCTGGTGTATGGCGTGGTGGCGCTGTTGGTCAAGATGGATGACATCGGCCTGAAGCTCGCCCAGCGGGGCAGTTCGGGCATGCAGACACTTGGCCGTGGTCTGGTGACTGCAATGCCCAAGGTGCTAGCGGCCATCTCGGTCGTGGGTACCGTCGCCATGCTCTGGGTGGGAGGGCATATCCTGATGGCCAATCTGGGTGCTGATGGCACGGGTTGGTTCAACGCGCCCTATGAGTGGGTTCACCATATTGAGCATGGCATTAGCGAGGCAACCGGTGCCCTGGGCGGCGCGCTGGGCTGGAGCTTCAATACGCTGTGCTCTGCGGTGATTGGCTTTTTGGTGGGCTCGGTGGTGGTGGGGGTGTTGCACCTCGTTCCCTTTAAGAAGACTCACTCGGCATAGGTGCGGGCCGCGACGTGCGTACCAGGGAGCTAAGAGCCCGCTATCATGAACTGCAACGTGGTGCTTTAAAGGCTCCCTGGCTCGTGCTGAAGAGCTGTTCTCTAATTACGAACATGCACTAACAACGTCTGATTCTGCAAGAGCGGGGCGTATCGGCTTTACTCGATGGAAAAACGTGAACTGGTGGTTGTTTGCCACCGCGCTTTACCTTGAATCTGCCGCGCCAGGCTACCTCGACTTCATCTGCTCAACAATCCGCGCAGCATCGAACGCAATCACTTTACTGCTTAACAAATCGTGAACAGGTTCTAAGAGATTAGTTATAAACGCTTTTGCAGTTGTCTTGATACAGCGGGGCATCGGTGCCCAACGCTAGTCGCTTGGTGTTGCTGTTGTAGTAGAAATGACCGGACTCGGCGCCTGAAAGCTCATAGTCGCCGCACACCCCATAGCCCTTGTTGACTCGCGTCAAGTGGGAGATTTTGGCCGGTGCTTGGCTTTCGAGGCGTTCAGATATCGTCGCGGCGATGTGGGCATCACGCTGGGCCTCGGAATAGGCCTGGCTACCGAATATCAGGCCAGCCACGACGAAAATGGCGACAACGGGAATCCATAGGTTATGCATAGCGTGTCCAGTTAGCGAATATAAAAGCGCATGAATTCGGCAGAAAATTATTTGGTTGGTATCAGCGGTGATCGAACAGCGGCTGGGTGTACTGGGAAATTGCCAACGTGCGGGAGACTTTCTATTTGAAAAAGTCTCTACCGCTCATTGCGTGCGGCGTCCCACAATTTCATGAGCTCTGTAATAGAGGCATTGAAGACCGATATCTTGATGCCGTCTCTCGCTGATATGGACACACCCAGCAGAAAACTACTGAACATTGTCCCCATGGCCCGAGCATCGGTTTCTTCGGAGAGCTCGCCCATAGCAATTCCACGCTCAACGCATCGTACAAACCCAGCATGAGTACGCGAACGTGAGGCGGCTAGCGGCTTTGCGACATGCGCATGCTCAGGTTTCGGCGCACTCATGGTTCCCAGGGCCACCATGCAGCCTTTTGGGTGCCCCGATTCGCACTGCATTTTCGCCGAACGACGTAGCGTAAGTTCGACCGCTTCTCTGGGAGGTATTTCATCGTCCCATAGGCCGTCTGTCACGCGGGCATAGCTCTCCAGGTAACACTGAACAGCCTCTTTGAACAAAGCTTCCTTGGATCCGAAAGCAGCATAAAAGCTTGGTGCAGAGATGCCGCCGCCTATCTGAGTTTTGAGCTGGCTCAGAGACGTTGTCTCATAACCCTGCTCCCAGAAAAGGTGCATCGCTTGCTCAATAGCTTGCTGTCGATCAAACACTCTGGGGCGCCCCATCTGTGCCATTTCGAACTCCATTACGTTACTAAATACAGATGACTTATATACTACTCGATACAAAAGTCCTTGACAATAATCTATCCGGCGCCACATATTTATACCGATCGATACATATGTGAGAAAAAATGCTCTGGGTGTCTGCTGCCCAGCGCTAAACTTCATCTTCGAAAGGGTATTTTTGTGGCCTACTCATCTATTCAGGCGGAATCGGCGACGACTGATAAGCTTCCCATGTCCGCACTGCTGGCCTTGGCTATGACGGGCTTTGTCTGCATCGTGACAGAAACGCTACCTGCGGGATTATTACCTCAAATCAGTGAGGGTCTCGGGATCAGCCAAGCGTTGGCGGGTCAAATGGTGACGGCTTATGCGCTGGGGTCGATGTTAGCGGCGATTCCTTTGACGATTGCTACGCGCGGTTGGCGGCGACGCAACGTCTTGCTGCTCACCATTATCGGGTTCTTTGTTTTTAACTCGGTCACTGCGCTATCCAGTACCTATGGCCTGACGCTGGTTGCTCGCTTCTTTGCCGGTGTTGCCGCCGGGTTGGCCTGGAGTCTTCTCGCTGGTTATGCTCGGCGTATGGTCGCTCCTCATCAACAAGGGCGTGCAATGGCCGTGGCGATGGTCGGCATCCCCGTGGCTTTGGCTCTCGGTGTGCCTCTTGGAACCTACATGGGCTCGGTCGCCGGCTGGCGTACCGCTTTCTGGGTCATGTCCGCGTTGACACTTTCTCTGGTTGTATGGGTAATGGCCAAAGTTCCAGACTATCCCGGGCAGCCGGCAGGCGAGCGTATGCCATTGCGAAAAGTCTTTACGACGCCGGGCGTGCGGCCTGTGCTTGCAGTGGTCGTAACGTGGATGCTAGCCCACAATATTCTCTACACCTATATTGCTCCGTTTGTGGGGGCAGCGGGACTCGGCGAACGGATTGATCTGGTGCTATTAACCTTTGGCGCTGCATCGCTTGGCGGCATCTGGATTGCCGGAAAGCTGGTGGACAGCCATTTGCGGGTCACGGTACTGACAAGCCTTGCAGCATTCGCGATAACCGCTTTCATCTTTGGTTTGAGCACTCAAAGCCCCGTTGTCGTCTTCATCGGCATTGTAGTGTGGGGCGTCACCTTCGGCGGTGCTTCCACATTGCTGCAAACCGCGCTGGCCGATACGGCTGGAAGTGGTGCCGATGTGGCGCTTTCCATGAATGTAGTGACATGGAATGCTGCGATTGCTGGTGGTGGAGTCGTTGGCGGTATGCTTCTTAATTCATGGGGTGTAGGCGCCTTCCCCTGGTCTCTGGTGATCTTGCTTGTTATCGCATTCACCGTCGCGTGGGCGGCGCGTTCACATGCTTTCAAACCTGGCCCCCGAAATGGAGAAACCCAGGGAGAACCTGATTCGAGCGGCTGCTAGCCTATGAGCCGAATATAAACCATAATCGGCTCATGTATATCTGGCAGCAGCACAATTGGCCTTATTTCAAGTGGGATGAATCTGCCCTACGGCCTACGTTAAATGCCGTAAGACTATTGCAAGGACGGGCGTTGGGCAGAATGGATGCTGCTCCCGAGCAGACTGATTTAGACGTGGAAATGGATGCGCTCATTCAGAATGCTATTCGAACCAGCGAGATCGAGGACGAGCGCCTGGATGTTGGCTCCGTGCGCTCTTCGGTTGCGCGTCATTTAGGGCTTGAGCAAGCGGGGGTATCCACCAGAACCACGCCGGAATCCGAAGCGTTGATCGAGCTTTTGCTGCAAGCAACTCACCATCCGGATGAGCCTATTTCCTACCAACAACTCTGTTTCTGGCAGTCCCTGTTGTTCGTGCAAGGTCCTGGTTTGTTGGGAAGGGTAAGGGTTGGCAAGCTGCGAGGGGATCATCCCATGCAGGTCGTATCTGGGCGCATTGATCGCCCCACGGTACATTTTGAAGCGCCGCCGCGTGGGCAGTTGGAAACTGAGCTGGATGCGTTTATTAACTGGTTCAACCATCCGCCTGAAGGGCTTGATCCTTTAATACGGGCTGGCATCGCCCATCTTTGGTTGATTACGCTTCATCCATTTGATGATGGTAACGGGCGCGTGACGCGTGCGGTAACGGATAAAGCGCTGGCACAGGCCGAGCGACAGTCCATCCGCTTTTATTCGTTGAGTGCCGCCATCATGGCGCGTCGCGAGGCGTATTACGATCATCTTGAGAGCGTCCAGAAAGGCAGCCTGGATATTACGCCTTGGCTATTGTGGTTTCTGGATACGTTGAGAGAGGCGCTTGAGCAGGCGCTGTTGCGCATCGACCGAGTACTTTCGAAAACCAACTTCTGGCAGCACCACGCCACCATCGTACTAAATGAGCGCCAGATTAAAGTGCTTAATCGCTTACTGGATGGCGCGGGTGAGGAGTTTGCGCAGGGTATCAGTGCCCGTAAGTACCAAGCATTGGCGAAGGTGAGTAAGGCCACCGCTACTCGGGATATGGCCGAGCTGGTAGAAAAAGGCTGCCTTTACAAGCTGCCTGGGGGCGGGCGGAGTACGCGTTATGCGGTACTGTTTGGATGAACCCCTAATAGCCGATAGAGCGATGATTAAACATGCTTGGCGAAAGTCTTTAACCTTATATTTAGCCCTCGTTTAACTAGGCTTACTCTAGAGCCAGCCCCGCCTTGCCCCCACCGTGAACAAAGCCACTGCCTGCCAATGCTGAATTAACGTATCATCACGCCCTTCAAAGTCAGCGGCGCTTAGCGCAGCGGGCAACCGTGTTTGAACAGCCGCTGGATATGAGTAAACAGGGGGCTATGGTTCTCTAACACTGCAAAAAGGGCAGCCGATGCTGAGCTAATCAGGCGCTCTACCAGGCGAAGACAAACGGCCGTAATCAGGTGGTTTTCCTGCCGTACCCGCATGCTTATACCAGTACCGGGCAGTAAGGTTTTTCACGTGTTTGAAAAGAGTGAGAAGGGAATGGGGAGTATCTTTATTAGCCAAATTGGCCAACATCAATACTCCCTGCCTTTCTGGGGTAACTAGGTTGCGCGGTTAAGTCAATCCGGCGTATTAAAACGGATGTCTCTCATTCGGATCCGACTTTTAGGTAGGCTTGGAATTTCCTTCAGGCTATAAGACAAATCCTGCTCCGGTAACTGATAACTAATCTTATTCATTAGGAAATCGACGGTTTCCTGCATAATAAGAAGTGTCATCCACTCGCCTGCACAGCGATGCCCTGTGTCATAGTCCCCGCCACCCTGAGGAATAAAGCTGAACGGACGCTGCTTGCTGTCTATAAAACGGGTACCAATAAAGGTGTCCGGGTTATCCCATTCCTCCGGGTGGTGGTTAGTGCCATACAAGTCCAGCAGTGTGAGCGTGTCCTTTTCAAATTCATAGCCTTGCCAGGTGAAATCTTCCCGAACCTTCGCCACCGTAAAAGGAAAGAATGGATAAAAACGTCTTATTTCCTGGCAGAAGCTTTCAAGTTGCTCGTGAGTCAGCTCGGAATTTGGCGGAGAATCGTGTAACGCCAAGCCTATAAAGGCTATCCAGACTGCATTTGCCACGGTAGGCCGCAGTAAATTAAGCACCTCTACGGCCACTATCTCTTTATCGAGCAAACTTCCATCTAGGTCTTTATGCCAAATAAACTTATAAAAAGGGGTGTCTTCATTTAGTTGCAAGCTGCCTTCGCGCGCTTGACTAATGAGATCTTCAATCCAATCTTCTGCTTTTGAACGGGCACTCCAACCTTTAAAATGCGAAAAGTCTGCTTCCCCTGCTTTTTCAAACATAAGACTAAGCTGATCGGTTCGTTTCTCAATCTCATCTGCCGCTAATGGAACCCCGCACCAGTCACAAACCACTTGCGTCAGGATCTTTTTGGCTTCGTTATATAAAACGATCTCGTCCTGCTGAACCCAATCTTCTGCCGCCTTGGCATAGTAATCACGAGTTAACTGGCCCAATCTATCCACCGATTCGCGCGTCCATAACTGCATAAACATTGCTTTTCGGTGCCGGTGAGCTTCGTCATCTAACCCCTGGACCCCGCCCACGCCGAACAATGTTTTTTTAGCCGGTAGCGGAGCCGCCCCAGCTCGTTTAAATTTAGACTCATCGTAAAACAGCTCGGCAGCCTCGCTGCCACTAAGACAGTAAGCGCTACGGCCAAGTACCCTGGTTTTAAAGACATTGGACTGCATCGACTCGCGTCGATTAATAATAAAATGATAGCCTTCTTTCACTAGACTAATGCTGTGCTCCAGGCCTTTTTCTTCTGGCATATTCGTCCGCTTACTCATTATAACCTCCCTGTTTGCAAGAGTTCGTGCGGTTAAAGGACAATGATCAACCTGCCTGAAAGTGGTGGGTTTGCTGACCACTGCGCTCAAGTAAACTTATCTAAGTGTAGCCGCCAAGGACGCTAACCGCTGATTAGGGGGCCACCATTCCTTTGGCAAGGGTAGTAGGCGCGTTACATGCGCAGTAACGGGTAGGGCGTTGGCACAGGCAGAGCGGCAATCGGCTCGCCGCGAGGCATACTACGATCACCTTGAAGTACCGCTCATTGGCCAAGGCGAGTAAAGCTACCACAACGCGGGATTTGGCCGAGCCGGTAGAAAAGGGCTGTCTTTCAGAAAAGCGCAGAATCACATCGCCTTCCATGTCGCTGCCTTCCATCACCACAAAGTTGCCGTAGAAGGCGAGCGGCTCTGGGCCGTGGCCTTCGCGGGCGTCTTTGGCTAGGCCCACAGCGGGGCCGTAGCGGCCGCTGGAGACTTCATTTCTAATGAAGACTTCCCAGTGTTTCCCCTAGCTAAGACTGGCAGCCACCATGATTTACTTCCTTTATTCAAAAGTAACAAATAAGAATATAAGTGGGCTGTTAAGAATGGCCATACACCTAACTACTAGGATTAGCCGAGCAACTGATCCGTAGGCGTGCTTGTTACTCTTCCAGTTGGCGAGTAGCCGCTCGGACGAAAACGGTGGGAGATTGACCAAGTACCTTGCGAAACATACTAGAAAAAGCGGCTGGGCTGTCGTAGCCGAGTTCCAGCGCGGTTCGAGTAACGGAACTGCCAGACAGCAGGCTGGGAATAGCTGCCATGAGACAGGCCTGTTGGCGCCATACGGCAAAGGACGTGCCGGTCTGCTGACGGAATAGGCGATTGAAGGTGCGCTGACTGCGATGCATCTGCCGAGCCCAGTCCTCGGGAAGAGTGTGAATGTTCGGCTGGCTGAGAAAATCTCGGCACAGACTGGCTAATTGAGGGTCATGGGGCAGGGGCGCAAACAGCGGCAGGGCCTGAGCTTGTTGCAGTTCGTATAGGAGCAATTGGGCAAGGGCGCCGTCGCGGCCGTTTTCGTCATAGAGCGCGGGTAGGTGGGCGGAAGCCAGCAGCAGATGATGCAACAGAGGCGTTACGACCAGCACTTCACAATTGCGGGAAGCGCGTAGAGCGGTGTGGGGCTCTATATACAGGCTTCGAGTGCTAACTCCATTCATGCGCACCTGATGTCGCTTGCCCGCAGGCAGCCAGACACCGCTATAAGGCGGCACCATCCAGGTGCCGTCATCCGTATTGACTTCCATCACGCCTGTCATGCCATAGAGAAACTGGACACGACGATGGGTATGGAAGTCGAGGAGTGTGCCGGGGTTGTAGTCAGTACCGATGGCCACAATGGGCCGTGCCACATGATCCACGTCGGATAGGGGAGTATTGAGCATAATTTTTATTCTGGCCGTAATGCGATGATTATTGTCCGAACGACGAATGTCGGCCAACCCCCGCCAGCATACAGTGTCTGCTGTTTCGTTTCATCAGGAGAGCGGCGGTGTATAGCATATTACTTCTCTGTGGCGGGTTGGCGGGAGTCACCACCGTGTTGTTCGGTTTCGGTGGTGGGTTTGTGGTGGTTCCATTGCTGTATGTCTTACTGATTTCCATCCATGGGTCGAATAGCGAGGCGGGTCTGGCGGCAATGCATATCGCGGTAGCCACCTCGACTGCGTTAATGGTCTTCGCGGCTTCACTGGCAACATGGCGTCATCATCGGCGTCACACTGTGCAATGGCATTTAGTGCGTCCGTTGGTCGGTTATATCGCCATGGGCGCTGTGCTTGGCGCGGCGGCTGCCGTGTCGTTAAGTGGGGAGTGGGTGCGCTGGGCGTTTATTGGCTATTTGTGCATCACTATTACGGATGCCGTTCTGCGGCCTGGTTTTCTGCATCAGGCGGGGAGTAATGTGCGTCCTATGGGGCGTGCAGTAACAGCCATTACGGGTACATTCATTGGTGCAGTGGCCGCCTTGTTGGGCGTTGGTGGCAGTGTGATGACCGTACCGCTCATGCGCCGTAGAGGCGCGAGTATGACGGCAGCCACCGCTATGGCCAACCCATTATCGTTGCCCATGGCGGTCAGTGGTACCGCAACGTATGTGTTGCTGTCGGCGAACCACCCAGCGTTGGAGGGCTGGTATGCAGGTTATGTAGATCTGCGCGCCTTGTTGGTATTAGCGGTGGGCTCTTGGTTCGGCATCCGATTGGCGTCGATCTGGATCGGGCGGATCCCTGATCGTATTCATGCCAGGGTATATCTTCTATTGCTGGCAATGGTGCTGGTGGTAATGGTTTTTATGCATTGAATCGAGCCAGGCTCCTACGATTGCTACACGTTTGCTGCTGCCAAATCGTTTTTAGTCGGGGCAGGTGTTAGGTGCTTACTGTTACTGTGCAGAGATTATTTTGCTTTTCTGTATGAATAAACAGTTTTTGTGTTAAGGTTTACTTAACTTCTTATAACAGGTGCGCTTGAGTATTTGCTTTGGTGTGCAAAGGTGAAGATTGCTGCATTGAGTGATGCTTGTTTGGCAGGTGCATGTTTTGGAGGTGCGTGGCGCTTGATTAAACCTAGGGGGCAACACTCATGAATGACCAGCAAATACAGATATTCACCAGCGAAGATGGACAAGCACACCTTGAGGTGACGCTGGAGCAAGAGACGGTTTGGCTAAGCCAGGCGCAGATGGCAGAACTGTTTGGCAAAGATGTGCGTACCGTGAATGAACATATTAGTAATGTGTATGCAGAAGCTGAACTGGAGAAAGAGGGAACTATCCGGAAATTCCGGATAGTTCGCCAAGAGGGTAAACGCCAAGTTCAGCGGGAAATAGATCATTATAACTTAGATGCCATTATTTCAGTGGGTTACCGAGTAAAGTCCCATCGCGGCGTGCAGTTCCGTAAATGGGCTACTCAGGTACTGAAAGAGCATTTGGTTCATGGTTATACCCTAAACCAACGCCGCCTAACCGAGCGTGGCATAGAGTTTGAGCAGGCGGTGAGTCTGCTCAGCCGTACCTTGACCAATCAAGGCCTGGTTTCTCCAGAAGGCGAAGCGGTAGCCCGCGTGATTAGCGATTACGCTCGCTCTTGGAGTTTGCTGCAAGGTTACGATGAGCAGCAATTAGCTGAGTTAAACATCAAGCAGCCCGGTATGCATTCGCTGGAGTTGGAAGAAGCTCTGAAAGCCATTAGGGAGTTAAAGCAAACCTTAATCGCTAAAGGTGAGGCAACCGAATTGTTTGGGCAAGTGCGAGGTGATGGTTTGACATCAGCCCTTGCTACTATCGAGCAGGGGTTTGGTGATGAGCTGTTTTACCCTAATGTGGCTACTCGGGCGGCGCACCTGCTTTATTTTGTGATCAAAAACCATCCGCTGGCCGATGGTAACAAGCGCTGTGGCTCGTTTCTGTTTCTATGGTATCTGCGCCGCAATGCGGCCTTGCTGGCCCGGCCCGTCGAGCAACTCATCAACGATAATACGCTGGTGGCGTTAGCCCTGTTAGTGGCTGAGAGCCTACCCGATCAAAAAACGCTGATGATCCGATTGATCGAGCATTTTATCTTGCTGCGATAGCTGTTAACTCCCCGCCGTTAAAGGCGGGGGCTTGGTCGTTTAAGCCTCTTCAACCCCGTCCACAATAAACACGCGGTAGTCAGCACCCTGAAAGCGGTGCTTGCGGGCTTCCTGGTAGGCGTCACTTTGATACCAGGCGCGGGCGGCGGCCATATCGGGAAAGCGCAGAATTACCGCGCCTTCCATATCGCTGCCTTCCATCACTTCAAAGTCACCATAAAAGGCGAGCGGCTTCGGGTCATGGCCTTCGCGGGCGGCTTTGGCCTTGGTGGCGTATTGCTCCATTTCCTTGGCGTCGTGAGTGCGCTCACGAGTCAGTACAACATAAGCCGGCATTCCATTCTCCTTGGGTAATTATCAGGAAAGCTTCTTTAACAGCGCTTGGGCGGTGGCTTCAGACGAACCGGGGTTTTGCCCGGTAATCAGCAGACCGTCCACTTCCACATGGGAGCTCCAATCATCACCCTTAGTGTACTGGCCGCCCAGGTCTTTGAGCATATCTTCAACTAAAAACGGTACTACGTTGGTCAGGCCAACGGCCTCTTCTTCGCTGTTGGTGAAGCCCGTCACTTTACGGCCCGCGACCAGCGGCTTGCCATCGCTGCCTTTCACATGGCGCAGCACGCCGGGGGCATGGCATACCGTGGCGACCGGCTTGTTGGCGGCCAGGGCGTCCTCGATCAGACGAACGGAAGTGGCGCTCTCGGCCAGATCCCACAGCGGGCCGTGGCCACCGGGATAGAACACCGCGTCGAACTCGGCGATGTCGATATCGGCAAGCTTATGGGTATTGGCCAGCGCCGCCTGCGCGTCGAGGTCCGCTTGGAATCGGTTGGTAGCCTCGGTTTGGGCGTCCGGCGCGTTACTGCTGGGGTCCAGCGGCGGCTGGCCGCCTTCGGGGGAGGCTAGGGTCACCTCGGCACCTGCGTCCTTGAACGTATAGTAGGGCGCGGCCAGCTCTTCGAGCCAGAAGCCGGTTTTTTTGCCGGTGTCGCCAAGCTTATCGTGTGAAGTCACTACAACGAGAATTTTCATGATCCATTCCTTTCCTGGGAGGGAGAGAGACTTAACAGAGCGTAGGTGGCTTTTAAGGCAACATCCAGCGGTACCCGGTCGCGGGTAATCTTGGCCCGCAGGCTGGCACCCAGCCATAGCTGGTAAAGCGTGGTGGCAAGCTCAGCCGCGTTGCTCTGCGTACTGGCAAGGCTGGGCAGTGAGCCATCGGCAACCGCTGCCTCTATTGCCAGGGCCAGCTGGGCGATGATGCGATCGGTGCCACGCTGTAGCACCTGGCGCATGCGTTCGGAAAGATCGCTTACCTCCGCCGCGAGCTTAACCGCCAGGCATTTACCGCGCGGGTCACCGTGGTGCTGGGTGTCCCGCCAGTTTGTCCAATAGCCTACTAGCCGTTCGGCATTGGAAACGCCCGGCTGGCCCAGGCGCTCTTCAAGCTGTGTGAGGTAGCCGGTGAAGTAGTCTTCTAACAGGGCTTCGCCAAAGGCTTCCTTGGAGCCGAAGTAGTGATAAAAGGATCCTTTGGGCACTTCGGCGGCTTTGAGAACCTCGTTAAGGCCCACCGCCGAGAACCCTTTGCCAGCGATAATAAGCTGGCCGGTATGGAGAATACGCTGCCGGACATCGCCGGTAACTGGAGTCGTGTTCATGACAAACAGCTTACGCCTGACTAGACCAGTCGTCTAGCAGTGTTGTGGCGTCTATTCCCATAGCGGTTTAAGCGGCCCGCCTACCGGCGCGGTGCTTGGTACGGCTACCGACGCCACCCGCGCCTTTGCCGCCGCAAGCTCGGCCGGGTCGCCGCGCTCAATCTCCGGGTCTTGCCCCGGTGGGTAGGCGCCTACCATGCAGAAATCATCGTCGGCCTCTAGGCTGGCATGCCCAACCCCTGCGGGCAGTACCAGTACATCGCCCGCGTAAAGCATCACTTCTCGGCCGTTGGGGCCGCCCAATCGAGCCCTGGCTTGGCCCTGAAAAATGCCTAGAGCCTCGTGAGCGGTGGAGTGAAAGTGGTCAAAGTCATACAAGTAGTAACGCCACGCTGGTGGCCAGCCGTGCTGCTTGAACATGCTTTCAAAGGCATCGGCCCGCTCCTCTGCACTGCTGAGGTCCAGAACCCCGCGGTAAATCAGCACGGGAAGCGGGGAGTTGGGATAGCCGCTTGTTTCGTCGCTATCGAGATGGAGTAGTTCGGGCTGCGGGGTAGACATTCTGGTCTCCTCGTTAGGATGCTCTTTCAGCATAGTCTTTACAAAATAGTTTTTAGCATAGCCGAGCTAATTGATAAGCGACTGGCGGTGGGCTTCAGATGATCGCCTGGCTGCGTACGCGGGTCTTAAAAGCGGCGATCATTGGCTGATAATGGCGTCAATCGTTATCATATTGATGATGTGATCCATCATTAATCCACCTTACCGCGAGCTCTCATGACCCAATCTAAAACGCCATTCATTGTGGTACTGAGCCTGGCATTGACCATGATGCTGGGCCCGTTTTCCATGGATACGTATCTGCCGGCCTTTCCGGTCATCGGGGAGTCGCTGGGTATTTCTCAGCAGGCGGTATCGCTGAGCGTGTCGGTATACGTATTCGCGATGGCGCTGGGTCAGTTGATCGGCGGCGCGCTTTCGGATCGTTTCGGACGCCAGCGGGTTCTGATGAGCGGGCTGGCGATTTTTGCGCTCTCAAGCATTGCTATAGGTATGGCGGATTCCTTGAATACACTGCTTAGCGGGCGGGCGGTTCAGGCCATTGGCGCGGGTTTGACGCTGGTATCGGTACCAGCGCTGGTGCGCGATCGGGTGTCAGGCCGCGACGCCGCGAAACTGTTCTCGATGATGGGCTTTATCATGGTTCTGGCGCCTGGCATTGCGCCAAGCGTGGGCAGCGCGATTCTGTCATTTGGCTCCTGGCACTATATCTTCTTCGCCTTGGCGGCCTACGCGGTGCTGCTGGTGCCACTGCTGGTACGGGTATTGTTTACCGGCAAGGGCAAGGTATCTCGCGCGAAAAGCCCGCAGATGAGCCTGCTGGCGCGATACAAGCTGGTGCTGTCGACCAAGCCGGCGCTGCCGTTCATTGCCTGGCAGGCCGCCTCTTTTTCTACCCTGATGATGTTTATCACCTACGCATCCTTCATCTATCAAGGGCACTTCGAGCAATCGCCCTCGAGCTTTTCGATACTGTTTGCGGCGAACATTGTGGCCATGCTTATCTTCAATATTCTCAATCGGATACTGCTTTCCAGGCTGCCGTCGTTTCGCATTCTTCAGTTGGCAACGGGCTGTCAGGCGGTCGGCATATTCCTACTGGTGATGGCTGCCTTTATGGACTGGTCACTTTACGCCTTCCTGGCCGCCATGATGCTGACCATCGGCACGGTGGGGGCGATCTCGCCGAATATTCAGGCCTGCTTTCTGGAGTTCTTTCCTACCAGCGGAGGCACGGCCGCCGCCCTTCTGGGTGCTGCCCAGTTCGGTATCGCCGGTATCTTAAGTGCGCTGTCCGCCGTGCTGCCGCATACGCTGGAATCGGTCGTTCTGGCCATGGCCGCCTGTGGTTCGGTGGCATACTGGCTGCTCGCACGCTCGATCATCAAGGGGCGGGCCGCGGTCGAGGCGCATTGAGTCGGACCGTACTCGCTGGTTAAACGCCGTATGCTTTTCAGCCTTGCCTATTCGTTTCTAATAAAGTGGAGCCCATGAAACTCGATCTTTACCAGGTAGACGCCTTTGCTTCCCGACCCTTCGAGGGCAACCCGGCAGCGGTGTGCCCGCTGGATGCATGGCTGGATGACGTAACTCTCCAGGCAATTGCCGCTGAGAACAACCTCTCAGAAACCGCCTTCTTCGTGGCTGGTGGAGCGGGCTACCATCTGCGCTGGTTCACGCCAAAAGTGGAAGTAGACCTGTGCGGCCACGCCACCCTGGCCGCCGCGTGGGTGATCTTCAACCGGCTTGGCTATAGCGCCGATACCCTGCATTTCGAGACGCGCAGCGGCGTGCTCACAGTGCGCCGCGAAGGCGATGAGCTGGCCATGAATTTCCCGGCCAAAACGCTGGCATCGTTGGATATGCACGATGAAGTCGCCGCTGCACTTGGTGGTATCGAGATCGAAGAGCTCTGGATATCCGACGATATCGTGGCGGTGGTGAATGACACGGTGCTGATCGAGTCGCTTGCGCCGGATATGCAGCGGCTGAAAACGCTGCCGGGGCGAGGTATCGCGGTGACGGCCCAAGGCAAGGATGTGGATATTGTCTCCCGCTGGTTCGGCCCCAAGGTGGGCGTGGAGGAGGACCCGGTGACCGGTTCGGCGCATACGTCGCTTGCGCCTTACTGGGCAAAGCGTTTGGGTAAGCCCTCACTCACTGCCCGCCAGGGCGGCGCTCGTAAAGGAAAGTTGAGCTGCCTGGTAGAGGGCGAACGCGTGGTGATCAAAGGGCGCGTAGCGCCTTACCTGCAAGGGGTTATTTCTCTGCCGGAAGATGCTTGTTAAATAACGATCAGTAAAACGAATACTGCATTGAAAGTGCTGTGGTGAAGAGGGCAGCTATGTGCTGTCCAGTCCCGTGATACTCGACTGGCTGGCAAGCTGGCCTCCCTGCCTATGCCTTCTTGAGCTCGCTATGAAGTTTCAACACTCGGCTGCCATCTTCTTGCTTGATCAGGTACGCGGGGTTCTTCTCGCTACCCTTGCGGGTCACTTCGCTACCCTTTAGCTTGCGGGTTACCTCTTGTTGATACTTCCGGGTCACCTGGCCCTCGGCCCAGTTCTCGCCCCATTTCCACTTCACCCACTCGCGCTGTTTAAAGTCCGCCATTGCAAAACTCTTTCGATACACGTGATTTACAATAATTGTACGTTTTGCGGGTTTGCGCAATTTTGCATTTGGTAGGCGTGCCGGTATGTTCGAGAGGAGCTTTGGAAGATCGGGTTCTCTGAGCGAATCGAGGCGGTCTTGTCAGCGTGGCGCCATCGCTTACGCCTGCATATTAGAACGCGTAGCGCAGCGTCGAAGAGATGCTACGTGGCTCGCCATAAACGCCGTAGCCACCCACGTTGCTGTAATACTTCTCGTCGAACAGGTTCTTGACGTTAACCTGAAGCGACAGGTCCGGCGTGAACTGGTAACGGCCAAAAAGGTTGGCGAGCGTGTAGCTGCCCTGCTCGTATTCGGTGGGAAGGCCAGCGGGTGTAGACAGATCACCGGCGAAGAGGCTGCTCTGCCAGTTAACTCCACCGCCCACGGTCAGCTCACTTTTTTGCGGCACGTTATAGCTGGCAAACAGGTTGAATAGCGAGCGCGGCTGATTAATGTTGAGCGAGTCATCATCGGTCTTCGCAGTGAAGTGGGAGTAGCCGACGGTCATGTCGAGATCAGCGGTCACCGCACCGCTCAGCTCTACTTCAAACCCTTCGCTCACTACGCCTTCAGCGGCGGAATAAAACGTTTCGGTTTGGCCTGGGGCCATCGGGAGGGCCGCGGCAACGTTGTCCTGCTCAATACGGAACACCAAGAAGGAGCCGTTAAGCAGACCGTTGACCCATGCCGCCTTGAAGCCGGCTTCGTAGTTCTTGCCCACCACCGGGTCCAGGTAGGTGCCGCTGACATCGCGGTAGTTCTGTGGCTCGAAAATCTCGGTGTAGCTGGCAAAAGCCGAATAGGTGTCATTGAAATCAAACACCAAACCACCGTAAGGCGTGACTTCGTACTTGCTCTGGCTATCCAGGCGGCGGAGCTGGGTCATGCCGTCCCATTCGGTATAGCGCGCGCCTGCAATCAGCGTTAGGGGGTCGGCAAGCGAGAAGCGCGAAGCGGTATAAACGGCTTTCTGGCGGGTGCTGGATGCTTCAGACGGAGCGAAGGCAGCCCAGCCTTCGTTGGGAGCTGAGCCATCCCAGCTGTTGAGGTTATCGACTTCAAAGCCAGGGATGAAGGTGTTTTCGTAGTCGTTGGTTTGGTCGCTGTAGCTGCCGCCGATGACCAGTTCATGCTCACGGCCTAAAAGTGCAAATGGGCCGCTTGCCTGAACGTCTACTGAGTCGACTTCACGATGCCCACGGTTCCATCCGGTAAAGAAGGTAACACCGCTGCCGTCCATTCGATCCGGTAGCGTTGCTTCTACGTAAGGGTAGGCCAGCTTGCCATCCATATCGGTTTTTTCATGGGTACCCACTACTCGAACCTGCCAGTCGTTGTCGAAGCGGTGATTGATCTCCGCAAAGACCTTCTCGGACTCGAAGTCGTAGTAGGACCAGTTCGGCGCCACGCTGAAGGAGCGTGAGTAGTTAGTGGGCGTACCGTCGCTGAACCACAGCGGCAAACCGCCCCAGGTGGGTGATGAAGTGTGGCTATCCTGGTAGTCAAAGCCCAATGAAAGCGTAGTGGCGTCCGTCACATCGGCATCGATAACGCCATAGCCAAATGTGCGGCGCTTGTCCTGACGGTCAAGGTGAGCACCGCCTTCCTCATAACCGCCGATAAAGCGGGCGCGCACATCGCCTGAGGCCGTTAACGGCGTGGTCACATAAACGGTACTGCCGCGCTTATCCCAACTGCCCACCGTGCCGGAAATGGAGCCGGTAAGTTCGCGGCTGTCTGCGTGTTTACGCACGAAATTGACCGACGCTCCCGGATTGCCCGAACCGGTAGTCAGCCCGTTGGCCCCGCGAATAACTTCGACCCGATCATAGATCGCAGTGTTCAAGCGGCCCTCACCGAAGTACCAGCGGTTATCGGTATTAAGCGTGGGTATGCCGTCGTATTGAAAGCTGTTAATGCGAAAGCCACGTGATGAAAAGCTGACGCGATCACTATCCACATTGCGCGTTGAAATGCCGGTAGTGTTACCCAAAACCGACTCGATGGAGTCCAGGTTTTGGTCCCGTATGCGCTGTTCGGTAACAATGCTGATGGCTTGCGGCAGCTCTTTCTGGCTCAGCGTTAAACCGGTACCCGCACTGGTGGTGCGCCGCGTATATCCAACATTTTCATACAGGTTAGTGCCAGTGACCGTGACGGTTCCCAGCGCTTCAGGGCTATCAGTATTAGCGGTCTGTGCCGCGGCGTTACCCGAGACGAGCAGAGCGGCGGAAACAAGCGCGGTTAGCGTGGCATATCGCCAGGTAAGAGAATCACTAACAGCCGCTTTAGCCACTGGGCGCCGAGCCGTGTTCAAGACATGAAGCGATGACATTTTCATAGGATCCCTTGCACGCCGTGACGGCGCTTGTTCACTGGTTTTATATAAATGAATAGCAAGGGATCATATAAAAATGATTCTTAAATGTATATGAGAATGTTTAGTATTAATGATTAGGGCGGTCATGAATGATGAAATAGTCACTTATGTGATTGAAGACCCGTTTATAAGTAACGATTAGCCTGCCTTCGTCAGGCATGGATAGCCGTATAATTGCTTGCCGCCCCTCCGCTTAAAAGTTAAACGGTTGAGCGGCGTTAATGGCTAACTTTTTAGGCTAGTGCATAGCGGTAAGCTGAAAGATGGCAAGCGCTGTTCTATTCAAGATCGGATGGCTTGGGTTCAAACGCAGGCTCTGTAGCGGGTAGCTTGTTTTCCATTGCCGCCAAGACAATTTCATAGCAGTCGTCAATATGACTGTTGCCCATGTATTTCATGGCGGCGAAACTGATACTGCCTGCCACGGCGCTGCCGATGAAAGGCACGTACTTGGTAACGCTTTTAGCGGCTATCTTGCCGCTCATCTTTTGTAGCAGCATCACGATTAGTTTCTTGGTGATGTATTTTCCTGCCATCTTGCTGCCGACATTGGAGATGGCCGTCATTATCATTATTTTGGATTCAGTATCCAGGCTGTCAATCTGCTCAGGCGTCAAGCCGAATTTCTCGTTAATTTTAGGAATGAGCCTTAGCAGTATGGACACATCCGATCCAATATCCACCCCAGGGATAGGAATGACCGCCGCGCCTGCTGAGAGGCTGGAGCTTTTGGTTACCATCGTGCGGCAGGTCTTTCTGATCTCGTCGAGTTCTTCCCTTGTTTCGATCATGTACTACTCCTTTTTACGATGATTTAACCTCAGCGTAGACGATGCTGCTTGAAAATGAGGGGATTCAGTCCAGCTTGCCATGACGCTATTTACCTATGCCTCTATTTGTCTATGCCTCTATTTGCCCGCAGCCGCGTTCACTGCAGTCGAGCGTGTGGTCGTACAGCGTTTGAATGATCTGACAGTCGGCGGCTTTGCCGCCCCGGCACTGCTGTACCACTTGGCGTAGCTCAGTGGCTAGTGCTTGCAGCTTGGCGATGCGCGCTTCCAGATGCTGAAGATGCCGGGTGGCGATGTCGTCAGCCGCGCCACAGTCGGTATCAGGGTGGTCAGAAAGTGCCAGCAATTCCTGAATGCTGTGTAAATCAAGGCCCAGGCTTCGGCCATGACGAATAAAACCCACGCGCTCTAGCACCGCTTGATCGTAGTACCGGTAGCCTTGCTGGCTGCGTTTTGGAGTAGGCAGTAATCCCAGCTTTTCATAATGGCGAATACTCTCCGGTGAGCAGCCAGTGCGGGTAGCCACTTCACCAATCCGATAAGCGTTTTTCATTGGCTTGACCCTGTAACGATTACAGGGTTTAGGCTAGTCCCTATTCCCACCGTGGACAAGTAGGTGATGACATGACGCTGGTTTTCGAGTTATTGCAAATCGCGCTAACGGCGGCCCCGTGGCTGTTGTTGGGACTGGTGATTGCCGGGTTGATCAAGGCATGGCTGCCGGAACATTTATTGCAGCGCTGGATGGGCGGGCGTGGCCTGGGGAGTATTGTGCGGGCGGCGGTCATTGGTATGCCGCTGCCGCTGTGTTCGTGTGGCGCAATTCCCACCGCCATTGCCCTACACCGTGGCGGTGCTGGGCGTGGACCCACCACGTCATTTTTAATCAGCACGCCCGGAGTGGGGGTTGATTCCATTCTTTTGACCAGCGTGCTGCTTGGGCCGTTGATGGCGGTGGTGCGGGTCGCAGGTGCGCTGGTAACGGCTATTGTGACCGGGCTGCTGGTGGGGTTTACCCGTGAGACGAAAACGCCAGCCCCTGCCACGTCTGGCGGCTGTTGCGCCTCATCCGGCTGCCATGCACCTGATGCAAACACTGGCGAACCCAGTGGCCTTAAGGCAGGACTGCGCTATGCGTTCAGTGACCTGCTGGATGATATCAGCGCATGGATGTTCGCCGGGTTATTGCTGGCCGGGGTGCTGGTAACGCTGGTGCCACCCGATACCCTGGCCTATTACTCGGGCGGCCTGCTGGCGTTGATGCTGATGGCCGTAGTGGGTATTCCGCTTTATATCTGCGCGGCCGCCGCCACACCAGTGGCCGCCGGACTGCTGTTGGCGGGAATCTCACCCGGCATGGCGCTGGTGTTTCTGCTGGCGGGGCCGATTACCAGTTTGGCAACGCTGGCAATTTTGCGCCGCGAGTTGGGCAATCCGGCACTGGTCGTCTATCTCGCCAGCGTGCTTGCTGTGACCGTGCTAGTGGGCTGGGTGTTTGACACGATGCTGGGCATGACAGGCTGGAATCCGGTGGAGCAGGCAAGCGAGGTGCAGGAGCTGCTGCCTATTTGGCTGGAGTGGTCGGCGCTTGGCATACTGGCGCTGGTGGCTATTCGACCAGTGCGCAAGAGGCTGCTGGGATTTTAAGTATTTTCAGTAGGTAAAAACGCCGGGTGGGGGATGCCCATCCGGCGCTTGATTGGCCCTCAGCCACTTGAAACACTGACAACTGGTTGGATTATTCAGTGGTCTCTGTCACTGATTCGTCTGTTTCCAGGTCTTCTGTTTCAGGGGCTTCTGTTTCAGGATCTTCTGTCTCAGCGGTGTCTGTTTCGGGCGCCTGTTGAGCGGGCGGATTATCCGGTGTAACCCGCCATATCGCATTGGTCAGGTCGTCGGCGATGATCAGCGCGCCGTCCGGATCAACAGTAACGCCTACAGGGCGACCGAGTGCTCTACCATCATCGGTAAGAAACCCGCTGGCAAAATCAATCGGATCGCTGTCAGAGAGCTGGCCGTTGTTGAAGGGGATAAAGCTTACCTTGTAGCCAACCGGGTCCGAACGGTTCCAACTGCCATGCTCACCCACAAAAACGCCCTCGGCGTACTCCTCACCCATGGCTGGGGTAGAGAACGCCAAGCCAAGCGGTGCCACGTGGGAGCCCAGGCTGTAGTCGGGCGCAATGGCGGATTCCACCTTTTCAGGGTCTTCCGGTTTCACGCGCGGGTCGACATGCTGCCCCCAGTAGCTATAGGGCCAGCCGTAAAAGCCGCCTTCCTGAACGGAGGTGAGATAGTCAGGCACCAAGTCCGGGCCCAGCTCATCACGCTCGTTCACCACTGCCCAAAGCTGATCCGTTTCCGGATGGATGGCCAGGGCAGTGGGGTTGCGCAGGCCTGTAGCATAGGGCCGGTGGGCGCCCGTTTCGGCGTCGATTTCCCACACTTCGGCGCGATTAACTTCGGCCTCCATACCGCGCTCGGTAATATTACTGTTAGAGCCGATACCCACGTAAAGATATTGGCCATCGGCGCTGGCGGTCATCGCCTTGGTCCAGTGATGATTAATCTCCGAGGGTAATTGCGCAATGACTTCAGGTGGCCCGCTGGCTTCTGTCTGGCCTTCTTCATAATCAAAGCGCACTAACGCATCCTGGTTGGCCACATAGAGGTTGTTATCTACCAGAGCCAGCCCGTAAGGCGCGTTCAGGTCTTCCGCGAAGATCATCTGTTCGTAGTTGCCGTCACCATTTTCATCGCGCAGCAGGGTTAAACGGTCGCCGCTTTCCACAGCGGTATTACCCTGATCCTTGATATAACCGGCAATCACATCCTTGGGTTTTAATGCAGGCGCATTGCCGCCCCTGCCTTCGGCTACAAGAATGTCGCCGTTGGGCAGCATGATGGTTTGCCGGGGCACCTTGAGATCAGAAGCAATTCTGGTGATGGTATAGCCTTCGGGCACCGTGGGTAGCTGGTCGCCCCATTCGGCGGGTTCGGGAACCGTCATCTCAGGTAAAAGCCCACGCTGGGGTTCTGGAAGGTCCGGGTTAGGGCCATAGAGTTGCTGGGCGCTGGCGCCACCGGCAAACAGTAGCATGGACAAAGGAGTGAGGTAGCAAACGTGCGAAAACTTCATGGCTTTGCTCCGACGGTGGGGCGGGAAAAACCGATCCAAATCGCCGCGACTGTCAGTACGGTAACGATGATCGAAAGAATAAGGCCGGTGGGCATCATGGCCCAGGCATCACGGGCATGAACTAGCGCATTGATAAAGCCGAGTATCCAGGTGACCAGCAAGAGCAATGGATAGACCAAGACAAGTCCGCGGCGATGGTCGGCACGAAAGAGGCCGATAATTGCACATAGAAAAGCCAGGCCTGCAAAAACAAGCCCTCCGGCAATTAACCAGGAAGAAAACGTGCTCCACTGGATATGAAAGTTTTTCGAGTAAGCGTAATCGCTTAGCGTAGCGCCAAGAAAAAGTGGAAAAGTGCTCGCAAGTAATAGGGCATGAAGCGGGTGGATGCCGCTTAGATAGGTCGTCGGTGCAGGCCTCGACATAGAGCGTTCCTCCTTGATAAGTGACCCCATAAAACGTGGGCAGGCCCGCTTTCGATACGGGCTTAGGGTGGCCAGCTCAAGCGCTGTCAACCTGAGTATAGGTCACGTTTTGCTAACCCAATAATTACTGAGCTTTTGCGCTAATAAAAATATCGTTAAAGAAGGGAGCCTGGTCACGGCAGTAAAACGAAATGTTCGTTATTTGACAATTCTAGAGCTTTGTGTGATCGGGCTAGTGATTTTTTAATTGATATACATGCCTTAAGCTAATGTCTAGTTATTAATAAAATATTTATAAATTATTAGGTTATTTTGGATATTTAGAAGGTTTTGTTTTTTCGTATTGTTTTTTTAAATACTCACTATAGGATGCCAAAAAGAAAACGATATTTTCAAAAAAGAACATCTGGTTGCTTTAAAGAGTGACAAGCTGGCCAAACGGGGTAGCTGAGCGGCAATGCTTGAAACAGTCTTTCTACACGAAATAGCCAGTACAGCCGTATTAACGCTGTTAGGGTGCAGGGTAGTGGCTAATGTGCTGTTGAACAAAACCAACGGTAAAGGTAGCGATGGTATGGTTATCTTTTTTGGCTGGGGGCTAACGGTTTTCTGCGCGTTTGGGGCCGCGTATTGTTCACACGCTACTCCCCATCAAGCATAACGGGGGCGAGTAACTGGTCCTGTACCTGGGTACCGATTTTAGGGCCCGTTACCGGCGGCGTCCTTGCCGGGCTTACTGTCTACGTTTATTAAATAATTATGCAGTTTTTGTTTTTAAAACAATCATTTAAGGCTAGCGCTTGAGAGGCATTTCATGAGTCAGAAAAACTATATTCTCGCTATTGATCAAGGCACCACCAGCTCACGGGCGATGCTATTTGACCATGAAGGCCGGATAGTCAGCGTAGCGCAGCACGAGTTTGAACAGATTTTTACGCGCCCAGGCTGGGTCGAGCATTGCCCTCGCGAGATCATGACCAGCGTGCTGACCACCTTGACCGAGGTGATTAATAACAGCGGCGTTGATGTTGCCGAAATTGCCTCCATCGGTATTACCAATCAGCGTGAAACCACCGTGGTATGGGACAAACATACCGGGCAGGCTGTGCATAACGCCATCGTCTGGCAGTCGCGTCACTCTGCCGAGATCTGTGATGAACTGCGTGAAGCGGGTCACGCCGACATGATTCGCGATAAAACGGGCTTGGTCATTGATGCTTACTTTTCCGCTACCAAATTGAAGTGGCTATTCGAGAACGTGGCGGGCGTCAAGGAGAAAGCGGAAAAGGGCGATCTACTGTTTGGCACCATCGATTCATGGCTGGTGTGGAACCTGACCGGCGGTGCTGTGCATGCGACCGATGTCAGTAATGCATCGCGCACGATGCTGTTTAATATCCATAACCGTGAGTGGGACCCGGAGCTACTGGCGCTGTTTGGTGTGCCGGGATCGATGCTACCCAAGATTAAATCCAGCAGTGAAGTATACGGCAACGTACTGCCTAAATTCCTGATGGGCCAGGAGGTGCCGATTGCGGGTATCGCCGGTGATCAGAACGCCGCGCTATTCGGTCAGGCCTGCTTCAAACCGGGCATGGCAAAAAATACCTATGGCACTGGCTGTTTTACGCTAATGAATACGGGCACCCATGCCACGCCTTCTAAAAACGGCCTTATCACCACCGTAGCATGGGAAGTGGATGGCACGCTGGAATACGCTCTGGAAGGCAGCGTGTTTGTGGCGGGTTCGGTGATTCAGTGGCTGCGTGATGGCCTGAGAATGCTAGGCAAGGCGTCCGACTCAGAAGCTTACGCCACGCGCGCTAAAGATAATAACGGCGTTTATATGGTGCCTGCCTTTACCGGCCTGGGGGCACCCTACTGGAACTCCAACGTGCGCGGCGCCATGTTTGGGCTCTCACGGGGTACCCAAAAAGAGCATTTTGTGCGCGCGGCGGTGGAATCGCTTGCGTATCAAAGCGCCGATGTGCTCAAAGCCATGCAGGCGGATGCCGACATTGCGCTGACCGAGCTGCGTACCGATGGCGGGGCGATCTCCAATGATTTTCTCGCCCAGTTCCAGGCCGACATACTGGGGGTAGACGTACTGCGCTGCGAGGTTAATGAGACCACCGCACTGGGTGCGGCTTATCTCGCTGGGCTTGCCGTGGGGTTTTGGAAATCACGTGATGAAATCGTCGAGCAGTGGGCGTTAGAGCGGCGCTTTACACCACAGATGAAAGACGCAAAGCGCGATGAACTCTATGCCGGCTGGAAAAAAGCCGTTAACGCTACCATGGCGTTTCACGTAGAGTCCTAAGCTTGGTGCTGAAAACTCATGTGCTTTACAAGCCCCGGCCAGGCCGGGGCTTTGCGTTAAAGGCATCCGTACCGCATTGATAATGACCTACAAAGAGCCATGCCTTTTTCTTTACAATAGATTACGCCTTCGGGTTTACTTGGATTGAGTTAATAATAAAGTAGTTATAACCATTAAAAGCTCAGACCCTGAGAGGCCAAGGGAATACGCGTCTGAATATTTATGCCACTGGGCAGTACGTCGAATGATTTGCATCAACCAGCGCCCGCTGGAGCGAGGGCATGAATAAAGCCAAACTCTATCATCAGCTAGCACCTGAAGCCTGGCATGAGAAGGGATTGTCGAAACTCAACCAGCTTATTTGCCTGTTAATTCTGCTTGCCTCCCTTACCGCCATACTGGAAATCGAGCCGACGCTTCGTGCGATGGCGCCAGGGCTATTTACCGCGCTGGAGGCCGTGTTTGTCGGTATGTTTACGGTTGAGTATCTGCTGCGGCTGTATGCAATAGGAGAAGACCCGCGCTACCGCGGTGTTATAGGGCGTCTTCGCTATATTTTCTCGTTTTGGGCGCTGGTGGATTTGCTCGCCATTCTGCCTTTCTTCCTGGGCTTTATGACCCATAACAATGCCTTTCTACTGCGGCTTCTGCGTTTGGCGCGCATATTGCGCCTAGCGCGATTGGGCCGGTTTAGTCAAGCGTGGTCGGCCTTGGCGAGCGCCCTTAAATCACGTACCCATGAGTTATTGCTAAGTGCAGGGGTGGCGGGGCTGCTGCTACTGTTTTCATCCTGCTGCCTTTACGTGGTGGAGGCCGCCGCGCAACCGGAAGCCTTTGGTAGCGTACCGCGTGCGCTATGGTGGAGCATTGCTACCCTGACCACAGTAGGCTATGGCGATGTCACTCCTATCACGGCACTGGGTAAGTTTTTTGCAGGTATAACCGCGGTCGCGGGTATCGGGATTATCGCTATGCCCACGGGAATACTAGCCGCCGCGTTTAGCGATGCGCTGCAAAATAAGCATGGCTCGTAAGGTGAATATAGGGCGCTAGGCCAGAATGACTGGATACTTTATCCCAGAAACCTTAATTCGCTCTTAGCAGTTTCAACCCTGCAAATACTCTCCTGGCAAGCGTTCGGCCAGGAAATCCATAAATAGCCGGGCGCGCTGGGATAGCGTGGCCTGGCGGTAGTAGACAGCATTGATGGCCTGCATTTGAAGTTCGGTATAATGGGGCAGTACATCGACCAATGCACCTGCTTTGCGGGGCTTGATGGTCATGAAGTCGGCAAGGCAAACGATCCCTTCGCCATTAAGCGCTAGCTCAATGAGCGTGCTGCCGCTGGAGGCGGAGAGGGCGGGTGTAATGTGTAAGCATTCACCATCGGCACGGCGCAGCGGCCAGTGGTTAAGGTGTTCAAGCTGGCTGAAGCCAAGCAGACTGTGGTGCTCAAGGTCTTCAATAGCTTGTGGAATGCCTGCGCGCTCAAGGTAAGCGGGGCTTGCCAGCAGGCGAAGCGGGCTATGGCCCAGGCGCCGAGCATGCAGCGAAGAGTCGTCCAGCTCTCCAATACGAATGGCGAGGTCCACACGCTGTTCCAACAGGTCAACAAAACGGTCGTGGGTATCCAGCTGCAGCGTAATGTCTGGATAGCGGGCGCGAAACTCACCGAGTACCGGAACAATGACAAACTGCATGAAACTGGGCGCGGCATTCACTCGCAGCCGTCCTTGAGGCTGGCCGTGGCGATCCTGAACCGACTCTTCCGCGGCCTCTACCGCAGTCAGGATGCGGCGGCAGTGATCTAAAAACGTTTCTCCCTCTTCGGTTAGCTCCAAGCGACGCGTGGTTCGGCGCAATAGGGTGGCGCCAAGTTTGCGTTCCAGGCGATTAAGCGCCCGGCTAACGCCCGACACCGTAATGCCCAACCGTTCGGCGGCGCCGGTGATCGAACCGCTGTCCACCACGGTGATAAATGCCTGCTGCTCTTCGAGTGTGGTTTTCATGGCGTTTCTCACACCTGTTGAGTTTAAACACGGCTGTTGATTTTATATCAAAAGTCTATTGCCAAGCGGCGGGTTTTTCCATGTCTATGAGCATCCCATAATAGGTAACATTCAAGCCATGCTAGTAGGGTTATCGCCCATTGGCAGGCAAGGTCATCTATTAGGTAAGAGGTTTTAACGATGAAGATTCTGTTAATCAATGGCGGCAAGCCGTTCGCCCATTCTGGCGGTGAACTCAACAATACCCTGCATGATGTCGCGTGGCGTACGTTAGCCGAGCAGAGCCATGAGGTTCGCGAGACGGTGATTGAGCAGGGGTACGAGGTAGAGGCCGAGGTGGAAAAATTCCTCTGGGCGGACACCATCGTTTACCAGATGCCAGGCTGGTGGATGGGCGCGCCCTGGACCGTTAAACGCTACATTGATGAAGTCTTCACCGCCGGGCACGGCTCGCTCTATGCCAGCGACGGCCGCTCACGTCAGGACCCCACCAAGCAATACGGCAGCGGTGGTTTGTTGCAAGGGCGTCGTTATATGCTGTCGCTCACCTGGAATGCGCCGCTGGTTGCCTTCGATGAAGCGGATAACTTCTTTGAAGGGCGTGGTGTCGATGGCGTTTACTTCCCGTTCCACAAGTCTCAGGAGTTTATTGGCCTGGAAGCGCTGCCCACTTTTATCGCCAACGATGTAATCAAGGCGCCGGACGTCGAGCGCGATATGGCCGCTTACGCCCAGCACCTGACGCACCTGTTTGGCTAAACGATTTGCCCGTGGCTTAGCTGACATCAGCGCTTGCTGAGCAGGCGCTAGAAGCGCTCGAGTGATGAGGCAATGAACACGATGCACAGTGCCAGCAGGCCAAGTAGCCCGAAGGCATAGTGCAGCGTGACAAAGTGGGCGGTAAAGCCGATCAACGGCGGCCCGAGCAGCATACCGCCATAGCCCAGGGTCGCTACGCTTGCGATGGCGGCACCGGGTGGCATATCAGGGTCGTTGGCCGCGCGCGAAAATGCCAGCGGCATAATGAGCGCGTAGCCGATACCAAGGAAGAAGAAGCCAAGCAGTGCTGCCATGAAGTCGGCGGGAATTACGGCGAGAAGCACGCCGATGGTGGCCGAGCACCCGGCAAAGCGTGCCGCGTTTGCCGGGCCTAGCCGGGAAATCACGCTGCCGCCGATCAAACGCATGATGACCATTGCCAGCGAGAATACGGCGTATCCTATTGCTCCCTGGGCCGTGGTCGCCGATGTGACGGTGACTAGAAACAGCGCACTCCAATCGGCAACGGCGCCTTCGCCGAGTGAGGCACACAGGGCGATAATCCCGACCCAAAGTAGAACACCATGGGGCAGGGGAAAGCGTTTCGCACCTGCCAAGCGCGGCCGCGTTTCAGATTGCCAGCCGATACTCCCAAGCCAGATCATGCTCACGTACATCGCAATACCGATGAGCGAAAAGTGGGTAAGCAGTGACAGTTCCAAGCTGACCGCCATATAGCCCGCCGCGGCACCAATGCCCGCTCCCAGGCTCCACATGGCGTGAAACGATGACATAACCGGCTTTTCGATGAAGCGCTCCGCCTCGCCGGCCCAACTGTTCATAGTGACATCCATAGCACCATGGCCGGCACCAAAGAGAAACAGCGCCGCCGCCGTCAGCCAGAGATTGAAAGCACAAGCGATCAGCACTAGGGCAAGAGTATAGGCGGCGGCAATCGCGAGTGTCGCGCGCGCAGCGCCGAAAGTATCTGAGGCCCTGCCAGCCAATGGAAACGAGATCAGAGCGCCGGAAGCCAGCACGAGCAGCAATAGGCCGAGCTGTACCCCATCCAGGTCGTGGTGCAACGCTACCGTAGGGATGCGCGAAGCCCAGGTGCCGAACAGTCCGCCATTGAGAAAGAACATAGCAGCTACCGCGAGCCAGACTCTGCGTGGACGAGACATGTAGCACCTCCATTGCTGAGTGACCAAATTCCTTCACTTCTACCGGTAAAGCATCAGCAATCTCGGTAACGTGTTTAGTGGTCTTTTACTTCTTGAGCAAAGTGCTTGGCCGGTAGTTTAGGCTTACGCTGCGGGCGTTCTGCCATAATGCACGCCAAGCGCTCAAGCGAGAGTTCCAGGCGCTCAATCAGGCCTTCCAGCAGGACGCGGCGGTCGGCGGGAATATCGCCGTGGGTTGCAATGGCGTCTTCCAGCTGTTTACCCGCTTCACGAATACCTTGCGGCGGGTGGCCGGTGGCGCTGTCTTGAAAACCGACAGCTAATGCACGCAGCACATTTTGATGCGCTTGGCGGATAAGCGGGTGCGGCGCATCGTCAAGCCGGTCGCGCAGGCGCAGCGTGGCGGTGCCTAAATCAAGCCCGGTCAGGCCAAGAATAAACAGATGGCGCTGTTCTTCGGGCAGCATATCGTCGTGCTGGGCCAGGTGCAGAAGACGGTCTGCCATATGGCCGCTAAAGCGGGTTTCAGCATCGCGAATTGAACGTCGTCTAAGCTCGTGTATATCATTGGATATTGCCTTGATCAGACGCCGCCGCCGAAGCCGAGTGCCCAGCCCTGGCAGCAGGCGAAAGCCCATCACTACGCAGGTCAGCCCAATAACCACAGCCACTACCCTGTTAGCAAAACTGTCGAACGAGAAATCCATACCATTGCCGGGCATCGTCAGCAGAATATTGAAGATGGTGAAGGCTAGGCAGTAGCCCATCGTGGCTGGGTTGGTCGCGCCTAATAAGCCTAAAAACAGCGGTGTTCCGAAAATGAGCGCCAACAGTGGAAAGCTATTGGCTTGAGAGAGCAGTACATGGCCAAATAAAAAAGCGCTGGGAATCGCCGCCAGCATGCCCTTGTAAAACATCATGGTAATCGCCACCGGGTTTTCGCGGCTGGCGAAGAAGGCGGAGAACAGTGTGCCCAGCATCATGGCGATCATGGCACTCTGCCAGGCGGTAACAATCCAGAAAACCGCGAGCAGCGAGAACACAATTCCTGAGCGTATCGCATTGATACTCGCGGCGAGGTGATCACGGTGCCAGGCCAGCGGCGATGAGCGCAATTGATAGCGCCCGGGGGAGGCTATCGCTTCGCGGGCGTCAAGCATCACCATGGCGTGGCCAATAGATTCACGTAGCCCTAGACGCAAGCGGCGGTCCAGCGGTGCTAAGGTGGTTTCCTCGTTATTTTCATGTACCACATGGCGTAGCGCCTGAAGCGTTTTTCTGGCTTCAGCAACGCCTTTGTTGTGCTCGGCATCACGAAAACCTCGCGCCACCTGACACGCCAGCTTAAGGCTTTGTGGATCAAGCCGATCGGCATGGTCGTGCATGAGTTGATGGAGCGCCTGTAAGTTGGCGAAAAAGCGCAGCGTGCGTCGCGTCAGTACATGGGTCGCGCGCACGCGACCTGGGCCTGCCGGGCCTTCGAAGCGGGCAGCTTGGCTATCGGATTCAAGTTGGGTTAACGGTCCTAAACTGCCTCGCAGGGCCTTCTGCATTGCAGGGATATCATCGCTTGCCTCTAAGCGCAGAGCGGCATGCTCGAAGGCTTCGTTGATTACGCTATCAGCTTGGGTCGCCAGGTGCGTTCCCACGTGGGATGGCCATAGCAGCGAGCTGACCAGCATTGCGCAGACCGCGCCCAGCCCCAGTTCAGAAAGGCGTGCCACTGCGATATCGAAAATCCCTGCGGGCGTGCTACCGCTGGATATGACCACAATCAGCATGGCGGTCACCGCGGCCATCAGGCAGCCGTAGGTGTAGTTGTTACGCCATAGCGAGCCAACATAGGTACACAGCATGATCCAGCCGGTCAGGGTAATCAGCGCCGGTATACGCGCCTGGGCGAACAAGGCCATGATAACGATGCCCACCACGGCGCCGATAAAGGTGCCGCCAAGCTGGCAGATACCTTTTTCAATCACCATGCCACTCATCGGGCGAACCTGTAGAAACGCCGCCGACATAAGCGCCCAGTAGGGGCGTTCGAGGTCAAACCAGAGCGCCACATAGAGCGCGAGCATCATCGCCAGGGTGGTCTTTATGGCAAATTTAACCGCCGTGGCGTTGGGCATTAGATACGTTTGAACAAACGGCGACATGGTTTACTCAGGCTGGTCGGCAGGGCGGACGCGAACGGTTGCCGTCATGCCTACACTCAGCAGCGTTTCATCGGGAATTTCATCCAGGGCAATACGTACCGGGATGCGCTGCGCCAGGCGTACCCAGTTAAACGTAGGCGAGACCTGGGGCAGAAGCTGCTGGTTCAGGTTGGTGTTGCTGTCGGCGATGCCTCGGCCAATACCCGCTACATGGCCGTTCAGGTGCGTATCGCCGTTCATTAAAACGACATCCACCGGATCGCCCACGTTGATCGTGGATATTTTGGTCTCCTCAAAATACCCCACCACGTAGTAGGAGTTGGCGGCGATCAGCGCCAGTACCGAACTGCCTCGGTTGACGTAGTTGCCTGCCGAAAACTGCACATTAAGCACATGCCCACTTACCGGCGCAGCGATCCGGGTTCTCTCCAGATCAAGCTGGGCGCTTGCCAGATCGGCCTCCGCCTGCTGAAGGTCGGCAGCGGCAATGCGCGAATTCACCTGGGCAACCTGTTGGTCCTCGGCGCTAATCGCCTGGCTATTGCGCAGCTGATTGCGGCGGCCCTCTTCGGCCCGGTTGAGCTCAAGCGTTGCCTGGCGGTGTTCCACCGTTGCCTGGGCTTTATTCACCGCCGCTTGATAGCGCGCATCGTCGATCTCGAACAGAGTATCGCCTTGAGCAACATAATCGGTATCGGCCACGTTAAGGGTACGTACCCAGCCGGAGACATCGGGGGCAATGGTGATCACCTCAGCATGCACACGGGCGTCGCGCGTCCAAGGCGTATAAAGGTAGTAGCGCCATAGCCAGGTGCCAGCGGCAATAGCAATTGCGACTATAACCAAGGTAAGCAGAATGCGAAGCGAAGGGCGCATTAAGGGCTCTCAAGAAGAATGGTAAAAATGAAGGTGGTGGATGCTGTGAAAATGATAAAAAGAGAAATATCGAACCATGCCTCGTACCACAGCGCAGTCTGCCCGACTATCCAATGGAGCAATGAGCGGGTCACCAGAGTGGCGATAAACCCAATCAATGCGTAAATCAGCAATGGGCTGAGATAAATGCCGCCAAAAGTGATTTCTTGAAGACCCATAACACCCTTAACGTGGCCAGAAGTCATGTAAAGAGACAAAAGTTTAGTGGGTTATTTGCTAGATACTCGATGTTTCGCTCTCTTTATAGCATAGAGAGCTTAAACGAATTTTGCCTTATAAGTGGACGAAGCGAGAGCAGAGTCGCCTACACGGCTTGGTGGTTTTTTACGTCTGAAGTCAGTATTTAGAAAGGTAGTACTTTCTTAATTAGATAAATTAGAACTATTCTTTAGTATTAACATCGTAATAACTCACTGTCAGTCAGGTAGTTGGAGACTATTGTGCTGATCAAAAAGAAGAAAGCTCGATCCCATGCCGAAGACCGCTATCTAGCACTGGTGCTGGCGACAGCTGCGGGTATCCTCAATGCCATGGCGCTGGGCGCCTTTGGTTTTCTTCCATCCCATATGAGTGGCAACGTCTCACTAATACCGAGTGAAGTGGCCAACTCCGACACGTATGGTTTTCTATTTCTGGCCACCCTGCTCATCGCCTTCGTAATGGGGGGTATGCTTGCCCGCATGGCCGTCATCGCGGGTCAAAAAATCAGAACCATCTTCTGCCTGATTCTTCTGGCGGAAGGCGTGGCACTGACTGCGGTGTCGCTGCTTCAAGTTCTGCTGTACTCGACACACTCCAACTCGGAAGTACTGATAACGCTGGGCTTCTTGATGGGAGTGCATAACTCGACCTCAACGCAGCTGTCCAATGGTCGAGTAAGATCGACTCACGTGACCGGCACACTGACGGACGCGGGCATCGCGCTAGGTTCGTTTTTGTCATCATTCGTGTCACGCGATGGATCGCTCGACCGGCGCTTTTTCCAAAAGCAGTTACACACCCATTTAACGACGATTTTTTCATTTCTAACCGGATGTGCTGTCGGGTTGGTGTTGTTCGATTTATTCGGCTTCAAGGCGATGCTGGGAGTAGGCGCTTTTTTGATCATCGTTGCCGCAAGCGCTATTGCCATTACGGTGCGTACTGCAAGCAAGTGGACGGTCGTCAGAAGAGCATGACACGATTACGCCCACCCCACGGGGTAGGCTTTTGGGCCTCCTAGTACTGGTTAACGCTCCCGCCCCAGGCTCTGTACCGTCAGGTCCAGCGCCTTGTACATATCCAGCCGTGCTCATAACCGCTCATAGCGATGCCGGAGCGCACCAGCGAATCGATTTTCTTTCCCCTTATTAGCTGAACTGAACATGAATATGCCGGGTCGAACCGACGCCTGCCGTGGGCCGTGGCGGGGGAGGACGTCGCCTTGCGTCATTGATAAGCGTAAGCTGTAATTTGTTTTTTCATCTTCACTGACATGGATATTTCAGTATTACCTGCTAACAGTTGGTGTAGAACTTTAGGCCCCAGGATGGATAAGGCAATTATGAAAGCACAAAGCGTGTGGCCTGCATGGATAGTACTGGTCGTAATGCTCGCATTTTCCAGCGTATGTCTGGCGCAAGCGCAGAATGAAGAGAGCGAGGATGCCCGCTGGTTCACGGTTGACGAGTTAAACCCAGGGCTGGGTGAAGCGCCCGAGGATATGAGTCTGTCAACGCCGCGTGAGGCGATGCGCAATTTTTTGCAGCTGACAGAGGAAGAGGAGTTTGCGGCGGCGGCGCATGTGCTCAACCTTTCTGCCTTTGAGGATAGCGAGCAGCAGGAACGCGGTGCGCAATTAGCCAAGCAACTGGCTGAAGTGTTCCGGCGCGGTGAGTGGTTAAACGCCTCTGACCTTTCCGGGCGCCAGGATGCAGCCATTGAAGACCCAACAGGGCAAAACCCAAGGGCGGGTGAGCCGCGCCGGGATATTGAGGTGGCATCGCTCAAAGCCAAAGGCGAAGCCTACGATATTCGATTGGGCCGATATAGGGTGGAAGATCAAGACCCTATCTGGCTTGTTATGCCGGACAGCGTTTCGGCAATCCCAACGCTTTATGAAGAGTATGGCCCCTCCATGCTGGAGGAGCATATTCCCGAGGATTTGAAAACCTCGGTAGGGCTGCTCAACCTCTGGGAATGGATCGCCATCCCTCTGTTTGTACTGATAATCGCTTTAGTGGGGTGGGGGATATACAGCTTTGTCGGGTTAATCGCGCGTTGGCTACCCTCTGGCCCGCAAAGTATTTTTGCGGCGCGAATCAAAAGTCCGGTATCACTGATTACCATGTCGCTGGTCGCTCAGGTGCTGCTTGATTACGTGGTGTCCTTTTCAGCCGTTGCAACCACTACCTTTCGGGTCATGCTGATCGCGGTGTTGGCTTGGGGGGCGGGCACGATTGCGCTGCGCCTGGTGGATACCATCATGCTACGCATGACGCGCCGATTGGTCGGCGAAATTGACGATACCAAGCCCAAGGATGAGCGCAAGTTACTGACCACTCTGTACGCATTACGCAGAGGCATCATTTTATTAACCGTCGTTGCCGTTTCTATTTATGTGCTTAGCCAAATCCAGCTGTTTGAAACCCTGGGACTCTCTATTCTGGCATCTGCCAGCGTGCTGGCCGTTCTTGTGGGTATTGCGGGTCAGGCTGTGCTGGGCAATATTCTCGCTTCTTTTCAGCTTTCACTTGCCAAGCCCATTCGGATTGGCGATCTGGTGATATTCGAAGGGCAGTGGTGCTATGTAGAGGGCATTTTTTACACGTTCATCAGTTTGAGAGTGTGGGATGATCGGCGGTTGATCGTGCCGGTTACCTACTTTACCTCCAAACCCTTTGAAAACCTCTCGGTTAAAAGTGCCAAGATGTACCGAAGCTTGGAGCTGATTCTTCACCTAAGCGCCGATATTTCACTTATCAGAGAAAAGTTTCTGGAGTATGCCAAGGAAGAGGACGCAATTGTCGAGCACCACAAGTTGCTTTGCTACGTCACGGGGCAAACCGCAACGGCGCAAACGGTTACCTGTTATCTGATGGCATCGGAACCGCTTGCGGGCTGGGCAGCGGAAATGACGGTTCGTGAACGGTTAATGGCGTTTATTCGCGATAATCACCCCGAGTGGTGGCCGCGTGAAGTGGTGGTGATTAGCAACCATGATGTTGCTAAAGGCGAACCGATGACAAGCAGCGTTCAGGCATCGAGCGATAAAGAGAGCAAATCGCGAGCGGAGGATGAAAAACGTTTGGATGAAACGGCGCCTTCTTCAGATAACGAAGATACGGCTGAGACAGAAAGCGCAGAAACGCATGAACGCCGGAACGAGAATGTAGAAAAAGAACAGAGCGAACCTTTGGCGGAGAAAGATGGCGCTGGTGATGAAGAGCAAAGCACCGATAAAGAGAGCGACGAAGCTGTCAGGCAAGATGACACTACAGATAAAGCTAACGACCAAAAGGCGGAGAAACCCCGGTATAGGGTAAGGCCTTCGCAGAATGAATAGTGGCTAGAGCGATAGCCATCCTGGCAATACGACTAGAAAGCGCGGCCACCCGCTGGCTTGGGTAAATAAGCTCAGCGGGTGGTTAAATGCCGATTTGGAGAAGCCGCGGAAGCGTTCTTCGTCATTCATGCAGGTCTTCTCGCTGGACGGTGCATCGTGATGCGCCGTCCAAGAGTGAATCAAACACGGCGTTGGTGAAACAGTAGAAGCTTGCCATTTGCCTCAGAGAGAGGAAAGCGCCTTATTTTTAGCCAGTGTCTCTTGGGCCAGGCGCTTGGCACCGGCAATATCGGGCTTGCCAGAGCCTAGGGTGGGTAACGCATCAACGGTAAGCCAGTGGCTGGGCAACATTATCGGCGAGACGCTGTTTTCCAGCATGCTGGATCTTACCGATTGGGCATCCAGCGGCGTTTCAGAGAGCAGTACAATACGCTCGCCTTTGCTGGCGTCCGGCACGGTGACGGCCATGACGGCGGTATCCGGGTCTGGCAGCACAGCTTTTACCGCTTGCTCGACCGAGGCGAGCCCTACCATTTCTCCGCCAATTTTGGCAAATCGCGAGTAGCGGTCGACGATGGTTAAAAAGCCATCGTCATCCAGATACCCCTTGTCGCCCGTCACGTACCAGCGCTGGCCGTTGATATCACGCAGCGCGCTGGCGGTGCGCTCGGCATCGTGAAGATACCCCTGCATGACTTGTGGGCCACTAATCAGAATCATACCCGCTTCATTGGTGGGCAGTTCTGTAAAGCTTTCTGGATCGACAATCTTGAAGCTAGTGCCCGGCAGCGGCATTCCTACACTACCTACCTTGGCGCCGCGCTGCACCTGCAGGTAGTTGATATCCAGCGCATCGGGAAGGTTAACCGCGGCGACCGGTGCGGTTTCCGTTGCACCGTAGCCCTCAAAAATCAGCTTGTGGAATTTAAGCTGGAAGGCTTCGCGAACGCTGTCGTCGACCTTTTCCGCGCCCGCGACCACCACGCGAAGGCTATCCAGCATGAGCGGGTGAACCTTTGAGCTGCGTGTAAACAGACGCAAAAAGCTTGAGGTACCGCACATGATGGTGGCCCGATGCCGGGCAATCGCCTTGGCGATACCAGCCGCATCGGTGGGGTCTGGGTGACATACCAGTGGCAGACCTTCGATGAGCGGTAGAAACTGGGTCACTGTCAAACCGAAAGCGTGAAAGAGCGGCAGCGAGGCCATCATGACATCGTCATGCTCGGTGTTAAGCGCATCGGACGTCTGCTTGATGTTGGCCATCAAATTATGGTGGCTGAGCATGACGCCCTTGGGCTGGCCTTCGCTGCCGCTTGAAAAGAGGATGGCGGCTGTGGCATTGCCGTTGTGTGAGCGGCAGAAGCATTGGCGCAAGAGCCAGGTGGGCATTAAACGCACCGTCAGCCACATGGAAAGGCGCTCAATACGACTAATAGAGGCTTGCAGCGTTTCCACATAGACTACATGGGTATTGGCTAATAAAGCGTTCACATCAAGCCCGCGCTGGGTAAGCTTCTCCACAAAGCGCTGTGAGGTAAAAACGGTGCTGATCTCAGCCTGCTTTAATGCAAAAGCCAGCGCTTCCTGGCCCGCGGTGTAGTTGAGGTTCACCACCGTTTTACCTGCCAGCAGTGTGGCCATGTTGGCAAGTACGCCTGCGCTGCTGGTAGGCAATAGCAGGCCCACGTTTTGTGCAGGGCTTAGCTTGCGAATCCGCTTGGCCATCAGCAGGCTTGCGGTAAGCGCCATGCCCGCCTTGAGAGGACGGCTCAACGAATCGGCCAAGGCAAGTTCGCCTGGGCGGCGCTTGACGCTGCCAATCCACGCATCGGGCAGTGTTTGTAGATCATCCATGGCATGCTGCCAGGAGCGGGTGGCCTGATCGAAGATGCGCCGTTTAAGTACATCGGCCGGGGTCTCCTTGGGGAGCGGTTCGCCAAAGGCGACAATGACCGAACGGTGTAGCGGCGCGTTGCGTAACACCTTCAGCTTGCTTGAGGAGCGCGAAAATTGGCTGCCCCACAGGCCGCGTAGATAAAACGGCACGATCTTGACGTCGGGGTTGGCCATTTCACATGCCCGCTGATAGCCGCTTCGAAATTCACCTAACTGGCCGGTGCGACTGATCGCACCTTCCGGGAAAAGGCATACCACTTCGCCTGCATTAAGCTGCTCCGCGACGGTTTCCAGCGCTTGGCGTGCGTTACTCCCACGCTCAATGGGGATACAGCCCAGGGCCTTGAAGAAACCGCGCAGGTACCAGCGCTCATAGACGCTTCTCAGCATGACAAAGCGTACCGGGCGTGGGCTTGCGATTTGTACCATAGCCCAATCCACCCAGCTGATATGGTTGCCTAAAAGCAGTACGCCGCCCTGGGAAGGCAGGTTTTCCAGGCCATGAACATCTACACGGTAGTGGCGAGTCAGCAGAAAACTGAGCAGAAAACGCACCAGGCTCTGGGGCAGCTTGATCACGGTGTAAGCGCCGCCCACCAGCGCTACCACTGAAACCAGTACCAGTAGGTAATGACTATCCACACCCGCCAAGGCAAACAGCGCCGTGAGCATTAAAAAGCCCAGCATGGACAGGTTCTGGATCCAGTTGTTGGCGGCCAGCACGGTGCCAAGCTCCTGCTCAGCGGCATGAAACTGGATCAGCGCGTTTAGAGGCACAATAAAAAGCCCGCCCATCAGACCGATAAACACAAAATTAAGCGCCTGGGTAAGCGGCGTAGAAAAAAACGGCAGGCACCAAAGCCCTACAGCCACGCCTAAGGCACCTACAGGAATCAGCCCGGTTTCAATACGGTTATGAGAGAACTTGCTGGCAAGCATGGAGCCAAAAGCGATGCCTACGCCACTGGCGGCCAGAATGCCTTGTAATACCAGCGTGTTATCAATGCTCAGCGCGCTTTTTGCGTAGGCAGGGAAGGCGGCCAGTAGCACTTGGCCCACCGACCAGAAGGTCGCCAGGCCAATAATGGAAAGCCTTAACACTGGCTGACACGCAACGGTACGCAGGTTGTGTTTTAGGGCACGGCCTTTTAGGTAGCGCTCCCAGGTAAGCGGGGTGTTAGGTGATTGCGGGGTATCCAGCGGCAGACGATAAAGTGCCAGCACTTGGATCAGGCTATTAAACACTAGCAGCCAGCCAAGTGGCGCAATTTGGCGTAACAGCTGATCAGGTGACTGGTTACCCGAAGGCGTCCAGGCTTCAAAGAAGGCGGTAAAGACCACCGTGCCTGCCAAAATGGCGCAGATAGTAACGGCCTGTACCAGGCCGTTGGCTTCCCCCAGATGCGACTTGCCGAACAGTGTTTTAACCATGCCGTACTTGGCCGGAGAATAAAAGGCTGACTGGATCGCCAGAAGTAGCGTCATGGAGAAGGCCATCCAGAACCAGCCCTGATAGTAAGCTGCCGTAATACCTAATGAAACCGCCACGGCGGCCCACGCCGAAAAGCGCAGAACGCGTACTTTGGAGTAGGTGTCAGCGGCGTGGCCTGCAGGGCTAAACAGTGCAATGAAGGGGAGCAGGATCAATCCATTTACCAGCGCGGTAAGCACTATCTGGAACGTGCCATCGTAGCTTTTGAAGATCGTATTCTGAATGACGATCTTATGCCCTAAGTCCATAAAGGCATTAAGAAAAATGGCGATGAAATAGGGCCAGGCACCCTTTATGTTTAGCACTCTTTGCATGTTCACTAAGCCTTATAAATCCCTGTAGGTAGTAGCAATTTGTGCATGTCGGGCCTTGGTTGCAACGTTGTTAGGCCGAGTTGTGTTATAGGGGCATTAGATATCGTTATTTGCTACTTTTTGGCACTGTGAGACGATTATCTTCCAAGTTGATCTTTAATTGATACGTTGAAGCACCAACTGTGAGCTCAGGGCAGAACCTATGCCGCCCAGTGGCTTGCGCTGAGCAAAGCCTCCATTAAGTGCCTATTCGCCGAAAAGCACTTTACCTTGGCGCGGCTTGAATGCACATGCGACCGGCTTAACGTCGAGTTCTCCGCCGGGTAGTGGCCAATTTTCGCTAACGCCCCGGCAGCCCCATACAGCAGCTCTTTCAACAGTATATTGCCAACGAGTTCTTTCGCTCGCGTTTTGTCAGCGAGAGCGAAAAGTTGCTGGTTCTTAATGGGCTGCTATCCAGGGCGAGTAACGACAAGTGGCAACAGATCATGCAGCGTCTGGACAAGGAGTTTCACGATCTCTATCAGCGGGAAAACGTGCTGCCCATCACCCGGCGCTTTGGCACTACCTCAATGTTGGCCGTACGCCAGTGGCAGCACGGGGTGTTTAAAGGCAAGGAGCAGCGGTGTGTTAGTACGCTCTGGCGCGGTCAGGTAAACTGCTCACCTTTTATAGTTGCCTTGCTTGCAGAGATTCATTATGACCCGTTACCGCTTCATCAACAGTACTTTCATTTATGAATAACGCTCCGTTCAAAGCACTAGCCTGCCCGCTTGACGGCGACCCGCTCACCCAAGTTGAAGGCACATGGCGCTGTGCGACAGGGCATAGCTTTGATATTGCCAAACAAGGCTATGTGAACCTGCTGCCCGTTCAGCGAAAACGCTCAAACGACCCAGGCGATAGCAAAGCCATGGTGGCTGCTCGGCAGCGTTTTCTGAATGCGGGATATTACCAGCCCATTGCTGAAGCTATTAATCACGCTACCTTAAGCGGCGCACCGGAGAATATGCCGCTTAGCTGCCTGGATGCCGGTTGTGGTGAAGGCTATTACCTTCGCCAGTTGGCCCAAGCAGCGCCTGCTACGGTTTTAATTGAACTAATTGGTTTGGATATTTCCAAATGGGCGGTCATGGCTGCGGCAAAGCAAAGCCGTCAGCAAGACCAGTCGGCCACTTGGGTGGTAGGCAGTAACGCTAACGTGCCCGTGCAGTCTGCCTCGCTGGATAGGCTGTTATGCATGTTCGGTTTCCCCGTGATCAGCGAGTTTGCCAGGGTGCTTAAGCCGGGTGGGATGCTATTACAGGTGGAGGCAGGGTCAAACCATTTGCGCGAGCTGCGCGAAGTTATTTATCCAACGCTTAAGCCTGAACGCAATGATGAGCTGACGGTGCCGGAAGGATTTATGCTGCAAGCAACGGAAACGGTCAGTTACTCGCTCGCGCTTAATGGCAAAGAGGCCATCTCGGATCTATTGGCCATGACCCCCCATCTTTATCGGGCAAGCGCTGAGGGCCGCGAAAGGGCGGCAGCGCTTGAGACACTAGCAGTAAGTGTTGATGTACGGCTAGTTAAATGGATCAAAAGCGAATAGAAGAAGAGGCAGGCAAGTCGTGGTTAGCGACTTGTTTGGGCCTGGCTCAATTTTTGGCAGGCACAAACGCAACAAGGCCCGCCGAGGCGGGCCTTGTCAGTCAGACCCTAAGGTCTGAACAAACACTTAATAGTAAATATTAAGAAGTTTGCTTGATGTTAGAAGCCTGAAGGCCTTTTTTACCCTGGGTAACGTCAAAAGAAACGCTAGCGCCTTCTTGCAGGGTTTTGAAGCCGTCTGACTGAATTTCGGAGAAGTGAGCAAACAGGTCGTCGCTACCGTCGGAAGGAGCAATAAAGCCAAAACCTTTAGTATCGTTGAACCATTTAACTGTGCCAGTTGCCATGAGTAGATCCTTTCGCGCATAAGCGCTGTAATAAAGTTCCTGGTATTACCCAGATTTAAGTAGCGGGTGAAACAAGGAATACAATATCAGTGCTGTCGAAAAAGATCGTACGCTTCTGAAACCATGCTGCTTGCTAACCAACTGACGCTACAGTGTCACGTTTCGCATCGCGCGTCAAAGTGTTTTTGTATTTATTTTCCAGGGCCAGGGCAATATTTCATTCCTGCACACCGGCTGGCTACATATCGAGTGCTAAGTATTTAATATTAATTGCTTAATGGTCGCGCTGGTACATATTGCGTAATACGTTGTAATAGATAGCGCACTTCACCAGCGCGCGTGCAGCGCCCCTTTGAGAGTGCAATTTCGCCAGCCATTAGCCGGCCAGCAGCGTTGTACCTATGCCATTACGGCCCACTAGGCCGGTTTGCGTCGTGTCAGAGGTTTTCGTTAGGTCGGAAACAGAACGCGACCACTGGGTACCGTATATGAAACGCGATCGAGCGAGCTAAACGTCTTCGTCATGTGACGTACCTATCAATGTCTAACGTTCCCCTTTGGATAAGGGGCGGAGAACGTGGCCGTCAAAAATAGGACGGTGGTATTAATGGCGCATTGGACAAATACCTTTAACAAAAGAAATGCCTTCTAGACTCGCCAACTTATGTTGGTTTTCTTAGCCTTTTGCCGTGCTATCTTCACGCTGACCTACACTATCTGACAAGGATTTTTACCTAAGCAGATATGAGCGATATGCACTCAATGGAAGGAGAGCAAGCGATGATGTACGACGTGGCAATTGTAGGCGGCAGCTATGCCGGAATGGCCGCTGGGCTGCAGTTGGCCCAGACGCGACGTAACGTAGTGGTGATTGATGCGGGCCAGCCGCGCAATCGCTTTGCCTCTCACTCGCGGGGATTTTTGACCCAGGATGGTAAATCGCCCCATGACATCGCAGGGGCTGGCTATGCGGAACTGGCGCAGTATCCATCGGTAGACTGGTACAAGGGTAAAGTAGAAACGATTGTTGGTGAAGTGGATGACTTTACGTTGACGCTTGCCGATTCAGCGGCAGCGCCGCTGCATGCCCGCCGAGTTATTCTTGCCGCTGGTGTGGGGGATGAGCTGCCGTCTTTATCTGGGCTAGACGAACGATGGGGCACGTATGTTTTTCATTGTCCCTATTGCCACGGTTTTGATCTGAACCGTGGGCGGATCGGCGTGCTGGCAACCTCTGAGGCGGCCATGCACTTGGCATTATTGCTGCCCGACTGGGGACAGACCACTCTGTTTCTAAACGACGCTTTCGAGCCTGATAAAGAGCAATTGGAAAAGCTCGCCAAGCGTGGCACGCATGTTGAGCGTGGGCCGGTCGAGCGCTTAACGGGGAACAGCGTCGAGGTGGTGATGGCGGATAGCCGGGTATTTCCCCTGGATGGTCTATTTGTCGTTACCCAGACCGCTCCCAGTGCGCTGGCCATACGGCTGGGGTGTGAACTTGATGTGACGCCGCTGGGACGTGTCATCAAAACCAACGATGCCAAGGCTACCTCCGTGCCCGGCGTCTTCGCCTGCGGTGATATTGCAAGACCCGTGGGTAATCTATCGCTTGCAGTCAGTGACGGTGTGCTCGCTGGACAGGCAGCGCATCATTCGCTGGTATTCGACTTGTAAGCCAGACCTCAATATCGCGGTCAACCAGTACTCTTAAACATCCTTGGGAAAGCGCTCAATACGCGTGCCTACACCGTAAACTTGTGCCAGCAGATCGGCGACTGGATTGTGTAGATCGGGCCTTCACCGGAAATGCAGAAGTGTCGACGTGTGCTGGCCGCTGTCGGTTATCTACAATATTTGCAGCGGACCATCCGTAACCTGGTAGAGAACGCTTTTCTTTTGAAAAGTCTCCCTGTTTACGTTGCATATAATGGTTGTATTTTAGTCCCGGCTCCTTAGGGTGGCGTTTTCAGTTGACGGGCACTTACGGGTTTTCTTGGCAAAGGTAAATGGCATGATGGCGCTATTAAAAGGATATATGCGTTCTTCGTTGATCTTACGAGTCACGATTGCGCTGTTGCTGGGTGTGGTAGTCGGGATATTTGGCGGTGACGCGGTCGCCGTTTGGCTTGGCCCGGTAGGGGATTTGTTGCTTCGCCTGCTGACGTTTCTGATCGTGCCTATCGTGCTCTTTACGCTGATGGTAGGTATTAATCAGGCATCAGTGGGCAGTGTTGGTCGGGTAGGGCGCAAAGTGCTGCTGTATTACCTGGCCTCTTCAGCGTTCGCCATTGTCGTTGGGCTTTCGATCGCGACGCTTTTTAATCCGGGCAGTGGCATGACGCTGGATGAAAGCGCCAGTTTTTCAGTGCCGGAAAACCCAGGGCTTGTGGATGTGCTACTCAATATCGTGCCAAACAATATTATTGGCGCGTTTGCCGACCAGAACCTGCTGGGGATAATCTTTACCGCGCTGGTGTTCGGTATTGCCTTGATGAAGGTGCGCCAGAGTGAAGCGCATGGCAAAAGCGCCGAGCGGTTGTATGAAATGATTGAAGGCTTGAATGCGGTCACATTGAAAGTGATGTCTGGCATTTTGCACGTCGTGCCGGTTGGGGTATTTGCCATTGTGGCTGAAACGGTAAGCCAGCAGGGGTTGAATACGCTGCTGTCACTCGGCGATATGGTCATGGTGCTCTACATTGCCCTGGCCGTTCAGCTGGCGATCTACTGCCTGGTGATGCGCCTTTTTGGGGTCAAACTGCGCCGCTTCTTTCGGGAAGCCCGCACGCCGATGGCGACTGCGTTTGCCACTCAAAGTAGCTCCGGTGTTCTGCCTCTGACCATGAATGCCGCACGGCGCATGGGTATCTCCCAAGGTGTATACGGGTTTAGCTTGCCGTTGGGCGCCACCATGAACATGGATGGCGCGGCGATTCGTATTGCCATTTCAGCCGTATTTGCTGCCAATGTTATTGGCACACCGCTCGATCTGGCGAACATGGTACAGATAGTGGTAATCGGAACGCTGATTTCGGTGGGCACTGCAGGCGTGCCTGGGGCGGGCATCATCATGATTGCTACGGTGTTTGCCCAGGTGGGGCTACCCATTGAAACTGTGGTGCTCTTGACCGCTATTGACGCTTTGGTAGGTATGGGAGCAACCGCGCTGAACGTAACAGGCGATCTGGTAGGCACCGCCGTGATTGCGCAAAGCGAAGGCGAGCAGTGCGAAGGCAACGTCAAATATCAAGACGACGTAGGCTAGTATTTAAGCGCCACCTAAACGAAACAGCCCGAACCAATGGCTCGGGCTGTTGAGAATGGGGAAGGCGTCGCTAGTGCTTCAAAATGACATAGAACGCGTGAATGATGCCCGGAATAAAACCAAACAATGTCAAAATGATGTTAAGCCAAAAATGTCCTTTAAGGCCAACTTCAAAAAATACGCCTAACGGCGGCAGGATGACCGCGAAAATCATCTTGATAGGATCTGTTGCAGTAAACGCCATAAAGCCTCCTTTGCTTAATCGGTACGTTACTACTTGCAAGTGTAGACGCAAGGTTCAAACTTAGCGAACGTATGCACACTTGTTAGACTTAGCGTTTAAGTTTGCGGTTCACACAGTTACGCCGAATTATCAAAAACCGATTATCAAGAAATAGGGAAGGGAATCCATGTATAAACTATTGCCGCCGTCGCTAATGCTGACGGGACTCGCAGTCTCCAGCCCACTTTGGGCACAAAGCGAGCCATCCTCAGTGCAGGCTTTGCCTACGGTTGAAGTGAGCGCGCCGCGTTTGGCGCGTGAGCTTTACGCCACGCCAGCGGCGGTTTCCACCGTGGACCAGGAAGCCATTTCCCAAGGCCAGCAGCGTGTTCGGCTGGATGAAACGCTGGTCGGCGTACCTGGGGTTTTCATTCAGAACCGTGATAACTTTGCCCAGGGCCAGCGTATTGCCATTCGTGGCTTTGGCGCCCGCGCCCCGTTTGGCGTGCGCGGTATTACGGTGATGGTCGATGGCATCCCTTATACCTTGCCGGATGGCCAGGCGCAGCTGGATGCGATTGATCTGGATAGCGCCGAGCGTATCGAAGTGATTCGGGGGCCTTCGTCAGTGCTGTATGGCAATGCCACAGGCGGGGTAATTGATGTGACGACCGCCGATGGGCGCGAAAACCCGGGTACGCGGCTGCGAGTGGAAGCGGGTAGCGACGGGTATCGCAAAGCGTCCCTGCAAACCGGCGGCGCTCAGGGCGACTGGTCGCACAACGTCAGTTTTTCAGCGCTTAATGTGGATGGCTACCGCGACCAAAGTTCAACGGAAAAGTACCTACTCAATGCCAAGTTGCGCCGCGAGCTGGGTAGTGAGCGGGCGCTAACGGCGATTGTTAATCTTCTGGAAAACCCTCGCTCGGAAGACCCCGGTGCGCTGAATGCCGGTGAGGTGACGCGTGGGCGGCATCAAGCCGCGCCGAACTCGCTGGCGTTGGATGCAAGACAGAATGTAGATCAGCAACTTATCGGCTTGCAGTACGAGGATCTGTCTGCAGGCCCGGGCGAGTTTTACCTGAAAGGCTTTATCGCCCGGCGCGATTTTGAACAGCAATTACCTTACATAGGTGATAGCCGCCTGGGCTATCAGCGAGACTATATGGGCGCGAGTGCTGAATACCACCATGACATCATGCTCGGCGAGCTGCCGCTAAGCTATGTGGCGGGGGTTGATGCCGCGCGCCAGAGTGATGATCGCTTCCGCAATGATGTAAACGCCCAAGGGGTGGTGGGTGAGCAGGAAGCGGATGAGACTCAAACGGCAACCTCTGCCGGGGTATTTGCTCAGGGGGATTTGGGGCTTACCGAGCAGGTAACGCTTTCCTTGGGAGCACGTTTTGATCGTGTAGATCTGGAAGTGGATGACCGGTATCTAGCCGATGGCGATCAAAGCGGCGACCGCACCTTCAATGAGTGGAGCGGTTCCGCCGGGCTAAGCTATCGCTATCGCCCCCAGCATCAGATGTATATCAACACCGGCACGGCCTTTGAAACGCCGACGTTCTCCGAATTTGCCAACCCGGCAGGCGGCGGGTTCAACCCGTCCATCGAGCCGCAAAAAGCCTGGAACCGTGAGGTCGGTATGCGTGGGTATATTGAACCGCTAGCCATGGATTATGACGTCGCCCTGTTCTCGGTGCGCGTACGCGATGAGCTGGTGCCTTTTGATGAAGGCGGACGCACCTTTTACCAGAATGCGGGCGATACCAATCGGGATGGTCTGGAGCTTTCCTTGGGCTGGCAGTTTGCCGAACAGTGGCGCCTGAACAGCGCATTAACCCTGGCCCGCTATGAGTTTGACGAATTTTCCACGCCCAGCGAGCGCTTTGATGGCAATCGCATCCCTGGCCTGCCCGAGCAGACCTGGGTCAACCAGCTAACCTGGGAAGGGCTGACACACCGCTTTGCCACGCTTGAAACCCAGTACGTGGGTGACATGGTGGCCGACAATGCCAATGAAACGGAGATCGACAGCTATTGGCTGGTCAACCTGCGGGTAGGCGATGGCTGGCAGCTGGGTGGTGATACGTTGTTAAACGCTTATGTGGGCGTGCGTAACCTGTTTGATGAGGAGCACTATGCCAATGTGCGCCTGAACGGCACCTATGGGCGTTACTATGAGCCGGCGCCGGGGCGCAGTGTCTACGGTGGCTTGGAAGTACGCTTTTAAGTTTTTGGGAAATAAAAACGGCAATCAAAACGGGCAGCCCTTGGGCTGCCCGTTTTCGTTTGGGTTAACTATGTCGGTCGGTAGGCCTTACTCGGGCAAGGCGTAGCCGATAACGTAGTCACCCATCAAGGTTCCAAAGGTGCCATGGCCGCCCGCCGTTACCACAACGTACTGACGGCCATCGGCGCCGGTATAGGTCATGGGGGTTGCCTGGCCGCCCGCGGGCAAGCGAGCCTTGAATAGCTCTTCACCCGTGGTGATATCGTAACCGCGCAGGTACTGATCCAGCGTGCCCGACATAAAGGTAACACCGCCTGCTGTGGTCAGCGGGCCGCCTAATGCCGGAACACCCACAGGCAGACCAATTGGCAGACCAAGCGGCATGCTGTCGCGGGTGGTGCCGTTACGATGTTTCCATACGACTTCCGCGCTTTGCAGGTCGATACCTGCTACATCACCCCAGGACGGGGCTTGGCAGGGCAGATCAAAAATCGACAGCAGCGGGCCTAGCTCAACGGCATAAGGTGCGCCAGCGTTGGGCTGAAGGCCCTGTTCACTGGCCGAACCTTGGCCTTCTTCTACCTCGTCACGCGGAATCAGGCGAGAAACGAAGGCGAGGTACTTGGCACCGGTGAACAGTGCCTGACGTTCAGGATCAACTGCGACGCCGCCCCAGTTCATGACGCCGACGTTACCCGGGTAGATAATGCTGCCTTCCAATGACGGCGGCGTGTACTGGCCCTCATAGCGCAGCGAGTTGAACTGAATACGGCACATCATCTGATCAAAGGGTGATGCGCCCCACATATCACGCTCGGTAAGCGGCGGTGGTAATAGGTTCAGCGCTGAACGCGGCTGGGTTTCTGCTGTCCAGTCGCCTTCAATTGCGCCTTGAGGAGCGGGGATTTCTTCAATGGGTACGATCGGCTCGCCGGTTTCACGGTTGAGTACGTAGAGGCTGCCTTGCTTCGTCGGCTGAATCACCGCAGGCTGGGTGCCTTCATCCGTTGCCAGATCAATCAGCACAGGCTGAGCAGGCGTATCCATATCCCATAGGTCGTGATGAACAAATTGATAAACCCACTCAACCTGACCGTCGTCCAGGTTCAATGCAACCAGACCTGCACTGTAGGTTTCATCGTTTTCGGTACGATCCGCGCCGTACTGGTCGGGCGTGGCGTTACCCATGGGCAGATAGACAAGACCTAACTCTTCATCAACGCTGATAGGCGCCCATACGTTAGGCGAGTTGCGGGTATAGGTTTCCCCTTCCTCCAGCGGTTCCGTCTCTTCGGGGTTACCACTATCCCAATTCCAGACCAGCTCGCCGGTGCGCACGTCAAAGGCACGGATAACACCCGATGGCTCATCGGTAGAGCTGTTATCGGTTACGTGGCCGCCCAGAATCACCAGATTTTCGGTCACCGTGGCCGGGGAGGTGGAGTAGTAGCCGCCTGGGTCAAAACTGCCGATATTACGCGTCAGGTCAACTTCGCCATTATCGCCAAATCCTTCGCAGGGCTCGCCGGTATCCGCATTGAGCGCAATCAGGCGGGCATCGGCCGTAGGCAGGTAAAGACGACGCGGGCACATCACATCGGTTTGGCTAATCAGGGCAGAAGGAGCATTTTCGCCGTCACCTGCTTGCGTTTCAGTGAGGGTGGCAAGCACCGACATGTCAATATCAAAGGCGTCGCTGTCTGCGAAGAGTGCTGATGGTTCATCGGTGTCGTCGGCCGCATTATTCGCCGCGCCTTCAGTGGCGGCGTTGCCTGTGTCGGTGTCATCACCGGGCTCGGCAGTATAGTTAGCCGCATCGTAATAGGCCAGGCCACGGCAGGTCATATGCGCCCAGCCGGAGAAGTCCTCGGCGCCCATGGTGCTGATTTGCGGGTCGAATTCCCAGATCGTTTCACCGGTTTCCGGGGAGAGCGCCATGGCGCGACTGTGTGATGTGCAGATATACAGGCTGTCGTTAACTTTTAACGGCGTATTTTGATTAGTAATTTCCGGCGGGGCGTTGGGGCCGGGCTCGTCACCGGTTTGAATGCGCCATACCTCTTCAAGCTCGCCAATGTTCTCCGGGGTGATCTGGCTAAGCGAGGAATAGTGCGTGCCCGCGTTGGTGCCGCCGTAGGCAGGCCAATCATTGCCTGCTGCCTGCGCTGGGTTCACATCGCCGTTTGAGCGGTTAGCTGCCAGGGTGCCTTCGATCTGGGCCGGGTCGTCAAACTGGCTGGCAATGGCCACTACAATAGCGGCGGCGATACTGGCCGTCAGCGCAAGGCTTCCGCCTCGCGAGTGAAGCGGTTTGCGCCACCAGGGGAGCAGCATGATGATGCCGATGAACGCAAGAATGGCGACGCGGGGCACCAGCTGCCACCAATCCAAACCTACTTCCCACAATGCCCAAAGCAGTGTGGCAATTAAAATCAGGGCATAAAGCCAAAGGGCAGCGCCTCGTCGCATGGCAAGCAAAATGCCAGTTGCCGCGATACCAATGCCGGCAATCAAGTAATAGGCGCTACCGCCCAGGCTGATAAGCTTGCCGCCGCCAATGGCGAGCGCCAAGCCAGCAACAACAAGAAAAAGGCCTAGCAGCAAAGCAGGCCATTTACCGCGAGTTCGCGTGTTTTCATCCATGAGGGTTCCCCAGTTAACAATGTTAATGGCTACCTGGCGATTAACGCCAGACGCCGCTCCCTACCGTGCTTATACCCATCAGCTGGTTGTTGGTTAAAGCATAGGTAGTTACCGAGCGTATCAGCCGTATGTTTGGGCTGACCAAACGGCGCTATAAATAATGAGTAAAAAAGCCGTGCTATAAAGATAGCGCGGCCATGGAGTACTGCTATTATTTTTCACCAGCTGAGCGGTCATCTGCTCAGCTGTTTACCTGCTAAATACGGCATTAGTCGTTTAACGAAACCAGCATCTTGCCTGTATTACCGCCCTTGAATAGCTCAAGAAACGCATCGGGCGTACTTTCCAGGCCCTCTTTCACCGTTTCCTTATAGTTGATATCGCCAGCGGCTACCTGCGGCGACACTTCCTTTAAGAACTCGCCGTAGTGATCCCAGTGATCCGACACGATAAATCCCTGCATCCTGACCTTGCGAACCAGTATTTGAGACAGGTTGCTGGGCCCTGGTGCGGGCTTTTCGGCATTGTAGCTATCAATCATACCGCAAACCGCAATACGGGCACCTTCATTTAGCTGGCTTAACGCCGCTTCCAGGCAAATACCGCCTACGTTTTCGTAATAAACATCAATGCCTTCAGGGCTTGCAAGTTGGATAGCGTCGCTGAGTTCCTTGGCTGTTCTGTCGCGATAGCTGACCGGCTCAACGCCTAGCGATTCAAGCCAGGCAAGCTTATGCGCAGCACCCGCGATGCCCACCACGTGACAGCCCTTGGCCTTGGCCAGTTGCACAACCAGTGAGCCGACGGCGCCGCTTGCTGCGCTTACCAGGACATTGTCGCCAGGGCGGCACTCGGCAATACGATTGAGACCGGTCCAGGCCGTCATTCCCGGCATGCCCAGTACGCCCAGGTAGGCTTGCTCCGGCACATCGGTGCTGGGTAGCGGATAAACACCGTCTGCGGAAATTTGCGCGATATCGCGCCAGCCGCCCATATGGCTGACGATATCGCCCTCTTTCAATCGCTCATCGTTTGATGCAATCACTTCCCCAATTGCGGCACCTTCCATGGGCTGGTCCAGCCTGAACGGTGCTACATAAGTATGTTGGCCGCTCATGCGTCCGCGCATATAAGGGTCGACGGAAAGCCAATGGTTGCGAATGCGGACTTCACCGGGGTTCAGGTCAGGCAAGGGTTGGGTTTCAAGCTTGAACAGCTCGCGTTCGGGTAGGCCATTGGGGTAATCGGTGATGGTGAAAAAGCGAGACTGCATGCATACCTCCTGCAAGGCTTAGCGTATCCAGGTATCTAAACGTCTTGATGTACTTGCAGCATAGAGATCATTAACCTGCTTGCAAGTTCGTTATGTTTTAGCGGTGCAGCGTGCAGCAAAAATAGGGCGCTCTTTTCAGAGCGCCCTATAGGGGAGACTATCATGCATAACAGCAATTGCGTTGAGCGGCTAAGGGGTACCACACACTTGGCGGGTGTGTTATCCGTTAATCCAGCAACGTGACCATAACAGGGGCGACACCTCTACGCAGCATGCCCAGCTTGCGCGCTGCCTGTTTGGAAAGATCAATTATCCGTCCTTGAACAAACGGGCCGCGGTCATTGATCAGTACTTCCACTTCTTGCCCGGTATCGGGGCGGGTTACCAGCACTTTCGAGCCAAACGGCAGGGTTGGGTGTGCGGCTGTCAGCGCCTGTTGATCGAAGGCTTCGCCACTGGCTGTCAGGGCGCCTTGAAAGCGGTCACTGTAATAGGAAGCAACGCCTTCCTGTGCATCTATATCATTTGCAAACGCGCTATTTGCTGTAATGGCCATCAGCAGTACAGCTAAACAACTCGTTCGAAGTAGTCGTTTAGAACTTTCCATTGGAATACCTCAGTTATTCGTGTCGAGAGTCTCGCAACCATCAATGAGGTGCCGGATAGGCGAAAGGATGTTAACGCGCTCTATGAGGAGCAGCAAGCTTTTAGACGTTCGATGCAATTGCCTCCAAAATTACGTATTTTTTGATGTTCCGGTTATGCCTTTGCATTTCAGCGGTTTAACGTAGAGTGTCCACGCTGTATTAGAGCGTCATTTGGTACCTTAAAACGATGACTTTCATTGGGTCTTTTCCCTAACATTGCGTATTATCGCTTGGTTGTTGATTTCCTTAACCATTGCCAATTTTCAAGGACGCACTCATGGCCAAGTCTTCTCCTTTTGCATTAGTACTTGTTGCTGTAGGGGGGGCTGTCGTCGGTTTTTTAGCCGCGCAGACCATTTCTGCCGATGCATCATCCTCTTCATCGTCGGATACACAGACAGCCGAACAAGCTACAACTGCGGATGCGTTAGTGGGCCTGGATAGCGTCACTCTGGGTGAGCGCATGCGGGGGGAAATCACGTCCAGTGATCTGCTTAATGGAAACGACGGAAGCCGCTATGACCGTTACGTGATTCATCTTGAAGAGGGCGATCTGGTCGAGTTCAACCTGCGCGGTGCACTAAACGGCATTGTTGCGCTATATGATGATCAGCTTCAATTGTTGAGCAATGCACCGACTGCGCGCCACCGTGCTGAGCAAGCAGGTGATTACATGGTCGTAGTCAGCGGTGCCGATGGCAGTAGCTACGGTCCCTATACGCTGAACAGCCGGGTCGTTGAGCTAAGCGATAGCGATGTATTGACCGTCGATGCTCCGCTGGATAGCTGGCTGGACAGCACATCCAGTGAGTTTACGCTGACCATTGAAGAAGCGGGTATGTACCAGCTGGAAATGCGCTCTGACGAATTCGATGCTTATCTGGAGCTTGACGGGCCGAACGGCTATCACCGAGAAGACGATGATAGCGCCGGTAATCTGGATGCCCGAATTTCAGACTTCCTAGCGCCGGGTGATTACACGGTCACTGCGCGTACGCCCTATAGCGAAGGTAGTGGCCTTTTTACGCTTTCGGTTGAGCCGCGAGAGCTGCCCGGTGATGGCGAGCTGCGTAATGACGGTACTATTGTACCCAATGACTCGCTAAACGGCTGGTACAGCGGCCAGGATCTTACCTACCAGGTAGAAGTCGAAGAAGCCGGTATGTATCAAATCGATATGGGCTCCAGCGATGTGGATGCCTATCTGGTGCTTGAAGGCCCGAACGGTTATTACCGTGAAGATGACGACAGCGGCGGTAATCTGGATGCACGCATTGCCGACTTCCTGGAGCCGGGCACTTACCAGCTAACCGCACGTACCGCTTACGGCAGCGAAAGCGGCCTGTTTACCATTACCATGGCGCCTCATGATCTGCCTGAGGGTGTTGAGCTGCGAAATGAGGGTGCCATAACCCCAGGTGAGAATATCAACGGCTGGTTTAGCGGTGAGCCGCTGATCTATGAGCTTGAACTGGATGAAAGCTCGCTTGTAACGCTGGATATGCGTTCCAGTGATTTCGATGCTTATCTTGAGCTTGAAGGCGAGGGCGTTGCCTACAGTGACGACGACGGCGGCTCCGGTACCGATGCGCGCCTGCAACAGCAACTGCTGCCGGGTATCTACCGCGTAATCGCGCGTGGCTTCAGCACCCAAGGTAGCGGGCTATTCGAACTGGAAGTAAGCTCCGAGCCCACCCAAATGCAGCCCAGCATGTAAGAGGTTAGATAGCTGGGGATTGATGCGCCCTTGTCCACTAAGTGGGCAGGGGCGTTTAAGTTTGGCTACTCTCAATCTTCAATGCGTGGTGCGGCCGTATTCCAAGGAGGTAAGGGAGGATGTATAGCCGCTGGAAGGTAGCTGGCTTGCGAAACTCAATGTCTATGAAATCGCACCCTACGCCGTGGGGCAGTCAGAACTTGTCATTCCGCTCGAAGCTTTGAAAGGGATTGCTGAGCCGCGCTAATTGGGGCAGTAAACTGATATAAAGCAGCTATGCTGATAAAGGCGTTATACGTAAGGGCAGAGGCGAAGGGTCTAAGGTCGCAAGTTTCAAGCTTCTGTCCTGACTCTTAAAACAAACAGGCATGGATTGCGATGAGTCACTTACTGGAAACACGGCGCTGGGTACGCCTGGCCATTGTTAACGCAAAGGGCGAGTTGCTGCTATTTCGCTCACAAAATGAACAGCAGCCAAAACGTTGGTACGCCCCCGGAGGCCTGCTAATCCCAGAGGAGGATTATCCTGGCGCTGCACGGCGCGTTCTTGAAGAAACCACTCACCTTGCCTGCCCCTTGGGGCCTCTTCTGCGCGAGCGGGAAGGTCTTGACGAAGAGATTGATAGTGAAGAGCCGGAGACCGCAGGACGCTGGTGCGAGCGCTACTTTCTTGTGCGCTGCCCCAAGACAATGGACATAGAGGACGATAGTAATAAAGCCTTTCAGGCGGCTGGCGCCACCTGCCGGTGGTGGCCGATGACTGAAATGTTTGAAGAAAGCAGTGATATCTTTGAACCTACCTGGTTACCTGAGCTGCTGGCCAGCGTACTGACCAGCGAGCCACCGTTGCCATCAGACCTACCGGCCAGCGTTTAGACAACCAATAACCACCAGCAGAGCAGCGGTGGGCAAGCGCCAGTCGAGTACGCTGACACCCGCAAGCACCAGTAAAAGTCCTGCCAGAATGGGCACGCCGTAGGCAAGGCTGCCCACTAGGCTTGCATGACCCCAACGTAGCGCTTTATCCCAGGCCACCATGGCCACGCCGTATGGCCCTAAACCCAATGCCACGCCAGCCAGTAGCGCTTCACCGCTGGGAAGAATCAGTTGGCCTTCCAACCCTACGCCCAAAAGCGTGGTAATCGCACAGGCAATCAACAGCAGGCGCGGAAGTAAGGGGGTAATGGAAACCGGCGCTGCCTGACTTAACCACGAATAGAGAGCCCAGCAGCAGGCAGCCAGCAGAGCCAGGCCATAGCCTACGGTAGCTCCGCCCAGGCCACTGCTTAACGCCTGGGGCACCAGCAGCAGAGCGGCACCGGAGAAGGCAATCAACGCGCCTGTCACGCCCGCTAGGCGCAGTCTGCCAAAACGGCTCCACTGACTTAAAAGCACAAACAAAACCGGCCAGGTATAGGTAATCAACGCAGCCTCGGCTGCTGGGGCAAGCCGCATACCGATAAAGTAAGTGCTTACTGCGCCCAGTATCAATAAAGGAATACCTATCCAGATGCCCAGCTGCCAGCCCCGGCTGCAGCTGGCGACATTAACGCGACGGCTTAATGGCAGTGTGGCGAGTGCCCCGGCCAACAGCGTTAACGCCGCGAGCTGAAGCGGTGAAGAAGTATGCGCACGTTCGGCAAGCAGGGGCGCCAGGCTCCACAGGATGACGGCGATCAAAGCGGCGCCAACGCTGTACCAACGAGGAAACACAACGGGGGAGTGAGTGCGTTGCATGAGTAGTCTCCTTGCCTAGAACATGTGTAAAGCAGCATACTCGTCAATAAAACATCACAATATCGATCTTTTTTGATAGTTTCGATCACGATAGGTGATATATGCGCGCACCCACGTTAGACCTTACCCTGCTGCGTACGCTGGTGGCGATCGCGGATACGGGCAGTGTTACCGCGGCGGCCAAGCGCTTGGCTTATACTCAGTCAACGGTGAGTATGCAATTGCAGCGGCTGGAGACCCATTTAGCGTTAAGTCTGCACGAGCGCGATGGTCGCAGGCTCAGGTTCACACCCGATGGTGAGCGTTTAATCACCCATGCGCGGCGCCTTCTGGCCCTCAATGATGAAGCCTGGGGAGATATGCAGGCCCAGCAGGTAACTGGCGATCTGACGCTGGGGATCCCTGAGGATTACGCCTCGCTGTTGCCGTCGGTATTTGCCTACTTTCATCAGCTTTATCCAGCCGTGGGGCTGAAAGTTATCTGTGGCACGAGTGCTCATCTGGTTGAACAGGTAAAAGCCGCCGAGCTTGACTTGGCTTTGGTGACACGCCAGCGCAACTCGCCGGGCGGAGACGTTATCCGTCGCGAACCACTGGTATGGGCGGTAGGAGTTAATCAGCAGCCTTTGCTTAGCGACCCCATACCGCTGGCTCTTTACTCGCCCGGCGCCGACGTGTTCAGGGAAGTGGCCGAGCAGGCCCTGCAGGGGGCCGGACGTAACTGGCGGGTGGCTTACACCAGCCAGTCCATGGCCGGGCTTGCTCCCATCGTGATTGCTGGCCTTGCGGTGGTGGTGGTGACCCGCAGCATGTTGACGCCTTCGCTGCGTCCGCTGGATGAAAGCAGTGGTCTGCCGGCCTTGCCCATGATTGAACTGGCTCTTCACCGGGCACCCCATCGGCCGTCAGAGCCTGCAAGGCGTTTGGGTGAGCTGATACGCGAGCAGTTGGCCGCGCCCAGTGAAGCGGTATGAGGGTGGCGGGCTTTCTCCTTTCTCTAGCGTTGAGGGATTCATCGGCTAATGTTAGCCGAACTGAACTAGACTGAATGCCAAAGAATCTTGTCACTAGGAGCGCTGAATGCACGAGCTGGATCACTATATTTATCCACACCGGGTACTCCACTGGCTAGTGGCCGGGGCTGTGCCGCTGGCGCTGGCCAGTGGTTTTACCATCGGCACGCTGGGTTATGAGCGTACCTTTGATCTAGTGGGCAATACGTTCACAAACCTGCTTTACACCAGTCACAAGACGCTGGGCGTGACTATCTTGCTGCTGATGACCTTACGCATTATCACTCGCGTCGCCTTTGTCGTACCCGACCACGACCCGCCCCTGAATGCCTTTGAACGGATAGTCAGTACCAGCGTGCATCATCTTTTATATTTAGCACTGATCGTCATGCCGCTACTCGGCTGGGCGGCAACCGCCACCGGCGGTTATCCGATCGAGTTCTTTAAGTGGCACCTGCCAGGGCTTTTAGGTGAGCATCCGGCGCTTTCCAGCCAGCTTTATATCTGGCACGGGCGTATTGGCTGGGCCATTTTGGTATTGACCGTTCTCCACGTGGCAGGGGCGCTATTTCACTGGCGTATCAAGTGCGACACAGTCACCAAACGCATGAGCCTGTTTGATTGAAGCGTAATCATAACGGCGCGCAGAGAGCGAAATCGCCATGGGCCAGCAAATCGTGTTTATTATTGGCTTAGCCGCCGTTCATGTGTTTGCCAACAAGCTTCGAAAGCTTAGCGCCGTACCGCGTAGCGCCTGGCTTTCGTGGGCAGGTGGCATATCGGTTGCCTACGTATTCATCCATGTCTTCCCTGCCTTGAGCGAAGCCCATCAAACCATCAATGACCACGGCCTGCTGGCGATTCTTGAGCATAATGCGTATATCGTCGCGCTTATCGGTCTGGCCGCATTTTACGGACTTGAGCAGGTAGCCACCCGGCACTCACAGCCTTACCAGCAGGGTGTCAGGACCAATTTTAGAAAACTTGAAGGCGTTTTCTGGATACACGTAGGGTCTTTCTCGCTGTATAACGCGCTCATCGGTTACTTGCTGGTTTATCGCGACAACCACTTTCCAGATGTTGTGTTCTTCTTTTTGGCCATGAGCGCACATTTTCTGGTCAATGATCATGGGCTGGTGCGCCATCACCGCGAGCGTTACCTGGCGAAAGGGCGATGGGTGCTGGCCAGTGCGGTAGTGGTAGGCTGGCTGGTGGGTGTCATGGTTGAGGTAACCGAAGCCTTTGTCAGCCTGCTCTACGCGTTTGTTGCCGGCGGCCTGGTGCTTAACGTGCTTAAAGAGGAGCTACCTGAAGACCGGCGTAGTCGTTTCTGGCCGTTTGCACTGGGGTTAGCGGGCAGCACCGTGTTGTTGGTATTCGCTGAACCATAAGGTGCTGGGCTTATGCTTGGTTACGTCCATCTGTGCTTTTTGCTGTCTGCCTGATCGGCACGAGTGTTTTGGATTAAGTATTATCGCTTGCCAAGGTAAATGAAAATCACTTTGTTTATTGACTTGGCAGGTTAGTACGTCACAATTCGCCGCTTATACCGCAGTAGGGAAGCACTCATGGAGCTGTTGAAGGTTGTTTTTCGTCATTATCGCTGGCCCTTTCTAGGTGCCATTGGCCTGAGTCTGCTCAGTGCAGGCTTGGGGGTCGGAGTGATCGCCTTTATCAACCAGCGCCTTATTGAAGTGGGTAGCCCGCTTTCTGCGCTCCCCCAATTTCTGGGGCTGCTTGCCGTGCTGCTGGCGGTCACGCTGGGCACACAGCTGGCGCTGACCTTACTGGGTCATCACTTTGTCTATGACCTACGTTCAAGGCTCGTTAAACGCATTCTGGACACGGATATCGAGCGCCTTGAACAGCTTGGTAATGCCACGTTGCTGGCAAGCCTTTCAAGCGATGTACGCAATATCACCATCGGTTTTGTGCGCCTGCCTGAGCTCGTTCAAGGCGTGGTGCTGACGCTTGCTTCTATCGCCTATCTCGCTTGGCTATCACCGCAAATGGTTGTTATCACCGTACTATGGATCGCTTGTTCCATGGGTATTGGTTGGGTACTGATTTCCAAGGTGTACCGCCACTTCAATCTGGTGCGGGAAAGCGAAGACCGTTTATACAAGGATTACCAATCGGCGATTGAAGGGCGCAAGGAGCTTGCGCTAAACCGCGACCGGGCGAAGCGCTTCTTCGATGAAACCTTCACCAAAAATGCACGGGATTACCGTTACCATATTATTCGTGCTGACACGTATCACCTGAGTGCGGGCAACTGGTCGAATATCATGATGCTGGGGGCGATCGGCGTGGTGTTTTTCATGGCCAACGGGCTTGGTTGGGCAACCCCCGCTGTTGCTGCCACCTTTGCCTTGACCCTGCTATTTTTACGTACGCCACTCATTCAGGCGATTGGTGCCTGGCCGACTCTGATTAGCGCTCAGGTGGCGTTTGATAAACTGGCAAGCTTGGAACTGGCCGAATATCAGCCGGGCTTTGATGTCGATGATACCTTTGCATGCTGGCAGTGCCTGGAGCTTGTTGAGGTTACTTACCACTACCCTTCGGTTGAACAGGGCGAGGGGTTCCACGTTGGGCCTGTCAATTTGACCCTTGAGCGGGGGGAACAGGTGTTCCTGATTGGCGGCAATGGCAGCGGTAAATCTACATTGGCGCGCCTGTTGACCGGCTTGTACCAGCCGCAAAGCGGACATATCAAGGTGGATGGGCAAACGCTTACGCCCGCGCAATGGCAGGGATTTCGAGCCCGGTTCGCTAGTGTGTTTACCGACTTCCATCAGTTCGACCTGGCGATGGGACCTGGTGGCCAGAAGGCTGCCCCGGCGCTGATGGAGACTTGGCTTGAGCGGCTGCAAATGCAGCACAAGCTGCAGTGGGATGGTAATCGGGTAATTAATACCCAGCTATCCCAGGGGCAGCGCAAGCGCCTGGCACTTCTGTTGGCTATCGCCGAGGAGCGCGACATTCTGCTGCTCGATGAGTGGGCCGCCGACCAGGACCCGCAGTTCAGGCGACTTTTTTACCGTGAGCTGCTGCCACACCTGCGCGATATGGGGAAAACGGTCTTTGCGATCAGCCACGATGACAGCTACTTCGTGCACGCCGATCGTTTGCTGGAAATGTCCCAGGGAAAGTTGCGTGAGTTAACCGGCACTCAGCGCGATCTGGCAAGCCAGGATGCGGTAGCGCAGATTACTACCTGATTACTTGGCAGCCGTTAAGTGACCCGTTTGCGGGCCACTCGATCACACCCTTCCAGCGGGCAGTTACTGCACACGCTGAACTCATCCAGCAAGTAGCGCAGGCAGCAAAGCTTGCGCACCTGCTTCACTTCGTCACTGCCCTTGGGTGTGTACGTGCGCACTGGCTCAAACAGAGGATTACGCTGACCGCCAATATGGCGGGATTCCAGCAGCGCTCGTGCGGCGGTAAGTGCCTCTCGATTGATCTCAGGATGCTCGGCAAGCACGTTCACATAGTAATTCAGGTAGCCACCGGCATTGCTCCAGAACACGCGTGGCGCGGCGCCTGAAATGGCCGATAGGCGTTCAATAAGCGGTTCCCAGTGGTGAGTAATCAGTTTGGCAAAACGCTCGCTGGAATCCTGTGCCTCCATAAGCGCGCCTTCATGGGGTAGCCATAGCTGCTTGGTACACCCTTCATCATTAAAAATGACGTGTACATCATCAAGCTCTACCGGCAAGTCACGGTTGAGAAGTAGATGAGAGGCGAGGGTAGGTACGGTAAGCGCGCTGAAATGCCATTTGGACCATAACGAGGTAATCGCACGCTTATCTCCACCCGGATAGCGGGCAGCGTAGCGTTCCAGGTCCTGCTCCAATAGTGCCGTATTGCGCCAGCGTGAAGCTTTTACCGCACCTGCCGGCGGCGCGCCGCCGATCAATGGAGGGGTAAACAGCACCAACGCCCCCTGATAGCAGTCGGCGAGCGTAAGCAAGACGTGTTCAGACATGGCGTGATCTGAATAGTGCAGGGCTAGCGGCGGCATAACGAAACTCCCGAACATGAGCTCTTTGAAAGCTCAAGCACACCCGCGCAAAGGCAAATGAGGAATACGTTGCGTTGGCGCAGGCTGAAAGTGAGAGGTTTAGCTTAATCGATAATGCTTATCAGTTGAAGTGTTAGTTGCGAATCAATGCGTTTTACAAAAAAGGTGCGCTATTGAGCCACTGCAATGTGGTGATCGCCTTTAGGATGCTTCATGACCTGCATGGGTAGCCCATAAATAGCTTCCAAGGTGCTGTTACACATCATGTCCCTCGGGGGGCCATGGGCGAGTAAGCGGCCGCTGTGCAAGGCCATCAGTTCATCGCAATAGCGTGAGGCCATGTTGATATCGTGCAGTACGATAATGACGCCCAGGTCAAGCTCGTCGCAGAGTTTGCGAATCAGGGCGAGGACTTCCATCTGGTGAGCGATATCCAATGCGGCCAGCGGCTCATCGAGCAGTAGAAAACGGCTGCCTTGTGCCAATAGCATAGCGAGCCAGACGCGCTGGCGTTCACCGCCGGAAAGGGTATCGACCAGGCGGTCAGCAAAGGCTTCGGTATGGGTGAGGGCAATCGCACGTTCGATCGCGTCTGTATCTTTCTGGTTATGGCGGCCCAATAGGCCATGCCATGGATAACGGCCGAAAGCGACCAGTTCGCGCCCCGTCAGGTTTTCAGCGCTGGGCAGGTGCTGGGGAAGGTAGGCCACTTGACGCGCAAACTCCCGGCTGCCCCAAGCGTTTAGCGGGCGCTGATCAAAATGGATATCACCCTGGCTAATCGGCTGCTGCTGGGCAAGCAGCTTAATCAGGGTCGATTTGCCCGAACCGTTATGGCCAATCAGGCCGTAGACCTTACCTTGCTGAAAGGTATGCTCAATGGGCTGTAAAAGGGGCTTGCCATTGATCGCAAAGGTAGCGCCTTTGACCTCGAACATGAAGGACTCCTGGCCGTCAGAAGATGGTGAATAAAGCGTGGATTGTATCGTTAATGGTTATCATTTAATAGCGGTGCAAATGCGCTTGCGCTTAATAGTTGGATGAGCCCCACACTAACGCGCCGTTTAGCCCAACGCGGGTAAAGGACGATGCTGGCGATTGAGCCAAGCTTAGTCTGCGCGCAGTAAGGTAAGCGCTAGGTACTGTCTGAAAAGTGCTTACACTTGGCAATACGGCGTTAAAAATCGGTCAGAATACTCATTTACCACATGTAAACTCCGTTTCTTCGCCGATTTTGCCTTGTCTTACCTTCGCTCGTCGACTTTTCAGACAGAACCTAAAAGCAAAACGCCCAGCGAGCCGTGAGGGCCGCTGCCTGGAATTATTAGGGTAAACGTGGTTTCGCCATACTCACACCACGCCAATAAAACGCTGAACTGAAGCAGTAAAATAACCGCCGCCAACTAGTGCAAAGTGCGGCTGAATGCTATTCGTCAGGATGGCCGAGGACTCGGCAGAAAGCAGGGGAAGTTAAAACAGAGAAAAGTTATTACAGCCTTGGCTCATCCGATAGCGGCGCAGTTGTATGGTGGTTTTGGCCTCAAATCAGGCGTAAAGAGATATTAATAGTGGGTAACTTGATTTTGGGGCCCATGAAGAGGCATTCCGATAATAAGAGCGTCAATTGTAGTGCTAATCGTTATCATTTAAAATCACTGCGTTATATTTATCTGTATCTGTCCTAATAAAGCCAAGGCTCTGAAATGACCGTGCTGCCTGTTGCATTGCCCATCACCCAGGGTTGGGTGTTTAGCCGGGATAACTCGCCATGCTAAATGCAGTCGCTCTTAAACAGAAAGCGCGCGGTATGTCGCCTGCCAGCGTTTTCTTGCTATCTAGCCTGCCGCTGCTAGTGCTCTTCGGGGTTAGCCTTCACGCTCAGGGCGGCATTGTTTCCGGGTTTCACGCATTGCTGGCGCCTTCGTTTGAAAACACCGATGAGGTATTACTTTACTATGCTTGGTGGCCGCGGCTTTACGTGGCGCTCCTGGCCGGCGGCGGTTTAGCGCTCGCCGGGGTACTAATGCAGCAGGTGTTGCGTAATCCACTGGCATCGCCAACTACATTGGGTGTGGCGTCGGGCGCCAATCTGGCGTTGATGGCCGCCACGTTGATGGCACCGGGGATGCTGGTTATCGGGCGTGAATGGGTGGCGTTAGCAGGTGGCAGTTTGGCCGTTGGCCTAGTGTTTGCACTTACCTGGCGCCGCGGGCTTGCGCCCGTTGTGGTGGTGTTGGCAGGGCTAGTGGTCAACCTGTACCTGGGCGCGCTTTCAACCGCGCTTTTGCTGTTCAACCATGAAACTCTGGCGGGGCTATTGATCTGGGGAGCGGGGTCGCTTGCTCAGAATGGTTGGGATGGTGTTGCTACTTTATGGCCCCACCTGGCCATCAGTGTTGTGGCCGCATGGCTGCTGTTACGTCCTCTGGCCGTGCTGGAACTTGATGATGCCAGCGCCAAAAGCCTGGGTATTTCGCTTAAATACCTGCGCTTTGCAGGCCTTGGGCTTGCGGTGTTTATTACCGGTAGTGTGGTTAGCGTTGTCGGCATTATCGGCTTTATAGGTCTTGCAGCGCCTAATATTGTGCGTATGGCCGGAGTCCGCCGATTAGGTAGCCGACTACTCTGGTCTACGCTCTTGGGTGCGGTGCTGCTGGCAACTACCGATCTTTTGCTACAACGCTTTTCCGGCTTGCTGACAACGCTGATTCCCACCGGAGCGATTACCGGTGCGCTGGGTGCACCGCTGCTGTTATGGCTAATTCCTCGGTTGAAGCTTCAGGGTGACCGGCCGCCTCAGCCTCTCAGCATGCTGGTTAGCCGCCATCCATCGCCGTATCGCTTGGCGACTGGGCTGCTGGTAGCGTTACTGGTTGCCGCGTGCCTGGGGCTGCTGTCAGGCCAGGGTGCCAATGGCTGGGGATGGATAAGCCCGTTCAACTGGAACGTTATGGAGTGGCGCCTACCCCGCGTCATGGCGGCCGCTGCCAGTGGCCTGATGCTGGCCGTCGCCGGTACGGTGTTGCAGCGCCTGTCCGCCAACCCCATGGCAAGCCCCGAGGTGTTGGGTATCAGCGGCGGCTGCGCCATCGCGCTGATACTGGGTATTTATTTACTACCCGGCCCAAGTAACCTGGCACTGATCGGTATCGGGACATTAGGCGCGTTGGCCTCGTTACTGGTACTGATTGGCTTGAACCGCCGTAGCGGCTTTGTGCCCGAACGGCTACTACTCAGTGGCGTGGCGATCAGTGCCCTGTTTGACGCTGTGCGCAGCGTGCTGCTGGCGGGCGGTGATCCGCGTGGTCAGCAGGTGCTTGCGTGGCTGGCAGGGTCTACCTATTACGTTGATGTTACCAGTGCTGTGGTGGTAGGCAGTCTGGCTGCCGGGCTTGCACTGGTAGCGCTTCCGTTTAGCCGTTGGCTGGATATCCTCCCTTTGGGCGCGCCGATGGCTCAGGCGCTTGGTGTCACCTCGAACCGGGCACGATTAGGGCTACTATTACTGGTTGCGCTATTAACGGCATGCGCCACGCTGGTGGTCGGGCCGCTTTCATTTATCGGCCTGCTGGCCCCTCATATGGCACGCCTGGTGGGGTTTTCGCGCGCTCGACAACACCTTGTTGGCGCTGCTCTCATCGGCATGCTGCTAATGGTGCTGGCTGACTGGGTTGGCCGCCAGGTCATGTTCCCTTATGAGATACCGGCAGGCCTCGTTGCCTCGCTCATTGGCGGGGCTTACTTCATGTGGGGCCTGCGGCGGCTCTAAGTCTTCAATGCTCAAATGTTACGCTCAGACAGCGGTTTGCTGCTTGAAATAGGCTGTCATCACATCAAGTACTTTTTCGATATCTTCATCATTAATATTGCGGTGCACGACAAGGCGCGTGGCATATAAAAGCTCGATTAAAATATCGTGCTGTTTAAGCCATGTGGAAAGGGGCCGCACGTGCTCTTCAGAAATGCGCACAAACAGCATGTTGGTCGCTTGAGATGTCACCTCGACACCGGGAAGGGCGGCCAGCCCTTCGGCCAGACGTGCCGCGCGGCGGTGGTCGTCGGCCAGGTCCTGCACGTTGTGGTCAAGCGCATACTGGCAGGCGGCGGCTATGATCCCTGCCTGACGCATTCCCCCACCTACCACTTTTCGCCAGCGGCGGGCACGCTCAATAAGCGTGCGCGAACCTACCAGAGCAGAGCCGATCGGTGTACCCATGCCTTTTGAAAAGCACAGCGATACGCTGTCAAAGGGGCGGCACAGCTGTTCAATCGGTACCTGGCTTGCAACGGCTGCATTGAAAAGCCGCGCGCCGTCCAGATGCGTTGCCAGGCCCCGGGAACGGGCAAGCTCGGTGGCTTGATGAACGTAGGCTTCCGGCAGCACTTTACCGCCGATGGTATTTTCTAAGGCCAAAAGGCGTGTACGGGCAAAGTGAAAATCATCTTGCTTAATGGCAGCGTCGATTTTTTCCAGCGGCAGGCTACCGTCGCTGGCATTTTCAATGGGTTGCGGCTGAATGCTGCCAAGCACCGCAGCGCCGCCCCCTTCATAGCGATAGGTATGGGCTGACTGCCCGACGATATACTCGTCACCGCGCTCGCAATGGGCCATCAGGCCTACCAGATTACTCTGAGTACCGCTTGGAAACAGCAGCGCCGCCTGCTTGCCTGTCAAGGTGGCAAGGTGCTCCTGAAACGCATTTACCGTCGGGTCATCACCCCAGACATCGTCACCAAGGGGCGCATTCATCATGGCTTCTAACATAGCGGCGCTTGGGCGAGTGACCGTATCACTGCGTAAATCAATCATAAAATCTTCCTTTATAAATAAGTGATTTTTACGATAAGCAACTATTGGTAAAGCTATCGATACCCACTTTGTAAAGGGAGTAGAATGGATCTTAAAAGCGGCTATCCGTTTGGGACGGCAAAAATGGTCTATTGGCTACTTTCCCACAGCTTGGCCCTGAGCATCAATGTGATATAGACGCTAATAGATGGCGGAATAGTCGCCATTGGCTCCCCATGAGTTAAGACAGCATAGCCACAACGTGGTGGTGCTTGAGTGCCGTAATGATCGAATGCTGGAAAAGACCCAAGGACTAGCTGACAAGATAAAGGCGCTCTGGCTCTCGCTGATAATTAATCCTACATTTAGCTGGGCGGGAACCTAGGCAAAACAAGTGGCGGATTGCCTTATTTTGGGTTTCACGATGCCCGTGACCAAACTGATGTGCGCCTTGATTGAGGGCAGGGAGCCCCCCGACTCACAAAACTATTTTTAAGTACCACGTCACGTATAAGCTCACTACACGATGAGAGCAGTACCCATGAACCATCTACTTTTTTTACGTGCGCTTGAGCGTAGTGATCTACGTTTTGTGCATGAATTAAATAATAATCAAAGCATCATGTCATATTGGTTTGAAGAGCCATACGAGTCATTTGATGAACTCGAAGAGCTATATAACAAGCATATTCATGACAATGCCGAAAGACGTTTTATTGCAGAAGATAGTGCAGGGATTGCCATTGGGTTGGTGGAGCTGATCGAAATCGACTACATCCACCGGAGCGCCGAATTTCAGATTATTGTTGCACCAGACCACCAGGGAAAAGGCTTTGCTCGTTCGCTGATCCGCCAGGCTCTGCATTATTCTTTTACCATCTTGAATATTCACAAGGTGTTTTTGATCGTTGCAGTGGAAAACGTCAAGGCAATCCATCTCTATGAAGAGAGCGGATTTATTGAAGAGGGGCATCTGGTTCAGGAGTTCTTTATCAACGGCAAATACCGGGATGTAAAACGCATGTATATCCTGCAAGAAACTTATCTGGAAGCGCTGGAGCGTAACGAGGTCTAGACTTACCTGATTGTAAAAAATAACGCCTCATACTGAGGCGTTGGTTCAACTGTTATCGCAAAGCTTTTACAGCTGGCGCATATAGGCAGCCAGCGCATCGAATGCTGCGCGCTGCTCCTGAGCACATTGAGCCCATACTTTCATAATATCTTCACTAGTGGCCGGATATTGCGTCGTTGAGTGTTGCATGGCATGCACTCCTTTTCAGTAATTTATCAAATATTCTTATTATGGTGAGTGTTTAGTGCGGTGCAGCATATGCTGTGGTGCGGGATAGTAGGCTTTTTTTACTCCTCCATCTAGTAAAAAAGATGTAGGTATATTGCTATGTCTTGTAAGCATTTACTTACAAGGTGGTAGTTAGCCTCCTATCTAATTGAATGGAAAAGAATTTCGTAATAAATAAAAAAGCCAGAATTTCTTCCGGCTTCGATAAGTATATTTTCTAAACCGCGAAGAAAAATAGATGGTTAGCCTAAATAGCCTGCCAATGCATTCATGGCCGCACGCTGTAGCTGCGCTTGAAGGAACCAGAATTGAAGAACGTCATTATCATCGTTAAAGGGAAGTAGGGTTAGCGTCATAGTGGAGTCCTCCTGTTAGGACACACAATTGAGTATAGCGGGTTTTTGCTGCTTTGCAGCAAGGGTGGAATTCGGTGGCTGACTGACAGAGCAGCAGGAATCAAACGCGATAACGGCAGAAATACACATCACCCGCTAAGCTTCAGTCAAGAACACCTCTTTACCCTTGCGAATGGAGTCGCGGATGAGCATTAATGTTGCTGAAATTATGGTCGATACCTTGCAAAACGCGGGAGCCAAACGCTGTTATGGAGTCGTTGGAGATACACTTAATCACTTTACGGACGCGTTACGTCAAAGCGATATTGAGTGGGTCGGCGTACGCCATGAAGAGGTCGGTGGGTTTGCGGCAGGCGGCGAAGCCTATTTAACCCAAGAGCTGGCGCTTTGTGCGGGTTCCTGCGGCCCTGGCAGCCTTCACTTTGTGAATGGATTGTTTGATGCCCACCGAAATGGTGCTCCTGTTGTACTAATCGCCACACAGGTTCCGCTATCGGAAACGGGGGGCAGTTTCCCCCAGGAAGTTGATCAGGTACAGATCTTCAAACAGTACAGCGTGTTTTGTGAAACAGTAGCCTCGCCTGAGCAGGCCCGCCGCATGACAGCGCTTGCCGCGCAAACGGCGTTGGCCAAAGGCGGCGTCGCCGTATTGATTGTGCCGGGCGATGTAATGAGCCAAACGCCGGAAAACCAGCTTGCTTACCGTACACATCGGTTTGAGTACTCCCTGCGCCCAAGCGCAGAAGCGTTTGTACCTGCCGTTACGCAACTTAATAAAGGCGGCAAGATTACCATTTTTGCCGGCTCAGGCTGCCGTGACGCGCGTGAGCAGGTAATAGCGCTTGCCGAAAAACTCCAGGCGCCCATTGCCTGGACATCCCGGGCCAAAGATTTTATCGAACCCGATAATCCTTATCAGGTGGGCATGACCGGTGTTTATGGCCTGGAAGGCGGTTACCACGCCGTTGCCGAATGCGACACATTGTTGATGCTGGGCTGCAATTTCGCTTTTAAACAGTTTTACCCAGAAGATGCTGCCATCATTCAGGTAGATAGCGACCCTGCCCAGATAGGCAAGCGCTACCCGGTCAACGTAGGTATCGTAGGCAGCGTACGTGATACCTGTGAAGCGCTTTGCCAAGTAGTCAAAAATAATCAAAGCCCGCGTTGGTTGGAAAAGTGCCGCAAACATTACGCCATATCATTGCAAAAATCGGCGCATAAAAGCCGCGATGCTGCATTGATTCATCCTCAGGAACTAACCCTGGCAATCGACCGGCTAGCGGCTGATAACGCTCTTTTTACCGCCGATACGGGAAGTGTAAACGTATGGATGCTGCGTCATATACAGGCCAGCGGCCAGCGCCGAACACTGGCCAGCCTGCAGCATGGCACCATGGCCAATGCCTACCCGCAGGCGCTAGGCATTCAACTGGCGTACCCCGAGCGTCAAGTCATTGCGATGTGCGGCGATGGTGGGCTAAGCATGCTGATGGGCGATCTGTTGACGCTGGTACAGCGACGTATCCCGCTAAAAATTGTGGTGTATAACAATTGCTCGCTCAGCTTCGTCGAGCTGGAGCAGAAAGTGGAGGGCCTTTTGGACGCCTACACCGAGCTTCAAAATCCGGACTTTGGCGAAGTGGCCACGGCCATGGGGCTATGGGGCCAGCGGGTTGAACGAGAGGATCAGCTGGAATCGGCCATTAGCCAATGGTTGGCTCAGCCTGGCCCCGCGTTACTGGATGTCGCGGTTAATCCCATGGAGCTTGTAATGCCGCCGAAGGTTGAAGCAGGACAGGTTGCCTCAACCGCGCTGTACTCAGCCAAGGCGGTATTGAGTGGGCGCATGGACGAAGTGGTCCATCTGGTGAAGAGCAACTTCTTGAAACGATAAACTGTTATCTGCAGTTGACTTGTGCGGTGGCCATCGGCGCGGGCAGATGTGTAGAAAAGAAGGAGTAATATGCGTTTACGTGTTTTGTCCGATCTGCATCTTGAGTATTTCGAGGATGGCCGCCCGCTACCGGATATTGACGCTGACGTTGTTATACTGGCAGGGGATATCCATCGCCAGTGCGAAGGGCTTGCCTGGGCACGGACACGCTTCCCATACCAGACGATTCTTTTTGTACCCGGAAACCACGAGTTTTATGGCACCTGCTTGCCTTTGATGCGCGAAGCATTGGCACAGGAGGCCAAGCGACATGCTATTGAGCTATTAGATAATCGTGCAATTACGCTTGATGGCGTGCGCTTTTATGGCACGACTCTGTGGACCGATTTTGCGCTATACGCTGATGATCCTACGAAACATCCTACTCATACCGAGGCCAAAGCATTACGTTACATGCCTGACTTCAAGATTGTGCAAACTTCACCAGGCGTAACGTTTACGCCTCAGGCAAGCCAGCAGCTGCATCAAGAGGCTATTAATTGGTTAGAAAGCGCACTGACAGAGCCTTTTAATGGCCTCAAAGTCGTCATAAGCCACCACGCACCGCTTCAGGCATGCATTCCTGATCAGTATTTAGGTGATGCGCTATCGCCTGCGTTTGCCTCCCACTTGCCGCAACTGATGGGCAAAATGGATCTATGGATTCACGGCCACGTTCATGAACCGGTGGATGTGATCTATCAGGGCACCCGTGTGCTTGCCAACCCTGGCGGCTATCCGGGAGAGTTTGAACCATCACGCTTTAAGCCGGACCTTGTGATTGAGGTTTAGGCTGGCTACAAGTGGTCAGCACTTTAAGAAACGATTAATGTTTACTTAGCGATATCGCGGTAAAAGATAACCCGCTGTTTTTCTTATTTAAAAGATATTAATTGACCGTGAAGCGTTGTCTTAACGTTAGCACTTTGGTCGAAATCCCATGTATTTCGCTTGCACAGCCTCATGGCGTTGATTACTTTCTAATTTGTATGATGTATTACAAATGCTGCTTATTTAAGGTTGAATTACTTATTTGCCTGGGTAAGAAAACGAGAGGGAATCTGTGTGAAGTTTTCCAAACAACAAGTTATACAAGCAGTTGGAGACGGACTGCTGTCATTTCCCATTACCGATTTCGATCAGAATGGAAAGTTTGATGAAAAGAGTTATCGCGACCGCCTGACATGGTTTATCAGCCACGATATTTCTGCCGTATTCGTGGCAGGAGGAACTGGCGAGTTTTTTAACTTAACGCTTGATGAGTATCGTCAGATTGTTCGCGTGGCGGTTGAAGTGGTCGACGGGAAACTGCCGGTCATTGCCAGTGCTGGGCTAAGTGTGGAAGCCGGCAAGGCATTCGCCAATGCCGCTGAAGAAGCCGGTGCTGATGGTATTCTACTGATGCCGCCTTATCTGACCGAGTGCCCTCAGGATGGGTTGATTGAGTATGCCCGGCAGATCTGCGACGCCACGACTATCAACGTTATCTACTACAACCGCGGCAACGGCGTTCTCAACGCTGATTCTGTGCTAACTCTTGCCGATGCCTGCCCGAACCTTATCGGATTGAAAGATGGTAAGGGCGATATCCAGGCGCTTAACAAGATCATTAAAACAGTCGGTGACCGTCTTGTATATGTAGGCGGCGTGCCTACGGCCGAGATTTTTGCTGAAGCGTATCTCTCCATTGGCGTGAATACCTACTCTTCCGCGGTGTTTAACTTTGTTCCGGATATGGCTGTGATGTTCTACAAAGCGTTACGTCAGGGGGATAAAGACACCGTGAAGAAGATTACGACTGATTTCTTTATTCCCTTTATTGATCTGCGTGATCAAAAAGCAGGCTACGCCGTTAGCCTAATTAAAGAGGGTGCAGATATTATCGGCCGCCCGGCAGGTAACGTCCGTGCGCCTTTAACCATGCCGACCCAAGAGCAACGCCAGCAGTTAGAGCGCCTGGTGGGTATAGCGCGTTCTTTCTAAAAGCTGAAAAAACCACACGTAATAATAAGAGGTTTTAAGTGATGAAAACAAAAACTATCCGTCGCCAAGCTCTGTTTGCCCTAACGGGTGCCTCGCTATTAGCCGCTTCTATCTCTGTCCAGGCCGATAACTGGCGGGGGTGGAATATTCACCCTGACGGCTACCCCAACACGGTAGCGCTGGAAGCCTTTGCGGAGGCGGTTAAAGAGCAGACGGAAGGGCGCGTTAATCCGCGCGTTTACAACAATGCCGTGCTGGGTGACCAGTCTGACGCGATTGAGCAGACCCGCAATGGGGCGCTTGATTTTGCCAACTTCAATATGGGGCCCATGGGGCCAATTGTTAAGGAAACGAATGTCTTCTCGCTGCCTTTCCTGTTTACCGATGTAGATCATATGCACACGGTGATGGATGGCGAGATTGGCCAGCGCTTTGCTGATGCATTAGAAGAGAAAGGTCTGGTGGTGCTCTCCTGGTTCGATTCAGGCGCCAGGAGTATTTACAACACCAAGCATCCGATCAACACCCCAGAAGATGTTCAGGGCTTAAAGATCCGAGTCATGAATAACGATCTTTACGTCGAGATGATGGAAGCGCTTGGCGGGAATGCGACGCCAATGGCATATGGTGAGGTCTACCAGAGTTTGACAACCGGTGTTCTGGACGGTGCTGAAAACAACTACCCCTCGTTTGAATCCAGTAACCACTACGAAGCGGCGGAATACTACTCGTTAACCGAGCATTTGATTATTCCCGAGTGCCTGTGTGTTGCTAAAGCCAGCTGGGAGAAATTATCCGAAGAAGACCAGGAAATCGTTCGTGAAGAAGCGATGAAGGCTTCCGCCATGCAGCGTGAGCTGTGGGTCGAAAGTTCTGAAGAGAGTCGTCAGATTATCCTGGACCACGGCGTGGAAATTAATGAAGTAGAAGATAAAGCGGCTTTCCAGGCATTGATGGAGCCGATGTATGAGAACTTTATCGCCAATAACCCGGGCACGGGTGAGTTGATCGAGGAGATCAGGGCCGCTCAATAATTTTCTTGTGACTTCCTTTCGGCGGCTTGATGCCGCCGAAAGATTAAAAGGAAATGTGTCGTGAGTATAGAAATTGAAACACCCAGCAGTAGGAAAAGCACGACAAGAGAAGGCTCTGTAGACCGCGTGTTGGACGGCATGGCTGAGCTATGCGTGCTCTTGGCAGGGATCATGCTGGTCATTCTTATTGCTACTTTCGGTTGGCTGGTCTTCGGGCGTTATGTACTTAACAACACGCCAACCTGGGTAGAGCAAACCTCCCTGGTATTAGTGGTGTATATCACCTGCTTGGGCGCCGCTGCTGGCGTCAGATATCACAGTCACCTGAATATCGACTTTGTTCGTGAGAGCTTTCCGCCTTTTCTGCGCGGATTAATGCGCCATATCTCGGATCTTTTCATTCTTGTATTTGGTGGTTTTATGGCAGCTCAGGGCTGGAAGCTTGTCATGACAAACATGGAAAGGGCCATTCCTATGATTGGTCTCTCTGAAAGCTGGCGTGCAGCCCCTCTGGTGATTTGTGGCGCGCTGATCATGCTGTTTGCAGGGACGGATATAGTGCAACGATTACTGTCTCGAAGCGCTGAGAGGGCATAAGTTATGGGGCTGATGATACTGTTTGGAATTTTCTTTCTCGGCCTTGTCGCAGGGGCGCCGGTCGCTTTTGCCGTTGGGCTGGCCGCTGTGGCTACCTTTATGTATGAAGGGCTGCCGCTGTTTGTCGCTTTTCAGCGCATTCTGTCCGGCATTTCCGTTTTTTCGCTACTGGCGATTCCGTTTTTCATTTTTGCCGGCGAGCTGATGCTTCATGGTGGAATTTCAACCCGGCTTGTTCGCTTGGCCTCCGCTATGGTGGGGAGGATGCGCGGCGGTTTGGGGATGGTCAATATAAGTTCTTCGATGCTGTTTGGCGGCATCTCTGGCTCAGCGGTAGCCGATACGTCTGCCTTGGGCTCGATTCTTATCCCGGTGATGAAAGAGAAGGGATATGACGCTGACTACGCGGTTAACGTCACGGTAACCTCGTCGGTCGCCGGGGTGGTTATCCCTCCCAGCCATAACATGATTCTCTATGCCGTAGCAGCAGGAGGCGGTATTTCCGTTACTCAGCTGTTTATTGCTGGTATCGTTCCCGGCATCTTGATGTGCCTAAGCTTGGCCGTAGCCGCTTATGTTGTTGCCGTTAAGCGTGGTTATAAAGGCGAGGCATTTCCCGGCTGGCAAGCCCTGTTGCTTAGCCTGGTCGCCTCGCTGCCTGGCTTGATGGCAGCCGTCATTATTGTAGGTGGTGTTCTTTCGGGGATCTTAACGGTCACAGAATCCGGGGCCTTCGGCGCCATCTACGCCATTATTGTGACCGGGCTTGTCTACCGTGAGCTTAAATGGTCGTCCTTCAAGGCCGCCGTTATTCAGTCGGTTAAAACTACATCGCTGGTCATGATTCTGGTGGGCTGCGCGTCGGCTTTCTCTTATTTGCTGGCGCTCTATAACGTGCCTGAAATGCTGACCACCGGATTAATGACGATTTCAGACAAGCCCGTGGTTATCTTTCTGATGCTTAACCTGATTCTGCTGGTGTTGGGCATGATCATGGATATGGCGGCGTTAATTCTGATCTGTACACCTATTTTCCTACCGGTCGCCATGCAGTTTGGCATGGACCCTATCCAATTCGGCATCATTTTAATGATGAATCTGGGGCTAGGTTTATGTACCCCGCCGGTAGGCGCGTGCCTGTTTGTGGGCTGCGTGATTGGGAAAATCAAAATTGAACATGCAGTTCGTACCATCTGGCCCTTCTTTCTGGCGCTGTTTGTGGCGCTAATGCTGGTGACTTACATCCCGGCGGTTTCATTAACGCTACCTAGCCTCTTTAGATAACGCCATGACAGGAAAATCAGCCATGAGAATAGAAGCGGTCAAGACTCATATTTTGGATCACAAGCTTGAAACAGCGTTTGAAAGTGCTTCGATGTCATTCACGCGCCGCCAGCATTGTTTAGTCGAAATCATTTGTGAAGACGGCACTGTCGGGTGGGGCGAATGTCTGGGGCCCGCCAAACCCAATGCTGCCATTGTTCAGGTATACGCCCAGGCACTAATCGGCGAAGACCCGCTGCAAACCGAGAAAGTGTGGCTCAACCTTTATAACCGGCTTCGTGATCAGGGGCAGCGCGGGTTAACCATGACCGCCTTGAGTGGTATCGATATCGCGCTGTGGGATATCAAGGGCAAGCACTTCGACGTACCTGTTTCCACGTTGCTTGGCGGGCGGTTCCGTGAATCTGTGCGTGCCTATGCTACCGGTTCGTTTTGCCGTGAGGGCGTTGAGCGTATCAGCGACGTAGCCGCAGAAGTGGCGCGCTATCGTCACGAGGGTTTTCACGCCGTCAAGATCAAGATCGGCTTTGATGTGGAAGAAGACCTGGAAGTGATTGAGGCCGTGCGTGAGTCAATCGGGCCGGATGTGCGCCTTATGATTGATGCCAACCACGGCTACGACTATCTGGAAGCCATCGAAGTAGGCCAGCGTGCGGCAGCGTTTGGTATCGACTGGTTTGAAGAGCCGGTGCTGCCGGAACAGATCGATACCTATGCAGCCGTTCGGGCAGGGCAGCCTATACCAGTGGCTAGCGGTGAGAACTGGCATGGGCGCTACGCCATGCACGAGCCGCTGGCGCGAAGAGCCGTTGATATCGTACAGCCGGATATTTGCGGTGTAGGTGGCTTTAGTGAGATTCGCCGAGTGGCGGATATGGCTGCTATGCATGGCGTAAGGTTAGTGCCCCACGTGTGGGGAACGGCGGTATGCCTGGCGGCCAGCTTACAGTTTATGGCCGCACTTGCGCCCAATCCGCCACGCCGAAAGCCACTTGAACCGATCATGGAATTTGACCGTACTGAAAACCCGTTTCGTCAGGCGGTGGTACAAACGCCCATTGAGCACCGGCAAGGCATAATGACCATTCCGGATGGCCCGGGGCTAGGTATTGAGATTAATCGTGAAGCGCTGAATGCTTATGCGTTAAAAGAGGTATGAAGTATCGGGTTAATTAATAAAGCTGTTAGTTGTAACGCAGCAATTAGTAACTAAATTTTTTATAAGATTAACGCTATTGATTTTTTTAATTATTAGCGCTTTCGTTGCGCCTGCTCTGGTATAGCCTATGGCAGTGTTTCTGGCATAACACCAATTTGCATCATCCACTCTGTTAATAGATATGGCCAGCCTGCAACGGGCTTATTCTTAGCCCCACTGATGCCAAAGCCATGGCCGCCATCACGGAAGATATGCAGCTCAGCCTTCACCCCTGCCTCGTGAAGCGCGCTATAAAAGGCGACGGCGTTGGCGGGCGGCACCGATAGATCGTCATCGGCCAGCACTAGAAATGTTTCAGGTGAATCAGCTGTTACATGCACTTCAGGCGAGCGATCCAGCTTCTGCTGCGATGTAGGGCTATCGCCCAGCAGGGCGGTGCGTGATCCTTCGTGAACATCGTCATCCTGCATTGTCACGACAGGATAAATGAGGGCGATAAAATCTGGCCGGGCCGATATAGTCTGTTCATCCTCACCCACTTCATAAGCTGCCTGATCGTACCTGGTCGCAAGCGACGCTCCCAAGTGACCTGCCGCGGAGAAGCCCAGGAATCCGATTCGTTCAGGATTAAGATCCCATTTTTCTGCATGTCCGCGCACCAGGCGCATTGCACGCTGCGCATCGGCGATAGGTGCATCCGCTCGGTTGGCATGTCCTTCGCCAGGTAGTCGGTAGGTCAGAAGAAAGCTGGTAATGCCGAGCGGTGCCAGCGCCCTGGCGATCTCGATACCTTCCTTGTCTAGGACGACACGCCTATAAGAGCCACCGGGAGCGATAATAATGGAAGTGCCGTTGGGATGCTTCGGAATCCATGCCGTTAGGCTTGGTTCAGCGATGCCTGTTAACGCCCGATCAGGTCGGAACAGGTTCTTGGAGCGCTCTTCCACTAATGGTGCGAGGTCATCGGGCGTTCCCTCGGGTCGCCCGTTCCAAAGCGGCAACACCGCTTCATGCTGTAAAGCATCAGTCATAGCTCCCCCTGCATTCATGCTGCCCCACAAGGCTAACGTCAGCCATATAGCTGAACGTTTTACTCGTTTTGGCATGGTTGATGACTCACATAACATTTCATACAGCAGTATTAAAAAAGAGTGCTTAATGCTAGAGATAGCACTAAGCACTCAACGCTAGTTTTTATTGGTTGAACACTAACCGCTGCAGGGCAAAGGCGCGTTCACGCTGTTCGCTTTCAGTATTGGCTTCCTGCTGAAGCAGCGTCCTGATTCCGGCGAGCGTTTCTTCATCAAAAGGTAGCTCTCTTACTGATGAATTTTCATCTTGAATGAACCAGTTATCATCGCTGATATTGCCATGCACGCTATCACTATAGTCACTGACGTTTTCAAGATGCAGTGAAATATTCCGAGATAGCTGGGCGGGTTCAAGTTGGCCTTCATAGGGGCTTTTACGGACAATATAATTAAATCGTTTATTGTCGATTGCCACGTTGTTATTAATGGTTAACGTGCCGGAATTGAAGTTATCGGTAAAGCCGTCCATTCCATTGTTGAACGAGAGATTACCCTCAACAACGTGAGGGGCAGGCAGGCCCTCTCCGCCCAGCTTGAATCCATTCCCCAAGTTTCCGCCTGTCTGCTGGGTGTTAAAGGTCTGGCCATTTTTGAACGCAATGGAGTTGGTAATGGTAACTGCACCATTGGGACCATCCTCTACCTTGTTGAACAAGTCCCAGCCGTCATCGATATTGTGATGGGAAATGCAGTGGTCAAAAGAATTGCCTTCCCCAATACGCATTTTGGCGGCAAACCCATCCGCATTGATACCTGAGGCGTCTTCATTGTTATAGCTTTCACTATAACGAACCGTATTGTGGCTTGCCCAAAGCGCCCTCCCAATATTATCAGGAGAGGTAATCTGGAAACCCGTGTCTGGAGCGCTATGCGTAACGATATGCTCAAACAGGTTATGGCTGCCATGCACGATCAAACGTTCGCCCGCAACCTCTAAATGATCCAGATGCCAGTAATGGGCGTTATGTGAAACCATTCCGGTAAAACGCACATCGCCACCTTCTCCGGTTAAACGCTTCAATTTACCCGGAGAGCCGCTGGCAGTGAGGGGGATTTCAATAGCCTCGTACTCACCGCTTGCCAAGTAAATGGTTCCGCCTGGCGCCACTTGAGCTATGGCAGATGCCAGGTCTAGTGGCTGCGCTTGATCACCGGCATGATTGGGGCGCCCATCAGGTGTCACATGAATATTATAAGGGTCGGCCAGCGTTACAGGTTCAATCGTAAGTTGCTGGCTGTGCTCCTCACCATTGTGCTCTTCACTGCCTTGGCCTTCTGATGGGTGAAACGACACCACCACATCGGTGGGGGCGGTAATCTCAAGCGCAAACTGGAAGAGATCGCCGGCTTCAACTGCCTGTTTTTCTGCCAGAGGCTGGCCTGCCTGAGTAATACTGAACTCACCGGGCTGGTTGGCAATCGCTTGAAGCGTGTAATCCGGTACGCTGGTTACTTCTGACGATGCCAATGACCACACCAGCGGGGGCATAGATGCTTCATAGGCAATATCGTCTCTAGTATCAGCATCGCTCAGCTCAAGGTGAATATCCGTAACGTTCAAACGTGCGTTACGCGCAGCAAAGAAGCCTACATACTGGTGATCGGGGTCTTGCACCTCTACCAGGTTGGCAGGGGCATCGCTCAATTCCTTGACGTAGCTTTCCTGCTCGCTATCGACGGTTACCGTAAAGTTTTCATCGGTGCGAGTCAGGGTCATACGGTATTGATATTGGGTACCGTGAGGGACGCCTTGGGCGTAGTCCTGTTTGCTCAATAAATTACCCGGATTACCCCACGGGTCGTTTATGCCTTCACGGTATACCGCCGCTACATTAGCCATCCCGTCATTTTCACGCGTATGGGAATGCAGCAGGTTCATAACGATGTTGGATGCCGCCGGAAACTCTTCGTGCCCTAGCGGTTGAGGGTTGGCGCGAGGGGCACCCATAATATCGCGCACCATCATGCCTGCGCCTTCCTGACGATTGGGTGTCGCACCTGTTTCGGGGCCCAGCTGTTCCAATATCAGCGTGGCAGAAAGCGTGAAATTTATATCGGTGGGGAGCGTTGTGTAGTAAAACGTGCCGCCTTCATGGGAATTGGCTAGCTTTCCACCGCGGCTTTCAATCGTAATGTTATCGAGTAAAGCGCCTGACGAGACAGGCTGGCCGTTGCTGGTAACTTCGTTGGTGCCTATTTTTTCAGGGAGAATGGTAGATCCAAAATTCAGGTCGGTGGACTGTCCAAAGGTAATACTCTGCCAGGTAAGTTCGTGCGCATCATCTGCAAGTGCCAGGGAGGTACCGAAGGTAGGCGCGATAACTGTTAATGCAAGCGTCGCTATTTTTTTCATGGCTAAACCTTATTTTCATTATGATTATTCAAGCGAGTCTGCCACCTGTTGAGGCAGAAAGAGTAAATAGGAATATAATAGTTTTAAAGATAATACATAGTATGTTTTATATCAGAAATTGGCTAAAAGTATTACGGCCTTGCTTAAAAGCTACAGGGCTAACTAGTGGATTTGCCTATAGCATTTCAATCCAATCGGGGCTTTGGCCCACAGCAAGGCGGTTAATGAATTGTAGGTATCCGGTTTCAGCATCAATACGATAGCTCGAAATATGATGTGAGAATTGGCCCGCTGCTACGAGGTAGTTACCATCAGGTGTAATAGCAAACCCCCGGGGGCGATTTTCCGTAGAGAAAAGTTTTTCAAATCGAATGTTTCCATTTGGCTCAACCTTGAATAAGTGCAAGGCCGAAGTTGCCTTTTCGGAAGCGTAAAGGAAGCGCGCATCAGGCGTGATATGAATATCTGCTGCTTGAAAGTTGTCCTCCTGATCAGGCAAGTAGGCCGTTTGAACAAGGGTTAACCCTGAAGCGTTATAATGTACAGCGTTAATGGCGCCGTTTTTTTCGCCAATAATATACGCAATAGGTTGGGTTGGATGATAAGCGATATGTCTTGGTCCGGTTCCCTCTAAGAGCTGTAGCTGATCGATACTCTCCAAGGGGAGAGGGGCTTTATCATTTGCTGTGGAAGACAGCCATTTCCATTGATATATAACGTCTTTACCCAGACCAGTAGCCAGTACTGTTGTGTTATCGGGACTCATGGAGAGCATGTGGGCATTGGGGATGTCGCGAATATGCTGGACTGGCTCACCAATACAACGGTTTTCCCGTACTGGGAAAGTGGCCGCATGGTGGTCGATAAAAGAAGCGCTTAATAAATAGCGATCATCGACGCTTGTCTGAATGTAGGCCAGGTTAGTTTCAATGGGTGTGTTGCCAATATGCTGTAAGCGGCCCTGTGCACCAATATTATAAGCCGCAATAAAAAAGGGGGTTCCCCTGGAAACGGCGTACAGCGTATTGCGGTCACGGGATATAGTAAGCGGCATTGCGCCACCTGGTTTCTGCAAACCGGGTAGTTGCTCATGAGTACAATACTCGAGTTCACCTGTAGCTACTGATAGGTTAATGGTATAAAGCTCTCCGCTTAATGCACACCCAACATATAACGTTTGATTTTTATCGCTCATTTGAGCTCCTTAGTTTGCGGTTTTAGTAACCGAAGTTTAGATTAAACTCATATTTATATATTTAATATAAGCGTTACTGATACGTTTTATCGCATTCATACCATTGTCTATATTGTTGTCGGCCATGGATGTCTCTAGTATCAAACATATTATGTATGATCTTAAGAATCCATTACAAATGCAGGAGCCTGCTACCTGCGGGAGGCCCAAGCACCATGAAAATTGAATCCATATCTGTAGACGTGATCCGCTATGAATCGAAACTAGCTCGAGACAGTGCCGGCCACGCGCATGCTGGTAAACCTAGCGAAGCGCAAATTGCCATGCTGAGTATTACAGCCGAAAACGGCGTTCAGGGGCATGCCTTTGCACCTCAAGAGCTAATTCGGCCGTATATTGTGGAGCAATATTTCAAGAAAGCAGCGCTAGGCAAGCCGGTGCATGCTCGCGAATTAATTTGGCAGGATCTCTGGCTTCGCCAGCGGGGCAGCGGGGCGCAGCTAACCGATAGAGCCATGGCCATTCTGGACCAAGCCTTATGGGACCTGGCCGGGCGTCAACTTGATGTGCCTGTCTATCAGTTGCTGGGTGGAGCGCGCAGCAAGGTAAAGGCATATGCCAGCACCATGTGTGGCGATGAAACGCCAGGCGGGCTTTCAACGCCTGATGAATACGCACAGTTTGCAGAGCAATTGGTCGCTCGTGGTTATAAAGGGATCAAGCTGCACACCTGGATGCCCCCGGTCAGCTTTGCACCGAGTGTTGAAATGGATATTCGCGCCTGTGAAGCGGTACGCGAGGCGGTGGGAGCGGATATTGCCCTGATGTTGGATGGGTATCATTGGTACAACCGCACAGACGCCCTCAAGATCGGGCGGGCTCTTTCTCGTCTGGATTTTGCCTGGTTTGAGGAGCCGATGCCGGAAGACTCCATGGAGTCATACCGTTGGCTTACTCAACAGGTAGACGTGCCCGTTATTGGTCCTGAAACCATCGCTGGTAAACACTATAGCCGTGCCAGCTGGGTTCAGCATAACGCCTGCGACATCTTGCGGGCAGGGGTTGCCAACGGTGGCGGTATTACACCCTGTTTAAAAGTGGCCCATTTGGCTGAAGCCTTCGGTATGGATTGTGAAATCCATGGTAACGGTGCGGCTAATCTCGCCGTGGTAGGCGCCATCACAAACTGCCAGTGGTATGAGCGCGGCCTGCTTCATCCTCATATGGAGTACGACGAAGCGCCTGCTTATCTCAATGATATTGCGGATGAAATGGATGCTGACGGTTATGTCCACATGCCGGAGCGGCCTGGATTGGGCGAAAGCATAAATTTTGAGTACATCAAAAATAATACGCTGGAGAGTTACTAATCGGCTTCGGTAACCAGTTTGCTTAAGAGCGTCTGTTTCTAAACGCCAGCTTTATAACTATTCGGCTAAGCCGATGTTCCAACAATAAAGAATAAGGAGTTGTTATGAGTATTGATGTTTGGGTAATACTAATTTACCTGGTCTTTCTGATGGTAATTGGTTGGGTCTTCAAAAACTTCAACACTAATACCAGCGATTATTTCCGGGGTGGCGGTAATATGTTGTGGTGGCTGGTGGGTTCCACTGCTTTTATGACCCAGTTCTCAGCCTGGACATTTACAGGGGCAGCCTCTCAGGCGTATGTAAGTGGCTTTGCAATCATTTTTCTTTTTATGGCCAATGCCGCCGGCTATTTCCTGAATTATGTCTACTTTGCGCCCCGGTTCCGTCAGCTGCGCGTGGTAACTGCCGCAGAAGCTTTGAAGATGCGTTTTGGCAAGCCCAGTGAGCAAACGTTTATCTGGTTTAGCATGTTCGATGGCTTGGTTTCTGCCGCTACATGGCTAAGTGCCTTGGCGATTATTACCTCAGCTGTATTCAACGTGCCTCTTGAAACGGTTATTTTGCTTACGGGTATCGCCGTGGTGGCAATGTCGGTAACCGGTGGTGCCTGGGCCGTTGTAGCCTCTGATTATGTGCAGATGCTGATCATCATGTCGGTTACCTTTGTCTGCTTCTTTGTGGCTTGGGGTAATACGGAAAGTGTCGGTAGCATTATCTCAAGCTACGATGGCGAATTCCTGACCGGTAGTGGCTACGGTTATGCATGGTTGTTTGGTTTCTGGGTATTCATGTTAATCATTAAGCAAATATTCATGATGAATAATACGCTTAATGGCTACCGTTACATGTGTGCTAAAAACAGTAAAAATGCTCGTTATGGCGCGCTCTTTACACTTTGCCTTGCCTTGATTGGTCCCATTGTATGGTTCTTCCCTGCATGGTTCATGCACGCCTACAGCCCTGACTTCATGGAAAGCTTCTCTTCACTAGGTGCCAAGGCCAATGAAGCGGTATTTGTTGCCTTCGTCAGTGAATACATGCCCGCCGGTATGCTTGGGCTTCTAATGGCCGCCATGTTTGCTGCCAGCATGTCATCAATGGACTCAGGCTTGAATCGAAACGCAGGCTTCTTCGTACGCAATTTCTATCTGCCTATCATTAAGCCCCATGCTACCGAACAAGAAATGCTGCGTGTTTCGCGGTTTGTGACCCTTAGTTTCGGTGCCATCATTATTGGTATCAGCTTGTTTATTAACTCGCTGAAAAGCATGAGCCTGTTTGAGATCCTGTTAACGGCAAGTGCCTTGATCACCTTCCCGATTACCATTCCTGCCATGCTGGGTATGATTATCCGCAAGACGCCAGATTGGTCAGGGTGGGGAACGCTCGTTGTTGGCTGTATGGTTTCTTATACGGTTGGCGCTTGGCTGAGCCCGGAACTTGTCAATAATATGTTGGGAATGGATATCACGGCTCGTGAGTGGTCCGATTTTCGTGTCTCACTTGCCATCGGTGCACACGTGGTAATAACCGGCGGCTTCTTCTTGCTCAGTACACTTTTCTATAAACCCGAAGCGCAATCTACTGAACGTGCGGCTGAGCGTCAGGAAATGTGGCAGCGTTGGGAAACGCCAGTAGAGAGCACTGAAGCGGATCCTGCAGCAGATGCGATTGATTATGGCCAGAAGATCATTCTAGGGCGCTTAATTCTGATTGGCAGCGTCATGGTCATGGGATTGTCGTTACTCCCCAACTCGGCTAATGGCCGCCTGATTATGCTGCTTTGCGGTGCTTTAATAATGATCCCTGCGGTTCTGATGCTTCTTTCTGCACGTTCCAGCAAGCGGGCAATGCAGATAGCCAGTAATAACCCTCAAGTGGCTTATAAGTAATTCACCCCTACAAGCACTCTTATTATGAAATATGTGAGAGTGCTTAAAATAAACATAATACGTTATAAGTATTATGTGAGATGAAGATAGGGTTTAGGTTTTAGAACCCTAACGACTAGCGCTAGAAAATAAATATTAAATCAAAAAGGCTATTTTTATGAAAAACAAAAAACTCTTAACGGGAGTAGCAACGCTGGCTACTTTATTTAGTGGTTTTGCTTATGCAGGGTCAACCACTATTGCAACAAAGTATGAGCAAACCTTTCGCGAAAACCAGGATTACAAAGTCAAATTCGGCGTCGGACATGTGTTCGACAATAATATGTCACTCGCATTTGAGCACCAGCGTCGTTGGAGAGACGAAATCAGTGGCTCGCCGGAATTGGCCGAGAACCTGTTTGGGATTGGCTATTCTTACACACTGGATGAGGCAAAACGCTGGTCGCTTCAGCCCAAGCTTGAGTATAAGTTCAATCCTGGTTCGGAAACGGCTCGCCCCATGCTGAGGCTAAATTATAAAGTCAACGATGCTTGGCGAGTAGGTGCTCGCTATCGTTACGAGTATCAAACCTTTAGGGAAGGGGGCGGAGTACGATCACGTGTTAATCGTTTTGATGGCTATATAAGCTACGCGTTAACCGAGCAGATCGGGCTGGCCTGGAATACCAGTTATGCCTATGTGCTGGGTGACTCTGGCAGTATGTATACTGGCGAAGATGATCGATGGGAGCATGAGCTGAGCGTTGGGTATCGAATCAATGCGGCAAATGCCCTTGCAGTGACTTACAAGCGTAAGGATGAAACTCGCGAAGGGGCTACTTACAATGCTGGCAGGCACAATGATGCTGTTCAGCTAACATACAGTTTCAAATTTTAAACATAAATCTCAATAGTGATAGAGGCCGGATCATTTATATTTGCCAGATTGATATTGATCCAGCCTCTACTTCCCCTTATAGTTGTGTGATGTATTACAACGAGACATGATACAGGAATAATTTTATGCATTTTTCACGCGAAAACACGTTGGCTTCTATTTCAAATGGCTTGTTGTCTTTTCCAATTACGGATTTCGACAGCCAAGGGCGCTTTGACCGAGAGAGCTATCAGGATCGACTAAAGTGGTTTGTAAGCCATGAAATTTCCGCTGTCTTTGTTGCTGGTGGAACGGGTGAGTTCTTCAGCCTGTCGATGGAAGATTTCCGCGACGTGGTGACGACGGCAGTCGAAACCATAGGTGGTCAACTGCCTATTATTGCCAGCGCAGGCCAAAGTGTTGAGATGGCGAAGGTGCAGGCCAAAATTGCTGAAGAGGCCGGAGCTGACGGCATTCTCTTGATGCCTCCTTATCTGACGGAGTGCCCTCAGGACGGTTTGGTCGACTATGCACGTGAAGTATGTAACAGCACGTCCATCAACGTTATCTACTACAACCGTGGTAACGGCATTATGAATGCCGAGTCGGTTCAGCAGCTAGCCGATGCTTGTCCAAACCTGATCGGTCTTAAAGATGGTAAAGGCGATATTCAGGCGCTGAACAAGATTGTTAAAACCGTCGGCGATCGTCTGGCGTACATTGGAGGCGTACCTACCGCTGAGATTTTCGCTGAAGCCTACTTGTCGATCGGCGTTAATACGTACTCGTCTGCAGTGTTTAATTTTGTGCCGGCTATGGCGTCAACGTTTTATAAAGCGTTGCGTGCAGGCGAGCATAAAACCGTAAAGACGATTACCCGGGATTTCTTTATTCCGTTTGTTGATCTACGCGACCAGAAAAAAGGCTATGCCGTTAGCTTGATCAAGCTGGGCGCTGACATTATCGGCAAGCCTGCAGGTAAGGTGCGTGCGCCGCTGGTTATGCCCTCAGAGTCAGAGCGTAATCAGTTAAGCGATTTGATTAATGTGGCCAAACAATATTAAAGGCCGCTACAGCAGCAATCTTTATACAAGTCATTCGGAGGCATGATGTCGATTCCAGAAAACACCCGTCCGTTAACTGGGCCAGCCCCGCGTTTCAAAGCGCCTGCGGGGGCAACAGATTGCCATGCTCATGTTTTTCTACCCGGTTTTGAGGCTCAAGAGGGCGGGCCACAAATTGCTGAACTGGCCACTGTAGACAACTATCGCCAGTTACAGCAGTGGCTAGGGTTGGAGCGTGTGGTTATTACACAGCCGAATGCCTACCAAACCAACAACGCTGCTCTGGTCGAAGCGTTAGAGCAGTTTGGCCCTGAGGTAGCTCGCGCCATAGCGGTCATTACGCCGAATACCCCGCAGAGTGAGCTTGAGCGGTTACATGAGAAGGGCGTACGTGGCGCTCGTATCATGCAGTTGCCAGGCGGTGCGGTAGGCATTGATCGTATGTTGGCTGTGGAAGATGTCATCCAGGATATGGGGTGGCATCTGATGGTCCAGTTCAACGGCCGCGATCTGTCTGACTACTATGAAGAGCTGCAAAAGATTAAAGGGCATTACATTATTGATCATATCGGTAAGTTCATTGCCCCAGTGCCTGCCGATGACCAGCGTGTTGACGACATACTACGCTTGATCGATAAGGGTAACGCATGGTTCAAGATCTGTGGCGCTTATGAAACCAGCTTGACTGGCGGGCCAGATTACTCAGATGTATCGCCTATTGCCAAACGAGTCATCCAACATGCGCCGGATCGGATTATCTGGGGGTCCAACTGGCCCCATGTTGGCGTTAATCGGGCGCAGTACCCAAGCGATGCTGAACAGCTGGACATCCTGTTGGATTGGGCTGATTCAGGAACCCAAAAGAAAATATTGGTAGACAACCCGGAATTTCTCTACGGTTTCTAAATATAAACAGGTCGTTATTAACTATTTGATATCTAGCAACTATAAGATGAGAAGGAGAAGGGTATGTTGAATAAATTACTTGTGACCGGTGCAGCCGGCGGTGTGGGCAAAGCGATTCGCCCTTACTTACAAAAACTTGCCAAGAATGTTCGCCTTTCCGATATTTCAGATATCGAAGATCCGGCTTCTCATGAAGAAGTGATGGTTTGTGACCTGGCCGATTATGAAGGCGTGAAGGCACTGGTAGACGGCTGTGACGGTATCATTCACTTAGGCGGCGTCTCTGTTGAAAAGCCTTGGGAAGGCATTTTACAGTCAAATATTATTGGCACTTATAATCTTTATGAAGCGGCGCGTCATTTGAATAAGCCCCGCATCATCTTTGCCAGCTCGAATCACACCATTGGCTTTTACGAGCGCACCCAGAAAATTGATACTCGGGTGCCGCGCCGTCCTGATTCTATCTACGGTCTTTCAAAGTGTTTTGGCGAAGACCTGGCAAGCCTCTACTTCGATAAATTTGGTATTGAAACGCTAAGTATTCGAATCGGCTCCTGTTTCCCCAAACCAGCTGATGCTCGCATGCTGGCCACCTGGCTTCACGTCGAGGATCTGATGGGGCTGTTCGAGCGCGGGTTCCAGGCGCCCAAACTGGGTAATACCGTAATTTATGGGGCGTCGGACAACGCTGAACAGTGGTGGGACAATCAGCTGGTTTCGTTTCTGGGTTGGAAGCCCCGCCATAGCTCTGAGCAGTGGCGGGAGGAAATTGAATCACGGGGTAACTTAGTTGACCCTAACTCGCCAGAAGTAGTCTATCAGGGTGGAAAGTTCGCCGCTTCAGGCCATCCAGATGACTGATCGTCATATGTATGATTAAAAAAAACAACAGATGCTATATAGTACCAAGCATTACGGAGGGCGTTAAACAAGCCTGAAACTTTGATCTCAGTGAGAGTTGGTTAAGCATGAATAGTCTTGGCATAAAACCTTTAGTGCATGGTGGCAGCTTGTCGCGGCAGGTCTCCCAGCAGTTGGAAAGCATTATTGCACGCCAGGAAATTCCGGTAGGTGACAAGCTCCCTCCTGAGGGAGCGTTGTGTGACATGTTTGGTGTTAGCCGTACGGTCATACGTGAAGCCATCACTCACCTAAAGTCACAAGGGCTTGTGGAAACCCGTCGCGGGATCGGAACACGTGTACTGCGCTCAGTTCCTGAACATAAGAATCCTGAAAAGAAAATTCAGCTAAGCACGATCGAGGACATCTTAAATATTCTTGAGCTACGTCTCACTATTGAGCCGGAAGTAGCGGCATTAGCGGCCAGCAGGCATGATGAGCAAGACAAGCAACGCTTGGTAGAACTCCATCAGAAGTTCCTTCAAGCCTGCAAACAAACCACGCAGGCGCGTGATGAAGATCTTGCCTTTCATGCCGCAATTGCTCAGGCAACGCATAACCCGGCATTCGTCACTATTTATGAACAGTGGGATGTCGGCGCTATACCTCGCGCAAAGTTGATGTCTGTGGAGTCGGGCTCGCAAACGACTTATCAGTATCTGGAAAAAGTGAGTCAAGAACACGCTGATATTCTCGAGGCGATTTTGGCACGCGATTCAAAGGCAGCAAATGCCGCCATGTATCAACATCTGAACCGGGCATACAAAACGTATTATTCATATAAGTAGGTGCGTTTGATGGTGGCGCCCTACGCGAATCTACTAGGAGAGATCGACCATGGCACTGGAAGGCAAACTCTTAATCGGTCAGCAGGCTGTCACCGGCACACACGCTAATATCCAAGCCACCAACCCGTCAACGGGTGAGCTGCTTGAGCCGGTTTACGTAGGTGGCGATCGAAGCCACGTTGAACAGGCAACCCAGCTCGCCTGGGATGCGTTTGATACCTATCGCGAAACTTCACTAGAAGTACGTGCTACCTTTCTTGAAACCATTGCCAATGAGATCGAAGCGATTGGCGACGAGCTGATTGAGCGTGCCATGGCGGAATCCGGTCTTCCGCAAGCGCGTCTTGCCGGTGAGCGCGGCAGAACCTGTGGCCAGTTACGCTTATTTGCATCGGTAGTGCGCGCTGGCGAGTGGCTGGATGTACGTATCGACCCCGCCATGCCGGATCGTCAGCCGCTGCCGCGTGCTGATTTACGCCAGCGCCATATCGCGTTGGGGCCGGTGGCCGTGTTTGGTGCCAGCAACTTCCCGTTAGCATTCTCAGTGGCCGGGGGCGATACCGCCTCTGCGCTGGCAGCGGGTTGCCCGGTAATCGTGAAGGGCCATTCCGCGCACCCCGGCACATCGGAGCTGGTGGGCCGGGCGATCCAAAAAGCAGTGAAAGCCTGCAACCTGCCGGAAGGCGTGTTCTCGCTGCTGTTTGGCTCGGGTAATGAAATTGGTCAGGCGCTGGTCACCGACCCGCGTATTCAGGCGGTAGGTTTCACCGGCTCACGCAGCGGCGGTACGGCGCTGATGCAGGCGGCTCAAAATCGCCCTCAGCCTATTCCGGTTTACGCCGAGATGAGCAGCATCAACCCGGTCTTTTTGCTCCCCGAAGCTTTGAAAGCCAATAGTCAGGCGCTGGGCGAGGCATTCGTTGGCTCACTCAATATGGGGGCTGGCCAATTCTGCACTAGCCCCGGTTTGGTGATTGCGGTGAAAGGTCCGGATCTGGATTCCTTTATTCAGTCGGCGCAAAAAGCGGTGCAGGGCAGCGGCGCGCAAACCATGCTGACACCGGGCATCCATGAGGCCTATCAAAAAGGGGTCTCCGCGCTGAGCAGTGAAGCCAACGTGCGTGAAATCGCGCGTGGGGAAACCGGGAGCGGCAGTTACCAGTGCCAAACCGGCCTGTTTGCCACATCAGCCAGTGATTTTCTTGCCTCAGAAGTGATGCAGGAAGAAGTGTTTGGTGCAAGCTCACTGATCATCGAGTGTCAGGATATGGCCGAAGTGAAGCGTGTCGCCGAGCAGTTGGAAGGCCAGCTAACCGCGACACTCCATATGACGGATGGGGATGTAGATACCGCGAAGGGCTTGATCCCTACGCTGGAACGTAAAGCAGGGCGTATTCTTGCCAATGGCTGGCCAACAGGCGTTGAGGTAGGTCACGCCATGGTACACGGCGGGCCTTACCCTTCAACGTCGGATAGCCGCACTACTTCGGTAGGCACCGCCGCGATCAAGCGCTTCCTGCGCCCGGTATGCTATCAGTCACTGCCCGAGGTACTACTGCCCGAAGCGCTAAAAGAAGCGAATCCCTTGAAGGTAAGCCGATTGGTTGATGGCAAGCGCGAAGCCTGATCCCATTTGACGCCGTGTTGGTAAGAGAATAGCCAGCGCTATTAGCCACCGATGGCCATTAATCAGTTAAGACCCAAAGCAGGTAAGCAATTACCTGCTTTTTTAATAAGTGCGTATCCAATAAATAGAATGCGCAGGAGCTGATCATGAATGAAGAGATTACTATTTCCCTGAAAGACGCTGAATCCCTAAGCCTTAAGGTGCTTCAACATAATGGTTATAGCCAGGTACATGCCGAGGCTATCACCCGCAACGTCCTGGCCGCACAGCGCGATGAGTGCCATTCCCATGGCCTTTATCGCCTGATCGGCTGTGTTAACACGGCACGAAATGGCGGGGTAGATACGCACGCTATGCCAGAAGTTATTGACCAAGCGCCAGGGGTTGTCAGGGTCAATGCCCATCAAGGCTGTTCTCTGCTCTCTTTTGAAATGGGCAAGAAACCACTGATTGAAAAAGCTAACCAGACCGGAATCGCGGCGCTTGCAATCAATAACAGTTTTCACTTTTCAGCGCTGTGGCCTGAAGTAGAGGCGCTTTCAAGCGAAGGGTTGATCGGCATTGCCATGACCCCAAGCCATGCGTTTGTCGCACCAGCGGGTGGCACCAAGCCGTTACTAGGCACAAACCCTATCGCTTTTTCCTGGCCGCGGCCGGGCGGCACACCCTATACGTTTGATTTTGCGACCAGTGTAGTGGCACGCGGCGAAATTGAGCTGCACAAGCGTGCCGGGAAAACGATTCCCTCGAATTGGGCGATGGACGATAAAGGCAATGCCACTACCGACCCGGCAGCGGCGCTCGCGGGCGCCATGCTAACCTTTGGCGGGTACAAGGGCTCAGCGCTTTCTACCATGATTGAACTGTTGGCCGGGCCGCTGATTGGTGATGTATTGGGCCATGAAACCCAGGCCGCCAACGAGCAGAAAACCGGTAAGCCGTTTCATGGCGAGCTGATTATCGCTATATCGCCAGCGGTATTTATGGGAGAGCAAGCTACCCATCACCTTCAGCACGCAGAAGTGCTGTTTGATAATATTCTGGGCCAGGGTGCTCGGTTACCTTCACAGCGCCGCTTCGAGGCTCGCGAACACAGCTTGCGCTATGGCGTAACGCTACCTAAAGCACTTTATGATGAGCTTAAAGCGTTAACGCATTAACCGTGAAAGGCTGCCAACAACGCTTATGCTGGGTTCACTGAATGCCTCACAGGAACGAACGCTAAATGAAGATAATCCCAGCTAACGGTGGGTTGAATGCTTGAGATTGCTGCCATCATTACGCCTATCTTTTTATTGATCGGTGTTGGCTTTATGGCCATGCGGCTTAGCATTCTCAGTTACGAGCAGATGCAGGGAGTGGGTCGGTTTGTGCTGTATATTGCACTCCCCGCACTTTTAATCCGCGCCATTACCCAAAATCCTCTGGAAGAAGTTTTCAATGTCACCTATCTGCTGGCCTACGGGCTAGGGTCCTTGGGTGTTTTTGGATTAGCGCTTGGGTACACCGTCATGCTTAAAAAACAGCCGCTGACCACAGGAAGTATCAGCGCGCTGGGGATGTCGGTATCTAATAGCGCTTTTAGCGGCTACCCGGTCGCGGTGATGATTATCGGCCCGCCTGCGGCTAATTTTCTTGCCCTGAACATGCTTATCGAGAATCTATTGATTATCCCGCTGGCGCTTATTCTGGCGGAAGCAGGCTCACAAGCCGGGCGTGGGGTTATGAAGTCACTGCAGAAAACGCTCAAGCAATTGGCTAAAAACCCCATTTTGATTGGCCTGTTTATCGGCGTATTGATCGCCATTACCGATATACACCTGCCCAAGCCGGTGACCCAGGCCATTGATATGCTGGCAACCGCGGCCGGCCCTGCCGCACTGTTTGCGATTGGCGGTACGCTTTACGGTCTTAAAATACGTGGCGTAATGGGGGAGGTGAGCCAGATCGTCACGGGTAAGCTCGTTATTCATCCGCTGGGCGTATTGATCTGCATGTGGCTTATTGCGGATAACGACGCGCTGCTGACAGCAGGTGCCTTACTGTTTGCCAGCGCGCCTATGGCAAGTATCTACCCGTTGCTTGGCCAACGTTACGGTATGGGGAATGTAGCGGCAGGGACCTTGATGGCTGGCACGCTCATGTCCTTTGTCACCATTAGCGTTATTGTCGGCTTGATGACCTATTTTGACGTGTTGGCATAACTGCGATTAGCTTCAATAAACGCCTTGGCCCTCGGGTCCTGCATATAGGCCACGTTAAGGCGTAGCCAGGGTGTTGTCGCATTATCGGGTAAGAATAGATGGCTCGGCGATAGCATAATTTCATAGCGCTGTGCGGTTGCCTTGAGCGTTTCATCATCTGTGGGTGGCTTGGCCCATAGGAACATACCGCCCGCCGGTTCAGTAAAAACCTCCCATCCCGCCTTTTTCAGCAAGGTAAGTGCTATGGCCATTTGGTTGGAAAGTCTGGTTCTTAGCCGCTCAATCAGTTTTCGGTAGCTACCGTTTTGCAGCAACGTAACCAATACCTGTTCTGAAAACAGGGAAGCGGAAATGCTGGTCAGCATTTTGATATCTACCAGGCGTTGTACTAAATCCGGGGGAGAGGCGATAAAACCAACGCGAAGTGACGAAGAGAGGGTTTTCGAAAAGCTGGCCAGATAGATGACGCGCTTAAGCCCATCAAGTGCTGCTAATCGCGTGGTTGGGGTATGCTGAAAATCAGCATAAATATCGTCTTCAATAATCTTAAAATCATACCGTTCAGCAAGCTGTAAAACGCGGTGCGCAATTGCAGGCGTTAATGTACTGCCGGTGGGATTATGGTAAACACTATTGATATAGAAAAGCTTTGGCCGGTGTTGGGCTAACAACGCTTCCAAACGTTCGATATCAGGTCCATCGGCTAAGCGGGGAACGCCCACCACGTGGATACGCTGCAAATGAAGGAGTCCAAAAAGGTTGTAATAACCGGGTGATTCCACAAAGACAACGTCGCCGGGCTCAAGTAGCAACCGTACTAACAGGTCTAGAGAATGACTACCGCTGTTGGTCGTAACGATCTGTTGTGCATCGGTTGTAATAGCAAGCGGGCGCAGGCGCTCTTGTATCAGGCGGCGTAAGGTTAAAAGCCCTTGTGGCGTACTGTATTCAAAAATTCCTGAGCGGCTGTTACGGGCAACTTGACGAATCGCGTAGGTAAGGTCGTCGCTCTCGCGCCAATCATTGGGTAACCATCCACAGCCTAGTTTAAGCGTGTGTTCTTCAGCGCTGAAAAGCCCCCATAATCCATTGGTGACCTCCTGTAGCGGGTTAAAAGTGGGCTGTTTGTTGGCTTGTACGGCGACCCTATCCGTTACATAGAAGCCTGAACCGGGTTTTGAACGAATTAAACCTGCCGACACTAACCGTTCATAGGCATCGATTACCGCATTGCGGCTGATGTTATGTGTCGCTGCCAAGCGGCGTATCGACGGTAAACGACGGCCGCCGCCGTTATGTCGAATCCACTGACGAAGGCCCTCTTCTAACTGTTGTGCCACAGGGGTGGCCGCGTGCCGGTCGACCTGGAATTTCATAAGAGTCCTTATTGCCCTCAACTGTTCTTCAAAAAAGCAGAACAGTGTCTGAGTAATAATGGCTGAGTGTACCTTATCCCAGCCCCTTAAGAGTGCGAACGTAACGGTTCACATGGGCGACTGGGATAAGAATTAAATGATGAACCGAGCTAATGCCATTAAGCTAGCCTTTGCACTGTGTATGATTACTACAGCGGTCAATTTACAAGCACCGCTTTATGAAGCATTAGCAGCTCGTGATGGCCTGGGCGTCGGCGCAACGACGCTCGCTTTTGCCTGTTATGTAGCGGGCATTATGCCGATATTGCTGGGACTTAATGGTTTGGCAGAGCGGGTAGGATGCAAGCCGTTGATTATTATCGCGCTGCTCTTATGCCTCGTTGCTACTTCCCTAACATTGATCGTGCCAGGTTTGGTGGCGCTGGGGGCGGCTCGGTTTTTGCTCGGAATAGGCACCGCCCTGACATCAGCGGTTGCACCAACCTATATGCACAAGCTGCTCAATAGAGGGGGTAGCAGCATGGCAACGAAGTACGTAGCGACCAGTACTGCGCTTGGGTTTGGTCTAGGGGCGGCGGTTACCAGCCTGTTTATCTTCCATACACCAAGCGTAACGCCACCCAGTTTATGGTTGTATTTAGGCGCTGGCGTTGTCGCATTAGTGGCCGTTAGTACGTTGAAAAATACGGCTCCCAACCCTAACAAACGCGCAATGCTGCGATTGCCCAGCTACCCAGCCGGCACGCTCGGTTATGGGTTGGCTATTTTGTTTGCCTGGGCGACAGTGGGGCTAGTGATTGCTATTTTGCCTTCTGTATTACACTCACATGGTTTAACAGCCTGGAGCGGTTTTGCAACGTTCGGTATATGTAGCTGCGGAGTATTATTTCAACCTTGGGCAAGAGCATTAACGCCGACGCATGCCACGGTGTTGGGCCTTGTTATCTTACCGTTAGCCTACGGGTTGATCGCCTGGGGGGCAGTTCAAGGAATGCTGGTGGCCGTTCTGGTGGGAGCGGTTGCGGCTAGCAGCGCATGTTATGGGTTTATCTACCTGGGTGGATTAAATGGGGTGCTGAAGATAGCGGAAGCCTCACCCACCCAGGCAAGTGCAGGCTATTTTTTGATGGCTTACGTAGGATTTAGCCTGCCGGTAATCACTACGGGCGCTTTAATTGATGCTGTGGGTCATACGGTCGCCTTAATAGTTTTTGGGCTGGCGCTACTCATTGGCGCTATCGCCACTATTAGTCTGCTGCTAATCAGCCAGGCTAAAGTCCCCTGGAAGCAGCTGGGATGTAGTAGCCTTGAAAGAGGCCACTTTTAAGGAGTTTTGTTGATCAGTAAGCCACAAGACGGTGCTGCCCAATGCGTGTCTGCGGTAAACACCACATCGCATACAACGGGAGAATAGCAGCGGCGTATTTCATCATCGATACGTACACGCAGGGCGTCTTGCGCTTTCAATGAGGAGGTCGTGCCCTCATCAGGCAGCACAACATGAACCATGACATAAAGCAACCGGCCGGGCCGCACCATACGTACACGTACTTCATGGGTATGCGTGCCTGCCAGCGCCTGTTTAATAGCCTCACGCACGGGCACGGCAATCGCTTCCTCAGGCGTCTTGTTCAGCAGTTCTTTTAACGCTTGAGAAGCCATGCGCACGGGGACGCCCAAGCAGAGCACGACGACCGCTATCACTAGAATCGAGTCAATATACGCCACGAAGGTGTTCAAGCCTAACTGCTCAAATACGATGACCAGGCAAAACGCTGCAAGCACGGCCGCTGAAATCACGCTATTTACTACCCAGTTAAGCTTGTCGGCGACGATCAGCGGACTATGAACATAACGCTGGCTGCGGTGCATGACCCACGCGGTGACCGAACAGGCAAAGGTGGCAAATAATGCATAGATAACGGCAAGACCAGCGACAATCTCCCGGCCGCCTGTCAGAAGAGCGGCAATGGCATCAACCAGAGCAAAGATGGATACCCCTAGAATCAATAGCCCTTTACACAGGTTGACCAGCGACTCGAAGTAGCTGTAACCAAATGGGTAGGATTCACTATCAGGGCGGCTAGCTAATTTACTTACCTTGATCGTCACTAAAGCTACACTAAAGTAGATTAGATTAAATAACCCATCGAGCAAAATAGCCTGGGAATTGGAGGCTAGCGTCGCGGTAATACCGGCACAGCCGATCAAGAGCGCCATAAAGGCGGAAAATGCCAGCGTGCGTGCTTCTGTTTTCATGAAAGTCGTGGCTCCAACGCCAGTCGTGGAACACGCTAGCATAGCAATGTTGATGGCTTATTCACTAACGATAGCTGCGCCCACAAGGATGAACGGCGATGTATCCACAAAGAGATGTACGTGTACGCCATGCCAGGGATTTAGCCTTCAGCCTGTTAACCCCTGAAGATGCCTTTGAACTGTTGGCATTTGAAATCGCAGAGCGGGCATGGTTTGAGCAACATATCGAAGCGCGCAGGGAGCAGTTTTATACCCCACATGGTATGTCGCAGCATATTATTGAGTGTTTGGCGCTGAATGCTCAGGGCCGTATGAGCCCTCTGCTTATTCGCCATAAAGGCGTCATTATCGGGCGTGCCAATCTGCATGATATTGATCAAAACAGTGCAAGGGTCGGTTATCGCCTTGCTGAAAATGCCTGTGGGCAAGGGATCGCTCACAAAGCGCTTAACCATCTGATGAAAGAGGCCCGCTGTATTTATGGTCTGGATACGCTGACAGCGACCGTTTCCGTTGACAATAAGGCTTCTCAGCGCGTGCTGGAAAAAGCGAAGTTCACGGTAGTTGATAAATTGCCGACTTATTCCCAGGTGGTCGACCAGCGTCTGGGCTGCGTGGTGTATCAGTGTGCCCTGAGGGAAAAGGTCGAGTGCCCGTAAGTTCAAGCCGTGCCAGTATGGGCTGATCGTCTTTTGGTAAGGGTTAACAACGTGTACTAACCTTTAAGCGCATTGATGGATAAAAATTACGCCAACGGGAGGGTTAAAAATGCCTATGCTGAGCGTCGGCACGGAGCAAGGTACGCCGGTAGAGCTTTATTACGAAGTATACGGTGCAGGTAAGCCCGTGGTACTTATTCACGGCTGGCCATTAAGCGGCCGTTCTTGGGAAAAGCAGGTACGCGCGTTGGTAAAAGCGGGCTATAAGATCATTACGTACGACCGCCGTGGGTTTGGCTGGTCTACCCAGGCAGACGGTGGGTATGACTACGATACGTTGGCTGCCGACCTGAAAAAGTTGATTGATAAGCTTGATCTCCACGATGCCACGCTAGTGGGCTTCTCAATGGGCGGTGGTGAAGTGGCCCGTTATCTTGGAAGCTACGGCACGGGTCGTGTAACGAAAGGCGTATTTGCCGCCGCTGTACCGCCTTACCTTTATAAGGCAGACGACAACCCGGATGGTGGGTTAGATGATGCAACCATTAACGGCTTTCTTGATGGCGTAAGTGGTGACCGTCTGGCTTTCCTGGAAGATTTCACCAAAGACTTTTTCTCGACCGCCGAAAACAGCGATTTAATTAGCGAACCTAACCGGTTATATCATCGCGATATCGCTGCCTTTGCTTCGCCGCTAGCCACTTATGAATGTGTAAAAGCGTTTAGCTATACCGACTTTCGCAAAGACCTGCCTAAAATCGATGTGCCTACGCTAGTACTCCATGGCGACGGCGATCAGATCGTTCCGTTTGAGGTCAGCGGTAAGCGTGCCGCCGAGCTTTTACCTAAAGTGCAAACGCATGTCATTAAAGGCGGCCCGCATGCAATTAACGCAACCCATACCGATGAGTTTAATAAAGCGCTGATCAATTTTCTTAATGCTTAACGGCTAATTACTGAAAGCGCTTCTAACGCCGCCTATCAAGGCGGCGTTTTCGTTGGAAGAATCAAACAGTAGACTTCTTCAAGACAGAAAATCGGTTAAAACACTATATTGTATTTTTTATTCATAAAGTGCAATTATGGCGCCTGCGATCGACTCATCAATCAATAACGACAATCGTCAGATACGGCGGCTGAACTATGCACAATATTGAGAAGCTAACCCACTACGCGCATGGCTATTTGTCGTTCAAGGGCCATGATTACGCGATTATCGAACTGCCCAAATTACTCGGCGAGACGCTTCACAAGCTGCCCTATGTGCTGCGCCTTCTGCTTGAAAATATTATGCGTAATACGACGGGGGAGGAGCGTAAGCGCAGTGCTCAAGCGCTTTTGAGGTGGCTGGAAAACGGCACGAGCAGTGATGAAATCGCCTTTCAGCCGGGGCGGATATTGATGCACGATACAACGAGTACACCTGCGTTAGTGGATATTGCCGCTATGCGTGACGCTGTACGTGAGGCGGGTGGTGACCCTGAAGTTCTTAAGCCGCATTTACCGGTAGATGTTTCTGTAGATCATTCGCTTGCTGTAGAGGTGTTCGCCAGCAGCAGCGCCTCAGAAGACAACCTTCAGCACGAAATGCGCCGTAACCACGAGCGGTATCGTTTTTTACGCTGGGCCTCTAGTGCACTTGAAGGCGTGACCATTCACCCGCCGGGCACCGGTATTATGCACACGCTAAACCTTGAGCAACTGGCCACCGTCGTAACCACTCAAGAGCGTGGCGGCGAACGCTGGATGGTGCCCGATACGATGATAGGTACTGATAGCCATACGCCAATGATTAACGGCATTGGTGTATTGGGCTGGGGAACAGGTGGCCTGGAGGCGGAAACGGTAATGTTTGGTGTACCCACCATGTTGCGCATTCCTGACGTGGTGGGGGTTAAGTTGACAGGCACACTGGCGCCGCAAGCACAGGCCACCGACTTGGCACTGATAGTTACTCAGCGCCTGAGGGCGCTGAACGTAACAGGCAAGTTCGTTGAGTTTTTTGGGACGGGCGTGAGCACATTAACGGCCGGTGATCGTGCTGTTGTGGCTAATATGGCGCCTGAGTACGGTGCCACTACCGGTTTTTTTGCGGTGGATGAGCAAACCCTCCGCTATCTTGACCAAACAGGGCGTTCAAAAGAAGCCGTTGCACGGGTAAAACACTACTGCAAAGCGACAGGGCTTTGGTTTGAAGCCGATGAGCAGCCGACTTACACACAGTGTATAGAAATTGATTTAAGCGGTATTGGTGTACAGGTAGCCGGGCCTGCGCGACCCCAGGATGTGCATGACTACACCGACGTGGGAGCGGTGTTGTCACAGCTTGGATTTAAGCCAAGTGCAGCACCTCACCGCGCAGTTTCAAATCTGCCCCGCCATCCCGTAGCGATTGCCGCCATTACCAGTTGCACCAACACGAGCGACCCACGCCTTATTATCACCGCAGGGCTATTGGCCAGAAATGCTCGCCGCTATGGGTTAACACCGCCTGCTTGGGTAAAAACCTCGCTTGCCCCAGGCTCGCCAGCAGCGGCTACCTATCTCAAGCGGGCAGGGCTAATGGAAGATCTGGCCGCTATCGGCTTTGATATCGTCGGGTATGGTTGTACCACCTGCATCGGTAACTCGGGGCCATTGATCCCAGAGATCAGACAGGCACAGGAAGCAGGCAACTGCCGTGCAGTAGCGATGCTGTCGGGTAATCGTAACTTCCCAGGACGCGTGCACCCAGATCTTGACCTGGGTTTTATCATGTCGCCTGCGCTGGTTGTGGGTTTTGCCTTGGCAGGTAATGCCGAGCATGATTTCAAAAAGCCACTGGCGGAGTATGACGGTAGGAATATCTACCTGAGTGACCTATGTCCTGCCAGGGAAGAAGTCGATGCCGCGTTAGCCAAGGCGCTGAACGCTGCCGATTTTGCAAAAGATTTCAAACACGCAAGCCGCAATGCCTGTTGGGAGGCTTTGGATGCGCCTAAAACAGCAACCTTCCCATGGGAGGAAGCCTCTAACACGCTGCGCCGCCCACCGTTTGCTGCGGTATCCGAGGGCAGTCAGCTAGGCCATTACACTGCTTACCCGCTGCTGATAGTCGGTGATGATGTCACGACCGACCATATCTCACCTGCCAGTGCCATTCCGGCTGATAGTCGTGTCGCTGACTATCTGGTTGAGCGCGGTGAACGTCGTGACGATCTAAACGTTTTTGCCTCACGCCGGGGCAATTGGGAGGTCATGGTAAGGGCCGCCTTCCACAGCAAGACGTTAAAAAACTATCTTGCCCCTGGTGCGCCGGTTGCACACACGCGTCATCTACCCAGCGGCGATGTTATGCCTCTTTTTGAGGCAGCTAGGCGCTACCGTGAGGCCAATGAATCCGTTGTGATCGTCGCGGGTGAGCGCTACGGTATGGGGTCATCGCGAGACTGGGCTGCAAAAGGGCAGCGGTTGCTGGGCGTTCGTGCGGTACTTGCCGCAAGTTTTGAGCGTATTCACCGCTCAAACCTGATCGGTATGGGAATTTTGCCGCTGAGCTTACCCGCGGGCGTTAGCTCAACCACGCTGAATATTGAACCGGGTGATCAAATCGAAATTCAGGCGCAGGCCGATACGCTAACCCCTCGCGCCCGGATTCAAGTTAATATTTTAAGAGCGCAAGGCGAGATAGAGTCGCTAATGGCTATCGCCCAGGTCGATACGCAGGCAGAAATTGCACTGCTTAAAGAAGGCGGCGTTATTCCCTCTCTACTGAAAAAACATTGGCCTGATTAATACTGGCCAAACCCTTCATAAGGAAAGTGATAAGTGAACGATATTAACCGGTTAAGAGATCTAATGGCGCCTACCGGCGTGTTGCGCACCACTATTAACGTGGGTAACCCCATTTTGGCCGGGCTCGATGCCGATCAGCAGCCCTATGGCGTTTCGGTTGATTTGGCAAAGATGATTGCGCACCGGCTGGGCGTTGAGCTTGAGCTTCAAGTATATGCCTCCGCCGGTGAGGCCGTTGCCGTTGTCAGCGATGAAAAGGCCGATATGGGCTTTTTTGCGCTAGACCCCAAGCGTGCTGAAAGTATTCAATTTACCGCGCCCTATGTGCTGATTGAAGGCTGCTATCTGGTGCGCGAGGATTCGCCAATTACTGATCAGCAAGAGGCTGACCGCCATGGTCAGAAGATCGTGGTTGGTAAGGGCAGTGCTTATGATCTTTACCTTAGCCGCGCTATTCAATACGCCGAGCTGGTTAGAGCACCTACTTCTCCGAAAGTGGTGGAGTTTTTTATTGAACACAAGCTGGATATCGCCGCAGGCGTGAAGCAGCAGCTGGAAGCGGGTATTGAGGAGTTTGGTGGTTTGCGGCTGTTGCCTGGGCACTTTATGACGATCCAGCAGGCGATGGGCGTTCCGAAAAACCGGCCCCAGGAAGCCGCCGATTTTCTGTCCGCGTTTATTGAAGAGGCGAAGGCGGAAGGGGAGGTTGCTCGCTTGTTAGCCAAGCATAATATTCAGGGTGCCTCGGTCGCGCCAAGCGCTTAAAGGATGGGTCGTGGCTAATAGTGCATCACCCCTTACCGCTGAGCTTTTGGCAAAGCGTATTCACACGTTGATTAATGAAGAGGCTATACCCGTAGGGAGCCACCTGACGGAGGCGAGCTATGTAACGAAATTGAAGGTCTCGCGGACGCCCATTCGTGCGGCCTTTCAGTTTTTGGAAGAGCAGGGGGTGGTGAAGCGCCAGCCTAATCGTGGCTTCTTTTTAGTGGATACCAAGCGTGGGCTTTTTGCCGATGCTGACGAGCCGCTAGAGCAAGGGTCTTCCATCTCGCCACTGTGTTTTACGATTGGCGTCGATTATTTAAATAAGCAGATCGCCGGGAAAATTACCGAGGCGGAACTTGCCAAGAAATATACGCTTGGTCGCAGCACGATTCTTCAAGCGATGCATGCCATGGAGGCTGAAGGCTGGGTGTCCAGGCTTTTGGGCTATGGCTGGGAATTTAACGAGTTCTTAACCTCTCAAGCAACGTATGATCAGTGTTTTCGTTTTCGTCTGTTAATTGAGCCCGCCGCGTTAAGAGAGCCTGGCTACCAGGTTAATGAAAAAGTCTTCGGCCAGTTAAGGCAGTCATTAATTGAGGCCGTGTCTGAAGAAGGTAGCACGATCTCTGAGCGTCAAATGTATATAAACGGCACCTACTTCCATGAAAGCATCGTTAACGGCTCAAATAACCAGTTTCTGATTGAGAGCCTTAAGCGCGCTAATAGGCTGCGTCGCCTAATTGAATACCACGTATATGCCCGGCGTGAATCGCCAGTGCCTGAGTATAAAGAGCACTTGGCGATTCTTGACCTGCTGGAGGCGGGGGATAATCAACAAGCGGCTGTTTATCTAACGGAACACCTGGAGCGAACGCGTCAGGAAAAAATGCGCATTGCCGAGGGCATCTTTACCCGTTAATAGCACGGTTTAGAACGCTGAGTGCTTCTTGTATGTGCAGCTTCGCCTACATGACTTATTCCTCAATCCACACGGCATCGCCTTTGAATTCAGCCTGCCAGGTACGTAGCTTGACGCTTTCGTTCTCCATGCACTGGCCATCTTCTAAACGAAAGTGCTGTTTGTAGATAGGTGAAGCCACCACGGCCGCGCCCTTTATATCGCCCACAATGCCGTGGGCGATGACGTTGGCGTTGGAAAACGGATCGTGGTGGTCAATGGCGTAAAGCTCGCGCGGGTAGCCCGGCAAGTAGAACAGCGCGACTTGCTTTGGCCCCTGGGGCGTTTCAAGCCACGCAGCAACCCCGGAAAACGCGACCAGATCGGCTTTACTGCACAGTCTCTGGCCAGCTGGTGCCTGCCTGCTTGGCGTAACAGCTGTGTGCTTCATTGCGGTAGCGGTCATAAATAGCCCTTTGGGAGAATGATGATTAGGCAGGCCGTAGCTGGCCGCGCTCACTGGTCATGATGATCGATGGGTCCGGGCGGCTATCGTTGACGTAGCTTCTAAAGCGCTTGAGTTTGTCCGGGTCGCTGATAGCGCCTGCCCACTCGCACTGATAGTTATCCACCACAGTTTGCATCTGGCGCTCGAGTTCGTTGCCCATGCCCAAGCTGTCATCGAGAATTACCTCTTTAAGGTAATCCAGCCCGCCTTCCAGGTTTTCCCGCCATACCGAGGTGCGTTGCAAGCGATCCGCTGTGCGTACGTAAAACATCAAAAAGCGATCGATGGTGCGGTAGAGCGCTTCGTCGTCAAGGTCGGTTGCAAACAGCTCTGCATGGCGCGGGCGCATGCCGCCGTTGCCACATACGTAGAGGTTCCAACCGTTTTCAGTGGCAATAATCCCGATATCCTTGCTCTGCGCTTCGGCGCACTCGCGGGTACAGCCCGATACGCCAAACTTGATTTTATGCGGTGCGCGCAGGCCCTTGTAGCGGTTCTCAAGCTTGATCGCCATGCCCACACTGTCCTGTACGCCGTAGCGGCACCAAGTACTGCCCACACAGGATTTAACCGTACGTAATGACTTGCCATAGGCATGACCGGTTTCAAAGCCGGCTTCGATCAGCTCGCCCCAGATATCGGGTAAATCTTCCAGGCGGGCGCCGAACAGGTCAATTCGCTGGCCGCCGGTGATCTTGGTATAAAGGCTGTATTTTTGGGCCACCTGGCCCAGCACTACCAGTTTATCCGGCGTGATTTCCCCGCCTGCGATGCGCGGTACCACCGAGTAGGTGCCATTTTTCTGCATATTGGCCATGAAGGTGTCATTGGTATCCTGCAGCGGGATATGCGCGGCATCGGTAATCGGCTCGTTAAAGCAGGAGGCGAGTATGGAGCCCACCGCAGGCTTGCAGATATCACAGCCCAGACGGTGAGCGCTAGGTGTGCCGTGCTTTTCAATCAGCTCGCTGAAGGTCTTGATTCCCTCGACGCGAACAATGTCGTAAAGCTCCTGGCGGGTGTGCTGAAAGTGCTCGCAAATCGACTTGTCCACCTCAACACCGCGTGCAGCCAGCTCATGATCCACCACGCTTTTCAAAAGCGACGCACAGCCGCCGCAGCCGGTGCTGGCGCGAGTGTTGCCTTTTACTGCCGCTAAGTCGCTGGCACCTGCGTCTATGGCCGCACAAATGCTGGCCTTGGTGACGTTATGGCACGAGCAGATCATTGCGGTGTCCGGCAGCGCATCCGGGCCAAGTGCCGGGGCGGCGCCACTTTGCGGCAGAATCAGTGAGGCGGGCTCTTTGGGTAGCTCGATACCGTTGGCGTAGTACTGAAGCAGGGTGTCGTAAGCGCTGTTATCGCCCACCAGCATGGCGCCCAGAAGCTTTTTACCGTCGCTTGAAACCACCATCTTGCGGTAAATCTGAGTAAGCGGGTCAAGGTAGCGAAACATCCGCGCGCCGGGGTTTTGGTTGCCGTGAGCATCGCCAATCGAGCCAACATCCACGCCCAAAAGCTTGAGCTTGGTGCTCATGTCGGCACCTTTAAAACGCGTCTCGCCTTGAGTTAAGGTCGAAAGCGCCGCTTTAGCCATTTGATAACCAGGCGCTACCAGGCCAAAAATACTCTGATTCCATAGCGCCACTTCGCCAATGGCTAGAATCGCGGGGTCGCTGGTTTGGCACTGATCGTCAATTACCACGCCGCCGCGTTCGCCGACCTCCAGGCCGCACTCCCGGGCCAGCTGATCACGCGGGCGAATGCCTGCCGAGAAAACGATCAGGTCGGTTTCAAGCACTTTACCGTCTTGGAAGACCATGCGATGGCGGCTTGCCTCGCCATCTTCTATACGCTGGGTAGCCCGCTCGGTCAGCACTTGAACACCCAAGGCTTCGATTTTTTCGCGCAGCAGCTCGCCGCCCTCAGCATCCACCTGCATGGGCATCAGGCGCGGGGCGAACTCGATCACCGCGGTTTCCAGATCCAAACCGCGTAACGCATTGGCCGCTTCCAGACCTAACAGGCCGCCGCCCACCACTACGCCGGTGGTCGCGCTTTGAGATGCATCGCGGATGGCGTCCAGGTCGTCCAGCGTGCGATAAACCAGGCAGCCTTCGCGATCATTACCGGGAATGGGCGGCACGAAGGGGTAGGAGCCGGTGGCCAGTACCAAGTGATCATAGGCGTAATTGCCGCGTTCGGTGGCGACTGTTTTTGCAGCGCGGTCGATGGATACAACCGCTTCGCAGCTGTTGAACGTAACGCCGTGGCGTGCATAGTAATCGGCATCGCAGAGGGCCAGCGCTTCGGCATCGCGGCCTTTGAAGTATTCGGAAAGATGCACACGGTCATAAGCGCGGTGGCGCTCTTCGCCAAACACGGTGACGTTCATCTGCGCTAGGGCGCCGTTTTCAATCAATTGCTCGACCAGGTGGTGGCCGACCATACCGTTACCAATAATAACCACGTTGCGTTTAGAGGTGGTGGACATGGCTAAGCTGCCTCCAGCGTCGATGAGGGAGTGGGCGGGTTATCGAAAAGCAGGGCGTTGGCATCGGCTTCACCAAACAACAACGCCTGGCGGCAGGCGGAAAGATCGGTTTTTGCCAACGCCTGAGCGAAGTACCAAGGGCCGGAATGAGTGTCGCCATACAGTACGGCGCCTTCCAGCTGGCCGTTGCGCAGTAACAGGCGGCGATAATCGCCGCTTTCCGGGTCTCTGTAATGCAGTACTTCGTGTTCTGGCGTAGCCTCTGTGGGGCCAAACGTGTAGAGGGCCACGCCGCTAATTTTAAGCTTGGTCGCGGTCGGCGCCTCACTATAGCGGGCGCTGCCATCGCCACACAGCGTGTTGGCCAAGACATCTACCTGGCGCCAGATCGGCTCGACCAGGCCGTAGGTGTGCTGCTCGAACTGGCAGCACTCACCCAACGCATGAATAAGCGGGTCTGAAGTGGTGAGCGTGTCATCGACCATAATGGCGCGCTGTGTCGTCAGGCCTGCCTGATGCCCCAATTCCGCATTAGGCGTAACCCCTGTCGCCACAATGACGCTCTGGGCAGGCATGCGCTGGCCATCCTCCAGTACAACGGCGGCTAAGCTGCCAGCGCCGTCGTCTTCAAAGTGGCTGATGCGTGCGTGGGTTAAAATATTTAAACCACGCTTGGCAAGCGTCGTTTCGAGGAGTTCGGCGGCCATGCTATCCAGCTGACGATTCATTAACCGCTCGCTGCGCTGTAGAACGCTGACGCTGGCGCCACGCTTGCGAAGCCCTTCGGCGGCCTCAAGCCCTAACAGGCCGCCACCTACCACGACACACTGACCGCCCCGTAGGGCAAGCTCGGCGAGCGTGTCGGCATCTTGCAGAGTACGAAACCCATACACACCTTTAAGGCCAATGCCGGGCACCTCGGGTAGCGTTGGGCGTGAGCCGGTGGCAATCACGAGGCGGTCATAAGCCAGCGTGCGGCAGCTGGTTACTACACACTGCTTTTCACGGCCAATCTTCAGCACACGTTCATTCAGGTGCAGGGTAATACCTTGCTCGGCGTACCACTGCATATCCCGCAATGCGAGAGCGCTAGGCGGCATTTCATCGGCGAGCAGTGGCGATAGCAGTATCCGGTTATAGGCGGGTGATGCTTCAGCGCCAATCACCGTTATCTGCTTGGGTCGATGAGGCAATTTAACAACGGCCTCTAGCAGTCGATGGCTCGCCATGCCGTTGCCGATAATGACTAAGTGATCATTAGACGAGCACCGAGAGATAGGTATCATAGGTTGCTCCTTACTGTTTAGCGCTTGGCTGCATCACTTGGCTGCAAATACCTGGCCGCGATAAACGCTTTAGTGGCGCAGCGCTGAAGAAAACACCCAACAAAGAAAGCCCCTGATACAGCGCTCCAGGCAAGTGTATTGCCAGGAAAGCAGTATCAGGGGCTTCATTGCCCGGTAGCTGAGGCTAAACCCGTGAGTTGGGTTAAGCGCAGAGCAGCCACCGTTGGCTGCCAGCTAAGCTTAAATTTATCTATTCAGTACAGGGCAATTTATCAGCCAAATATTGGCCATTTTCAGTTTTTGTATTTTTAATCAATAATTTAATTAAAGTGGGCAGGTTAACGATATCATCTTTTCAGCCGCCTGAGCTCAGCCTGCGCACGTTATTGGTGCGCTAGGTGGTAAGGGTGCACCGTGAATAGCCAGCGGCAGAAAGATAGATGCCTGCAAGGTAAGCCAGCAGGTGTTTTTTTGTATTTTAACCTTCTGTTTAAAAATGATTTTTTATTTTATTTGGCTTGTTGGCGCAGGCCTTGCTATTACCTTGTCAACAAGTAACAAAGCACAGACAGGTTTATCGGCACAATAAAATGCAGCCATCGGGTTTGACGGGCAAATAACAACGCTAACGCCATCAGACGACAGGCTATTAACAAGTGTGCTCAATGCCAGCAGTGCAACATTTGGCACCGGTGCAGGTGTCCCTGAGACAACGGCGTCCAGGCAGGCTTCTTTGAGGCTAGCTTGGATGCCTTTTGCTTTTTAAGCGGGAGGAAATCAGTATGTCCCAGGCCACACGCTCGGCTTGTAAAGTAAACACGACGTGCCCTTATTGCGGTGTCGGCTGTGGTGTCACCGCTACCATGGCCGACGGCGTCCTCAGCGCCGTTGAAGGCGACCGTGATCATCCTGCCAACTTTGGGCGGCTCTGCGTCAAAGGCTCAGCACTTCACGAAACCCTCGGCCACCATGACCGGCTCACAACGCCCTGGGTCGATGGGCAGGCGGTTGACTGGAATGTGGCGTTGACTACCTTGGCTGAGCGACTGCAGGCGACTCGGGCGGCCTATGGCGCTGAATCTGTCGCCGCGTACCTTTCAGGGCAGTTACTAACCGAAGATTACTATGTGGCCAATAAGCTGTTTAAAGGCTTTTTAGGCACGCCGCATCTGGATACCAACTCGCGGCTCTGCATGGCCTCCGCCGTGGCGGCTTACAAGCGCTCGCTGGGCGCGGACGCCGTCCCCTGCAACTATGAAGATCTCGAAGAGGCTGAACTGGTCGTGCTGGTGGGCTCGAATCTGGCCTGGAACCATCCGGTACTTTATCAGCGCTTGAAGGTCGCCAAAACGCGCAATCCGCTGATGCGAGTGGTGGTTATCGACCCGCGCGTAACCGACAGTTGCGAGATTGCCGATCTCTATTTGGGCATCGCACCTGGCAGCGATGCGGTGCTATTTAACGGCCTGCTAGCCTGGATGGCTGAGAATAATAAGTTGGATCAGCTTTATCTGGATCGCCATACAGAAAGTTTCGACGAAGCGCTGCTGGCCGCGAGCCACCACGATATAAATGACGTGGCGGCTATGTGTGATATTGACCCTGAGCGGCTGGAAACTTTTTACTACTGGTTTGCCAGTCAACTCCATGTCGTAACGCTCTATTCCCAGGGCGTCAACCAGTCCACAAGCGGTACTGATAAGTGCAATGCGATCATCAATTGCCACCTGGCGGGCGGCAAAATCGGCTTGCCGGGGGCGGGGCCTTTCTCGATTACCGGCCAGCCTAATGCCATGGGCGGGCGCGAGGTGGGTGGGCTTGCCAACCAGCTGGCCGCGCATATGGACTACCACACGTCAGGCGCCTTGGACCGAGTTACGCACTTCTGGGCGACTGAAACGCTAACTCCCGAATTGCCCCAAGCGCCCGGCTATAAAGCGATTGAGCTTTTTGACGCGGTTGAGCGAGGCGAGATAAAGGCGCTTTGGATAATGGCTACCAACCCGGCGGTCAGCTTGCCGGATGCCGTCCGCGTGCGGCGCGCGCTTGAAAAATGCCCGTTGGTGATTGTGTCTGAATGCGCAAGCCATACCGATCTGCTGGCGTACGCCGATATCATTCTGCCCGCTACAGGATGGTCTGAAAAAGACGGCACGGTCACCAATTCCGAGCGGCGTATTTCGCGCCAGCGTGGTTTGCTACCCGCTCCTGGGCAGGCGCGCCACGACTGGTGGATTATTTGCGAAACCGCCAAACGTTTAGGCTTTCATGAGGCGTTTGACTATACCCATCCCCATGAAATTTTCGACGAGCACGCGCGCCTTTCTGGCTTCGAGAATGACGGGGAGAGCAAACGGCTTTTCGATATTTCCGGCCTGGTGGGGCTTGGGCGCGAGGGCTACGACGCGCTGGCGCCGATTCAGTGGCCGGTTACGTGTTCAGCACCTCACGGAACGGCACGGCTATTTGAAGACGGTGAATTCGCCACGCACAATGGACGTGCCAAATTCATTGCGGTAACGCCGCGCTTGCCGGAGCAACGCTTGAGTGATGCCTATCCGTTACGCCTGAATACCGGGCGTATCCGTGATCAGTGGCATACCATGACCCGAACGGCACGCGCACCCCGGTTGATGAATCACCGCTATGAGCCGTTTATCGAACTTCACCCAAACGATGCCGCGAACTATGGCATTGGCGACCAGCAGCTGGCAGTATTGTCCGCCCCGAGCGGCGCGTACCGGGGGCGGGTGCGCATCTCAAACGCTCAGCGCCGTGGCGAGGTGTTTATTCCCATGCACTGGAGCGATGCGTTCAGTAAATCAGCGCGTAGCGGCGCCATGCTGAAAGCCATTACCGACCCCATTTCAGGTCAGCCGGAAGCCAAGCACGGCGCGGTGGCGCTGGCGCCGCTTAAAACGGCTTGGGAGGCAACGCTGTTGATTGCCCAACCATTAGAGGATAATAGCCAGCAGGAAGCGCCCCCGTGGTGTAAAAGCGATTACTGGGCGCGTGTGCCCATGCAGGGCTGCCAGCGCTGGCAGCTGGCAGATGCAAAGCCGGTACACAACTGGCTGGCGCTACTGGCTAAATGGCTACCTGACGAAGCTTCCTTGTGGTGTGAAGACAGCGGCAATGGTCGCCTGCGCGCTGCGGCTATTGTGCAAGGCAAGCTGCGCTGGTGGCTGATGGTCGGCCCGCCGCGCGAGTTGCCCGGGCTTGCCTGGCTTGAAGCGCGTTTTAACGAGACGACCATAAGCGATAAGCACCGGCGCCGACTGCTGGCGGGGGGGGAATATGGCGCCGCCGATACCGGCCCTGTGGTATGTAGCTGCCACCAGGTGGGCCAAGCGGCCATTGTTAATGCCATTCGTGCTGGCGATACCAGCGTTGAAGCGCTGGGCGCACGGCTTGCCTGTGGAACCCAATGCGGTAGTTGTTTGCCTGAATTGAAGTCCCTGATTGAAGAGGAGCGTTCACATGCGCGTGCTAAGCAAGCGTCTTATACAGAAGTGGCCTGAGGCCACGTTGCGCTTTACGCAGCGCGTGCTGTCGCCGTTCCAGCGCTCCACGCGCAGCGCCTCAAGCACTCCTTCGCTTAAGCTGCGGGGCGAATGTACTGCCGGGCATGTGTATCTGGTCGGTGCGGGCAGCGGGGATATGGAGCTGTTAACGCTGAAAGCCGCTCGGCTGTTAATGCAGGCCGATGCTATCGTGTATGATCGCTTGGTAGGCGACGATGTGCTGGGGCTGATTCCGCTTTCAGCCGAGCGCTATTACGTTGGCAAGGCCAGCGGCCACCACAGCATGCCCCAGGCAGAAATTGGTGCCTTAATGGTCAAGCTGGCGACCGCTGGCAAATCGGTGGTGCGCTTGAAAGGCGGTGACCCCGGCATATTTGCGCGTATGGGCGAAGAACTTGCCGCCCTGGCTGGCGCGAATGTGCCCGCACACATCGTGCCTGGCATTACCGCGGCGTCTGCTGCTGCCGCGAGCCTGGGGATTCCGCTAACTGACCGAGGCCATTCCCAACAGTTGCGCTTTATTACCGCACAGCTATGCCGTGAGGGCGGCGCGCCCGACTGGCAAACCCTGGCTCGCCGCGATGAAACCCTGGTGTTTTATATGGGGCTTTCCAAGGTAGAGGCCATTTGCGCAGGGCTACGCCAGGCTGGGCTGCCCGATGAGTGGCCGATTATGCTGGTAGCCAATGCCAGCCTGCCCGAACAGCAGGCGTTGGTGGGCACGCTTAAAGATATGCCCCAGCGCTTGGCGGACCACCCGCTGCCATCGCCCTGCGTTATTCTGGTGGGCAGCGTCGTGAGCCTGGTCGCAAACAGCCCCGCTAATGCGCTTTCTTCAGCGGGCATCATCGAAGCGGTCGACCCGACATAGCGTCGGGAATAGACGCATCCACAGGCCGACCACTGCCAGCGTGCCTACGCCGCCGATCACCGCGGCGGGCACCACGCCAAACCCGGCGGCCATACTGCCCGCGCGGAACTCGCCTAATTCATTACTTGAGCCAATAAACAGCATATTAACGGCGTTGACCCTGCCGCGCATTTCATCTGGCGTGGCTAGCTGAATCACAGTGGTGCGCACATAAACGCTGATCATATCGGCCGCACCTGCTACCAGCATAGCGATCATCGACACCCAGAACAGGGTGGAGAACGCAAACACCAGATTCGCCAGGCCGAACACGGCCACGGCGGCAAACATCACGTGTCCGGCGCGCCGCTTGATGCCGCGAACGCCAAGATAAAGCCCCATCAATAGCGCACCCACCGCTATTGCGCTACGCAGTGCGCCTAGCCCTTCAGGACCCACATGCAAGACTTCCTGAGCGTAAATAGGCAGTAGCGCCACAACGCCGCCCAGCAGCACAGCAAACAGATCCAGGGAAATGGCGCCCAGAATAATCGGCTGATAGCGGATATAACGAATGCCTGCGGAAAAACGCTTCCAGGCCGTGCTTTCCAATACCTGAGTTTTCTCAACATAGCGCACCGGTACCAGCACCAGTAAGACAAGCGCGACAATAAAGCAGCCCAAGCAGACGGTATAGGCCAAGCTACCGCCGCCCACACTGTAAAGCACGCCGCCCAGCAATGGCCCGCTGATCACAGCAACTTTCATGATGGAGCTGTTCAGCGCAATGGCCTGGGCCAGCTGGGCACGGGGTACAATATTGGGCAACAGGCTTTGAAGCGTAGGGCCAGTAAAGGCCCGGGCGCAGCCAAACAGGGCCAGCACGGCATAGAATTCAATGACGCTACCGTGGTTGGCCTGCGCCAATAAAAGCAGCAGGGCACTACAGATAGCCTGTACCGCCCAGCTCATTTGCAGGATGCGCTTGCGAGGAAAGCGGTCAACCACATCCCCCGCGGGCAGCAGTAAAATCACCATAGGCAGAAACTGCGCAAGCCCCACATAGGCAAGCGACATGGCATCACGGGTAATGTCATATACCTGCCAGGCCACCACAATAGCCTGAATTTGCATGGCAAAAACGGCGGCAAGGCGGGAGAGAAGAAAGCTCAAAAAGCCCGGTTGGCGATGAATGGGAAGCAGCGGAGCATCGGTAGCCGCAAGCGTGTCGTTATGTGTGGGCATGGGCGGTATCTTTGTTAGCAAGCGAATTTTTTATAATTCTATCGCTTATGAAGCCAAACGTGGATCAAAAAGCCCGTAAATTCCGCCTGTTTAACACCAAACCTATTAAAAGCTTTTAAAGGGATGGTTGAAGTCACGCGATGGCTGCCCCATGGTTATTAACACGCTATCAATAGAAAAGGATGCCAATGATGCAAAATGTCATGCCTAACCCCGGTTTCGGTACCTTTCGCCTGGAAGGCAATACGCTTAAAGAGAGCATCTATGCTGCGCTTGAAGCGGGCTACCGTCATATCGACACCGCTCAGTTTTACGGTAACGAGAAGGGCGTTGGCGAGGCGATCCGCGACAGCAGCGTGCCGCGTGGCGACATCTTTTTAACCACCAAAGTGTGGTTCGACAACCTGGAGCCACAGCGCTTGAAAGAAAGCGTTGATGAAAGCCTTGAAAAGCTCGGCACCGATTACGTTGACCTGCTGCTGATCCATTGGCCATCGCCGGACAACGAAGTGCCGATGGAAGACTATCTGGCCGCTCTCAAAGAGGTCAAAGCGGTGGGTAAGGCGCGCCATATCGGCGTATCCAACTTCACTATTGCACAGCTTGATAAGGCAGTGGAGATTTTAGGTAAAGGCGAAATCCTGACCAACCAGATTGAAGTGCATCCTTTCCTCCAAAACCGCAAGCTGGTTGAGCGCTGCGAACAGCACGGTATCCAGGTAACTGCCTTTATGCCGCTGGCGGTAGGCAAGGTAATGGAAGATGCCACCCTCAAGCAGATCGCTGATGCGCATAGCGTAACGCCTGCACAAATTGCCCTGGCCTGGGTTAATCAGCGCAACATGATCACGATTCCCTCTTCCACCAAAGCACATAATATCCAAAGCAATATTGCCGCGTTTGATCTTGTGCTAAGCGAAAGTGAAATGGCCGGCATTGCCAAGCTGGATCACAAGGAACGTATCGCTAACCCTGACTTTGCACCCGTCTGGGATGAGTGATTTTCAGTGAGTGCTTTGGAACATTAAGTATTTCGTAATGTCCTAGCGGTGCCTGTTTTAGCAGGCACCTTTTTGTATAAATTCGCTTTACAGGAAGATTCCATGAAGCAACACAAGATTCGCGACAACGCGCTCAAAGCGCAGCTACGAACCCCCATGTTCAAGATGCAGCAACAAACGCCCAAAAAGGGCAAAGGCAGCTACTCCCGTAAAGGGCGCCAGGCCCTGCGGGGGTATCGCCAAGCCGCTTGATCAGGCGTTTTGGCAATACTCCTGCTCCGCCCGGGTATAGGGCAACTCACTTAGCGATAGCCTTTCGCCTGCAGGTGAAATAAATGGGCGTAGCGGCCATTGATCGCCAGTAACGCTTCATGGGTGCCGTGTTCAATAATCTCTCCTTGATCAATGACCAGGATGAGATCCGCGCTGCGTACGGTCGAGAAGCGGTGCGAGATGAGAATCGTCATTTTATCGCGGCTATGCTGGCGAAAACGGGTAAATACATCGGCTTCAGCGGCGGCGTCCATGGCGGCGGTGGGCTCATCCAGCACCAAAATATCGGCCTCTTCGCGCATATAGGCGCGGGAGAGCGCTATCTTTTGCCACTGCCCGCCGGAGAGTTCCTGGCCATCTTTAAACCAGCGGCCTAACTGGGTGTTATAGCCTTGGGGCATACGTTTGATAAAGCTATCAGCCATGCCGTTGTGGGCCGCTTGCTGCCAGCGCGCTTCATCGTTAAACGCGTGAATGTCGCCAACGCCCAGGTTTTCGCCCACCGGCAGCTGATAGCGCACAAAGTCCTGAAAAATGACCCCAACACGTTTACGTAGCGCACTGGTTTCCCAGTCTCGCAGATCACTCCCATCCAGCAGGATTCGGCCTTGCGTGGGGTTGTAAAGCCGCGTTAACAGCTTAATGAGCGTGGTTTTCCCCGAGCCGTTTTCACCTACCAACGCAAGGCTTTGACCAGGTGACAGGTGCAGCGAGATGTGCTGTAACACCTGTTTGCCACCTGGGTAGGCAAAGCTCACGTCTTCAAAGCGCAGCCCGTCGCCGGGCAGAGCCCCTTGTTTGAGTGTGCCGCCTTCCTGCTGGGTAGGCTGTTCCAGATATTCATAGAGATTGGAAAGATAAAGGTTGTCTTCGTACATGCCGCTGATCGCCGTGAGGCTTGCAGAAAGCGCGGATTGCCCCTGTTTGAATACCATCAAGTACATGGCCATCTGGCCCAGGGTGATAGTGCCTGCAATCGTCTCGATTACCACCCAGCCGTAAGCGGCATAAAACGTCAGCGTGCCTAGCAGGCCAAGCAAAAAGCCCCAGCCCTCGCGGCGCAGCGTTAGGCGGCGGTCTTCCGTGAACAGGCGGTTAAAAATGTCGCGGTAACGTTGTAAAAACAGTGGCTCAAGACCAAACAGTTTGACCTCTTTAATGCTGTCTTCACGGGCCAGTACCGTCTCCAGGTAGCCCTGCATGCGCGTCTCGGGCGAGCGTCGGCGAAATAGCCGAAAGGCATCGCCTGAAAATTTGGCTTCTGAAATAAACACCGGCAGGGCGCCGACCACCAGTATCAACAGCGCCCAGGGAGAAAACTGAACGAGCAGTACGCTAAAGCTGACCAGCGAGATGGCGTTTTGCAATAGCCCGAAGGTTTTATTCACTAACGCCAAAGGGCGCGTGGAGGCTTCGCGTCGAGCGCGTGTCAGCTGATCATACAGTTCTGAATCTTCGAACTGGCTTAATGACAGCGTGCCCGCTTTTTCTAAAATCATCACATTCACTTTCTGGCCCAGCAGCGCACGAAGTAGTGACTGTTGGGCAGAAAGCCCGCGCTGGGCCAAGGCAATAAGCGCAATGATAAGTGCCTCTAAAGCGACAAGCTCAAGTACGGGGGTGATAGTGACTATCAGATTTGCGGCGCTGTTATCGCGATAGGTTTCCATCGCGCTTACTACACCATCAACAATCAGTTGGCCCACCCAAGCACCAGCGGCAGGCAATACGCCGGCCACCAGGGTGCAGAGCGCCAGCCCGAACATCATCCAGCGGGATGTTTCCCAAACAAGGCCGAGAGCTCGCTGGCTGTAGCGAAAGACGTTGAAAAAACCGTTAACCGACGTGTCGGTAGGGGAAGAAAACAGTGGAGGCATAGAGCGTTAGCGTAAACAGTAGCCAAAAGGGGCTACCATGATGCGCGGCTTGCAATGCAATAGCCAATTCAACCGCCGAGAGACGTTAAATACTCGGCGGTTGAGGGCATGTGGTATGGGGGAGCGGGCATTAAGGGATGATAAATGCGCCATACAGAAGAGCGGCCATTACGACAAACGCGGGGTGGAGGCTAAAGCGTACCAGAGCAATAACGGCAACGACGCCGATAATCAACGTATGTATCCAGCCGGCGCCATTGACACCTTCCAGCAGAAAGCCGAGGGTTAGCCAGGCCATCATGATCGCAATCACTGGGCGTACCCATTGGCTCATACGCTTGACTTGAGGCGATTCGCGATGACGATACAAAAGTCCCAGCGCGGCGATCATCAGCAACATTGAAGGAACCACTGTTGCCGCTATGGCAACCGCGGCACCGCCGATACCGGCCACTTCATAACCCACGTACCCGGCCATTTTAGTGGCGATCGGGCTAGGCAACGCATTGCCAAGGGCTAGCGTTTCAGCAAAGCCTTGCGATGTCATCCAGCCATAGCGGCCTACCACTTCGGCTTCAAGCAGAGGAATAATGGCCGGTCCACCGCCATAGCCGACAATGTTAGGAATAAAAAACGCAAGGAACAGCTCCCAATAAATCATGCTGAGCGCTCCGCTTTTTTCATCTTGGAAGGACGTAACAGCGCAGCGAGTAAAATCGCGCCGATAATAAAGCCAGGGTGAATGCCCAGCCAATAAATCAACACGCCAGCAACAATCGCCATCAGGCTACTGACAAGCCAACCCATGGCTTTTTGCGATTTATCAAAGAAGTCCCAGGCCAATTGCCCCATCATTACCATGACAACAGGCACCACCGCTTGCCCCATTCCGCGGATCCAGGCGACATCCTGATAGCGACTAAAAACCCCCAGCATGACGATCATGGCGATTACCATGGGTAAACTAACTGCAATAATGGAGAGGGCACAGCCCAGAATGCCGCCAACGCGATAGCCAATGTAGCCAGGCATTTTAGTGGCGATAGGACCGGGGAGCGTATTGCCAATCGCCAATATATCGGCAAACTCTTCATCAGTTAGCCATTTGTAGCGCGTAACGGCCTCTGCATGTACCAGCGGTATCATGGAGGGGCCGCCGCCAAAGCCGAAAATACCGACACGGAAAAAGGCCCAGAACAGGGCGGTCTGTTTCATTTGAGCGGCATACCGGTATGAGTAGTCAAGAAAAACATATTTTTCTCTTTTTTATCGTTTATTCATTAAAAATCGATTATTAGCTGAGGTAGAATATAGGCGAGTGCGTTAATCGTCGTCAACACTGAATAATTAACACGCGCGTCACGGTGGATGAAAGGATTTACCATGAACCAATACATTCAGCCCTCTGCAAGCACGGCCTCAAGTCGAATTTACGATGTCTTGCGCAAAGACTTGGTCGGTGGACGCTTTGCAGCTGGCGAAAAGCTGGCCATCAATGCGTTAAAAGAGCATTACCAGGTAGGTTTGAGCCCTCTGCGCGAGGCCCTGAACAAGCTGGCGGCCTATGGTCTGCTGATCCAGGAAAACCAGCGGGGCTTTCGAGTGCCCACACTTTCCCGTGATGAGCTCGATGATATCGCACAGATGCGCTTGGCGCTTGAGGGAATGGCGTTTGAACAGGCGATCGTTAACGGCGATGCCGCTTGGGAAGCCGACCTGCTGGCAGCGGAGCATCGGCTTAAATGCGCAGATATAACCCTGGATAAAGACGATGAGTGGGAAAAGCTGCATACCCAGTTCCATCGTACCTTGGTGGCTCCCTGTGGCTCTGTCTGGCTATTGCGGTTCATTGAACAGTTACACGATCAGTTTGACCGCTATCGCCGCTTGGGGCCCAAGATGCCGGTGATTCGCCAAGAGTTGGATCAACAGCACCATGAGCTGGTAGAGCTTGCCTTAAAGCGCGATGCGCAGGCCGCGCGAACGCTTCTGGATGAACATATTCGCAAATCTTATGATGTAGCGCTGCAGTGTTTTCTGGAACACGGCTAGGCAGTTGAAAAGGTCCGTGAGTTTCAGCGGCTATAAGGGTGTACACTGGCGCGTATCAGACACGTGACAGCGCAGGCGTAAACGAGTAATGCAATATTCAGATGAGGTAGTTGCCCAGCAGACATTGAAATGGGTACGTAATTTTATTGTTGCCCATAACGTGTGTCCCTTCGCCCAGCGTGAAGTAGAGCGTGACTCTATTCGTGTCGAAGTGGTGCGCTCTAAAAAGCTTGAAGTGGCGCTGGAAGAGCTGATGGCGGAAGTGCAGTGGCTTGATGAGCATCCGGAAACCGAAACTACGCTGCTAGTGTTCCCAACGCTTTTCAAGCATTTTGAGCATTATCTGGACTATGTGGAGCTGGCCGAAAGTATTCTGGCCGAGCAGGGCTACGAAGGCATTTACCAGCTAGCGACTTTTCACCCTGACTACTGCTTTGAAGACGCCGACCCAGACGACGCTTCGAACTACACCAACCGCTCTCCCTACGCGATGGTGCATCTACTGCGCGAAGCGAGCGTAGAAAAAGCCATTGAGTTTTACGGCGATACCTCGGTGATCCCTGAGCGCAACATCGAGCACCTGAACACCATTGGCAGTGAAGAAGCCGAACGCTGTCTGCAGAAGGCGCTGAATCAGGAGGCCGATTAGCCAGTTCTCTGGGACAAGTCTGACAAAGGTTGATGCGCCGGGCAGCGTGAGCTGCCCGGGCAGAAAGGCGGCAAAAGAGCCTAGAATGCTTCCCATTCAGGCTCTGCCGATACCGGCTTGTGAAGCGTGGAGGGCTTACTGCGCGGTAGAGCGGGGGCGGGCTTGGCAGCGGGTACTGATTTCAATAAGCCGGGCTGCTCTCCATGGGACAGCTTGAACGCACCGACAAGCTGCGCCAGACGCGTAGCTTCATCTTCAAGCGAGGCGGAGGCCGTGCTGGTCGCTTCCACCAGTGATACGTTTTCCTGGGTAGCGGAATCCATCTGCGCAATGGCCGTACTGATCTGGGCAATTCCCGATTCCTGCTCCTTGGCCGCCAGAGCCAGCTCCTGCATCATATCAGTCACGTGGCGAATAGCGGTATTAACCTGGCCCATGCTTTCGCCGTTATGCATGGCCTGGTTGGCGCCTTCGGCGATGCGCTGGGCAATGTCCTCAATCATCGTGCGGATTTCCTTCGATGAGTTGGAGGTCTTGGTGGCGAGCGAGCGCACTTCACTGGCCACCACGGCAAAGCCACGGCCGTGCTCACCGGCACGGGCCGCTTCGACGGAAGCGTTTAGCGCCAGAATATTGGTCTGGAAGGCGATCGAGTCGATCACCTGAACAATGTCATGAACCTTCTGCGAATCCTCCTCAAGATCACGCATCCAGTCGCTGGCACGCTGGGCTTCGGTTTGACCCTGCTCAGCTTTTTGCGCGGCGGTCACCGTCAGTTTTTCCGCTTGGGTTGCCGTGTCGGCGTTCTGCCGGACGATGGATGAGATCTCATCCATGCTGGCTGCTGTCTGCTGAATGGCGGCCGCCTGTTGCTCAGTACGCGAAGCGAGGTCCTGACTGCCGCTGGCAATTTCCTGGGAGCTTGCTGCCACGGCCCGGCTACTGTGCCCAAGCGTTGCAATCATCTGCTGCAGCTGGGATTGCATGGCGCTCATAGCGCTATATAGTCGGCCTATTTCATTGCGTCCACGTGCTTCGATGGCATTGGTTAAATCGCCTTGGGCGACGCGTTCGCAAAGCGTTACTGCGCGTTGCAAAGGAGTGGCTACCAAACGGTTAATACCTATTTGAACCAGCAGGTAAGTAATTAACGCAATGGCGATCAGAGCACCACTTATCACCATATCGCGATTAAGCGTGGCCTGGGCTTGGGAAGCCGTTGCCTGGGCAAACGTCTGGGCGTAGGCGTTAAAGTTACGCACGCTTTGGGTAAACGTATCAAACTGTGCGTTAAGCCGTTCGCGGTGGGCCATCAGGACTGTGAAGTCGCCCCGCTCCATATCATTATGAAACGTTGGGTTGATCAGGCGCTCATACTCGCTGATAAGCGAGGCAACCAGCGGTGCACGGGGCGAGTTGCTAGGTATAGGAATAGATCTGAACTCATCGAATCGGCTGTTGGCCCGCTTCAGTGCTGCCTGGGCAAGCCCCAGCGACTGTTCGGCCAGCGTCGCGTTGCCCTGTCCGGTATAGTCCTGATAGCGTGCAAGACGCACTCTGACTTCCATCAGGTTGACTTCGGCACGGTTAATATAGGCTACCTGTCGGGCAGCCACTTCATCCAGCTCGGTTAGATTTTTGACTGCGTTTCTCTCCGCTTGTATACCAAGCGCTGCCACCACTACCAACATTAAAACCAGCAAACCTAATGCCCCTGCCAGGGCATATTTTACGGGTAGATCTTTCATTGCGTTAGGGACTCACTCAGAAGGGGAAAGGCTAACGCAATGAACGAATCAGCCCATTACGTTAGCTATCATATCGGCAGGAAGTGAAAACAATTTAGAGAGCAAATAACAAACTACAGAAGTTTATGCATGACATGAGTATCCACCGGCCCCAGAGTGGCGTGGCGGTAAGCATGGGGGACGGTACCCACGATATTGAACCCTAACCGCTGCCAAAGCGCCACGGCCACTTCATTGGTACTCACGACAGCATTGAACTGCATGGCCTTAAACCCAAGTGTTTGGGCTACCTGCTGAGAATGCTCGCACATGGCACGGGCAACGCCCTTGCCTCGGGCAGCTGCGGTTACCATGTAGCCGCAGTTACAGACATGATCGCCTGGGCCTGCTGCATTGGCTTTCAGGTAGTAGCTGCCCACCAATTCGCCTGACGCATCCTTTACCGCAAACGTGGCTTTGGGGGCTTCACACCAGAGTGTGTACGCCGCCTGATAGCTAATATCGGGGTCAATGGCGTAGGTTTGCTGTTCAGCCACAATGGCCTGAAAAGTCGGCCAGAAAAGGGCAAAAGCGTCGTCGTTCATGGGAGTAAAGGTAAGTGAGGACATTCTGAGTACCTGGTCAAGAGCCGTAAAACCAATAGCGCGGCTGGCTAGCTTAGCATTTATACAAGGCGCCACAACGCAGCGGTAGCAACCCCCGCTGTAATGGCTATCAATGGCTTGCGCACTATCAACATGGCCACCAGGGTCGCTAGCAGCGCAAACCGTGCTCCCCAATCGCCCTGAGCTGCAAGCGGCACGATGACCGCCACCAGCACCGACCCGGCCATGGCATTGATAAACCGCTCTACCTTAGGTCCAATAGGAATACGCGACATGATAATCGCGCCGCCAATACGGGTCGTAAAGGTGGTCAGTGCCATAATAAGAATCGCCAGCAGCGCTGTGGTGGTGGTCAATGGCACGCTAAGCCTCCTTTTGCGGGCTTGTCTGGGGAGTGAGCAAACCGGTTAACCCGCCCGCCAGCGCACCCACGATGACATGCGCATTGGGCGGCAAGTAGTAAAGCGCCAGAAGCGCGGCACCTCCCGCTACACACCAGGGAAGTAGCAGGGCAAGCGAGGGCTTGTGTTTACTGCCGACCAGCATGGCGAGTAAAAAACAGCCCATAATCACATCCAGCCCAAATCGTTCGGGTTCGCTAATCCCGCTGCCAAACACTACCCCCAGCAAGGTGCCCAGCATCCAGGCGGTCCACAGGGCGATGCCTCCGCCGAACAGCACACCTACATTCGTTTCTCCGCGCTGATGGTCACCGACGGCCATGGCCCAGTTGGAATCGCTCATTACCCCCAGGCAGGCATAGCGTTGGCCGGGAGGTAGGTGGCGTAACCAGGGGTAAAGTGAAGCGCCCATCAATAAATGACGGGCGTTAATCGCAAACGTGGTGGCGACAAGAGCGGTTAGCGGAATGGTGGGTCCCCAGAGTTCCAAGGCGGCAAACTGTGACGCGCCTGCGAATATCAACCCACTCATTAGCAGCGTTTCCAGACTGCTTAAACCGTGCTGAATGGCGGCAACCCCGAAAGCCAAGCCAAACGCCACCACAAACAGTGAAACGGGGGCCATGCGTTTAAAGCCCCGTAGTGTGCCTTGTGCGTCGAGCTTTGCGCTCATCGCACGGCGTCTGCCACAATTTCATAGCTGCGCATGCGGTCAGCGTGGCTAAAGAAGTCGCTGTTGATCATGAGCTCATCCGCCCCTGTACGCGCCTGGAAATCAGCAAGCCCCGCCTTGACGGTTTCGGGGCCGCCAATAATGGCCGCGCCCAGGAACTGGTTTACCTGTGACTGTTCCATGGGGGACCAATCCAATTGCTCGACCGGAGGCTGCGACTGGGTGGGTTTGCCGCGGATAAGATTGAGAAACTTTTGCTGTGCCGAGGTGGCCAGGTACTGCGCCATGGCATCGTTTTCAGCCGCGATTACCGGTAGCCCGACCATGGCATAGGGTTTATCCAGGTGCTCGGAAGGGCGGAAGTTATCACGATAAAGTCGCAGCGCCTCAAACAGATAACCGGGTGCAAATTGCGCGGCAAAAGCAAACGGCAGACCTAACCTTGCCGCCAGTTGAGCGCTGTAGCCGCTCGAACCCAAAAGCCAGATAGGCACGTTAGTTCCCTGACCAGGCACAGCCTTCACCTGCTGGCCAGGCTCTTCATCACCCAGGTAACGACGCAGCTCGTTTAGCTGTTCGGGAAAGTCGTCGACACCTGCGTGCATGCTGCGGCGCATTGCGCGCATGGTTGCGCCATCAGAACCAGGGGCGCGCCCCAGTCCCAGGTCGATGCGTCCAGGATAAAGGGTTTCCAGTGTGCCAAACTGTTCGGCAATCACCAGCGGCGGGTGGTTAGGCAGCATAATGCCACCACTGCCCACTCGGATGGTAGATGTCTGGCCCGCCACATGGCCAATCAAAACTGAGGTTGCCGCGCTGGCGATCCCGGCGATATTGTGGTGCTCGGCGAGCCAGTAGCGGGTATAGCCGAGTCGTTCGGTTAACTGTGCTAGCTCAACACTGTCGCGAAAAGTTTCACCGGCACTGCCACCCTGGCGTATAGGGGCTAGATCGAGCACAGAAAGTGCCGTCGAGGAAAGTTGGCTCATAATTCACCTACTATTGAAAACATGGGGCGTGTTTGAAAGACCAGGGCGCGTACGCAGTGGGAAAGCACGCGGCTTAAATCATTAGCACGCTTGGTAGTAGCGTGTTATGCGGGCTAAGAAGACAAAATGCAAGGAGCAGCCCACGCTGGGCTGCATAACATATTTGCTCGGTTACTCAGTCGGCGGGGTAGGACGAATCAGAATCTCATTAACATCGACATGAGCTGGCTGAGAAAGTGCGTAGATAACCGCGTTTGCGATATCGCGATCTTCCAGGGCATTTTCAGGCGATTCATCAAAGAAAGGCGTATCGACCATGCCGGGCTCAATCAAGGTAACCCGCATTCCGCTACCCCGCAGCTCTTCGCGAAGATTATATCCCACGCCGGTAACCGCCCACTTGGTAGCGCTGTACATGGAGCCGGGAATGGTGGTGCGGCCAGCAGCAGAGCCTGTCAACAGTACGTGGCCTTTATGGCGTTTAAGGGTTGGCAAGGTTGCCTGAAGCGTAAGACCCACTCCATAGACATTGGTTAGAATCATCTCGCGCCATGTAGTATGGTCAGCGCTGCTGAACCCACCCGATGAGCCGCTTTGCCCCGCATTGGCAAATACCGCATCCAGGCGACCAAAGGTTTCCAAGGTCTGATCGATCATCGCCAGCTGCTGTTCCATGTCGGTAACATCAAGCTCACAGGTCAGTACGTTTTCAGGGCCCAACTCATGGGCTAGTGCTTCCAGCTTGTCGGCTGAGCGGGCAGCCAGTACCAGCTTATAGCCTTCTCGGGCGGCAGCGCGTGCTGTCGCTGCACCAATGCCGCTTGATGCGCCGGTAATCAGTAACACGCCGTGTTGCATGGTTGGCACTCCTTGCTAAGCCATAGACAGGGACTTTTAGAATGGCTAATACATGAGCATCTTGCAAACCGTGCATAGGCGATTGATGAGCTATCTAGTACGAGCGTGCCTGATCCTTTTTCAATATGAGGGAAAGATCGAGAATAGCTTGTGCCATATCTGCCATGCTCCTGCTTTGATCCATCGATGTCTTGCGCAGGAAACGGTAAGCCTCCTCTTCACTCATGGACTGGTGCGCCATGATCAGCCCTTTGGCGCGTTCAATAAGCTTGCGTTCACGCAGCGTCTTGCGAGTGGTTTCCAGCTCATCACTCAAGCCTTGCAAACGGCTGGACTGTGCTTGGGTAAGCTCAATCAGCGACCGGCCAAGCGGGGAGGTCAGGGCGCTGGCGGTCAGGTCGCCAAGCGATTGGACCTGGCCCAGGGTCAACAACTGCTCACAAGGCGCGCTGGTAGGTCGGAAAGGCTGGGTTTTGGCCTGCTCAAGCGCTGCCTGAGCCTGGGAAATCTTACGGTAGCAAAGCGTCGTAAGCTGGGTATGCAGCGCATCTTCCACGGTTTTAATTGCATCGATACGCAGTGTGGTCAGCTCATACCAGGTTTCGCCTACCGCATTCGAAGTGGTATGGCTTGAAACCGGCTGGCAGGCAGCCTCGCGCAGCTGTTGAATGCCGGTAAGCGTGCTGGTTGAAACTGCTTGCTGCCAGCCAAGCTCGGCTTCTGGCGTAGCAAACTCAATAAAGGTAGTAAAGCAGCGTTGCTGATCTTCAATCAGCTGGCGGAGAAGCTGGCGATGGCGGTCATCAAAATGACCAAGGGTAAAACCAAAGGCGCCGCAGGCACGCTCCTGCCCTGCCAGCTCCTTGCCCTGCATAAGATGAAAGATTGCCACCAGGGTACGGGTGATATCCGGGTCGTCAGCAGTGTCGGCCGCTTCAAACACCACAGCGAGCAGGCCACTGATCAGATGATTGTAGGCCTGGGTGGCCGCATCCGGGGCAATGGCAAACGTATCAATGGCGCGGCGCAGAGCGTTCAGTTCGTCCAATGCGCTCCATACTGCGGCAATTCGGCGCAATAAGCGGGCTGCCGCCTGAGGTCGCGCTTCCTCACCTAGCGCCTCCAAGCGTTTTCGCATTAGCGCTTCGGCCTTCTGGCTATGTGTCAGGTAGGCCTGTCTGCGCGTCTTGAAGCGCTGGCCTTGCGAGGCAAGATAAACCGTAGAAGCACCCCGCTCGCGTTGAAGCATGTGGATAAAGCGGCTGATGTCGCCAACCATCTCCGAGGTCGTGGCCAAATGGGTAAGGTTGTCGATATCGCAACGTATGGCGGTTAAGAGCAGCTGCTGGGCAGATGACATGGCGTTTTCCTTTTCCTCTCTGCCTTAATCGTCCTGCCCCAGTGCGTAGATACGGCAAGGGCAGGGACGGTCTTGATGAATATAACGCCTGATGATGGCGTAGTGAGGGTTTTAACGTAATGAAAGCGCTCCTGCATTGGTGTCATCGCCCATTGCGTTACGGTAAGCACTGGCTTCCTGTGCTTCGGTGGCGTCGCTAAAGCGCACGACCAGCACACATGATGCTAATACCAACACGGTCAGCCCTAGATAAAAAAGCCCCTGCTGATAGCTCAGGCTTTCGCTGCGAAACAGAAACGCGGCTGAGACAGCACCTACATTGCCGCCTGCTCCCACAATGCCTGCAACGGCGCCCAGAGCTTTCTTGTTGATAAACGGCACCACGCCGAACGTGGCGCCCTCCGCCATCTGCACGAACAAGCTGAACACCAGCATGATGCCAATTGCCAGGCTCATAATGTGCATCTGCGAAAACGCGATCAGCGCAACCCCTTCGCAAATCAAAGCAATAAACAGCCAGCGCACGCGGCCCTTCAGGCCGCCCTGTTTGGCAAACATATCCGAGAAAACGCCGCCCAGCGTGCGGGCAAAGATATTCATCAGCCCGAATAGCCCGGCGATCAGCCCGGCGGTAGCCAGGCTCAAATTAAACTGGTCAAAAAAGTAGATGGCGGCAATATTGTTGATCGTAAGCTCAACGCCAAAACACAGCCCATAGACGATAAATAGCGCCCAGACACGAATGTCCTTCGCTGCTGCCAGAAAGCTCTGCATTGCGCCGTTTTCACCTGTTGCCTCGGGCAGCTCGCCGCGAGCGCGCAGGTCACTGAAGTTGCCGTCCGGCGCATCCTGAGTGAACAGCCAATAGCCAATGCCGGTAATCAACAGCACGACGCCGGGTACTACCATGGCCAGGCGCCAGCCAAGCGCCTCATTGACCCCCAGCATCAATAGCCCTGAGAAAATCAGTGGCATCAGAATCTGCGTGGTGCCGCCACCCAGGTTGCCCCAGCCAGCGCTGGTTGCATTGGCCGTGCCCACTACATTGGGTGCAAACATCATGGTGGTGTGGTACTGGGTAATAACAAACGAGGCGCCGATCGCGCCGATGGCCAAGCGGGCCAGTAGAAAGGTTTCGAAGCTGTTGGCAAAGCCAATACCCATCACGGGAATTGAGCCTAATACCAGCAGGCCCGTGTAGGTTTTACGCGGCCCTAGGCGGTCGCATAACAGGCCGATTAACAGGCGGACAATCACGGTAATTGCGACCGAGGCGATAATCGTGTTGCCGATTTGCGTTTGGGTCAGCGCAAGGTCCTCACGCACTACCGCCATTAGCGGGGCAATGCCGAACCAGCCGAAAAAACAGATATGAAACGCAAACCACGATAGGTGGAAGGCGCGCATTTGTGGCGTCGAGAAATTCAACAACCGTATACGATTGGCTTTGTTACGTATGTCCATGGAATGGCCTCTCAGGATCACCAGTTGAGCATCACGTAACGCCGAATCGCTATATCGCGTCACGTGTTTTACGAGAACAAGCCTTCGTCGTTGAAGGTCAGGCTCGACGCACTCGTACCCGGTTGGGCCTGGTCTACGCCTACCACCACAAAGCCTAGTGAAGCAATTAGTTCGCCAAAGGAAATTTTTGGTATTTTTATCAGCTGGTTATGTATTTTTAGAGGGGCGAAAAACCATTGTGCTGTTGTGAGGCGCGCTATTGATGGGCATACCGTGGACTGCATGCCTCACATTAGTGCTATCTATTCGTGCAGATAAACCGAGTCAACATCCAGGGTCGAATGCTGGCCAATGGCGGCAAAGTTTTCCTCCAGCCAGCGCTCGGCGGCGGCTCGCCCTTGTTCGAAAAGGTGGGAAAGAAACGCCCACTCTGAATTGAGCTTGCTGGATACCGAAAGCCCCTCCAGCGCCTGTTCACCACTGATGCGATGAAACAGCGCCTGCTGGTAGCAGTTTTCGATGCCTTGTTCTTCCAGTGCATGTTGAAGCAGCGCGATCATGCGGATCTCTTTGATCAAGGCAGAGTTGAAGGTAATCTCGTTTAGCCTGTTCATGATGGCCGCGGCCGAGGTGGGAACTGTTTCGCGGCTGATGGGATTGATCTGCACCAGCAGAATATCTCGCGAGCTGCACTCTTCCATCAGAGGAAATAACGCCGGATTACCCATATAGCCGCCGTCCCAATAGGCCTCGCCGTCAATTTCAACCGCTTGAAAGACGTGCGGCAGGCAGGCTGAGGCCATGATGGCATCCAGACTCATCTCTTCACGGCGAAAGACGCGCTGCTTACCTGAGCGCACGTTGGTCGCTGTCACAAACAGTTTGAGCTGCTTGCACTGGCGTACTCGCTCAAAATCGATGTATTCGGCTACGATCTCACGCAGTGGATTGATGTTAAGCGGGTTGAACTGATAGGGCGATACCAGGCGAGTCATGATATCCATGGCGAGATAGCCTGGGGAGCGGTCAAGACTCCAGTTGCCGGTCCAGACATCCATGGGGGAGCGTCTTATGGGGCTTGCCATGCCGGCGCGGCTGACGGCTTGCCAAAAATCCTTCAAGGCCTGCCGGGCGAGGGGCTTGTCGCCCCGGGTTAAGGCATCCGCCATCACCACGCCGTTCATGGCGCCGGCACTGGTGCCGCTGATGCCTTCTATCTCGATACGTTCATCTTCCAGCAGGCGATCAATCACGCCCCAGGAATAAGCACCGTGCGCGCCACCGCCTTGTAAAGCGAGATCCAGCTTCTTGACTTGCGTCATAGGGCCTCATGCGTTCGTGAGTTTAATGCTCTTTAGCATGGCATAAGAACGCAGGCGTGCCAGAAGAAGCTGTCTAGCGCTGTGCCAAATGAGTGGTATGGGATTGCGTGCAGTGTAAGAAGCTTGAAGTGGCAATCCACTCCTGATCAGGGTAATAAGCAAATACATACTGATCTTCGCGTAAGCTATCGATCAACGGGTAAGTAATATCCTGGCGTACCGCCGGGCAGCCATGGCTACGGCCCAGGCGTCCGGTTTGGGCAATAAAGTCATCGCTTACATAGTCGGCACCATGAATCACAATCGCACGCTCATAGGCCAGATCGTTGACCTCGGGTTCAAGCCCGTTGAGCCTTAATGAATAGCCGTTGCGTCCATAGTAGCTGTTCATGGTGCGAAATAGCCCAAGGCTTGATTGGTAGCTCTCAGGGGTATTGGAAAAGGCCTCGGCGTAAGCGTCGCCAGACCCCTGGCCGTGAGACACCAGCTCTTCAAACAGCAGTTTATGTTCATGCAAATCAAATACCCACAGGCGGGGTTCGGTTGACGGTAGCGAGTAGTCGATAACGGCTAGTCGCTCGGCATTCGGGTCCGCACAGCTAAGTGCTTGAGCTGCAAGGCGCAGGGCTTCAGGGGTAGCGCTAGGAGCTAGTTGAAGAAGCTGATGCTGGAGCGGTGAAACACCAGGGGGCGAGGCGGCAGCAACGCTTGAAAAAAAACTACTCGCTTGAAGGGGAAGGCTAAGTAACGCTAACGGCACACAGCACAACACGGAAAAAGGGCGCAAACGGGTTACCATACAGAGCAATCCTGCCGACGATATTGACGACGAAAATAAGTAAACGGCTATGATAGAAGTAATCATGCTGCAAATGGGAACTCATAGTAACGCAAGGAGAGGGCGATGAACGAGATGCAGACACTAAGACAATGGGCGATAGGGGCCGCTCTAGGTCTGGCGATGTCCCAAATCCCCTTCGGCGCAGTGCTGGCGTACGCAGCTAATGAGCCGCTTCAACAAGCACTTACTCTGCAGGGCCAAGCCGACAGTCAGGGGCAATTGCCGGTGGAAGAATTTTATCAACTGCGTAACGAAAAGTTGGCCTGGCAGAGTGAATCGGCAGTTCAGGCATTGGTTGCTGCGCTTAATGCGCTTGAAGATGATGGTTTAAACCCGGCAGATTACCGTGCTGACATGTTGATGGGGGCCTTTAAGAGTAGCCAGAATGCCGGGGAGTCTGTCCAGGCTGCCTTCGATATCCAGGCAACCCGCGCGTTGCTACTGGCGCTTGACCACCTGGAGCGTGGCAAGGTCAACCCGCGAGACGTTGAACCCAGCTGGGACGTCACGCGTCCTGAACGGCGCTACTCGCTCTTGAGAGTCACACACGCGGTTGATGACCAGGACCTGGAACGTGCTTTTAACCTGGCGCGGCCAGCCTCCAGCGAGTATCAGCAGCTGCGTGAAGCGTTAAGCCAGTATCGCCAGATCGCCATGTTGGGCAGTGCGCCTTATCTTGGCTCGAGAGAGGAGTCGCTGCGCCTGGGTGATGTCGACGATGACGTAACCACACTGCGCCAACGCCTGACACTGTGGGGCGAAACCGGCCTGCTCTCGGCGGATAGCAGTGCCTATCCGATGATTGGCGTACAGGTGGCAGGGGGTGATAAGCGTGCCTTTGACGCTGAGCTTGAAGCGGCGGTAAAGCGTTTTCAACGACGCCATCAGCTTAAGGAAGACGGCGTTGTCGGCGAGCAGACGCGTCTAGCACTTAATGCTCCTGTCACCTCCCGGGTCGATCAGTTGCGGGTTAATCTGGAACGCGCCCGCTGGATAGGCCCCATGCAAGCTAGTGAGCCGCGTGTCTGGGTCGATATTGCTGGCTTCCAGTTGCACTATATCCGCCCGAGTGGACAGCAGTGGAATGCCCGGGTAGTGGTTGGATCGCCGCGCCGCGAAACGCCCATCATTCATTCGTCTATTAGCCATCTGACGATTAATCCCAGTTGGACGATTCCGCCTACCATCATGCGTGAGGATGTTCTGCCTCGTGTACGTCAGAACGCCGACTATCTGGCTCAGCACAATATGCAGGTAATCAATATGGCCGGCGCACAGCTAGACCCCGCCGAGGTGGATTGGCAACGCCCTGGAGGCGTTATGCTGCGCCAGGAAGCGGGGAGCGGTAATCCGCTGGGTAGAATCGTGGTGCGCTTCCCCAACGATGACATGATTTACCTGCACGATACGCCGGCCCAAGGGCTTTTTCAGCGTAACCAGCGGGCCTTGAGTTCTGGCTGCATACGCGTGGAGGGCGTGCGAGAATTCGCTGAGATGCTGCTTCAGGATAGCGGCAGCCGCTATCAGCTCAGTACGCTGCTAAATAGTGGAGGCAGTGACCGCAACGTGAACCTGCCGCAGCGCATCCCGGTGGCACTGCACTATTTGACTGCCTGGCCAAATGCTGAGGGCGAAGTCGAATTTCGTTCAGATATCTATCGCCGCGACGCTACACTGCTCGCCGCCCTGCAACGCTCGGTGTAGCGTCTGGCCAGCAGCCTGCAGTTTGAAATTATCGCCCTGCAAACAGTAACGCCGCCCATTGGGCGGCGTTACTGTTTTAGGAGGCGAGGGCGAGGGCGGTTATTCGGCGTCACTCTCCGGCTGATAGCCTGCAACGCTGATGGTACCTGTCTCGCCGCTATCCAGCGCGGCCAGCATGGGTTCGGCCTGACGCTGGAAAGCAATCAACGTATCGCCGCTTAGCCCCATGTTTTCCGGCAGATCGACCGTCATGGCATTCACCGGCGAGTTATTAACGATGACTTCGTAATGCAAATGAGGACCAGTGCTGCGCCCGGTATTGCCTGAAAGCGCAATACGCTCACCCATGGTTACCCGATCGCCCTGGCTGACCAAAGGCTGAGAAAGATGCAGGTAGCGTGTACGGTAGCCGTTATCATGGCGTACCACGATGTAGCGTCCGGCGGCAGGGTGGTTGGCTACCCGCTCGACGCGGCCGTTGGCCGGAGCAATCACTGGGGTGCCAATTGGCATGGCAAAATCTGTACCGTTATGCGGGCTGATACGGCCGGTTACCGGATGCTTGCGCTGAGGGTTGAAGTTCGAGCTCAAGCGGTAGCTGCCCTCAAATGGGTAGCGCGCAAAGGACGGGTCGAGGCTGTTGCCGTCGGGCGTGTAGAAATTGTCGTCTGTAGCGTTACGCACCACGGTAAGATCCATGCGTTCGCCATTGTACTTGACCGCCAGCACGCGTGAGTCGAGCGTTTCACCTTCGATCATATCGGACTCGACCAGCACCTGGAATTGATCACCCCGGCGGCTATCACGTCGAAAATCCAGCTTTTTCTCGAGCAGTTTGGTCAGCTCAGTTACAGAGCTGCTGCTTAAGCCGGTGGCTTGAGCGGAGCGGGCAAAACTACCGCTAACGCTACCTGCATAAAGGCGCTGAACCGGTTCACCCTGTCGCTCGATGGCGGTAACGGCAAACTGGTTGTCTTCGCTTTCGACCAATACCCCATCACGCGTGTTTTTCATCATGCGAAGCGACATCAGGCGGCCATTTTCATCCAGCTGGTAGTCAAAGCTATGGCCTGCCTGCCAGTTGGTCAGCATCCGCGGTTCTGGCAAATCATCAAGCAATGCCAATGCCTCGCTGTAGCCTAGACCCAGCTCATTTTGCGCCAGCACCGCAAAGGTCTCACCGGATTCAACAATATGTGTTTTCCATTCCGGTACAAACGGCTCTTCAGCAGCGAGCTCAAGTTCAAGAAACGAGACGTCGTCGAATAGGTCGATTCCGTAGTCTTCATAAGAAGTGGCATTGGCGATTTCGACTGAAGAAGTAGAATCGATATCGAGCATGCCGCTTGCCAGCGTACCGACAACAATGGCCATATGCAGCGCGCCATGATCAAGCGCGGTACCTGGCGGGGTCGTATCGGCGATAGAGGCTTCAGCGCTGGAGATAACGTCAAGGTCAATAACCTCCTTGACTGCTAAATCGCTAAGCGGGATATGTTCGCGGGTGGCGTCAATCGCGCGGGAGGCACGGTTGATTGCATCAGCGACCGACGTTCGCTCTTGGTGAAGCGATGGAATGCCGGGAGCCGAGTCACTTGGAAGCGGTACTAACACGCTTTCAATTGGAGTATGGGGTTGGTTCAGATCTTGATACGTTGTAATTAATTTTTGTGCGCCCAACACAGTGACCATTGTGGCCACGGGTAACAGTAACAATTTATGCGTGCGGGGCAGCGAATGTAGGATTCGCAACATGGGTAAATAGGCCGCCGAGTTCGTGATCAAAAAAGTAGTATGGAAGCAAGCCCGGGAACCTTACCCCATGAAGGAAGGGGTTAATAGACTGTATATCCATACAATCTGCATGCCTCTGACAGGAAGTTAAATATAATTAGAACATTGCCTGCTTATGCATGCTTATTGCTAACAAAAGTAAGCATTTAGGTAAAAAAATGTTACCTAATGTAGGCTGCTTTTCACAGTCATCAATGCTACTAGCGTTCTCTTTGTTAACCTAACCATAGACAACATGGTCTCTATGTGAAAGTTTTATAAAGAACGATTAAGCTGCAAGCAGGTTTAATTCAAAAGGCTTACTTTTATTGTTAGTAAAAACAGTCATTTAAATAATTTATATATTAGTTAAGTTATGCCCGACTGCGATAGAGAGAATAACTTGAGTAGAATAAGAGTCCCTCATGCTTAAGCTGAGCTTCTTATCGCCAGTTTTTTTTGTAACAAAAAGTTAATTGGGAGCTTGAGGGCTAATTTTCGGCTCAATAAGAACAATGAACCCAAAAGTGTTACCTCAAATAGAGGTTAGCTGCAGCAGGGAATTGGCACGTTCTTGGCCTATAAGCGAAATGTAGAGTGAAAATACAATATTCGCGGTGAATTGCTGGCATCCTAGCGGTATTTTTCGAAGATCAGGCGGATTATTTCGCTGTGAAGCGTTGAGGAAATCGAAATGTCTCGGGTAACACTTTCACAATGGCAAATGCTGGCGGCGGTCGTGGATCATGGAGGGTTTGCGCGCGCGGCGGAAGTTGTCCACAAAAGTCCTTCTACCTTAAATCATGCCGTTCACAAGCTGGAAGAGCAGCTAGGTGTGCAGGTACTTGAACCCATTGGTCGTCAGGTACGCCTGACCGAGGCAGGCGAATTACTGCTTCGCCGTGCGCGTCAACTGATCGAGAGTGCAGCGTCGCTGGAAGACGTTGCTTCACGCCTGGCATCGGGCCTTGAGGCTGAGATAGTGCTGGCGATTGATCAGGTGTTTCCAGCGTCAGCCCAAGCCAAGGCACTTGAGCGCTTTTCAGAAACCTACCCGCAGGTGCGTGTGCAGCTGCATGAAAGCGTACTCAATGGCGGGATCGAAATGCTCTATGATGGACGCGCGGATTTAGTGATATCAGGCATCGAAGCGCAGGGCTTTCTAGGCGAGCCGCTGGTGAGCGTTCGTTTTGTCGCAGTGGCGCACCCTGATCATCCGCTGCATCAGTTGGGGCGGGTTCTTGATCTTCGCGACCTGGCGCAATATCGGCAGCTGGTCGTGCGTGACTCGGCACTGCGCCAATCCACTAACGCCGGTTGGCTTAAAGCCGAGCAGCGCTGGACCGTAGGCCACTTGAATACCTCGCTGGACATGTTGAAGCGAGGCCTAGGATTTGCCTGGATGCCGGAAACGCGTATTGCAGATGACATTTGCCAGGGACGGCTCAAGCCGCTTCCGCTGGCAGCAGGCTGCGTTCGCGTGGTGCCTATCCAAATGATCTTCCGGGATCGTGACCGAGCAGGGCCAGCTGCCCATGCCATGGCTGCAGCGCTAAAGCAGGCGGTTGAAGAGCAGTGCCTGGAAAGCTTCGATTCTCTCGAATGAAACACAGTAAAACATCCGCTTGAGCCTTTGCATCAGAGGGCTATGCTAGGGTCAGTTGGGCAAATAGCCTGATGATCACCCTTTCAGGAGATGACCTATGGGCCTGCTCGTTAATGGCGAATGGCATGATCAGTGGTATGACACGAAAAAAAGCGGAGGTGAATTTATCCGTGAATCGGCCCAGCTACGCGACTGGGTAGGCAGCCAGCCCGAAACCGATGGCACGTGCTATCCGGCAGAAAAAAATCGCTATCACCTTTATGTCTCGCTAGCTTGTCCCTGGGCGCATCGTGTATTGATCATGCGCAAGCTCAAGGGTCTTGATTCACTGATCAATGTTTCCTATACAAGCCCACTGATGCTCGATAAGGGCTGGACTTACCAAAGAGATGAAGGTTCAAGCGGTGACACGCTCAACGGCGTGGACTATCACTACCAGCTCTATACCATGACGGACCCCGCCTATACTGGCCGTGTAACCGTACCGGTGCTGTGGGACAGAAAACGCAGCGCGATTGTTAATAACGAGTCGGCTGATTTAATGCGCATCCTTAATTGCGCCTTTGACGAGTTGACGGGCAACGTGTTGGACCTCTACCCGGATGATCTGCGCGACGTCATAGATAACATCAACGCTGATATCTATGACCATATTAACAATGGGGTGTACAAGACAGGCTTTGCCACCGAGCAGAGAGTTTATGAAAAACATGTAAAAGCACTTTTTGAAGCGCTTGAGCGTGTCGAAAAACGTCTGGCTACCCAGCGCTATCTGGCGGGAGAATGGCTAACGGAAGCGGATATTCGCCTGTTTACCACCCTAATCCGGTTTGATGCCGTTTATTACGGCCACTTCAAATGCAACTTCAAGCGTATTGAAGACTTTCCCAATTTGGCCAACTACGTGCGTGAAATTTACCAATGGCCGGGCATTGCTGAAACGGTCGATATGGATCATATAAAACGCCACTACTATTATAGCCATGACAACATCAATCCGACACGTATCGTGCCTGCCGGGCCGCTGCTTGATTTCGAGCGCCCCCACGACCGGGAGCGCTTGCCGGGGCAGGGTATACGCAAGAAATAAGGCTTTATAGAAAGCCAACAATTAAACAGGCCGCCCGGTGGGCGGCCTGTTTGTTTTAGCTGTTAAGCTGACCAGTCGGTAACTTTAAAATAGCCACTATCATATAGCGACTATAAAAGGGTTACTCGTTATCTGATACGGCTTCACGCGTTGACTGCCATGCGCTTTGTGCACCATCACGCGTGGTTTCCCAAGCATCACGTGCATTGGCTTTGGTTTGTTCCCACCAGTCGCGATTATAGGCGGGGAAGGCTTCGACCTCTTCATGCGTCGCATTCAAAATAATCCGATGCTCAGTCTCACCATCATCTTCTGTATGTGTTTCAAGCGAGAAGTAATCAGTACCCACTACGATCTCACGACCGCCCAAGCCTAGTACAGAGCCGCTTTCGATAACCAATGCATTAATGCGCATCTCTTCATCAAACAAAATATTATCGACTTCACCAATCTCGTCGCCAGAGCCATTGGCAAAGTAAACCTCTGCATCAAGAATATCTTCAGCAGAATACATGCCCTGTGGCTCTTGCTCTGAAGCCTGTACGCCAAATGCCAGGCTGCCTAGCAGTGCCGTAGTGATCGCGGTAGTTAGCATTGACTTACGCATAGCTTCTCTCCCTGTGGCAATAAACGATAGTGGTGGCTTTTCAAGACAAGCTGTCAGTACAGGCCACTTCACTACCCATAGCGAAATAGTCATCAAAATGGATAAGCAGGCAGCTTACAGACCGTTGGCCCAGTCATCGGCACGTTTTTCAGCCTGCTCACGCTCAAGACCGTACTTCTGCTGCAGTTTCCCAACCAACTGATCTTTCTTGCCGCCGATCTGGTCAAGCTCATCATCCGAGAGCTCGCCCCAGCTAGCACGGGCCTTGCCTTTGACTTCAGTCCATTTACCTTCAATTTGGTCCCAGTTCATATATCACTCCTTGAATTGCTGAACATGCAAAGGTATCTCTTAAGTTAGACTAGATTTACACAACTTCAAGTTTAGGTGTTTAATGTTGGTAAAGTAAAAAAGCTGGTCATTCATGAAGTGGGGTGTTAGGATGCGCGCTCCTCGCATGTGTTGACCCCTCCATCACGACGATAAGCATTTACCTGTGTAGCTGTATATTCATACGCAGGAAAGCTTGCGGGAACATCTAGCCAGTTGCAGATGTTCATTGCTGTGAAGATGGCGCGCCTCCAGCATTTCACCAAACGGGTGAAATCGGCGCAGAAGGTCGCCACAGCGGTTGGCTCTTGATAATAGGTTTGCCAACCGGATGCTAGGTGCGACCGGCGTCTCCGACTCCACTGATGACATTATCCGCTTGGCGGAGTCTGTTTATTGATGCGTTTTATGCAGCGATAACAGAGTCAGAGACGCTTACGATGTTTTTTGCCGGTACTGCCGGCCTACCAAGGTGTGATTAATGACCTCGACTTCTGTCGCCTCGCCGAGCTTCGGCGATCTGGCTCTATTGCCTGCCGTTCTGTCTGCTGTTGAAGCACAGGGCTATCTAGTTCCGTCGCCGATCCAGGCGCAAACCATTCCTGCGCTGTTAGAAGGTCGCGATATGCTGGGCCAGGCACAAACTGGTACCGGTAAAACCGCTGCATTTGCTTTACCGTTATTGTCACGTCTGGATATCCAGCGTCGTGTGCCCCAAGTGTTAGTAATGGCCCCGACCCGCGAGCTTGCTCAGCAGGTTGCAGCCTCATTTAGTAAGTATGGTCAAAACCTGCAGGGTCTCGAAGTTGCGACGCTGTGTGGTGGTCAAGAGTATCGTGAGCAGCTAGGCGCGCTGAAGCGCGGTGCCCAAGTCATCGTTGGCACCCCTGGCCGTATTATCGATCACCTGGATCGTGGCAGCTTGAAGCTGGATGGCTTGTCAGCGCTCGTGTTAGACGAAGCTGACGAAATGCTGCGCATGGGCTTTATCGACGACGTTAAACGTGTGGTCGCCGATACCCCGAAAGATGCACAGCGTGTGTTCTTCTCGGCTACCCTTCCGACTGAAATCGAGCGCATTGTTAACCGTTACTTGGTTGACCCGGTAAAAGTGGCGATTGAATCGCGCACGACCACCGGTGAAAACATTGAACAGCGTATTGTGCGCGTTGACGGCGGTGCCAAGCTTGAAGCGCTTGCGCGTATTCTTGAAGTCGAGCCGGTCGATGCCGCTATTGTCTTCGTGCGTACCCGTGCTGCTTGTACCACGCTGGTTGAGCAACTGACTGCGCGCGGCGTAAATGCCGCTGGCCTGTCCGGTGATCTGGATCAAAGCCTGCGTGAACGTACAATTACTCGCTTGAAGCGTAGCAAGGTCGATGTACTGATTGCGACTGATGTTGCCGCGCGTGGTCTTGACGTGCCGCGTATTACGCACGTTATCAACTACGATCTGCCGCAAGACGCAGAAGCCTACACGCACCGCATCGGCCGTACCGGTCGTGCCGGGCGTAGCGGCATCGCGATTACCTTCGCCGGTTTCCGCGAAGGCCGTAAAGTAGGTTGGATGGAGCAGGCGACTGGTCAGAAAATGACCGAAATGCCGCTGCCTGACGAAGCTGCTATCCGCGCTCACCGCGACGAAGTTTTCCACCACCGTGTGGTAGCTGCGTTGACTAAAGGCGCTGAAGAACAGCGTGCACTGGTCGAGCGTCTGGTTGAAGAAGGTCATGACCCGATCGAGCTGGCCTGTGCGTTTGCTGCCATGGCACGTGCTGATGAGGCGCCGATTGGCCGCCTGCAGGCGCCGCGTAAAGAGCGTGCTCCGCGTGATGGCGGCAGCGCCAAGCCGGGAGCCCGTCGTGAGCGTGGCGAGCGTGGTGAGCGCCCGCGTGCACCCAGCGAAGGCATGACCCGCTACCGCGTATCCGTTGGCCATAAGGATGGCGTCAAGCCAGGCCAACTGGTTGGCGCACTGGCCAATGAAGGCGGTATTGAAGGTGCGCGTATCGGTCGTATTGATATTCGTAACGCCTTCTCGGTTGTTGAGCTGCCCAGTGGCCTGCCTGCCACGATTCTGACCAAGATGGCGCGTGCCCGCGTTGCTGGCCGTCCGTTGGAAATCAGCGAAGATAGCGCGCCCGAGCGTGCTCCGCGCCGTCGCCGTGACGATGGCGATGCGCCGATCCGTCGTCGCGAAGCGTAGGCGTATAAGCGCTCGCTAGCGGTATCTGCCGCGTCCTGAAATGCCCCCGCCCGGAAACGGTGCGGGGGCATTTTTTTGCTACGCTAAAAACATCCCGCTAAACACGACAGGGAGTCAATGATGAAAACAGCGCTACATGAATGGAATCTGGCTCCTAAAGAGGCCATTGCCTTACAAAAAGAGCTTGCCCAGAAGTTGGAGTTAACTGACCGTATTGATCCGGTTACCCATATTGCTGGTATGGATATTGGTTTTGAGGATAACGGCGACACAACACGCGCCGCCGTGGTGCTGCTCCGTTGGGACCCTGCCACCGCGCCGGATCTCACCGTGGTCGAACAGATTGTTCACCGCGAGCCCACACGCATGCCGTATATTCCGGGGCTGCTCTCGTTTCGTGAAATTCCGGCCGCACTAGGCGCGTTTGAGAAACTCAGCATCATGCCCGAGCTGATCATGGTCGATGGGCAGGGAATTGCCCACCCACGCAGGCTGGGGATTGCTGCGCATCTGGGGCTGTGGCTCGATTTGCCCACGATTGGGGTTGCCAAGTCTCGTCTATACGGAAAGCATGACGAGGTAGGCGAGGAGCGAGGCGAGTGGGTGCCGCTGCGCTCAGGCCGCGACACCATCGGTGCAGTGCTGCGTTCACGTAACAAGGTGAAGCCGGTGTTTGTCTCCCCTGGCCACCGCATTAGCCTGGAAACCTCCCTTGAATGGGTGATGCGCTGCTTAGGGCGCACCAAACTGCCCGAGCCAACCCGTCTGGCGGACCGGCTCGCTTCGCGCCGCGACCAGCGTAAGCAGACCGTTATACAAACGTCAGAAAACGTGTCAGCAGACTAGCCGCTTCAGGCGCCTCCATCACGTTGGCAGATAGGCTGCCGGGGTCTTCGCCCTGGTCGCGCAGTGCGGCACGCTGGCGCTCTATATAAGCTCGCATGACGGCCGGGGTAAACTCTGGATGAAACTGTACGCTCCATTGGCGTGGGCCGTAGCGCAGCGCCTGATGAGCATCATGGTGATTGTGGGCCAGCACGGTCGCGCTAGCGGGTGCCTGCAAAACGGTCTGCGCATGGGTAAGATGGGCGTCAAAGCGTTGCGGTAATTGACCAAACAGCGGGTCTTGCTGGCCTTCTTGCGTCAGCTGCACGCCATGGGTGCCTGACTCACGGCCAGCCGGGTGATAGTCGCTGACACCGCCAAAGGCTGCCGCCATTAGCTGGTGTCCATAGCAGACGCCCAGCATGGGAATATCACTTTCCAGCGCCTCTTTCAGCCAAGGCTTAAGGGCCTCGCTCCAGGGCTCGGCTTCGCTTACCATGCTATGGGAGCCGGTAATCACAATGCCTGCTAATGTATCCAGGGAAGGTGCTTTGGCATGACGCTTGGCATCCCATACTTGCAGGTGTAAATGCGCTGGCAATGCGGTGTTTAACTGATTTAAAAATAGCGTTTCAAAATCGCCATGTTGGTCGGCTACTTCTGGATAAGCGTCACCGGTTTTAACGATCAGTACACAGGTCATATCACTCCCTCGGTGAAATGCAGCGCAAATGTTAACCCTGCGCTTCGCGATAAGTCTGCAAAGCGCGGCAGATAGCCTACCATGGCTTCTCAGATGGTAAGAACGCATTCATCATCAACGATATAAGGAATACGTAATGCAACAGGTTACCCGTGCAGGCGAACCAATGGATGTCGCCGGTTTACTGCCTGCCAAAGGGCAGACAGCCCCTGCGATGACGCTGACCAATAGCGACCTGCAGGACGTCACGTTGGATACCTATGCAGGCAAGCGTAAGGTGCTCAATATTATTCCCAGCGTGGATACTCCCACCTGCGCTATGTCCACACGGCGCTTTAACGAGCTTGCCTCCAACCTTGCAGATACAGTAGTGCTGGTGGTATCTGCGGATTTGCCGTTTGCTGCCAAACGGTTTTGTGGCGCTGAAGGGCTGGATAACGTCAAAACGTTATCAACCTTCCGTCATCCTGATTTCCAGGAAACCTGGGGGGTGGCGCTATGCAATAGCCCCATGGCTGGCCTGTGCGCGCGCGCCGTTGTGGTATTGGATGCCGATAACCGCGTACTGCATAGTGAGCTTGTCAGCGAAATCAAAAATGAGCCTGATTACGATGCTGCGCTGGCGGCGCTTAATGCGTAGCGTTTAGCGGTCGTTTGGCGGCTTCCAGCAGCGCCCGAATCAGGCGCTGCTGGGGGCGGTTGAAAATCAGCCATTCTGGATGCCACTGCACGCCAATTAAAAAGTCGTGCTCGCGAGATTCGATACCCTGCACTAGTCCATCCCGGTCTCGGGCCACGATCTCGACTCCCTTGCCCGCCTTGTTGACCGCCTGATGATGAAGGCTATTGACGCGGCACCAGGTGACGCCCAGCAACTGGTAGAGTTGGCTGTCACCGACAATATCAACGGTTTTACGTGGCAATACCGTGCGTCTGCGCTTTAACCCTTCGTGAGTGGTGTAAATGTCAGGGTCCAGCGTACCACCTAGATGTACGTTGATAAGCTGTGCGCCTCGGCAGATACCCAGTACCGGCGTATTCAGCGGTATAAAACGTTCGAGCAGGGCAAGTTCCAGCTCGTCTCGGGCCGGGTCAAGGCGAACGTCCAGTTGAATCTCACCGCCATAAAGGGTGGCCTGGATATCATCGCCGCCGCCAATGATCAGGCCATCAAGGTACTCTGGCAGGGGGCGGGAAGGGGATAAGCGTAAGGGCCTTCCGCCATGGCGCCATACGGCAAACCAGTCAAACCACCAGGCAAGCTGGCTTTTAGCATCTGAAGTGGTGATTCCGATCAGCGGCCGTGACATTCAGATAACTTCCCTTCGAGTGTCCAAAAAATGAGCATGCGTTCACGTTAATGCCGCTTCGCCCAGTGCATCAGCTTGTCTTTCAGGCGCGATAAAAAGGGCCGGTTGTGCTCGGCAATATATTCAGCACAGCGTGCATGAAGGACTGCCTTTTTAGCGGCCAGTTTTTCTACTTCGACCCAACGGTTCCACTCGGTAACCGCTCCCCATCCCGGTTGCGAAAGCTGGGCGTTGGGCAGCCGGTAATGAAAAGTGGGGCGGGGTTTGATCAGCTTTGTATGTAGCAGTTCGTGAGTGTGGTCAGGGCGCAGATAGGCAAATAAAGGAAGTAGGTCAAGCTCGCGGTTTCGCGTGGCGTTATAATGCAGGTAGTCGTCAATAAACGTATCCAGGTCCGGCTGGTAGCGGCTATCCAGAACCTTTAATGCGTAGTCTTTGGGAAAAGGATTGGCATGGGGCAACACTTCGCGGGTGATGTCGACCCGGATTTCATCGCGTAGCCAATGGGCCATCAGCAGGTAAGCGCGCAGCATCGTTAATAGATACTCAACGTCCAGGCGCTCGACCTCAAGGTTAAGGTGCAGGCCAAATCCGTACAGCAGGCTGGCGTCAGTTCCTTTAGCCCCCTGATCGCGCAGCGCCTGAAAAATGGTATCCAGGTTTTCAAGCTCACTCCAGGGAATCGGCGGGCAGACCAGCTCTGTCGGTACCAGACCTGATACCATATCACCAATCAGTTCACGAGTTTTTTGATGAAACTCCACCCGGCGTTGGTGCTGATGTCGCTTCCATTCACTATCCTGATCACTACTCTCGTCAAGCAACGCCTGGTCAGGATGGGCATACTGGGTGTCTAGCTCAATACCGAATACGCCCCAGCGACTGTTTTCAACCAATAGGCGGTGAGGGCTGACAACGTTAAGCTCGCCTCCGAACAGCTCACGTACTACCTGGGCCGTATCACGCGGTGGGAGGCCAGCAAACTCGATTTCAACGCCAACGTGTCGCAGCTTTCCATCACTATTGAACCGGTTTGGGGGAGCTTGCAGCGTCATCTCGGCATCCTGTGAAATGAACGTTTAAACTATCAGCCTATCATAGTCCCGCATGAAGATAGTCGCGCACGAAGATAGTCGCGCACGAAGATAGTCGCGCATGAAGGCTGAGCCGATTCCGTTGAGTAGCGCGTGATGATTGGCTACTTCACCGTACGGGGACATTTACCTATCCATTTTGGGAGTAAGGCGTGCGACAGCACTGGATAATCAACACTGTCATCAGCCTCGTTTTGTTTGTACTGGTCAGCTTAATGCCAGCCCAGGCGCAAGTACCCAGCGTCTCGCTACCCAGCTTGGGAGGAGAATCCAGTAGCGAAACTGATGTTAGCAGCAACGAATTCCAAAGCTCGCTTAATGATGTCATTGCCATGCTTGAAAATGAAGAGCGTCGCACTGAGCTGCTGAATTCACTGCGTGAGCTACAGGTCACCGCCGATGCCGCCGAGGAAGACACGGTGGTGCGCCAGGGGCTTTTGGGAGCGCTTGCCGATACGCTGACCGATATCGGCGAACAGGCGCAGGCTGGCGACTCACCAATCGATGAATGGTCAAGACAGCTGGTGCAAGGCGTGGCCGACCTGCGCGCGCTTAACGATGGTGCAGGCCAGGGCGCGGCGATTCGCGCGGTTGCCGATGGCGCGGTTCTAGCTGTGATCTGGATCACGTTGCTGGTAGTCATGGTTGCCTTTGGACGACTGATCGCTACCCGACGGAACTGGCCTCTTGATTTGCCCCGCGACCCCAAGGCGTGGCTGCTTGCCGCGCACTTCTTACGCCGTATGCTGCCCTGGGCCCTGGCCTTTGCGATTACATTGGGAATTGGCCAACTGCTATCGTTTAATCCTGGGCGAATGCTTGTTCTGGTGGTGGCCTACATCTGCCTATGTGGGCGTGCGCTTTCGGTCGTGTTTGAAACGGTCATTGCCTTCTTCAGTCGGGGGCACCGCTTCACGGCTGTGCAGCTACTTCAGCAGCGGGCGCTGCGCGGGCTATTTGTGATCGGAGCATTAATTGCTCTGGGCGATGCCGTTAACTCTACCCGCCTGGTGGGATTACTGGGAGGGGAGCTTACAAGTCTGGTATCGGTGTTGGCCAATATGCTGGCGGCGCTTTTATCGGCCCGGTTTATCTTTAAGTTCAAGCGTCCTGTACGCCACCTGATCTGTAATCGCCCTTTTAAACAGCGCCGCGATGCCAGCACGGCGGTCGAGATGATTCGTGCGCTGGGCGGGCTCTGGCACGTGCCTGCATTGCTGTTGGTAGGGGGATCGCTACTGGCGATCTTTATTACCGTAGGTGATGTGGGCACAGCACTGGCGCGCTCGATTATTTCTGCGAGCCTTCTGGTACTTACCCTGGTGATTACTGGCCTGCTGAGGCGTCAGGAGGTACGGATTGGAAAGCGTCGCCATCGTCGCCGCTACAGCCAATATCGCAAACGCTTAGAGCGCTTTGGATTTGTACTGGCGCATATCTGTTCGTGGATGGTGTTTGCCGAACTCTTCATGCAGGTATGGGGCGGCTCGCTCTTTGGGCTTGGTCAGCAGGCTGTTGCCAGCGCACGTATTGGTCAGGCCTTGGTGAGCCTGGGGGCGACCATCCTATTGGCGTGGCTGGTGTGGATATTTGCTGATACAGCAATTCAGCGGGCGCTTACCTCGTCAGGCCGTGCGAGAGGGCGGCGCGTTAACCAGGCACGCGCGCAAACCATTACACCGATGATCCGTAACGTGATCTTTGTCACGATTCTGATTATTGCATTTATTGCCGGGCTGGCGAATTTAGGCGTTAACGTCACGCCGCTGCTGGCGGGTGCCGGTGTGATTGGTTTGGCCATTGGTTTTGGTGCCCAGACGCTGGTACAAGATTTGATTACCGGTATCTTCATCCTGATTGAAGACTCATTGGCGGTGGATGATTTTGTAAGCATTAATAACCATATGGGAACGGTAGAAGGGCTCACGCTGCGCACTGTGCGGCTACGCGACCTGGATGGCATCGTGCATATCATTACCTTCAGTCGTATTGAATCCATCCATAACATGTCTCGCCAGTTCGGTATTGCCCTGATGCGGATTCGCATTCCGTATGATATGAAAATTGATGATGCGATTACGCTGATGCAGGAAACCGCGCAGGAACTGCGCAAGGACCCGATGATGCGCCATTACATCTGGTCACCGCTGGAAATGCAGGGCGTGCAGGGGTTTGAAGAGGGCTGCCCGGTATTGCGCATGCGTTTTCGCACGGCGCCGGAAATGCAGTGGGACGTATCCCGCGCTTTTAACCTGTTATTGAAGCAGCGGATGGAAGAGCAGGCCATCGACCTGGGTGTGCCACGTCTGAGTGTTAGCATGGAGGCCCGCTCCGAAGACCGCATGACATCTGATGAAGGTACGGAGCTCTCGTTTGAAAATACCGATGGGCAGGAGGGGCAGAGATCGCCCAAGCATAAGCCCACTCCGCCCAAGCCTGCGCCGCTGCCTACCGAGGCCGAAGTTAAGCGCGATGAGCGCGAACGCGCCCCTGGAGCCTCACGCAGCGAGGGTTTTGCTCAGGATGAACCCAAGCGCAACACCTATGCCCGTACCAACGAAGAAAGTGATGATGAGTAGCCAGATGCCGCGTAGCCCGCGCAAGCGGTTGTAAAGTATAACCGCGTGGCTGACGCGGTCGACCAGTTCATCGTGTCGGGAAACGGCCTGATCGGCAGGCAGCGAAAAATCGTTGGCCACGTCGCCCTGCCAGTGCGCACCGTGGGTTAGGCCCAGCCGGGCACGCAGTTGCCCAATATCGCTTAGCGTCGTAAGCGCCTGGTTGTAGCTCTCGCGGCGTTTGGGCACCTCGAAGACAGCTTTAGCATCCTGGCGCAAGGCGCTATTGGGGCAGCGAGCTACGGCTTGCTGCAGCTCCTCATCGTTTGCCTGGGGCGAAACGCCAAGGCGTTGGTACAGATCGCGCATAAGAGAAGTAGGCCGGTTATTATCGGTAGGTGTGCATTAAATAATCATAGGCGCTTTTGATGCGCTGAAAACGTGCCGAGGCGAGAGCAATCTGATGCTCGCTTTCGGTATAGAAGCGGTCCGGGTGGTGCAATTGTGCCATGCGCCGATAAGCCTTGCGCACTTCCACCTGACTTGCGCCCGGCATTAAACCTAATACGGCCAGGGCACGGGCTGTGCGATCAGGCGGTGGCGGTGATGAGGCGCGCTGATAGGAGCTTCTTTGCTTTGCGCCCTCTTGCTGCGATTCTCGCTGCTGGCGTTTTTTGTGCTCACGCTGCTCTTGGCGTCGGGCATGCTCTTGCTGACGGTTTCTTTCACGTTCGGCCTCGGCCTGGGCTTTAGAATGCGCGCGTTCAGCCTCTTCCTGCTGGCGTTTTTTTTCCTGCCGCTCGGCTTTTTCCTGAGCTTCGCGAGCTTGCTGCTGGGCGGCTTCGGCCTCGCGCGCTTTCTGGGCATAGTAATCGGCGTCATGTATTCGCCAGTACGCATCGCGGCTAGGGTCCTCTGGCGTAGCCAGGGGGCTTCCCGTTAGCTCTTGAAACAGGGTGTTGAGCGTGAGGGGTTCAACGTTGAGCAAATCCGCCAGGAAACGCAGGATATAGTGATTCGCCAATGATAGCTCGCCACTGTCCGTTGCAACTGTAATAGCTTGATGCATCACACCAAGGCTATGCTCTTTAGAACACTCCTTACGAAGCACTTCTGCGGCAAGCTGGATCGCTTTCAGGTCTTGCTGCTGAGCAATGTGTATGATGGGTGCCAGTTCGTGGCCATGGCGAAAGTGCACGGAAACCTGGGCCAGTCGGCGTCGCCGCTGACCTTCTGAAACATGCTGGCGATGAACCAATACCCAGGCCAACAGCAGCAGCTTTGCCGTATCCACTTGGCTGCGGCTTTTTAGCAACAACAGCTCAAAGGGTGAAAAACGGGCAATGGACATTCCCTGGCTCCAAAGGCAAAGAGGTGAATCAATCGTGTAGCATGACCGTGCACTATAACCGCGCAAGATGGCTCACCATTATAATTAATGCCATGGTATATCATCGCGATAGGCAATAAAGCAGGAGATTGAGCAGGTGATCAGCGTTGAGCGCAAAAACAGCTTCCATCTGCGCCTTACCCGGCGGCTTAAAGAGGAGACATCCCACCGGCTTGATGTCTATCTCTTCATGCCCGCAGAGCTTGGCTTGAACACCCATGTCATTTCCGAAGAGGCATTTTATCACGCCTCTATTAACGTCTCGCGAACTTACTCCAGTGATGCCTATCATCTACCGCTGGTGCATAGCCGGCTGGTTAGTCGAAACCAGCTGGGCAGCGAGTCCTATCGCTTGAGCCTGAGTCTTTACGCCTACCAGTATGTGGTGGCCATGGAGCGGACGACCCAGGAACTCTTGGCTGGCGAGCGTAAGTTGCGTAGTGAGCGGCAAAATGAGTCGGACGATGTCAAGGAAAGTAGCCAGGTACTTTGCGAACAGTTAAATGAAATGCAGGATCTAAGCGAAAACATTCTAAAGAAACTGCGTCGCCACCAGCCTTCCGATGAGCGCCTGTATAAGTACTTTGCCAATATTGATAACTACCTTTCCTGGTTTACTGAACAGCAGTTGCTAGCCCTGGTGGCGCATATGCCACGGGGCGGCGAATTTAGCGATATCAAGCGTCGTTTTATCAGTGTCTGTGAGCATGAAAGCGAATATCGGCGCGAGCAGCAGTACAACGCCGAACGCGTGATGGCTGACCCGACCCGCATGTCCAACAAGATGCGTTTGTTGCGACGGCTGATTGAATATCCGATTACCCTCAAGCAGGAATCATTGGAGTTGGGTAGCGGCGAGCAAAAAGCGGTCAAGGCGCTCGCCACGGCCGTGGTGATGGCGTGTGTCACTTTGGGCGTGCTGCGCGTGCGCGAGGTGGTGGGCGACATTACGGCGCTGTTTGTACTGGCTATGGCGCTACTCTACGCCATGCGCGAGGTGTTCAAGGACGATTTGCGCAATACGCTTTGGCGGTTATTGCGTCGGGGCAGGCCCAAGTGGAGGCGCCAGTATGTCGACCCGACCAGCAATACCCTGGTGGGGCGTCAGCTTGAGTGGTTTGATTACAAGCGCTATGCCGCGTTAGATAAGGATATTCAGCAGATGCGTCGGCGCACGGTGGCCCAGCGTGAAGAGATGGTGCTGCACTACCGTTCCAGCTCGCGCATGTCGCCTACCCGATTTCTAAGCGGCTATGAACATACCCGGGAAACGCTGCATATTGATCTTATGATGTTGACCCGCCTGATGAGTAAAGAGAAGCACCATATCTATCGGTTAAAGGATGGTCAGGCGGTGCGCGAAAGCGTGGAGCGACGCCATCTGTTCAACTTGGTGGTGCGTGAGACGGGGAGTGAAGACACCCCTTACCTGGCGCGTTGGAAAGTGGTGGTTAGCCGCTCGGGTATTGTGGATGTGGAAAAGGTCGCGGATAACAGAGCAGCATCAGAAATAGCACCAGATGCCACCTCGTAAGCCAGCAATCAACCGACTACCACTCGGATACCGCAGCAGACGGTTGATCGCCGGGTTGGCGGCGCGGATAACGGGCGTGGCTGTCTGGAGTGGTTAGCCTAGCGAATTGATCGCCTGTTCCAGGTTATCCACGCTGCGCTGTGTTTCGTGGAGCTTGTCCAGGCCAAACAGGCCAATCCGGAAGGTCTGGAAGTTATCACCTTCATCACACATCAGCGGCACGCCGCCTGCGACCTGAACGCCCGCCTGGGCAAACTTGCCCACAAGACCTGCATCATCGGTGTAACTTACTACAACACCCGGCGCCTCAAAGCCCTCGCCTGCCACGCTGATATAACCATGGCGTTCGAGCATGGCGCGTACTTCCTGGCCAATGGTCCGCTGCTCGTCTTTTACCTTGGCAAAGCCGTACTCACGGGTTTCCTGCATGATATCGCGCAGCTGGCGCAGGGCGTCGGTGGGCATGGTGGCGTGGTAAGCATGACCGCCGTTTTCATAGGCCTGCATGATCGCGTGCCATTTGCCTAAATCGCAGGAAAAGCTGTTGCTTTGCGTGTCATCCAGACGCTGTGTAGCACGTTCAGAAAGCATGACCATGGCGCAGCAGGGTGAGCCGCTCCAGCCTTTTTGTGGAGCGCTAACCACCACATCGATGCCCAGATCCTGCATATCCACCCACAGGGTGCCAGCGGCAATGGCGTCCAGCACAAACAGGCCGCCTGCGTCGCGAGTGGCTTGGGCCACGGTGCGTATATAGTCATCGGGCAAAAGTAAACCGGCAGAGGTTTCCACCTGCGGGGCGAATACCACGGCGGGCTTCTCTTGGCGAATACGCTCGGCGACTTCTTCAGCAGGTACGGGCACAAACGGCGACTGTGGATCATCGGCATTTACGCGGCGGGCCTTGAGTACCGTGTGCTGGTCGGTCAAACGGCCCATCTCGATAATCTGGGTCCAGCGGTAGCTAAACCAGCCGTTACGGATAACCAGCGTTTTCTGATCCAAAGCAAACTGGCGTGCGACCGCTTCCATGCCAAAGGTGCCGCTACCAGGAACGATAGCCGTCGAGTGGGCGTTATAGACCTCTTTGAGCGTGGCCGAAATATCGCGCATTACTTGTTGGAACTGCTGCGACATATGGTTGAGCGAACGATCAGTGTACACGACCGAGTATTCGAGCAGGCCGGTGGGGTCGACATTGGGCAGTAGGGCCGCCATGGCGTTCTCCTTGATGAGTAGGCGTACAAATCACGCGAGATAAAGTGCCTTACAGAGTACGAGGAATTGTTAGACGAGGCCAGTGCAGCCAATGAGGTTCATGAGGCAATAAAAAACCGCCGTCATGGAGACGGCGGCATACGTGACAACCAGCCTGATGCGGCAATAACCGCGGTAATGAAGGGGCCTAGCGTTGAGGCAACTGCTCGGGGCCAAAGGCGTCCGGTAGCAGCGTTTCCATGGTGTACGTTTTTAGTACCTCTCCCTGGCGGGAGATAACCGAGATATGCGTATTGGGAGTGGCAAATTCGCGAATGCGCTGTCGGCAATCGCCACAGGGCGTGCACAGGTGCTCGCCTGGTCCCATCACATACACCTTGGCAAGTTCGCGTTGGCCGGCGGTTATCATCGCGCTAATCGCCGACGCTTCTGCACAAAGCCCCTTGTAGTGGGCAACTTCGACGTTAGCGCCCGCAAACTGCTGGCCATCCGGGCATTCCATGACAGCCGCCACCGGGTGGTCGGAGTAAGGGACGTAGGCATTGTTCAATGCATCAAGCAGCGTTTTGACCAGAGCAGGATCTGCTTGGCTCATAAGTGATTCCTCGGTTTGACCCACTTAGGCGTTGGCGGCATCGTCACGCAGTACGGTATCCAGCGCGATTACCATCATATCGTTAAAGGTAGTTTGGCGATCGGCGCTGGAGAGCGCTTCACCTTTTAAAATATGATCCGATACAGTACAGATAGTCAGGGCTCGGGCGCCGAACTCGGCAGCAACTCCGTAAAGGCCGGCGGCTTCCATCTCGACACCCACAATGCCGTAGCGCTTCATCAGCTCGGCCATATCGGTTTGTGGGTTGTAGAACAGGTCGGCCGAGAAAATATTGCCCACTTTCACCGGTACGTTCTGCGCCTTGGCAGCGGCCACGGCGTGGCTGGTCAGCTCAAAATCCGCAATCGCGGCAAAGTCGTGGTCGTTAAAGCGCATGCGGTTGACCTTGGAGTCGGTGCACGCGCCCATACCGATGACCACGTCGCGGACGTTGACGTCATCGCGTACCGCCCCGCAGGAGCCTACGCGAATGATCGACTTCACGCCGTAATCGGTAATCAGTTCCTTGGCATAAATCGATACCGACGGAATGCCCATGCCGTGGCCCATCACTGAAATGCGGCGGCCTTTATAGGTGCCGGTATAGCCCAGCATGCCGCGCACGTCGTTCACCTGACGTACATCGTCAAGGTAAGTCTCAGCAATATATTTCGCGCGCAGCGGGTCGCCGGGCATTAACACCGTATCGGCAAAATCACCCTGTTCAGCGCTGATATGCGGAGTGGCCATATGTCTTCCTCTTTAATAGATAAGCGACGCCATTAGGCTGCGTAAGATAAAAAGCTCTTGCCATCGGCCATGGCTGGAAGGGAGAAGTAGTCCGCCAGTGTCTGGCCAATGTCGGCAAAGGTGTCGCGCGCCCCCAAGGGGCCCGGCGTAAACCCGGCACCGCTGACCATCACGGGAACGTACTCGCGGGTGTGCTCGGTACCTTCCCAGCTTGGATCGCAGCCATGGTCGGCGGTCAGAATCAGCAGATCGCCGTTGTTCAAGGCGGCCAGCAGCTCCGGCAGGCGAGCGTCAAAATGCTCAAGGGCTGCCGCATAGCCCGGCACGTCGCGACGATGGCCATAGATCGAGTCGAAATCGACAAAGTTGGTCATGATCATGGTCGGGCGGTCGCTGGTTTCAACAGCGGTGCGGGCAACTTCACCCAGGGTCGCGTCCATCAGTGCATCGTGGCCGCTGGCTTTCACCTTGTGGGTAATGCCGCAGTGAGCGTAGATATCGGCAATCTTGCCAATCGATACGACCTCACCGCCGGCTTCTTGAAGCTTTTGCAGCACGGTGGGCGAGGGCGGCTCAATGCTGTAGTCGCGACGGTTACCGGTACGCGCAAAACTCGTGCTGTCTTCACCCATAAACGGACGAGCGATAACCCGGCCAATATTGTAAGGCTCCAGCAGCTCGCGCACAGTTTCACACAGGGCGTAAAGGCGATCTAACCCAAAATGCTCTTCGTGAGCGGCAATCTGGAAGACCGAGTCTGCCGAGGTATACACAATCGGCTTACCTGTTCGCACATGCTCATCACCCAGGCGGGCGATGATGTCGGTGCCCGAAGCGTGGCAATTGCCGATAACGCCGGGCAGATCCGCTTCCTGAACAATCTTGTCCAGCAGCTCAACGGGGAAGCTTTCAGTCTTGTCGCTGAAGTAGCCCCAATCAAAACGCACGGGCACGCCAGCAATTTCCCAGTGGCCCGAAGGCGTGTCCTTACCGCTGGAAATTTCCTGGGCGTGCGCGTAGGCGCCTTCCAGCACCTCGGGCAGGGCAACGCCTTCGGCAACTGTGCCGGTGCTATCCCGGTGGGCGTGAAACAGGCCAAGTTTGGCCATGTTAGGCAGCTTTAAAGGGCCTGAGCGTTCAGTCGTATCCGCTTCGCCACGCGCGCAGGCGGCGGCGATATGGCCCAGGGTATCCGAGCCTGCATCGCCAAAGTCAGCGGCATCGGCAGCACTGCCAATGCCGAAGGAGTCGAGTACCAGCACAATTGCACGTTTCATTGCGTATCACCTCTTAAGTCGGTGCTGTTTAAAGCTCTTCACCGCGATAGGTTTCCTGGAGCAGTGCATCGATGCTCGCTTCACCTTCTCCAATCGTCATGGCCGCGCGTAGCTGCTGGGCCGCACGCTCTGCCGCCTCTTCACTGCGGGCATGCACATAAGCAAGTGGCTGCTGGTTATCGACCTGGGTACCCAGCTCGACAATCGCACTAAAGCCAACGCTGTGGTCGATATCGGCATCGTTACGCAGGCGTCCGCCGCCCAGTTCCACCACGCTCATGCCGACCGCACGGGTATCAATGCGCAGCACTGCGCCTGACTGTTCGGCATACACGGGTTTGACCACATTGGCCTTGGCAAGGTAACTGTCAGAGCGTTCCATAATGTCGCCCGGCCCGCCCAGCTCGCGCACCATGCGCGCGAACACTTCTGCAGCCGCACCGGAAGTCAGGGCTTTTTCCAGCTGGCTTAAAGCGTCTTCGCGGCTGGTGGCCAGTTTACCGGCCATCAACATTTCCACAGCCAGCTCACGCGTGACTTGCATGACGCGGCTGTTGGGGCGTTCGCCGCGGAGCAGCTCCAGGGTTTCAACAATTTCAATCGCGTTGCCCGCGCACGGGGCCAGCGGTTGGCTCATGTCGGTGAGCAGCGCTGTAGTCGGCGTACCGGCCTGTGTGGCAACAGACGCGATGCTTTTGGCAAGCTCGTGGGATTTTTCCGGCGTGGGCATAAACGCGCCGCTGCCGACTTTGACATCCATCACCAGTGCATCAAGGCCGGAAGCGAGCTTTTTACCCAGAATAGACGCAGTAATCAGCGGAATGGATTCCACCGTAGCCGTCACGTCGCGTACGCCGTAAATGCGTTTATCTGCCGGTGCCAGGTTGCCGGTCTGGCCGATGATCGCCACGCCCGTGGATTTCACCACGTCACCAAAGCGTTCGGGAGCGGGGTAGGGGTTGTAGCCGGGGATCGACTCAAGCTTATCCAGCGTGCCGCCGGTGTGGCCAAGGCCACGGCCTGAAATCATGGGTACAAACGCGCCACAGGCAGCAACCCAGGGGCCGAGTACCAGAGACACCAGATCACCCACGCCCCCGGTGGAGTGTTTATCCACAACCGGTCCTGGCAGGTTGAGCGAATCCCACTGCATGACATGACCTGAATCACGCGTGGCTGTGGTCAGTGCCACTACTTCCTCGCGGCTCATGCCGTTAAGAAATACCGACATGGTGAAGGCGCCAATCTGAGCGTCACTGATACGGTCATCGGCAATGCCTTGAATGAACGTTTTGATATCTGCCGCTGCCAGCGGGTTACCGTCACGCTTTAAACGAATCAGTTCTTGCGGGAGCATCATATTAGTAGCCTCCTTCGGCTGCCGCGCTATCCACGCCGCCCAGTGTGTTCAATAAGTTGGTCAGCAGGCTTGAGGCGCCAAACCGAAAATGCGCAGGCGTTACCCAGGCGCTCCCCATGATCTTGCTCGCCAGCGCCAGGTATTGGGCGGCCTCTTCTACGGTGCGAACACCGCCTGCAGCCTTGAAGCCCACATCCTTGCCGCTGGCTTTGATCACGTTAAGCATGATCTCGGCGGCTTCCAGTGTGGCATTGGTGGCCACCTTGCCAGTGGACGTTTTGATAAAGTCAGCACCACCTTCGATGGCAAGTTCGCTGGCCCGCTTGATGAGCGCAGGCTCTTTAAGCTCGCCAGATTCGATAATCACTTTCAACAGCGCCTGACCGCCGCAGGCGGCCTTGCTCATTTCCACCAGCTCGCGGCCGGTTTCCTCATCGCCTGCCATCAATGCGCGATAAGGAAAAACCACGTCCACTTCGTTGGCGCCAGAGGCTACGGCTTCACGGGTTTCCCGGGCAGCCGCCATGATGTCGTCGCCGCCGTTCGGGAAGTTGGTCACCGAGGCGATGCGTACCACGTCGTTGAGTTTGTGGGCGGTCAATGCGCGCTGGGCGGTCACAATAAACTGCGGGTAAACACAAACTGCCGCCGGGTTGCCGTAAGGCGTTTTAAGCTGCTGGCAAAGTGCTTCAATGGTCGCGTCGGTATCGCTATCGTTCAGGCTGGTTAAATCCATCAGGGACAGCGCCTGGCGGGCAGCCTGGTTAAGTTCAATCGAAGTAGAGGCGGTCATGAAGTTCTCGCAAATCAAAAAATATAAACGGGCACTGCGCAAAGCCGCACAGTGCCCGGGACGTTAGGTAGCGTTAACTGGTAACGCTGCTTAACGCGATGAAAAAGCCGGCAATCGAGGCGGACATTAAATTGGACAATGTACCGGCCAATACGGCTTTTACCCCAAAGCGGGCTATTTCAGCGCGACGCGTGGGTGCAATGCTGCCCAAACCGCCCAACAAAATGGCGATCGAGGACAGGTTGGCAAAGCCACACAGGGCAAATGACAAGATGGCCATGGTATGAGGCGTCATTAACTGACCCGTCGCGGCGACTACCTGTTCCCCATCAATGTAGGGTGCCAGGTTAATAAACGCGACAAACTCGTTAACCACCAGCTTCTGGCCGATAAAGGAACCGGCAAGTGTCGCTTCCGCCCAGGGCACGCCAAGCATGAAGGCGAGCGGTGCAAACAGCCAGCCCAGAATCATTTCAAGGCTTAAAGACTCAAACCCGAACCAGCCGCCCACACCGCCCAAAATACCGTTGATCAGGGCAATCAAACCGATAAAGGCCAACAGCATGGCGCCTACGTTGGCCGCCAGCATCAGACCAGAGGTCGCGCCGGAGGCCGCCGCGTCCAGCACATTGGTAGGTCTGTCTTCCTGCTCCTGAAGCTCTTCATCGACCTTGGAGATGCTGTCGCTATCGGTAGCGTCCTGAGTTTCTGGCATAATCAGCTTGGCGAATAACAAGCCGCCCGGGGCCGCCATGAAGGAAGCCGCGACCAGATACTCCATCGGGATGCCCAGCGCGGCATAGCCTGCCAGCACTGAGCCTGCCACCGAAGCAAGACCACCACACATCACCGCAAACAGCTGGGAAGGCGTCATGCGGGCGATAAACGGACGCACCACCAGCGGCGCTTCGGTTTGACCCACAAAGATGTTTGCCGTCGCGGAAAGCGATTCGGTACGCGAAGTGCCCAGCGCCTTTTGCAGGGCACCGCCCAGAATCCGGATGACCCATTGCATGATGCCCAGGTAATAAAGCACGGCAATCAATGAAGAGAAGAAGATGATGACCGGCAGAACCTTAATCGCAAACACGAAGCCGATGTTATCAACGTCTGCCAGGCCACCAAACAGGAAACCGATACCGTCGTTGGCATAAACCAGTACCTGGCTTACCCCTGCCGAAATGGTTTCTAAGACAGCCTGGCCAAAAGGCACATAGAGTACAAAAGCACCGATGCCTGCCTGAATGGCAAAGGCACCGAGCACCGTGCGCAGGCGAATTGACTTGCGGTCATAAGAAAAGATCAGGGCGATGACCACAAGGGTGACCATGCCAACCAAGCTCATAAGGAGTGTCATATGGGGATCCTTTGAGTCCGCGAGGGAAGCCTCGGGTTAGAGTAAGTTGAGCTTGACGGAGTAGATCATCGCATTCTGATAATCGTTGGGCGTGCCCAGCTTATTGTCGGAGTAGCGATACTGAACGCCCGTGGTGATCAGGTCGGTGGGGTGCCACCAAAGGCTCAGTGCACCATTGGTACCTACACTTTCGGCTTTAGCGCCAACGTAGTTCTGTTCCAGATAGTCGCTGTCGCGGCCAAATGTCTGCTCATGCCAGTTAGTAATGCTGAAGTTCTGGTCGAGCGCTGCGAAATCATAGCCCGTGACCCAGCCGGCCATATAACCGTTCATGCCCGTGTAACCGTTGCTTTGTACCCGCGCGGCGCCGATAAACGGTTTGAACCACAGGCCGTTGGCGAAAGTAGTGCGGTATCCCAGGCCCAGAATTTGATCCTGCTCGCGGCTTTCATAGCCGTAGTCGCGAAAGTCATAAACGTGGGCATAAAGGGATAGCGGACTATTGCCCAGGTAGATGTGTGAGGTTACCTTGCCTGCCGTGCGGAAGTTGTCCTTGCCGCCGCTTGATTGATCGAACTGGTCATTGGTCGGATTTTCGAAATCAAAAAAACCGTAGAACTCGCCCCAACTGAAGCCGGCACCGCCTTCTATCTCGACGTAGGTGAAGTCGCTCTTGGCCGCATTGGAAGCGGTACGGCGTTCAGTACCGTTGGACCAATCCAGGTAGTTGACCGAGACGTTGGCAAATGACCACAGCGGATGAAGTGGCTGGGAGTCGTTTGCCAACGCCGGGGTAATACCCGCCATTAATACGCCGACACTCAGAGTGGCGAGATAGGAAGTACGCATAAAAGTAGGAGCCGTCATGTAAGCCTCAAGAAAATTAACCACGGTTTAGTCAGAATTGGAATTATGTGAGCTGGCGTGGCTGTTAGAATTATAACATTGCGTGTTATTTTTTTAACGTCGATTTATAACAAAGCTGACTAACGTTATTTAAATGCCACTGTCATATTGCAGTACATAGCAGTCATGCGTAAAAAAGAGGGCAAGGGAAAGCAGGAATACAGCGTTGGCAGGAGGTATAAAAGCCTGCACTGAAAGGTAGTTAGCCATAAAGGGTAGTAAGAAAGGTGGGTAGCAATTATGTGCTTGCTGCTGCAGCATAATACAACCACATAATAATGATGATAAGGAGATGCCTAGCATGAATGGGCGTAGTGCTCAGCGATTGGCCCTGCTTCAGGAAACGCTCTCTGTTGGAGGTGCGCTGCATTTGCGCGATGCCGCTATTTTATGCGGCGTGTCGGAAATGACCATACGCCGTGACCTTACAACGCACCCATCAGCCATGACGCTACTGGGCGGAAGGCTGGTACTCACGAGCTACCCAGGCGTCACGCCGGTGTACGATCTTAACGAGCAGCAGGCGAACGATTACCCTATAAAGCATAGGCTGTGTCAGCGCACCGCCGCCTTTATTGAAGAGGGCGATACGCTGTTTATCGATTGTGGCTCAACGCTCATTCCCTTGTTGAGCCAGCTTGGCCGTTTTAACGAGCTGACCGTCGTGACCTATGCCCTGAATGTTGCTACTGCCGTTTCACGGTTACCCAACGTACGTCTGGTGTTATTGGGTGGGCTTTATTATGCCGCCTCTCAGTCGTTTGGGAGCAACGATATGCAGGGCGCCATAGAACGTATCGGTATCAACAAGGCGTTTATATCGGCAGCCGGCGTTGACTGCGAACGTGGGGTCAGCTGTTTTCACTTTCACGAGGTCGCGCCCAAACAGGCCGCCATCGCCTCTGCTCAGCAGCGCTTCTTGATCGTTGATGCGAGTAAATTCGGTATGATTCGCCCGGCCTACTTCGCCTCATTGAACGATTTCGATACTATCGTGACTAACGAAGAGTGTGAGTCAGAGTTGCTTATTTACTTTAAAGGACATGTGTTGTTAGTCAGCCCGCCGCCCCACGCATTTTGCGAACCCATCTGTCCGTAGGCCGCACCCGGGTGCGTCAAATCGTCGCTTTGATTCGTTGATTAGATCAAAGGAAAATACGCCAGTTAGAACTGGCCTCCTTCATGTTAGGATGTCGGCTCAATCCGCTACCTGCTTCCAACCCCGGTAGCGCATATTTTTCCCGGAACACAGGCAGTACCTGTTGGCAGAGTGTTTTGGGAAAGGTATGGGGTGTTAGTTAGCTGACATATGGCATATCGTTTGGCTTGCTGTGTGGCGGCTAGTTTTGTAACGCAACTCTGACGAGATCGCACCATGCAACAACCTTTCTACTGGCGCAGGGCTGGCACACTCGTGCTCCTCGCGCTGTGCTTGCTGCTTGCAGGCTGTAGCTCGGCCTTAATGGACCCGAAAGGCGTTATTGGTGAAACCCAGCGTTCACTGATTCTCAGTTCTTTTGGCCTGATGCTGATCGTGGTCATTCCCGTTATTGTCATGACGATAGTGTTTGGCTGGTACTATCGCCGTAGCAATACAATGGCTGAATACCTGCCTGACTGGGCACACTCCAACTGGATCGAGGCTATCGTTTGGCTGGTTCCGGTGGTTATCGTCGCTATTTTGGGCGTAATTACCTGGAAAAGTTCACACGATCTTGATCCTCACCGTGCGCTTGAAAGCGAGACGGCCGAGCTTGAAATTCAGGCAGTGGCACTCGACTGGAAATGGCTGTTCATCTATCCCGAGCAAGGCATTGCAACGGTCAATGAAGTTGCCTTCCCGGTGGATACGCCCGTTCGTTTCCGCGTAAGCTCCGGTTCAGTAATGAACTCCTTCTTTATTCCTCAGCTAGGTAGCCAGATCTACGCCATGGCTGGAATGGATAACGACGTTCACCTTCAGGCAAGCGAAATTGGCACCTATGGTGGTCGTTCGACCAACTATAGCGGTGCTGGCTTCTCGGGCATGGTTTTTGACGCCCACGCCACGTCAGAAGAAGACTTTGACGCCTGGGTTGCTGAAGTTGCGCAGTCACCTGATACGCTGACCTATCCAGAAGGGTACTCTGAGCTGGCGGAGCGTTCTTCGTTCCACCCCGTTGAGTACTTCTCTAATGTTACACCTGAGTTCTATGAGCGCTTGGTGTCCAGCTTCCATACCGGCAGCGATCCAGACACTGACACTCAAGATGCGCCTCGCGCACCAGCAATCGATAGCAATGAAGCCTATCAAACGACCGACAACCAAGCGGATGGTGAGGCTGAGGATGGCCAAACCATAAGCAATGAGGCGGGAGAGTAACCGTGTTCGGTAAACTAAGCTTAGAGGCTATTCCTTATCACGAGCCCATTCTGGTGTTAGCGGGTATCGTGGGAATCCTAGGCGGCGCGGCGCTGTTGGGCGCGTTGACCTATTTCCGCAAGTGGGGCTGGCTATGGAACGAATGGTTCACCTCAGTCGACCATAAAAAGCTCGGTATCATGTATTTCATCGTGGCGCTGATCATGCTGCTGCGTGGCTTTGCTGATGCCCTGATGATGCGTACGCAGCAAGCGATAGCGGCTGGTGGCTCGGCAGGCATTCTGCCGCCTGACCATTACGACCAGATCTTTACCGCCCATGGCGTTATCATGATCTTCTTTGTCGCCATGCCGATGGTTATCGGCCTAATGAACCTAGTTGTTCCGTTGCAAATCGGTGCGCGCGATGTTGCGTTCCCGTTCCTGAACAACTTGAGCTTCTGGTTATTTGCCGTTTCGGCTTTGCTGATCAATATCTCTCTGTTCGTGGGCGAATTCGCCACGACAGGTTGGTTGGCCTATGCGCCGCTTTCGGGGATAGAGTATAGTCCCGGGGTCGGGGTCGATTACTGGATATGGGCGTTGCAGATATCCGGTGTGGGTACCACGCTGACGGGTATCAACTTCTTCGTCACTATCCTGAAAATGCGCACCAAGGGCATGACCCTGTTCCGCATGCCGATCTTTACCTGGACCGCACTGTGCTCCAACGTACTGATCATTGCTTCTTTCCCGATTCTGACCGCCACTGTGGCCATGCTGACTCTTGATCGTTACCTGGGGATGAATTTCTTCACGAACGACATGGGCGGCAACGTCATGATGTATGTCAACCTGATCTGGGCATGGGGCCACCCGGAAGTATATATCCTGATTCTGCCGGCTTTCGGTGTGTTTTCAGAAGTTATTGCAACCTTTGCACGCAAGCGTCTGTTCGGTTACCACACCATGGTGTGGGCAACGATTGCCATTACCGTACTGTCGTTCATTGTTTGGTTGCACCACTTCTTTACCATGGGTGCAGGCGCCAACGTCAATGCCTTCTTCGGCATCATGACGATGATCATTGCGATTCCGACAGGTGTGAAAGTCTTTAACTGGATCTTCACTATCTTCCGTGGGCGTCTGGAACTGACTTCTCCGGTACTGTGGACATTGGGCTTTATTGTTACCTTTACCATCGGTGGTATGACAGGCGTAATGCTGGCGCTGCCGGCGGCGAACTTTGTACTCCACAACAGCTTGTTTGTTATCGCTCACTTCCATAACGTTATTATTGGTGGTGTAGTGTTCGGCATGATGGCTGGTCTGACTTACTGGTTCCCGAAAGCCTTTGGCTTTGTACTGGACGAGAAGTGGGGCAAGCGCGCCTTCTGGTGCTGGTTGATCGGTTTCTACGTTGCGTTTATTCCGCCGTATATTCTGGCCTTCTACGGTGCCGTGCGTCGCATGCAGTCGTACCCGAACGCTGAATGGCAGCCGTACATGATTATCGCTTTTGTAGGTGCGTTAATTATTATGGCGGGTATTGCATGTACAGTGATCCAGATCGTTATCAGTACGCGTAATCGCAAGGCCTATGAAGATGTAACGGGTGATCCTTGGGATGGCCGTACGCTTGAGTGGTCTACTTCATCTCCTGCACCGTTCTACAACTTTGCGCGCCTACCGGTAGTTGGCGATATCGACAGCTTCTGGTCGCAAAAGCAGCGTAGCAACGAGCAGTTGGATAATGCGCCTTACACCGATATCCATATGCCTAGGAATACGGCGGCTGGTCCGATCATCAGTATCTTTGCGATGATCTTCGGTTTCGCCATGGTTTGGCATATCTGGTGGCTTGCTGCGTTCAGTGCCGTTGGTATGCTGGTGAGCTTCCTGGCACGTGTATTTAATGACGATATCGATTACTACGTACCTGCAGCAGAGGTCGAGCGGATCGAGCGTGCCCATCAACAACGTGTGGAGGCGCAAGCGTAATGGCGACTGAAACGCTACATCACGATGCCCATGCCGATGACCATGAGCATCACGATGCCGGTGCTACCAAGGTATTTGGTTTCTGGGTCTACCTAATGAGCGACTTGGTGATCTTCGGATCACTATTCGCCACCTACGCCGTGCTCATGAGGGGCACGGCGGGTGGGCCGACCGGTGCGGATATTTTTGAACTGCCGCTGATTCTTTTCGGCACCTTTGCTCTGTTGGTCAGTAGTTTCACCTTTGGCATGGGCGTACTGGCAATGAATGCCAATCGCGTCGGCCAGGTAAAAATGTGGCTGGCCATTACGTTCGTGCTGGGCCTGATGTTTTTGGGGATGGAGATCTATGAATTCCAACACCTGATCCATGAAGGTTACGGTCCGGACCGCAGCGCCTTCCTGTCAGCGTTCTTTACACTGGTAGGTACCCACGGTCTGCACGTAATGTTCGGTATGATCTGGATTCTGGTCATGCTGGTCCAGCTGTCGACCAAAGGACTGAATGATATGACGCGTCCGCGTATCCTGTGTTTGAGCCTGTTCTGGCACTTCCTGGATATCGTCTGGATCTGTGTATTCTCCTTCGTCTACCTGATGGGAGTGCTGTGATATGAGCTCTTCTAGCCAACCGTCTGATCACGGGTCGGTAAAGTCCTACGTTACAGGTCTTATCCTGTCGCTGGTGCTGACCGTTATTCCCTTTGGCGCTGTCATGCTGGGTTCGTTCAGCCTGCCAGTGAACGTCGGCATTATCGTCGTGACGGCTATATTGCAGATTCTGGTTCAGCTTGTGATGTTCATGCACTTGGACTTCAAGACTGAAGAGGGCTGGAACATGCTGTCCTTCGTCTTCACGGTGTCGATTCTCGCCCTGGTGGTAGGAGGTTCGCTGTGGATCATGCAGCATCTACATCTCAACATGATGATCGGCTAACCACCATGCCCAATCGGTGGCACGATCTGCTTGAGCTAACCAAGCCAGGAATCATCGGCGGCAATCTGATTGCCGCCCTTGGCGGCTACTTTCTAGCCGCGCATGGTGAATTTGATCTGGTAACGTTTGCTTCGGTCATGTTGGGGATTGCTCTGGTGATCGCCTCAGGCTGTGCCTGTAACAACGTGATTGATCGCGATATTGATGCTCTGATGGCGCGTACGCGCCATCGTCCCTTAGTTAGGGGCAGCGTTTCTATCACACAAGCCTTAGGTTTGTCGGCGTTGCTGGGCATTAGTGGTGTGGTATGTCTGGCCTTGGGTACGAATGGCTTGACGGTAGCGCTGGCGGTAATCGGATGGGGCGTTTATGTCGGGGTGTATAGCCTCTATATGAAACGTCACTCCGAGTATGGCACTGTCGTGGGCAGCCTGTCAGGCGCGATGCCCCCGGTAGTAGGTTACTGCGCGGTAACGGGCACTTTTGATAGCGGTGCGATTGTTCTGTTGCTGATCTTCTGCCTCTGGCAGATGCCGCACTCCTACGCGATTGCGATCTTCCGCTATGCCGATTACCAGCGCGCCTCGATTCCAGTGCTGCCGGTAGTGCACGGCATCAAGCGGGCCAAGCATCATATCCTGGGTTACATCGTGGCGTTCATTCCGGCGTCACTGGCCTTGGTGCTGGCAAGCCAGGCGGGTACCGGCTACCTGTGTGTTGCGTTGACCATGGGTGGCTATTGGCTATATCTCGCCATCTGCGGTTACCGTTTGGATGACGATGTACGTTGGGCCAAGCGCGTCTTTGGTGTGTCGATTCTCACCATTACAGCGATGAGCCTGGTGATCGTGCTGGAATCCATGGTACCGATGTGGACCTGATCGATTCACACCGCTAGGCGGTTGAATTAAAAAAGCCCCGTACAGCTCAGCTGTCCGGGGCTTTTTCTTGCCTTGAATATTACTTTTCCGTCATCGCGTCTCGCTGGCTTGCCTGAATAGCGGTCAGGGCGATGGTATAGACGATGTCATCTACCAGTGCCCCCCTGGAAAGGTCATTAACCGGCTTGTTCAAGCCCTGCAGCATGGGACCCACACTCACCACGCGGGCACTACGCTGCACTGCTTTATAGGTGGTATTGCCGGTATTCAGATCGGGGAAAACAAACACGGTAGCTCTGCCTGCAACGGGCGAATCGGGAGCTTTCTGCTTACCCACGCTTTCAATCGCCGCCGCATCGTACTGAAGCGGGCCATCGATCAGTAAATGTGGGGCACGCTCCTTGGCAATACGCGTGGCTTCACGCACTTTGTCCACATCTGCACCCGTGCCGGAATCACCCGTTGAATAACTGATCATGGCCACGCGGGGCTCGATACCAAAGGCTTCTGCTGAACGGGCGCTTTGTAAGGCAATTTCAGCAAGCGTTTCGGCATCGGGGTCCGGATTGACGGCACAATCGCCGTATACCACTACTTGCTCGGGCAGCAGCATGAAGAAGATCGACGATACCTGACTGTACTCGGGTGCAGTCTTGATCAGCTGGAACGCCGGACGCACGGTATTGGCGGTTGTATGAATCGCGCCGGATACCAGGCCATCCACTTCATCCAACTGTAGCATCATGGTGCCGAGCACCACGTTATCCTGCAGCTGGGCTTCAGCCGTCAGCTCGTTAAGTTTGCCGCGTCGACGCTCTACCATGGGCTCGATATAGCGGGCGCGGCTGCTTTCTGGGTCGATAATGGTGAGCTCTTCAGGCAGCGTCAGACCCCGGTTGCGGGCCACATCCTCGATGCTCTCGCGGCTGCCCAGCAGCACGCAGTTAGCAATGCCGCGACGCTGGCAAATGATTGCCGCTTCTACGGTACGTGGCTCATCGCCTTCGGGCAGTACGATGCATTTTTTGGCCTGCTGCGCCTGCTTGACCAGCTGATGGCGAAACGCTGAAGGCGACAGGCGCTGTATATAGCTGTTGCTCAAGGTGGCCTTTAGCCACTCCAGATCCATATGCGCGGCCACATAGCGCGCAACTTGCTCGGCCCGCCCGAAATCATCAATGGGGATTTCGGTATTAAGCTCGCTTAAGTGCTGCGCGGTAGTCAGGCTATCGGTTTCTACGGCCAGAACCGGAAGCCCGGTCTTCAGTGCCGGCCTGCACATCTCGATCATATTGTCGTTGGGTAGAAAGCCGTTAGTGAGTAACACGCCCGCCAGCTGGGTGCCGTTCATGGTGGCCAGCGCCGAGGCCAACACAACGTCATCACGGTCGCCGGAAGCAACCACCAAGCTGCCCGGTGTAAAGATATGCAGCGCATTGGCCGCGCTGCGGGCGCACAGGCTGGTTGATAGTACACGCCGGCTGGCGGCGTCACCTTCATTCAGTAGCGTGGCATTAAGCGCACGGGCCACATCCAGGGTACGCGGCGCGGTCAACGTTTTGCTTTGTGGCACGATGCCGATGAGATGGAAGCTCTCGGTGGCAAGCGAAGGCGAGTAGCGACGCAACTCGTTCAGCACCGGCTCTTCAAGCTGAGGTTTAATAGTGCCGGGCGCTGCTGAAAGGTCATCCTCCTGGCCATAGGGCAGGTTTTTCATGCGCATCAAAATACCGCCCAACGTACGATTGGAGCTCACCCCGCCAAAGCTTCGCGCGTGCATATCCAGCTCTTCGGCAAGCCGCTGGGGTTCGTTCAGGTCGCCGGTGCCGACCAAGATAATACGTGCGTTAAGCGCATGAGCCAGTTGAGCATTGGTCTGGGTGGCGTAGGTGGTGTGCTGGGTGGGCACCACGCCTTCTACCACAACCAGGTCCAGTGCGCTGCCGTCACGATGGGCCTGCTGGGTCACTTGGTCGAAAAGCTCCACCACGTTTTCCATTAGCTCATCGGTCTGGTCATCGCGCAGCAGGCGCTCCAGCCGGGCCTGGGATATGGGCGAGGGCGGGCGCTGGTTCAGGGTACGTGAAACCAGCGCGGTTGAGCGGTCAAGACCTGGACCGTTCAGCTCGTTTTGCATAAACGGTTTTAAAAAACCGGCTTTAAGTCCGATGGTGTCGAGGGCCTGAATCAAGCCCAAGCAAGCAGACGTTAATCCGGCACCTACGTTGGTAGGCACTAATAGAATGGCTTGGGGCTGAGCAGGGGTAGTCATGCCTGGGCCTCCACACACTGACGTGTTTCCATCGCGATACGGCCTTCTTCATCGGTAGGAATAACCCATACTTCAGGCCCCTCATGGTTCTCGACATCCAGCTTGCCTTCTTGGCCTCGTATCATCGCTTCATTGCTCTCCTCATTCAGAGCAAACCCAAAGTGGGGCAGAAGATCGATTACCCGGCGGCGCACAATGGGTGAGTTCTCACCGATACCCCCGGTAAAAATGATGCCATCCAGCGTCGGCAGCGCGCAGGAAAGCGCGGCCAGCGATTTGGCTATGCGATAACAGAATACATTCAGTGCCAGCAGGGCGCCTTCATGGCCTTCTTCTGCCGCTTCCTCAACTTCGCGCATATCATTGGTCAGGCCAGAGAGGCCCAGTAAGCCGCTTTGCTTGTTCAGCACATCATCGATTTGATTTAACGACCAGCCCAGCTGGCGGTGCAAATGCGCGTGCAGGCCAGGGTCAACATCGCCGCTTCGGGTTCCCATGACCAACCCTTCCAGCGGGGTGAGCCCCATGCTGGTATCTTTACTCTGATTGTTCCACACCGCGCAGGTCGAGCAGCCGTTGCCCAGATGAGCGGTTAACCAGCCGCCTGCTCCGCGTACGCTAAGAGTGGCCGCACGCTGGCTGACAAACGCGTGGCTGGTGCCATGAAAGCCGTAGCGGCGAATGCCGTGCTCGGCGTACAGGCTTTCCGGTAGGGCGTAGCGGTAGGCCGTGGGCGGCAAACTCTGATGAAATGCAGTATCAAATACCGCCACCTGGGGCAGTTCGGGGAACACCTTTTGGGTAGCGGCTATCCCGGCCAGGTTGGCGGGGTTATGGAGTGGGGCCAGGGCCGCGGTACTTTGAATGGCGCTGACCACACTGTCATCAATCAAGGCGGCCTGGGTGAACTGCTCGCCGCCGTGAACGATACGGTGGCCAATTGCCCCCGGTATACGCCCTTCTAGACGTTCCAGTATAGCGCTGAGTGCCTGAGTATGGTCGGCATTGGGTAGCGGCTGATTAAACCGCTCACCGGTGCTGTTCTTGCCCTTTAAACAGGCATCGGCACTCCCCAAACGTTCCGCCAGGCCTGCCAGCCGCGGCGCTTCGGGGTCTGAGTCGATCAGCGCGTATTTAATGGAGGAAGAACCACAGTTGATTACCAGCACCGGTACATTCATAGAAAGTGTCTGCCAAGGAAGTAAGGGTGAAGTTTGTACTTTAGTTTAATAAGCCACAAGGGGCATTAATACACGTCAGTATTTGTTTAGCCTTCTACACAAAATGCAGGCATGCTGGGCATTTGCCACCTTTCACGATCTCCAGGGTGCTTATGTCTGTTTCATCATCTGCTATGCCATTATCTCGCACATTACCCCGTCACCTAGCCATTCTGTTACTGGCAACGGTGGGTACCATGTTTGCCGCTAACCATGTATCGGCAAGGCTCGCCTTTGATAACGGTACAGGCTTATTGCTTGCAGTGCTAACCCGCTCGGGCCTTGCCTGCATGATTTTATTCACCTTGGTACTGGTCCAGAAAAAAAGCTTGTGGCTGCCGCGTGGCACCTGGCCCTGGCAGCTGGCGGTAGGGGTACTGATCACCATTCAAAGTCTGAGCCTTTATTCCGCGGTGGCAAGGCTGCCGGTTGTCATCGCGCTGCTGCTGGTCAATACCTTCCCTATTCAACTGGCACTTTTAAGCTGGGCATTGGGTGGGCCAAGGCCAACTTGGCGAAGTTGTCTTATCATGGGCACGATTCTGATCGGGCTGCTGGTGGTGCTGGATATTCCCACCTGGCTTGCCAGTACCGATGATATGGGCCCTGAATGGGTAGCCGGCATTGGTTTTGGGCTCACCGCGGCGTTTGTGTTCGCCTGTGCGCTATGGGTTACCGAGCATCGTTTGGGCGAGGTGGGTAGTACGCTTCGCAGCCTGTTAACCATGCAGACGGTGTTTTTCGCTATGGTGATAGGCGGCATTCTAGGCGTGGTGCCGGGCGGCATGAGCCTGCCTGAAAACAGCCAAGGCTGGCTGGGCCTGGGATTTTTAGCGTTGCTCTATGCCACCGGGTTTTCGACGCTGTTTATTTTTGTACCGCGCCTGGATATGGCGCGTAACGCTCCGGTGATGAACATAGAGCCCGTGGCCTCACTAGTGATCGGCTACTTTGTGCTGGGGCAGATGTTAAGCCCTGGTCAGATGGTAGGAGGTGCCATGGTGGTTAGTGGAATTGTTGCACTTAGCCTTTCCAGGCAGCGCTAAAAGTTGCGTTCTTTTAGCGTATGGACCACAATATCCTCGAGTAAAGAAACAGTGTTTTTTAATTGAGGTACTTGCTATGAAGATGACCGTATTATCACTCACCTCTGCGACACTCCTGGTTGGCGCGAGTGCATTCGCGGCATCGGCACAGGCACAAACGTTTGGTTACCCTGAGGGTTATGTGGCAGGTGATGCCATGTTCTGGAGCCTTGACCCTGACCGTGGCTCGTCGCGTGACGATGTAGGCCTACGTTTACGTGGCGGTGCCCAGTTTAACGACTATTTCGCCCTTGAAGGCCACCTGGGTACCGGTGGCTCTGACGGTGGTGCTGAGCTTGACTACCTGATTGGTGCCTATGCCAAGGGTATTGCTCCTATTGCGCCAACTGCACGCCTTTACGGCCTAGTAGGCTTGACCGAGGTCGATTTTGATCTCGACCGTGAAAGCGGTTTCTCCTATGGCGTAGGCGGTGAAGTGGATGTAGCCAATAACCTATCCATCAGTGCGGACTACATGCGCTATTTAGATAAATCGGCCTACGATTTCGATGCGGCGAGCGTCGGCTTACGCTACCGGTTCTAAAAGAACCGTAAAGGCGTTAATTGCTTCATAACCCCAGGGCCATTCGGCTCTGGGGTTTTTTATGAGGAAATAATCGGCCGCTCCTAGAGTACTTCTATTCTAAAGGGTTAACTTTATTGTTAGCTTGCTAATTGTTTGTTAGACTAAAGTATTCTATTGCACCTGCGCTACTAAAAGCGCCCGCTGCCTGTATAAGGCCGCGAGAGATAACGAGTGACCCCATGTCTCCTGATCAACGCTTTGCCCGCTGGGTAAAGGTGGCGCTAGCTGCCTTCGCCCTGTTATTTATCTATTTCCTGATCGCTGACAGCTTTATGCCTATGACCCCTGAAGCCAGGGTCATGCGCCCTGTAGTGCGTATCGCGCCGGAGCTAAGTGCGCCGGTAAGTGAAGTAGTGGTCAGCGACCATCAGCAGGTCGCCAAGGGCGATGTACTTTTTCGCCTTAACCCTGAACCCTTTCTGATTGCCTTGGAGCAAGCCAGGCTAAACCGCGAGCAGGCTCAGCGTGACAATACCCGCCTGGAAGCGGAGCTTGCCGCCGCGCAGGCGATGCTTGCATCCGCCCAGGCGATCGCTGAAGAGCGTGCAGGCGAGCGTCGCCGGGGAGAAGCATTGATCGGACGGCAGAGCATTTCCCGCCAGCAGTACGATCAGCAGGTAGCAGCCGAGCATACCGCCCAGGCGGAAGTGGCCTCCGCCCAGGCGAAAATCGAGAGCCTGGAAGTGCAGTTGGGAGAAGATGGCGATACCAACCTACGGCTGCGTCAAGCCGATAATGCACTCGAAAAGGCGCAGCTGGATGTAGCGCGCACCGAGGTACGCGCCTTGGAGGCGGGCCAGGTGACCAACTTGCAGCTCCAGGCGGGGGACTATGTGCAGGCGGGCCAACCGGTAATTGCACTGGTCACTCAGCGCGTAGATATCATTGCCGATTTCCGTGAAAAAAGCCTGCGCCACGTGCGTCCTGGCGATGAAGCTGCAGTGGTGTTTGATGCTTGGCCGGGTCGCATATTCGAAGGGCAAGTCAGCGCTTTTGATGCCGGGGTGCGCGAAGGCCAGCTGACCGCCGATGGCCAATTGGCCGACATTCCTACTTCTGATCGCTGGGTGCGTGATGCCCAACGCCTGCGGATTCATATTGCCTTGAACGAGCCGTTAATAGCGCCGCCGCCCAGCGGTGCTCGGGCCACCGTGCAGCTGTTGCCTGGCGAACATGCTCTGGCCCAGCCGTTTGCTTGGTTACAAACGCATCTGATCAGCTGGCTGCACTATGTCTATTGATACCGGGTCTACTAATACCGGTTCTACTGATACTGGATCTACCGATACTAAATCGGCGGATACCAGAGTGTGGTCAATCCATCGCGCAGGGGGCTGGTTTTCAAAGCGAGCATCTCGCGGTCGCGACGCTAGCCCAGAGGCCAAGGCTTACCATGGCCTCAATGAAAACGGCCTGCGTCAGTGCCTGCGCGTGGCCGGTGGCGGCACGATCGGGTTTATTGTCAGCCAGCTAATGGGCTGGAACTACGGCGTATTCTTTACCGTTTTTCCCATGTTTCTGCTGGGTATGGTGCCGATCTTGAACGCCAGCATCATCCGCCAGTTTTTGGGTAACGTATCGGTGAATGCGCTGGAAGTCAGCATAGTGGTAGGCCTGCTCAAACACATGCCAGTCGTCATGACGCTGGTTGTAATGTGCATGTTTCTATTCCGGTTTAGCCTGATGGCGAAAGGGCCGCTATTTCTGTTTGGCGCCAATGGCGTTTTAACGCTAAGCATTTTGCTGCATTTTGCCAGTTACCCCAGTGTGGATTTAGCCGATTTGCTGACCTCGAATTTTGTGGCCAGTGTGCTTGCCGTGTTGATCGCCATGCTAATGTATACGCTTTTTCCCGACGTTGAGCCGCGCCAACCGCCACCCAAAGGAACAAAGGCACAGGCGCAAATACGTCATGAAACACTCATCGGGGGGATAACTGCCACGCTTTCGTTTGTTGTGTTTCAGATATTTGATTTGCAGGGCTCGCTCTCGGCGCAGATGGCAACGATTTTGGTGCTATTTGCCATGGGGTACGCTGGCGCACGTGTGTCGGCGCGTAAGCGTGCCATTGGTACGCTGTTAGGGTGCAATATGGCACTCGTGATGCAGCTGTTGTTATACACCCAGAGCAATCATTTCCTGCTGGTAGTGCTGCTTTATTGGTTGGGGTTGATGCTTTTTGCCCGAGCGCACGTTCGTGAAGGCGGTGGCTCTGGTGTGGGGTTTGGTGGTATGACGACGCTGGGTATTTTGTTTGGTCAGTCGTTAGGGCCTAGCCAAGATCTTGTGTATAGCGCGCTTTACCGTTTCTCCTCCATGAGTGTGGCGCTCGTATTAACCCTGCTCGTCATGGCCTGTTTGCACTATCTGCTCAATATTGGGGAGCCTACTCGGCTACCGGAAAAAAATTAAGGCAACTTTTTTTTAAATGACTACTCTTTATAAGTACCTACAGAGAAAAAGACAGTGTTTGTCTTGCTATAGGTAGTGTGTTTCCCACTCATGGATTAGAGGTGATTGATTATGTCTAGCGCAAAAGATGATAAAACCAACGGTACTGCGGACAAAGCTGCAGGCAAAGTGAAAGAAGCCGCTGGTAAAGTAACCGGCAACGATAAGACGGAAGCCAAAGGTAAAGCCCAGCAGGCAAAAGGCGAAGGTCAGAAAGCTAAAGGCGACCTGAAAGATAGCATCAAAAAGTAATTTGATGCATTAGAATCGTTAACAGGGGCCATTGGCCCCTGTTTGTGTTTATGCCTTTTCTTTTCCAATAATTCTACACTTCCTGATATAGCTGACTTCCCGTTTGGCGAAACTTCTCCGCCTGTTCTTCCATGCCGCGCTTGACTGACTCCGCATCGCTGGTGCTTTCGGGTGTGCGGTCGCGGTAGGTATCGCGTACCTCTTGGCTGATTTTCATCGAGCAGAACTTGGGTCCGCACATGGAGCAGAAGTGCGCTACCTTCGCGGAATCCTTCGGCAGGGTTTCATCATGGAATTCCCGGGCAGTGTCCGGGTCCAGCCCCAGGTTGAACTGATCTTCCCAGCGAAATTCAAACCGCGCCTTGGAAAGGGCGTTATCACGCCGCTGCGCCGCCGGGTGGCCCTTTGCCAAGTCCGCCGCGTGGGCAGCAATCTTGTAGGTAATGATGCCGGTCTTTACGTCATCCTTGTTGGGTAAGCCCAAGTGTTCTTTAGGCGTGACATAACAAAGCATCGCGCAGCCAAACCAGCCGATCATCGCCGCCCCGATGCCAGAGGTGATGTGGTCATAACCGGGCGCGATGTCGGTGACCAGCGGGCCGAGCGTGTAGAAGGGCGCCTCATCGCAGTATTCCAGCTGCTTATCCATGTTCTCTTTTACAAGGTGCATGGGCACGTGGCCGGGGCCTTCAATCATCACCTGCACGTCGTGCTTCCAGGCAATATGGGTCAGCTCGCCCAGGGTTTTAAGCTCGGCCATCTGCGCTTCATCGTTGGCATCGGCGATCGAGCCGGGGCGCAGGCCGTCACCCAAGGAGAAGGCCACGTCGTACTGCTTACAGATCTCGCAGATTTCCTCGAAGTGGGTATACAGGAAGCTCTCCTGATGATGATACAAACACCACTTCGCCATGATAGAACCGCCGCGAGAGACGATACCGGTCACGCGGTTGGCGGTGAGCGGTACATAGCGTAGCAGCACGCCTGCATGGATGGTGAAGTAATCCACCCCCTGTTCGGCCTGCTCGATCAACGTATCGCGAAAGACTTCCCAGGTGAGGTTTTCAGCCACGCCGTTAACCTTCTCAAGCGCCTGATAGATTGGCACCGTGCCGATGGGGACCGGCGAATTGCGGATGATCCACTCACGGGTTTCGTGGATGTTCTGGCCGGTAGAAAGATCCATGATGGTATCCGCGCCCCAGCGGATGCCCCAGGTCATCTTGTCGACTTCTTCTTCAATCGATGAGGTGACCGCCGAGTTACCCAAGTTGCCGTTAATCTTGACCAGGAAGTTACGCCCGATAATCATCGGCTCGCTTTCCGGGTGGTTGATGTTATTGGGAATGATTGCCCGGCCGCGGGCCACCTCCGAACGAACAAATTCCGGCGTGATCTCCTCCGGAATGCTGGCGCCAAAATTCTGACCCGCATGCTGATGGCCCAAAATACGCTCAACCTCAGCGGTACCCAGCGCTTGGCGTCGCTGGTTTTCGCGCAGGGCAATAAACTCCATCTCCGGGGTAATAATCCCCTGGCGGGCGTAATGCAGCTGGGTGACGTTCTTGCCTGCTTTAGCTCTGCGCGGTGTACGGGGTAAGTCAAAACGCAGTTGGGCAAGCGTGGGGTCGTTGGCGCGGCGCTTACCGTAATCAGAGGTCAGGCTATCTAAAAATTCGGTGTCCCCGCGCTCCTCGATCCATGCCCGGCGAAGTTCGGGCAGGCCACGGCGCAGGTCAATTTGGGCGTTGGGGTCGGTGTAAGGGCCGGAAGTGTCGTACACCAGCAGCGGCGGGTTCTGTTCATCGATGCCGGTAGTCTTTGTAGGCGATAATGTGATTTCGCGAAACGGCACGCGGATATCCGGGCGCGAGCCTTCAAGATACACCTTTCGCGAACCGGGCAGCGGGGCGATGGCGGCGGCATCCACCTGGGCGGTTTCGGCTAGAAAATGGCTGGTTTTACTCATGGTATTTTCCTTCTGTTGTGGTTGTTGTGGGTTAGTTCGTCAGGTCGTGATCGAGCAATTCCAGACCCATCTGCCAGAAATCGATTTCCAGGCGGGTGGCGTCACGAAATATCTTGGTGAGTTCGGCAAAGCGGGTAGGGGTAACGTCGGCAAGACGAGCATCGAGCCATTCGAGTTCCGCCTGCATGGCGTTCTGAAACTCCTCACTTTCGTACATCGCAATCCAGGCATCGAACGGGTTATCGCCGCCGCGCACTGTGGAGGATTGCGCGTTCAGCCAGTTGGCAATCTCTCCATAGCCCACCAGGCACGGGGCGAGCGCCACGTGCAAATCCAGCAGGTCGCCGCGGTTGCCGGTATCCAACACGTAGCGGGTGTAGGCCATGGTCGCCCGAGTTTCCTGTAGCTCGGCAAGCTTTTCCTCGGAAATACCCCATTCGCGGCAAAAGCCCACGTGCAGGCCCAACTCCACATCCACGATGGTTTTCAAGCCCTCATGGGCCTGACGCAAATCGGCAAGGGTGGGGCTTTTATAAGCCGCCAGCGCATAGGCACGGGCAAAGTGAATCAGAAACAGGTAATCCTGCTTCAGGTAGTGGCGAAACGATGCTTCAGGCAGCGTGGCAGTGCCCAATTGGCGCACAAAATCGTGCTCAAGATAGGCGCGCCAATCGTTATGGCAGGCAGTGGTTAAATCAGTGAAGCGGTAGCCCATACATCCTCCGGGAGTAATGATCCGAAGGGCAGGCGAGAAGATCGAAGGAAAGGCACGGAAAAAGGGCGTAAAACAGGCAACCGGCCATCGCTTGATCCCTACACCGGTACCCGCGCCACTCGTTAAATGAGCAGCACATTAGCCGGATCAGGTTCAGCGGGACCAGCGCTTGGCATCCTTAAAAGGACACGCCCTGCGCCATCTCAGCCGGATATCACCGGCACCCCGTCAAGCAGTATCCAGCGCAGTGTAGGAGGCGGGGGAGGGAGATGCAAGAGAGCTCATGAGCCGTGGAACGATTATTTGCACTGGCAAACACAAGGCAAAAAGACGCTAAAGAGAATTAATAGACTTATAAACGATGCTAAGCGCCTTCCTCTTGAAGGCATTGGTAAACCGGAGCCATTAAAGGAAACTTGGTTGGCTTAAAGCGCCATGCTTGGCAAATACTGCCATACTCACCGGTGTCACTTATTTCATGGACGTGAGGAGAGACATAATGGTACGCCCCTTGTTTTCCCAGACACAGCTTACCCGAACACTGCTGGCTGGTTGTATTGGCAGTGTCGCGGCAGTCAGCACTATCGGCAGCGCCATCGCCAATGATGCGCCTGAATACGACGGTGAACTGTCCGGTTTCGAATATGCCTATCCGGTCGAGCGATTCGAGTTCAGCTCACAAGGCCAGGACATGCAGATGGCCTACCTGGACGTTCAGCCCGAAGAGGGCAGTGCCAATGGCCGCACAGTGGTGCTGATGCATGGCAAGAATTTTTGCGCGGGTACCTGGGAAGATACCATTGAAGCGCTGACTGATGCAGGTTACCGCGTCATCGCGCCGGATCAGGTGGGGTTTTGCAAGTCGACCAAGCCTGAGTACTATCAATTCAGCTTCCATCAACTGGCGGCCAATACCCAGGCGCTGTTGGCAGAGCTGGATGTAGATGACGTGACCGTGATGGGTCATTCCATGGGCGGCATGCTGGCCACACGCTTTGCGCTGATGTACCCGGAGCAGACCGAACAGCTGGTGATGGTTAACCCGATTGGCCTTGAGGACTGGAAAGCCCTTGGCGTGCCGTATCAGAGCATTGATGATGGCTACCAGGCTGAGCTTGAGAAAAATGCTGAGGGTATCCGCGCCTATCAGGAAAGCACTTACTACGTGGATACTTGGGAGCCGGAATACGACCGCTGGGTGGAAATGCTGGCGGGCATGTACGCAGGCGAAGACGGAGAGCTGGTCGCCTGGAACCAGGCGCTGACTTCAGACATGGTTTTTACCCAGCCAGTGGTTCATGAATTTGGCGAGCTTCAGGTGCCCACCCTGTTACTGATTGGCGAGAAAGACAACACCGCCATCGGCAAGGCACAGGCGCCTGAAGACGTACAAGAAACCCTGGGCCGTTACGATGTGCTGGGTGAGCAGGCTCGTGATGCCATTCCTCAGGCAACGCTAGTTGAGTTTCCAGAGCTTGGCCATTCGCCACAAATTCAGGAGCCCGAGCGTTTCCACGAAGAGCTGCTTAAAGGTCTGGAGACCCAGTAACGCTTGGGCCATACGTTTGTGATTGTTCTGCTAAGGTTAATGAACGCTGTACGTGTTTTGGGCTGTACTCTTTTATTGGAGGCTGTGTTTAAAAAATGTTGTGCCAATATCGAAACAATTCATTGGTTAAACACCGTACTCGAATGCTTTTATCTTTGCTTCATGGGAGTCAGGCGATCGGTACGTCCAGCGTTATATAAACCAGTATTAGGTACTCATCTCAAAAAAAGGAAATTTTTATGATCAGAACCATAATGGTTGAACTATCCACTATTGAGGCCGCCGCTTATCGACAGAAACTCCGGGGTGGCCATCCCGGCATTGTCATCATGCGCTACGATACCGACCAACCCGGCATCGCAACTGTTAACCGCAAATCGGGCGAGCCTGATCCTTCCCATAATACCGACCTGAAACTATTTCCCCTTGAGGCATTCAGGGAAGCCATGGAGCTGACGTCCGGAATGCCCTATTCGCGGCGCGGCAAAGTCAAACTCAGTGGCGAGAAAGAGGATGCAAGCTCCCAAGAGGAGACAGCCGAAGAACTGGCTACGGTAGATAGTGCGGAGTATGAAGCAATTGTGAAGTCCTATACCAACCGCAAAGGCGAACTATCCTACGAGCTGTTGAATAAGGATTTCATTCAGTTTGCCAAGTCGAGCAGGGTGATCTCTGACATGGTGGCTAACCACGCGTCGGAAGAGGATATTCGTAACCACGTTGTTAAAGTCAAACTCGAAAGCATCACCGGCAATCGCGAATTGACGGTGGCTCAAACCCAACGAATTGTCGAGATGCTTGATGAAGTCAGCCCACGGCATGTTTTCAAAGAATTGAATGACGAAATCAGAAAAATGCTTGCTAGCCGTTAAATAATGGCTGGGGTCAGCGTCTTCATCGTTCATAGTACGCTGGCCCTGATGAATCGCGTCGCTTTCCAACCGCCTAGATAAGTGATCAATCCTTCAATATATCGTGCTGTCTTATAGTCTTTTGCAATGCTACTCATAGTCGGCGGGGGCACTTTCGGCCCTGGTGCGAACCGAAATATCGTCTACGCTAACTTAGAATCCCGCCATTTAGTCGAGGAGAATAACGTGTCCGAACAAAAGTCTACACGTCAGGAGTAGGGTGTGCGTACCACGCCGAGCCTGTAAGGGAATGAGCACTGGTGGCCCGACCTGCTCAACCTTAATGTGCTGCACCAGAAGCACCCGAATGCCAATAATTTCAGCGAAAGTTTCCGCTACGGTGAGGCGTTTGCGCAGCTCAATGTCGACGAGCTAAGTGCCGATGTTGACGCGTTGATGACCGATTCTCAGGATTGGTGGCCTGCCGATTGGGGCCACTACGGCCCGTTCTTTATTCGCATGTCATGGCACGCGGTTGGCTCTTATCGAGCGCTTGATGGGCGTGGCAGCACCGGCGCGCAGCGCTTTGCCCCGCTCAATAGCTAGCCTGACAACGGCAATTTGGACAAGGCACGCGCGTCTATAGAGGCCTATCAGAACGGCGATATGGAAAATGCGTGGGAGGCGCTCATACCAACAACCTGACCGTCATGCAATGACTGGAGCGGTTGGTCCAAGCCACGCCCTAGCGTCTATTCCGCTAACAGGGTGACGTAAACACTAGGGCGAATGTGGCGTGTTATTCGAGCGGGAAGGCATCTTCGCCTTCAGTATCGTGCAACTGAAACCGCAGATAAGGTAGCCAACGACCAACACAGCGATGCCAACCAGAGCCAGACAAGGTTATGTTCTGGCCATAGAGTCCGCAATCCGGTCGCTGAAAAAATCAGTAGAGCGCAGCCCCACAATAGGCCAGCCGGAGGTCGATGCTTGCGGGTGCGCTGCCAGGTTACCTTCAACATCAGGATAATAGAGAGCGTGCTCAACGCCCCACCGTCAGCAAGTGAAGCGAAGTCCGCCACGGCAGCCTCTGCGCCACGAGCCGGAGAACGAAACGCTTGTTCTCCGGCTCGTGGGTAATGTTGTTTATCTAGGCTTGACCTAAATGAGTGAGAGCTATAGCTTTCCTGACATGACTTCCTCAGCGGTCGCCATATGGTTGGTTACCGAGCTCGTCCATTGGCCCCAAACCTCGGGGTTGATGCTGTCGCCGTTCGACCCGAGGTTCTTCAACCGGCGTTGGTCCTCGTCGGTCAACACCTGCTTGGGTAATGGCTCCAGGTGACTGACATCTTTGGCGGATATGCCCAGCTTTTCGCCGACTCGATTGCCATAGTCATCGTGAACTAACAGGAAATGCCATAACATACGTTCCTGTACGTCCCGCTCGCATTGGCTGAGTAGGTTGCCCATGTTATTGACCAAGTCATCTCGCTCCCATTCCATCATGGTTTCAAACCGAGCTCTGGCCTGTTGGTAATCATTGCGACGCTCGAGTACGCTCCGCGTCAGCTGGCCGGTAATTTCGGGCGGATGAAAATCGCCTTCTGGAGTAGATTCATGCAAACCATTGTGCATTGATGGCTCATAATTTACATGCGGGTTCTGACCGGGTGCCATGTCCCGGTAGTAAGAAGCCTGGCCACCAGTTTGATTGGTTTGTTGGACGGCGTTCTTGGGCTGGTTGACCGGGAGCTGCAGATAGTTAGCACCCAGGCGGTAGCGCTGGGTGTCCGAATAAGAGAAGGTCCTCCCCACGAGCATTTTATCGTCGGAGAAGTCCAGGCCGTCGACTAAAACGCCTGTCCCCATAGCAATTTGTTCATTTTCATTAAAAAAATCTTCGACATTGCGGTTCAACGTCATCACACCCACATGGCGTAGAGGGAAATCTTTTTCAGGCCAGATTTTAGTGTCATCCAGTGGGTCCCAATCGAGCTCGGGGTGCTCGTGGTCTTCCATGATTTGCACATACATATCCCACTGCGGGTAATTGCCGCCTTCGATCGCTTCGTACATATCCCTGGAGGCGTGCCCCAAATCCTGGCCTTGTACTTTCGCCGCTTCCTCGTCTGTGAAGCTTGCGATGCCGCAGCGTGGGTGAAAGTGGTATTTTACCAGGAAGGTCTCGCCTTTCTCGTTCACCATTTTGTAAGTGTTGACTCCGAAGCCTTCCATATGGCGATAAGTAGCCGGAATGCCGCGCGGGCTGAACAAGTGCGTAAGCATATGCATGGATTCCGGCGTCTGACTCATAAAGTCGAAAATGCGGTTGGGCTCTTGATGAAACGTTACCGGATCAGGTTTTAGAGCGTGGATGACGTCAGGGAACTTGATCGCGTCCCGAATAAAGAAGATCGCCAAGTTGTTCCCTACTAGGTCCCAGTTTCCATCCTCAGTATAGAATTTGATTGCAAAACCGCGCGGATCACGCGCTGATTCGGAAGAATCTCGGCCGCCGATTACGGTAGAAAAGCGGATGGCAAGATCCGTTTTTTTACCGGGCTCCTGAAATAACTTGGCACGGGTATACTTAGAGGCTGGTTCGTCGCCGATCTTACCGGTCACTTCCAGCTCACCATAAGCGACGAAACCTCGTGCGTGTACCACCCGCTCGGGAATGCGCTCGCGATCAAAATGGCTGATCTTCTCCAGGAAGTGGTAGTTTTCGAGCGTGGCCGGACCGCGGCTACCGATCGTGCGCTGCGACTGGTTGTTGGTCACCGGGTGGCCCTGGCGGGTAGTTAGGGTTTTCTGTGGCTGGTGATCGCTTTGATCTTTCATAACGTTGCTCCTTAATCATTTTCTGCTCAAGCGTGTTCTGTTGACTATAAGCTGTCAGACATTGAGCGTTGCTCTGCTTTTATCCGCGCCCATTACTTGTGCCAGCATAGCCGCTGTCATTCCGTCTGCGTTTGTTAGCGATGGGTCCGCGCCCTGCTCCACCAACAACTCGACCATCTCTTCGCGATTGAACATTGCCGCAAACATTAAAGGTGTTTTCGCCCCCGGCTTTCGGCCGTTCACGTCAGCCTTGTGAGCGAGGAGGAGACGCGCCATATTGATATCACCTTTATAGGCGGCGCCCGCTAGCGGGGTTTGGTTCCTCTCGTTAGCGAGTTCGGGATCTGCACCATACTGTAAAAGCAGCCTGGCCATATCGAGGTGCCCGTGGTAGCTGGCGAGCATAAGTAAGCTGTCACCTTTGCTGTCGCATAAGTTGGGGACAAGCCCCATTTCCAGCAATCGGCGAACGCGTTTCGTGTCGCCCTGCCGAATTACTTGGAAAAGCTCTTCTGCCAATGCATGAGTTTCAGCATCCAATGCGGGGCGGGAACGTGGCGCTTGTTTTTGAACGTCCATACTTTCTCCTCAGCTCAGTGCTGTCTCTTGAGCTCGGTGCCGATAAAAGATTGTTTAAAGCGTAGACCATCAACTGATAGTCTCATTACATCGATTAGATAGATTTATATTATAGAGAACGTTAATGAGACATATATGGAGACATTGTTATGCTAAGTGCCTGATTTAAAATTTGGTGTAATGTTCATGCCAGAATTTCTGACACAGACAGAACCATGGAAAAACGCTTCGTTGCCCCTCTCACTGAACCTGAACAACAAACGCTGGCCTCCGCCATCACCATGGCGAGAAGCGCGCTCTCCGTCGTCGGGCGCATGCCATTCTGCTGAGTGACCAAGGTCATACGATTAACTAAATCAGTGAGGTACTTCAGGTCCGCCGCAATGCCGTCTCACGATGGTTCAAGCAATGGGAAGTGTCCGGTCTTGATGGGTTCATCGACAAGCCGCGTAGTGGACGAACACCCGCCCTCAATGAACACGATCACAAACGACTGCAAGCGTTAGTAGCCGAGCCTCCCCATCAGATTCGCGCCTTACAGGCTCGCTTTCAAGAAGAAGCCGGTACGGTGATGACCGCCGCCGACATGGCGATGATTGTTGATCCGGATTATCTGAAGATATCCAAGGAGTACCGTGAAAACCCGGACGTGCTTGCTGATGAGTTCGCCCGTGCCTGGTACAAGCTGCTCCACCGAGATATGGGGCCGCGTGCCCGTTACCTTGGGCCGCAGGTGCCTGATGAAGTACTTATCTGGCAAGATCCGACCTCCGAGCAAGAGGGGCCGGGTCACTGACGAGCAGATCGCTACGCTCAAGCAGGAAATTGCGAATGCAGGCCTTACCGCTAAGCAACTGGTAGAAACTGCTTGGGCCTCGGCCTGTACCTACCGCCAGACGGACCATCGCGGCGGTGCCAACGGCGTGCGCATTCGCCTTGAACCGCAAACTGGCTGGGATATCAACGTGCGCGGCGGCGTGGCGGATGTGATCGACCAATTGGAGAGCATCAAAAATGCCTTTGAAGCCAATATTTCTCTGGCGGACATGATCGTCTTAGGTGGAAGTGTTGGGGTCGAGATGGCTGCGAAAGCGGCTGGGCACGAGCTAACGGTGCCGTTCACGCCGGGGGCACCGACGCGTCCCAGGAGATGACCGAAGTGGATACCCATGCTTATCTCGAACCCCGACATGACGCGTTCCGCAACTATATGCAGGCGCAGTCAACGTCCATTCCGGCCGAGCACCTGATGGTCGACCGGGCGTTTATGCTGAATTTTAGCGCTCCCCAGATGGCTGCGCTTTTGGGCGGCATGCGGGCGATCGGCATTGGTGCCGGTGATGATAGCAACGCCGGTGTCTTCACCCATCGCCCGGGCCAGTTGACTAATGGTTTCTTCGTCAATCTTATTGATATGGGTACCGTGTGGGAGCCGGTTGATGAGCATGAAGAACGCTTCGTAGGCCGGGACCGCAAGAGTGGTGAAACCAAATGGACCGCTATACGGGTAGATCTTGTCTACGGCTCGAACTCGCAGCTGCGCGCCATTGCAGAGGAGTACGCGGTAAATGGCGGTGAACGCCATATGCTCCACAAGTTTATCTCTGGCTGGGTCAAGGTGATGGAGAACGACCGATTCGACCTGCACCGCTAAGATTCAGGCCTTTGATGAGTGAAAGGCTTCTCGCTCGATAACCTAAATAAGCGCGGCGGAAGGCGACTTCCTCCGCGCTTTTTCCATCTCCTCTGTTAACATTCGTGGTTTGTAGCCTGCCGTTCGTTGGATAGGGCTTTGATCATGCCACCGGGAATCAATCGATGAACCATCCGCAACCTAACAACCCTTTACATGGCTTAAGCCTTGAAAAGATTTTAACCCGCTTGGTCGAACGTTACGGCTGGGATGGCTTGTTCGAAGAAATCAACGTCAACTGTTTTCACAATGATCCTTCCATCAAATCCTCGCTGAAGTTTCTGCGTAAAACCCAGTGGGCGCGCGATAAAGTGGAAGCGCTGTATATCAATACGTTTACATAAAGATTGAGAATCTCGCAATTCAAACTAGTCAGTAGTCAGAGAAGCGGTAATAACGGTTAGAAATACTTGGAAATAAAGTGATCACTAATTTAAATTTGGGGGAGGCACCCCCAGAGCGAGTGGTCACTGCTGGTTCGGATCATCTCGCTGGCTCAACGTGACTGCTGAAAGGAAGCGCTAATGATCACTCCCTTATTTCTTGATACCAATGATGGGCGGCATTTCTCACCCGATGCTCGCCAAATTATCGAGGAAGTCTGCTCTGCTGCTGAGCTAGAAGTGCGCAGGCATCTTAAAGCTTTACCAGAAGAAATTGAGCTAGCCTGCCAAACTGGCACGCTAGTTATCCCCGAAACGGGAGAAATGGGTCTGGCAATTTCATCGTCTCGAGTGGGCTGGACGGTAGATGCCAACCGGGAGGGTGGAGTCGCTGCTACTGCCCGCGCTCAGTTACGTTTTACACTATTTCACGAGCTTCATCATTTGGCGCGAGGTTGGGTAATTTACCGTGATGAGCCGCGTACTACCTTTATGGAAGGCGTGGTCAGTGAAGGGCTTGCGGTTGTATTCGAGCGTGACGTGGGTGGGCGCAATACCCCCTGGGGTGAATATCCCGAGGATGTCGACTCCTGGGTAGCCGAGCTTCTGGAGCTTCCCGTGTCAGCGCCGTACCTGCCCTGGATGATCCAGCATGCCGATGGGCGGCGTTGGATCGGCTACCGGGCGGGCACTTATATTGCTGAGCGGGCGATTCGTGCATCGGGCATGTCGGCGGCAGCGCTGGTGAACGTGCCGACCGATGACATACTCAAAATGGCCGACATTTATTCGCATCAATAGCGAAGCCTGGCCTGAAAGAACATCAATGCCCAGGCATCCACTGAACGCTGGGCGATCCCACACCGCTGGATTGTGCTCGACGACACGCTAGCTCCCTCTACAATCAGCAAGGCCAAAACATGCAACACCCCGTCATTCAGGAAGAAATCACCGGCTGTGGTATTGCCTCGGTAGCCAATATTCTGGGCAAGACCTACCCGGAGATGAAAGCCATCGCCAATGCGATGGGTATCTACGCCGACGATGAATCGCTGTGGTCTGACACCCAGCACGTTCGACAGATGCTTTCTCAGGCGGGCGTGGCAACGTCGCCAAAGGAAATACCCTTTACCTCTTGGCAGGCACTGCCGGAGCTAGCGCTGTTGGCGATCAAGCCACATCAGCAAGACGGCAAGGAGTTTTGGCATTGGGTAGTGTTCACGCGCGAAAATGACGTGCCGCAGGTGCTGGACTCAGCAAGCTATCTGCCTGCCAATATCCGCACTGATTTCAATGAAATGCACCCTGCGTGGTTTATCGAGGTCTTTAACTCATGAGTCGACTAATGCTGCAAAGCGCCAGCAAATCCGACCACCTCGACCTTCTGCACGTATGGGAAGCCTCTGTTCGTGCGACTCATGATTTTCTGGCAGAGAGCGACTTGCTGGCGCTCAAGCCGCTTATTCTTGAGCAGTATTTCGATGCAGTCGATTTAACGCTGGCTCGCAATGAGACTGGCGACATCGTTGGCTTTTGCGGGACCAGCGATGGCACTATCGAAATGCTGTTTATTGCCCCTCATGCGCGTGGGCAAGGTGTGGGAGCGCTGCTGGCTTCCCATGCTATCGATACCCAGGCGGCTACCAAGGTCGATGTTAATGAGCAGAACGATCAGGCGATCGGCTTCTATCAGCATATGGGCTTTGTCGTCGTCGGGCGCTCACTGGTGGATGGCCAGGGTAAGCCTTATCCGCTGCTTCATATGGCGCTCTTGAATAGCTAGGAGCGGTAGTAAAACGGCTTATACGCGTGTCTAGCGTCTTCTCATAAGTTCTTACGTGTTGTTGGTCTTCAGTTCTGCCGCAAGCGCCTTTGCTACCCGCAGCGCCTAAGCTCCATGGGGTAGTGGCGGTCATTGTTGAGTTCCTGATACTCAGTGCTGATGATGAACTCTGCTGGTAGTGAGCAAGAGCCACTATGCTGAGCTTTTGTCTATATTGAGAAAGTACCTGGAAAATTACCCAAGACATTTCTTGAAAACAGCGGCGGATGCTCGCTGCTGGTATTTGCTGCAAAGGAGGACACTATGCTGCTCGAAGGAGCATGCCATTGCCAGGCCGTGAAGTTCAGCGTGACGTCACACCATCCCTACCCATTTAATCTCTGTTACTGCTCTGTGTGTCGAAAAACGGCGGGCGGGGGTGGTTACGTGATCAACCTCAGTGGAAAAAGCAAAACTCTCGATGTTAAGGGTGGTGAGAACGTTTCGATCTATCGAGCGGTTATCAATGGAGAGAAAAGCACTGGGGAGCGACATTTCTGCAAGCATTGTGCGACAGCGCTATGGGTTTATGATCCTGACTGGCCTGAGCTTGTGCACCCCTTTGCCTCGGCAATCGATACGGATTTGCCGATACCGCCTGAGCGGACGCACATGATGTTGGGAAGCCGGGCCGACTGGGTCGAGGTAAACGCACAGCCAAAAGATAAATGCTTCGACGAGTACCCAGATGAAAGCCTTGCCGAGTGGCATCAACGGCTAGGGTTGGAGCGCTAGCGCTGTTGCCGACCTAGGGTAAAGCTTCCCTGCGGTTTTATAATATCCCTGTATGCTGAATAAGGACCATGACGCCAATGCCGATCAGCACGATTCCGCCAATCAGCTCGGCCCAGTGGCCGACGAACTGTCCGAATTTATGGCCAAGCAGCGTGCCGATGGAAGTCATTACGGTGGTCGCCAAGCCAATGGCCAGGCTGGTGGCGATGATATCGGCGTCGATAAAGGCAAGGCTTGCGCCTACGGCCATGGCATCAAGGCTGGTGGCAATGGCGGTGAGCACGAGCAGCCAAAGAGTTTGCTTGCGGTGTTCTATCTTGTCTTCTTTTTTTAGCGCGGCGTACATCATGTGCAGACCGATGGCGGATAACAGCGTAAACGCAACCCAATGATCCCAGGCCTGAACGAATCGCTGTGAGGCGACGCCTGCCACCCAGCCCAGCAGTGGTGTAATGGCTTCGATAATGCCGAATACCAGGCCAATACCAAGCGCATGGTGAAACCGCGGCCTTTTTAATTCGGCGCCTTTGCTGATAGAAGCTGCAAATGCGTCGGCCGACATGGAAACGGCGAGAAACAGCAGCGTAACGGGTGTCATGATCGGTGAATTCTCTTGCTGAATATTACCGCCTGTAAGGGCCGAACGGCATGGCGAAGTCCTTATACCTGAGCGAAGCAGTCGGGTATGCAGATGCGATAAATCCTAGCATGATTGCTTGACGATAGAAGCTAAGTAGCTAAAAAATAAACTTTATCTCCGCCAAGTAATATAGCCCTGGCTAACTGTCTCAGCATTGGGTGAATTACTTACAAGAGACGCTAAGCTATGCATCTAGCATGCACTAAACGATACGCTGCGAATCAGTGCCGTGACTTGCATGCCCTGCTTTAAACCCATTTCATCCCAGGATTTACGCGTTAGCCGTGCCCGCAAGGTGAAGGTACCAATCGCCAGACGTATTTCGACGGTGTAAGGTGTTTCTGGAAGGATCGTGTTATCGACGATGGTTGCGCTGAGCTGGTTGCGGTAGCTGGTACCGGAAATCGGCACCAGTGACAGGGCGATATCGCGCGCCAGAATGCGTACACGTAAGCGGCGTCCCAACGCTGCCGAGATCCCGGGCAGCACCAGTTGATGCCCGTCATCCAATGCCAGATGGGTCAGGTCGTATGTTGCATCGTGGGCGATGACAGTGCCTTCCAGAAGCGAGGCGGCGTCGAAGCCCCCCAGTTCATGGGTAAGGTCAAAGCGCTGAAGCAACGCATCGAGCTTGTTGCTGGCACGAACTTGGCCGGCTTTCATGACCACCAGATGATCGGCGATGCTCGTGATCTCCTTGGCATCGTGGCTGACATAAACGATGGGAATATCCACCTGCTGGGTGAGCCGGGTGATATAGCGCAACAGCTCATTCTTGCGGGCGTCATCGAGCCCGGTTAACGGCTCATCCATGAGTAACAGCTGTGGCTCGCTCAAAAGGGCACGGCCTATCGCCACGCGCCGGGCCTCGCCGCCTGAGAGCGTGCCGGGCATGCGTTCCAACAACCTTTCGATGCCCAATAGTTCGACGATTTCAGCGAAGCGTTGGGGAGCCGGGCTGCGCATACCGTAAGCCAGGTTGCCGCGTACCAGGTAATGCGGAAACAGACGCGCCTCTTGAAAGACCACGCCGATACGTCGGCGGTGAGGAGGAATGAAGATGCCCTGCTGGGTATTCAGCAGCGTCTGCTCGCCCAGCGTGATCGTGCCCCGTATTGGCCGTTCAAGCCCGGCGATCAGTCTGAGCAGGCTGGTTTTACCGCTGCCCGAGGGGCCGAAAATACCGCTGACGCCTATGGCGGGTAGGTCGAGCGCCGCCAAAAGCTGAAAGGCGCCCAATTGTTGTTCGACCTGCAGCGTGAGCCGCGAAGCGGCTGGGGATTGGCGATTGGTTACATTAGCCATCACGTTCCTGTAGGCGTTGTCGAGTACGGCGGGCCAACCATTCGGAGGCAATCAGTGATGCCAGGGCGATTGCAATGGCAATCACGCATAAGCGTGCGGCGGCGGCCTCCTGGCCCGGCGACTGGATCAGAGTATAAAGCGCCAACGGTAGCGTACGGGTTTCACCGGGGATGTTGGAGGCAAACGTAATCGTTGCGCCAAACTCGGAAAGCGCTCGGGCGAAAGCCAGTACCGTACCGGTCAGCAGGCCGGGGATCGCCAGCGGCAGGGTAATGGTGGTAAACACTCGCCACCGGTTGGCGCCCAGAGTACTGGCGGCCGCTTCAAGCTTAGGGTCAACCGCTTCAAGGGATAGTCTGAGGGCACGCACCAGCAGCGGAAATGCCATTACGCCGCTGGCCACGGCAGCACCTTGCCAGGTAAACGGTAGCGATACACCCAGAGTGCTGTATAGCCATTGGCCAATAACGCCTTGCCTACCCAGCGCCACCAGCAGTAAGTAGCCAACCACCACGGGCGGAAGCACCAGCGGCAAATGAATCAGACCATCCAGTAGCGCCTTGCCACGAAATTCATACCGAGCGAGTAGCCAGGCAACGCCAATACCCAAGGGTAGAATCCAGGCAACGGCGGCCAGCCCGATCAATAGGCTTAGGCGAATGGCTTCCCACTCGGCAGGCGATAGGGTCACTGTTGGCTCATACCTGTATCAAACCCGTACTTGGCAAAGATGCCTAGCGCTTCTTCACTTTCAAGCCACTCGCGTAAGGCAACCGCTGCATCGTTCTGCTTGGCGTCGATTAGCGCTAACGGGTAGGTAATCGGCTCGTGGGTCTCAGATGGAAAAAGCCCCAGTATGCGAACGCGCTCGCTGGCCAGCGCATCGGTTTGGTAGACAACGCCTACCGGCGTTTCCAGACGTTCAACGAGGGTGAGCGCCGCGCGCACATCGTTACCGCGAGCAAGCCTTGGGAATAACTCATTCCATTCGTCCAAGGCTTCAAGCGCCTGCTGGGTATACATGCCGGCGGGTACGTGGTCGGGGTCTCCCACCGAGAGCCGGTCGCGGTCCTCCAAAAGAGTTGCGATAGAAGCGCCTTCACCGGGCGTGAACTGCTCCGGCAGGTCAGGGCTTGATGAAATTAGCGCTAGGCGGTTGTGGAGTAAATCACTACGTTGCTGAACGTTGATACCCTGCGTTTCCAGCCAGTCCATCCACTCGACGTTCGCTGAAAGAAACAGCGCTGCCGGGCTGCCGTTGGCGATCTGGCGGGCAAGTGTCGAGGAAGAGGCGTAAATAGGCGTTATGACCACATCGTGCTGGGCTTCATAGGTAGCAATGGCTTCATTGAGCGCATCGGTAAGCGAGGCCGCTGCGGCTACTTGAACGTTCACCGCCGCCGTCGCTGACGAGAAGATAGTCAGCATGACTGTAACGGCAAAAGCGAAACTCCACCCGGCAAAAGGGGGGCCTTTTTTTGCGCTGGTCCCGGCTTTGGTCATCCTGTTACTTCCGTTGTGAACATTAGAGAGTAGCGAACGATAGTTAAAAGTCTTTTGCCGTTCAACTCAACCGCTTTGTCATAAGCTCGCTTGGTGCGTTTTCGTTGGTATCAGGGGATTAATAGCCAGAACTACAGCTCCCTTTTGCGTTCCAAGCGCCAGCAATGCATAAATGCTTCAATATTTATTGGCCAGATAAGCCTCTCAAGGAGAAAAGCAAAAATGAATAAACATATCGTCAAAATAGGGATTATAACTTTGTTGGCCGGTATGGTACTGCCTTCAGTGGCAAGTGCCGATGAGGCTTTATGCCAACACAAGGCAGCAGAGATTCAACAGCAGTTGGAGCATGCTAGGGCGCAGAACAATCTGCACCGCATAGAGGGCCTTGAGCGCGCCTTGAAAGCTATCGAAGACGACTGCACCAATGTAGGCGTTCTGAACGAGGCAACGGATGAAGTAAAGGCCAGTTTGCAAGAGGTTCAGGAGCGCCAGGCGGAGTTTGAAGAGGCGTTAAGCGAAGGCGATGAAGACGATATACGCAAACGCCGCATCAAGCTTGAAGAAGCAACCTTAGAGCTTGAAGAGCACACCCAGCAATTAAACGCGTTACATGGCCAGCTCATCCAATGAAAGGCTGTCACTCAAGATTAGCCGTCAGGCTATAAAGCGGTAAGTTCAGAGTGACAATGCTCAGCGCCGGGATTGCTTGTACAGCCACCAGCTATCTATTCCAAAGGAGTAGGCAAGCGAGATGAGCGCGCTGAGCGCGAGCAGGCTGGCAAACAGCGGGTGTGTAAGAGGCGTCAACGCCAGCAGTAGTGCGGAAACCTGCCAAACACATACCAGCTTACGCCGAAAGCTTGCAAACAACGGCGCTGCCAGCCAAACAAAGTGCCAGCTAGCCGCTATAAAAAGATAGCGCATCACACCAATCAACAGCACCCAAGGCCCCAGAGACTTCTCCTGAATCAATCCGATACACAACAGCAGTATCAGCAGGGCGTCCAGTTCCATATCAAAACGAGCGCCAAAGGGGGTAGAGCTTTGCGTTCGCCGGGCTATCCAGCCATCCACGCCATCAAGCAATAGCGCAGTGGTGGCGACTATCAGCCATAGCCAAATGGCCTCGGTGAACGTGTCATTGGCTAACGCACCTGCGACCAAGGCAATAAGCACGCCACGAAATAGCGTAACTCGATTTGCCCAACCAAGCGCGCCATGAGACCAGAAAACCAGTACACATAGGCTTATTAGCGCATAGGTTGCGTAAGCCACCCCCCAATTAGCGCCCGCAGCCATCAGTGAAGGTAGTAAGCAGCCAAGCATCAGTAGCACCAAACTGGCTATGCCCAGTTCGCAGGCACTGTGAAGCCGGTTGGGCAACCAGGGCGTAGTAGAAGGCCCGAGGTGTCGGCTCATAATGTCTCGCTAAGCGGTCGCGCTGCCCGCCGTTAGTTATGTAATGCAAATATCTCAACGTGTACCATTCTTGTACATGGCGTGCGAATCGTCCATTTTATTACCATAGCCTATTGATGTCGTTGAGAAGTAATTAAAACAAGTTTCACCGTTCTTAATTTAGTTTTGCCACGTGCATTCATCGACCAGTGCTTTTTCTGCGCTACGCTATAAGAAACGCCATAAAAAGTTCATAAGCAGGTGCTGTGGGACGACCAGCTTTTGGCACTCAGCCATTGGACGAAAACGCTAATAATAGGGAAATGTCATGTCGGCGATCGTTACCGCCACTGCTTTTTGGGTCACTCGCCCGGGGATTGGTGAGCTCAAGCATGAAGCGCTCACCGCAATCGGTGAAGAGGATGTTTTGGTACATGCCCTGTACAGCGGGGTGAGCCGGGGCACTGAGTCGCTGGTATTCAACGCCCGCGTACCGGAAAGCGAATTTGACCGCATGCAGGCGCCGTTTCAGTCCGGGCAGTTTCCAGCCCCGGTCAAGTACGGCTATTGCAGTGTTGGTCGGGTCAAGCAGGGGCCTGCGCACCTGCTGGGTAAAACTGTCTTTTGCCTCTTTCCTCATCAGAACCGTTACGTCGTGCCTGCTGCCATGGTGCTGCCTGTGCCGGATGATGTGCCTGCTGAGCGGGCCGTGTTGGCCGCTAACATGGAAACGGCTATTAATGGCGTGTGGGATGCCGAGCCCATGCTGGGTGAGCGGATCACCATCATTGGCGCTGGCGTAGTAGGGTGTCTGGTGGCTTATCTGTGTTCACGGATTGCCGGCGTGAAAGTCACGCTGGTGGATATCAACCCAGCGCGTCAGGTGATCGCCGAGCGTCTGGGGCTTACCTTCTGCACGCCTGATCAAGCGCTTGATGATCAGGACTGCGTTATTCATGCAAGCGGCCACCCCGAGGGCTTGCGCCAAGCGCTAGACCTAGTGGGAAACGAAGGCCGAATTATCGAGATGAGCTGGTTTGGCGAAGGTGAGATTCGTCTGCCATTGGGCGGTGCCTTTCATTCACAGCGCCTTAGCCTGCGGGCAAGCCAGGTAGGCCAGCTGCCCGCCAAGTTACGTCCCCGCTGGGACTACCAGCGCCGCTTGGCCCTTGCGCTCAGCCTGTTGGCCGATAGCCAGCTGGATGCACTTATCAATAGCGAAAGCGATTTTGAAATGCTGCCGCAACTGGCGCCGCAGCTGTTTTCATCAGACAGCAATGTGCTTTGTCACCGTCTTCGTTACTCCTCTGCCAATTAATCAGTACCAGGAGCGTTTATGTACCGTCTATGTGTTCGTGACCACTTTATGATTGCGCATAGTTTCAAGGGGGAAATTTTCGGCCCCGCCCAGCGCACCCATGGGGCTACCTATGTGGTCGATGTCATTTTTCAGCGCCCTGAACTTGATGAAGATGGCTTGGTGATCGATATAGGTTTGGCCAGCGAAACGTTAAAGGAAGTGCTTTCGCATCTGAACTACCGCAACCTGGATGGCGAAGAAGCCTTTGCGGGCAAGAACACGTCTACCGAGTTTATGGCCAGCGTTATTTTCAGCCGGCTGGCCGACGCTATTGGAAAGGGCGCCATGGGTAAGACGGCCCAAGGAATCACCCGCATGGAAGTCAAACTGCACGAATCCCATATCGCGTGGGCAAGCTATGAAGGCGACCTATGAATGAGCCGCTAACCCTGATTATTGCTGGCGAGCTGACCCAGCGCACCGGCGGATATATTTACGATGCACGCATGGTAGAGGCGTTGCGCCGGCAGGGGCACACTGTTGAGGTTGTCAGCCTGGCAGGGTGCTTTCCTGCCGCAGATGCCGAGGCCGCCGAACAGCTGGCAGCGGCGTTAGGTGCACTGCCGGAGGCTGCCCAGGTCATTATTGATGGCCTGGCCATGGGCGCTCTGCCAGAGGTGATTGCCCAGCACGCCAAGCGCTTGATGATTACTGCGCTGGTCCACCATCCCCTGGGCGATGAGCAGGGGCTGAGTGAGGCGGAGCAGCAGCATTTTTATCAAAGTGAGCTTGCCGCACTCGCGGCGGTTTCGCGCATTATTGTCACCAGCCAGTTTACCGAGCGTCGGCTACAGGCTCTGGCAGACCAATACGCCATGCCATTAAAAGCCCGGGTCAGCGTGGTTGAGCCGGGCGTGGAGATCGCCCCGCCAAGTGCCGCCCCCGTACTGGGCGAGCCGATTCGCCTGTTGTGCGTGGCATCCCTGGTGCCCCGCAAGGGACAGGATCTATTGGTACGCGCATTGGCAGGTGTTCTTTCTGACAACTGGCACTGCGACTGCTATGGCGGCCCGCGGGATGCAGCGTTCGCTGACCGGGTACAGCAACTGATTAATACCAACCGACTTGAGGCCAGTATCCAGCTACACGGCGAGTGTGACGAGGCCACGCTGGCTCAGGCTTATCAAAACGCACACGCGCTGGTGCTACCTTCCTGGTATGAAGGATATGGCATGGTGGTTACCGAGGCCTTGGCGCGAGGCTTGCCGGTGATTACAACCACTGGCGGTGCCCTTGATGAAACCCTACCGGAAGGTGCGGGTTTGAAAGTAACCCCTGGCGACGTGGCGGCGCTGGAGCAGGCCTTGAACCGTTTTTGCAGTGACGCCGATCTTCGAGCTGAACTGCGTGCTGGCGCCATGGCCACGCGTGAGATGCTGAGTGATTGGCAAGAGACGGGCACCTCCTTTATCCAGGCGCTTACCCAGCCGCTTGGAGAGACGCCTGACTACCATGCAGGCAGTCAATTCGCTACCGACTGGCTGACGCTGCGTGAAGACGCGGACTTCACCTTCAGAAGCAAACAACTGCCGAGTAAAGCCGCTGACTGGTTAAAGTCACGTGCCCAAGCTTGGCATATGGTGGATCTAGGGGCTGGCCGAGGCAGCAATATGCGCTTTCTAGCGCCGTTTCTACCTGCTCCCCAATACTGGACGCTGGTTGATCATGATGCGGCCTTGTTGGAAGAAGCCAAGGCGAGTGCCAGCACGCTGCGCGATAAAAACGCCATTACGGTGGAAACGCTCTGTACGTCGCTGGATTCGCTGGATCAGGCTCCTTTGCAAACCGCCCAACTTATGACCGCGTCAGCACTGTTGGATCTGGTATCGCAGCACTGGATCGACATGCTGGTGGCACACTGCGTAAAGCATGAACAGGCACTTTTAATGGCGCTCAGCGTCACTGGCGAGTGGGGTTTTACCGATGCCCAGGGAGAGTTAGTGAGTGATGACGAAGATCACTGGTTGCTAGCCCTGTTAATTGCCCACCAGCGGCGCGACAAGGGCTTGGGCGATGCATTGGGTGGCCAGGCCCATCAAGCGCTGGTCGATGCGCTGGAACAGGCGGATTATCAGGTTGAACAAGCCAGCACGCCGTGGCAATTGGCGGCGGAAAACCCTGCCCATCAACCGTTGATGAGGGGGCTTATCGAGGGGTGGGCTGAGGCCGCAACAGAGCAAGCGCCTGAAGCTGCCACGCGTATTGGTGAATGGCGCGATCAGCGCATGCGCTCGGTGGCCCGCGGGGAGGCCGGTATCTGGGTCGGGCATTGCGATCTGCTGGCGCTGCCTCAACGCGATACGCCGTTAGCGGACACGCCTGCAGGTAGGGCATAACCCCATGGCCATAAAATCGGCACTGCGCTCTCCCTGGATAAAACGCGCCCTAATCAGCGCGGGGTTGCTGGGTGCCGTTGCGCTATTTGTAGAGCCGCGTGAGGTTGTTGCCCAGGTTGAGCGGCTATCGGCCGGGTGGGTGGCACTGGGTCTGATTGTCAGTGTATTTCAAATCATGCTGAGCGCCTGGCGCTGGCAGTTTACAGCTGGGCGAGTGGGCACGCCGCTACGCTTTAACTATGCATGGCGAGAGTACTATCTTGCGCTACTGGTCAACCAGCTGTTGCCGGGCGGTATCCTGGGCGATGCCGGGCGCGCCCACCGCCATGCCCGACAGGCTGGTTCACGGGGTAGCGCCTGGCGGGCGGTGATTATTGAGCGCACATCCGGGCAAGTGGCGATTGTATTGCTGACCCTGGTAGCGCTTTTGCTCTCACCCCTTTGGCACGCCGTACTTGGCTGGCAGATAAGCTTGATGTTGGTGGGTGGGCTGGGCCTTCTAGCCGTTGCGCTCTGGCAGGGACTTTCACGCTTACCTTCTCGCAAGCTGCCTGCCTGGTGGCACGCCATGGCGGTGGATATTAAGCGGGCAATTTTTAGTCCTGGCGTATGGCATTTGCAGTTGGGGTCTTCCCTAGCCATTGTAATGAGCTACGGTCTGGTCATGGTATGTGCCGCGCGGGCTATCGGCGTGGAAATAGCTGCCTTGCAGTTGCTGGCGCTGACGCCTGTGCTGCTATTAGCCATGCTGGTACCCCTTTCAGTGGCCGGTTGGGGGCTGCGTGAAGGGGCTGCCGCGGGCACATGGGTACTGGTCGGGCTGCCCACGGCTCAGGGCGTAGCGATCTCCCTGGCGTATGGTGTTCTGGTATTGCTTTCAAGCCTGCCGGGGATCTGGGTGGCTCTGGAGCGGCGCCACCGTGCTCCGCCCTCAGGTGAAAGGGGCGGCGCGCAGCAGCACGTCGAACAGCGTGTCATCACCACATCGGAATCGGCGCATGGTCGGGCGCAGCGCACTTTCAAGCGTTTCGATGGGTGTCATTTGCAGGCCGGGCCTGCCCGAACCAATCAACAGTGGGGCAACCATCAGATGCAGGCGGTCTATAGCGCCCGCTTCAATGAATTGCGACACTGTCACGCCGCCCCCTTCCACCAGGATGCGCTGCAAACCGTGCTGGTTAAGCAGGGCAATCACATCACTTGGGACGAATTGCCCTTTGGCATTGAGAGGCAGCACACAGCGTTTCACCGAGGCGCTAGTCGGCGAAGCCTCTGTCTCTGGCCCCACTATGTGCAAGGTGGGCGCCAAATCGGTATGAAACAGTTTGATGCTCTCAGGCACACGGCCACGTGGGTCCAGCACCACCCGTGTCGGGTGAGGGCCGGTGACATGGCGCACCGTCAGCTGCGGGTCATCGGCACTGGCCGTTCCTGCTCCGACGACTACCGCATCCGCCAGGGCACGAAGCCGGTGCAGGTGCACCAAGCTCTCATGGCCATTGATATAGTGCGAGTGGCCGCTTTCTGTGGCGATACGCCCATCCAGACTCTGCCCGAGCTGGGCAATTACCCAGGCCGAGTGACTGGCCAGCGGCGTCAGGCACGCCAGCAGTTCAGCCGCCTCAGGCATCAAGGCATCGTTATCAATGGTGCTGGCGGGCTTGCCATGGCGGATGGCTTGAAGCCACTGCCATGCGGATTCTATATCCGGCAATGCTTCTTGATCAGTACAACCATTATGACAAGGGAGGGTGGACATAACGTCTCCGTGTTGAGAAAGCCGTTTTATCTTGCGGGGCAGTATGGTCCAGCGCAAGCGTACTCTATCTGCTGCACCGGGCAATTAGGAGGCCTACATGTATCACATTGAACGCGCTATTTTCGATATTCGCCGAGGGTTGCCGGTGGTGCTTAAAACGGGTGAACAGCGTCTACTGGTACAGGCATTGGAAGGCAGTAACTCGGTGGATACGCTGGCCAAACTTGCGGGCACGCGCCCTTCGCTGGTGTTAACCCGTCATCGTCTGGAAGCTATGGGCATGTCGCTCACTGCCGAAGCGGCCTGCTTGCCGTTGGTTGAAAGCATCAGTGAAAGCGATTTACAGGCACTGGCGGTCATGCAGGCCACCCACCGGCCATCGCATTCGCTGTTAAGCGGCCTAAAACCTGCAGGCCCTGGCGAGCGGGGAGCTGTTACCTTGATGCGCCGTGCACTACTGATTCCCGCTGCGTTATGCGCCGAAGTTAGTGAGCAGGCAGAGGAGGCGGTGGCTCAGGATGTAGCGAAAGGCAAGCTGCTGGAAATTGAAGCAAAGGAAGCGGAAAAATGCTTGGCAGGTGCGCCGGGAATGCTCAAGCGCGTTAGTGAAGCGCGCATTCCGCTTGAAGACGCCGCTGAAAGCCGCTTTGTGCTCTTTCGTGAGCCGGATGGTCTTCGCGAGCATGTGGCGGTGGTGATCGGCCAACCTGAAAACATACAAGGAGCGGTACCTCTGCGCATGCACTCGGCCTGCCTGACCGGTGACCTGTTTGGCAGCCTGCGCTGCGACTGCGGAGAGCAACTGCGCAACGCTGTGGCGGATATTAAAGCTATGGGCGGTGGCGTTCTGCTGTATCTGGCCCAGGAGGGGCGCGGTATTGGCCTGGCCAACAAGCTACGTGCTTATACGCTGCAGGATGGCGGACTGGACACGGTGGACGCCGACCAAGTGTTGGGCTTTGGTGATGACGAGCGCCAGTACGCCGTTGCGGTCGATATGCTTAATGCGTTGGGCATTTCTCAGGTACAGCTGCTGACCAATAACCCGCTGAAAATCGCCGCTCTGCGTGAAGGCGGGATTGAAGTGGTATCACGTCAGGCGCTTTATGGAAGTGTCACCGACCAGAATCACCGCTATCTGAGCGCCAAGGCCACCCGGGCTGGCCACCTTTTCGGCGACGTTCTGGAAAGCCGCGGCCTCTAGCGGGTTAGGCGCTCTCGAACACTGTGCTGATGATAGCAATGGTCAAGAGAGTACTGGCAGCTTGGCGGTTTCGGTAACAACGGTTGTCAGCTGGGTAGCGTAATGCTGCACCAGACGTTTGCCGAGGGCGGGGGTTGCCTGGCGGGCGTCGCCAGCTACCCCGTGCCGGCTCAGATCCTCAGCTAGCCAGGCAAAGGCGGCAGCTCCTTCAGGTCCAACCAGCTGATTTTCGCTCAACGTGCCCAGCGGGGCGCTTTGGTAGCTTTCCAGATTTACTGCGGCAGGGGCCAAGTACTGCACCATGGCCGTTTCGAGCAGCCCGCCGTGTAGGCCATAACGCAGCTCGTCAGCCGCAATAGCGTCTTCCAAAGCCGGCAGCCGCGTATAGGTGGCTTTGACTACCCGCATATCAAAACGTTGGCGTAGCGTAAGGGCAGCCAGATCCATGATGGCCTTATTGCCTCCATGGCTGTTGATCAGCACCAGCCGTTTGATGCCTGCCCGAGCTACGCTTTCGCCATAGGCTTCAAGCGTACTGATGGCCAGCGGTGCGGGCAGGCTAAGCGTGCCTGGAAAATTGGTGTGTTCGGCGCTGGCACCTACCGCAATTGTGGGCAGGAAAATAACGTCCAACGCCGGGTCAAGCTGCTCACGCATGGCAGCTGCCAGCCCTTCGCCAATGATCAGATCGGTACCCAACGGCAGGTGCGTGCCATGTTGCTCGATGGCGCCCAGTACCAGTATGGCTACCGGGTCGCGCTCTGCAATAGTGCAAAGCATGGGAACCGTCAGCGTTTGCCAATTGTAAATCATAGATTGTCAGCTCTTGGGGATGAAGGACGTCTGGTTTTTAATAAGAGCGGCCCAGCGCTGGGTGATCGGCACGGCAGGCGTACAAATCGCCCGACGCCAGGCCATCGGCCTGGGTGGAAAACCAGTCAATAATGGTTTCTGGCGTTTGCCAGGTGGGCCAGTGAAAGCGACGCTGTTCACCTGCGATGGCGTTAAAGCGGTAGCTGCCCAGCATCTCTAATCGGACAACACAGGCGCGGCCAACGTCAAGCGCACCTGCCACAAATTCAACCGAAAGCGCCGCCACTGGTTGGTTCAGGCCTGCCAGCACATCAGCTTCAAACCCTTCAACGTCAACCTTGATAAAGCTGGGCTCACCATACTGCTCGATCAGTTGATCGAGCGTGGTAACAGGCACACACAGTTGCTGCTCCCAGCGCACTTGGCGAAAGCTTTCGTTACGCGTGCCAATCTGCTCCCGCCAGTTAAGCGCCAGGGTGGAAAGCGTCGGGTGGCGGGAGCTGATGGCAATGTCAGCAAAGCCGGGCTCCGGCCCTGCGGCCAACGGTAACAGCGTCACCGTTGGGTGCCTGACGATACGCTGAAACCATTTAGCGAGTTCGGGCTGGGGCTCCAGGGCGATAACGTGAGCGCCAAGGGCATGAAATGCTGCGCTGCGATCTCCCAAATGGGCGCCAATATCAAACGCAATATCGCCCGGCTGGATAAAAAGCTGATAGAGGCGCTGCAGGCTTTTCTGCCTGCCAGGGCGCCAGTACACCAGCATTGAACGGGCCAGCCCACCAGTGCGGCCCAGCCAGTGCAATAAATGGTGAAGTATCAATGAGGCTCCTTTAACGAAGATGCCGTTGGCGCCTGCGTTTGTCTGGAAAACTGTTTAAGCGATTGGCTGGGCATATCCCCAGCCAGCTCGCTCGGCAGCGCATTAAGTGTAAAGGATCCTTCCTCTAAAGCGCCCAGGCATGAGATATCGCGCTCCATCAGGGAGGCAAAGTCATTTAACAGGGCAGGGCTCAAGCTGTCGCTCGGCGTTTGCAGTAACCCGAAACGACGATTGATAACGCCGCCCCAGGTGCTGCTGCTTGAATATTTGATAATGGGAACCGCTGCTACAAGGCCCAGCCAGGCAGGGGTCAACCAGCCAAAGGCTGAGGTTGAAAACAGCACCATAGCGCCTGCCCAGGCAATGCCGCAGAGGGTCATCCAGCCGGCATGCTGCCATACTTCCTTCCAGGGTAATGAGCGCTCGCCCCGAGGCTGGGTTTGCCATTCAACGGAGCGACCCAACAACACGTTGATGATAAACAGGCTATGCCAAGCCATCATCAGCGGCGCAATCAGCGCTGCAAACAGGATTTCCAGCACTGCGCTGGCAAACAGCTTAAACCGGCCACCAAAAGCATGAGGGGACTGCCCAAAGGCCAACAGCAGGCCAAGGAATTTTGGCGCCAGAAGCATACCTAGCGTAATAACCAGTAGCCCGACCGGTAATGACGTCGAAAACGTTTGAGTCGGTGATTCATCAATTGCATGGTAGCCCACGAGAATGCTGGAGCACACCAGCAGCCCAAGCCAGACCAGCGATGACAAGTAGGCAAATGCGCCGAATAAAAAGTGCAGACGACTCAAGGGGTGCAGGCCTGCGCCTGTCAGTAGGCGCAAATGCTGCAGATTGCCTTGTAACCAACGGCGGTCACGTTTGGCAAAGTCGAGCATGTTGCTTGGCATGGCTTCAAAACTGTTGTGCGCTGCACTGGCATAGGGATTGCGGAGTGAAACCGACGTGGTGGCCGTGGTATCCAGCAGCACCTGCCAACCGCTGCGTTTTAGCAGCGCGGCCTCGACAAAGTCATGGCTAAGAATTTCCCCGCCCATGGGCGGTTTGCCGGATAACGTGGGTAAGCCTGCGCTAGCCATAAAGGCTCGGGTTCGGATAATCGCGTTATGCCCCCAGTAATTAGCCGCATCGCCCTGCCAAAAGCTTTGCCCAGCGGCCAGCATGGGGCTATAAAGCGCCGAGGCAAACTGTGTGAAAAGACCAAACAGGGTACGCTGGCCTACCGGGATAGGGACGGTTTGTATCAAGCCGACCTCCGGCTGTTGCTGCATGCGATGCACCAGATTCAACAGTGTTGCACCGCTCATCAGGCTATCGGCATCAAGCACCACCATGTGATCATAATTCTGACCCCAACGGCAGCAGAAATCCGCAATATTGCCCGCCTTGCGGCCCAGATTGTTCTCGCGGCGGCGGTAGTGAACCGCAAGCTGCCCGGCGAGGCGTTGCTGTAGGGCGGCCACGTGGGCGGCTTCTACCTTGGCCTTTTCGGGGTCTTGTGTATCGCTCAGGATAAATACTTCGAAGTGCTCACTTAGCGACGTCTCAAGGCGTTGGTGAACGGCTTCAGCCTGTTCCAGAAGCGAACGACAGGTGGCTTCAAGGCCTGCGATGGTGGGAATGGGCGGTTCGGCATAGATCGGCATGATCAGGGCCGTACGGCTAACCAGCAAATAATCGTCAGTCAGCAATGAAACTTGCTTGCGCAGACTTAATGGGTCAAGGCGCAGTGCACAAACGACAAAACCACAGATGGCACCCCAAAATGCTAAGGCGATCCAGGTAAATGTCAGTGCAAACAGCACCAGCATGATGATCTGCCAGCCGATTCCCAGGCCGGATATCACGTGGTACATCGCCACACAGCCCGCAATGCTGGAACTTATGACCAACACGGTCAGAAGTGCGCGACGCAATGTCAAGCCCGGAATGGAGGGTGATAATTCGTTAAACTTAGGCATCGGGGTACCATACGTAGTTCCAGGTTTCACTAACCGGTTGGTTGTCCAGCATTAAACGCAGGCGAATATCGCTCGGCTCACCTTTTGCGGGGATGCGAAAGCTGGCGCGCCAGGTGTTATCAGGAAGTGACATTACCTGAGGGATAAGTACCTCGCCCGTTTGGGCGCTGATATCCAGCGTCACCGACGCTTCAGGGTCAATACCCTCTAATACGCCGCCTTGGAAATCGACAATGAACTGACGCTGAGGGTTTTCCGGATTTGACTCGTCAGGCCCCCATAATCCACCGTGTCGGGTGCGTACTACGCGGCCCAGCGATTCCAGCTCAGATGCATCATTTAACGTGTAGGTATGGTAATGAACGTGACGTGACTCCCCTGCGTTAAACGGCTCATCCTCGACCCAGTAAGCCACGATGTTGTCGAAGGTTTCATCAGCCGTGGGGATCTCCACCAGTTCAACATGGCCCGCGCCCCAGGGCTTAATGGGCGCGACCCATTGGCTCGGCCGGCGATGGTACTGCGCTTCCATATCCAGGTAGCGGTCAAAGTCGCGCTCACGCTGCATTAAACCAAAGCCGCTGGGGTTATTATCGGAAAAGCTCGAAACGCGCACTTGCTCGGGGTTACTGAGCGGTCGCCAGATCCACTCATCGGCACCAGTGTGCATTAACAGCCCGTCGGAATCGTGTACTTGAGGCCGAAAGTCATCCTGGCGTGTCTGGCTTGCCTCGCCAAAGGCATACATGCTGGTCAACGGGGCGACACCCAGCTTGGCCACATCATCACGTGCGAAGAGCTGGGCTTCTACTTCAGCATCGGTCTGCTCGCCTGGGCGTAGCGTAAAGCGGTAGGCGCCGCTTAGCGATGGACTGTCCAATAAGGCGAGTAGAGTAATTTCATCGGCATCCTCGTCAGGCTTGTAGAGCCAGAACTCACGAAAGGCCGGAAATTCTTCACCCTCGGCCGAAGCCGTATTAATGGCAAGCCCGCGGGTTGATAACCCAAAAACCTGACCCTTGCCCACTAGGCGAAAATAGCTGGCACCGAGAAAAACCGCGAACTCGTCGGCATACTCATGGGTATTAAGGGGGTAATGAAGCCGAAACCCCGCATGACCGCTGCCTTTTAAATCATGCTCAAGGAGCGCTTCTGCATTGCCATCGTATTGAAAATCATCGACTGAAAAGGGCAGGGAGGAAACCTCGCCGTTATCAATGATATTGAGGGTCACGGGAGTTTGGAATAAGAAACCGCTATGAAAGAGCTGCAAATTGAACGGGCTTTCATCACGCCAGTAAGCCTGATCGGGGGCGAAGCGAATTTGTCGGTAAGTGTCATAACTGATGTCTTTCAACACCGGAGGAAGCGATTCTTCGGGCGCTTGGTAATCCTCCTTGGCGAGTGCCTGAGCGCGCTCAATGACCTTATTGAAAAGGGCATCATCCTGAGCGCTGGCGGGTAGCGCCATCAAACAACCGAGCAATAACATCCATTTTCCATTATTCGTGCAACACATAGGCGAGTTCCTTTCGAGTGCAGGCCTGACACAGTTAAGCAAAAGCCAATCCGGTCGTTTTTTTAAACAAATATTATACGCTTGGTTCTTAATGTACACTGTGTATTTAAGGTATGGTCGTTATTACCACGCTTTTTAGATGATCGTTTCGTAAGCCCGCAATAAACATATTGATGATCCATTCATCAGGAACAATGAGAGCGCTATGTGGCGATTGTTTTTAGGTGCTTCAGCACTCAATGTACTGCTGGTAGCGCCCTTATGGTGGCGCTTTAGCACTATTGGCGAGCCTTTGATTGCATGGGAGGCGTGGGTCATAGTGCCGCTTATGCTAGTGTTTCCCAAAGGTATGTCCCGCCGCTTGCTGGGCGTCGCCCTGATAAGCTGGGTTGCCTTGGCAACCATTGCCAATTTGGGCAATGCCGCTACCTACATGGCCTTTGGAAGATCGCTAAACCTCTATTTAGACACCCCTTTAGTGCGCTCAATTTTTCATTTGCTCGTAGGTAATGTAGGCCAAGTCTGGGCCGTTTGCGCGATGCTTGCAGGCATCGTGTTGCTATTGGGTAGCTTTTGGGGGCTGGCTCGCCTGTTGCTAGCCAGCCCTTTACCTTTGAATAGCTTGAAAGGCGGCATTGCGCTTGGAATTGCGGTGCTGGCCGTAGTGCTGACCTTGGGCGATCTGACTGGCAAGCCTTTCATGCATCAGGCGGCACTGCCGATGATAAAAGCCACACGCTTTCAGTGGCAGCAGGTCGTCATCACCCATCAGGCGCACCTGACTTTTGCCGAGCAGCTTGAAACGGCACCGCTTCAAGCACAGGCGCTACCCGGGCTTGCAGGACGCAACGTGTTGCTGACGTTTGTGGAGTCTTACGGCGTCTCGGCACTTGATGACCCGCGCTACAGCAATGTATTGCGGCCTAAGCTTGCCACCATGGAGCGCCGCTTGAAGGAGCGAGGGCTTCACGTGGTTTCAGGACTTTTAGAGGCACCCATCCGTGGGGGGCAGTCATGGCTTGCCCATGCCACGGTATTAAGCGGCCGCTGGATCGACAATCAGCTCTGGTACCGGCTGATGTTGAGCACACAAAGCTCGACGCTGATTGATGACTTCAAGGCGACTGGGCAGCGTACGCTGAGTATCATGCCAGCGATTACCTTTGCCTGGCCGGAGGGCGAAGCCTACGGGTTTGACGATATTGTGGTAGCCAAGAATATTGAATACGCAGGTCCCGCACTCAACTGGGTGACTATGCCTGACCAGTTCACGCTTGATTACACACAGCGCCACCTGCTCGGCGACTCGCCCGTCTTTGCCCAGATGGCGCTTATTTCAAGCCACGCTCCCTGGACGCCTATCCTGCCGGTGATTGATGATTGGGAAACCATCGGCGATGGCACCATTTTCGCACCCTGGGAGCATGCCGGTGACCCGCCTGAAGTGCTTTGGCAGGATGTCGAGCGGATTCGCGATCACTACGCCTGGTCGGTCGGCTACGCTGTAGAAGTAACCGGACGCTGGGCCGAACGGGTGGTGGACGATAAAACGCTGCTGATTGTGCTGGGCGACCATCAACCAGCACCGCTGATCACCGGCAATAACGCTAGTGCCGCAGTGCCCGTGCATATTATCAGTGGCGACCCTGAGCTATTGGCGTCTTTTTACACCCATGGGTTTGTTGACGGCACCATGCCAACTCTCGCCAGCCCAGAAAAAGCCGCCCGGATGAGCCAGCTACGTCGCTGGCTTCAAGAGGAGTTTGGGGCAGAAAGTGGAACAAAAAACGGCGCAATAGCCTTGCCTACAAGGACGACTCCATGATTCAGCCGGTCATTTTATGCGGTGGTAGCGGTACACGGCTGTGGCCACTCTCGCGCGAACAGATGCCCAAGCAGTTTTTGCGGTTAACATCATCGCAAAGCCTGCTCCAACAAACGCTTGATCGCCTGAAAGGCCTAACCACTAGCTTGCCTATTATCATGGGGCATCACGCCCACCGGTTCTTAATGGCCGAGCAGCTGCGTGAAATGGGCCAGGAAGCGCGCATCGTTCTTGAGCCTGACGGGCGTAATACCGCACCGGCAATTGCCTGTGCAGCACTATTGGCAAGTGACGCCGGGGAGGACCCGCTGCTGCTGGTGCTGCCTGCCGATCACGTTATTGGCGATGTTCGCGCCTTTCAAGGCAGCGTGAATAAGGCTGTTGACCTGGCCGAGGAGGGCTATCTGGTAACGTTTGGTGTTGTGCCCACGCACCCCGAAACCGGCTATGGCTATATTGCCTGCGGGGAGGCGCTGGGTAACGGGCAAAAGCTTACGGCCTTTATTGAAAAACCGGATAGTCAGCGTGCCACCGAGCTCATCGAGCAAGGCAATACGCTGTGGAACAGCGGCATGTTCTTGCTCCGTGCGTCTACCTACCTTGGACAGCTTGAGCGCCTTCAGCCCGCCATGCTGGCGGCTTGCCAAAAAGCGGTCAGCATGGCGCAGCGTGACCTGGACTTTCTGCGCCTGGATGAACAGGCGTTTTGCGCTTGCGCGGCTGACTCCATTGATTATGCCGTGATGGAGCATTGCAGTAACGCGGCGGTCGTTTCGCTTGATGCGCAGTGGAGTGATATCGGCAGTTTCGATGCGTTGTGGGACATAGCTACACCGGATGAGGCGGGCAACGTTGCTCAAGGCGACGCGCTACTTGAATCAACCTCTGATTCGCTGGTGATTGCAGAGCATCGGCTGGTGGCCACGTTGGGCGTCAAGAATCTTATCGTAGTGGAGACGCCGGACAGCGTTCTGGTGGCCCACCGCGACAAAGCACAGCACGTAAAGCAGCTGGTCGCAACGCTTACCCAGGCCGGACGTAGCGAACCGCAGTCGGCGTCTCAGGTTCATCGTCCTTGGGGGAGTTTTCAGGCCATTGATAGCGGTGGACGGCATCAGGTAAAGCATATTACCGTCAAGCCGGGCGGTCGGCTGTCGTTGCAGCGCCATCATCACCGCGCTGAACACTGGGTGGTGGTCAGCGGTACAGCGCGGGTAACGGTCGATGAGCGCTGCTTTCTGGTGAGTGAAAACCAGTCAACCTATATCCCCGTTGGCGCGCTGCATCGTCTAGAGAACCCCGGCAAGATTCCACTTGAGCTGATTGAGGTTCAATCCGGGGCATATCTGGGGGAAGACGATATCGAACGGCTGGACGACGTGTATGCTCGCCAGAACGATGAGTAGCTCAGTAAAGCCGGAAGTCGTTGGCCTCGGGGTGACCCTGCTGCTCTTCGATCACCTTGCGGTAGCGCTTGTACTCCCATTGATACTGGGCCGGATCAAGCGCAATGGATGCTTCTACACTTGCGTTCACGCCACTGGCGGATTGCACCTCATCGGGGCTATAGACCCGCTCATCGGCATCCAGAAAATGAATCGCAAAGCCGCGGCCTGGAAGACGCAGGGCAACGCCGGTGACCACTCTTGCCTGGGTGCGGGCGACCAGCTTGGGTAAAAGCGTTGCGGTGTAGGCATTATGGCCATAAAAAGGTGCAAATACGCCGCTGCCCCAGTCGGGTTCCTGATCCGGAAGAATGCCAATAGCTTCACTGCGTTTGAGCGCCTTGAGAAGCGCCGCCACGCCGCGCGGGTTGGTCGGAACCAACTGGGCGCCCATGCGCTCGCGGCCATGGCGAATAATCGGCTCAAGAGCGGCGATCTTGGGCGGCTCGTACATGGCGGTAAACGGAAAGTGGCTTGAAAGCCAGAAATTGAGGACTTCCCAGTTGCCAAAATGCGGCGCCAGTACGATGACTCCTCGACCTTCGGCACGAGCGCTGTCCAGCTTGTCACGGCCGTGCACTTCCAGAATGCCTGCTTCAATGCGCGAAGGCTCGGCCATCCAGGCGTAGCCAAGCTCCATCATGGTGGCGGTAGAGTGGCGCAGGCTCTGCTTGGCGATTAGGCTGCGCTCGTTTTTGCCAAGCGTTGGATAGACAACCTCAAGGTTGAGGTCCGTGACCTTGCGCTCGCGCTGGCTAAACCGGTAGACCAGGGGCCCAAGGGTTGAGGCAAAACGCCAGAGCCTTGGCAGGGGCCAGCGGGAAAGCGTCCGCCAAAGCCAGGCAATTGCCTTGGCTTTAGAAAAGCGCGGGGAAGATGCCGTTGCGTGTTCGGTCATACGTTACAGTAACCAGCTGCCTACATTGCTTGGAGCGCGTTTTTCCTGCAAACCCTTGAATCCTTTGACGCAGCGGACGATAAACCAGACTGCCAGCGCCAGGAGCAGCGGAAAACCAATGAGTACCAGCGTCAATACAGAGGCAATAATGCCGTAAAGCAAGCCGATCCAGAACGTACGGATTTGATAGCGATAGTGCTCGTCCAGCCATGCAGGGCCTTTACCCTGATACATATAGGCGATAACCACCCCGATTACTGAGGTAAATCCCACCACAAAACTTGCCAGATAAAGCGCATAATTGACCATGGCAATGGTGGTGTCGGGCTCTTTTGCAGGCTCTTTTGTCGTGTACTTGGAGATAACTTCGCCTTCTATCGGCGCTTCATTACGACTGTCGTGCATATTTTCCTACCCTTCACGGATTAATCAATAAAGCGGATACCCTTTCAGCGCACTATGATACCGTGCGGGGCGTGGCTAAGCATTAGTGGCCGGGCTGAGCAGGTATCAATGATCGTGTCTATCGGGCCGGGCGGCAAATCTCCAAAAGATTGCCATCGGGGTCGCGCAAATAAACCGACTCGATCGCACCATTGGCTCCCTGGCGGGCCACCGGGCCAAGCTCGACTTCGATGCCCAGTACGTCCAGATGCTGCTTGAATTCATCCAGTGGCAGCAGGCAGCGCAGGCACAAATCGAGGCTTCCGGGTGTCGGGGTTGCGGAAATGGGTTCAATGTCCGTGTCGGTTTGGTGCAAGCGCAAGGCCGTATCGCCGAGCATCAAATCTACCCGCTGGGCATCGCGGTAGCGTACATCAAGCCCCAGAACACGTGAATAAAAGTCAACGGCGCGACCTATATCCGTCACGGTTACAACTAGATGGTCCAGACCTGTGAGCATGCCTCTTTCCTTAATCCAAAACCGAAAATCCGAGACGACGATGCAATGCTGCCCGCTATGCAATGCAACGACGGTTGTACCCTATCATCAGGATCGTCGTCGTGATTACTACCAGTGTGCCACGTGCCTACTGGTGTTTGTGCCGCCTGAGCAGCATTTAAATGCTAGTGACGAAAAAGCCGAATACGACCGGCATCAAAACTCCCCCCATGATACGGGATACCGGCACTTTTTAGGGCGTTTGTTTACGCCTTTGCTGGCCAAACTGCCCGCCGGTGCCAACGGGCTGGACTTTGGCGCAGGGCCGGGGCCAACGCTTTCATTAATGTTCGAGGAAGCAGGGCACCCCATGGCGATCTACGATGTCTTTTATGCCCCCGATACCCAAGTCTTAATGCAGACGTATGCGTTTATTACCGCAACCGAAGTGCTTGAGCATCTGGCCCAGCCAGGAAAGGTGCTTGCCCAGCTTATTGGGCAGCTCAAGCCCGGCGGCTATCTGGGGCTAATGACTAAGCGGGTAACCACGCCGGCTGCCTTTGCACGATGGCATTATATCAATGACCCTACCCATGTGTGCTTTTTCAGTGAGGCCACCTTCAAGTGGTGGGCGGAAAAACATCAGCTGATAGTGGAATTTCCTGGTAATGACACGGTTATTCTACAAAAACACTGAACAGTAGCCAGAGGAAGTGAAAAAGCATTGACTTTGTGCTATCCAAAGCAATAATTGCGCGCCTGTTTAATGCCTGCTGGTGGTGTAGGAGGCAAAATGGTTCTCAAGCAGAATGCGCTTCTTGCAACTCGTTAGGTAAGGTGAGGTTTTCATGTCGCGGCAACTACTGGCCATGGCGCTTGCGCCCCTTCTAGGTTTATTTATCCTGGGTATTGGCAACGGCTTTCTGGCTACCTTGATTACCGTGCGCCTGGACGCTGCTGGCGAGTCCGCCACGGTGATCGGTATTGTCTCGTCGGCCTATTTCATTGGCCTGGCGCTGGGGGCGATGTTCAACGACCGCCTTCTGCTGCGTATTGGGCATATTCGCGCCTACGGCAGCTTTGCCTCTTTAGTGGCCGTTACGGTGCTGCTTCAAGGACTCTTTTTCGACCCCTGGGCCTGGTTTGCGCTGCGCCTGATTGGCGGCTGGGCAACGGTCGGCGTTTATCTGGTTATCGAGAGTTGGCTGCTGACGGCGGGTGAGCAGAAGGTGCGTGGTCGTCTGCTCGCGCTGTACATGATTTCACTATATGCCGCAGGCGTCATTGGCCAACTGTTGCTCGGGGTGACCAATGCCATGGGTGTCACGGCGCCGTTTATGGTAATTGGCATGCTGGCTTCGCTCTCTGTACTTCCCATGGCGATGATTCCACGGGTGTCGCCCTTGATTGAACACGCCGAGCCGCTGCCGCCATATCGTTTGATCATGCTGACGCCTACCGGCGTGCTGGGCAGCCTGGGTTCGGGCATGGTGGTTGCCGCCGCCTATAGCCTACTGCCGCTTTACCTGCAGCGTATTGGCATGAGCGTTAACCAGGTGGGACAGATGATGGCGCTGGTGATTTTAGGCGCGATGTTGCTGCAGTACCCGATTGGCCGCTGGTCCGACCGGCATGATCGCCAGATGGTCCTTATCGGCATCAGTGGGTTTTGCGTGCTGATTTCGGCGGCCATGCTGTGGTTGCCACTTTCTATGCCCTTGCTGTCCGTTCTGCTGTTCTTGCTGGGTGGTGGCGTGTTTGCGCTTTACCCGGTAGCGGTGAGCCACGCAGCCGACCGGGCGCCAGCTGGCGCGCTGGTACGTATGAGCCAGGGGCTCTTGCTGATCAACTCGATTGGCGCAACGCTGAGCCCTTTGATGATTTCTCCGGTCATGACGGCCGTAGGCGATGCAGGACTCTTCTGGTCATTTGGCGGGCTTAGTCTGATATTTCTACTATTCTTCTCCTGGCGGCGTAGCGTTCGCCCGGCGCCTCTGCCGGTGGCACCGTTTACGGCTACAACACCCATGACTGCCGCCGGGGCGGAGCTGGTTATTACTGAAGAGTTGGTGCAAGGGGCGCTGGAACACGAGCACCTGGAAGATCTTTCCGAAGCAGTGCCCGATGTAGAAGTGGCCGAGCCGGTGGTGGGCCCGCCCGCCGAGGAGGATAACCATATTGCCTATTACGATGATGTAGAGCAGGTGAGCGTGCGTAAATAAGTCGTCAGCTTGGGTTCAAAGCCTTCGTGAGACGTTGGGCTAATGGTGTGGTTAAAGGTGAGAAACTACTATCGGACAGAACGTTTTATAACAAACGACTGTTTTATTTTCTTATCGAGGTGTTGCCATGAACCACTACGCCGCGCCGGTACGCGACTTGCGTTTTGTGCTCGAAGAGCTGCTCGGGCATCGCTCGCTCAACTTGCCTGACTTCAGCGATACCACCCCCGACGTTGTGGAGGCCGTATTGGATGAGGCGGCTAAGCTTGCAGGCGATGTCTGGGGGCCGTTGAACGCCACCGGCGACCGCCAGGGCGCAAAGCGCCAATCTGATGGCAGCGTTACCATTCCAGACGGCTTTACTGCCGCTTACCAAGCCTATGTTGACGGCGGCTGGAACGGCATCGGCGTATCCGAGGCGTTGGGTGGTCAGAACCTGCCTGAAGTTGTCGCAAGCGCGGTTCAAGAGATGCTTCACGGCGCCAACATGGCGCTGGGGCTTTGCCCTATGCTCACCGCAGGCGCTATCGAAGCGCTGGCTCATCATGGAAGTGAACAACTTCAAGCCACGTATCTCCCCAAGCTTGTGGAAGGCGCCTGGACCGGGACCATGAACCTGACCGAACCCCAGGCCGGGTCGGATCTTTCCAAAGTGCGCACCAAAGCCGTGTCGGAAGGGGATCACTACCGGATAAGCGGTCAGAAAATCTATATCACCTGGGGTGAGCACGACGCCGCTGAAAATATTATCCACCTAGTGCTGGCGCGCAAGCCCGATGCCCCCGAAGGCAATAAGGGCATTTCGCTGTTTCTGGTCCCCAAGTTTCTCGTCAATGCCGACGGCTCGCTGGGCGAGCGCAATGATGTTATCTGCGCCTCTATTGAACATAAGCTGGGTATCCACGGATCGCCTACCTGTACATTAAGTTTTGGTGAACAGGGCGGCGCGATTGGTTATCTAGTAGGGGAAGAGGGGCGCGGTCTTAATCACATGTTTACCATGATGAATGAAGCGCGCCATAAGGTGGGCATTCAAGGCATCGGCGTGGCTGAGCGGGCCTGTCAGCATGCGTTGGCCTATGCCCGCGACCGCCAGCAGGGGCGCCTGCCTGGCTCTCGTGGAGGTAAAGAGTGTTCAATCAGCGAGCATCTGGACGTGCGCCGCATGCTGCTTTCCATGCGCGCCCGTACCGATGCCCTACGCGCCTTGGCGCTTTACTGCGCCGCGCAGTTGGATATTGCCCGTCACGGCGAGGAACAGAGCGACCGTCAGGCGGCTCAAGCCTGTGTTGACGTGTTGATCCCTGTGATTAAAGGCTTCTCTACCGACCAGGCGGTGGAGATTGCATCAACGGGTGTTCAGGTGCATGGCGGCATGGGCTATATCGAGGAAACCGGCGCGGCCCAGCTTCTACGCGATGCGCGTATTGCGCCTATTTACGAGGGCACCAACGGTATTCAGGCACTGGACTTGGCGGGTCGTAAGCTGCAGCGCGACCGGGGCGAGGCATTTAGGGCCTTGTTAAGCAAGGTGGCCGCCACGGTCGAGCGCCTACATGAACAACCGGCATTGGCGCAGTTGGGTAGTGCGTTGGCCGCAGGCCTTGAAGATTTGACTATCGCTCAGCAGCAGGTGCTTGAGCAGGGCAGTGACCCTGATACAGGCCCGGACGCTGTACAGGGCTATGCAACGCCCTTTCTAACCCTGACCGGCCATGTGCTATGCGCCTGGCAAATGGGTCTGGCTGCGCTCAATGCCCAGGCAGCCATTGAGCAGGGCAGCGGTGATCCTTTCTATACCGCCAAGCTACAAAGCGCCCACTTTGCCATTACCCAATGGCTACCGGTGGGGCGTGCCCAGCGAGCGGTGATTGAAGCGGGTATTCAATGTTTAAGTGACTTTGAGGTTAGCTAACACGCTAATCACAACTGACCGCCGCCTTTAAGGCGGCGGTACTGCTTCTGGACTATATACAGCACGCAAAGCACCCTATACAACAGTGGCTATCAGCAGATTATAAAAACATGCGTTCGCCGGCTGAACATGCTCTACCGCCGATAAACGCTGCCCCCTAAAGGAGCCCTGCATGCCTTCCATCTTTGAACAACATCTTCCCGCGACACCCGCAAACCACGTGGCGCTTTCGCCGCTTACCTTTATGGAGCGCTCGGCCACCATCTACCCGGATTACCCGGCCGTGGTGCATGGTCAGATTCGCCGTAGCTGGGCCGAAACCTGGGCGCGCTGTCGTCAGCTTGCTTCGGCACTTGAACGGCGTGGGATCAAACCAGGGCAGACGGTGGCCGCGATGCTGCCCAATATTCCAGCCATGTTTGAAGCGCACTTTGGCGTACCGCTGGCGGGCTGTGTGCTTAATACGCTCAATATTCGCCTGGATGCCGAGGCGATCAGCTATATGCTGGAACACGGCGAGGCCAAGGCGATTCTTGTTGACCCTGAGTTTGCTGAGGTGATTCAGGCGGCCGTTGCCAGGCTCGAGCGTAAGCCGCTGATCATTGACGTTGCAGATAAGGAATTTCTAGAAGAAACCCAGACGATAGGCGAAATCGAGTACGAGGCCCTGCTGGCCGAGGGTGATGCTGACCATGCCTATAAACTGCCTGATGATGAGTGGCAGGCCATCTCGCTTAATTATACCTCCGGCACCACCGGCAAGCCCAAGGGGGTGGTCTATCACCATCGAGGTGCTTACCTGAATGCAGTGAGTAACGTGATGGAGTGGGCGATGCCTCACCATCCGGTCTATCTATGGACCCTGCCGATGTTTCACTGCAACGGTTGGTGCTTTCCCTGGACCATCGCAGCCAATGCTGGCGTGAACGTCTGTTTGCGCAGAGTCGACCCTAAAAAGATCATGCAGCTGATTCAGCAAGAGCGCGTTACCCACTTTAGCGGCGCGCCGATCATTCTTAATGGCCTGGTTAACCTGCCCGATGAAGATAAGCGGGAATTCGATCATCCGGTGAAAGTGACCACCGCCGGCGCAGCCCCCCCCGCATCGGTGATTGCCGGTGTGGAAACTCTGGGCATTGAAGTCACCCATGTGTATGGACTAACCGAAGTGTATGGCCCGGTGACCGTATGTGCCTGGCACGAGGCCTGGAATGAACTGCCGCTGGCGCAGCGCGCTGCTATCAAGGCACGCCAGGGCGTGCGCTACCATATGCTTGAAGCGCTATGTGTCGCTGACCCACTAACCTTGATACCCGTGCCGAAAGACGGCGGCACCATTGGTGAAGTGCTTATGCGCGGCAACACGGTGATGAAAGGCTACCTGAAGGACCCCAAAGCCACCCAGCAGGCCTTTGAAGGCGGCTGGTACCATACCGGGGATCTGGCCGTCTGGCATTCAGACGGCTATATCGAAATCAAGGATCGCTCCAAGGACATCATTATTTCCGGCGGGGAAAATATCTCGACCATTGAAGTGGAAAGCGCCATTTACGCGCACCCCGCGGTAGAGGAAGCCGCCGTGGTCGCCAAGGCGGACGAAAAGTGGGGCGAAACCCCGTGTGCTTTTGTAAAACTCAAAGTGGGCTATGGCGAAGTCACCGAAGCTGACATTATTGCCCACTGTCGCGAGCATTTAGCCAGCTACAAGGTACCCAAGACGGTCGTGTTCAGCGAGTTGCCCAAAACCTCGACGGGCAAGATACAAAAATTCGTACTGCGCGAAGAGGCCAGGCGTCATTAATCAATCAATAAGGAGAGGCGGGCATGAGTGATAGGATCGGTGTGGTAGGCGCGGGCACCATGGGCCAGGGCATTGCCCAAGTGGTGGCGGCCAGTGGGTTTGATGTACACCTGTACGATGTGGCTGAGGAGGCGTTAAGCCGGGCCAAGGCCAGTATCGAAAAGGGCCTTGGCAAACTGGTTGAAAAACAGAAGATCAGCGAAGAGGATAAACAAGCGGCACTTGAGCGCCTCTCGACAACCACTTCTCTTGAAGCGCTTGGTGGTTGTGGCGTGATTATTGAAGCGGCCCCTGAGCAGCCAGCACTCAAGGAAAAGCTGTTTCACGAGTTAAGCAGACTAAGCCCTGATGCCATTCTGGCATCCAACACCTCATCACTATCACTGACCCGCCTAGCAGCCGTATGCGAGCGCCCTGAGCGCGTTATCGGCATGCACTTTTTCAATCCGGTGCCCGTGCTTAAACTGGTAGAAGTGATCCGGGCCGAACAGACGTCCGATGCCACCGTTCAGCGTATTGAGCAGCTTGCCCAGGCGCTGGGTAAAACGGCGGTCCCTATTGGTGATTCGCCCGGGTTTGCCGTCAATCGCCTGTTGGTGCCGATGATCAATGAAGCGGCCTTTATCGTTCAGGAAGGGGCCGCCACACCGGAAGCCATTGATGAAGCCATGAAGCTAGGCGCTGCCCATCCCATGGGCCCGCTAGCGCTGGCCGATTTAATTGGCCTGGATGTTTGCCTGGCAATCATGAACGTGTTGCAGGAAGGCTTTGGCGATCCTAAATACCGGCCCTGCCCGCTGCTCAAGCGAATGGTAGATGCCGGTTATCTTGGACGCAAAACAGGACGGGGCTTTCACCGCTACGATTAAAAAAGCGCTAAAAAAAGTACTAAAAGAAGTCATTGCCTACTAACCAGGCGTTCGCTAGGGTGGGACCAGGCCCTAACGTCGCAATAACAATTAAGGAGTCAACATGAGCGAAGCAGTGATTGAAAAAAACGATAATGATGGGGTGGTGCGGCTGACCATTAACCGCCCCAAGGCGCTGAATGCCTTGAACAGCGAAGTGCTTGCTGCACTGGAAGCTCACTTGGTGGAGCTTGAAGCCCAGACCAACTTGCGTGCTGTGTTGATTACCGGTGCAGGGGAAAAATCCTTTGTGGCCGGGGCTGATATCACCGAGATGCGCAATAAGACCCCGGAAGAGGCGCGCGCCTTTGCAAGTCAGGCGCTGCGTACCATCAAACGTCTTGAAACATTGCCGGTGCCGGTGGTCGCGCTGGTGAACGGGTTTTGCCTTGGCGGCGGCTGCGAACTGGCGCTGGCCTGCGACTGGGCAGTAGCCAGCGACAACGCCGTATTCGGCCAGCCTGAAGTGCTGCTGGGCGTTATTCCCGGCTTTGGCGGCACTCAGCGCCTGCCGCGCCGCGTTGGCCCTGCCATGGCCATTGACCTGGTCACTACCGGGCGCAAGATCGACGCTCAGGAAGCGCTGCGTATTGGTCTGGTCAACCGCGTCATGCCCCAGGCCGAGCTTGAAAACTATGTGGAAGAGCTCACCAAGCAGCTTAAAGGCAACGGGCCGCAATCCGTACGTGGGGCCAAACAAGCAGTTCACGCCGGGATGGATCAGGATCTGGATAGCGCCCTTGCCCTGGAAACCGCCCTATTTGCCGTCTGCTTTGCTGGCGAAGAGCAGAAAGAAGGCATGAGCGCGTTTGTCGAGAAGCGCAAGGCCAACTTTTAAGCGCAGGTGCTAATCAAAAGAAGCGGGCTCATCGCCCGCTTCTTTTATCATTTGGCCCCTTGGCGCGTTACGGCCAAAGCTCGATAAGCACCTTGCCGGAGGTTTCAGAATCCTTGGCGATGGCAAAGGCGTTCTGAGCATCACTGGCGGGCAGCACATGGGTGATGATGTCATCAAAGCGGGGGTCGGCGGCCAGCAGTGCAATGGCTTCATCGATTTCATCATGAAAACGGAAGCAGCCACGCATCTGGATTTCCTTGGCTATCAGCGGCGCCAAGGCAAGCGGCTGTGGGGTCGCGGGCATCATGCCGATCTGGGCGATGATACCTGCACGTCGAACCGCCAGAATGGCACCGTTGATGGACGCCGGCACCCCCGTACACTCCAGCACCACATCGAAAGCTTCTTGAGGCACCTCATCCACACCTACACGGTAGGTATGCTGCACGCCGAGCGCGCGTGCCCGTGATAGCGGGCCTTTTAGCACATCAGTAATGCTCACTTCGCTAGCACCTTTGGCGAGTGCTGCCGCCGCGGCGAGTAGCCCGATGGGGCCTGCCCCGCAGACCAGAACGCGCTGTCGCTCAACGCCACCTGCCACTTTAATGCCGTGCAGGCCAACCGCCAGAGGCTCGGCCAGAGCCGCCCGCTTGAGCGGAAGGGCGGTGGGAAGCACCCGCACCATGCCGGGGTCTACATCCAGATACTCACTCATGCCGCCCTGGGTATGCGGCCAGGTGGAAGCGGAGCCCAGGTAGGCGCCTTTCGGCCATAAGTGCGGCTTGTCCTCGATACCCTGCTGGGGGGTGCCAAAGGTAGCTGGGTGCAGGGTGACTGGCGTTCCCGGCGCCAGCTTGCCGCTTGGGTCGTGCTCGACCACGCCGGCCATCTCATGGCCGGGTATCAGTGGTTCGCGCACGACAAAAGCACCGTTGGCACCTTCATGATAATAGTGAAGGTCTGAGCCACAAATCCCACCAAACGCCATGCGCAGCCTGATTTTTCCAGCTGCGAGCTCGGGGAGGGCGAGCGTTTCTTCGCGCAGGTCCTGTTTACCGTGAATGACTAATGCTTGCATAGTGCTGCTTCCTATGGGGGCGGCTGTTACACGACCGAGGTCATGCCACCGTCAACGAAAATATTCTGCCCGGAAACGAAGCTTGAGGCGTCAGAACACAGATACACCAGGGTGCCAACCAGTTCGTCGAAGTGCCCCCAGCGCTGAGCGGGCGTACGTTTCTCGACCCACTGATTGAACGCCGGGTCTTGCCAGAGTGCGCTGTTCATCTCGGTCTTGAAGTAGCCTGGAGAGATACAGTTGACCTGGATATTGAAACGCGCCAGATCCGCAGCCATGCCCTGAGTGAGCATCGCAACGCCGCCCTTGGTGGCCGAGTAGGGAGCGATGGTTTCGCGGGCCAACTTGGACTGCACCGAGCCAATGTTGACGACCTTGCCTGAGCCGCGCTCGCCCATGGCGCGGGTAATTACCTGGGAGACATAAAACAGGCTCGACAGGTTGGTGGCCACCAGCGCGTCCCAGTCGGACGGGGTGAACTCATTGAATGGCGCGCGCCGCTGAAGCCCTGCGTTGTTGACCAGAATATCCGGCACGCCACATTGGGCAATCAACGCTTCAAGCGCCTGCTGGGTGGCTTGGGCGTCGGTGACATCAAAACTTACGGCCTCAACCGTGGCGCCGGTTTCTTGCGCTATGGCGCGTGCTTCTTCCTGAACCAGAGCCAAATTGCGGCCGTGGAGAATCACTCGCGCGCCTTGGTGGGCAAGGCCTCTGGCGAGGGCATTGCCAAGCCCTCTGGATGAGCCGGTTACCAGGGCCAGGCGATCACGAATGTTGAACAGTGTCTGGGTCATCACAATCCCCTAAAACAGCATGAAAATAAGGTAGGCGAATACAAAACCCACCAAGGATTCAAGGGCCTGCTGAACCGTCCAGGTCTTGAGCGTGGTTTTAACATCCATGCCCAGCAAGCGGCCCACCAGCCAGAAGCCCGAGTCGTTGACGTGCCCGGCAAAGACAGAGCCTGCCGCAGTAGCAACGGTAATGGCGACGACCTGCATGGCGCTGAAGTCTCCACCAATCACCGCAGGCGACATGAGGCCGGCGGCCGTGACCAGGGCAACGGTGGCCGAACCCTGCGCCAAGCGCATGATGACGGCAATCACATAGGCTGCCAGAATAATCGGTAGACCCAAATCACTAAGTGAGCCGGAGAGCGCATCGCCAATGCCCGAGGCGCGCAGAACGCCGCCAAACATGCCGCCCGCACCAGTAATCAGCACCACTGAGCAGATTGGCCCCAGTGCGGAATCCAGCACCTTCTCAAGCGCATTTCCCTCCATACCCCGGCGATGACCAAGCACCAGCATGGCCACCAGTGTGGAAATAAGCAGTGCAACGGGAGTGCTACCCATAGCGCGCATCAGTTGGAACCAGCCCTGACTACTATCCACCGCGCCCACCGAGCGTAGAAAATCCAGGCCGGTGTTCATGAAAATCAGAATCAAGGGCAGCATCAGCATGAAAATGACGGTGCCCACGGCAGGTGGGTTGGTGATTTCTTCCTCTTTTACTTCACCAAACAGGCTCTTACCCAGCGGGAAGGGGTAGCGCTTGGCCACAAACTTACCCCACATATAACCGGAGACCCACCACATCGGAAAGGCAATGATCACGCCGGTGAGCATCAAAAGCCCCAGGTTGGCGTCATAAAGCTCAGAGGCAGTGACCGGGCCCGGATGAGGAGGCAGGAACACGTGCATCACCGAGAAGGCAGCGGCGGCGGGCATGGCGTACAGAAGAATGGGCCCGCCAAGGCGGCGCGCCACGGCAAAGATGATCGGCAGCATGACGATCAGGCCCGCATCGAAGAAAATCGGAAAACCCATCAGTAGCGAGGCGATACCCAAAGCAAACGGCGCGCGCTTCTCACCGAACAGGTCGATCATCTTGTCGGACAGTACTCGAGCTCCCCCAGAGTATTCAACCAACTTGCCCAGCATGGCACCCAGACCCACCAGCAGAGCAACGGCGCCGAGCGTTCCACCGAAGCTTTGAATCATGGTAGGCACGATGGCTTCAAAGGGGATGTTGGTGGCAAAGGCAGTCAATAGGCTGATCACGATCAAGGCAAGAAAAGCATGAACCTTGAATTTGATAATCAGTATCAGAAGTAGCAAGACGGCAGCGGTGGCAATGCCCAGCAGTGGGCCTGCCGACATCGTTTGCGTCCATCCATCCATGTGCGTGCTCCAGGGTAAGTGTTGTCGAACCGAGTATTAATGTTATCGGTAACATTGCGTCGTCAGCATGTTAGAACATGAAGGCAAGCGTTAAACACACGACCTTGGTTTAAGACGGAGCAGATGAGAAACCAGAATAGGCGAGCAGACAAAGGCAGCTGTCTTGTATATATACTTTGTCCAGAACGACTCTCTCTTCTTGTTAGAAGGATGTGCTCATGCCAGATCTGTATATCGCTAATAAAAACTACTCATCTTGGTCACTGCGCCCTTGGGTGTTGATGCAAGCGCTGAGCACTCCTTTTAACGAACATCTAGTGCCGTTCAAAGGTGGGGCGGGGGCCAGCCGGGAAACCTTTATGCGCTTCTCTCCTTCTGGATTGGTGCCCTGTCTGGTAGATGGCGATATTATGGTTTGGGACTCGCTCGCCATTGCCGAGCACGTTAATGCAGGGCACGTTAACTGCTGATTATCGCACCGCCTGCCACCTATCGGGCTAGGCATCAGGTAAACTGGCCAAAATTTATCTGTGGATACACCAATGGCATTAAGTGCGACACCCTATAAAGTAGACATCAATCTCACCGATCTGGATCGCGGGGTATATGAAACCCTGCGTTTTACCATTGCACGCCACCCCTCTGAGACTGAAGAGAGGATGAGTGCACGCCTGATTGCTTACGTGCTGTGGTACAGCGAATCGCTGGCCTTCGGGCGGGGGCTTTCTGATGTGGATGAGCCGGCGCTGTGGGAGAAGAGTCTGGATGGCCGAGTTCTTCACTGGATCGAGGTGGGTTTGCCCGATGCCGAACGCCTGACCTGGTGCTCACGCCGCGCCGAGCGCGTATCGCTGCTGGCTTACGGACGTATTGATGTGTGGGAAAACAAAGTATTGCCAAGCGTCATGACGCTTAAAAATGTTCATGTGGCGGCCTTGCCTCAAGAGGCTCTGTCGACGATTGCCCAAGAGCTGCCACGTGCCATTAACTGGGCGGTTATGGTAAGTGAAGGGTCGCTTTATATCACCGATGAAAATGGCCAGCATGAAATCACGCCTCAGTGGCTTTTAGGTGATCGTTAAGCTTCAAACTTTGAAGAGTTCTACTACCCTATAGGAAGCAACTGGTATAGCTGTCATCACTAAATATCATTAAAAGTTATGGTTAACCAAGGGTAAAAAACATTCAGCAAGACTTGCAGAATTGCTTCTTCAAGGCAAAAAATCTGGAAAGAAAAAAGGAACGTTTGCTTGCTATGTTTTTGCATTTTTACATACAATCAGAAATGTTTGTTGGCGCTTGTTCCAGGCGCTAACGCCCTTTGCCCTCTCTACTCAAGGAACGAGCAATGCATAACCCTTGCCTGCTACGCTGGCGCCAGTTTTTTCTCATGGCCGCATTAAGCCTATTACCTTTATTGGCAAGTGCAGATAACAACGTTCTTTCCATCAAACATGAAAACGATGGTATGGCTAGCAGTGATGATGGCCATTTCACCAGTGGTTTCGAGATTAACTGGGCGTTTAAACCCAGTCCTGAAAACTGGACGCAGCGTTTGGCAACGTCGTTGCCCGATAGCGTGATCGGTCAGGCAGACTCGGTGGCCTTTCGGCTGATGCATCAGATTTATACACCGGACAACATTCAGCGCCCCGAGCTGATTGAAGATGACCGTCCCTATGCGGGCCTAGTGTATGTAGGCATGTCGCTTTATGAGGATGTTCCGGTAGGTAATAGCTGGCAGCAGGCAACCGACCTGCACCTGGACGTTGGCCTGGTAGGCCCTTCATCGCTTGCCGATAGCATTCAGCGTGAAGTGCACCATATCACCAATAGTGACCGGCCTCGTGGCTGGGGCAACCAGTTAAGCGACGAGCCGCTGCTTAACATGACCATGCGTCGTCAATGGTGGCATAACGTGCCTTTCGCCGGTAAGCGACTGGCTCATGGCCCTGGCGTCAGCGTTGCGCTGGGTAATCTCAATACCTACGCAAGCGCGGGTTATGGCGTGCGCTGGGGCGACGAGGCTAGTGGTATCCCAACGCTCACGCCTAACCCGGGTAACCGTGGCCGTATGATAAGCACGACCGGCTGGCAGTGGTACTTATTTGCCAATGTCGAAGGCTATTATGTGGCGCACAACTTAACGCTGGATGGCAACGTGTTCTCCAATAGCCACTCGGTTGATCGCAAAGAGTGGGTAGGCGAAGCTGCCGCAGGTTTCGCACTTGCCTGGGATGAGTGGCAGGTGACGTACGCTGCGGTTCAGCGCACGCGTGAATTCGATGGGCAGGACAAGCAGGACAAGTACGGCGCCATCACGCTTTCAAGAAGCTTCTAGAGCCAGCCTGGCCGCGCAAGCCAGCGTGGCTACCGGCAACCCGGAGGAGTGCATGGCCAACCCCTATCCGCATACGCCTGACGGGCGCTATTTCATTGCTAAAAACCGCCTGTGGCGCTGCACCGATCCTCGTTTGAGCGAAGATGAGCGGCAAACCCATGTCAATGCGCTTATGGATGCCCGCCGTGCAGTGAAGCGTGCCAAAAACCAAGACAATGATGAAGCGTTGCGTAAAGCTCGTGAGCGTGTACAGGCCGCCAAAGAAGCGCTGGGCGAACGCGGGCCTGTATGGTGGGAGGATGGCGCGCCTGATGAAACTGGTAAGGCACCGCACAACAGTTCATATGCCGCCTGGTGGAAACAGCACGACGCCTGACCCGGCCAGATACTGGCGGACAGCTTGAATAGCCGCTAGTTTGTCAGTAGTAACAGGCTTTCACTCTTCGGCACACTGCGTGCCTGCGACAAGGACGTTATGGATTCTATATTTTTTAACGGTTGGGAAAATCTTTTTCGTACGCTCATTATTGGTTTGCTGGCATATGGCGTACTAGTGTTGTTTCTGCGCCTTTCAGGTAACCGGACGCTTTCCAAGATGAATGCGTTTGACCTTATCGTAACCGTGGCGCTTGGCTCAACGCTTGCGACAATCCTGCTTTCCAAGGACGTTGCCCTGGCCGAAGGCGCACTTGCACTGGGGCTGCTGATCTTTCTGCAGTTTGCGATAACCTGGCTAAGCGTACGCAAGCGCTGGGTAAAGCGCTTGGTGACCGGCGAGCCTTTAATGCTGCTTTATCGTGGTGAGTTTCTTACCAAAGCGCTGCGGGAGGCTCGCGTTACCCATGATGAAGTGCGTGCCGCAATCCGTAGCAATGGTCTTGGCTGTGTAAGCGAAGCGCATGCGGTTATTCTGGAAACCGATGGCTCATTAAGCGTGGTCAAAAAGGGTGATTCCCGTGCTGATTCGAGCCTTGAAGGGGTGCGTCAGCTAGACCGCTGAAGTAAGCGGCTAGCGTTCTTCCTTTTTAATCCAGTGCTGCGTACAGATCAAAAGCGGCCCCTCGGGGCCGCTTTTGTGTTTCTGCATTCTTAGCGGTGTCGCTAGATCTTGTCCTGGGTTTTATGCTCAAAATCGCTGGCATCGTGGCGTTCGTGCAACTGCTCGCTGGGTTCACCAAAGGTGCGGTTAACCATGCGGCCTCGCTTAACGGCCGGGCGAGTATCGATCTCTTCAGCCCAGCGCAGCACGTTCTTGTATGTATGAGCTTCCAGAAATTCAGCCGCTTCATAAATGCGATTGGTGACCAGCGCGCCATACCAAGGGTGGATAGCCATATCGGCGATGGAGTATTCATCGCCAGCCATATAGCGGTTGTTGGCTAGATGACGGTCCAACACATCCAGCTGGCGTTTCACTTCCATGGTGTAACGGTCTATAGGGTACTGGTACTTTTCAGGTGCGTAAGCATAGAAGTGACCAAAGCCGCCGCCCAGTATAGGGGCGCTACCCATTTGCCAGAAAAGCCAGGAAAGGCACTCGGTACGCTTGGCCGGGTCGCTTGGCAGGAAAGCGGAAAATTTTTCAGCCAGGTAGAGAAGAATGGCGCCAGATTCAAAAACACGCTGAGGCGGATTAGTGCTGTGATCCATCAGCGCGGGGATTTTGGAGTTAGGGTTTACATCCACAAAGCCACTACCGAACTGATCGCCTTCACCAATCTGGATTAAATAAGCATCGTATTCAGCTTCTTTGATGCCTTTTTCCAAAAGCTCCTCAAGCATAACGGTCACTTTTACACCGTTAGGAGTTCCCAGCGAGTAGAGCTGTAGCGGATGCTTGCCAACAGGCAGCGCTTTATCATGGGTTGGTCCTGCAACAGGGCGGTTAATGTTGGCAAACTTTCCGCCATTGCCGGGTTCCCATTTCCAAACGTGTGGTGGGGTATAGGACGTATCGCTCATCATTGCCTCGCTGTTTCGTTAGTGGGGTAATGCCTAAAAACCAGAGTGATCTCTCCTTTGGCATCATGGGTAATTCCTTACTAAGTGCTTTATGAGGGTAGTAAGAAACGAGTACAAGAGGGTATGTTATTAGCCGGTTAATAAAATAAATCTGTAAAGAAGCAAGGAGGCACAATGCAGGTAATTGGCGTGCTGGGCGGAATGAGCTGGGAATCAACGCAGAGCTATTACCGCGCTTTGAATGAAGGCGTAAAGCAGGCGCTAGGCGGCTTTCACTCAGCCAGGATCGTCATGTTCAGCGTGGATTTCGCAGAAATCGAAACCCTGCAGCAACAAGGCGACTGGGAGAAAGCTGGAAAGATACTCGCTGAAGCTGCCCTGGCGGTGGAGCGGGCCGGGGCTGATTTTTTACTCCTGGCCACCAACACCATGCATAAAGTGGCTCCGGCCATTGAGCAGGCCATTAGGATTCCATTGTTGCATATTGCCGATGCGACAGCCGAGCAGTTACAGAAGGATGGCATTACCCGCGTAGGCTTGCTGGGTACACGTTTCACCATGGAGCAGGATTTCTATAAGGCGCGTTTGCAGGATAAGTTCGGCATTGAGGTCATTGTCCCGGCTGAGGCCGAGCGGACGACCGTGCATCGCATTATTTTCGATGAGCTGTGTCAGGGAGAAGTAAACGACGATTCTCGTCAACGTTATCTTGAGGTCATTGATCATTTGCACGAGCAGGGTGCTCAGGCGGTTATCCTGGGCTGTACCGAGATCGCACTGCTGGTCGAGCAGTCGCATACGCACGTGAAGCTTTATGACACCACTGCCCTGCATGCAAGCAGGGCGGTCGCACGAGCGCTGGATAGTTAAATCAGACTCAAGCCAGCGTCAGCGTAACCTCAATGTTGCCACGCGTAGCGTTAGAGTAGGGGCAAACAACGTGAGCCTTGTCGACCAGATTCTGGGCGACGCTCTTTTCAAGACCCGGCAAGCTGATTGTAAGCTCGACTTCAATACCAAAACCGGTGGGAATGGCACCAATACCTACGCTACCTTCAATAGAGGCATCTTGGGGAAGTTTTACTTTCTCCTGGCTTGCAACATGCTTCAGGGCACCTAGAAAACAGGCAGAGTAGCCCGCCGCAAAGAGTTGCTCGGGGTTGGTGCCGTTGCCGCCTGCGCCGCCCAGCTCCTTGGGAGTGCTAAGTTTTACATCCAATGCGCCGTCAGAGGATTTGGCTTGGCCTTCACGGCCGCCAGTTGCGGTGGCATGGGCACGGTAAACAACTTTTTCGATAGACATAACAAGTTCCCTTTCCTGCTTTTGGTTGAAATACTGCTCTGGTTTTAATTTATTGCAGCTTATTTTTGCGCGCAATATAAATTTCGGTAAACTTTTTGCCGGTGCTTTTCAAAAATTATTTGTCTTTTTGCAAACTATTGCGTAGCTGCACGAGATCGTCTTTCAACTGAGTCAGGGTTTCTACCGATTTTTCACTGGCATTAATAATGCAACTCGGGATATGCCGTGCCTGCTCACGCAGTGCATGACCCTTATCGGTCAGGAATAGCTCCACAATGCGTTCATCCTGACGGCTGCGCTGGCGTACCAATAGCTGGTCAGCTTCAAGGCGTTTAAGTAAAGGTGTCAGCGAGCCTGGGTCAGTCAACAGGCGCTTGCTTAACATGCCTACTGTAATGCCATCCTGTTGCCATAACACCAGCATGGCCAAATATTGTGGATAGGTAAGCCCTAACTCCTTGAGAAGCGGTTTATAGATTTTTGTCATCGTTAACGAGGTGGAGTACAGCGCAAAACAGAGCTGGCGGTCCAGCTCCAGCTCACTGCAAGACTCAAATGCGGGCATATCGGCTCCGGAACGGGATGCGATGGGATAATGTAGCGCGCCATGCCCTCGCTTACCAGACCTATACGTTGGTCGTAAAATGATGGTTTTGCTTTGACACCGCTAAATCGGCTCGCTAGCCTCTTATTAGTATGTTACCGGTAACAATGTCGGCGTTTGTACGAGTACGTTAAATATCCAATCCTGCCACCTATCTGGCATTATGGCGATAAAGGTTTGAAACCTTGGGCGCATAGGCCGCATGTCTGGAGAAATTATCCAATGAATCCCGCTTCTTATCGTATTTTGGTCATGGGGGCATCGGGGTGTGGGAAGTCCTTGATTGGCAAACAGGTCGCATCCTCCCTGGGGGCTGTCTTTATTGACGGCGATGACTATCATCCTCCCGCTAACGTGGCCAAAATGGCCAGTGGTACGCCATTAAATGATGATGATCGTCAGGGGTGGCTTGAAACGCTGGCCGGGCTATTTGCAAAATATCGCCAGCAGGATAAAACCGTGATCATTGCCTGTTCAGGATTAAAATGGCGATACCGTGACTGCCTGCGCAAAGGCGACCCCGCGCTTAAAATTCTGTTTCTGGAAGGCAGCCGCGACCTGCTACGCGAACGTCTGGAAACGCGGGAAGGACACTTTTTTAAAGGCGAGAATATGCTGGCCAGCCAGTTAGCCGATCTGGAGTCGCCGGGAGACGATGAAGCCTTTACCGTCTCCATTGAACTTTCTCCCGAGGAGATTGTGAGCCGATTTACCGACACGCTTGGCAGCTTTTCAAATCGCGCGCCAGGCACTCCATTGCTATAGAGGCCGTAGCCGTTTGAAGAAAAAAAGACCCACGCTACAAGATATTGCTGACCAGGTGGGAGCCACCAAAATGACGGTCAGCCGCTGTCTAAGAGCACCGGAAACCGTTTCTGAAGGGTTGCGTGAGCGAATTTTCAGTGCGGCAGAAAAGGTAGGCTATATCCCCAACCGGGCCCCTGACTTGCTTTCCAGGGCGACCAGTCATTCCATTGGCGTACTGGTGCCCTCGTTGACCAACCAGGTATTTGCCGATGTCATCGTCGGGATTGAGGCATATGCCGAGCCCGCTGGCTACCATTTAATGCTTTCTCACTACGGCTATAGCCCGGAACTTGAAGAGCGTAGCCTGGCCTCGCTGCTTTCCTATAATGTGGATGGGATCATTCTTTCGGATCGTAATCACACCCAGCGCAGCCTACGTATGCTGGAAACAGCCGGCATTCCTGTTGTGGAAATCATGGACACCCACCGCCCTGCGCTACAGCAGGCGGTGGGCTACGATAATGTTAACGCCGCCTTTGATATGGTCAGTGAAATGATTCGCCACGGTCGGCGTCGGGTAATTTATCTGGGGGTGCGGTTGGATGAACGAACCCGGCAGCGTGAGCAGGGTTATTATCAAGCCATGGAAGCGCACGCCTTGACGCCGGTCGCGCTCCATAGCAGCCAGCGCTCCTCTTATAGCGTTGGGTCGGCGCTTTTAAAACAGATTTTAAGCGATCACCCTGAAGCAGACGGTATCTTTTGCACGAACGATGACGTGGCCGTAGGGGCGTACTTTGAATGTCAGCGCCAGGGAATCGATGTGCCTGGGCAAATGGCTATCGCCGGTTTCCATGGCCATGATGTCGGGCAGGCGATGACACCACGTCTGGCCAGCGTGATTACACCGCGCCAGGCGATTGGCGAGGCGGCAGCCAAAGCCTTGCTGGCCAGCATTCAGGGAGAAGTACCTGCTGGCAACGTTATTGATCTTGGGTATCGTATTGAAAGTGGCGGTACGCTTTAGCTTCCCAAACGAGGCTAGCGATAAGCGCGCTAACTGGCTAAAGTGGTCTATTTCGTTTGTGCCGAGGCTATCGTGAAGGTTGTTCAGCTCAATATTTACCCGGTTAAATCTTTAAAAGGCATCAGCCTTCAGCAAGGCGAGTTACTATCGACCGGGCTTGCCTGGGACCGCCGGTGGATGTTGGTTGATACCCGGCAGCGCTTTGTAACGCAGCGCCAGTTACCCGCCCTGGCAACGGTAGAGGTGGCGTTAACCGCCGATGCGCTAGTGCTCTCGCATCCCCACGTTGCGCCTATTTCCATACCGCTTAAAGAGCCTGAGGGCAACCTGCGTATCGTTCAGGTCTGGGAGGATCACTGTAAGGCCTGGCCTGAAAGCGAAGCGGTTTCCCGCTGGCTTGAAGACGCGCTCGGCGAGCAGGCGAAGGGGCTGACCCTGGTTCGTTTTGCTACCCAGTTTAAACGTTCGGTAGAAGATGCGTTTCTTGAAGGTGAAGAAGCCCATACGCATTTCTCCGATGGGTATCCTTTCCTGATTACTTCAACCGGCTCCTTGCAAGCGCTTAATGACGCTTTAAAAAAGAGTGGAAGCCAGCCAGTGCCGATGGACCGTTTTCGGCCCAGTATTGTGGTTGAGACGAATGACGCCTGGGCTGAAGATCACTGGAAAACGCTTCAGGCAAAAACAGGTGGCTTCACATTCACCCTGCGTAAGCCCTGCAAGCGCTGCAAGATTACCACGGTAGATCAACAAACCGCCGAAGTGCGCGAGCCCGCAGAACCGCTTAAAACCTTGATTAACCTAAAGACCCAACCCGCATTAAAAGGCGGCTATTTCGGTCAAAACGCGACCCTTCACATAGGGGAGGGGAGCACTATTCGTGTGGGGGACGCGTTGGTAGCGGTGAGCCGCGAGTCCTGAGTCGCAGTAGCTGGATGGCAATAGCGGTGCCCAGCAGTGTGATAATCATGCCAGCAATTACCTGAAGGCTCAGGGTTTCCCCAAGCAGCAGATAGCCCCACAAGAGTGCGCTCACAGGTACCAGAAAGGTAACGGTCGATGCGGCTGTGGCGCCAGCGCTGGCTAAAAGGCCAAAGTAGAGCAGGAAAGCAAGCGTAGTACTGAGTGTTGCAAGTGCCAATGCGTTGCTCCAGGCAAGCGAGCTAATCGGCTCGCTGGGCCATAGCCACACGCCGGGAATCAGAAGCATAAGGGCTGACATTGCACTGCTGCCCGCCGCCAGTACCCGAACTGGGAGATGGCTCAGGCGTGTTTTTGAGTAATTGCCTGCAATGCCGTAGCAAAACGTTGCCGCTAATACGGCAAGAATAAACCAGCCATCACCTCCCAAGGCAAAGTCCAGCCGATTGGCCGATAGAACATAGACGCCCAGCAAGGCAAGCGCCAATCCAATATATTGTTGACGCTGAACTGGCGTTGCAAAAAACAAGGCACCCAGTAACGCTGTGAAGATAGGCGTTGTCGCATTGATTAACGATGTAAAACCCGCCTCCAAGCGTGTAGTCGCGAGTGCTAGCAGGGAAAAGGGAAGAACGTGATTGACCAGCCCCAGAAACAGCAATGGCCCTTTGTGCTGCCAAATAAGGCGCAGATAGTGAAGGCTTAGCAGTAGCGGGACCAGCAATAGCGCACCGACCCCCATACGAATAAGCACCAGAGGAACAGCGCCAAACTCGGGCGCTGCGACGCGCATAAAAATAAACGATAGCCCCCACAGTGTAGAGAGCAGTATCAGGCGTAGCGCATCGGCTGCTGACATTGGATGTCCTTGGCAATTTATCTTTTACCCTTTCAGCCAGCATAAGGGGGATCGCGCAACGAGGAAAGCCAGCCGCCATTTTCAGATAATATCCCAGCTTGTTGAGGTAAAGCCGGTGAGGTGGGTTCGGCAGTCAGCTTAAAATCAGCTACGCTGAATAAGGCAGTCGGCTTGTTCAACAACAAGCGGCTCTTTAACCCAGTTGATCAGGTAGGAACCACATTGATCAAGCTGGCTGGTAGCTATCTGTACACAAGGAGTTCTCATGGATCGTAAAGCTAGCGCACGTTGGGAAGGTGGACTTAAAGACGGTCAAGGTACCGTTAAAACCGAGAGTGGCGTTCTGGATGCCCATTACTCGTTCAAAAAGCGTTTTGAAGATGAAAAAGGCACCAACCCGGAAGAGCTCATAGGTGCTGCACATGCCAGTTGCTTTTCAATGGCACTGTCAATGATTCTGGGTGACAAGGGTTATACTGCAAATTCCATTGAAACTAGCGCAAGCGTTACCCTGAAACAGGATTCTCAAGGGTTCAGTATTTCCAAAATTCATCTGGATGTAGTCGCTGAAATCGATGGCGCTGATGAGTCCAGCTTCCAAGAAGCCGCTGAAGCTGCCAAAGCCAACTGCCCGGTTTCAAAAGTGTTAAATGCCGATATCAGCATGACCGCTAAACTAAAAGGATAATGGTTTAGCAACTCAATAGCGCCACGTAATATTGCGTGGCGCTTTATTTTGGCTGGTTTAATTGGCTTATCTGACTATTAACTTGATTGCTAATATTGTATGTTGATACCTATATTAAGGAGGCATAAAAAAGCCTTGGCAAAAGCCAAGGCCTTTTGAGATTAACAATAACTGATTAGTTATTGGTATTCGTGTTATTAGTGGTGTTCGTGTCATTAGTGGTATTCATATCATTATTTTCGTCACGATCAAACTCGTCAGCCTCCTCAAGTGCATCTCTAGAAGCGTTAACGCGAATTTCGTAGTCGTTGTTGTCCTGGTTGTGAGTCAGTTCGAGTGAATCCCATTCAATGGCCACATCTTTCTCACCCATACCCAAGAAGCCGCCAACGCCGATGACAACAGCTTGAATCTGGCCATCTTCATTAATAATCAAATCATTAATGGTGCCGATGTTGTCATCATCTTCAACGGAGCTTTGAACATCGTTGCCCGTCAGTGAGCCAGCGTAAAAAGTACCTTCCGGAGCGGTGGTCAAGTAGGTCGCTTCAGCGGTAGTGGTCGCTGTAGCTGTGTTTTCCTCGGCTGATGCTGTACCTGCTGCCAGTACGAAAGCCGGAACCATCAGAGTACCCATAACAGCGGATTTGATCATTTTCATAACTTATGCTCCTTGCACTTGTATGTAGGTGTAACGTTTTACGTCGATACCTAATTCAATTAATAGCAGATGAAATATGATTGTTACTTAACCTTTAAACATGGGCTTACATGCCGGTTTAAAATTTAGTAACGCTTCTTCGTGATTAATATCACTCCCTGAAGCTTCAACCCTTACACAACATCCTGTCGTGCTTTCAACTGACTATTACTCCTAAATGTGTTACCACTTTCTAACTTTGTGCGAATAACTACGGGGATAGTTTCGCGGTCAAGCGCTGTTCTGCGCTGAGACACTTATTACTGTAGTTGCTGTGATCAGGTTTTCAATGTTTTTGCTGAAAAATTATTAATCCTTTTTCTATACAAGCAGATAGATATAAATAAATGCTAAGTATTGTTTAAATCGGCCTTGCCCAGCCGCTGTTATCTCGCAGGGTCCAGCACGCCGCCTAGCGAGGCATTGCGCCTGAACCAGCCGGCAATGCTGGCTCTTGAACGATGGGTTGGCAGCACTTCATGGGGAATCGTTTCCGAAAGAAAGCAGGCGAAAGTACCTGCTTCGGGAATCACCCGATCGATCTCATGATGGGGGGCGTCGGGATGATAGATCACCATTTCACCACCGCCATCGGCAGGCCAGTCAGGGTTCAAGTAACACACGGTAGAGACGACCCTGTTAGCACGGCCGCGAAAGCTGTCCAGATGGCGCTGATAAAAGGCTCCTGCAGGATAGTGGGCAAAATGCGCTTCGTACTCGAATAAGCCCAGAAAAAGTGCCTGGTTAAGTGACTGCTGGAGCTCGCTCATGGCGTTCAGGTAGTGGCGCTGGGCTTCGCTTTCACGATCCAGCCAGTGAATGGCATCACCGCGGATGTCCTTGCGCAGATGATGTTGGTGGCCACGTCCGATGCCCGCCTCTTCAAGCGCGTCGTGCTCTGCCATATGCAGGAGTTCATGGTGCAGAGCCTTGCAAAGTTCATGATCGATAACGTTCTGGCCTACATACCAGCCTTGCTCAACCAGGGCATCCACAATGGCCACTTGAGCGGTTGGGGTAAATACCGGTGAAGAAGAGGCGTTAAAAGCCATCATTTACGTATGCTCTTAGGTATTGCCTGAGTCGTATCAGGCTGTTGAGGAAGCCGACTTTTACGCTCCGGATAGTGCTGCAACGCCCCGGGAGGTTGCTGGAAAAGGTCGATAGACATGCCAAACCCTTCAGCCAGTAACTCGACGAGCATCATCGCTGAAAGGCCCCAGATGACATGACCATCCACATGGTAGCTGGGCACGTAATGGGCAACGCCGTCAACGGTAATGACATCGGTATGCGTACGCCGGTCTTCCAGAAAGTGGCTAAGCGGCACTTCAAAAATGGCGTCCAGTTCGCCGGGGTCGGCAACCAGCGGCAGGTCGGGCGGAATGATGCCCACCCAGGGCGTCACCCGCAGACCATGCAGTGAAATCACATCCGATAACCTGCCCAACGGCTCAACCAGTGCAGGTTCCAGTCCGATTTCTTCCTGGGCCTCACGTAGGGCCGTGGCGTAAAGATCTTTATCTTCCGGCTCACGCTTTCCGCCAGGAAAGGCCACCTGCCCGCTATGGGTGCTCAGGTGGCTCGCCCGGCGCGTAAACAAGAGCGTGGGCGAGACGCGGTCAACCACCGGGATCAGCACGGCGGCTTCTGACATCTTGAACTGATCCAGCCGTTTCGGGGAGAGCAGTTGCAGCTTTTGACGCAGATTCTCTAACATGGGGTATCCAATCACTTTGTCTCTTTTTACCCAGCCGTGGTAACGCGCGTCAAGCACGCGGTCATCTTGGCCTTAAGCCCTAGGAACACGCCATGAATTTTTGCAGCCAATGTGGTGAAAAAGTACGTTTTGCGATTCCTGAAGGCGACGACCGGCCACGTTATCTATGCGATGCCTGCAGCACCATTCATTATCAAAACCCGCGCATTGTTGCCGGTACCCTGCCAGTGAGTGGCACAAAAGTACTGCTTTGCAAGCGTGCCATTTCCCCGCGCAAAGGCTACTGGACACTGCCCGCCGGGTATATGGAAAATGCTGAAACCACTCAGCAGGCCGCCATTCGGGAAACCCGCGAAGAAGCCCACGCCGAGGTAACGCTAGGTGACCTTTATACCCTGATTGACCTGCCGCATATCAACCAGGTGTACATGATTTTTCGTGCAGAGCTTACGGGCGGCTTTAGCGCCGGGGTCGAAAGCCTGGAAGTGGCCCTGTTTGACGAACATGAAATTCCCTGGGATGCGCTGGCCTTTCCCACTATCGAGTGCACGCTGCGCCACTTCTATAACGACCGGCCACAAGGTCACTTCCCGCTTCGCACAAGTACCATCACTCCGGAAGACCGTGAACGCTATTTTGGAAGCGCTTAGAGACATTAAAGGTCGGCTAGCTGCCAAGCATCGTAAGCTACTTCTTCATAGGGGTGGGCAAGCTTTAGCGCCGCAATGGCGGTATGAATGTGGTCATCATCACATACAAGCTCCACCTTGATTTCTTCCACATGCTCAAGAGTGCCTACCTTGCCGATATGCGGGTCGGCCCCCTCAAGCGGGCGGAACTGACCGGTGCCACGGGTTTGAAAGCAGCAGGCCTCATAATTGCCCATGCGGCCAGCACCGGTTGCAAACACTGCTTCCTTAACGCTTTCGGCAGCATCGACAGGGACAAAAAACGTTAGCTTATACATGGCTCTCTCCTCTGAAAAAGGCACACTGACATAATAGTGGATAGTGCCTATTAGCGCTGGTGCATCAGGAAGAGCTGACTAGAGTGCATATTGATCACTCCATTTCAGCCTGCATGACGCTTGGCTGCACGCTAAAAGACCGCTTTGGGAGAATGGTTTGTAGTGTGGGTCTGCCGATACGCAGGCGCAGACAATGGACTTACTATCTGTGAATCGCCAAGGCGGAGTGTATCTACAGGCTGATTGAGCGCAGTGAGCCGTTAACCCTATCGCTGGTCGGTAGCGTTGTTCGGGATAACTCGGCCAGCCGAAGTTCTATCGGTTACTCAAGCGTTCATTGCTTTTCAACGCGACTTATCATGGTAGCGTTAGACGTCATGCTAAAAAGGTACTCACACGAGGTTATCGTGTTGTTAACCACGCATGGCTTATGAAATTGCATGAAATAACATAATTTTGAACCAAAAAAGCGGCCTAATACCATGCTTTGGTCTAAGTTAAGGGGGCATAACTTGACAAGGATGTGTACATACAATTAGGCAGACTTCAAGTCTAGCATACATACATGAATGTAACTATAATGCCATTCTTTATAAATGGCTTACTTGCAGTACCACCCTTCGTTGACACCTAGAGGCACTTCCATGCGACTGGCACACTGGGCAGTCAATGCCCCTTTACGACCCTTGCTATTGGCAGTTTTAACCGCGTCTGTTGTGCTGCCTGCCCAGGCGGCTGACCTTGTTACCATTACCCGCGATGCATTGAATAACAATGCCTCATTGAATTCTGCACGTGCCCAGTATTCCAGCGTGGAAGCTGCCAGGGATGTGGCACGCGGCGAGCTGTTGCCGCAGGTAAATGCGTCAGGCAACGTGGTACATCATGAGCAGTTTGAAAGCCAGTCGTCAGCCGGAGCCGGTACGAGGAGCGGTGCAGGCGTGGGGGCCGGTGGTGAGGATCGCTACAACAGCCTGTCGCTTACCTTGGAAGCCACTCAGATACTTTTTAACGAAGTAACGCGCCAGCAAGTAACCCAAACCGAGCGCCAGATTGACCAGCAGGTGTATTTGCTGGCGGCGACAGAGCAGCAATTACTAATTGATGTGGCGAGCGCTTATTTCGATATTTTGCGGGCCAACGAGGTGCTGGAAGCCAGGCAGGCTCAAGAGCGTGCCATTGGGCGTCAGTTAGAGCAGGCCAGCGAACAGTTTGAAGTGGGCTTGATTGCGATCACTGAAGTGGAGGAGGCGCGGGCAAGCTTTGACCAGTCGCGAGCGGATCGCATCGCGGCAGAGAGCAACCTTCAGGTTGCCTTTGAAGTGCTTGAGCAGTTGACCGGCCAGCGGTATGCCGATATCGACTCCCTGGGCGATATGCCCGTTGCCTTACCCTCGCCGACTGACCGTGACTACTGGGTTGAGCAGGCCATCGAGCGTAACCCGCAGGTACTTGCCCAGCAGGCAGGTATCGAGATTTCCCGTGTAGGTGTTGATATTGCCCGCGCTGGACGCCTGCCCACCTTCCAGGCTTTCGCCAACTACCAGCATGCCGATAACGATATCGATGCCGTTAGCGGGTATGACGCCTCAAGCCAGGTGGGTATATCTGCCAATCTGCCTATCTATACCGGCGGCAGTACCAGTGCCAGCATTCGTCAGGGCACCTATCAGCTGGAAAGTACCCAGTACGAGTTTGAATCACAGCGGCGTACCACCATTCAGCAGGTACGTTCGCTATATACCCAGGTAAGCAACAACGTCGAAACGGTTGAAGCGCGTCAGCAGGCCATCGTATCCACCCAGAGTGCACTTGAAGCCACTCGGGCGGGCTATGAAGTTGGTACTCGTAACATTGTTGATGTATTGAATGCCGAGCAGAACTACTACAACGCTATCGCCAACTATGCAGAAGCCCGTTATGACTATGTGGTGAACCTTCTCTCGCTGCGCCAGCAGTCCGGCCTGCTCGACGTGCCGGCCATTGAAGAAGTCAACGCTTGGCTAACCGGCGAGCAGGTCAGTTTTACCCTGCCCGACGGCGGTGAAAACAGTTATCAGCGTGCCATGGATATTGGGGCGCCGCCCACGCCTGGCATGTAACCGCCGTGAAAATAGAAGTATTGCAGCGTCGTTAGTCGACGTTTCGAGAATATCAAGGGAACCCAACGTATGAGAAAGGTGATTCACTCACGCCGAGCGAGTCTAGTCACGCTGATTGCCGCGCTAGCGTTAACCGCCTGTGGCCAGGAACAGCCTCAAGAGCAACAGGGCGGGCAGCAAGAAGCGCCGCCTCATAAGGTGGAAGTAGCGGAAGTCGCTCGTCAGGATATTCCGTTAAATAAATCCTATCCTTCGTTACTGCGTAGCGATAGCGAAGTGACGCTGGTGGCGCGGGTTAGCGGCTACCTGGAAGAGCGCCACTTCGAACCCGGTCAGATGGTTGAAGAAGGCGATGCGCTTTACACCATCGAGCCTGATCTCTATCAGGCAACGGTTAATCAGCGTGAAGCCGATTTACAGAGTGCGCGTGCTGAATTGTCCCGTGCTCAGCGTGATGCCCAGCGTTTTGAGCAGCTGCTCAACCAGAACTCGGTCAGCCGCCAGCAGTATGACCAGGCGCAGGCAGAGCAGCGTGTAGCGCAAGCTAACGTTGCTCAGGCTGAAGCCGCGCTGACCAGCGCCAATCTGGATCTTGGTTACGCCAACATGACGGCGCCGGTATCCGGCATGATCAGCTTGAGCCAGATCAACGTCGGCAATTTCGTCAACTCGGGAACAGAGCTTGCCACTATTACGCCGCTGGATCCGCTGGAAGTACGTTTTCAGTTGCCTCAGCGCGACGCCTTTGAGCTGCGCCGCCAGCTAAACGAGGCAGGTGACGCGTCTGAGATTACCGCACGGTTGAGCGTGCCAGGTCAGGGCGGCGGTAGTAGTGCCGAGCTTGAAGGTCGCCTGGATTTTCTGGGCTCTCGGGTGGATAGCGGCACCAGCACCGTGCAGGCCTCCGCCACCTTTGATAATCCTGACGGTGCCGTGCTGCCCGGTCAGTTTGTCCGGGTGAGCCTTGACGGATTAAGGCGTTTCAACGTATTTGCAGTGCCGGAAATCGCGGTGACTCAGGGCTTGATGGGCCCGCGTGTATTTGTGCTGGATGAAAACAACCAGGCGCGTGAGCGCACCGTGCAGCTGGGCGATGTGGCTGGCCCCTGGCAGATTATTGCTGACGGCCTTGAAGCAGGTGATCGCGTTATTGTAGGTGACCCCGCAGGCCTGGAGCCAGGTATGGCGATAGACCCTCAACCCTTTAACGGCAATGCTGGTGAAGTAGTGGAGCGCGTCGAAGAGGCGGAGGCACAAGAGCAGCAGGAGCAGGCTGAAGCCGCGTCAGAAATGACCGAAGGCGCTGGCCAGACGCCCCCAGGTGAAGGGGAAGAGGGTGCGCAATAATGAATGTCTCTAACTTCTTTATCAGTCGTCCGATTTTTGCCACGGTACTGGCGATTATCCTGACGCTGGTAGGTGCCATGGCCATGCGGATACTGCCTATTGAGCAGTATCCAAGCGTTGTGCCACCCACTGTTTCCGTACAGGCTCAGTTCCCGGGTGCCGATGCGGAAACTGTTGCGCAAACCGTCGCGGCGCCGCTTGCCGAGGCCATCAACGGTGTTGAGGACATGCTGTACATGACCTCCAACAGCGCGGATAACGGCCTCATGAGTCTGAGCGTGGCGTTCAACATTGGCACCGACGGTGATATCAACACCATCAACGTCAATAACCGTGTGCAGGGGGCCCTTTCCCAGTTGCCTGAGCAGGTGCAGTCCCAGGGCGTAACGGTTGAGTTGCGCTCTGACTCCATCCTGATGCTGATTGCCCTGACGTCTCCCAACGGCGACTACAACAACGTTTACATGCAGAACTATGCCACCCTTAACATTCTCGACGAACTGCGCCAGGTGCCGGGCGTGGGTAACGCCGAAGTGTTAGGCGGGGGCGAGTTCGCCATGCGTATCTGGATGGACCCGGACAAGCTGGCGCAGTATGACTTGACGCCCAGCGAAGTGGCCAGCGCCATTCGCGCGCAGAACACGGAAATCCCTGCAGGTAACCTGGCAGCAACGCCCCAGGGAGAGCCGCGCGCCTATACGTATACAATCACCGCCGGTGGCCGACTGTCGGATACCAACGATTTCCGTAATATCTATCTGCGCACCAACCCGGACGGGTCATCGTTGCGCCTTGAAGACGTAGCGCGTATCGAGTTGGGTGCCTCATTCTACGGTATTGATGCACGTCTGAATGGCGCCACCATGACGCCTATCATCATCAATCAGCAGCCGGGCGCCAACGCCCTGGCGACAGCGGATGCAGTGCGCGAGACCATGGCAGACCTTGCCAGCCGTTTCCCGCCGGGACTTGAGTATGTAACGCCTTACGATACCACCCAGTTCATCGATGCATCGGTAGAGACGGTATTTCATACCTTTATCGAAGCTTTCCTGATCGTTATCGTGATCCTGTTTATCTTCCTGCAGAACTGGCGTTTTACCGTTATTGCCATGTCCGTAGTCCCAGTCTCGGTCATCGGTACCTTTGCCGGGTTCTACCTGTTTGATTTCTCTATCAATCTGCTCACGCTATTTGCATTGGTGCTTTCGATAGGGATCGTGGTGGATGACGCGATACTGGTGGTAGAAAACGTTGAGCGTGTACTCAGCGAAGAAGACGATATTTCTGTTCACGACGCAACGATCCGCGCCATGAAAGAAGTGGGCGGGCCGGTTATTGCTACCTCTTTGATTATGGCCGCGGTCTTCGTGCCGGTGGCCTTCCTGGGTGGTTTTACCGGGCAGATTTATCAACAGTTTGCGATAACCGTAGCGATTTCGGTGGCCCTGTCAGCTTTAATGGCATTGACGTTTACTCCTGCGCTTTCGGCCATCTTCATCAAGCACAATCTACATCATTCGCGTCAGTCGGCATTTAAGCGTGCGATTACTACCCCGCTGCGTCTGTTTGACCGTCTATTTGCAGGTATTACTGCGGTCTATATGTGGTTTGTCGTCAAGCTGGTGCGCTTTTGGGTGCTGGCGCTAGCACTCACGATAGCTGTCGGGGCAGGTTCTTATTGGCTGTATGCCAATACGCCTTCAACGTTGGTGCCGGAAACCGATCAGGGGATCGTGCTGGTCAGCGTATCGCTGCCCGATGCTGCCTCGCTTGATCGTACCCAGAACTACATGGCAAAGCTCAGCTCTGCGATTCAGGATATCCCTGGAGTACAATACTCCTCAGCGATAGCGGGCTACGATATTCTGGCAAGTGCTGTGAATACGGCGCGCGGCATTATCTTCGTCAACATGGTGCCTTGGGGGGATCGTGACCTGACAGCCGATGGGCTGGTGGGACAGATCATGCAGCTGGGCGCGAGTATCGATGGCGGTTCGGCTATGGCGTTTAACGTCCCGCCCATCATGGGACTTTCCACTACCGGTGGTTTTACTGGCTATCTGCAGTCGTTTGACGGCGCTTCGCCCCGTGAGCTTTATGAAGCCTCACTGCAAATCATGGGCGCTGCTAACCAGCATCCGGCATTAAGCCAAGTATTTACTACCTTCAACGTTAATGTGCCGTCATTTAGAGCAGAAATCGACCAGCAGAAAGCCTTGAGTTATGGTGTGGCGCTGGAAAATATCAACTCGGCGCTCTCCAATACCTTTGGAAACGGATTTGTTAACTTCTTCAGCTATCAGAACCGTAACTTCCAGGTATACCTGCAAAACGAAGATGAATTCCGTAAAACGCCGGATGATGTAAGTAGCGTCTACGTGCGCGGTAGAAACGGCGAGCGTATACCGTTATCTGAATTCGTCACGTTGGAGCGCCAGGTCGGCCCCTCGGTAGTATCGCGGTTTGGAGTATATACCGGTGCGCAATTCCAGGGTGGCGCGGCGCCTGGCTACAGTTCGGCACAGGCCATTGAAGCCATGGACCAGGTCGTGATGGACACGCTAGGCCCCAACTGGGGAATGGGGTGGACCGGTACGGCTTACCAGGAAGCCAACCTGGGTAATACGGCCATGCTGGCTATCGTGTTCGGTATCATGATGGTCTTCCTTATTCTGGCTGCCCAGTACGAAAGCTGGTCACTGCCGCTTGCGGTACTGACCGCCACGCCCTTTGCCTTCCTGGGTGGTGTCGGGGGTATTGCTCTGCGCGGGCTGGATACCAGTGTGTACGTGCAAATCGGAATGCTGGTGGTCGTGGGCCTGGCGGCGAAGAACGCGATTCTGATCGTGGAATTTGCCGAACTCCAGCGTAAGGAGCAGGGCAAGTCGATCCGCGAGGCAGCCATTACCGCGGCGGAACTGCGCTTTAGGCCTATTGTCATGACATCGCTTGCGTTCATCTTTGGCACCTTGCCGCTGGCATTGGCGACGGGCGCCAGTGACGTCAGCAGCCACCATATTGGTACCACGGTTGCCGTAGGTATGGCGTCGGTTGCGATTCTGGGTAGTCTGTTTATTCCCAGTTTCTACGCCATGATTGCCACTGTCTCCGATTGGCTGTACCGAAAACGGCATCCTAATCGTGATAGCCAAAAGCCAGCACTGGAGCACGACCAGCAGTGATGATTGATTAAAAAATGGTAAGTGGTAAACGAGCGGGTGTTGCCTTTAGGCAGCACCCGTTTTTTTATGTTGGGATCAGGCGAGTCAGGTCACTCAAAGGCAGAAAAGAATAGTTTGGACTACGCTAAAAGAGATTAATCGTTTTCAGCTTGAACTAATAAAATCATCGCAAGCGAAAACAGCACCGGGTGATATGCCTGGAGGAGGACACGCCATGCAACCTATTGTTTCTGCTGCACTGCAGTTTCCAACTATAGTATTTACTTTTCTAATCGCTCTGCTAACGCTCTATTGGCTATTGGTGCTGCTTCGTATAGCGCCGCTTGAGTTATTTGAGCGTGACAGTCTACGTGATGACCATATGGCCAGCACGCTGGTATCGCTGGGGTTTGCGGGTGTGCCCGCAACGCTTGCCTTGACCTTTCTAGTGCTGATTGCAGGGAGCCTTTCGCTTGCCACGGAGCTTTTGGCGCTACGCTGGATATCGCTGGGGATGCTGCGTGTCCCGGTGGGCGTCCTGGTCGTCTGGTTGTCGTTCGCGATTGCCTCACCCATTGCGGCGTTGATATGCCATAGCCTGCATCGCAGTTTGCACCGCTATCAGCCGTTTACACGGCGTTGCTTGCTAGGCGCCACCGTCATTGTATCGAGCCGTGAGGGTGAAGAGTTTGCCATGGCGGTCATTGATAAGGAGCCCAATAGCCATGTAAGGCTGCACTGCAAGAAGGGTGATTGCCCAAAGGAGGGGGAGCGTCGGGTATTGGTTAAATACTTGGCTCAAGAAGGCACTTATCGCAGCGTCAGTGAACAGAAGTACCTAGATACGCGTGTGCGTATCAATCGGTTGCGCCTTCGTCATAAACACCACCATGCAGGCTATTCGGCCTGAACCATGAGTAACTGCTGAGCGCTTGAATCTATGCCATTTGATCGCGTGCGCTGAAACTGGGATTGGTAGTGGCTGCCAGTTTGCGCACGCGTATCAAAGCAAAGTGCTCATAAATATCTAGAGCGTGTACTTATGCTGATTGCCGTGAATGCTAACAATTAGCGGTGCATAATGCGTATCAGCGTATCAATCAGCTCGCCGCCGCGCTGGCGAATGGAGAATGCGTCAGGTGTGCGCAGCCAATCGTGAAAAAGACCACCAAGCACTGACTGCATCATGCGGGTAGCAATTTCAGGGGTTAAATCTTCACGTAGCAGCTGGCGTTTTTCAGCCTCTTTAAATACCGAAAGCATTTCGTCGAAACATTCTTCGCCAATCTCATCTTGCATTGCTAACGGGTTAATATCGCTAAAGAACTCACAGCGATGAAGCAGAATCGACAGGATCCTCTGATGAGAAGGCTGCTCAAGGCGTACCAGACCCGCATGGCAGGCAAGCCGAATGGCTTCCATGGGAGAAATATCTTCATCTGCCTTACTGACTTCTTCCATGAGCGACTGAAACGGCATGCGTACGCGTTCCACCAGCGCCATAAACAGGTCGCCCTTGTTTTTAAAATGCCAGTAGACCGCGCCACGAGTCAGTCCCGCATGGCGAGCGATCTGCTCAAGGGAGGTACGTGCGACACCCTGAGCAAAAAATACCTCCTCGGCAGCATCTAACAGCGCTTCACGAGTAGCAGCCGCTTCCGCTTTGGTCTTTCTTGCCATGGAAACGCAACCTCAGTAAGAACATGGAATGTACATATTTTATCTGAAACTGCATGGTTTTTACATTCAAAACTGTATGGATAGATGATTAAACCCATAGCTTGTGTTATCAAATCTTCATGCCTCAAGCGCATCGGGTCAATACGTGCGATAGGCTGATAGCCATGACCTAATCAAAGCCATGCGTATGATGGTTAATCACGGAAAGAAGGATACTCAAGATGGCGCGAGCACCTTTTCAACTTGCTGGGCACTCCATCGAGCCTGGGCAGCGTTCTCAAATTGATGTGCCAGTGGCGCGTCTTTATACCCATACGCCGTTGCACATTACGGTTGAAGTGGTACACGGGCGTAAAGAGGGGCCCGTCATACTGGTATGTGGTGGAATTCATGGGGATGAAATCAATAGCGTCGAGATTGTTCGGCGCCTGTTGCGCTCAAAGGCCATCAAGAGCCTGCGAGGTACGTTAATCGCTGTTCCCGTCGTCAATGTCTTCGGCTTTTTACAGCAGACGCGCTACCTGCCAGACCGACGTGATCTTAACCGCTGTTTTCCCGGCAATGAAAACGGCTCCTTGGGTGGACGAATCGCGGCGTTATTTCGTGAGCAGATTGTCGATCAGGCCACGCATATTATTGACCTTCACACCGGCGCAATTCACCGCACTAACCTTCCCCAGATTCGCGCGCAGCTGAGTCCAGGCAGTGAAACCGAACGAATGGCCGACGCCTTCGGCGCGCCGGTGATTCTCAATGCCGAGCTGCGCGAGGGGAGCTTGCGCCACTACGCGCAGAGCCGCGGCATTCCTGTTCTGACTTATGAAGCAGGTGAGGCGCTGCGATTTGATGAGTGGGCCATTGCGCCTGGCGTGCGCGGGGTATTACGCGTAATGCGCCGCTTGAATATGCTTACCGGCGAGCAGCGCCGCAGGGCCCTGGTTCCCGCTGAGCTTGCCAACGGTTCTAGCTGGGCGCGAGCCCCCATCGACGGTATTTTAAGGCCCCAGATCAGGTTGGGTGCGCGCGTAGCCAAAGGGGAAGTGCTGGGCATCGTGGCCGACCCATTTGGCAATCAGGAGGAAGAAGTCATCTCCATGGCCGATGGTATCGTGATTGGCATGAGCCGACTACCGCTTGCCAACGAAGGCGAGGCGCTTTATCACGTTGCCCGTTTTGATGAGATTGAAGAGGCAGAAACCGCCATCGAAAGTTTTCATTCAAGCCTGACACCACCCCCCGACGCGCTGTATTAATCACGTTATGTATAAAGCCTATCGACCCAATAAATAAGAAATTCAGTTAGATAAGTGGCGTAACGAACAGCCCTTGGCTATACCTGTGGTGGTGTCTTATTAGCTTAAATTAAAAATAATAATGACTGCTCAGTACTGAGATTTTTATAAAACGGCGTTCAGGCGCCGTGACAGCCGTGACATGGAGGAAAGGTAATGGCGAGCGGTAATCCAAAACATACGACCACAGGTGCGGGTATTCCGGTTTCAAGCGATGAGCATTCGCTTTCGGTAGGACCTGATGGCCCCATCGTTCTACATGATCATTTCCTGATGGAGCAGATGGCGGCCTTTAATAGAGAGATGATCCCCGACCGTCAGCCTCATGCCAAGGGTAGCGGCGCCTTCGGCTACTTTGAAGTTACTCATGATGTCAGCCAGTACACTAAAGCCAAGTTTTTAAAAAAGGGCACTAAAACCGATGTGCTGATCCGCTTTTCAACCGTGGCGGGTGAAAGCGGCAGCCCTGATACCTGGCGAGACCCACGTGGTTTTGCGGTGAAGTTTTATACCGAAGAGGGCAACTTCGACCTGGTGGGGAATAACACTCCCGTGTTCTTTGTTCGTGACCCCATGAAGTTCCAACACTTTATCCACTCGCAAAAGCGCCGTGCGGATAATGGCCTGCGTGATCACGATATGCAGTGGGATTTCTGGACGCTGGTGCCTGAGTCCGCTCACCAAGTGGCTTGGCTGATGGGCGACCGCGGCGTGCCCGCTACGTGGCGGCATATGAACGGTTACTCCAGCCATACCTATATGTGGGTGAATGATGAGGGTGAACGGTTCTGGGTGAAGTATCACTTCAAAACCGACCAGGGTATCAAGTGCATGACTCAGGAGCAGGCCGATCAGATGGCCGGCACCGACGCGGATTATCACCGCCGTGACCTGTTTGAAGCCATCAAACGCGGTGAATATCCCTCCTGGACCCTGCATATGCAGATCATGCCTTTCGAAGACGCCAAGACGTACCGCTATAATCCTTTTGACCTCACCAAGGTATGGCCCCACGATGATTACCCGCTGATGGAAGTGGGTAAGCTAACCCTTAATCAAAACCCTACAGACTTCCATAGCCAAATTAATCAGGCCGCCTTCGAGCCTAACAACATGGTACCTGGCACGGGGCTTTCACCTGACAAGATGCTGCTGGCGCGCTCGATCTCCTATGCCGATGCCCATCGGGCTCGCCTGGGCGTGAATTACAAGCATATTCCGGTCAATACGCCCAAATGCCCGGTAAATAGCTATACCCAGGGCGGTGCGATGCGGATTCATCATGCAACGGATCCTGTGTATGCGCCGAATAGCAAAGGCGGCCCCAAAGCCGATGGAGAGCGTTTCCCGGAAGATGCCGTATGGGCGACCAGCGGTGAGTTTGTGCGTACCGCTTATACCTTGCGTAAAGACGATGACGACTGGAGTCAGCCCCATACGTTGGTGCGCGAGGTAATGGATGACGCCGCGCGCGATCGTTTGGTATCCAACGTGGTTGGCCACCTGTCGAATGGCGTGACGGAACCCGTGCTGGAGCGCGCCTTTGAGTACTGGCGCAATATTGATCAGGAAGTAGGCGAGCGTATTGAGAAAGGCGTGCGCGGCAATTAAGCCCACGAACGTGGATTAATCGCCGCACACCGCAGCCCGTTACGTTAAGACGTGGCGGGCTGTTCTCGTTCTTGCGCCTGTTCTTGTGACGGCTCACTAACCAACCCGATAGCATCATCAAACAAGCGTAACCCAGCGCCTTCTTTATGGGCGTGTTCTGACAGAAGACGACGAAAACGTCGGCCACCTGGGCATCCCTGAAAAAGCCCCAACAGATGGCGGGTAATATGGTTAAGCTTCGCGCCTTCATCCAACCGCTGCTGAATGTACGGGCGAAACGCCTGGGCTGCCTCAACCCGGCTAGCGGCCGGGCCAGGCACGCCATAAAGCAGCGCATCGACCTCAGCCAGTAGCCAGGGGTTTTGGTACGCTTCACGGCCAATCATCACGCTATCCACATGGTCAAGCTGCGTCTGGCACTCTTCAAGCGTTTTAATCCCGCCGTTGATGCCAATATGCAGCTCAGGGCGGTCCTGCTTTAAGCGATGCACGCGCGGGTAGTTAAGCGGCGGCACGTCGCGGTTCTCTTTGGGCGATAGGCCTTTGAGCCACGCCTTGCGCGCATGCACGGTAAAAGTCTCACACCCGGCGTCCGCGACTATATCGATAAAGCGCGCCAAGTCGGCGTCTTCATCCTGGTCATCAATCCCGATACGGCACTTCACCGTAACCGGGATCGATACCGCGGCCTGCATGGCACGCACGGCTTCGGCGACTTTTCCCGGGTAGCCCATTAGGCAGGCGCCAATCATGTTGTTCTGCACCCGGTCGCTTGGGCAGCCCACGTTCAGATTGACCTCGTCATAACCCCACGCCTCGGCAATCGCCGCGCACTCGGCAAGCTCCCCTGCATCGCTACCGCCAAGCTGCAGGGCAATCGGATGCTCTACGTCGCTGTAACCCAAAAACCGCTCCCGCGGCGAGCCATGCAAAATGGCCCCGGTAGTCACCATCTCGGTATACAGCAGCGCGTGCTTGGTTAATGTACGCGCAAATGCCCGGTAATCCCGGGTCGTCCAATCCATCATGGGGGCCACAGAAAAACGGCGGGCTACATCTGCCGGGCTTAACTTTTTCATATCAGTCACTTGCATCTTTTTGATGCGGTATAAATACGCATATTCAATACCCTTTGATACTGTCTATCACCATGCTCGATGTATCAGATTCGCACCTTGAGAACAGAATCAGGCGATTATCTAAAAGAGGGTGGTACACCATGGCGACATATCAAAAGCGGGGAATTCGTTGGCGGGCAATTGTACGCAAGAAAGGGTATTCAGTACAAAGCAAGGCGTCCACTACCTAGGCACGGGCACGGGCACGGGCACGGGCACAGGCATGGGTGCTCCCAGGTTCAGCTCCTGATGTCGGCACCATCTCAAGATGTTTAAAATCATGGCGTTAGAAAATTAAAGGCCGCCTGTAAAGGCGGCCTTTAATTGAGTCCATGCTAGGTATGGAAAAGCGTAAGGGTTGGCGGGTGTAAGTTACTCGCTCCCTTGAGGGTCGGCTTCATCAGATTTCTTATCAATATTGTCTTTATGAGCACGCTTTTCCTTGACCACTTGAGCGCCTGAAAATGGCGCGGTCTTGCCAGAGGTATTGTGGCCAGGCTCTGAACGGGATTCTTCGCTTTTCTGATTATCAACGTTTGCGTCTGGGCGATAAGGGCGCGGCTTTTCATTGTGTGACGCTTCTTGTGCGGCATGACCGCCATCATGAGGGGTGTCTTTATCAACCACCTGCTTGGCTTTTTGAGCTTCCTCACCCTTGTTGCGTTGTTCATCCGATCCATGGTTCATAGCTTTGCTCCTATACTTGCCTAGTATTTGCTTTGAAAAAGCCAAATTGGCTCTTTCTATTTATAGGGTAGAACAGCCCTTTGAAAACTGCAGGTACAAAAAAGCACTCTTTAAGCGGCTTACATGGTAACTGCCGCCATTGTTGAGGGAGTGTCCCAGCTCTGTCGCTGGGAACTCATGTATTAAGCCGTTAAAGGCACCCATACATGCTCATAACCAATAGAGAAAGCAACGCCCACCAGCAGCAAAGCCATCAGCTGATTAAAGCGTTTGAAAAAGGCAGGGTTCCTAATCCGACTGCCAACTAAACTGCCAGCCCAGATGTAGCTACCCGGGGCGCCTGCGGCCAGAAGGGCTAATCCCAGCGACCAAACCACTAAGCTAGCCCCTTGAATGCCGGCGGCGGGAAACTGCAGGGTGGCAATGGGTAGGGTCGCCACGATGCCTTTAGGGTTCAGAAGCTGTAGAACTAATCCATCACGATAGCGTAGCGTCAGCGGCGGCTGGGCAATTGATTCGAGATCCACGCGTGCTTTAGCGATGTGTACTGCCAGATAAATAATATAGGTACAGCCTGCAACGCTCACCGCTATCAATAGATGGCCGTTAACCCAGGTAGCACCGGCCCAGCCGAAGAGTAAAAATAGCAGCAGCATCGCCGTGCCCACTCCCAGGCAGTATCCCAGTGATGTCCTCGTCTGCCCGTTCATACCGGCATTCAAGCCTAGAAAATTCACTGGCCCAGGCGAATACATTACGCCCAAGGCGTAAGCAATAATGGCTAGCATAAAGGTCTCTCTGTTCAGCAGATAAGATGGCGCTGATATTGGTAGGGCGTTACGCCGTATATGCGCTTGAAGCGTCGGTTAAAATGGCTAAGGTCGGTAAAGCCGTAGCGAAACGTCACCTCGCTAAGCGAGGCGCCTTGCTCAAGCGCGCTGCATGCCGCATTAACCCGGCAATTGATCACGTATTGGTAAGGCGTAATCCCTAACTGCTGACGAAACAGCCGCAGGAAATGAAACTTCGAAAGATGCGCCGCCTGGCTAATCCCTTCAAGCGATAGATCGGTATCCAGATGTGCGTGAATATACTCCTTGGCCAAGCCGAGTAGTGCGTCGGGCCGGGTAGAGATATACCCCGGCTGGTAGGTGCCTCCTAGCTGGGTGATCCGCTCAATGACTTGATAGAGCGCATTTTCCTGATCAATCTGGCTACCGGTTGATGTGGTAATAAGCCGGGCAACGTTCGTTATCCGCTCGCGGAGCGCCATGTCTTGCACCAGCGTACTGTCGTATCGAAAAGAAACGGTTTTTTCCTGGCCCAAGGCGCTGTCAAATAAGGGCTTCACTTGGTCGGGATGAATATACAGCATGACGTAGTCGAGCGTATGGTCGCCACCTGGCTGGCCGTCATGAACATCATCCGGGTTGAAGATAATCACATTACCCGGCGGGCTGCGGTGATATTGCCCACCGCTGAAAAAGTCCTGGCGGCCCGAAAGCGTCACCCCAAAGGCGTACTCTTCGTGCGCGTGAGGGTCATAGCGAAAATCGAACATCGCTGCCTGTAACACTTTCAGTGTGGGTATGTACTTGCTTTTAGTGAACTGAAAGTGGCTTGCCGATTGTCCCATTGCGAAGCCCCCTTATCGAAATTTCATAACGCTAGTTTAACGCCCGTGCCTTGCCGCAGCTTGTACAAAATTGCGCTTTATAAGCATCTGCTACCCATTTTGAAAGGTTTGTAATCTTCTTAACCAATACTAAAGTCAATAAAGCCTTTGCGCCGCCCTGAGCGGTGGCTGCTACGCTAGGTCGGTAAACATTGAATCCCAGTATGGCTAAAGACAGGGAGGTTATAGTGAAACCGATTAACTCGTTCGACCCTTCACGCCGCCAAGTAGTCGGTGGGTTAGCAACTGGTATGGCCGCGGCTATTGCCGCACCCGCATTCGCTCAATCATCCACTTCCAAGCCTGCCGCCAGTACTGGCTCGGCTGGCGCAAGCTCTGCAGGAGGTTCCATGCTGCAAAAACAGGATCCGACTAGCCAATACCCCGTACCACCCTTTCCTGAACAGCCTCAGGAGTGGCCTGGGCTTGCCAGTGAAATGGACCCACGGCCTGACCACGGTGAAGAGAGCTATCGTGGTAGCGGCCGTTTGGAAGGTCGTAAAGCCCTGATTACTGGCGGTGATTCAGGCATTGGCCGGGCAGCCGCCATCGCTTATGCCCGCGAAGGTGCTGATGTCGCGATTAACTACTTGCCGGAAGAGGAGTCCGATGCACGGGAAGTAATCGAGCTGATCGAAGCTGAAGGGCGTACCGCCGTGGCGATTCCTGGTGATATCCGTGACGAGGCCTTCTGCAGTGAACTGGTCGAAACAGCAGTACAGCAGCTAGGCGGGCTGGATATCTTGGTCAACAACGCTGCACGCCAGCAGTGGAAACCGTCGATTACCGACCTGAGCCACGACGATTTTGACGCCACCATGAAAACCAACCTGTACGCCATGTACTGGATTACTCAGGCGGCCATGCCGCATCTGGAGGCGGGTGCATCGATTATCAATACATCGTCGGTTGTGGCCTACGATCCGCCTAAGATCCTGCTCGACTACTCCATGACCAAGGCGGCGATCATCGCGTTTACCAAAGCGCTTGCCAAGCAGTTGGGTGAGCAGGGGATTCGGGTCAATGCCGTAGCCCCGGGTCCGTTCTGGACACCGCTTCAACCCAGCGGCGGCCAACCACAAGAGACTGTACAGAGCTTCGGTGAAAGTACGCCCCTTGGCCGTCCCGGTCAGCCAGTAGAGCTTTCGGGTGTGTATGTATTGCTCGCTTCGCAGGAGTCCAGCTTTACCACGGGCAATGTGTATGGCGCGGCCGGTGGCAGTGGTCATCCTTAAACTCATATAAATACTTCCGGCCCAGCGGGCACGCATAACGCTGGGCCGGTCTTTTTTCAATCCTCCCGACTGACGATTCTCGTCCAGCTATTCCCGTGCCATGTTGTCTGTTAATTTCAGACTTATTTCGTCTGTAGATTGCCTACATGTTTATCATGACGGTTATCTACTGAGCCTTCGTTATAAGGATCGCTGCCCATGTTTACCGGCCTAAGTGCATTTCCATTAACGCCCATGAACGAGCAGGGGATTCGTGAGGGCGAGTTTTCCGGCTTAGTGGAGCGCTTGGCCAAGGCGCAGGTGGACTCTATCGGCGTGCTGGGCTCAACTGGTAGCTATGCTTATCTCAGCCGAGAGGAGCGGGCCCGCGTTACCCAACTGGCGGTAGACAGCGCAGGCGATGTACCGGTGATTATCGGGATTGGCGCATTACGCACGCGGGATGTGCTGGCGCTGGCAGAAGACGCCCAGAAAGCAGGCGCCAGCGGCGTGTTGCTAGCGCCGGTTTCCTATCAGAAGCTGACCGATGATGAAGTGTTTAGCCACTATGAAGCGGTTTGCTGTTCGTTAAGTGTGCCGCTGTGTGTTTACGATAATCCGGGTACGACTCACTTTGAATTCAGCGACGAGCTGCATGGCCGCATTGCTCAGTTACCTCAGGTGCGGTCGATCAAGATTCCACCGGTCAGCACGGATCTCAACGCCGCCCGCGAAAGGGTTAAGCGGTTGCGTGCCTTGGTTCCAGAGGATGTCACTTTAGGTATTAGCGGCGATGTCGTCGCTGCCACCGGTCTGATCGCGGGGTGCGATAGCTGGTATTCCGTGCTGGGCGGGCTATTTCCGGAAAAGGCGCTGGCGATTACGCGTGCCGCCCAGGCGGGCGATAACCAAACGGCTCAGCGGCTGTCGAGCGAACTGGAGCCGCTATGGGTGCTTTACCGCGAATACGGCGGGAGCCTGCGCGTCATCGCGACTATGGCTGAAATACTGGGTAACGTAAGTAGCCCCAACTTGCTGCTACCACTGAAAACCCTGCAGGGCGACGTGCGCAAAAGGGTAGAGCAGGTAATCGAGCAGCTTAAGCTGGTTTAGAGGCTTCTATTAAGCGCGTTATTCAACAAGCTCGCTCAGGCGGTCCGGGTAGTCAGTAAACAAGCCATTCACGCCCCAATCGATTAGCTGCTGCATCTCATCAGTACCGTTCACCGTGTAGATGTGCACCGCTAGGCCGTTTTCCTGGGCCTGACGAACGAAGCTTTCATTGATAACTTCTTCGCCGTCATAGAGATAGTTGGTGCCCAGGCCAACCGCATACTCGGCCACCGCCAGGAAATCCTCATTGGTGATCTCCTCAGGCCCCGGCGTTACGCCGGTCCACTCGGTCAGGCGCGCCTCGTTCTTTTCGTCTGGCGAGTACCACACCAGCTGAATCAGCGGAATATCCGCATTCAGCGCGTGAATCTTCAAAAGGCTCTGCTGATCGAAAGACTGGATCAGCACGCGCCCGGTATTAATCATGTCGTAGGCTTCCAGGAGTTTAACAAGCGCCGCTTCAACGCCTGGATTCAACTGGGGTGACTTGGTTTCCAGGTAGTAGCGGGCATCCTGACCGAAGCGGTTGAAGACCTCTTCAAGCGTTAGTATCTCGGTGCCGATGAAAGCGTCATCCGCCAAGTCAGGGTAGGCGTCGTTAAACCACGACCCCGTATCCAGGTCTTTTAGCTCGGCAAGCGTATAGTCGTTAATGCGGCCTTCGCCGTTGCTGGTGCGCTCAAGGGTATCGTCGTGAAAGGCCACCAGCTCGCCGTCGGAGGTCAGTTGGATATCCAGCTCCAGATAGTCCGCTTCCCATTCATAAGCTAACTCCAGCGCCGCCATGCTGCTTTCCGGGGCATGGCCGCTCGCGCCGCGGTGCGCAATCACTTGAAACGACTCTAGATCCTTTAGCTGTTGCTCCAGCGGTGATGTTTCTGCTGACGTAGTAGATACGGTAACGCCAGCGAAAAGACCTAGCGACACAGCGACAAACAATGGATATCGTTGCATGAGAGTTCCTTTATTGAGTGTGCGATCAATGACCTACTGGGTTTTTTCACGAATCCAAGCTTAGGTCTATTAACCCTTTAAAATGAGACGCGACGATGACCGATAAACCTGGATGGATATCGACAATAATCAGTTTCCTCATCGCATTACTCGTTGGTATCGTGTCAGGAAGCGTTATCCAAACGCAGATTAACTTAGTCGCGTTAAAGGATATGGGGGTGGAAATACCTCTAAGCCTTTGGCTGACAACAACACTGCAAGACCTGCTCACGTTCGCGCCTATTTATGGCGTGTTGTTCTCGGTAGGCTTTTTGCTCTCGCAATTGCTTGCGGTGTTTATTGCTCGTCGTCTTGGCGATCGCTTTCAGGCGCTACTGAGTATTGTGGGGGCGGTATTGGCGCTGACGGTTACCTTCAAAATGGTCGATGCCTTCGCCCCCATGCCGACGCTGATTGCCGCTACCCGTGAAACCCTGGGCTGGGGCTTAATGCTGATAAGCGCGGTGCTGGCCGGTGGGCTATTCGCCTGGTTAAGAGTCCGCTCAATAAGACATGTACGCCACTCTAGTGTGGCAGGCCTGGCATTGATGTTCGGGCTTAGCAGCTTGGCCTGGGATGTGCCGCCGGTACAGGCCCAAGAACTTCCGGTGTATCAGCTCACCACTATAGCCGAAGGGTTGGAGCACCCTTGGTCGCTCGCCTTTCTACCAGATGGACGCATGCTGGTTACCGAGCGCCCAGGGCGCCTGCGCTTATTAAGCCCCGAGGGCGAAACGCTTATTGAATCCATCAGTGGCGTACCCGAGGTTTACGCATCGGGCCAGTCGGGGCTATTTGACGTGCTGCTCTCCCCGCAGTTTGAAAACGACCAGCAGCTGTTTTTAAGCTACGCCTGCGGTAACTGGGAGGCTAACCATACGTGCCTGGCCCGTGCAGTATTAACGGAAAATAGCCTGGAAAAGGTCACGGAAATATTTCGTGTACAGCCCGCTAAACGGGGCGATGCCCACTATGGCGGGCGCTTGGCTTGGCTGGCGGATGACACCTTGATACTCACCCTGGGCGACGGCTTTGACTACCGCGAAGAAGCACAAAATCTAGGTAGCCATATAGGCACGCTGGTGCGCCTTAACCGCGATGGTAGCGTGCCATACGATAATCCGTTCGTGGGCAAGGACGAGTCTCGCCCGGAAATTTACAGCTATGGCCACCGCAACGTGCAAGGGCTGGTAGTGGATGCCGAGAATCAGCGCGTGATCATTCACGAGCATGGCCCACGCGGCGGTGATGAAATCAACATTATCGAAGCAGGCGCTAATTACGGCTGGCCGATCGCTACTACTGGGCTGGATTATACCGGCGCCCGCGTAACGCCTTTTGAGGAATATCCTGGTACCGAGCCACCGCTTCTGGAATGGACACCCTCGATTGCGCCTTCGGGGATGACGCTTTATACCGGTGAGCTGTTTCCGCAATGGCGAGGCGACTTGCTGGTGGGCGCGCTGGTGAATAAAGAAGTCCGCCGGGTAAGACTTTCCGAAGATGGAACCCAAGCCGACGATGTAGAAGGCCTGTTCGGCGGGCCAGATGAGCGTATCCGCGATGTACGCACTGGTCCCGAAGGCGCTATTTACCTACTTACGGATAACCCTAACGGCCGCGTACTGCGTATTACGCCAGCGAAATAAGACGCAGTTGAATGCCTAGTAGGCTCGGTTAAGCGGGCCTACTGAGCGCTACTATTTTAGTGGCCACTGCTTTAAAGCCTACTTAATGACGTGACAATAAAACTGCAAGGAGCTTTGTGTGGATACGTTGACTTGGCTGACTTACGTGGGCGTTATCTTTGCCTTGATCATTTTTCCAGGGCCGGTGGCACTGCTTTGTACAAGCCATGGGCTTAAATTTGGGCGAAAGCACACGACTGCCACCGTGTTGGGCGGCGCCTTGTCTTCATTGGTCCTGATGATGGTTTCTTCACTGGGGTTGGGCGCCATTCTGGCCGCTTCGTAAAGTGCCTTTTATATCCTGAAACTGGTCGGTGGGGCTTATCTGATCTACTTGGGTATCGCGGCCTGGCGGGATTCCTCGGGGATCGATATTCAGAGCCCTTCAGCTATTGGCAATAAGCGTGTGCCAATGAAAACCCTCTTCCGGCGTGGCTTTATAGTGGGCATCAGCAACCCCAAGGATTTGCTGTTCTTCGCCGCGCTTTTCCCCAACTTTATCGATGTCAGCCAGCCGCAGCTGATTCAGTTCGTGATTCTAGCCGTGACCTGGGTGGTGATCGATTTCACCCTAATGTCGACCTACGCAGGCCTTGGCTCCAGCATCAGCCGCTGGTTTCAAAGCCCACGCCGCTATAAGCGCTTCAATCGTGCCACCGGCGGCCTGTTTATCGCCGCCGGGGGAACCTTGATGGCGTCTAACCATTAGGTAGGGTATTCATGAACCCAACTGATATCGGCAATGCTACAGCCAGATCATCCATCTCTGGCAAAGCGAGAAATTCAATCTCGAAAACGGTATGGCGGCATATAAAAAGGCGCTGACGTTCGTGAAGAATCGAGACAGGGCGCTGGCTTCGACTGTTTGTTAAGAGCCGTATTACATACTCACAATCCGGTTATTTAAAATTAGAATATAAAAACGTTTTTTTATTCTTTTTTGAAAAACCTTGTTGCACTAAAATAGCGCGCTCTTGGGGCCTGGGCTGGCCCGTTAGGTTAAAGACAGGAAGAAAGTCACCATGAGTGAGCAAGACAGCGCGCACTTCAAGCGCAGTATGCAGACGCGCCATTTGGTTATGCTCTCCTTGGGGGGCGTCATTGGAACGGGGCTGTTTCTAAGCTCCGGTTATACCGTGCAACAGGCCGGGCCGATTGGCGCGGTGCTGGCCTATCTAGTCGGCGGTATCGTTGCCTGGCTTGTGATGATGTGCCTAGGGGAGCTTGCGGTACATATGCCGGATTCAGGCGCGTTCAGTGCCCATGCCAGCCGCTATATCGGCCCGGGCACGGGGTATATGGTGGCCTGGATGTACTGGCTCACCTGGACGGTGGCGCTTGGTTCGGAATTTACCGCCGCTGCAGTGTTCATGGGGCGCTGGTTTCCCGACATACCCGGCTGGTACTGGAGCGGTCTGTTTGCGGCCATCGTGTTTGGGGTGAATGCATTCACCTCGCGCTTCTTTGCCGAGTCGGAGTTCTGGCTTTCGCTGATCAAGGTGCTGGCTGTAGTGGTGTTCGTCATCGTGGGCGCAGCGGCGATTATCGGCTGGGTGCCGCTGCATGATGATGCAGGTAACACGGTGGCTTCACCTGGGCTCTCGGCGCTTTGGGGGGAGGGCGCAATGCCGCCTAGCTTGCTAGCCATCGGCACGACTCTGCTGGCGGTGATGTTTGCGTTCTCCGGCACCGAGCTGATCGGCATTGCCGCCGGGGAAACTGTCGACCCGGCCCGTAACGTGCCCAAAGCTATTCGCGCCACTCTGTGGCGGCTGATTCTGTTCTTCGTGGGCACCATGGTGGTGATTGCCGCGCTGCTGCCCCAAGACCAAGCCGGACTCAGCCAAAGCCCCTTTGTGGCGGTTTTCCAGCGCCTTGGCGTGCCGGGTGCTGCCGATATCATGAACTTCGTGATCATTACCGCTCTGCTGTCGGCGGCCAACTCTGGGCTTTATGCCTCGGCGCGCATGCTCTGGACGCTTTCTGACCAGGGCACCTTGCCCAAATCGCTGGGTCGCCTTAACAAGCGCGGCATTCCGATGAATGCGCTGCTGCTCAGCATGATCGGTGGTTTTGGTGCGCTGTTTTCCAGCGTGTATGCGCCGGAAAGCGTCTATCTGGTGCTGGTGTCAATTTCTGGCCTGGCCGTAGTGGTGGTGTGGATGGCGATTGCGCTCAGCCAGCTCAATTTCCGTCGCCACTACCTGCGCGAAGGCGGGCGTCTGGAAGACCTGGTCTATCGCACGCCTTTCTACCCTTGGGTGCCCTTGATTGCCTTTGGCGCGTGCCTGGCGGCGTGTATCGGTATTGCGTTCGACCCGCAGCAGCGCGTGGCGCTCTACTTCGGCGTGCCCTTCATTGGCCTGTGCTATCTAGTGTATTTCGTGCGCCACCGCGCGGCCACTCACCCTTCCACACCTTCGGACAGCGTTGCTGAGGAGAAGCTTGTATGAGTGAATCGAATCTGATCAAGACCCTGCTGGCCGATGTTCCTTTCATGGTGATCGACGGGGCGCTTGCAACCGAACTGGAAACCCTCGGCTGTGATCTCAACGATGCCCTGTGGTCGGCGCGCCTGCTGGCCCAGGCACCGGAAAAAATTCGTCAGGTTCATCAGGCGTATTTCGAAGCCGGGGCCGACTGTGCGATTACCGCAAGCTACCAGGCCACAGTACCTGGCTTCATGCAGGCGGGGCTTTCGGCCCAGGAAGCAAAAGCGTTGATCCAGCTCTCGGTCACGCTGGCCCAGCAGGCCCGCGATGCCGTCTGGCAGCCTGGCCAAACCGACCGGCCCAAGCCGTTGGTCGCGGCGTCTGTCGGCCCTTACGGGGCTTATCTGGCCGATGGCAGCGAGTACCGGGGCGGCTATGACCTGGATCGTGCCGGACTGGTAACATTTCACCGCGAGCGTTTCGAACTCCTGCTGGCCGCAGGCGCCGATATCCTGGCGGTAGAAACCTTGCCCTCGCTCGAAGAGGCGCTGGCGATCGCCGATCTGCTGGCCGAGCACCCCGGCGCCCAGGCCTGGATCACCTTTTCGGCAAAGGATGGCGAACATATCAGTGATGGAACGCCGATTGAAGCGTGTGCCGCTGCGCTTGCCCATTGCCCAGGCGTGGCGGCCATCGGCATCAATTGCACGGCGCTGGCCCATATCGAATCGCTGATTCGCGCGATCAAACGGCAGTGCGACCTGCCGGTTCTGGTCTACCCCAATTCCGGAGAGCAATATGACCCGGTCACCAAGACCTGGCACCCGGCAGCGTGCGACCACACAAGTGCCGACCCTTCGGGCCTGGTTCAGGGCGCTGAACAGTGGCTGGCTGCCGGCGCCTCAGGCATTGGCGGCTGCTGTCGTACAACGCCTGCGGATATTCAGGCGCTGGCCCTGTGGCGGCAGTCACGCTAACTCGCTTTATCGGCTAGAAACGTCCAACTCCCGCTCAAGCCATGTAGCCAGCTGCTCACTTCGCTGGCTGTTGTGGTGGCGGGGTAGCCATAGACAAAGCTTGGCAGAGGTTTCGATAAATCCCCAGGGCGCGGTGAGTCGTCCGCTTTTCAGGTCATCTTCCACCAGCAGTTTTGGCGCAATCGCCACGCCCAGGCCCGCCACAGCGGCTTCCATTAAATAATAGAGATGATCAAACCCCTGGCCGTGGCGTAAGGCCTCTTCAAGGTGCTCAAGCTCAAGCCCCTGGGCGCTAGCCCACTGTGGCCAGGCCTGGGGGCGCGAGGCGGTATATAACAGCTTGCTGGAAAAGAGCGTATCAGGCTGCGCTGGGTCGAGCGTTGCTGCAAGGCGAGGGCTTACCACCGCACAAATCTGCTCGGTCATGAGTTCTACGACCTCTACCTCAGCAGGCCAGGGCGGCTCGGAAAAGGCCAGGGTAGCGCTGATGTTTTCCTGCTTGTCAGGTAGTTCATTTTCACTGACCACGACCTGCAGTTTGAGCTGGGGCAGGTCGCGCTGAAGGCGATCCAACCGCGGAATCAACCAGCGCGCCAGCAGGCTACCGGGGCAGGCGAGCGTGAACGGTGCTTCCTCCACGTCACGCTTGAGATCCGCGCAACTATCACGTAGGCGAGTAAATGCCTCGCCAATGCCGTGATAAAGCCGTTCGCCGTGGTGAGTCAGCTCAATGCCCCGGCCCGCTTTAGCAAACAGCGCCACACCAAAATGTTCATCCAGGCTACGAAGCTGGCGGCTAACCGCGCCGTGGGTCACGCTTAGCTCATCCGACGCAGCAGTCACGCTGCCTAGCCGGGCGGTGGCTTCAAAAGCGCGTAGGGCGCTTAACGGTGGCATGCTCTGTTGCATCAACTGTTGACTCCAGCTCACATATTGATGACATCTTATCGATTTTTATCCCGGCTTGCTTGCGCTACTTTCATTGCAACAGTTACTCCGCTTTGAGAGGTCATCATGAACCAACCTGCGATCCAGCCCGATATCAACGGCCTGTTTGGTCAATTCGGCGGCCGCTTCGTTGCCGAAACGCTGATGCCGCTGATTCTTGAGCTGCAAGCCGAATACGACACCGCCAAAGATGACCCAGAATTCCAGCGTCAGCTCGCCTACTTTCAGAGCGACTACGTCGGCCGCCCCAATCCACTCTATTTTGCCGAGCGGCTGACCGAACACTTTGGCGGCGCGAAGATCTATCTCAAGCGTGAAGAGCTGAACCATACCGGCGCGCATAAGATTAATAACTGCATCGGCCAAGTGCTGCTGGCCAAGCGCATGGGCAAAAAACGCATCATCGCCGAAACTGGCGCCGGTATGCACGGGGTGGCCACCGCCACCGTGGCGGCGCGGTTTGGCTTGCCCTGCGTGATCTACATGGGCTCTACGGATATCGAACGCCAGCAGCCCAACGTATTTCGTATGAAGTTGCTGGGTGCTGAAGTGATCCCGGTTACCTCAGGCACCGGCACGCTGAAAGATGCCATGAACGAAGCGTTGCGCGACTGGGTGACCAACGTGGATGACACTTTCTACATTATCGGTACCGTGGCCGGGCCACATCCGTATCCTGCCATGGTGCGCGACTTCCAGGCGGTAATTGGCCACGAGACCCGCGCGCAAATGCAGGAGAAAGAGGGCCGTCTGCCCGATTCTTTGGTGGCCTGTATTGGCGGCGGCTCCAACGCCATGGGGCTATTCCACCCGTTCCTGAACGATGCCTCGGTCGAGATGATTGGCGTTGAAGCGGGCGGTAAGGGCGTTGAAAGTGGCCAGCATGCGGCAAGCCTAAACGGCGGCGCGCCGGGCGTGCTTCACGGTAACCGCACCTATCTGCTGCAGGACGAGGACGGCCAGATTATCGATGCCCATTCGATTTCGGCAGGCCTGGACTACCCCGGCATCGGCCCTGAGCACGCGTGGTTGCACGAGCAGGGGCGCGTTGAGTATGTATCGGCCACCGACGATGAAGCGCTTGAAGCGTTTCAAACCTGCTGCCGCCTGGAAGGGATCATTCCCGCCCTTGAGTCCGCCCACGCCCTGGCCGAAGTCGCCAAGCGGGCGCCGAAGCTTCCCAGCGATCACTTGATGGTGGTCAACCTGAGCGGGCGTGGCGATAAAGACATGATGAGCGTGGCCCACTACCTGGGAGAGAAATTCAAATGAGCGCAGCTACTCAAACGAGCGTACCTAAGGAGAACGTTATGAACCCCAACGCGCGTCTTGCAGCACGCTTTGCTGCGCTCAAAACCGAAAACCGTCCGGCGTTGGTGAGCTACGTTACGGCGGGCGATCCGGATATGGCTACGTCGCAGCGTATTCTGGACGGCCTGCCCGCCGCCGGGGTAGATGTAATCGAGCTGGGCATGCCGTTCAGCGACCCCATGGCCGATGGCCCCGCCATTCAAAAAGCCGCATTGCGTGCGCTAAAAGAAGGCCAAACCCAAGCCAAAACCCTGGAGATGGTGCGCGCTTTTCGCGAAAAAGACACCACCACGCCCATCGTGTTAATGGGTTACTACAACCCGATTTACCGCTATGGCGTAGATCGCTTCTTAACGGATGCCGCCCGCGCCGGCGTGGATGGCCTGATTGTGGTCGATATACCGCCTGAGCACGACGACGAACTTTGCCAGCCCGCCGCTCAGCACGGCATCGACTTTATCCGCCTGGCCACGCCCACCACGGACACCAAGCGCCTGCCCAAGGTGCTGGGTAACGCCTCCGGATTTGTTTACTACGTCTCGGTAGCTGGCGTCACCGGCGGAAGCGCCCCCACTCCCGAAAAGCTCGAGCGCTCGGTGAGCAATCTTCGTGAACACACGAAGCTTCCCATCGCCGTCGGCTTTGGTATTCGCACGCCCGAACAGGCCGCCATCATTGGCCGGTTCAGCGATGCGGTAGTGGTTGGCTCTGCGTTGGTAGATTGCATCGAGCACGCCGCAACGCCTGATGAAGCCGTCAAAGGAGTGCATGACCTTGCCCGCGACTTGGCCGAAAGCATTCGGGAATGCCGCGAAGTGAGTGAGCCGCAAGTTAGCTAACTGACGTAGTAACGCAGCAAACGTATGCATAAAGGGCAGGCCGTTGGGCCTGCCTTTATAATGTGCCGACCTGCTAGTTTCTGATGAGTGATTAGTTACGTAAAGTTGACTATATAAACTGCGCTAAGTTAATAAAAAAATCTTGTTTTGGTTGCCTACCTTCATGAGCATTTAGCTTTGGGGGATGTCCACCCGCTTGGCCTGCTCGGGTGCGCCCCGTTACGCCCATTATGTTTATGGAGCAGGAGATAGCGGTACCTGCTGGACGTGCGTCAGAGGCCTCTCTACTCGCCCATCTGCTTTTCGCCCTGAAACATGAGGGGGTTGACCTTGCGATTCTGGCGGGGGCGTTGCCACACCTGCCAACAGAAGAGTTACAAGATGCCTTGCATGCTTCACCAAACGGCATTTATTTAAGAAAGTGAGGTTATCTTTACGAACGGCTAGTAGAACACCTGCCGTTCGATATCCTCGTTAGCGGCCGAGCCGTGCCTTTATTTGACCCTGAACGTTGTATTATTGGCCCTTCAACACGTGATAGCCGCTGGCGAATTGATTTCAACGGGCTAGGGACGCTCGACTATTGTGCAACTGTGCGTCGTACCCCTTAGATTACTGCGCTCATGGAAGAAGATATCCTGGCTCAAGCTTCCGCATTCATGGCCTCTTTGCCCTCTGGGATGTTAGATCGTGCGATTCAGTGGGCTTATCTCAGTAAAACACAGTCGTCGTTTGGGTTAGGCTATATAATTAAATTTAATTTGTTGCATGGTCTGACCCCGAATATACACAGGCGACACTCATGAACCTCACCACGCTGCTACTTTTTATTCCTGCCTGCTTTGCTCTCAATATGGCACCCGGCCCTAATAATCTCCTTTCGCTAACTAACGCCAAACGTTATGGCGTCGGGGTAGCTTGCTTGGCCGGTATTGGTCGATTGGTCGCTTTCATAGGTATGATTACGCTGGCCGCGACTGGTTTGGCAACCGTGCTGTATACCTCTGAAAAGATATTTTTGATGATTAAGGTCGTTGGTGGCGTTTACTTGCTTTGGCTTGCGTATCAATTGTGGGATGCCGACACCACTGAGGAAGAGAATAGCGAAGCCAAACGCTTGAGCTTTTTCGGACTGGCGCGACAAGAGTTTCTGCTCGCGGTGGGTAATCCTAAAGCTATTCTGATTTTTACGGCCTTTCTACCGCAGTTTATTGAGCCTGCTGGTAACGTCGGACAGCAGTTCTTAATATTAGGAGCGCTCTTTCTGTTACTGGAATGGGTGGCAATTGCCGGGTATGCCTACGCAGGCAGCTTTCTTGGCAACTGGTTTTCTCAACCCAAGCGGCGCCAATTATTCAACCGCCTATGTGCGGGCTTGTTAGCCAGTGCAGGCATAGGATTATTGCTCGCTAAAAAAGAGTAGATACTCTTTGAGTAACTCCTCCGGAACCGAGCTCAAATGAAGACGAGTAATGCCACGATTGATTTGGCCCAGCTGCCCATTGAAAAAGGCGCAGTAGCAGAGAACTTTGCATCGTACTTTTAAAAAAGTAAGGGGGGGAAAATGACGACGCTTTTAACAGCGAATGTTCGAGATTCAATAGAGCGCAGCGTACTCTGCTGGTTGGCTACCGTTGATGAAAACGGTCAGCCGAACGTTTCTCCCAAAGAGATGTTTATTGCTGCAGGCCGTGACTATATCGTGATTGCTAATATCGCTTCCCCCAAGTCTGCCAAAAACATCGTAGCCAACGAGAAAGTGAGTTTAAGCTTCATTGATATTTTTGTTCAAAAGGGCTTCAAAATAACGGGCTGTGCCGTTGAGATAAAACCTTTTGAACCTGAGTATCCCGGCTGGGCTGAGCCATTTAGTGTAATGGCTGGTGATCGTTTTCCCATTTCCAGCGTGTTCGTTATAAAAGTGACTGCAGTAGAGCCCATTATCGCGCCTAGCTATCGTTTATACCCCTCCGAGACGACCGAGCAAGCACAAATTCAGGCTGCGCTTAACGCCTATGGGGTGAGTAGAGAAATTAATAACGACTAAGACGGAGCCTGAGTTGTGCATCAACTAGCAGCGCAATGGATAGTGACATTATTAAGAGATCAACATATCCCGTTTGTTATCTGCGGAGGACTCGCCGCGCAAGGCTATGGCGCTAAGCGAGAGCTGAGCGATATCGACCTTTTTGTGCCCGGCGAGCACTTTTCATCAGTGGTTCAGGCGGGGTGGGCGTATATATCTAAAGCCGCGACGCGCTACTGTGAAGAGGGCTGGGATCTCACCTACGTTCAATTCAAGTATGCAAATATAAAAGTAGAGGTGGGTAACGCTGAAGGCGCGCAAATTTTCGATGCCGCCAATCAAGCGTGGGTGTCGTTACCTATCGATTTCTCCCGCACCCATACCGTCAGCCTACTGGGGCTAGAACTTCCTCTTATGTTGAGGGAAGATTTGATTGAGTATAAAGCGATACTTTCACGGCCCGTCGATATCGCTGATATTCAAGCCATGCGAGAACATGCATAGCCAAAGCTATCTACCAACTGGTTAAGTACACGCAAGCTAATAAGAAACCCCATTGTCTTATGCTTGTGCGCCCCTATTCCCGCAGGCATTATCGGCGTTCTCAACTACCTGCCATACTGGCAACCCAAGTTTTGTAATCAAGAGGGCATAATGGGAAAGCTTATTTCACTGATTGTACTGGTCGCTCTAGGCTATACCGGGGTGTATTTCTATTACGGCCATGCCGTTAAACAGGAAGTTCAGCAACAGCTGGATAACCGTGGCCTATCTTCCGTAAGTGTTGATAACGTTGAGTACGGCGTGCTGGCGCCTATTAGCACCTTCGCGAACCTTACGGTAAGCGTTACCTATCGCGGAACGCAGGCTGACCTGGATTTAACTGTGGAAGGCCACCCCGTGTTTTCTGATGAAGTAAGCGTCAGGTTTGATGGCCTGCAAGCACTGCGTCTGGGCATCGGTTTCTAAGCGCAGGCTAACACCTAGAGCCGCCAACCATTAAGAGCTTGCTCTTACATTACCGCCTCATGCCGATTAAAGATTACGACGCTGCCGTAGCGCTATGTCTGAATACCGAAGGTGTGCGGCTGCGTGATGCGGATTCCCGCGAGGGCGTTTGCCCGCTATTTGCAGCGTAACCCCGGTTTAAGCTTTGCGACGGAAGCAGAGGGAGAAGTAGTGGGCACCATCATGGGTGGCCATTACTGCCCACGTTACGGCATGCGCCCCAGCATCCCAAAGCGACGTATGCATCGACGCCCGAAGCCTGGCTTTCCACATCAATTTGACCGACCGAAATATCATATCGCCAGCGTAACGTGGAGGAGCGTCTGTTTGGCTGGTTGAAGGAAAAATGCTGTCTCAATACGGGTGACAACAAGCTGGACAGTAGCTTTAAAACCATGGTGGCGCTAAACGATGCATGAGGCCGACCTTTCAGACAGAACCTAAGGCATTCGCTTGCAATTATGTAAGGTATTGGCCATTAACTTTGTAAGACATTAGCCATTGGTCTTGTAAGACATTGGCCATTGGTCTTGTAAGACATTGGCCATTGGTCTTGTAAGTAATTGACTTGTTTTTCGCTTAAAAAATTAAACTAATCGCCACGGGGGCCGATAAATCCACACTGTTATTACCCGCAATTGCTGATAGCCATACGTGCTCCACCTGAGTGCTAGCCGTGACGCGATTGCTTTCAATGACCCAAGGCAGTGCGCTGCGGGCTTTATGAGATGCCTTCCCCATGACCTCCATGTTATTTCTGAATCGAAGCGTCAAGCTGCGGCTTACCGTAAGCTTGGGCGCCTGTATCCTGATGCTGATCCTGGTTGGCACGATCGGCCTATACAATCTCAGCAAGACGAACGATGCCGTCACCGTCACCTATGAGGAAAACGTGCTTACTTTGGCGAGCCTGAGCCAAGTCAACCAAGCGTTGCTCAGCACCCGAGTAAAGATAACGGAGGAACAGCGTGATCGAAATCCAGCTTCCGCACTTGCAATGAAGCAGGAAGTGATTGAAAACGATGCCATTCTCGATACTGCTTGGAACGACTACTACCCCAATCGTGTCTCCGACGCTACCGAACGCGCTATCGCCAACGATTTTATGATGTCTTTGGTGAATCTACGTGCCGGTATCGACGACATCAGCGCGGCAATGATCAACAATGATTTTGACGCCGCGCAGCAGATTGCTAATACCACACTGCATAATGCGTACCCGAAGGTACTAACGACTGTCCAGGCACTGATCGATCGCAACAGAGTTCAAGCTGCTGTATACAACAGGCAGACATCAGAAGACTATGCTTGGACGCGTAATGTCGTCATCAGTGCGATGGCGGCAGCGGTTATCGCTGGCATTCTACTCGCGATATGGCTAATTCGTGGGATCATGACACCTTTGGTCAAGGCGCAAGCACTTTCTAACGCTATGGCAGAGGGCAAGCTGGATAACGAAATCGACATCACCAGCAAAGATGAATTCGGTGACATGCTGGCGGCGTTACAAACCATGGAAGCCAAGTTCTCCCAAGTAGTGATGTCGGTGCGTCATAACGCCGAGTCCGTTAATACTGCCGCAGATGACATTGCCCGGGGAACTGAAGATCTGAGCAGCCGGACTCAGCAACAGGCCGCCAGCATTGAAGAGACAGCAGCGTCAATGGATGAAATCACCTCCACTGTGCGGCAGAACGCAGACAACGCTTCCGAAGCCGACAAACTCGTCTTCGACGTTAGCCAGCAGGCCAACGCTGGTGGGGAGATTGCAGGCCAAGCCGTGAAAGCGATGGAGGGGATCAATGCCTCAAGCCGCAAGATCGCGGGTATTGTGGGCTTGATCGAGGAGATCGCTTTCCAAACCAACCTGTTGGCGCTGAATGCGTCGGTTGAAGCGGCTCGTGCGGGTGAGCAGGGGCGCGGATTTGCGGTAGTTGCCAACGAAGTACGCAATCTGGCCGGGCGCAGTGCCAATGCGGCCAAGGAGATCAAACAGCTGGTTGATGAGAGTATCGGCCAAGTGGACAATGGTTCTAACCTGGTTAACCGAGCGGGTAAGTCATTGGAAGAAATCGTCAGCGGTGTACAGCGTGTCTCGGTATTGATGGGTGAGATCGCCACCGCCAGCCGCGAGCAGTCTCAAGGGATCGAGCAAGTCAACACGGCCATTGCGCAGCTGGACAGTGTCACCCAGGAGAATGCGAGCCTGGTGGAAGAGTCAAGCGCGGCAGGCCGTTCACTGCAAATTCAAGCGGCGGCATTGTTGAGTGAGGTGTCATTTTTTAGAGGGGCGACCATGGGGCAGCACCAGGCCGCACTACCGATAGGACGACGCAGCGGCAGCCAGCCACAGATCGCTCAACAGCCGGCCACTCGCGCCTTGGGGAGCCAGCAGCACACCGAGCAATGGACCTCTTTCTAAGCGACTGAACAGTGAGAAGCGCTCCGGCCGGGGCGCTTCTGCTATATGATCCCTGACTTTTTTGCTATCAGAAACGCTAGCATTGTCTATAAGTGAGTCGCATAAAGCTGCGTTACCCCTCAAGTAACTGTCACGGCGCCGCCACCGATCACGTACTCCGTTCTCGTGGTGGCTACCAACGGTGACGCCAGAAACGCAATCAGATTGGCCACCTCAACAGGTTTTGAGGGTGGGCCAATCGGAATGCCGCCCAGCGATTCTATGATGACCTGCTTGCCGCTTTCGTAATCGGTGCCTGCCTGCTGGGCAAGCCGCTCAGCTAGGGCAACGGATGCGTCTGTCTCAAAGGGCGTTGGAAGCTCATCATTCTCTTCCATCTCTTTGATGGCAACGTTCAGTGCTACTCAGATTTTGAAAAACTCATCCCAGGCATCTCCCAGAAAATGCTGGCTCAACAGCTACGCCAGTTAGAGGCGGATGGAATTGTGGCCCGCAAAGTCTATCCACAGGTGCCGCCGAAAGTGGAGTATCGCCTCACCGAGTGGGGCCAAACGCTCTGCCCGGCGCTGGATGCCTTGCTGAAGTGGGCAGAGCAGAAGATGATGTTGCCAACCCTGCCCAGCAGAACGATCAAGATGATGTCGCTACCTGTTGAGAGCCACCTGATGCACTACCGGCCCTATGACGATTGAAGATTACGACGCCGCCGTGGCGCTATGGCTAAGAACAGAAGATGTGCGGTTGCGCGATGCGGATTCCCGCGGGGGCATTGACCGGTACTTGCAGCGTAACCCCGGTTTAAGCTTTGTGGCCGAAGCAGAGGGAAAGGTGGTGAGTACCATTATGGGCGGCCATGACAGCCACCGGGGATTTATTCAGCATTTGGCGATCGCGGCCTCCCATCGCAATGCGGGCATCGGCTCAAAACTGGTAAAGCTCTGCTTGGATGCGCTTAAAAACGAAGGCATCCAAAAATCCCACTTGATGATTCTGGTGGAAACGAAGCGGGTAAGCGCTTCTGGAGCAATCTGGGTTGGGAGTTTCGAGCGGATATCGCGCTTTACTCGTTTATCAACGGCGGCGGGGCGAAGCGTAAGAGCTTCGCTATATATTTTCAAATGCGACAAGCCCAATCGCTATCAAGCGCTTAAGATGTCTTTACAGCCATCAATGTAAGGCCCCTCATGGCATTAAGCTCTCACCCCTGGGCAGAAAAACTGCCGCTACTCTATGACCACCTTTGGGCGCGCCTGATCCAGGGTGTCGGTGATCGCCACACACCGGCTCGCCATCCCACCTTGGTCACCGTAAGTGAAAACGGCATGCCGCAAGCGCGCACGGTGGTGTTACGAGGCGCCGATAAGCAGGCAGCAACGCTTGCCATCTATACGGATATTCACTCAGAAAAGGTCAATGCTCTGAGCGCCACGCCCGTTGCCGCGCTACACGTATGGGATGCTGGTGAGCAGCTGCAAATACGTATAAAGGCCAACGTCACCATCCTGACCGGCGAATCAGTAAGCGAGCAGTGGCAGCGCCTGCCCGAGCACACACGCAGCGCCTACAGCAGCAGCCCGGCGCCGGGTGAGCCGATTGCTGATTCATTGGCTTATACCAAGACGCCAGACAAAAGCGCTTTTGCGGTGTTGTGGTTGGATATTCAGGCTATAGAAGCGCTACACCTGGGCCAATGCCACCGCCGCGCAGCGTTCAAGCGGACGGATAATTGGGCAGGGCAATGGCTGGTGCCATGATGACCGCGCCAGCTAACGCAAATAGCTTACACACTTTTTTGTAGGAGCTGGCTTCAGCCCGCGACGATATAGGCTACTCATTAGTGATAACTTTCAAACCTCAAGGAGCCACATGCACCACGCCGAGCCTATTGAGCAAGACACCCCGCGCTTTACCATTCCCGCTGGCGAGATCATCGGCTGGCGGGATCGTGGCGTTATACGCGCGACGGGCATTCTCTACGCCCGCACTCAGCGCTTCTGCGCCCCAGAAGACGAACCGCCAGCCACCGATCTCATCTACGCCACCAAGTGGTCGCCCGCCTTACCGCAAAACACGATTCCTGAGCTGAATGAAGCACTCGGCGTTAGCGCCCGAGAGTTTCACCCCCGCGAAGGTGAGCTGCATTTGTCAGTCACCGTGCCGGATAGCCCCTCCACGGGGCCGCGCCCTGTGATGGTATGGATACACGGTGGCTCCTATGTGTTTGGCGCTGGGGATCTTTCGGTGTTCGACGTGCGCCCGCTGGCGCTTGAACAAGACGTGATCGTGGTCGCTGTGAATTACCGGCTTGGCCTGTTGGGTTTTCTGGGCGGCTACGCCAACCGGCCTGCCAACCTGGGGCTGCTGGATATTATTTCAGCCCTGCGTTGGATCAACACCAACATCGCGGCCATGGGCGGCGACCCCAGCAATGTCACCCTGTTCGGCCATTCGTCTGGCGGGGACGCGGCGGCCCATTTGATGATTGCTGAAGGCACTGAAGGGCTTTTTCAGCGCGTTATCATCCAAAGTGCGCCGCTGGGTATTAGCCGCGGTCGGGCGAAAATGAGCGCTAAGATGAGCCAAAAAGCCGTGACCTTAAAAGATGATGCCCCCCTGGATGAGATATTGCGCGTACAGCCTCATGTGGCGAAAGCCGCACGGGGGTTTGGGCTGAAATCATCCATGCCGTTTGGCAGTCAGTACGGCCACTATCCGCTACCTGCTGAATCCCAGGCTGACGCTGCCTGGCGCCGCGTCGCACCGAAGTTTGACGTCTTCATTGGCCACACTGCCGAAGAAACCGCCATGTTTCTGGTGATGTCACCCAACCTGATGCGGCTGCGTAAGCTTCCTTTAATAGGCGAGACGGCCACCAGGGCGATGGTGGCCTCCACGACGCACAAGGTGTACAAACGGGATGCGCTCAAATTTGCCCGCCGACACGCGAAAGCGGGTGGCAACGCCTACGTTTACAGGCTGGACTGGGGCAAGGGCCGCTACCCGTTTGGCGCCGCCCACACGATTGAGCTTCCGCTGCTGCTGGGCGAGCCCGCCAGCTGGCAGTATGCCGACCTGGTAAAACACGTGGATGAAGCCACCTTGCTTGAGCACGGCCAGCGCCTGCGCGCCCTATGGGCCGACTTTGCGCGAGATGGGCAGCTACCGCCCACCGGCCAGCTCGAGCCGCAGATAATGGAGTGGTGGCAGGCCAGCTAGGTGGTGCATGAACCTGCTAACCGTTCATAAATCTTGAAAGAGTTATTCGTCACGCTTACCCACGCCCTCCTGCGAGGCGTCGTCATCCTGAGTATCGTCTGGGTCGGACCCTGGTTCGTTTGAGGGTTCGGCCTCGTAGAGCCGCGCCGCTTCGATAGCCTCGGGCTCCAGGTTATGGCGTGAGATTTCCTGTGGGGCGTCGGGGTCGGTAACGTCTATGACACGCCACGCTAAACCCATGATGGCATCCTCTTGATCTTCACTGACGGGCTCTACGCGTGTTGTACGGGTCATGTTCTCTTCTCCATGAGTACGGCGGCTGGGTCATCTTTCACTATGGCAGAGCATGCCGAAACCTGCCGGGCTTGCGGATAAATTTAACCAAGCGCGGGGTAATCGCTGGCTGTCTTGGCCGCCACTTCCTTTCGTAGGTGTTAAATAAAGCAAAGCATACTCGGCTGGCACTTGCTGATTGCTATAACGTTACCAAGACTAATAAGAGCATCAGACAAAGGAGGCGTTAATGAAAGCCATCGTTTTTGACGTGTTCGGCACTGTTGTCGATTGGCGCTCCAGCCTGATCCATCAGTTCGCAGAACTTGGTAAAGAGCTGGGGTACGAGCTGCCCGGTGAAGCGCTGGCGGATCAATGGCGGCAGCTTTACGCGCCTTCAATGGATAGGGTACGCAAGGGCGAGATCCCCTGGACGAACCTTGATGATCTACACCGCGAAAGCTTGGTCCAACTTCTCGATCAACACGGCATTGTGCTGAATGAAGCGACCATTGATCGCATTAACCCCTTCTGGCATCAGCTCACGCCCTGGCCGGACGTGCAGCGCGGCCTTAAGCGACTGAAAGAAGATTACATTATCGGAACGCTGACCAACGGCAACGTTTCGCTGATGGTGGATGTGGCCCGCCACGCCGAGCTGCCCTGGGACATGATCTTCTGCGCCGAGCTGTTCGAGCACTACAAGCCGGATGCGGAAGTCTATCTGGGCGCTTGCCGCCTGCTGCGCCTGCCGCCGGAAGAGGTGATGCTGTGCGCCGCGCACAACGCCGACCTGCGGGCCGCTCGGGCACTCGGGATGAAAACGGCGTTCATCCCCCGGCCCACGGAGTACGGCCCGCAGCAGCAAAAAGATTTAGCCGCCGAGGAAGCGTGGGATTTCGTAGCGGAGGATTTCATTGCGCTAAGCGAGCAGCTAGGGAAGTAACCATGGAACTCTACCTGAACGCCACCTCGCCCTACGCGTGCTTGGTGTGACCTATGGGCCGATGACCCCGCGCTGTTAAAGGCCAACCCCGCCGGGCGCATTCCCGCACTGATCACGGAGGAGGGCACCACGCTAAGTGAATCGATGCTGATTGCCGTTTACCTGGATAAAGCTTATCCACACAGGCCCATGCTACCCGCCGACCGTTTGGAAGAGATACTGCACTTGGCGGGGCTAGGCCAGAATCTGATGGGTGCCGCGTTTAAGATGGTGATTGCGCGAAAGCATGAGGGTAATGAGGTTGATAAAAGCGTGCTATTGAGAGGCTGCTGGAGCAGTTGAATCGCGAGCTTGGCGAAGCGCCAACGGACTCGACCCTCAGCCTCGGTGATATCGCCGCCGCTGTCGCGTTGGATTACCTCGCTTTCAGACTACCGGAGTTGGCGTGGCAGGAGACCTATCGATCGCTTGCTTCGTGGCAACAAGACGTGATCACACGTTCGAGCTTTCAGGCGATTAATGCATTTATCAGTAAGTTTATCCAATCAGAGTATGTGTAGTCTAATACCTGTTATAAATTTTAAGGAGTATTGAATGGAAAAGTTACAGAAAGCTTTTTTAAAAACAATTAATGACCTAATAGTGGCTAATCCAGAACAAGCAGAAAAAATTGATATTACGCAACTAATAGCTAATGTAACACCGGAAGCAGTAGACTTAATCAAAGGTAATCTTCAGAAATCAACGAAGAAGATGCTAGAAGAACACAGAACTCTAGCCAGAGGGTTCGAAGCACGTAACATTAAACGTTGGTCTAAAGCATTTGATTTACTTGAAACCCACATTGTAATTTGTACAGAGGCAGGAGAAGAGTTTAATGCATCATATCGAGCAACAGCTGTAAAGAATAATGATTTAGTATTCGATATTGTCGTCCGGCATCATGCAAGAGCTTGCCATATAGCTCAAGAGATTCTGCATCTTCTTAAGTCTGGTTTTGCTGATGCAGCTCATGCAAGGTGGAGAGCGCTACATGAAGTCAATGCAACAGCAATGTTTATAGCAAAGCACGGGCAGGAGTGTGCTGAAAGATTTTATTTTCATGATATTGTTGATTCATACGATGGGATGCTTGAACACAAAAAGTACGAAGACAGACTTCAGGAAAAAGCCGCCTCACGAGAGGAAATAGATAGTTGCAAATTGGAATACGATAAGGTTATTGCGCATTATGGAAAAAAGTTTGGGGATCACTACGGGTGGGCTTCAAATATATTTCCCAATCATAGGCGTGTAGGGTTCACTGCGATAGAAAAGGATGTCGGCTTGGATCACATGCGCCCTTATTATAAATGGGCTAGTCAGAACGCACATGCGGGCTCAAAGGGAATGAGAAGTCGTCTTGGCCTACGTGAAGCCAAAGAAGACATTCTGCTTGTTGGGCAGAGTAATTCAGGAATGACAGACCCTGCGCACGCAACTGCTATTAGTTTATGTCAAATAACATGTGCTTTATTAGCGCTAGAGCCTACGATAGACCATATTGTTCTCATGAAGATTATGGATGACTATCAAGAAGATGTTGGGAATGCATTCTTGGAGATTCAAAGAAATGACTCATAACAAAAAGTTTTAGTCTGACGGACAGTACTACGCATGTTTTGTTTTACTTATTAGCGTTCAGACAATAATGCAAAGCACGTTTCATATCTGCCGCAGCTGAGCCGAGCGTTATAACATTGTCGCCTATAAGACCGTTTATGTCCGATAACTGACACTGCTAGAACCGATGCTCTCAGTTTGATTAACCTCCAACCCCACTAATCCGCATAACCTCCCTCACAACCGCATCATTCAAAATCCCACGTTTGGCCTCTACCAAGGTCAGCCATTCGCGGGCGCGGGTGATGCCTGTGTAGACCAGCTCCCGCGTCAGAATGGGGTTGGGCGTTTGGGGTAGCAGCAGGGCGGTGTGTAAGAACTCCGAGCCTTGGGATTTGTGTACCGTCATCGCGAAGACGGTTTCTACCGCGTGCAGGCGGGAAGGCAGCACCCAGCGGATGGGGTTTTCCGAGTCGCTGGTCGGAAAGGCGACTCGATGTAATAACCGCCCGGGCATGCGCGGGTCGGGCACTGTCAGCGTAATGCCAATATCACCGTTCATCAGCCCTAGGCTGTAGTCGTTCTGCGTGACCAGCACCGGGCGGCCTTCATACCAGCCTTTCTCCAGTTCTATATCGCTTGCGCTTAGAAGCTTCTCGCGGCGCAGTACCTTAGCGATGCGTAAGTTCAAGCCTTCCACGCCCCACGGCCCTTTGCGCAGCGCGCAAAGCAGTTGGAAGTGGCTATAGGCTTTCAGCACGTTGCAGGCCCAGTCGTTATAGGCGGCACGGTTATCCTCAAACGTTAGCGTTGCATCGGGGCGCTGTTTTTTTAACGTCGTCAGGTAGTGCCGGTAGCCGGTGGGCGGGGCCAGCTCTTGGTTACTTCTCTTATCACACCTGCCTTTACCCGCATTGGGGAAGCGTTCGGGGGAGCCGGTAACCACCAAGCGCTCCAGGGCGTTGTCGTCTTCACCACCCAGCACCAAATGATGCAGGTCGGCGTAGCCGTGGCGCAGGGCGCTGTGAACTGCATTCTGTTTATCGCGCTCGTTGAGCGTGGCACTTAACGGCTGGTTGATCGCTTCGGCCAACTGGCCAATGCCGCTGGCGGCGTCAAAGCGGTGGCTTACCCGCAGCATGGTAATCGCCTGGTCAAGCGCCTGGCCGTTGGGGCAGGTCAGCGCTTCGGGTAGCGGCTGGCTGGTGAGTTCGGCAAGCCACTGGGCGGTTTCCGGCGTGTAGTGGGCGGCCTCGGCGCGGCGGCATAAATCACCTAGTACGGCACCGGCTTCAACGGATGCGAGCTGGTCTTTATCGCCCAGCAGCACCAGCTTGGCGTGAGCGGGCAGAGCGCTTAACACGGCGGTCATCATTTCGATATCCACCATCGAGGCTTCATCGATCACCAGCACGTCCAACGCCAACGGGTTGTTGGGGTTATGGCGGAAGTGGCGGGTATCCGGCCTTGCACCCAACAGCCTGTGCAGGGTGGTGACTTCCGTAGGTATCGTGACGGCGCTGGAAGTTTTTGTACCGGCGCGCTCGCTTAGTAGCGATTCCAGTGCACTCATGGGCAGGTTGCTTACCTGCCCGGCGATGGATTCATTGAGCCGGGCGGCGGCTTTGCCGGTGGGGGCGGCCAGGCGAATGCGCAGCGCTTGCTCGGGTGAGTGGGCCAGTTGCAGGGTTTGCAGCAGGGCGAGCAGGCGTACCACGGTGGTGGTTTTACCCGTGCCGGGGCCGCCGGTAATAATCGCAAAGTGGCTGCGGGCCGCCAGCGCACAGGCTACTTTCTGCCAGTCCAGCGTGTCGGTGGCGGGGAATAGCGTATCCAGGGCGTCTTTAAGCAGTAAAGAGCGGCCAATGGTGAGCCTTGCCTTGTGAGCTGGCCCTGCGCCAGTGACGCTTAACCGCGCGGTGATTTCCTGATGCAGGGTCTGTTCGTACTGCCAGTAGCGGCGCAGGTAAAGCCGCGTGGTGTGTGGGGCGTCCGAGCGCACCAGCGGCGTGTTGCCGTGGCCGTTGCTGATCAGCGCGGGGTGCTCAAGCGCCGCCTGCCACTCGGCAAGCGTTAGCGTGGCCAGCACTTCGCTGGGAAGCGGCGGCGGGTCGCTCAAATCATCGCCTTCAGGCGGTAGCGAAAGGGCGAAATCCGGCGCGCTTAACGTGGCGCTTAAATCCAGGCATACATGGCCCCGCCCCAATTGGTGGCTGGCAAGTGCGGTGGCGAGCAGGAGTAGCGGTGGCACCTGGCCTGCCTCGCGGGCGAAGAAGCTTACCAGCGCGCGGTCCAGGTCGCGCAGCCAGCCTCTGGCTACCCAGCGCTCGCAAAGTGCCAGTAGGGCGCCCATATCGCTAAGCGCAGGGTGCGGCTGTAGGGTGCGAGGTTCCACGGCATGGCTATCGGCATGAGCGTCTACCGCACGGCTAACCGGTTTTGGGGAGACGGCCTTGGGCGCTGGCGGCTCGCTGTCGCCGAACAGGTCAAGAGTGTATACATCTTTCATGCCGTTTCCTTAAGGCCTATGTTGCTGGCCGTGCCTGCAAATAACGCATCCAACGCTTCGATTAACTCAACCGGCGCGGGCTCTGGGTGTACACCGCGCGCGATGGTACGGCTGCCGCGCAAAAATACCGTTAACGAACCGCCCAGATGCTTGTGCGGGTTGTAGTCCGGCAGGCGGGCTTTTAACAGCCGGTGCAGCGCCAGTAGGTAAAGCGCGGCTTGCAGATCGTAGCGCTTTTCAAGCAGCGCGGCACTCAATGCATCAAAGGTGTAGGCGCTGTCATCCGCGCCCAGATAGTTGGACTTCCAGTCCAGCACGTAAAAGCGCCCGTTGTGCTCAAACGCCAAATCAATGAAGCCTTTCAGCATACCGTTGAGCGTGTCGGCATCCAGCGCGGGCCGGGCCATGCCGGGGAGTAAGTGCTGGCTAACCAGCGCATCCAGCGCTTGCGTATCCACCTGATGGGCGGCAAACCAGAACTCCAGCTCTACCTGATAGCCGCTTAGCTGATTAAGCGCCACGTTCCCGTGCTGGCGGGGAAGTGGCAGCGCGGTGCTGAGCAGATTCTCAAACCAGCCCGCCAGCGGCTCATACCACGCCTGCCAGCCGCGCAGCTGCAGGCGGCGGCGCAGGGTGTCTTCACGGGCGGCGGCATCTTCAAGCGCCTTGGCAAAGCCCAGCTGGCCTGCCCACTCCAGCAAGCCGTGCAAGAAGGTGCCGGGGCCGGGGCCGCGCGGGAAGCGGTGCAGGTGGCTGGTAGCTGCACTTGGCTGGTCGCTGTCGACCTGCAGGGGTGAGTGAAGAGGGGAGTGAGTGGTTACACTCGGCGCGCTACCGATTAGCGGGGAGCCTTGTAGCAGGTCTTGCGGCTCATCCAGCATTTCAAACGTGGTCGCTTCCTGAGGTGTGGTGGGCTCCGGCGTAGGCGAGGCGGCCGCGTTGAATGACAACCCTGAAACGGCGGCGGTGGTGCGCAGCGCCGAGTAGCTAGCAATCCACCACTGCTCGCGGGCGGAGCGTGAGGGCGTGCGTGCGTACCCCAGCGACTCTTGCTGCTGGGCGGGCGTAAAGCGCAGCGATGTGGGTTCTGGTGCGGAGCTTAGGGAAATCTCGCTTTCGTTCACCAGCGCGCTAAGCGCCTCGCCAAACTGGCAGGGGGCAATGGCGCTGCCACCATTGAGCAAGTGACCCAGGGCGCTGCCTTCGCCATCTTTTAACGGCGCGAGCCCCAACCAGGTGGCGTGGCGGGCGCGGGTAAGAGCCACGTAAAGCTTGCGTAAATCTTCCCCTAAACGCTCGCGGTCGGCGGTGGCCAGTGTTTCCTCATCGGCGCTTAGGCTTAGCTGTAAATTGCCTTCGCCATCGTGCCAGCGCAGCGGCACATCGCCCTGTTTAGTGGGGCGGTGGTTGGCAATAAAGGGTAAGAATACCAGCGGGTACTCAAGCCCTTTGGATTTGTGAATGGTCACCACCTTGACCAGATCCGCATCGCTTTCCAGGCGCAGCTTATGGCTGTCGCCGTGGCTTTCCGGGTCGGCAATCGCCTCAGAAAGAAAGCGAATCAAAGCATGTTCGCCGTCCAGCTCCTGGCTTGCCTGTTGAAGCAGTTCGCCCAGGTGCAGCAAATCGGTTAGCAAGCGCTCACCGTCGGTAAACTCAAGCAGCCGGGCGGGGATATTAAAATCCACCATCAGCTTACGCACCAGCGGCAGCACGCCTTGGCGCTGCCACAGGCGATGGTAGCGGCTGAACTGCTCCACCCGCGCTTCCCAGGCAAGCTCGCTCTGGTTGAGGTGGTCAAGCTCGCTTAGGCTAAGCCCAAGTAGTGACGTCGCCAGGGCAGCGCGCAGCTTGGCTTCCGCCTGGCGTGAGTTGGCCTGGGGCTCGGCGCAGGCGCGCAGGCAGGTTTCCAGCTGCTGAGCGATGGGCGAGCTAAACACCTTATCGTTATCCGATAGGTAAACGCTTTTAACGCCCCGGCTGGCGAGCGCCAGACGAATGGCGCGGGCTTCCTGCAGGCCGTTGACCAGCACCGCCATATCGGAAGGCTTTAGCGGGGCTAGCTTACCCGCGGTTTCAAAACCTGCCTGCTGCTTGCGGCCCGCCTCCAGTAACATCGTCATGTGCGAAGCGCAGCGCTCGGCCATTTCAAGCTGGTAAGCGGTTTTGGAAAGCGGCTCGTCAGCGTCCAGCTGCCACAGCGTCATGGCGGGCAGCGGCTCGCCGTTTAGCACCAGCTGGTCGTCGCGGCCTTTGGCGCCCACCGGTAAAAACGGCAGCGGGTTATCGCCGCCTTCGTCACGGAATAAAAACGCGCCCGTGTCGTGCTGGTCGGCGTAGTGGAAGCAGTGGTTCACCGCATCGACCATCGCTTTGCAGGAGCGGAAGTTGGTGCCCAGCGTGACGTGGCGGCCAGCAGTGTCCTGGCGGGCTTTCAGGTAGGTGAAAATATCCGCGCCACGGAAGGCGTAAATGGCCTGCTTGGGATCGCCAATCAGCATCACCGCGCTGTCACGGCGTGGTCTAGACACCTTATACACCGCGTTAAAAATACGGTACTGAATCGGGTCGGTATCCTGAAACTCATCAATCAGCGCGACCGGGAACTGGCGTTGAATCTGTGCGGCCAGCGCATCACAGTTGGGGCCTTGCAGGGCGCGGTCCAGATGCGTGAGCAGGTCGTTGGGGCCCATCTCTGCGCGGCGCTCCTGCTCGCGCTCCAGGCGCTTGCGGCACCACTGCACGGCGTGAATCAGCAGGTCATTACGTGGCTCGGGCAGGGCGTTAAGCTCGCCGGGTAGCTGGGCAAGCGCTTCCCATACATGAGGGCAAGGCGGCGCGCCCACTTTCCAAATATCGGCCATGCCGTCAGGCGTCATGCGCTTCCAGGCGGCATCGGTAAGCTGAGGGCGGTCTGTGTCGCCTGTGCACCATTCGCGCAGCGCCCCCAGCCAGTTGGCGCGGCTTTTAGCATTGAAGCTTTGCCCTTTGAAAGCTTTTTGCTTGGCGGCCTCTTCCAGGGCGGGCACCAGCTCATCCAGCCAGGCAGCCCAAGGGGCTTTTAACTCATTAAGTTTGGCGGCACGGGCGGCCTGGCAGGTAGTCAGCGTTTGTGCAGGCTCCGGGCGTTGCTCGCCGAGTGCGTCGCACTCGGGCAACAGGCGCTGCAGGCTGGCGTGCAGGTCATCGGGGGACTGCCAGTAGCCCACAATGCTCTCAAGCGCGTTGTTCTCCAGGGCATAGTAAAAGCTGCGCCAGTAGTCACGCACTACGTCCTGCTCCAGCTCGCGCTGGTCGTTTTCCAGATTCAGCGAGAACAGGCTGCCGCTATCAAAGGCGTGCTCGCGCAGCATGCGGTAGCACCAGCTGTGAATGGTGGACACCGCGGCTTCGTCCATCCACTCGGCGGCAAGCGCTAAACGCCGGGCGCAGGCGGGCCAAGCCGAGGGTGGGTACTCACTGCGCAGCGCAAGCAGCAACTTGTCACCGGCCTGCTGGGTAGCACTTGCCTCATTACGAAAGACCTCGGCGGCTTCCACCAGCCGATTACGAATCCGCTCGCGCAGCTCCTGAGTCGCGGCGTTGGTAAACGTGACCACCAGAATCTCGGGCGGGGTCAGCGGGCGAATAAAGGCGTCATCGTCCTCTTTGCTGCGCCCACCCAATACCAGTCGCACGTATAAAAGCGCGATGGTGAAAGTCTTACCGGTACCGGCGCTGGCTTCAATCAGGCGGCTGCCGTGCAGGGGCAAGCTCAAGGGGTTGAGTGGGGCGGGGTAGCTCATCACTGATCTCCAGGAGCAGGCGCAAAACAACACGCCCCGGATGGGAAATAAGGGGCGGTTTTGGGGCACTATATCGCGATGGCCGTTAGGGAGCAAAAGACACAGGCGAACGGGTTGGGCTGGGAGCCAGCGCCGTCACCTGCTAATCTTGTCGGCTAGCCATTTTGGGGGCAATCGGTTTACGCTACCGCGGCTTCTGTTCACGTTGATGATGAGACTCCATGCTGACCTCGCTTCTGGATAACGACTTTTACAAAATCACGATGCAGAATGCCGTGATTAAACGCTTCCCGTATGCCCACGCGCGCTACGCTTTCATTAATCGCGGCGAGCATGCCTTTCCGGAAGGGTTCGGCGCTGCATTACGCCGTGAAGTCGATAATATGGCGGTGCTTCGCTTAAGCGAGGCAGAAAAGCGCTACCTCGAAATCACGTGCCCCTATCTGGACCCCACCTATCTCGATTTTCTTGCCGGGTTCCGGTACGACCCCACTGAGGTCATCATCGAGCAGCAGGGGGCGGATCTCTCCGTGGTGATCGAAGGCCCCTGGTATCGCACCATTCTCTGGGAAGTGCCGCTGATGGCGCTGATCAGCGAGCTTTGGTATCGGCTGCGCGGGATTACGGTCACGCCTGAAGTGGATGCGGTGATCGAGCAGCGAGCTCAGGAGAAGATCGAGCTTTACCGTCGCATGGGGCTCAAAATCGCTGAATTCGGTACCCGGCGACGCTTCTCCTTTGATGTTCACGACCGCGTGGTGGGTGCGCTTCACCATCACGGTGGTGAATCGTTTACCGGCACCAGCAATGTGCTGCTAGCCATGCGCCACGGCGTCAAACCGATCGGCACCCATGCCCATGAATGGTTCATGTTCCACGGTGCCCGTTTCGGTTTCAAGATGGCCAACAGCCTGGCCCTTGAGCACTGGGTGGATGTGTACCGAGGTGACCTGGGCATTGCACTAACCGATACGTTTACCACGCGGGCCTTTTTCGACAGCTTCGATAAGAAGTTTGCCAAGCTGTTCGACGGCGTGCGCCACGATAGCGGCGACCCTATCGATTTTGCCTCCCAGACAATTGCTCATTATGAGCGCCTGGGCATTGACCCGATGAGCAAGGCGATCATCTTTTCCGATGCACTCACCCCAGAAAAGATCGAGCGCATTCATGCCTTCTGCAAGGACCGTATCGGCATGGCGTTTGGTATCGGCACCAACTTCACCAACGATGTTGGCGAGGAGCCCATGAACATGGTGATCAAGATGGTCGAGGCGCGCCCGGAAGGCCAAGGCTGGCTGCCGGTCATCAAGCTTTCTGATGTGCCCGAAAAGAACACCGGCGACCCGGAGATGATCTCGCTGGCCAAACGGATATTTCTGGTTAACCAGCGAGATTAGGCGGACCGCTATTCCTTTACCGAGCGGTACTATTCTTTCACCGCGCGGTACTATTCTTTCACTGCGCGATATAGGGGCGCGTAAAGCGCTTCTGCCAGTGAGGCGAAGGTGTGGCCCTGGCCGGTAGATTCGCCGGTACGTGCGTTAAATAGCGACTCAAAGCTGGGCCATTGGCGGGCGAGGTAGGCGCTTTGCGCCACTTCACCGGTCTGAAAACGGCCACCTTCATAAGCGTTTGCCGCTGCGCTGAAGGCGTCGCTCTCGGGCGTGCTTTCCTGATTGCCCTCTTTGCTCAACCAGGCAAATGCCGCTTGTGGCGCCAGCGGCAGGGGCGCTGCCATGCCATCCTGCCAGCACTGCAAAATAGCTTTTAGGTGACCCTGTGCGGCCTCCGCGTCTAACGGCGCAAAACGCACATGACCTGCCTTGGAAAGAAGCTGTGTGGTCATGGGCGATGCCGCGTTGGCGGCCAGGTGGGCCACCCAGGGTCGCAATAGATGTTGCCAGCGGTACTGCCCACGGCCGCGTCCCTGGCTGATCAAGCTGTTGCTGACCAGCAGCAGGCGGCAGCGGTTGCCGTCCTCATCCACGCGAAGTTCGTTAATCCAGTCGTTAATCGAAAGCGCATGGGCGCTAAACGTGACCGCCTGAGGCGCTTCCTCCGGGTAGGGCCATTCAGCAAGCGCATCCTGGTAATCATCAAATAGTGCCTGCATGGGTTCGGCCAGCGATTCACGCATGCGCTCGCCAAAGGCGCCTACAGCAAGCACGCCTTGGCCCTTGATGCGCTCAAGCGCGGCATACATGGCCTCTTCGCGGGGCTCGCCATTATCCACCGCGCGTCGCTGGGCGGCAATCAGCTGGTCCTGCAGCTGCCAGTGCTGCAGGCCGTTAAGCACGAACGGCTCAACGTCCAGTTGGGTAAGAACCTCCTGCTCAAAATAAACCCCCAGGCGGGTATTAAAGAACGCCTTGGCCGGTTCGCGCAGAAAGCTGCCTAGCTGGGCCAGGGTAAGCGGAATTTCCTGCTCAAAGGCGGGCAGAACGCTTGGTTTTTCATCAACACTCTCTTGTGGGGCGTGCAGCGCGTGCCACTCATGGGCATAGGTAAACAGCCGTGCCTGCGATGACGAGCTGGCGCCCGCGGCAAAATAGCGGTGGCTGAATGGCTGCAGCGGGTGCTCGGTGGTGAGCGCGTCAATGAGCGGCTCTTGATCCTGGTGTTGGCTTATCCAGCCCGCAGCCAGGTGGTCACGCAGTTGGCCGACCAGCACCGAAGGGGGCATGGGATTGTTGTCGATCTGGCTGCGGCCCACCCAGCTAATATAGAGCTGCTGGCGCGCGGAAAGCAGCGCTTCTAGAAACAGGTAGCGGTCATCTTCCCGGCGGGAGCGGTCGCCGGGGCGGTAGTCGCTGCCCATCAGGTCGAAATCCAGCGGCGGCTGGGAGCGTGGGTATTCGCCATCGTTCATGCCCAGCAGGCACACCCGCTTGAATGGTATCGCACGCATGGGCATTAACGTGGCGAAGTTGATCGCCCCGGCCAGAAAGCGCTGGGAAAGGCTGTGCTCATCAATTTGCGAGAGCCAGTGTTCGCGCACCATGGACAACGGCAAATCATCGTTAAGCTCAGCCTCTTCGGTGCTGTCGAATAACTGCTGAAGCGCGCCTTCAAGCCGGGTCAGCATCACGCTTTCTTCGGCGTCATCGGTAAGAAAGAAGGTTTCCAGCAGCTCGCGCAGCCGGATAACCCAGTTGGCTGCGGTAGTAGGCTTACAGAAAACCTCCCAGGTGGTTTCCAGCTTCTCAAGCAGCGTTGCCAGGGGCCCGGCAAGCGAGGCTTCAAGTCCGCCGATGTCGTCAAACGGTTCAATCCCCTGCCATGCATCGGCTATGCCCACGGTGTAGCCCAACAGCAAGCGGCGCAGGCCAAATGCCCAGGTGTTCTGGCTCAAGCCCTGGGGTAAATCAAGTTGGGTGCGCTGCTGGGCGTTTAGCCCCCAGCGGATGCCCGCACCTTCAATCCAGCGGTTCAGCGTGGGTAAATCGCGCTCTTCAATGCCGAAGCGGGCGCGCAGGGCGGGCACATCCAAGAGGTCAAGCAGGTCACTCACCGAAAGGCGCAGTTCCGGCAGGCGCAATAGCTTTTCAAGCGCAATCATCAGCGGCAGACGGTGGCGGCTGGCCTGGTCTGAAAGCGTATAGGGAATATAGCGCGGGTCGTCGCGGCCAGCGGTGCGGTAGCTTGAGCGATACTGGCCAAACACCGCTTCAATATGCGGCGCGTAGCGGTCAATGTCCGGCACCATGACGATGATATCCCGCGGGCGTAGTTCAGGGTCGGCGCTGAACGCGGCCAACAGCTGGTCGTGAAGAATCTCCACTTCGCGCTGGGGGCCATGGGCGATATGAAACACAATCGAGTCGTCTTGGGTGACATCAACCGCAGGCCAAGTGGACTGAGTTTCGGCCACCGGGCGCAGCTCGCGGATATCATCTTGCAGCTGGCTGAGCAGGCAGCTGTGTTCCGGTGTGCTGAACGGCTCGAACATATCAATACGCAGCGCCTGCTGCTCAAACAGGGTCTGATAGTTGCCTGCATCGTCGTGCTCATCCAGCAGGCGCAGGTAGTCGCGCCCCTGCTTGCCCCAAGCCGCCAAGAGCGGCTGGGCATGCAGGTGCAGGGCGCTGTCCACATCGCCATCGCCGAGTACGTCCAGCGCTTCGGGCATGCCCGTTTTGCGCTGCTGGCGGTAGCGGTTGGCGCGCAGCAAATCTTTGTGTTCGATGATGTCCGCCCAGTAAAACTGACAGGGGTTATGCACGCACAGCACGATCTGGCAGCAGCGCGAAAGCGCCGCCAGGGCTTCCAGCGTTTGCTGGGGCAACGATGAGATACCAAAAATAATCAGCCGACGGGGTAAGCCCGGCGGGCAGCCCTGGCCTTTTAGCTGTTCGGCGACCTGTAAAAAGCGGCTATGCACCTGAGCGCGGCTGCTGTTAAGGCCGGCCTCGCCCTGGGTGACGGAAACGTCGTCGCGTAGGGCACGCCATAGCTCCGGCTGCCAGCGCTGGTGTTCATCCAACGGGCGCGCTTCGCCGCGGGCGGTGATCAGCACGTCCTCACCCCGTGCCCAGGCCTCAAGCCAGTCGGCGCGGTACACCTGGTACTGATCGAACAAGTCTGCCAAGCGCTCGGCCAACTGATAATGCTTGCGCTGGTCGCGGTCGGTTTCCAGAAACCGGGCCAACGGGGCAAAGGCGGGCTTCTCAGCCAGGCTGGGCAGTAAACGCAGCAGGCGCCATACCAAACGCGACTTATCAAACGGCGAGGTTTCAGGCACCGCCTGGGCGTCGCCGGTGAAATGCGTTAACACTGTGCGGTAGGCCTGCCATAAAAAGCGTGCGGGTAGCGTAACGTTCAGCGCCGCCGCGATGCCAGCCCCGCCTTGCGCTGGGTCTTCCGCCAAGGCCAGTTTTAGCCACTGCCCGATGCCGTTGCTCTGTACCAGAATTGTCTCGTTCTCAAGCGGGCCTAACGGGTGAAGGCGCATCCACTCCACCGCCAGCCCGCGCAGGTCTTCCAGGCGGTTGGCATGAACCACCATAAAACCCGGCGTAAGGGACGATGTATTGGCAAGCAGGGAGGGTGGCGACATGCGGCGGTATTTCCTTCACGGGAGTAGCGATAAGACACAGTGCTTAAGACACAGTACTTAAGACAAGTACTATGGTGCCATAAGTTAAACGTATTGCGGGATGATGAATAACACCTCAAGCTGTGTTTACACCGTGAATAACGCAAGAGAGTGCCCCATGACCGATACACCGAACCATACTCGCCGCCATTCCGCCCCGGTGGTTGATGGCGTGGGTAAAGCCGCCAGTCGCGCCATGCTGCGCGCGGTAGGATTTAACGACGCTGATTTCAAAAAGCCCCAGGTGGGCGTGGCCTCTACCTGGAGCATGGTGACGCCGTGTAACAGCCATATCGGTGAGCTTGCTGAACAAGCCCGTGATGGCGCCGATGCCGCGGGTGGTAAAGGCGTTATTTTCAATACCATCACCATTTCTGACGGCATTGCCAACGGAACTGAAGGCATGAAGTACTCGCTCGTCTCGCGGGAGGTCATCGCGGATTCTATCGAGACTGTGGCGGGCTGCGAAGGCTTTGATGGCCTGGTGGCCATTGGCGGTTGTGATAAGAACATGCCGGGCTGTGTGATGGGGCTGGCGCGCTTGAATCGCCCCAGCGTGTTTGTGTATGGCGGCACGATTATGCCGGGCAAGGGGCATACCGATATCGTCTCGGTGTTTGAGGCCATGGGTGCCCACTCGCGGGGTGATATGGACTTGATCGAACTCAAGCAGATTGAGGAAACCGCGATTCCCGGCCCCGGCTCCTGTGGTGGTATGTACACTGCCAACACCATGGCATCAGCTATCGAAGCACTAGGCATAAGCCTGCCGGGCAGCTCAGCACAAAACGCGATTTCCCAGGAAAAGCGCGACGACTGTAAAGCCGCGGGCGAGGCGGTGCTTGAACTGCTGGCCCGGGATATCAAGCCTTCGGACATCATGACCCGCAAGGCGTTTGAGAACGCGATTACCGTAGTGATTGCCCTGGGCGGCTCTACCAACGCGGTACTGCACCTTATCGGCATGGCGCGCACTATCGGTGTTGAGCTGACGCTTGCCGACTTTACTGAAATCGGTAAGCGAGTGCCGGTAGTGGCGGATCTTCGTCCTAGCGGCCACTACATGATGAGTGAGCTTGTTGCCCTGGGCGGTATTCAGCCACTGATGAAGAACCTGTTAGCCGCAGGTCTTTTGCATGGCGACTGCTTAACGGTGACCGGCAATACGCTGGCGGAAAACCTGGCGGACGTTGCACCTTACCCTGACGACCAGCAAATCATCGCGCCGCTGGATAAGCCGATTAAAGCCGAAAGCCATCTGCGGATTCTGTACGGCAACCTGGCGCCGGAAGGTGCGGTGGCTAAAATTTCCGGCAAAGAGGGCGTACGCTTTTCAGGTACGGCGCGGGTGTTCGGCTCTGAAGAAGAAGCCCAAGCGCGCATTAACGACGGCACCGTGGTGGCAGGCGATGTAGTAGTGATTCGCTATGAAGGCCCCAAAGGCGGCCCCGGCATGCGCGAAATGCTCACGCCCACCTCCGCGATCATGGGGCGCGGCCTGGGCAATGACGTCGCGCTGATTACCGATGGACGCTTCTCCGGCGGCAGCCACGGTTTTGTGGTGGGCCACGTATCGCCAGAGGCGTTTGAAGGCGGCCCGCTGGCGCTGGTGGAAAATGGTGACCGCATCACCATTGATGCCGAGGCGGATACCATCGAGATGCATGTGGCTGACGACGAATTAATGCGCCGTAAGGCAGCCTGGCAGCGGCCAGAACCGCGCTATACCCGCGGTGTGCTAGCCAAGTATGCAAGGCTGGTAAGCTCGGCTAGCACCGGCGCGGTCACCGACCAAAGCGAATAAGGACTGCCCCTCGTTCACGGGGCCGGGGCAAGCGCTATTACGTAGCGCGTGATAAGCGCCAGCGCACCCGCGGGACGCTGCCGGGGTTGGGTTTGGTGGTACGGCCAAGGTGGCTTAGCGCCGCCTCCCGCGGGTGCCTTATTTGCTCGTGCCTCGCAAAACGTTACCACGCGCTACGGATTGTGCATCACTCAGTCTTAGCGTTGTTTCTTTTATTCATTCATTGTCATCACCGTGTCAAACGTGACGTTTATGCTTGGCCTTTTCTTTCAAGGAACCGGTGCCATGACGCAACAAATGGCCGCCCGTGCCCATATCGGCGAAGTCTTCAGAGTTTTCTTGTTGCTCGGTTTGACTTCCTTTGGCGGGCCTGTGGCGCATCTGGGCTATTTTCGTACCGAATTTGTAGAGCGCCGTCGCTGGCTTTCTGAGACTGCCTATGCGGATTTGGTCGCACTCTGTCAGTTTTTACCCGGCCCGGCGAGCAGCCAGGTGGGCTTTGCCATAGGGCTACTGCGCGCAGGGCCCTGGGGGGCGGGGGCTGCATGGCTTGCCTTCACACTGCCTTCGGCGCTTGTGCTGCTGCTGTTTGCACTTGGGGCAGCGCTGCTGGATGGCCCGCTTGCCAGTGGCATTATTCACGGCTTGAAAGTAGCTGCGGTAGCCATTGTGGCTCACGCGGTGTGGGGCATGGCGCGTAACCTGTGCCCCGATAAAACCCGCGCAGGTATTGCGCTGCTGGCCGTGTTGACGGTAGTAGGGGTAAGTGGACCGCTTGGTCAGGTAAGTGCCATTGTGCTCGGTGGCCTGGTGGGTTTGGTGATGTGTCGCGAAGCCGCTGCTGCTTCACAAAACGCGGCGCTTCACTTTGGAGTGTCGCGTTTTGTAGGCGTCATAGCGCTGGGTCTCTTTGCGGGGCTGCTGATTATACTGCCGCTGTTGGCGGGAAGCGCTATTTGGCTGGATCTTATCGACGCGTTTTACCGCTCAGGGGCGCTGGTATTTGGCGGTGGGCATGTGGTACTGCCTTTGCTGGAAGCCGAAGTGGTGCAGTCAGGCTGGGTAACGCCGGATGCGTTTTTAACCGGCTACGGGGCGGCGCAGGCAATACCAGGGCCGCTGTTTACCTTTGCGGCTTATTTAGGGGCGCTCGTGCCGGGTATTAATGGCCTGGCCGGGGCGTTATTGGCCCTGCTGGCAATCTTTGTACCTGGGTTTTTACTCTTGGTGGGTGTGCTGCCATTTTGGAACCGCTTTCGTCAGTGGGACAGTGCTCAGGCGCTAATGCGCGGCGCCAATGCAGCGGTGGTAGGAATTCTGGGGGCGGCGCTTTATCAGCCGGTATGGACGAGCGCCGTGATAGGGCCTTATGAATTTGCCCTGGCGCTAACAGGCTTTTTGCTGCTGACAGTGTGGAAACTTCCCGCCTGGGCGGTAGTTGTAATGGTTGCGTTCGGCGGTCTGTTTATATCGACGCTATAGGTAAGGGGGATTCTTCGGGCCGAACGTTTACACCTGACTTTGCCATTAATCAAAAGCGGCCCAGTACCTTTTCCCTTGATGGTTTTGTCTTCTACGCTGGTAATACGCCAATTATCGTAAACCTGAGGAGAGTAGAATGTCTACCAGACAAGCCCGTATCGATCCTGTGTTTGATGTCAGCGACCTGAAAGAGACTATTACTGGCTGGCAAGTGGTGGATGTATCCCAGCCGGAAAATGAGGTTGTGGTTTCTGAACATACTTCTGAGAAAGAAGCGATTCAGGCTGCGGAAGAGTTCGAGCAGCGGGAAGACTAGATGGCTGCCTGCTAATTGATGCAATTAAAAACGCCTCGCATTTGCGAGGCGTTTGTCGATTGGGTCAAAGGAGGGCTGCTGCTATGGCGCCTCCAATTCTAGTGTTCGACGCAGGACATTGAGTTCATCAATATCCAGGTGCTCAAGCCGGCCGGCGAGCAGGTCGCTTACCTTTTGCACTGGGAGCCCTGCCTGGCGGGCGATTTCCCGGCTTCCAAGATCTGAAACTGCAATCAAACGCGTAATGATGCGCATCAGACGCGTGCGTTTTTCTAGGTCCCTGACATCGAGGTCAGGGCTGCTTCGCGGAGGATCCAGCGTTTCTGCGCGAGCAGTTGAGTATGCCGTACTCATGTGACTCCATAGGTCTGAAATGACATGTACACAATGCCGCCAACACAGGTGCTTTTCAATATTTAATTTGATGAAAATTTCACGACATTTGCGAACACCCGTTTGCGCCCCAGCTCTGGTAAACTATTCGCCTTATTTTTATGTGCACAGCCTCTGTCGGCGTGCGGCACTTTTATCATTTTATAAGGCCAGTGGCCGGGGAGAAATGGCATGTCGTCGAATAGCGCACCCAAAGTGGGCGTCATCATGGGGTCCAAATCTGATTGGCCGGTGATGGAGCATGCGGTGACGATGCTGGAGCGTTTGGGCGTTGCCTATGAAACGCGCGTGGTTTCCGCCCACCGAACGCCCGACTTGCTGTTTGACTATGCAAAAAGTGCTGCTGAACGTGGCCTGCAGGTGATTGTGGCAGGTGCCGGGGGCGCAGCCCACCTGCCGGGCATGGTGGCATCGCAAACGCCGCTGCCCGTGCTGGGTGTGCCGGTTGAGTCCAAGGCGCTGAAAGGTCTTGATTCGTTGCTGTCTATCGCCCAGATGCCAGGTGGCATTGCGGTCGGTACGCTGGCGATTGGCAAGGCCGGTGCTACCAATGCGGGTCTTCTCGCCGCGCAGATTGTTGGCTTGCAAGACAGCGCCGTGCGCGATGCCGTCGAAGCCTTTCGTACCGAACAGACCCAACTGGTACTGGATAACCCGGACCCGCGCCCTGCGCCGGATGCAGAATAAGGAGACACCAGATGAACATTGGCGTTTTAGGCGCGGGCCAGCTAGGCCGCATGCTGGCGCTGGCGGGTTATCCGCTGGGCAACCGGTTTACCTTCCTAGATACCACGGGCAGCCCCAGCGCGGGTGTTGGTGAGGTTATTGTCGATCCGGATAATCAGCACTTGGCCGAGTTTCTCGCCAAGGTCGATGTCGTGACCTATGAGTTCGAGCATCTGCCGGTGACGCTTGTGCAGGAGATCGAAAAGCACAAGCCAGTTTACCCCAGCAGCCGGGCGATTGAGGTATGCCAGAACCGGGTTGAAGAGAAGGCCCTGTTTGATCGCTTGAATATCCCCACCCCGGCGTACCGTGTAGTAGAAAGCGCCGAGCAGCTTGAAGCCGCTGCCCGTGAGCTTGGCTGCCCGGTGGTGGCGAAATCCGTCACTGAAGGTTACGACGGTAAAGGCCAGGCGGTATTAAAGGCGCCTGAAGAGGCGGCCGCAGCTTGGCAAAGTATTGGTCATGCGCAGCTGGTCGTTGAAGCGTTTGTCGATTTTGTTCGTGAAGTATCGATGATTGCTGTACGCGGCCGCGACGGCGAGGTGGTTTTCTACCCCATGGCGGAAAACCAGCACGTGGACGGTATTCTGCGTTACTCGGTCGCGCCCTTGCCGGACCTGGACGTTCAGATGCAACAAACCGCCGATACGTATATTCGCACCTTGTTGGATGAGCTGGATTACGTGGGCGTGTTGGCTCTTGAGCTGTTCCAGACTCGCGATGGCAGCCTGCTCGCTAATGAAATGGCGCCACGGGTGCATAATTCTGGCCACTGGACAATGGATGGCGCGGTGACCAGCCAGTTTGAGAACCACCTGCGGGCCGTTCAGGGGCTGCCGCTGGGCAGCACCCAGGCTATTGCGCCCACCTGCATGGTCAACGTGATCGGCCGGGAAGGTGACAACGCGGCCATGCTGGCGCTTGCCAATACGCACCTGCACCGTTACGACAAAGCCGAGCGGGCAGGGCGCAAGCTGGCCCACGTTAACGTGGTGGCGGCTACCCATACGGAGCTGCTGGAAAAAGTCCGTGCCTGTCAGGCGCTGCTGCCGGATGCCCCACCGGTCGAGTGGAGTTTTACCAACACGCTGTAATGCAAAAGCCGCCTCTATGTGAGGCGGCTTTTTTGTTTTATAGGCACGCTTGAAACCTACCAGCCCAAGGCAACCCGGCCGCTAACCAGTAGCCACAGGGCGATTAATGCGAAATGTCCGGGATACCAGGCAAGCCAGAGCCTGCGTGGCATGGCAAGTTGCACAGCAGGGATGCGGCGAGCTGCGCCTGCGGCGAGTATCAGCACCAGGACACAAGTACCCACGGTAAACGATTTGGCCATATCCGAGGCGTTCATCTGCCCGGCGATCCAAAGTACCGGGAATGCGGCAAGCCCTGCCCACAAACGCGCCTGAAAATGCGTGTCCGACTGGCTGAGCGCGTGCATGGCAAACATGAATAGCGGAATTAGCAGCAGGCCGTTGTGGCCGTACTCTACCCAGAAACCCAGCAGGTACCAAAGCGTGACTCCCACCGCCGCTCCTAGCAGAAGCCAGCCAAACCCCAGCGTTTCTCGCTGGTAATGCTGCCAGCCTTGGCGAACCAGCGTGCCCAAGGCCAAGCCGCTGGCCAGAGTAAAGCAGACGTTAAGAATCAGTGCGTCGGAGGCCCGCGGCATCAGCATGTAAGGTACTTGTGCCACTAGGCCAATGATGAGAATGCGCCGTGAATAGCGCAGTGGATTACGTGTATTGAACAGCCCATGCCAGGCCACCATGGCGGCAAATAACGGAAAGGCAATTCGGCCGATGGAAGAGCCTGCCCAGCTCAAATCCCAAGGGAGTACGTAGCGGGTAAGATGATCTACCGTCATGGTGATCAGCGCGAGCCACTGGCCCCATCCCGTCCAGTGGGAAGAGGGTCGTAACGGTGACAATGCATTAGCCATAAAACCTCCCTGTTGGTCACTAGCCTGCTTTGAAAGACTGATAGTAGCACGGCTAGTTCACTGAATTTGTTCATCTTGAGAGCAAGCCAGGCAAAACCGAGCGGCGATAAACGCCCAAAAAGCGGTAAATATCAGGCAAGGGGTGAGAAAGGATGAATGCAGGGGAGAAATAAGGTGAGAACCTCCCCGGGCGAAGCCGGGGAGGGTAAAGATTACTTCTCGCCGAAGTAGCGAGCGTAAATCTCGTCATAGGTGCCGTCTTCTTTCAGCGTGGCGAGTGCCTCGTTAAATTTCTCGGCAAGCGCCTCATCACGCTGACGGAAGGCAATACCAAAACCATCGCCAAAGTATTCTTTAGGCTCGGTGATTTGCTCGCCGACGATGGTGTAGTCACCGTTGTCGTTTTCTACCAGCGTTGACTGGCCGATCGGGAAGTCGAGGAAGACGATATCCAGACGTTGCGCGTCCATATCCAACACCATATCATCGGCAGTGGAGTAACGGCTGATATTGGCCACGCTGCTGTATTTATCAGTAACGTAGTTGTCCTGAAGCGTGCCGCGCTGAACACCGATGGTCAGACCTTCAAGGGTCTCTTCATTGGCTTCGTCGATATCCAGATCACTTGCCGCAAACCAGGCTGACGGCATGGTGATGTAGGGGTCGGAGAACAGAACCTGCTGTCGACGCTCGTCGTTGATCGTCATGGAGGACATGACGGCGTCATAGTTGCGTGACAGAAGGCCGGGGATGATGCCGTCCCACTCTTGCTCGATCCACTCGCAGGTCACGCCGATTTGTTCGCACATGGCGTTGCCGAGATCAATGTCGAAACCGGTCAGGTCGCCTTCAGCCGTGCGGTACTCCATCGGCACGTAAGGAACATCAACGCCAATACGCACGTGATCGTAGTCGCGAGCTTGGGCAGTAGAGGCCGCAGCGACAGTCAAACCGATCAAGGAAACCGATAGCAGTTTTTTCATTATTAAACTCCGTTGTAAAACAGGTTCACACAAAGTAATCCTCTTTAACGTAACCCAGGTTGAGGTTGGCGAAAAGAGAAAAACATCGTGTGAACCAACGTTTGTTTGACGCTTGTGCTTAAGCCTGACCGTTCAAAGGGTTTGTGGCTTAAGGTGAGCCAGTAATTTCTTCTCCAGAAAGCGGAAGAAGAACAGGATGGCAAACGTAAGACAGAGATAGATAAGCGCCACGAACAAAAACGGTTCAAAGGGCGTATAAAACCGTGAATAGACATACCGGGCGGCGCCGGTCAGATCCATTAGGGTCACCACGCTTGCAATGGCGCTGGCATGAAGCATGAAAATCACCTCATTACCGTAGGCGGGCAGGGCACGGCGAAAAGCGCTGGGGATAATAATACGCCGCATCATCAAACCCTGAGACATACCGTAAGCGCGTGCCGCTTCGATTTCACCTTTGGGCGTTGCCTTGATGGCGCCTCGGAAAATCTCGGTGGTATAGGCGGCGGTGTTTAGCGTAAAAGCGATCAGCGCCGGGTAGAACGCCTCACGGAAGATAGGCCATAGAAAGCTTTGCTGAATCCCGTCAAAAAACACCACACCATAGTAAATAATATACAGCTGAACCAGCAGCGGGGTACCGCGAAATACGTAGGTGTAAACGTATACGGGTAGACTGATCCATTTACGCCGGGAGCTGCGCATGATAGCCAACGGTACGGCGAGTACCAGGCCAATCACCAGCGATAGAAATACCAGCTGAGTAGTGGTAACAAGCCCGGTCCAGTAATAACCCAGCGTAGTGGGCGTAAAGATCAGATTGCCGGATAGAAGGTCATTAAACCAAGCGGAAATATCTGGCATGTCAATGCTCCCCGAAGCCGATATCGTAGCGCTTTTGCAGCCGGGCGAAGATCCACTCTGAGACGCTGGCAATCAACAGGTAGGCAACCGCTACAGGAATTAAAAACACAAACGGCTCGTGAGTGGCTCGAGAAGCTTCCGCTGCTACACGAACCATATCGGTCAGGCCGATCACCGAAACGAGCGCGGTTGTTTTAAGCAGCACCATCCAGTTGTTGGAAAGCCCCGGCAGCGCATGGCGCATCATCTGTGGAAAGCGAATGCGGCGAAACACCAAGGCGCTACTCATGCCGTAGGCCTTGCCTGCCTCTACCTGGCCGTTATCCACCGCCATGAAAGCGCCCCGGAAGGTTTCACCCATGTAGGCGCCAAAAATAAACCCGATGGTCAACACTCCAGCGGCGAAGGCATTAAAATTGATATAAAGATCAATCTCGAAATCGTAGTAAAGAATATCACTGATGGCGTTAACGCCAATTTGACCACCGTAGAACAACAGCATCATCAGTACCAGGTCCGGTACACCACGAATCAGGGTGGTGTAGACGGTCGCGATACCGTGCAGCAACCAGTTGCGTGACATTTTGGCCGTGGCGGTAAAAAGCCCTAGCGTAATGGCCAAAAGCAGCGATAAAACGGCCAGTTGGACGGTGACCCCGGCGCCTTCGATCAATCGGGGCCCGTACCCTTGCAAATCCAGCATGGTAGCCTCGCAGATCAGTAATTAGGGGTAAGAAACTGTTTTAGCCGTGGCGACTGCGGGTTGCCCAGAACCTCACCTGGCGTGCCGGCCTCCTCGACCAACCCCTGATGAAGGTAGATCACCTGGCTTGAAACATCTCGGGCAAAGCTCATCTCGTGGGTGACCACTACCATGGTGCGCCCCTCATTGGCCAGATCGCGCATGACCTTGAGCACATCGCCTACAAGCTCCGGGTCAAGTGCTGAGGTGGGCTCATCAAACAGCATCACCTCAGGGTCCATGGCAAGCGCGCGGGCAATAGCGCCGCGCTGCTGCTGGCCACCAGACATTTGCGCCGGGTAGGCATGGGCGCGTGCGGTCAAGCCCACACGTTCCAGCAGTACATAGGCGTGCTCGGTTGCCTCTTTCTTGGATTTACCCAGTACATGGATCGGCGCTTCTATGATGTTTTCAAGCAACGTCATGTGCGCCCAGAGATTGAAGTTCTGAAATACCATCGATAGCTTGGCGCGCATTTGCACGACCTGTTTCATATCGGCTGGTTCGCGCCCGTGCCGGGTCTGCTTAAACCGAATAGAGTCGCCGTGGAGAATAATCTCGCCCTCGTCGGGCTGCTCCAACAGGTTCATGCAACGCAAAAAGGTACTCTTGCCTGACCCTGAAGCGCCAATCAGTGTGATCACATCACCTTTTTGTGCTTCGAGTGAGAGACCTTTCAGGACTTCGGTATCGCCAAAGCGCTTTTTGATATTACGCACTTCAAGAGGGGTAGCGGCCATAAACATAGGCTCCAGTACAAAGTTGCCGCGGTAGCAACGCGTTTAATTGGCGAAGGCTTTAGTGCGGCTGGCGCGAAAAAGTGGCGATTCTATCAGGCCCAGCAGAAATTGCGTGCTTTCCTTATACGATAAATGTAGGGAGCCTGCTAAATGCGACGCATGCTGGGGCAGTGAATGGCCTCTAGGTTGTTGTTATTAAAAAGCTAATAAAGTTTTTTTGATTCAAGATGCAGTTTGAGTCGGCGCTACCAAAAGCGCCGCTCTGGCGCCTATCTCCACGCTGGCATTGGGAAACACCACGTGTAAAGGAGTATCACCCACAATGAAATCCCCCGCCACGCTATCACAGGCCAAGCGGGTGCCCGGTTCAAATCGGCTGAAGTTGGGCGTATGGGTATCAAAACAGAGCGTAAAATCCTCGGCTTGGCGCATCAGTTCATGCTGCACCCGGAAAAACGTCATGTTACTCGGGGATTGCCGTGGCGGTATTTTACCTTCACTCAGCGTGGTTAGCAGCGCCTGCATGGGAGCAAGGGCCGTCATATTGTTTTGGCCGAAAGGCGCCACACGGCCTAGCTCAAACGTAAATGCCTGGGCTTGATGGTAGTGCCTGCTGTAGTGTGAAAACGTCCAGCTTGTCTGATGCTGATGAAGTACCGCCTGCATATCGGCAGCCGCCAACCACTGCCATTGCTCAGGCGTGGTGGCCGTGCTGGAAAAAGGCTCGACTACAAAGCGTGGGTAAAGACTGCCCCGAATAGCGGTATGCAAATCGTAGTGCAGTTTGGGTAGCGCCTCATGTGTGGCAAAAAATTGATCCACGGCGGCCATCAGCTCCCGGGCGCGATCAGGCTCTGCGCCGCTGTCTGCCAGGTCACGTTTAAAAAGACGGTTAAGGTTGGTATCGATAAAGCGCTTCTGAGCGCGCAAGGCGGGAATATTGCCAAGTATCACCAGGACTGGGGCGCCAAGCTTGATGGTGCCTGCTTCCAAAGCGCTGAGCCAGCTGCCCAGCAGCTCAACTGGTGCGGTTTCATTGCCGTGAATGGCCGCTGAAAAAACGCAGCTGTGCGCATTGGGCGTTAAGGTATCAGGCACAAGCTCCATCACCCCTGGGGCGTGAAGCTGATAACTGCCACTGGCAAATTGGCCACGTTGCTGTGCGGGCGGTTGTCCATCAAGCATCCAGTCGAACCAGTGCTCCAGCATGTGCGGCCTCTTGTTATTAGTTAAATATCTACGTGTCATGTTTAACATGCCCATAGGGCTAGGCAAGCGTTGACGTCGTGGTTATGAAAAAGGCGGGTGTCTGGGTGTAAGGCCAGACACTGAAACGCCCGCATAAGTACGGGCGTTTGAAAGAGTAGTACCTATGAATCAGTGGAAATGTTACCCGGCACGCAAGCGCTGCATCTCTTCTTGATAGTCATCGGCAAACGAAGTTTTCTGCGCGTTTTCCAGACCGCGCCCGGCCAGTTGGAAGACTTCCTGCTCTTCTTCATCCAGGTGGTGAGTCACCAGGTGCTGTAGTTGCTTGGCGTAGGTCAGCCAGCTTGAAGCGCTGTACTCGGTGCTATCCAACTGTTCGAGCAGCTCATCTATTTCATGATGTTCGGCAACGCTATGACGGGCCTTGTCCTGGGTCAGGTCCAGCTCCATCAGCGGGATATAAAACGTTCTTTCTTCGGCCGCCGCGTGATGTTGCAGCTCGTGTTTTACCTGCTTGTAGAGCGTATCGCGCTCTTCGCTGTCGCCATGGGTTTCGATCAAGCGGGCCAGTAGGTCACGTTGAAGGTCATGGTCTTTGCGCAGAGCATCAAAAATGGTCATTTTATGAGTTCCTTCTCATTTACAACAAAATCAATTGTTAAAAACTAGTCGTAGCTTTCTATCTGCGCAAGGAAAGGGCCTTCGAAAGAATCGGAAGGAGTGGATGAAAACCTTCGCTTTTATAAGCTTCACGCTAGGCTATGGTGTAGTTATTCCCGTAGGGAATGCCGTTAAAGCCTCTAGAACACAGTTTGAAGGAGTAAACAATGTCGAAGGTATTGGTACTTTACTATTCCATGTATGGCCATGTTGACACCCTGGCTAAGGCCGTTGCTGAAGGCGCGAAGAGGGTAGATGGCGTGGAGGTAGCTGTTAAGCGAGTGCCTGAAACCATGCCTCAGGATGCTTTTAAAAGTGCAGGTGGCAAGCAGGATTACGATACGCCGGAAGCCACTCCTCAAGAGCTTGCCGATTACGACGCGATTATTTTTGGCACGCCCACCCGTTTTGGCAATATGTCAGGCCAGATGCGTACTTTCCTGGATCAGACGGGCGGATTATGGGCAAGCGGCGCACTGCGCGGAAAAGTAGCTAGCGTGTTTACCTCAACGGGTACGGGCGGTGGCGAAGAGATGACGGTCACATCTACCTGGACGACGCTTGCCCACCACGGCATGGTGATCGTGCCTATCGGCTACGGCATTGAAGAGCAGTTCGATATTTCAGAGGTGAGCGGTGGCAACCCTTACGGCGCTGCAACGATTGCCGGTGGCGACGGCTCCCGCCAGCCCAGCGAACGCGAGTTGAAACTCGCCCGTTTTCAGGGCGAGCATGTCGCAAAAATTGCGGCGAAGTTAGCTGGGTAATCGCTAAACTTTAATAGCTTGTAAAGCGAAAGCCTCACTAGCTAAATCTAGTGAGGCTCTATTATAGCCTGTACGCGAGCATCGTCGGTCCAAACCCAATGTAGAGCTGTAGGGCCGGAGATATCGTCAATATCTACGCTCCGCGAGTCGCTGTGTAAACGGTGTAGACAGATTGACTGGCCGTCATGAACAGGCGATTGCGATCCTTGCCGACGAAGCACACGTTGGAGCAAACCTCAGGCAGTAGTACACGCCCTAAAAGATCTCCTTCCGGCGAGAATACCACTACGCCGTCGATGCCTTCGCCACCGTTGGCACTCGACCAAATATTGCCGTCCATATCGCAGGCCATGCCGTCGAAAATCGTGTCTTCACTGGTGACAATCACTTGCCGGTCGCTAACGCTTCGCCCATCCTCGCTAAGCGACCAGCGAATGATCCGGGCCGGCTCTTCAAAGTGGGTTGGAGCGCTATCGCTGGCGTAGAACCCGCGACCATCGGGGGCCAGCACGATTCCATTGGGTTTATGGATGTCCTCGGTGAGCTTGATCGGCTCATCAAGGCTATCATCGACGTAATAGATCGCTGTTTCGAGCTCCAAGGCGCGCTTTTTACCCTCGTAGTCGAAATGAGCGCCATATCCTGGGTCGGTGAAGATCACACCACCGGAAGGCAGTGCCACTAAATCGTTAGGCGCGTTCAGTGGTTTACCCTGATAGCGCTCAGCCAGCACCGTGGTAGCGCCATCCCATTCGTAGCGTAATACGCGTGACGGGTGGTGTTCGCAAGACACGAGTCGTCCTTGGTGATCGAACGTATTGCCGTTGGAGTACCCAACATTGTGTCTTAAAACACTGACCTGATCGGTCGCTTCGTCCCAGCGCATTTGCAGGGCCCGAGGGATATCACTGAATACAACGTAGCGTCCCACGGCATTCCATGCCGGCCCTTCTGTCCATAGCCCCCCGCTCCAGTGGCGTTCCAGGGGGCTATTGAAAATCATGTAATCATTGAATCGTGGATCTTCGACTTTCCAGGCCTCAATAGGGTAGCGATCAGGAACAGCGCCCTGTGAAGTTTGAAAAGCAAAGAGTGAAGGTGACGTACCGACAGCGGCTAAGCCAGCCGTTGCCGAGAGGAACTGACGACGTCCAAGTTTCATGGGATTGTCCTAGCTTTTGTTATTAGCGCTATTGGAGAAGCGAATCCGAAACTGTCTTAAATACTGTCTCAAACAAAAGGTAGAACATAAGCTGCTATAAGTCATGCATACGGCTGCCCGACATATTTCATTCGGGCAGCTGGTTATCATGACAAATAAACGTTATTGGGCAATGGCGTCAGCAATCGCTTCGCCCAGCGTTTTGGTGGTGCCCTTCCCGCCAATATCACCGGTGAGTACGTTCTGATCACCTTCGGAGAGCACGTTTTCAATCGCCGCCACCATCGCATCACTGGCTTCTTTATAGCCAAGGTGTTCAAGCATCATGGCGCCAGACCAGATCTGGCCAATCGGGTTGGCGATACCCTTGCCTGCGATATCCGGGGCGCTGCCGTGTACTGGTTCGAACAGGCTGGGGAACTTGCCTTCGGGGTTGATGTTAGCTGAAGGCGCAATACCGATGGTGCCGGTACACGCCGGGCCCAGGTCGGAAAGAATATCGCCAAACAGGTTGCTGCCGACTACCACGTCGAACCAGTCCGGGTGCAGGACAAAATTGGCGGTCAGGATATCGATATGGAATTTATCGACGTTGATTTCCGGATACTGTTTGGCCATTTCCAGCACGCGCTCATCCCAGTAGGGCATGGTGATGGAGATACCGTTGGATTTGGTCGCCGAGGTGAGCTTTTTACGTGGGCGAGTTTGCGCTAGGTCAAACGCGTACTTCAGCACCCGGTCAACGCCTGTGCGGCTCATCACGGTTTCCTGAATGACAATTTCGCGCTCGGTACCTTCGAACATCTTGCCGCCGATGCTTGAGTATTCACCTTCGGTATTTTCGCGTACCACGTAAAAGTCGATATCGCCCGGCTCGCGACCGGCAAGGGGGCTTTTGATACCGGGCATCAGTTTACAGGGGCGCAGGTTGATGTACTGGTCGAACTGGCGACGAAACTGCAGCAGCGACCCCCAGAGCGAAATATGGTCAGGCACCTTGTCAGGCCAGCCCACTGCGCCGTAGAACAGCGCATCGAAATCCTTAAGCTGTTCAAACCAGTCGTCCGGCATCATCTTGCCGTGCTCCAGGTAGTAATCGCAGTTGCCGAACTCAAAGGTGGTGAACTCAAGGGCAATATCAAAACGCTTGGCAGCGGCTTCGAGGGCGCGCAGGCCTTCGGGCATCACTTCAGTACCAATACCGTCGCCGGCAATGACTGCAATACGGTGGGCCATGTGAACTCCTGACTTCTTGTTGAGAGGATAACGACAAGCTAAGTGTAGTGGCTATGGCAATGAAAATAATCAGGTTACCATGCAAGCTATTGTTGCCTGAAAGTAGAGAATCTATGTCGGCGTTAGATGATCTGGCGTTTTTTCAACAGCTGGCCCGAGCCGGCAGCTTAACCGCGACGGCCCGCGAGCTGGGGCTTTCGCTGTCAGCGGTAAGCAAGCGGTTAAAACAGTTGGAAGCACGTCTGGGGGTGGAGCTTGCAGCGCGCACGACGCGGCGGCTAACGCTCACGATGGAGGGCGAGCGCTATCTGGCTCGTGGGGCGCTGATTCTGGATGAGCTGGGAGAGCTTGAAAATTCACTGGGTGATAACCAGCGCCATGCGCTGGGCGGGCGGCTGCGGGTAAACGCAACTTTTGGCTTTGGCAGACGGCATATTGCTCCGCTGCTATCCACGTTTTGCTCGGCTCACAAGAAGGTTGACGGTTGGTTGGAGCTGACCAATTTTCCGCTTAACCTGAGCGATCACGGCTTTGATATAGGCATTCGTATTGGCGAGCCGCCGGACTCGCGTCTGATCGCCCGGCCTATTCTCGCCAATCGACGCGTGCTGTGTGCTGCACCTGGCTATATTGCCCGGATGCCGCCATTGGCTACCCCGGCGGATCTGGGAAGGCAGGCGTGTCTGGTGATCCGGGAGAACGACACGGATTTTCCGCTTTGGCGTTTTGAGCGCTGCGGCAAGCCCGGTGATGTTCAGTCGGTAAAGGTCGGCGGGCGGCTGGCGAGTAATGATGGAGAAGTGATTACCCGCTTGGCTTTGGATGGGCACGGTATCATGCTGCGCTCTTGGTGGGATGCAAGCGAGCATCTAGCCAGCGGTGCGCTTCGCCCGTTAATGCCCGGCTGGCAGGGCGTGCGGGCTGATTTCTACGCTGTTTTTGAACAGCGTAGACATGTGCCCACCCGGCTTCGCGCGTTTATTGATTACCTGGAGCGGGAGATTGCCGGGCGGGTGCCACCGTTACCCGAGGCTGACGCATTTAATGATCCGGGCAGGCGTTCCCATGCTCCACAGTAATCAGTTCGTCGGTTGGAAAATCCAGCTCGGCGGCGCGCTGGCGCAGGGCGGTTTCAGTATCGTTATCCAGCTCAGGCGTGCGCGATAAAATCCACAGGTAGTCGCGATCAGGGCCGGATACCAGCGCCCACTGATAGTCATCATCCAGCTCAAGGATGTTGTAGCCGCTGTAGAAGGGGCCAAAAAAACTGACCTTCAAGCGGCCTACGTTTTCTTCATCAATAAAGTAGGCGCGACCTTCGGCTTCCTCCCAGGCCTGCTTTTCCAGGTTGTAGCCACGGTTGATAACGCGTACGCCACCGTCATCGCGCAGGCTATAGGTCGCCGTAACGCAATCAAGACCCTCTTCAAATGAGTGGTTCAACCGGGCAATCTCGTACCATTGGCCCAGATAGCGTTCAAGCTCAAAGCCTGTGACCGGTTCGGTACCGTCGGGGATGCCGGTACAGCCGGTAAGAATAAGCAAGCTGGTGATGCTGCTTCCAAGCAGATGTTTCATTATATGCCTTCCCTGCGAGCAGCCGCTGTTAAGGCGGCTGTGTCATAAAGTCGTTACAACTGGCATACCCCAAAACATTATGGGCGGGTAAACGATGTAGGGATATATCTCACCCAAGCCATATTTGCATAGTGCGTGCCAGCCATGAAGAAAACTAATCGCAATGACGGGTATCTTAGCCCTGCGATTAGGCTATGGTGAAGTGAACCTGACAAGAAGGGCGCGCTTTGACGTGCTCCTGACGCGGTAAAAGACAAAGGAGTGTTTTATGTGGCATCAGCAGGAAATTCATCTACCGGAATTGGCACGCGGCTTTCATCTTATTACTGATGAGGTGGTGCATGCGCTGCCGTGTTTGTCCGAGTGCAGTGTGGGGATGTTGCATCTGCAGTTAATGCACACCTCGGCATCGTTAACGCTTAATGAAAATACCGACCCAGATGTTCGTCATGACCTGGACACCTTTATGCGCAGGCTGGTACCCGACGGGCTTGATTACTTTCGCCATACTCTTGAAGGGCCGGATGATATGCCAGCCCATGTTGTGGCAAGTTTTTTGGGGACTCAATTAACGTTAGCCGTGCGCGATGGGCGTATAGCGCTCGGCACGTGGCAAGGCATTTGGCTGGGCGAACACCGCGACCAAGGCGGGTCGCGGCGTATATTGACTACCTTGAATGGCTGCGAGGCACTAGATCTTTAAGAAGCTATTAGGCTTTTTAGCTCGCGGCTATGCTTTTTTATTTATTCCGAAGTGATCTTAGTTGAATAGCTGGCGCTAAATAAGAGTTAGCGTCTATTTCAAGCGTTTTACGAATAAATACGCCAATTTTCTTGCCATTTTGGTGCAGGCGTGAAGAATGAAGCGCTTTCGATAAGTTAAAAAGGGCGTGTGGTATGGATTTTTCGATTCCTCAGCTGTTGACCGCGTTCGTCGATCGCGGCAACGGTCTGTTATGGGGCAGTGTGCTGATCTATCTGCTGATCGGTGCAGGCCTTTACTTCACGATACGAACGGGCGGCATCCAAGTACGTTATTTTGGCCACATGTTCAAGCTGCTGCGAACCTCTCGTGATGCCGGTGAAGGTATATCCTCTTTTCAGGCGCTCTCCACGAGCCTTGCCGCACGCGTAGGTACCGGCAACTTGGCGGGTGTAGCGGTTGCGATCTATTTTGGCGGCCCAGGTGCGATTTTCTGGATGTGGATGACCGCGATGGTCGGTATGGCGACAAGCTTTATCGAATCCACCCTGGCACAGGCCTATAAAACGGATCACGGTGATAACACCTTCCGTGGCGGCCCCGCCCGTTACATCGAGCGCGGACTAGGTTTGCGCTGGCTAGCGGTGTTGTTTTCCATCTGTTTGATTGTGGCGTTTGGATTGGCGTTCAACAGTGTGCAGGCCAACTCCATCGCCCAGGCCATGGAGCAGGCATTTGCCGTTCCCACCTGGGCCATGGGGTTAGTCTTGGTCGCGGTAGTGACACCCATCATTTTTGGTGGTTTGAAGTCCATCGCCAAGGTGGCTGAGCTGATTGTGCCGCTGATGGCGCTGCTTTACCTGGTGCTGGCGCTGGTTGTGGTTGCGCTTAATATCAGTGACTTTCCGGCGGCTATCATGACCATTGTGCGAAGCGCCTTTGGTATTGAACAGGCGGCGGGTGGCGCCGTGGGCTATGCCGTCTCACAGGCCATCATGAACGGCATTCAGCGCGGTCTGTTTTCCAATGAGGCTGGTATGGGCTCGGCGCCCAACGCGGCGGCAACGGCGAGCACGCGCCCGAACCATCCGGCCGCGCAGGGCTTTATCCAGATGCTGGGCGTATTTCTGGATACGCTGGTTATTTGTACGGCAACCGCAGCCATTATTATCATGGCAGGGCCTGAACTTCTGGCCGGTAACGAGAATAACGGCATTCAATTGACCCAAATGGCGCTATCCAGCCATGTGGGCGATTGGGGCGCTATGTTCGTGGCTATCGCCATTTTGCTCTTCGCGTTTACCTCGGTGATTGCCAACTACTCCTATGGCGAGTCCAATATCGAGTACCTGGCCGGTCGTCGCGCACCGGTAGCCGTCTTCATCTATCGTCTGGCGGTGCTGGCGATGATCATGGTCGGCTCGGTGGCAAGCCTGGGTGCGATCTGGAATTTTGCGGATCTCTCCATGGGCATGATGGCTATCATCAACCTGGTGGCAATTCTGTTGCTTTCGCCCACGGCCTTCTCCCTGTTCCGGGATTATGAAGCGCAGCTAAAGGCGGGCAAAGAGCCCACTTTCGACCCCAGCCAGTTCCCCAAACTGGCTAATAAGGTCGACCCCAAAGCATGGCCTAAAAAGTAGTAACGCCAGCCAGTTAACAACCCCGCCGCGTGCGGGGTTTTTTATGGGGCATAACGATTCGATTTTATCGAATATAACACGCAGATCATTGCGCTTTTGATTAATCAAAACCACCGTAAAATAGTCCCCATTCTCTTAATTATTATGTGTCTGGAGTATTTTCATGTCGACTCGCGCCCTATTGGTAACCTCTTCCGTACTTGGTGAAAACGGTCAATCTATCGCCCTGGCCAACCACTTTGAAAGCCGAGCGGCTGCCCGTGACAGCGTAACTGTTACTAAACGCGATGTGGTCGCCAATGCGCTTCCTCACTTAGATATCGCCGAGTTGGGTGCCTGGCAGACACCGGCTGATAAGCGCAGCGACGAGCAAAAAGCGCTGGCCGCTCAATCTGATAACCTGCTGGAAGAATTGCGGGCGAGCGATGTGCTGGTGATTGCGGTGCCGATGTACAACCTGGGTATCCCTTCGCAACTTAAAGCCTGGTTTGATCGCGTACTACGTGCCGGAGAAACCTTCCGCTACACGGAAAATGGCCCGAAGGGGTTGATCGAAGGCAAGCGGGCGATCATCCTGGCTGCACGTGGCGGCATGTATGCGGGTACGGAAATGGATAGTCAAACGCCGCACCTGAAGAGCATGCTAGGCTTGATGGGCATTACCGATGTTGAAGTGGTGTACGCAGAAGGTTTAAACATGGGCGAGGCACAGCGTGATGCGGCGCTAAAAGAGGCTTTCCAGGCAATCGATCAACTGGTTGAAGCACTGTAAGCCCGCTAGCCTGAGGTAATCACGGCCCGCCTGAAATAATGATGGAGAGTCAGTCATGGCACGCCCCGAGCTCTTGGAGCAGATCTATACCATCGTCGATCAGATTCCAGCGGGGCGAGTCACCACGTATGGGCGTATCGCCGCCATGACCGAAGGGGCCACTCCGCGCATGGTAGGTTCTGCCATGCGCCACTTGCCCGATGGTCATGAGCTGCCCTGGCATCGGGTAATTGCTGCCTCTCTTAAACTCGCCGATCATGGTGGCGCTGCCCGTCAGCACCAAAAGTTGCGTGATGAAGGCGTTGCATTTGACGCAAAAGGTCGTGTACCCGCCCATCTGGTCTGGCCCGATTGAAGAAGTCAGTGACTAAAACAAAAACGCCGCCCAAAAGGGCGGCGTTTTTGCATGGGTAGAAGTGGCTTTTCTTTTTTACCTCATACCTCACTCATCCCGATTAGAGCCGGACTTCAGCGACCAGTCGCGCCAGCGTAAGTCAAATAGATCCTTGCGGCGGTCCTTCAGGTTCGTCACCGAGCCCTCAGCGCGCACCACGGTCAGGCGGGTCAGGTCCAGATCCGAGAAGAAGATCATCTCGGTATTGGGCGTGGTTTCCGCCAGCACCGCATCATGGGGGAAGGCGAAGTCAGAAGGGGTAAAGACCGCCGACTGAGCGTACTGGATATCCAGGTTTTCAATCGAAGGCAGGTTGCCCACGCTACCGCATAGCACCACATAGCATTCGTTCTCGATGGCACGCGCTTGACCGCAGTGTCGAACCCGCAAGTAGCCGTTCTTGGTGTCGGTCCAGAAAGGCACGAACAGGATATCCATGTCCTGGTCGGCCAGCAGGCGACCGAGCTCCGGAAACTCCACGTCATAGCAGATCAGAATGCCCACACGGCCTGCATCGGTATCGAATACCTGTAGGCTATCGCCGCCTTCAATCACCCAGTCGCGGCGCTCTTGGGGAGTGATATGCAGCTTGGCTTGCTTGTCCACATCGCCGTCGCGGTGGAAGAGATAGGAGACGTTGTAGAGCCGGTCGTCCTCGCCTACCTCAATCATCGAACCACCGACAATATTGATGTTGTAGGAAACCGCCATACGCGAAAGCTCGGCTTTAAAACGTTCGGTAAAGCTTGCCAGAAAGCGGATGGCACCCATCTGGTCCTGCTGGGCGGCGCGGTCCTGCAAGCCCATCAGCGGGGTGGTAAAAAGCTCCGGGAAGACGGCAAAGTCGCTCTGGTAATCCGAAAGCGCATCGACAAAGTACTCAATCTGCTGGAGCGCGGCTTCGACTGAGGCAAATTCGCGCATCTGCCACTGAACGGCGCCCACGCGCACCTGGGTAGGGCGCGTATCCAGCACGTTCTCGGCTGGCTCAAAAAGGATATTGTTCCACTCAAGAAGTGTAGCGTAGCCCTTGGACTGCTCGTCTTCGGGCAGGTATTTGCGCAGCAGGCGCTTTACCTGAAAGTCGTTGGCCAGCTGGAACGACAGAATCGGATCGTAAATCTCCTTGCGGGAGACCTTGTCGATGTACTGAGCGGGGGTCAGTTCTTCGGCGTGCTGGTAGTACTCAGGGATTCGACCGCCGGCCAGGATGGCGCGGAGGTTATGCGAGCGGCACAGCTCCTTGCGCGCTTCGTAAAGGCGCCGCCCCAGGCGGTAGCCGCGGTAGTCCGGGTGGATCAGCACATCCAGCCCGTACATTGCGTCGCCTTCCTGGTTATTGAGGATGGTTTCACGGTGACCAATCAGGTCGTCATACTTGTGCGGGTTGGAGAACTCGTCGTAATCCACCTGCACCGTCAGCGCTACGCCAACCAGGTTGCCGTCATCTTCAATGGCAATCTGGCCGTCGGGAAATTCCTGAATCAGCTTGTCGATCGTGTGCCTGGGCCAGGCACCGCCGATATCGTGATAGACAGCGTCCATCAATGCCTTGAGCTGATCGTAATCATCGCTCGTCAGGTTGCGCAGATTCAGATGCAGTTCTTCTAGCGACATATCAGGGGGTTCCAGAATAAAAAAGAAAACAGCTTAGTACAGGATGGCTAGGCGCTGCCTGGCTTATTTGCCGCTACTCTTCGCACCAGCGGGCGGGTCAGGGTCTGCGCCATGACCACGCCTGCCAGAATCAGAAGTCCACCGGTAAAGTGAAAGCCTGCCACCTGCTCGCCAAGCATCGCCATGGCAATCAACGCGCTGAACAGTGGCATCAGATTGATAAAAATGCTCGCCTGGTTGGCGCCAATCTGGCGGACGGCGCGCATCCACAAGTAGGTGGTAATAACGGAGGCAGGAATGCCCGCATACACAATCAGCCCGATATTCTGGCTATCCACCGGGGTCATGGGACCCATCAAGTAAGGGGGCAGCAGGAACAGCACCGCAAAACATACCTGGGCATAGAGCATCACCCAGGGCGGTAAGTTCATTTTCCAGCGTTTGAGCATGACGCCGTAAAGCGCGTAGCAGCTTGCAGCCACCACCATCAGCGCATCGCCACGGGCAACCTCAAGGTTAAGCAGCGAGAGGGGATTGCCACGGCCAAGTAGCACAGTCACGCCAATAAAGGCCAGCACACCACCCATAACACCGCCAAGCGTGGGTGGCTCACGCAGAATAAGCGCACTCAGCAGCACAGTGAGAAGCGGTACCATGGCAGCCAAAATTCCCATATTGGTGGCCGTGGTGGTTTCCGCCGCCACATAGGCAAGCCCTTGCCATAACCCCATGCCCAAAAGCCCTAGCGCGGCCAGCTTGTACCAGTTGCGGCCTATTTCATCGCGATAGCGAATGGCGGCAGGTAGCACAAAAGGCGTCATGACCATAAGCGCCAGTAGCCAACGTAAAAAGGCGATACTGCTGGGCGCAATGGCACCCACCGTTAACTGGTTGATGGTCATGTTGCCCGACCAAATCAGCACGGTGGCAAGCGGGGGTAAAAAGTAAATCAGGGGCATCGCAGTTTTCCTTGTCGTTAGCTGGGTAATGTTACGTGCTTTACCGCCTGGAGCAAGCCCTGGGGCTGTACGTGGTGCCAAGGATGTCATACGCTTGTTTGAATAATGCCAAGGAGAACCGTGATGACCCGTGCGCCTGCCTACCCACATCTTTTTCAGCCGATTACCATTGGTCATTTAACGCTACCCAATCGCGTGCTGATGGGCTCCATGCATACCAACCTGGAAGAGGCGCCCGAAGGCTTTGCCAGGCTGGCAGCGTTTTATGCTGAGCGGGCGCGGGCGGGGGTAAGCTTAATCGTGACCGGAGGTATTGCACCGAACCCGGAAGGCGCGGTATTTCAGGGTGCTCATGCGCTGACCGATGACACACATCTGGCAGAGCACCGCCAGGTGGTGGAAGCGGTACACGCCGAAGGCGGGCATCTGTGCATGCAGATCCTTCACGCCGGGCGCTACGCCTACTCGCCGGATTTGGTGGCCCCCTCTGCCATTCAGGCACCTATCAATCCGTTCACGCCACGTGAGCTAGATAGTGATGAGGTCGAGCAGCAGATTAACGACTATGTGCGCTGCGCGCTTCTGGCGCAAAAGGCCGGCTACGACGGTGTGGAAGTCATGGGATCGGAAGGGTATCTGATCAACCAGTTTATCTGCCGACGCACCAACCAGCGAAGCGATATGTGGGGCGGAAGTTTTGAAAACCGCATGCGTTTTCCCGTGGAGATTGTCAGGCGCATTCGGGCGGCCGTGGGCGAACGTTTTATGGTGATTTTTCGCCTCTCCATGATCGACCTGGTGGAAGAGGGCAGCACCTGGGAAGAGATTGTCACACTTGGCCAAGCCGTGGAAGCGGCGGGCGCGAACCTGATCAATACGGGTGTTGGCTGGCATGAAGCCAGGGTGCCCACCATTGTAACCAGCGTGCCGCGTGCGGCCTTCACCGAGGTGACCCGGCGGGTGAAAGCCGCGCTTTCGATTCCATTGGTGACCACCAACCGAATCAATATGCCCAGTGTGGCCGAAGCGGTGCTGGCCGAAGGCCATGCCGATATGGTGTCCATGGCCCGGCCGTTTCTGGCTGATCCTGCCTGGGTCAGCAAGACCAAGGCGGGGCTGGCAGATGAGATCAATACCTGTATTGCCTGCAACCAGGCCTGCCTGGATCATACCTTTGCCGGCAAACTGACCTCATGCTTGGTGAATCCCCGCGCCTGCCATGAAACCGAGCTTGTTATTGAACCTGCTGCTGCGCCCAAGCGCGTGGCGATCGTGGGTGGTGGGCCAGCTGGCCTTGCCACCGCGGTTACTGCTGCCAGCCGCGGGCATAGCGTGGTGCTGTTCGAGAAGCGTGCGCAGCTTGGCGGGCAGTTTAACTATGCGCGTAAGATTCCTGGCAAGGAGGAGTTTAACGAAACCCTACGCTACTACCGCGTCATGCTCGAAAAGCATGCCGTCGAGGTGCGCTTGAACACCTCCGCCACGCCGGAAGTGTTGGCTGAGTTTGACGATGTCGTACTGGCAAGCGGGGTGCGTCCGCGCACGCTTTCGTTACCCGGGGCCGATCATGAAAGCGTGATCAGCTACGCCGAAGCAATTGAAAACCCTGCCCAGGTGGGGCGCCGAGTAGCCGTGATTGGCGCAGGCGGCATCGGTTTTGATGTCTCGGAGCTGCTCGCCCATCAAGAGCATACGGCGTTAGATATCGACACTTGGTGCGATGAATGGGGGGTGGATCTTGCGGTTAGCGAGCGGGGCGGCTTGAAAGCACCCGTGGCCCCACCTGTCTCTCGCGAGATTGTGATGCTTCAGCGTAAAACGTCCAAGGCGGGCAAGTATTTGGGCAAAACCACGGGGTGGGTACACCGCGCGTCGCTGAAAGCGCGAGGCGTTGAAACCCTGACCGGCTGTGAATACCTGAAAATCGATGATAAGGGGCTACATATCCGCCGCGACGGCCAAGAGCAGGTGCTTGATGTGGATACTATCGTGGTGTGCGCGGGCCAGGAATCGGTGCGTGATTTGATCGCGCCACTTGAAACTGCCGGTAAGGCTGTACACATCATTGGCGGCGCCGATGAGGCCGCGGAACTGGATGCCAAGCGGGCTATCGACCAAGGTACGCGTCTGGCCGCGGCGCTTTGAAGTCGTTGAGAGTAGCAGGTAACGCTTATCCGCAAATGGCGATAGACTGACAGGCCCATCACCTTATTAAGCATAAAGTGGTGCTTAAGGCGCGAGTGGCACCCAGCTTGCGCTGTAACATTGTCAGTGAAAAACAGTGTCAGTGAAAAACAACGTCAGGGAAAAGGATAATCGTCATGACTTCGGAGTGTACACCCCGTTTTTTAGCCAGCGATAACACCTCCGGTATCTGCCCAGAGGCCATGGAATACTTGCTGGAAGCAAACCAGGCCGATGATTTGGCGTATGGCAATGACCGCTGGACCGAGCGTGCCGCGAACCGCTTTCGTGAAATGTTCGACTACAATTGCGACGTGTTTTTTGTTTTCAACGGTACGGCCGCCAACTCACTGGCGCTTTCGGCGATGGGGCGCAGCTACCACAGCGTGATTTGCCATGAGCTTGCACATATTGAAACTGACGAATGTGGCGGCCCTGAGTTCTTTTCCAATGGAGCCAAATTGCTGACCTCGCCGGGGGCTAACGGCAAGCTTACTCCTGAAGGCATTGAGGCGTTGGTTACCCGACGCAGCGATATTCACTACCCCAAGCCCAAGGTGGTTTCGCTGACCCAGGCCACTGAAGTGGGCACTGTGTATACCCGTGAGGAGCTGCTGGCAATTCGTGCCATTGCTGATAAGCATGATTTGCGCCTGCATATGGACGGCGCACGCTTTGCCAACGCCTGTGCAAGTCTGAATGCCACGCCTGCCGAGCTGACCTGGCAGGTAGGTGTTGATGCGCTGTGCTTTTCGGGGACCAAGAACGGCCTGGCGATGGGCGAAGCTATCCTGTTCTTTAACCGCGACCTGGCGGAAGACTTTTCCTATCGCTGTAAGCAGGCGGGCCAGCTAGCCTCCAAGATGCGCTATATCTCAGCGCCTTGGCTTGGATTGCTGGAAAGCGGTGCCTGGCTAACCAACGCCCAGCATGCCAATGCCATGGCCAGCTATCTATCCGAGGGGCTGCAAGCGTTGCCAGGGGTGTCGCTCATGTTCCCCACCCAGGCCAACAGCGTCTTCGTTGAATTGCCAGCGCATACGATTAACGCGCTGAAAGCCAAAGGATGGACGTTCTACACCTTTATTGGCGCAGGTGGTGCGCGCTTTGTGTGTGCCTGGAACACGACCGTTGAATTGCTCGACCTGTTGATTGCCGACATCAAGGTCGCGCTTGAAAACAGTCGTTGATGCGTGAAGCCCGCACGGGCCTTTCGCTTTAATCTTTATCACGCCGCTGCCTCCCAGCGGCGTTTTTTTGATGCATGTTTATTCAAGCGTTAAACGCTATTTAGCTATTGAGTTTTGTGTAAAAAATTATATTTATCAATATCTTATATTGTTAATCCTGGCTCGCGCTAGTGCCCCGCCAAGGCTGGTATACGCTTGCGTTGAAGTTTTCGTCATCACATTTTGCTAATGCTGGCTACGCTAATAGAGCGACACCTCGATTGGCACACCACAATAACAATACTTGTCTTGGTGGTGACTGCCTGGGGATAGCCATAGGAGATTTCCATGAGCATCTTTGATCACGTTCAAGACCGTTTCGCCCGCGTTCAGCAAGAAGACATGAGCCTTGAAGAGTATCTGGCGCTTTGTCGTCGTGACCCCAAGGTCTATGCCAGCGCTGCCGAGCGTATGCTGGAAGCCATCGGCGAACCCAATGTTATCGATACGGCAAAGGATCCGCGCTTGTCGCGTATCTTTTCCAACAAGGTGATACGCCGTTATCCGGCGTTTGCCGAATTTCATGGCATGGAGGAAGCCATCGAACAGATCGTGGCTTACTTCCGCCATGCCGCTCAAGGCCTTGAAGAGCGTAAGCAGATTCTCTATCTGCTCGGGCCTGTCGGTGGCGGCAAGTCATCGCTTGCTGAACGTTTAAAATTACTGATGGAGCGTATCCCTTTTTATGCCATCAAGGGGTCGCCGGTTTATGAGTCGCCGCTTGGGCTGTTTTCACCCGAAGAGGATGGCGAACTTCTAGAAAAAGAGTACGGCATTGCCCAGCGGTATATTAAAAATGTGATGTCGCCTTGGGCGGCCAAGCGCTTGAAGGAGTATGGCGGTGATATCTCTAAGTTTCGCGTGGTGCGGCTCTATCCTTCCCGCCTTAATCAGATCGCGATTTCCAAGACCGAGCCCGGAGATGAGAATAATCAGGATATCTCTTCGCTGGTGGGCAAGGTGGATATCCGCCAGCTGGAGCTCTACTCCCAGGATGACCCGGATGCCTACAGCTTCTCAGGCGGGCTGTGCCGCGCCAACCAGGGGCTGATGGAATTTGTGGAGATGTTCAAAGCGCCCATCAAGGTGCTGCACCCACTGTTGACCGCTACTCAGGAGGGGAACTACAACCCCACAGAAGGCATGGGAGCTATCCCGTTTGATGGCATTATTTTAGCCCACTCCAATGAATCCGAGTGGCAGGCATTTCGCAATAACCGCAACAATGAGGCGTTTCTCGACCGAGTATATATCGTCAAGGTGCCGTACTGCCTGCGTGTTTCAGAAGAGATCAAGATCTACCAGAAGCTTCTGGAGGACTCCTCGCTCAACGCCGCTCCCTGCGCGCCGGATACGCTGCGCATGTTGGCTCAGTTTTCAGTGCTCTCGCGCCTGAAAGTACCGGAGAACTCCAGCATCTATTCCAAGATGCGCGTGTATGACGGCGAGAACCTGAAAGATACCGACCCGCGTGCTAAATCGATCCAGGAGTACCGTGACGCCGCTGGGGTGGATGAAGGTATGCAGGGGCTCTCCACGCGCTTTGCGTTCAAGATTCTCTCCAAGGTATTCAACTTTGACAGCCATGAGGTGGCCGCCAACCCCGTGCACCTGCTGTACGTGCTTGAGCAGGCCCTGGAGCGCGAGCAACTGCCCTCTGAAGTATTTGATCGTTACCTGGGCTTTATCAAAGAGTTTTTGGCGCCGCGCTACGTGGCGTTTATCGGCAAGGAGATTCAAACCGCCTACCTCGAATCCTACAGCGAATACGGCCAGAATATCTTCGACCGGTATGTCACCTATGCAGATTTCTGGATTCAGGATCAGGAGTACCGCGACCCGGAAACCGGCGAGCTTCTAAATCGGCAATCGCTTAACGAGGAGCTTGAGAAAATTGAGAAACCTGCCGGTATCTCCAACCCGAAAGACTTCCGCCATGAAGTGGTGAACTTTGTACTGCGTGCCCGGGCCCAGAACAACGGCATGAACCCCAGCTGGCAGTCCTATGAAAAACTGAAAGGCGTCATCGAGCACAAAATGTTTGCCAATACGGAAGAGCTTTTACCGGTAATTTCGTTTAACGCCAAAGCCTCGAAGTCGGATCAGAAAAAGCACGAGGACTTTGTGGCCCGAATGGTGGAACGCGGCTATACCGAGAAGCAGGTACGGCTACTTTCAGAGTGGTATTTGCGCGTACGCAAGTCGCAATAGTAACGCCTACCTTCCGGGTTTAAGGAGGTCGCATGACCTACTTTATAGATCGAAGACCGAACGCCAAGCACAAGAGCGCGGTTAACCGGCAGCGCTTTCTGGAGCGCTACCGCAAGCATATCAAGCGCTCGGTGGAAGAGGCAGTGAACCGCCGCTCCATTACCGATATGGAGCGCGGCGAAAAAATCTCTATTCCGACCAAGGATATTTCTGAGCCGGTGTTCCAACATGGCCCAGGCGGGGCACGTAGTATTGTCTCGCCGGGCAATAAGGAATTTCTAGAAGGTGACAGAATTCGCCGGCCCAGCGGCCAGGGAGGCGGAGGTGGCGCAGGCGAGGGTGGCGCTTCCAATCAAGGGGAGGGCAACGATGAGTTTGCGTTTACGCTAACCCGCGAAGAGTTTCTGGAATTCGTGTTTGACGGTCTGGAGCTTCCCCATCTGCAGCGCAAGCCGCTCAAGTCAATGGAGGAGATAAAGATGGTGCGTGCGGGCTTGTCTCGCGATGGGGTACCTGCGCGCATCAGTATTACCCGCTCCATGCGTGAAGCTTATGCCCGCCGGATTGCCATGCGCGCGCCGATCAAGCGCGCTTTGCAAGCGGCTCAACAGGCGCTGGAAGACGAAGAACGTAAGGATTCGGTGCTGCGCAATCCTACACGAATCGTTGAGCTGAAGGCGGAAATCGAGCGCCTTGAAAAACGGATCGAAGCGGTGCCCTTCATCGATACCTACGATTTGCGCTACCACCAACTCAGTGCTCAGCCGCAGCCTTCAAGTCAGGCCGTCATGTTTTGCGTAATGGACGTTTCCGGATCAATGACGCAGAACCACAAGGATATCGCCAAGCGCTTCTTTCTCTTGTTGTATCTGTTTCTGGAAAAGCATTACGAGAAAGTGGAACTGGTGTTTGTACGCCATCATACCGCGGCACGCGAGGTGAGTGAGGAGGAGTTTTTCTACTCTCGGGAAACCGGGGGAACGATTGTTTCAAGTGCGTTAAAGCTGGTGAATAGCATTATTCAAGCTCGCTACCCACCTGAGAAATGGAACCTGTATGTTGCCCAGGCTTCGGATGGGGATAACTGGGATGACGATTCCAACACCTGCCGCGACCTGTTGGTGAAGCAGCTTATGCCACAGCTTCAATATTACGCCTATGTGGAAATTACCCCTCACGATCATCAGTCATTGTGGCACGAGTATGAAAGCGTGGCGGGCCACTTTCCTGAACATTTTGCCATGCGTCAGATAGTTGAAGCCAGTGAGATCTACGCTGTTTTCCGTGAACTGTTTAAGCGCCGCTTGAGTCAAGCAGATTAAGTGCGTGAACCATGTGTTGAGGAGTGCGCCATGAATGCGTCGCAAAAGCCCATTGCCACTGGCTCTGACTGGAACTTCAATGTACTTGAACGCTTTAATGACAAGCTGGCAGCGCTTGCCGATGAGTATCGCCTGGATACCTATCCCAACCAGATTGAAGTGATCACCACCGAGCAGATGATGGATGCCTATGCCAGTGTCGGCATGCCGGTAGGCTATCATCACTGGTCGTTTGGCAAGCAGTTTCTTGCTGTCGAGCAGGCCTATAAGCGCGGCCAGATGGGCTTGGCTTACGAGCTTGTGATCAACTCCAATCCCTGCATCGCCTATCTAATGGAGGAGAATACCCTGATGATGCAGGTGTTGGTAATGGCTCACGCCTGCTATGGCCATAACTCGTTCTTCAAGGGCAACTACCTGTTTCGTACCTGGACCGATGCCGATTCGATCGTCGATTATCTGGTGTTTGCGCGGCAGTACATTGCTCAGTGCGAAGAGCGCCACGGTGTGCATGCGGTCGAGCAGCTTCTGGATGCCTGCCATGCGCTGCAAAATTATGGCGTTGACCGCTACAAGCGCCCTTCGCCCATTTCCGCCGAGGAAGAGGCCAAGCGTCAGGATGAACGTGAGGCGTACCTGCAAACCCAGGTCAATATGCTGTGGCGGACGATTCCTGAGCCACCCCCTGACGCCTCGCCGTTACCCGGCAGTCTGAATAGTGATGAAGACCCGCTGGGCCTGCATGTAGGCGGAGTCTACCCGTCCGAGCCTCAGGAAAACCTGCTCTATTTTATCGAGAAAAACGCTCCTCTGCTGGCACCCTGGCAGCGTGAAATCGTGCGGATTGTGCGTAAGCTGGCGCAATATTTCTATCCGCAGCGTCAAACCCAGGTAATGAACGAGGGCTGGGCCTGCTTTTGGCATTACACATTAATGAACCGGTTGTATGACGAGGGTGATGTCGATGAGGGCTTGATGCTTGAGTTTCTGCAATCTCACGCAGCGGTGATCCATCAACCTGATTTCGACAGTCCTTACTACAACGGTATCAATCCCTATGCGCTAGGATTTGCCATCTTCAGGGATATCCAGCGAATCTGTGAGGAACCTACGGATGAAGATCGTCAGTGGTTTCCGGACATTGCCGGTACGCCGTGGCGCACGACACTTGAGTTTGCCATGCGCAACTTCAAGGACGAATCGTTTATACAGCAATTCCTATCACCCAAGGTAATGCGGGATCTCAAGCTTTTTCTAATTGTGGATGATGATCAGTCAGAAACGCTTGAAGTGGCAGCCATTCATAATGAGCAGGGGTACCGGCGGGTGCGCGATGCGCTTTCCACTCAGTACGCGCTCTCCGTGAAAGAGCCGAACGTGCAGGTGGTGGAGGCAGCGATTCGTGGCGATCGTTCATTGACGCTACACCATGTGCAAGATAGCCGACGCCCGCTCGGGCGCAGCGTTTATCCCGTTATCCGGCATTTGCATGAGCTTTGGGGATTTCCTGTCCGCCTGATATCCATGGATGAAGGGCGCGTTACGCACCGCTATCATTGGCCAGTAGAGGAGGAGCCCAAAGAGAAAAAGTAAAAATCGCACTCTCAATAGATATGCTGGCTTAGCCTTGAGCCACCCAGGATTGGCACCAGCCGCCGGGTGCCACACTGTTCTCGGGAAAAAGCTGGCAGCCCTGGGTGTCTTGGGTATAAAACATGCAGTTATCACAGCGCTCACCTGACTCGAAAGCAGGATGATCGCTGGCGTCGCTGGCTTTCTCGACATAATTTAGCGCCTGCGCGCTGGGAGCGGATGGGTCAAGACGCGGAAGCGACTGCGCAAAGGCCGTTTTGGATAAAATCCCCAGGCCCAAGGGCAGGGCGGCTAAACCCAGTGCGCTGCTACGTAAAAAATGCCGACGGCTTTGATTTACCATGATTTCTCCTTAAGATCGCTTACCTGTTTGTGCCACGGTGACCGGATGGTAGACCACCTTTTACTATTTACCGGATGCTTATTTGCATTTTTTTGAGCCGCCAACGACAACTGTCAGAGCATCTAAGACAGCTAATGACGTCAAACTATCCCTTCATGCTATCCATCCATACCACTCTTCGCCCGATACTCTTTATATAAAGTCATGCTAGCGTGTATTGGCGCAGTGTATGACCAAAAAGGCCAAGATACAGTGCTTGGTCATGTGCAGCGCAAGCTGCGGATTAAATCAGGCCTGTTATACTCCAGTCTCTTTTCCGTATCACTTACATTTTAGTGAGGGCGCCATGCAAAACGCAGTTATCTTGATCAATACCGAAAAAGGCCAAGTTAAAGCGGTGGCCGAGCGTTTAGCGGATGTGGAAGGCATTAGCGAAGTGTATTCCACCTGTGGGCGTTACGACCTGGTAGCCATTGCGCGTACCCGGGATTTTGAAAGCCTTGCTGAGCTTGTCACCGAGCGTCTTAATGCGGTGGAGGGCATCAGTGATACGGAAACGCTTAATGCCATGCAGGTACATTCACGTCATGATCTTGAAACCATGTTTTCACTTGGCTGGTAACTTTGGAATAGGCACCAGCCATGGCAATGGCTGCGCGTTATAAGCAAGAGATAAAAAATTAAAGAGTAGGGAGTGGGGAACTTGGGAAGATCGCTTCTGCGCTTGCGTCAGCAAGGGCGACGCTTGGGTATTGCCGTACTGTTTGTAGTAGCTGGTGCCGGATTATGGGAGTTTCAAGAGCGCCAGCATCAAGATGACTACACTTGGATGGGCGTACCTACTTGGGATGGTTTTCATCCTACTACGTTTCACCGTGTATTACGCAACGATGGGTTTCTGGTGGGCTGGTCTGATGTGCGTGTGAATCCGCTTTGGGTGAGCTATCAACTGGAAGCCGTACCTGAAGATACTCGTATCGGCCCAAGACCCAGCTTTCAAGCTGATTGGCGCACCCTGTGGCCGATAAAAGCAGACAGCTATTCACGCAGTGGATACGACCGGGGGCACATGGCGCCTAACTATGCCATTGCCGCAGTTCACGGACGCAGCGCTCAAGTGGATACGTTTTTAATGAGTAACATGACCCCCCAGCGGCCCAATCTGAATCGTCAGCTCTGGCAGCGACTGGAAGAGTCGGTCATGGACCACTTCGTACCGCGCTTTGGCCGCTTGCAGGTCATTACTGGCCCGATTTTCCCTGAGCACTTCATGGATAATGTGTTTAACCGGGTAGGCTTTGTCGAAGTGCCTGAGGCGTTTTATAAAATCATCGTCGCCCCGCATAATGAAGCGCCGCTGGCCCTGGCCTTTATCATGCCACAAGATGTACGCGGCAATGAGCCACTGGAAGACTATCTGGTCACTATCAACGAGATAGAAGAGCGCACCGGGCTCAATTTCTTCCCAAACCTTTCGCCGGAAATTGAAGCCATACTGGAAGGTGAGCTGCGCACTCAGGGGTGGGCATTGGAAGAGGTTTCAAAACGTCCGGGGCGGTTTTAGTAAGGTATGAGTTTTCCGTTGGGAAGTGGTGTAAACCGCTACAGGCTAGCGCTACTTCCCAGCTATCTAAATGTTGACCCATACTGCTAGATCTTTAATTAAATTTAGGGAAAAGTAAGGGGTAGTGCACATGCATGCCGCAAAGTGAGAATGGCGGCTTCTAAACTAGATAAACAGGCAATAAAATAATAACAGGGAGAGTAAAGAAGGTAATGATGCAGACGGGACCATTCAATGGTGCCCAGGAGAGGACTTGAACCTCCACGTC
>NZ_RZHF01000003.1 GCF_003990185.1 Vreelandella nanhaiensis | reverse complement strand
TAGTCGTTATTCAGCTGCACGACTTTTCTTGTGATCAACGGGGTCTCACCCGACACATCCAGGGTGTAGAAGCAGGTGCCAAAGAAGCTGTCAGTTTTCTTGTAACGATGGCTAAGCGTATGCCAGTTAAACCGCAGCTCCATCGTGTCGCCGTTTTGCGACAAGATCTCCAGATTGGTCACCTGGTGGGTGGTGCGCGGTTCCGGCGTACTCGCCCCGCTGCGCTCGGTCTTGATCCGATAGACCCGATCTTCCAGCCCTTCCCGGTTGGGGTAGTAGATCAGTGAGATCTCGCTGTGCGGGTCCTGGGTGAGCTGGTCGTCGTCGTCCCAGGCAGGCATCCAGAACTCGGCGTCTTTGCGATACAGCGCGAGCCACTCATCCCACTGGCGGTCGTCCAATAAGCGGCCTTCGCGGTACAGGAAGGCTTGGATATCGTGATAGCTAATGCTCATGTCACTTCTCTCCTCTCTTCAGGCGCTTAGGCGGACGCAGTGGCGATAAACTGACTGCGCTCTTTGTCGATGGCGCGCAGCATTTCGTTGACCCAGTGCTTGTGGTGCAGCACGTAAAGGCCTTCGTCTTCCGGGGAGGCGCCACTGAGCAGGGGCTTCATGTCGATGGCTTGGGCCGTTTCATCGGCGCCTTCGATCCACTGTTGGGCCCCGCGAGAGAGGTCGTTCCATTCGGCCAGGGCGCCGTTGTAGCCTTCTTGGCAAGCGCGGAACTCTTCCAGGTCGTCGGGCGTGCCCATGCCGGAGACGTTGAAGAAGTCTTCGTACTGGCGGATACGGACACGTCGGTCCTCGGCGGACTCGCCTTTGGGCGCGAAGCAGTAAATCGTCACTTCGGTTTTGTCCACGGCGATCGGACGGATCACGCGGATTTGCGTGGAGAACTGATCCATCAGGTAGACGTTGGGATAAAGGCAGAGGTTACGCGTCTGGTTGACGATGGAATCGGCGCGGGCCTCACCCAGCTGTTCCTGGATCCAGTCCTTGTGCTGGTAGACCGGGCGAACATCGGGGTTAAGCAGCCGGGTCCATAGCATCATGTGGCCGTTTTCGTAGGAGTAGAAGCCACCTTTGCTCTTCGACCAGCCGTCGGCGTCCACCGCTTTGGTGCCGCCAGCATCGTAGTTACGGCGTTCCATCGTGGAGGCGTAGTTCCAGTGCACGGAGCTGACGTGGTAGCCGTCCGCGCCATTTTCGGCCTGTAACTTCCAGTTGCCGGTATAGGTGTACGACGAGGTACCGCGCAGAATTTCCAGGCCTTCGGGGGCTTGGTCGACGATGTTGTCGATGACCTTGGTGGTTTCGCCGAGGTGTTGTTCGAGCGGTTGAACGTCGTCACTCAAGCTGCCGAACAGGAAGCCTTTGTAGTTTTCAAAGCGCGGTAGGCGCTTGAGGTTGTGGGAGCCATCCTGTTTGAAGTTATCCGGATAGGCGCCGACCTTCTCGTTTTTGGCCTTGAGCAGTTGGCCGTCGTTTTTGAACGTCCAGCCGTGGAACGGGCAGGTAAAGGTACCCTTGTTGCCGCGCTTACGGCGGCATAGGGTGGCACCGCGGTGCGCACAGGCGTTGATCAGGCCGTGCAGCTCGCCTTGCTTGTCGCGGGTAATGAGTACGGGCTGACGACCCATAGTGACGGTCATGTAATCACCTGGTTCAGCGACTTGGCTCTCGTGGGCCAGGAACAGCCAGTTGCCTTCGAAGATGTGCTTCATCTCCAGTTCGAAGAAGGCAGGGTCGGTGAACATGCTGCGGTGGCAACGGAAGATGCCCTGGTCAGGGTCGTCTTGAACGGCATTGCGAACGCGGGCTTCGAGTTGATCAAGCTGAATCGCCATGGTCGCGCTCCTTGGGTTTATTATGGCGTACTATTAGGCTTGAAGGCGGCGAACCTCAGGGAAGCCCGCCGCTGTCACGGGATAGGCAGTCAAGTGCTAAGCGCTGAGGCGCTTATACCTTCGCAGTACCCGCCTGTTGGCTGGCGAGATCCTGCTCATCCTCCTTAGCGCGCGGCCGAGCATGGCGTGTTTGTAGCTCAGGCGCAGATGCTTTGGTCAGCTCGATATCGAACACCACGTGAGAGAAGGGGCCATCCAAATCACGCTTGGCGATTTCGGCGGGGTCATCAATACGTTCGGCGGGGATTACCAGTTCTTCTCGGGTGGCGAAGGCGAAGTCATCAAAGGTATAGGGATCACCCGCTAGGTTGATCTGGGTGGTCAAGTGCTGATGACCCGGCGCTGAAACGAAGTAGTGGATATGGGCGGGACGCTCGCCATGGCGACCAAGCGATTTGAGCACTACATCGGTGGGAGCTCCTTCCGGTACACCATAGCCTGACGGAATGATACTGCGGGCAGTGTAGCGGCCTTCACTGTCGGTATAGATGGTGCGGCGCAGGTTGTACTCGCTTTGACTTGGGTCAAAGAAGGAATAGCCGCCCTTGTCATTGGCATGCCAAATCTCAACCTTGGCACCGGCAATCGGTGTGCCGTCGACATCGCGCACTTGACCAGTGAGCCACATGGTCTCGCCTTCGGTGCCTTCGTCGTCCAGGCGGGCAAAGCCTTCCGTTTCCGGCGCACCTGCCACATACAACGGGCCTTCGATGGTGCGCGGGGTGCCACCGGTGCGTTGGGCTTCGGCATCGATCGCATCGTGGCGCATATCGAGAAAATGATCGAAGCCAAGGCCTGGCGAGAGCAGGCCGAACTGGGTCTGGCTGCCCAGGGCATTGAGTAGGTTCACCCCTGCCCAATACTCTTCTTCAGTGACATCGAAGTCATCGATCAGCTTGAACAGATCGCCGACCAGGCGATGGACAATTTGCTTGGCGCGGTCATTGCCACCGGCCTGGTCAAAGCCAGCCACGGTTTTGATAAACTCTTGGACTTCGGGGGTATCAAATATCTTCACGGTCATGACGAAAACCCTATCGTTGGTTTTATTGTTGTCTTAGTGCCCGGCGATAGCTGAAGTACATTGTGGGTAATAGTGGATATTCTATCTAGGGGCTAAAGACGACGGTTGTTATTATGCTCACCACCAATATCGATCAGATCGTCATCACCCGACCAATATCGTTTAAGTTCCTTTCTATACTCTATAGGTATCTCGGAGAGGGTTTATTTTACTTAATGCGCCCAAATATAAACCGTTACAAAAAAACTAACAAATTGTTTTAAAAGTAAAAATCTTGAATATTTTTTTCAAGCAGGCTAACAATAAATAGCCATACTCATCTTTCATTTATCCTTTAAACAAATTTAATTGCTTTTGTGGGGCGTAACGTTCATCTGTTCTGCTCCTAAGAAGTAACGATTGCTTTTAATTTGCGACAAAAGGATAAAGAAGCTGTGAAAAGTAGGGCAGAACATAAAAGACCCGTACTGCGATAGCAGGCACGGGCCAAGGAGGATAATTATTATAAAACTTCAGGTACTACGCAGATCAGCCGCTCTTAGCCACCTCACGGTTAAAAACGAACTCGAAGTCTTTAGTTTCGAAAATTGCCGAAACCATAACGCCCAGTACCAGCGCCCAGAACGTGGCCCCAATACCGAGAATCTGAATTCCCGACGCGGCAATTAGAAAAGCAAACAGCGCGCCTATTTCATGCTTCTTGCCCGAAAAAGCGATAGCCATCGATGAGGTGATCACGCGCATGAGCGCTAGACCCGCAACAATAGTGATAAAATAGCGTGGCGTAGCCTCCAGCAGGCTTACCACATAGCCGTAAAAAGGGGCAGCAACCACAAAGATAGCCCCGGCAATCACCGCCGCTACCCAACGTTTATCGTGAATGCCCGCTTCCGGTGAGGCACAGATACCGGTCATGGGTGCAGCAATACAGGTGCTGTGAAGATTGAAAAAAGACGACACCATAGTGCCTAAACCGCCCACAGCAGTAATCGCATTAGCGGGCACCTCTTTGTACCCCATTCCTTTCACTAAACCGACTCCCGCTGGCGTTTCCATTCCCACCAAGATAATTGCAAGCGGTAAACCATAAGTTAGGAAAGCACCTAAAGTGAACTCTGGGACGATGAACTCAGGGAAACGTATCGTCGCAGTAATCCCTGACAAGTCAACGCCAGTCGCTGTCAAATAAATGATCCCCGCCAGCATCGCTACGATCAGAGGTGGAACCTTACGAAAGAGACGTGCAGAGATGAAGAATGCCAGAATCATAATAGAGGCTGGCACAATAGCACTCTCAAGCGGGCGTACCATATTGAGGCCGAAGCTAAGCAACATCCCACCGACCATACCCATGACAATCGGCATCGGGATTAGCCGCATCACAATCCCCATCACGCCTGTTAAACCAGCAATCAGCGTGATGGCACCCGCAATCAAACTCGCTCCTAGGGCAGCTTCCAAACCCACCACAGGAATTACCGCTGCGAACATCAGTGCACCGGGAATGGAGTTGGCCATTGGAAGCGGCAACCGGTAATAAGCCGGCATAACGAGCCCAAACAACCCATTGATCATCAAGTAACTGATCACCCAAATCATGATGAAGGAGGAGTCGAGACCCGCTGCCGTCCCTGCACTAATATGAACGACCCCAACGCTAAGTCCTAAAATACCGGCGACTAAACCGGTACTAGCGTTGTCAGCATTGAGATCGCGTAGGAAATCGCGGGGCGCATACCTTAGGCTAACGCCCTTCTCGATATGTTTCACGGTGTGCTCCAGAGGATTATTGTGCTTAGGTTATAAGTTAACGTTTAAGTTATAATTATTAGCATTTAGTCCACAGCTAGCTGTTAGCCAAGATCACCGCCTGCTACGGGCAGCACACTACCGGTGATATAGCTGGCCTCATCAGAAGCAAGGAACAAAATCGGGGCTACCATTTCATCCAACGTGCCATAGCGGTTCATTAAGCAGCTCTGCTTAGTCTGATCGATATGTGCCTGAAACCACGCCTTTTCCGTCTCGTTACTCGGCGTCGGTGTTCCTCGCGAAATACGCCGTGGCGGAGCTTCGGTGCCTCCTGGCGCCGTGGCGACGACTCGGATGCCGTGCTCGGCATATTCAAACGCTAGCGAAGCAGTCAACGCATTGATACCGCCCTTCGCTGACGAGTAGGGTATACGGTGAATGCCCCGCGTCGCTGCAGAAGAGACATTGACGATAACGCCGCTGCCCTGCGCTACCATGGTTGGCAGTGCTGCGCGACAGCACCACAACGAGGGCATCAACGAGCGGTTAATTTCTGCCGTAATTTGCGTTTCGGTAAACTCGGTAAACGGCTTGAAGTTAATCGCGCCGCCTACGTTGTTGATCAGAATATCGATACGGCCAAATTGCTCAAGCGTCGCCTGCATAACTTGTTCGGCGCCTTCCCATTTTTCTAGGTCGGCTTGTACCGCAATCACATCGCAGCCCTGCTTACTTAGGCCAGCGACGATCTCGTGGATATCGTCAGCGCGGTCTACCAGCACTAAACGCGCACCTTCAGCGGCGGCGCGCTCAGCAACTCGCTGTCCAATTCCTTGGGCAGCCCCGGTGATTATCATGACCCGATCTTGAAAACGAGATCTGTCAAAACGTTGATCTTTCATGCGCTCTCTCCCACTTGATTAGGGGTGAACTTCTCATAGTGGAAGCTTTGCGGCTCTATCCCTTCAGCGTCGAAGTATTTTAGAACGGCATCTACCATCGGGGGTGGACCACATAAGTAGATATCGACATCGCCATCATGCATCACATTGGCGTCCATATGGTGCGTCACATACCCTTTACGTGGGTGCTCGCTGGTTTCATCGACTACTACGGTGGAGTAACTGAAGCTTGGTAATTTCTCAGCGAAAGCATCTAACGCGTCGGTTTTGACCAGGTGATCGTCTTTATTAGCACCGTAAATCATATGTATCGGCGCATCACAGCCCTTCTCAACCATCTGTTCAAGCATGGAGAGGAACGGCGCCAATCCCGTGCCGCCAGCCAACATAAGTACCGGACGCGTCACTTCGCGTAGATAGAAGCTGCCCAGCGGGCCGGTTAGCGTAAGCTTGTCGCCCACCGCCGCACGCTCGGTCAAGTAGCTACTCATTACCCCATTGGGAATGTTACGAATCAAGAAGGTAGCCCGCTTATTGCCCGGCTGCGAGCTGAAGGAATAGGAACGATGTACCTCAGTACCGGGAACATCGATATGAATGTACTGACCCGGTAAAAAGGCGAGGCCGTCTTCATCATCTAGATCGACCGCCAGTTCAATACTGTCTTCAGAGAGTTGTTCAACCGCTGCTATCGTGCCCTCGACCTTGCCTACCTGTGTTTTACACAATGTGGATGCCACTGGCACTTGGATAACGCAGTCCGAAGAAGGCACCATTTGACAAGTAAGCACCTGCCCTTCAGCGGCCTCTTCATCGGAGAGTGCTTCCTCCAGGTATTCGTCTCCCATATCGAATTCGCCCTGCTCGCAGTGACCTTTACAGGTGCCACATACGCCGTCAGAGCAGTCCATCGGTAGGTTAACTTTTTGTCGATAAGCGGCATCGAGAACGGTCTCGCCTTTTTTACAGCCGATAAAACGGGTCACGCCATCCTCAAAGTTGAGGGCAATGGTATAGCTCATGGTTATATCTCCTCTCCCATCAGGTCACACGTGATACACATCAATGACCTGATGGATATAGTCGTTATTCAGCTGCACGACTTTTCTTGTGATCAACGGGGTCTCACCCGACACATCCAGGGTGTAGAAGCAGGTGCCAAAGAAGCTGTCAGTTTTCTTGTAACGATGGCTAAGCGTATGCCAGTTAAACCGCAGCTCCATCGTGTCGCCGTTTTGCGACAAGATCTCCAGATTGGTCACCTGGTGGGTGGTGCGCGGTTCCGGCGTACTCGCCCCGCTGCGCTCGGTCTTGATCCGATAGACCCGATCTTCCAGCCCTTCCCGGTTGGGGTAGTAGATCAGTGAGATCTCGCTGTGCGGGTCCTGGGTGAGCTGGTCGTCGTCGTCCCAGGCAGGCATCCAGAACTCGGCGTCTTTGCGATACAGCGCGAGCCACTCATCCCACTGGCGGTCGTCCAATAAGCGGCCTTCGCGGTACAGGAAGGCTTGGATATCGTGATAGCTAATGCTCATGTCACTTCTCTCCTCTCTTCAGGCGCTTAGGCGGACGCAGTGGCGATAAACTGACTGCGCTCTTTGTCGATGGCGCGCAGCATTTCGTTGACCCAGTGCTTGTGGTGCAGCACGTAAAGGCCTTCGTCTTCCGGGGAGGCGCCACTGAGCAGGGGCTTCATGTCGATGGCTTGGGCCGTTTCATCGGCGCCTTCGATCCACTGTTGGGCCCCGCGAGAGAGGTCGTTCCATTCGGCCAGGGCGCCGTTGTAGCCTTCTTGGCAAGCGCGGAACTCTTCCAGGTCGTCGGGCGTGCCCATGCCGGAGACGTTGAAGAAGTCTTCGTACTGGCGGATACGGACACGTCGGTCCTCGGCGGACTCGCCTTTGGGCGCGAAGCAGTAAATCGTCACTTCGGTTTTGTCCACGGCGATCGGACGGATCACGCGGATTTGCGTGGAGAACTGATCCATCAGGTAGACGTTGGGATAAAGGCAGAGGTTACGCGTCTGGTTGACGATGGAATCGGCGCGGGCCTCACCCAGCTGTTCCTGGATCCAGTCCTTGTGCTGGTAGACCGGGCGAACATCGGGGTTAAGCAGCCGGGTCCATAGCATCATGTGGCCGTTTTCGTAGGAGTAGAAGCCACCTTTGCTCTTCGACCAGCCGTCGGCGTCCACCGCTTTGGTGCCGCCAGCATCGTAGTTACGGCGTTCCATCGTGGAGGCGTAGTTCCAGTGCACGGAGCTGACGTGGTAGCCGTCCGCGCCATTTTCGGCCTGTAACTTCCAGTTGCCGGTATAGGTGTACGACGAGGTACCGCGCAGAATTTCCAGGCCTTCGGGGGCTTGGTCGACGATGTTGTCGATGACCTTGGTGGTTTCGCCGAGGTGTTGTTCGAGCGGTTGAACGTCGTCACTCAAGCTGCCGAACAGGAAGCCTTTGTAGTTTTCAAAGCGCGGTAGGCGCTTGAGGTTGTGGGAGCCATCCTGTTTGAAGTTATCCGGATAGGCGCCGACCTTCTCGTTTTTGGCCTTGAGCAGTTGGCCGTCGTTTTTGAACGTCCAGCCGTGGAACGGGCAGGTAAAGGTACCCTTGTTGCCGCGCTTACGGCGGCATAGGGTGGCACCGCGGTGCGCACAGGCGTTGATCAGGCCGTGCAGCTCGCCTTGCTTGTCGCGGGTAATGAGTACGGGCTGACGACCCATAGTGACGGTCATGTAATCACCTGGTTCAGCGACTTGGCTCTCGTGGGCCAGGAACAGCCAGTTGCCTTCGAAGATGTGCTTCATCTCCAGTTCGAAGAAGGCAGGGTCGGTGAACATGCTGCGGTGGCAACGGAAGATGCCCTGGTCAGGGTCGTCTTGAACGGCATTGCGAACGCGGGCTTCGAG
>NZ_RZHF01000029.1:187444-187598 GCF_003990185.1 Vreelandella nanhaiensis | reverse complement strand
CACGTCAGCATGATGTACATTGCCCGTTACGCCTGACGACCATAGCGAGCGTGAACCACCTGATCCCTTGCCGAACTCAGTAGTGAAACCGCTTAGCGCCGATGGTAGTGTGGGGTCTCCCCATGCGAGAGTAGGTCATCGTCAGGCACTTATT
>NZ_RZHF01000029.1:0-187428 GCF_003990185.1 Vreelandella nanhaiensis | reverse complement strand
CACCCGGCTGGGTTTTTTGTGTGTCCGAAAGAAAAAGGGCTGACAAAAAAGGCGGCTTTCGCCGCCTCACACTTTCTATTCATTATTCACGATGATAGCAATACTGCTAACCGCAGATTACTTGTAGTGCTTCAAGCAAGCTATCCATCTCATCGTCAGTGCCGATGGTGATACGCAGAAAGTTGTTAAGTTCTGGGGTATTGAAGTGGCGTACCAAGATGCCACGCTCGCGAAGCCCCGCAAACAGTTGAGCTCCTGCATAATCAGGATGCTGGGCAAGCACAAAATTGGCCTTGGAGGGCAGTACCTCAAATCCCAAGGCTTCAAGACGCTGGCGGGTGCGCTCACGCGTAGTAATCACCCGCTCCCTGCACGCATCAAAGTGGGCTTCATCGTTAAGCGCTGCAATACCCACAAGGCTTGCCAGACTATCCACGGGGTAGGAGTTGAACGAGTCCTTAACGCGTTGCAGGCCGTCAATCAGCTCCGCTGAGCCAACGGCATAGCCCAAACGTAAACCAGCCAGGCTACGTGATTTGGAGAATGTGCCCGTTACCAGTAAATTTGGATAGCGATCAATCAGCGCTATCGCGCTTTCGGCTCCAAAGTCAACGTAGGCTTCATCAACCAGTACTACGCGGTCGGTCACTCGCTTCAAAAGCTTTTCAATGCTTTCCAATGAATGGGCATGCCCGGTAGGTGCGTTAGGGTTGGCGAAAATGACGCCGCTACGTTCTGAAGCCGAGCCTAACGCCTCGATATCTACTTCCCAGCTTGCGTTGAGCGAGTGAGGACGCAGCTCGACATTATAGAGATTGGCATATACTGGATAGAAACTATAAGTGATGGTTGGGACATCAAGCGGCGCGCCGTGGCAGAAGAACGCTTGAAATGCCAACGCCAACACCTCATCTGACCCATTGCCTACAAACACCTGCTGACTTTCTATGCTAAACGTCTTGGCAAGCGTTGCGCGCAAGGCGGCCGAGGTAGGGTCTGGGTAAAGGCGTAGATGGTCCGTTGCGTAATCACGCAGGGCCTGGCCTACACCCGGCGCCGGAGGGTAAGGGTTTTCATTGGTATTTAATTTGATAACACGCTCACGCGGCTGCTCGCCTGGGACATAAGGGGTAAGCGCCTTGATAGCGGGACTCCAGTATTGGCTCATGAGGGTAACCTGATTATCCTTGCGTAATAGGCCATGGTCGCTTGATGATCGTTCAAGCGCAAGCATTCGCATGCGGCTAGGGGGTGGGCGTCGCACCTTGTAACGGTTATGCTGTCATAATCGCACGTAAGAAATGTATGACCGACACGATAAGGAGAGACCGATGCAATTCAGGAGTTTGCTAGCCGGTTCGGCTATGTTGGCATTGTTGGCTGGTTGTGCAACCGGCGGCCCTTCCGGCCAGGAAAGTGATGCAGGTGTGAGCGCATCAGAACAGCACTACCAAGGCACGTTGCCTTGCCGTAACTGTGACGGTATTGATCTGGATGTCACCATGGTGGGTGAGGAGACAGGTGCAGCGGAAGAGCGTACCTTCACGCTGGATGCTACTTATCGTAACCATCCTCAAACGCCACCGCCTGAAAACTACGCAGGCAACTGGGAAGTGCTCAACGGCACACCGTCTGATCCAGACGCCACCGTTTATGAGTTAACGCCCAATGGCGATGGCCAGATTTACTACTTCCAGCGTATTAACGAGCGCACGCTCGAATTGATCGATCCTGAGCGCCGTCGCTTTGAAAATGGCGAAATGTTACAGCTACAGCGTCAGTAAGTTAGCGGTAGCAACAAAAGGCGGCCAATGGCCGCCTTTTGTATTTTAGTGCCTAGCATGAGGTCATAAGGCGTATTTATGACCCAACAGTAAGGGGAGTATGAACGCAGTGGCAAAAGCCAAAAGTGCTTATGTATGTACCGAGTGCGGCGCGGAGTATCGTAAATGGCAGGGCCAATGCTCCAGTTGTAACGAGTGGAATACGCTGAGTGAAGTTCGTCTGGCAAGCGCCCGTCCCGGCGGCGGTACCACCACCACGGGTAGGGCGGGCTACGCGGGTGATCTTTCCCGGGATGTGGTTGATCTAAGCAATGTCGACCTGAGCGAAGTGCCCAGACTCAGCTCTACCTTCAACGAGTTTGACCGCGTATTGGGCGGCGGCCTAGTACCTGGCTCAGCGGTACTGCTCGGCGGCAACCCGGGGGCAGGTAAATCAACCCTTCTGCTGCAAACGGCCTGCAAGCTGGCCCAACAGCGGCGCATACTCTATGTTACCGGCGAGGAGTCTCTTTCCCAGGTAGCCATGCGCGCCCACCGCCTGCAATTGCCCACCAGCGGCTTGAAAATGCTCGCGGAAACCAGCGTCGAGACGATTCTTGCCGTCGCTGATCGTGAAAAGCCCGAAATACTGGTGATTGACTCAATCCAGACCATGCATCTGGAAGATATCAGCTCAGCGCCCGGCGGAGTTGCTCAGGTGCGCGAGTCGGCGGCAGCGTTGACTCGCTTTGCCAAGCAAACCAATACGGTATTGCTATTGGTTGGGCATGTAACGAAAGACGGCACGCTGGCAGGCCCCAAGGTGCTTGAGCACATGATTGATGCCTCGCTGTTACTGGAAGGCGGGGCCGACTCACGATTTCGCACGTTGCGTGGCCAGAAGAACCGCTTTGGCGCAGTCAACGAGCTGGGCGTTTTCGCCATGCTTGAGCAGGGTCTTAAAGAGGTCAAGAACCCTAGCGCCATCTTTCTTTCACGCCAGGAGGAGCAGGCGCCGGGAAGTCTGGTCATGGTGGTATGGGAAGGCACTCGGCCTATTCTGGTCGAAGTGCAGGCGCTGGTGGATGAATCTGCTCTGGGCAACCCACGCCGTGTGGCAGTCGGCGTCGATCAAAATCGCCTAGCCATGCTGCTGGCCGTCTTAAATCGTCATGGTGGGCTGTTTACCGGTGATCAGGACGTATTCTTGAACGTCGTCGGCGGGGTGAAGGTATTGGAAACCAGCGCGGATCTCGCCGTGTTGCTTGCCGTGGTATCCAGCCTGCAAAACCGCGCGCTACCCAAAGAGCTTGTTGTGTTTGGCGAGGTGGGCCTCTCCGGCGAGATACGTCCGGTTCCCAGTGGTCAGGAGCGCATCGCCGAGGCGGCCAAGCACGGATTTCTGCGCGCTATCGTGCCACGTGCCAACGCGCCCAAGCAGGCACCCAAAGGGATGGACGTGATTGCTGTGGATAAACTTAGCGATGCGCTGGAGGCACTTTAAGTAGGCTACGCTATTAAGACATCGCTAAAAGACATCTAAGGCCAAGGAGAGATGCCATGAGTTCTATTCGCTTAACCCAATACAGTCACGGCGCTGGATGTGGATGCAAGATTGCGCCGGATGTGCTGGATAGCATTCTTGCCAAGGCAGGGCCTTCAGCTGGGCATAAGCAGCTGATCGTAGGTAATCAGGGGCGCGAGGACGCCGCCGTTTACGACCTTGGCGATGGCCGAGGCATGATCGCGACCACCGATTTCTTTATGCCGATTGTCGATGATCCATTTGATTTTGGGCGGATTGCTGCGACCAATGCGATCAGTGATATCTATGCCATGGGCGGCACGCCGGTCATGGCGCTCAGCATTCTCGGCTGGCCGCTGGATAAATTAAGTGCGGATATTGCCGGCGATGTGGTGGCCGGTGCCCAGGGCGTGTGCCGTGAGCTGGGTATCGCATTGGCGGGTGGGCACTCCATCGATGCCCCGGAGCCCATTTTCGGCCTGGCGGTAAACGGGCTAGTGGATCTGGATAAGCTCAAACTCAATAGTCACGCCAAACCGGGTGATCTGCTGTTCTTGACCAAACCTTTGGGTGTTGGACTGCTTACCACGGCAGAAAAACGCGGCCTGTTGGAAGCCGGGCATCACGGCTTGGCTCGGGAAACGATGCTCAAGTCCAACCGTATCGGGGTCGCGCTTGCCGATGTAAAAGGTCTCAACGCCATGACTGATGTGACTGGTTTCGGGTTGGCTGGGCATCTTTCGGAAATCTGTAGCGCCAGTAATGTCATGGCCCAGATTGATTTTCGCCGCCTGCCGCGGCTGGCAGAAGCCGAAGCGTATCGTCGACAGGGCGCTGTTCCCGGCGGAACGCTGCGCAATCGTGATGCGCTAGGCAAAAGTCTGCCCAATATGGATGAGGCTCACTGGCAATGGCTATGCGACCCGCAAACCTCGGGCGGCTTGCTGTTAAGCGTAGATCCTGCCTGGGAAGACGACGTTGAACGCATTGGTCGAGAATTTGGTTTATCCCTTGAGCCGTTTGGCGTCATGAAAGCCCGTGCAGGCGAAGCGCTGATTGAGATGGTCGGATAATGCTTGAAGCGCTACCTCCATCTTTACGTTTGATCAGCGAAGCGCGACCCCTGATTGATGTGCGTGCTCCGGCAGAGTTTACCCAAGGCAGTCTGCCGGGCGCGGTCAATCTTCCCTTGATGACAGATGAAGAGCGTCGCCAGGTGGGTATTGCTTACAAACAGCAGGGCCAGGAAGCAGCGATTGCACTAGGGGAACGGCTCGTCAGTGGTGAAATCAAACAGGCGCGTATTGCCGCTTGGCAGGCGTATCTTGTCGAGCATCCTGACGCCATCTTCTACTGCTTTCGTGGCGGGCTGCGCTCGCAAATTGCCCAGCAATGGCTTCAAGAAGCGGGGATTGAAAGACCACGTATTGAAGGCGGCTGGAAGGCCATGCGCCACGTGCTGTGCCAGCGTATTGAGGAAGCGGCCGAGCAGCCCATTCTGGTGGTTGCCGGGCTAACCGGGTGCGCTAAAACCACATTGATCAACCGGTTGGAAAACGGCGTTGATCTTGAGGCCTGTGCCAATCATAAAGGCTCTGCCTTTGGCCGCAAGCCTCAGGCCCCCACCACTCAGATTGATTTTGAGCATCTGCTGGCAGCGCGACTGCTGGCCTTGCCAGGGCGTCTTGTGGTTGAAGATGAATCCCGTCAGATCGGCAATGCCAATATACCGCTCTCCTTTTGGTACGCTATGCAGAGGGCGCCCCGTATACGAATAGAAATGTCGCTGGATTGGCGGCTTAACCAGCTCCAGCACGATTACATTATTCAGCTGGAAAAGGATTATGTGGCGCACTTTGGCCCTCAGCAAGGCTGGGAGCTGATGCAACTACAGTTGGGCAATGCGTTAATCCGTTTGGAAAAACGCTTGGGCAATGCACGTCTACAACGTTTGCAGCGTCTACAAACAATGGCTTTTAAAGCCCATAGTGAAGGTAATCCTCAAGCCCATGAGGCGTGGCTGGCTCCGCTCTTGACGGAGTATTACGATCCGCTTTATCGCTATCATCTTGAAAAACAGCGTGCTACGGCGGCGCCTGACATTCACGTGGGCGATTGGGAAAGTTGCCTGGAGGCTGCCAGGCAGTGGAGCACCTAGCAACCATTGGGGTATTTAAGCCACTTTTAGCCACTGGGTCATGACTCGGTCAAGCAAAGGGGCCAGCTGCTGGAAACGGGTTACTTGCTCCAATATCTGGCGGTTGTCCTGTATAAAACGTTTGGCCGCAGTCGTAGTGGGCATCGTATCCTCGCTACCGTTTAGCAGTTGAGTGGCGCTGGCAAGCGTTATCTCCAGATGGCAAAGCAGGCCCACTACGCGGCCGCTGTCCCAGCTAAACCCCTGTAAAGGCGCCGCAGGGCTTCCTCCGAGCGGCAAGGCATTATCCGGCAGGCTGAATACGTGGCGGTGCCACATGAAAGCTTCAAACTGCTCGGGTAAGTCAAACGGGCTTTCCGGGGCCATCGACACGGTATGCCAGCCTCGCTCTGGGTACGTACCAGGGGCTATTACGGCATCCAGTGCCTGGGCAATCCAAAGCGCGCCCAGGCCGATGCCTAGGATGGGCTTTTGGCCGTCCAGGTAGCGGTTGATCAGCTTGTTTTCGGCTTTGAACCACACAGGCGGCTGATTGAGAAACGCCTCTGGCCCGTCCAGAACAATCAGGGCATCGCTTTCTGCCGGGCGCGGGGTGAGTTCGCCCGCGTAAAGATGAAAAACGGTGTAACTATGTCCCATACTGCTCAACCAGTCGGTCAAGCGGGCGGGGTCATGATCAGAGCCGTGCTGTAGCAGATGAATATGCATGGTAATCTCCTCGCCGGCCGTACACAGTCAAGGCTGTCAGGTTTATGACAGCGCTGGTTCGACCATAACGTATTGACCTCATTTCACCAATATCGCGCGTTAGGAAATCAGTATGGCGTCCAAGCCCTTAGGATTTTATCAGCAGTTGCAGTTGCTTCCGCTATCGGCTCAACAAGCATTTATGGCCGCGCTCTGCGAGCGCCTGCTGCCCAACTACGCCCTGTATGAACAAACCACCGGCCATGGGGACGGCCACACGCTGCGCACCGTACTCAATCTGGTCTGGGAAAGGCTGAGCGTACCTGGGGCGAGCATCGATTTTTCCCGTCAGGCTGAAAAGCTGGCTGAATGCGAGCCGCCCGCTGAGGATGAAAGCTTTGGGGCACGCCGAGCGCTGGACGCCGTCGTTTCCATATCGGCGCTTTTGGATACGTTGCAGGGTGATTCTCCTGAAGCCGTGCTGGATGTCAGCCGCACCTCACGAGCCGGTGTACGCGCTTTTATTGAACTCACCGAAGGAGAAGAGGATGCCCAAAAACTTGCTCTGCTTATCCGTGATCATCCCCTGATGGCTGACGAAAACGATTTTCAAGACGCGGTGTTGGAAGCAGTAAGTGAACCGCTAAACAAAGCCGCGCTCAAGGAAATACGTCAGTTAGGGCGCAATAATGGTATTAGTAACCTGGGCCTGAGTCTGGAAGAAGACGCCGAGTAAGGCTGGGCCTGCTAGAGTCGCAGGCCTGCGGTGAGCATCATGCCAGCGGTACCAAAGATGATTAAATCGGATTCAAGACGTTCCCACTGCACGCCAATACTGGGCAGTAGAGCTGGGGCGACTTCCAGGTGGTTGAGTGGGATCTTGTCACGATACTCATCTTTATAGCCACGCAGTAAACCGCCGGTCAGCTTGGCACGAACGTTGGCGTCTTCATTAAGCTGCCAAAGTGGAAACTCTCGCCCCGCATACACATACCAGGTGGGCTGCTCATAGGAGTTCTTGAACCGTGCGGCCCCCGCCAGCCAGTGGTCCGGGTTATGCAGCTCAATCCCTAATAGACGCTGGTGGTTGTTATGTTCTGGCTGCGGATCAAAGTGGCGGGTTAGCAGGCTGATTTGTACCAGGGTATGGTCCAGCGTGAATGTTGGCGGCCAGTCTGACAAGGAAAAGGCTGAGGTCGAAGCGCTCAGCCAAATACCCACAAGCCCTCCTAACCAAGGCGTTAAGCGCCACATGTGAAGCTCCGGGAAAGAGGGCTATGCAGTCAATGCGGCACATTAAAGGCGCATTTCGATGCCGTGTTCGGCCATATAGCGTTTCGCTTCAGGAATGGTGTGTTCGCCAAAGTGAAAAATGCTGGCCGCCAGCACGGCGTCGGCGCCGCCTTTAAGCACGCCATCCACCAGGTGGTCCAGATTGCCAACACCACCGGAGGCAATGACGGGAACGCTTACGGCTTCTGAAATCGCGTGGGTTACACCGAGATCAAACCCAATCTTGGTGCCGTCTCGGTCCATACTGGTGAGCAGTAGTTCACCTGCGCCGAATTCCACCATCTTCTTCGCCCACTCTACAGCATCAAGCCCTGTTGGGCGGCGGCCGCCGTGGGTGAAAATCTCCCAACGCGGCGGCTCACCTTCACCTGATACTCGCTTGGCATCAATCGCCACCACAATGCACTGGCTGCCAAAGCGCTCGGCCGCTTCGCGTACGAACTCGGGGTTGGTGACCGCGGCGGTATTGATCGACACCTTATCCGCGCCCGCATTGAGCATGGTACGAATATCGTCACAGGTACGAATCCCGCCGCCGACGGTCAACGGAATGAATACCTGCCCGGCAATTCGTTCGACCATTTCCACCGTGGTGTCACGGTCTTCGTGGCTGGCGGTAATATCCAGAAAGGTGATTTCATCGGCACCCTGCTGGTTATAGCGCTGGGCAATCTCCACCGGGTCGCCTGCATCGCGAATGCCGACAAAGTTGACACCTTTAACAACCCGCCCGGCATCTACATCCAGGCAGGGAATAATACGCTTGGATAAGCTCACGCGCCGCCTCCGGTTAACTGGTCGCTAAGGCGCTGGGCTTCGGCCACATCCAGGCTGCCTTCGTAAATCGCCCGGCCGGTAATAGCGCCTAAAATACCGCTATCGGCGACATCGCACAGGGCTTTGATATCGTCTAAGTTAGTCACGCCACCAGAGGCGATAACCGGCAGGCCGCCTTCGCGAGCCAACTGGGCTGTTGCTTCAACGTTGACCCCTTGCATCATGCCGTCGCGGGCGATGTCGGTATACACAATGCTGGATACGCCATCATCGGCAAAACGCTTGGCTAGATCGACCGCTTTTACGCTTGAGACTTCCGCCCAGCCATCGGTGGCCACAAATCCATCCTTGGCATCCAGCCCGACAATCACATGGCCGGGGAATGCGCGACACATTTCACCCACAAACGCAGGCTCTTTAACGGCTTTAGTGCCGATAATCACGTAAGACACGCCTGCATTCAGGTAGTGTTCGATGGTGTCGGCATTACGAATGCCGCCGCCAATTTGAATCGGCAGGTTGGGGTAGGCGCGTGCAATGGCCGTCACCGCCTCGCCATTAACCGGCTTGCCTTCAAATGCGCCGTTCAAGTCGACCAAGTGAAGGCGACGCGCGCCAGCTTCTACCCAGCGTGCGGCCATGGCAACTGGGTCATCGCCGTAAGAGGTCGCATCGTCCATGCGGCCCTGTTTCAACCGCACACACTGGCCGTCTTTGAGATCGATCGCAGGAATTACCAACATAACTAAACCTCTTAGGGCGTCCAGGTGACAAAGTTTTCAAGCAGGCGCAGGCCCGCACGGGAGCTTTTTTCCGGGTGAAACTGTACGGCAAAGGTAGCGTCACGGCCAATCGCCACGTGAGCGCCTATATTGCCATAGTGCGTGGTGCCAAATACCTGGGCATCGTCGGCCGCGTTCACGTAGTAGCTGTGTACGAAGTAGAAGTGTTCGTTGTTGTCGATGCCGGCCCATAACGGATGGTCATGATTCTGCTCGACCAGGTTCCAGCCCATGTGGGGCACTTTCAGGCGCTGGTCGTGTTCGTCGCGCATGTCGGTGGGGAACTTATCAACGCTGCCTTTGAAAAAGCCCAGGCAGTCAACGCCGCCGTTCTCTTCACTGCGCTCCAGAAGCATTTGCTGGCCCACGCAGATTCCAAGCAAAGGCTTGGCCTGACGAGTCAGCACATCATCTACCAAGCCACGAAGCTCTGTGCGTTCAAGCTCGCCCACGCAGTCGCGGATGGCGCCCTGGCCGGGCAGCACGAGGCGCGTGGCGCCTAAAATGCGCCGCGGGTCGCGCGTGATAATGACATTTTCATGGGTAACGTGTTCGAGCGCCTTCGCGACAGAATGCAGGTTACCCATCCCATAGTCGATCACAGCAATGGTCATGAAGCGCTCCTTAAGCGAATGAACGAACCGCTGCTTGCATCACAGCACGTCATTATAGGCTCCCTTTGGTGGAAGGCATCTGCCCAGCCATGCGTGGGTCTTCGGCGACAGCCATGCGCAGGGCACGTCCAAAGGCTTTGAAAATCGTTTCAGCCTGATGGTGAGCATTAAAGCCTTTTATATTGTCGATATGTAGCGTTACGCGGGCATGGTTGACAAAACCTTGGAAGAATTCCCAAAACAGCTGTGTATCCATACTGCCGATGGCCGCGCGAGTAAACTCTACATTCATGTAAAGACCGGGGCGGCCGGAAAAATCGATCACCACGCGCGAGAGCGCTTCATCAAGCGGCACATAGGCGTGACCATAACGGTAGATGCCGCGTTTGTCGCCAATGGCCTCGTTAAATGCTTGGCCCAGGGTAATTCCCAGGTCCTCGACCGTATGGTGGTCATCAATGTGCAAATCGCCTGAGGCATGGATATCAAGGTCGATCATTCCATGCCGTGCAACTTGATCAAGCATATGATCCAGAAAGGGAACGCCAGTTTCACAGCGAAGATGGCCTTCACCATCCAGGTTGACGCTGACTTTAATCTGGGTTTCATTCGTATCACGGCTAACCGTGGCAATACGCGCTGACATGTTGCATCTCCTGCGCTCTAGCGCATTCTGAGGGGAAGGCGATGGGCCGCACTGTCTCACCATCAGTTGAGTAGGCTCACCACCAGTTAATCAGGACATAAATTTGCGGCAAAACAACCATTATAGAGAATCGGCGCACCCATCCGCTACAATGCGCGAAAGGTAGCCGCCGTTCAGGGCATTAAAAATAGCAGCTAAGCTGCTTTGGCGAAGAGGATTTCACCATGCCGGTGACACTGGAGCATGTCGACAAAGCGCGTTGGGAAGCCGATGAGCAGGTGCGTCTCGACCTTACGCGTATTTATGAGGATGCGCCAAAAGAGCGGGTACCTGCCCAGGCGGTTTTGCCGTTTATCGAACAGCATTTAAATGCCAGCCATTTTTTTGCTTGTGCGCACTTTAACGACCACTTGCTGGGCGCGGCCGCCATTCAAGAGGCGCCAGATCGAGTTTGGTGGCTTTCTGAACTATGCGTGCGTAAGACTACGCGCCGGCGCGGCGTGGGGTCGCGGTTGATGGCGTTACTTGGCGAACAGGCTAAACAGGAAGGGCGTAAACTGCGCATTGAAGTTTCATCACTACCGCTGGCCGATCAGGTGCTGCTGTCCAAGCTTGGCTACCGCCCCGGCAGCTGTAGCGAAGAGGCCCAGCTGGGCAAACCGTTTACCAGCAATTTTGTTGAGTTAGACCCACAAGGGAAAGGGTAATGAAACAGCTATTACGTATTCTGCTGGCCGCTATTGGCATTCTTGCCATCGTGGCGGTGGCTGCGGTGGTCTATGTGACCACCTTTCTGGATCCGGAAGACTTCAAGCCGCGCTTGACCGCCGTGGTGGAGGAACACACCGGGCTTTATCTGGCGCTGGAAGGCCCGATTACCTGGTCGTTCTATCCTCGCCTTGGGGTGAGCGTGGAGCAGGCCCGGGCCTGGCTGCCGGAGCAGGCAGAAGAAGATGCTTCGTTTGCCGCGATCAATCGCGCCGAGGTGAGCATTGCCTTTGCCCCATTGCTGCGTGGCGAGATTGCCATTGACGGTTTGACGCTGGATGGCATGCGCTTGAACCTGGAACGGGATGCCGAAGGCAGAGGCAACTGGGAGCCGCTGGTCGAGCGCTTGGCCGAAGAAAGCGATGAAAAAGCGCAAACGGTGCTGGCGCCGGCAAGCGCCGGGCCGAACGCCGACGCGGGCAATCTTTCTGTCGTGCTTAATATTGCCAGCGTAGAAGTGAGAGGAGCCGATATTCGTTTCCGTGATGTGCAAAGTCAAACATTGTGGCGCATGCAGTCGCTGAATATTTCCGGCAGTAACGTCAATCCGGCCAGCCCTTTTCCGTTAAAGACCATGTTTACGCTGACCAAGCATAACCGGCTGGACGCTGAGGTATTGGAACGCGCGCCTAGCTTGACCAGCGATGTTGACCTTGAAACACGCATGCGACTCAAGCTCGGCGAAGACCGGGTCGTACTGGAGAATACGCGCCTAACCACGCGCACACGGATGAACCCTGAGGGCGAACCACAGCAGCTGAACCTGAAAGCTGCTGAAATCGTCGCACTTTTGGAAGACAAACAGTTAAGTATTACCGAAGGGACACTCGAGGCCGGGCTGCAAAACCCGGAACAGTGGCAAGGCAGCTTGGCGCTGGCGCTCGCCTTTGGCCTTGAGAGTGATTGGCAGGCGCAAACGGCACAGCTGAAGGATTTGCAGCTGACCGGACCTGATGGGCTGCGCATGAGTGGCCATCTTAATATTGAACAGATGCTGGATGCGCCCCAGTACCGTGGTCAGGTTACTGCGGCGCCCTTCACGTTGCGCCCTTGGCTCTCTCGCGCAGGCGTTGAGCTCAATACAGCAAGCGAGGCGGCGCTGAGCGATATCGCCATGACCAGCCCTATTGAGGGTGATGCCCAGCAGGTATCGCTTCCCCGTCTTTCTCTGGTGGTTGATGACAGCACCTTTACAGGACGGCTTTCAGCTGCACTGGATGGCACGCAGGTGGCGTTTGATTTAGAAGGCGATCAGCTGAATCTTGATCACTACCTTTCCGGCCCCACGACCGCGCAGCAGGCAAGGCTCGGTTTCTTGCGCCAAGCCATTGCCCAAAGTAGCGAAACGCTACTACCCCAAGCATGGCTAAGTGGGCTGTCGCTGGACGGCGAACTCAGCGTTGAGCAACTGCTGCTGGGTGGGCTTAATTTCGAAAATACCCATCTGAAGCTGCAGGGCGAAGAAGGTGAACATCAGCTCACCGCTTTTGAATCGCGTTTTTACGGTGGCGAGCTTAACGCCAGCGGCCGTCTGGATGCGCGCGAACGCATCATGGAGTGGGAACTTTCACCCAGCGTCAGCAATATTCAGGTAGCCGCGCTGATTGAAGCGCTTGGTGAAGAAACGTCACCGCTGCGCGGGCGCCTAAACGCCGATGGTGAATTCACGTCACGAGGCAATAGTCGTGAGGCATTGATTGGCAACCTGAATGGGCAGGTTAATGCCCATCTTAATGAAGGTGCCATTCTGGATATCAATATTTCCCAGCAGATGTGCGAGCTAGTCGCGCAGCTAGAAGGCGAAGGCACGCTACGTGACTGGCATACCGATACGCGCTTTGAGCGCTTTGATGCCACCTTCCAGGTGCGTAACGGCGTGCTCACCAGTAACGACCTGCTGATTACTCTGCCGGGTATTGATGTAAGAGGCGAAGGGGAGCTTAATTTCAACAGCCGGAACTTTGACACCCGTGCCAATGCTCGCCTGGTGGATACGGCAGATGCAGCGTGTAGCGTCAACCCACGCTTGGAACAGCTTCCGCTGCCTGTACATTGTGAAGGCAACCTCAGCGATGAGCATGGCCAATGGTGCCGTTTTGACCGCTCTGCCTTCCAGGCCGCGGTGGTTGATCTGCTGCGCAATGAAACCGGCACTCGCGTAACCAAAGAAATCGAGGAGCGCGTGGGTGGCTCGCTGGATCAACTGGATGAGCATCTGGGTAAAGGCGCCGGTCAGGAACTTCGCGAAGGTATTCGGCGTCTATTTAACTGAGCATTCAAGTAAGTCAGTCTGCGCCGGCCTCAACGCCGGCGCTTTTTTATTGGTGCCATAGGTCAACGACACCGCTACGACTTTCACTCCTATCCGTTTTTGAAGGAACTCCCATGGCTGATATGCCAACCCCACGGCTTACGGCAGATGAGTTTTGCCATCGCCTGCTCACCTGGTTCGACCAGCATGGCCGTCATGACCTGCCTTGGCAGTCGCCACGCAGCGCTTATCGCGTATGGGTGTCGGAAATCATGCTTCAACAAACCCAGGTCGCGACCGTCATTCCGTATTTTGAGCGTTTTATGGCGCGCTTCCCAACACTTGAAGCCCTTGCCCATGCGCCTCAGGACGAAGTGCTTCACCTGTGGACAGGGCTTGGCTACTACGCAAGAGCACGCAATCTGCATAAAGCTGCTCAGCTGGCGGTTGATGAGCATGGCGGTGAACTGCCTACCGAAAATGTAGAGACGCTGATGGCTCTGCCGGGTATTGGGCGCTCAACGGCTGGCGCGATTATTGCCCAGAGTACTGGCAGACGAGCAGCAATTCTGGATGGCAACGTTAAACGTTCGCTGACGCGCCTGCATGCCATTCCCGGCTGGCCGGGAAAACCTGTCGTGGAGCGTAAGCTCTGGGCGCTTGCTGAATACTATACGCCGTCTACCCGTCTGGCAGACTTTACCCAGGCGGTGATGGATTTTGGCGCAACCTTGTGTAAACGCAGCAGGCCTGATTGCAAGATTTGCCCCTTTAACGATGTATGCTTGGCTTATGCTCAGGGAGAGCCGCAGCGTTATCCAGAATCCAAGCCCAGAAAGGTTTTACCCACCCGCAGCACGATCATGCTGCTGCTACGCGATCCTGAAGGGCGGGTATGGCTGGAGCAGCGCCCGTCCAGCGGTTTGTGGGGTGGGTTATGGAGCCTGCCTCAGTTTGAAAGACACAGTGAGCTTAACGACTGGCTGGAGACTCATGCTGTCGCTCCCAGGCGTGAACCGACGATGCCCGCTTTTCACCACACCTTCAGCCATTTCCGGCTGAAAATTATCCCTCAGCCAGTTTCCTGCGCTAGGCTGGGCGAGGTAAGAGAAAGCGGCGTATGGTATGACGTAAACAAGCCCCGCGAACTTGGCTTGGCAGCGCCGGTAAAAGCCCTGCTCAACCAGCTCACGTCCTTTACCCTCAACTTAACGCCTGGGCACGTATAGGCAATGAGTGCCTAGTGCCCATAAAGGAGCCTTTCATGAGTAACACGGTTTTTTGTCGTAAATATCAAAAGGAGCTGCCCGCACTCCCGTTTCCACCGCTGCCTGGCAAGCAGGGCCAGGAGATTCAGGCCAGTGTTTCCAAGCAGGCATGGGGAGAATGGCAGGCGCTGCAGACCCGCCTGATTAATGAAAAGCACCTGAATATGCTCAACCCGGAAGACCGAACTTATCTGATGGAGCAGATGCAGCGCTTCATGGATAACGAAGAAACCGACCAAGCGGAAGGTTACGTGCCGCCGACACAGGCGTAAGCGGGCGCCGCGGCCTGGCCAGAACGCCCGTATTTAGGGCGTTCCAACGTTACCACGTTAGTTGTAGCCGTTGCCTAAGCAACGGTTAGAAAAGAAAGTTTCACAAAGGTGTTGACGGAAAGCAGAGTTTTTAGTTTAATACGCACCGTTGGCAGCGGCCAGATAGCTCAGTTGGTAGAGCAGGGGATTGAAAATCCCCGTGTCGGCGGTTCGATTCCGTCTCTGGCCACCAAACAGTTGGGGTATCGCCAAGTGGTAAGGCACCGGTTTTTGGTATCGGCATTCCCAGGTTCGAATCCTGGTACCCCAGCCATTGCCAACAAGATTTCTTGTTGACTGACTAGCTTAACCGCAACCCAGTCATTTTCTCAAGAAAATGTGAAGCGCCGACATAGCTCAGTTGGTAGAGCAACTGACTTGTAATCAGTAGGTCCCGGGTTCGACTCCTGGTGTCGGCACCATCAAAAAGATGGTTAAAAGCAACACGTTAGAGAATTAGATTAAGCCGTCCGAAAGGGCGGCTTTTTCGTTTACGTAGAACTCTACATAGAATTTCTTTCTAAAGATGTGTACAGGTGCGGCAGGTTTGCACTTTTATACCAAGTCATTTGCAGAAGACTCAGCACTGTTTTAAAGGGTTTCCATATCTTCTAGGAGCTGGAAATCATCTGGGTGCCTTCCTTCGCTCACTAAGGCTAGAATTACGTCTGAATAGGAGTGAAGCACGCGGATATATTTGCTAGTGCTAAGGCCGCTTCTATTATTCCTAAACACAACCCGCCAGCCTTGCCCCTCCTCACTTGCACTGACTGCTTTCCAGTTTGGGTCTGTAATCTTCATTGCGTTACCATTACAACGCCTAAGGAATTTACGAGATGGTTAACTGCTTTTTAATCGGAACATGATACAAATCTACTCGCCTCCATCTTCTTTCGAAAGTTGCGAGCTAGAGGACTTCTCCCCGTACAGTACGCATTACTCTGCCATAGCGCTGTCTTAATATTTCTTTTGCTACTTGTTGATCATGGCACTTCCAAAAAACCTCCACCCGTTGCCATAGGTTATTATTTTTGCCGTACTCTTCGAGCGACTCAGAAGCAACATTGCGGGCAGGAGGAGATAGTAACCCTTTATCATTGACACCATACCGCAGCGAAGTTGTCCTACCAGTGCCGATGTCTTGAGAAGCGAATATAGGAGCGCTAACGTATTCACCATCCGTATCTGGGAACCCTATCGCTACATCGAAGATAAGGTCATCCAATTCGACCCAGGAATGATCAAAAAACCTGCCATTTGGCGCTTCAACAATGCCGATTGTTAACTCTGGGGTTAAGCCGATATCGTTCATCGTCACGAACATACCAGCCGAAGTAATGTGGCATGCTCCAAGCCACTCATTCAATTGGCTTAGTTCTAACCATGTCTTGTATATATCCAAGATCTGATTACCGTTTTCGAGTCCTTGCGAAACCTCTCTAGCTCTGTTCATCCACTGATCCACGACTACGCTCCCACAAATCACATTGAAATTTGATGATATAGAATTGCTAGAGCCTAGAACAAATCTCAATATCCCAATTAAGCTAAAATGAGCGGGCTAAAAATTTATTCATCTCCTGGGTGATATACCAGAGGAACGCTTAGGTCGTAAGTGTCCATCATGGATGCCGAGCGGTGGCCGCTGGCTTCTTGCTTTTCGTGGCGGGTGCCTTTGGTATCGGTAATTCCACGACGCTTTAGGTCGTGAAGGCCGAAGCGCTGGTCTTCTGTAATCACCCCTTCTTCGATAGCCAGCTTGATCAACCGCTGCCATGCAGTGTCCAGGCTCGACTTCCTTAAATCGCTGCCGTCGGCCGCCACGATTAGTGGCCGTGCTTCGGGATGCATCGGCACCGGCTTGCCTTTGGCCTTCCAGATCCCGGCGCGGCGCTCGGTTGCCGCTGTCCAGGCTTCGGTCAACCTTGGGTACCAGCGCACAATATTATCCCGCGAGCCTTTGCGGCGGTTAGTCATTACGCCCTGGGCTGTGCTGTTGGCATCACTTAGAGTTACTACCTCGATACCACGTAGACGGCAAATATAGGCCAGCTCCATGACCATCCAAAGGTAGGGAGCGCAAGCGCCTTTCTCGCCGCGTGTGCGCTGGCCGCGTTGGCGGGCAAACTCGGTTAGTTGGGCAATGGTCGTTAGCTCGGGCAAACGGCGCTGTTTGCGTTCTTTAGCTGACTCAACGCCCTGGGCTGGGTTGCTATCGCAGTAACCGCGGTTAATACCCCAGCGGAACAGACGGCGCAGGTAACGTAACAGGTGATTGGCTTTTGATGGTGTACCCTCGGCGGCGATCTTATCAACCAAACGCTGCACCAAGGCCGGTGAGAATTGCGACGTAGGTAGATCCCCCAACGGTCTATTCAGTTTGGTGGGCATTTCCAGCAGGGCGTTCCTGCAGTATTCATAATCTTGCTGGGTTTTGATAGCCAGCTCTTTGAGCTGTGCGGATTCGTGAAACTGTTTGGCCAAGTAGCGCAGGGTTCGGCGGTCAATGCCGCTGCGCTGTTCCATGATGCGGTGCAGTTCTGACAGCGTCGCATCGGCCCCGGCGATCCGCTCGCTTTTGAGCTTGCCCGCTTCATCGCGATATTGAACGTACCAACGGCCACGGCCGCGCTTGTCGTAATAAACCCCGTTCGGGAGCTTTGACTGGTTGATATGCGCGGGTATGTCCGGGCTATGTTTTCGCGGGCGTGTCTTCATAGTATGTCGCTAGGGCTTAGCTCTTTTCCCGGGGCGGTTTCAATGCCGCCCGCTTTGTTGATTAGGTCAATGGTGGTCCACGGTCCACGACGGCCATTAAACACGACTACCCCTTGTTCACGCAGGCATCGCGCGGCGTCGGCGGGCCGCTGGTAGCCGGTGATGGCTTTCAACTCATCGCAGTCTAATACGTTTTGTAGGCTCATTGCTTGCCCCTTGCCCGCCAACGATTGAAGCGGTTGCGGATCATGCGAAACGTTTGGCACGCGGCCGGGTTGCTATCCAGCTCGGCGCGGCTGCTGATTTTGCAGGCGGCGATCAACCAATCGCGGGCGTCCTGCTCGTTATGGGTGCCATCTGGTAGTTGGCTTTCGTTTAGCTGATGCTTGAACCGGCGGCGGCGATCTAGGTAGAGCTGGAACGCTTTATCTTGGCAAAGCATCGCGGCCTGGCGGGCGTAGGCGCCGCCTTTGGGTGGCGGTGGCGTTCTCGCCGGCGGTTTGTGTTTGTTATCAATCATGCTGCTTCCTCATTCTTTGCTGAGCAGGGCGAATGCTGCCGCTGCCACTCGTGGAACTTGTCCATTTCCAAGGGCTTTAAGTTTGTCCACCCTTGCGGCCACCCCATTAGCCACTCGACCCACGTCGGGTTCAGCTGGCCACCGTCCGAAGCCATCACCGCATGATCCAGCCTGTCGTTGCTGCGATCCGCTCCGCTCTTTCTCTTTAGGCTGGCTAGGCTGCTGCCCTTGCTCATGCTGGCCACCGGAGTAGGCCAATTTCTGACCGCTGTCGCCAAGCCGTCGCCGCTGCTCTTGCTGATCCCTGTCCGGTTGTAATTGCCATGAACAGTGGGTGTCGGCCAGTGCTTCACTGCCGTTTGAAGGTTTGGGGAGCCCACTTTTCTGGGGCCATGGCCTGCGCCCGTATGACTGTTCGCTAATGGCGTTGGCCACAATCCAGATTCTTTTTCTTTCATGTCTTGCACCAAGGTCGGCAGCTGATATGCAGCCCCACTGTGCATCAAACCCCATTTCGGCCAGGTCTCCGAGTACTCGTCCGAGTCCGCGAGAAGTGAGCATTGGGCTGTTTTCCACGAAGACGTGCGCGGGCTGTACTTCGCAAATGATCCGCGCCATTTCGCCCCAGAGGCCTGAGCGCTCGCCGTCGATGCCGGCACCTTTGCCAGCAGCTGATATGTCCTGACACGGGAATCCGCCTGAAACCACGTCAACAAGTCCCCGCCATGGCTTTCCGTCAAAACTGCACACGTCAGACCAAATCGGGAAAGCTGGGAGGGCTCCATCGTTTTGTCGTTGCGCCAGAACTTGTGCGGCGTAGGCATCACGCTCAACGGCGCAGACGGTACGCCAGCCGAGCAGGTGGCCGCCGAGAATTCCCCCACCAGCGCCCGCGAAAAGAGCCAGCTCATTCACGGAACCTCCTAGCTTGGCGCTCACGAATGCCCTGACACTCGATGCAGGTAGTCGCCCACGGCGCGGCTTGGCGGCGAGCGGCTGGAATCTCATAGCCGCAGTCGATGCATTCATCGTTAGCTGCCGGTTCAGCAATGCGGACCCGATTAGCAAGTGCGGTTTCAAGGTTCCGCTGGGTGATCTCAGCGGCGCGGTCGATGTTGTTGGCCATCGTTATTCCTTCGATTAACAAAGTTCGGGCGGGAAGAACTCTTCTTCCTCGCTATTAGCGGTTGGGGGAGGCGGCGCGAACATCTTTCGGGCCTTTTCTCTTGCTGCTACCGCGTCTTGGTACTCCGCGTCGGCTTCGGCGCGGTAAATTTCTGAGCTTTGCCACTCTTTGAATCGGGCAAGCTGGGCGTTTAGCTCCGCAGGTGAAGGCTCGCGCGGGGCAATATCGACCCCTTGCGTACAGTTAGTGACACGAGTCCAAGGGCTTTCGGCTTCGCCTACAGCCTGAAAATCACCCCCAGCCCGCGAGCCTTTCGCACGCACTTGCCACTTATAAACGCGAGTCATGTACTCGCTAGAAAAGCCAGCGCGGCCGGTGGCCACTAGGCCAAAGGTCACTTTCTGCTCTTCTCCGTATTGCCCACGCGCAACCACCGCTTCGGCGCCAAAGTATTCGCCGGTGGCGTGGCTGAACGTTTCGATGTGGGAGCCTGTATTCATCTTGGTTTCTACCCATGGCTTGATGGGCTGGTCTTTGCGTTTGGTCATCGGGCCACCCATGAGGCGTAAGAACTGGTCCCACTGGCCCGCGTTGGCGGCCTTGCGGATCTGGGCGAAGCGCATGGCGGCGCAAGGGTGCGGGCGGGTGGCCGCTTCCCAATCTTTAAGCATCTGGTCTTGCTTCTCTGTCAGGCGGCGCACTTCACGCCAGACTGTGACGCTGGGCAGGCCGAGGAACTGAAACTGGCGGATGCCCCACACGCTGGCCCACGCTTCAATACGTGGCGCGCTATCGGTCATGGAGTGATCGTATTTGTCGGCATCCATAAACTGTTCGCCGTTAATGTTTTTGCTGATGTACTTGGCGACGTAACCGGCGGCGGTGCCTTTCTTGTAGTCGATGCGCTTGGCATCAAAGCGGGCCGTCGTTTTGCCCCACCGGTTGAACAGCTCTTCCGGGTGCGCTTCTTCGGCGTATTCGCGAAGGGTGGCGGTTACCTGGGCTTCATGCTCGGGCTTCATCCACAACAGCAAATGCCAATGCGGGGTGCCGTCGTGGTGAGGCTCTACAACACGGATGCCGTAAACGCCGATCTCATCGCGGGCCAACTTCGCGCGGACCTTTGCCCAGAGCCCTTGCAAGTATTGCTGGGCTTCGCGGGGCGTAGCGCCCTGGTACTTGTGGTTGCGAACACAGTTATTAGCGATCACCGGGTGAAACTTTGACGGCGTGGTCATGGTGTAGAACATGCCTTTATGCCCCAGGCGGCGGGCTTCGACTTCGGTGTCACGAATGCGCAGCATTAGCTCTGCCCGGCGGTGGTCGGGATTCGCCAAGCCCAGCTCCGCCAGCTCTGCCAGCGTGTAGGTTTGGCCTTCCTGGTTGATGGCTTCCAGCGTTTCGAGCAGCGCGTTATTACGCAGGCGCTGAGAACGGCGGCGCTCAACTGTAAAATCACTGCAATAAATTCCCGCTTGCTTATGCACGCGGTGGGCTTCACGCATTACTTGTTCAACCGTGCGGCCACACTGGCGGCGCAACTTGCGACGCCACCAGAGTGAACAGCTCAAACGGGCCAATTGGGTTTTAGCCGGTAGCTTGTCGCTGGGCGGGGTGATGCCATGGAGTGCGCAACGGGTCCGGCCTTGCTCGATAGCGCGGGCGCGCACTACGGAAAGGCAAAGCGGGCGTAGGTACTGCCAGCGCTGAAACCGGAAATTGCCGATGAACGGCGGCGGCGTGAATGGGTTAGCAGCACGGGCACAAGCGTCTTGATAGGCGCGGAATTGTTCAGACAGGGCTTTACCGTTGCTCGCCATGCGTGGCGGCGCGGGCGAAAGCAACCCCAGGCGCTGCAAACGGTTCATCCTGGCAATATCGCCTATCAAGAGGCTCGAATTTTTATCAATGGCTGATGCTTGGGCTTGGGCGTAGTTGACCAGGGCGTCATCGTCGTGGGTGGCGTTCAAGCTGCCCACAACCAAACGGCGCTCAACGCTGAGTAGCCAAGCGCTGGCAGCTTGAATGCCTTCAATGGTGGTTGAACCTCGATTGACCAGCGCACTCATGGCCCGCGCAAGTGCAGCGCGAATAGGCATAAAGCGCGACAGGATGAATGACGGCTCGACCAGATCTTGGCTATTACGCCGTAGCCACCGGTTACCCGCTGCGTTGCCGTGCTGCTGGGCGACGTAGACGAAACCGGCGGCGAGCTGTTCAGCCCAGCCGGGCAGGGCGTCAAATATCGCCCCACGCCATTGGTGGCATTCGATGTTGCCGAACGTGCGGCTTTGTTCGAGCGCGCTCACGCAACCCCCTTTTCAATCAGGCCCAGCCAGTGCAGCGCGGCTTTGGTGTTGCCTTCGGCCAGTGCTTGGCGGGCGTGGCTGGCAAGCTCGCAGCTGGGATGCTGTGAACGGTTGCGCAGCTGGTCGCGCAGCCCCGTGGCGTAACTGCTCATGCGGTGGATGGCGGCACGGATAGCGGCGCGTGCTGGCTTCGCTAGCTGGCTGATTTGCTGGGTGGCGTCTTCTTTTAGGCCCGCGCTTTTCAGTACCAAGCGCCGTTCGGCGTGGGGGAGGTTGGCCCACACGTCGATAAGATCTTGATCAGCGGCGCGGCTGTGCAGCTCGGCGCGAAGTTCGCCAAAGCCCGCGCGATCCTGCTGGACGCGGGGCGGCGCATTGCGGGCGGGTAGTGGGGTCACATTAGCCATTGCTAGATACCTCAGTGCTCTAAAACGACAGGGCGGCGGGTATCGGCATCAACCACCTTAGCCAAACCAGCGTCGCGGGCTTGCTGAATCATCCGGTCGAGGTCGCGGGCGGTGAGCATTACCGGGCGGCCAGCGCTATCGCGGAAAATAACGACATGGGATGTGCAGGCGTCTACGTCGATGCTCGCGGCTTCGTTGACGCTATCGAGATCGGCAAACGCCTGGATGGCGGCCACTTCGGCAGTTGCTTCGCTGTGGCCGTAATCGTTCACGAGCGTGCCGATGGTGATGCGCAGCGCTTCAACGCGGCTATCCCAGCGGTGCTGCCAAAGCAGCTCGGTAGCTAGGTCGAATGGGGATTTTGCAGCGGTAATTGGCGTTACATTCATTGCTTCAGCTCCTTCATGTGGTCATTGATAAGGCGTATCTGGCCTTGTGCTTCTAAGAACAATTTTCGCTTCAACCAGGGTGATGGTTTGATGTCGACGCCTGGGTCCGGGCAGTAACTGAACGCCAGCGTCTCATCCAGAGTTACGCCTCCCTTGCAGCGAAATCCGCATCCAAACTCGTTGGAGCAGTTGAAATAGAGCACGCGGTATTCTGAAAGCGGCGTCTTCGAAGTCCGCACTTTCATGAATGAACCGCAGTGAGGGCAGTCGAACCGGAGCCGACTGACCTCTGTCGTGACCGGCACTCCCTCCAATACGAGCTCCTCGTCTTTCGTATCAGTCACCTCGCCCCCCTTATTTCGTAAAGGGCGCGGCCTCGCCCTGTGAGACTTCCAACGCCCTTGCGTAAGCGACGGCGGAGAAGCCATTCGGCGGCTTGGTCAATTGTTTCGAGGCCTTCCTGCTGCCGCACGGCTTCAAGCTGCTTTTCCAGCTCTTCGTCCAGTGGTAGGCGGTTTTTCTCGGCCATAAGTGCTCCTTGAGGACCTTTTTTGTGCCTGCCATTAACCGGCGCGCTGGCCCACACTGGTGTTCACGAGGTCGCCAACGCCGAGTGTTTCGAGCGCTTCTTTCAATACCAGTTGTCGGAGTAGCGTGGCTTTCGACATACCGGTGTAGTCGACGAGGGCGTCAATCAACCGGGCTTCGTACTCGTCCAAGTTGATGGCGGCGTAACGTTGACGGATGCGACGAGTGTCTTGATGCATTTCCTAATTCCTTATGCGGACGTCACAAACGGGGTTAATCAGCGATGAGAGATTCGTTTTTGTACTGGCTAAGGCCCCGAAGAATCAGCATTCGGGTGGTAGCTGACCTTGAGCGGATCTCTGTCGATGCAATCTGATCGATTAGGTTTTTTTCTTGAGGGGTAACACTGACGCTGAATTGCTCAGTCGCACGGTCATCACCCATTTTTGGAACATGGCTAATAGCGTTTGGGGCTTTCATGGTTTAGGCTTCCATTCAATTACAGTCATGTACTTTACTGGTCTGTTCGGATTTTGGGACAAAATATCCCAATATTCGAATGAAAAGTATTCACTATTTGGAATATTTACATGAATGAAGATCATTTAGGCGCGCAAGTACTTGAAAGGCTTAAAATTGCCTATGGCGTTAAGAATGATCAGCAGCTCTCAAAAGCTATTGGTCGTGCTCCATCGACTATTCATAACTGGTCGAAAAATGGAAATATCCCAACTTCTGAATGCATCGAGGCTGCTAAAACTACCGGAGTATCCCTAGATTGGTTGCTTCTTGGGGAGGGTGTGGCCCCAGGTGCGGATAAAGATTCTCTTGCTCAGCAAAAAGACCCTCATTTTTATCGGGGCTTAAGCGATCCCAACATCGCATCAATCCCGATGTACGATGTGGAATGTGCAGCGGGCAGTGGCCGAGATTTCACAGAAGAAAAAGTGCTGGGTTATTTCCACATGGACCGCGCCGTTCTCGCTGAATTGAAATTGCCTGATTCAGGGGTATGGGTACGAGCGCGCGGCGATAGCATGGACGGTACGATTGATGATGGCGATTACGTGTTTGTCGACTTCAATCAACGTGATCCGAGCCGTGAGGGCGTTTATCTGATTCTGATGGATGGTGAACGGCGGCTTAAACGTATGCAACGTGTGGCTGGCGGTGGATGGCTGCTAATCAGTGATAACCCGCGCTATGACAAAGAATTGATAGCACCGGATAAAAAGCAATTTGTTGAAGTGCTTGGGCGGTGTTTAGTGAATCTGGGGCAAGTGCTTTAGGTAATTAAAAAAACCAAAAGGGAGTAAGGGAATGAAAAAGATAGCATTTTTGTTTATAGCCGCTTGGGCGTTTGTTTTCTCAATGGCAGCGCAAGCCAATTGGTATGAAGGTGGAACACTGCATGAGGCGTCGGCACTTGAATGGCAGCAAGCGACGGACGGAAATAAATTAGCGACCGCTGGCGATCTGTTCGCTGTGCTTATGCAGAATGGATATATTACTTCATCGATCACTAGCCAGATAAAAGGTGTTAGCGATCTGCGCAGATTTTCACAGGAGCTAGCCAATCAGCTGGACGATGCCTTCCAACCTGATCCCGATCCTGAAGAAAACCGCCGTTTATTTGCCAATCAAAAGGTAAATGAGTCGGCTGTTTTGATTATGACCATGATGGGCTGGATTGATTAATAATAGGTATCTCTTATGAAGCTGCTAAGATATTTTTTGATTGCTGTTTTTATCGTTATACCCACCTTAGGCTTCGCCAACAGTGGCTTAGAAACTAAGCGAGCTGAAATTGAAGAGGGGACCGACTTTGGCTTTATGCCGGGCGAGTATGCTGCCCGCTTCAACGGTCACCTTAACCAGCTAGGTCTTCCTTTTTCTTTAGACCCTTCAATCAATGATGAAGATGTAGGCGCCCAGGCTGTTTTCAGCTCCGTATTTGCTGATACGGTTGCTGTTACTGGGACTGCCAAGCCTGAGTCTCGCTTGGTGAATGGCTTGATTTTGAATGGCACTGGCAATGGGACAGAAGAGTCGGGGCAATTAATCCTTCTCATGTTTGCTACTGCCATCGCTTCCATTAACCCTAGCGACTACCCTGACGATCACCTGTCTACTGTTCTTAATTTGCTCGGTGATATGCAGAACGATCCAGGCTCAACTGCTAGCACTGTTATTGATGGCAATACCTATAGTCTTTCCAGCTCGCCATATACTGGCGTAATGCTTGGCATTAGTCCTTCCGAGTAAGGCTGATTTCATGCGCTTAACTTACCTTGGCCCGCTGGGTATGGGGCTCGACCATCCAGCGCTGCACAACGTGGATTGCACTGGCTACTCGCCTAATTGCTTTGCCGTTGAAGTCGGCGTCGAGGCGGGCGTGCATGGCCCGGTAATAGAGGGCGATGTACTGGTTGTTAATGAAGCGCGCGGCTTAGGTCACGACGATTACGCAGTAGTGGAGATGGACGATGCGTTACATCTTTACCGCGCCCATCGTGTGGGTACCCGTTTTCGGTTGCTGCCCGTGAATGGTGGCCAGGGGTTGATGGCCACCGCGCGCATGGTGCGTGGCGTCGTTGTGCATCAAGCGCGTTGCCAGCTGGATGAAGAGGTTAATGTTAAGGCTTTCGCCTAACAAGATAATCTGCTGAAAATTTTGAACAGGTGGGTGAGCATGCAAGGTTTTGTTATTGACTTGATCAGTTCTGACGAGGTGTGCAGCCTTCGAGGAAGAGCACAAGATGGGCGCGTAGCTGAAACTTTCGCCTGTGATTTACTCTGGCCCGATGGTGAGCAGCGGCGAAGCTACCTGAAGTGTTTCACCAAAGATCGCTACCTTGGTGTGGTCAATGAAGTTACTGGCTATGTGATAGCCCGTGCCTGCCATTTGCCTGTACCCGAACATGCTGGGGTTGTTCAGCTTAGCGAGACTCTGATCGCCTCGCTTGGCATGGTTCCGGATGAAATATATCCATACGCATTTGCTGTCAGCGAAGCGCCAGGTAGCTCGCCTAATTCCAGATTCGAAAATTTGCCACACGAACTCACTGTTCGCCTCACACGCCAACTTCTCAGTGGCTGGCACGGAGCCCCTCGACTAATAGCGTTTGATGATTGGGCAGCAAATGAAGACCGAAATTTAGGTAACTTCTTAATTAAAGACGAGAAGAATGCTTTCATAATTGATCACAGCAATCTCCCAGTTCGTCTGATGTGGACAGACCAATGTCTTGACCCAAGCGGGATCTATCAGAATCAGATGATGGCTATCATGACATATGAGCAGGGTTTGCCTTTTGATGCTGCTTTTGTCACCCGAGCCGCGAAATCACACCCTGATGCTTTAGCTTCTGCAAAAACTGAGCTGGATTATTGGTGGGGTGCTTTTCTGGGCCCAGATCCTGCTAGACTCAACTCCATTGGTAATTTTTTTCACACCAGAGCTAAACAGGGCGAAGAACGCCTTAGCCATACTCTTCATTTGCTGGCGGTGTAACCATGCTGATTGATGAGATTTTTAAAAAGCAGAGGTCGGTGTCCAAGCCGTTAGTTAAGGGCTCATGGTACCGCGTCCAGTGGACGCCAGACGTGGCAGCGAGTGAACGCCTTAATATTGGCATTGCATTCGTAGATAGCGACGGCGGTAGAACGATTCAAACCATCGATGAATTTGCTCGCTTGCGCTGTTTGTATGGGCAGGAAGTTATTTTTCATGCCCAGCTCGCATGCCAAATCGCTAATGAGCTTGTTCAGCAGGAGAAAAACTTCTCCGAGCTAGGTACCCCCCAGCTTCACTTCATTGAAGGCGGTTTCGCTCAAGGGGATAGCGCAGCACAAATCCTCAGCCGTTTAGTTTCTGACTTGGTTCCGTTAAGCATTTCATCGGCCAGATCGGCTCGCCATGTGCCTGTAACAAGGAAAGCAGCATCTAAAAGCGTATATGAGGCCTTGGCTCTGCGGCTAGGTAGAAGCACAGCGTCAAAATATATTCCCGAAGAACCTACCATCATGACTAATGATGGCTTTGAAATATTTCTGCCTTTTAGACGTGAAGCTGATGGCAAGCTTAGCAATGGTGAAGCAGCTACACTTGTTTCTGCTGATTTCACCAAGCCAGAAAAGGTACAGAGCGAGCTACTGGTTGGACATCGGGATATATCGTTGGCATTACGCGAGAAGCTGTTCTCACAAGGGGAGATATTTATCCTTCGCCCAAACAAAGACAGCATGCGTAAAGATGCTTTGAACTACGCAGAGGCTGAAACTGATAAGTTTGCCCGCTACCTCACCAGCATGGGCATACCTTTCCAGCAAGCGGACACCTCTCAGGAGATCACCGAACAGGTGCAAGAATGGTGCCTTGCTAGTTAGCTATAACATTAAAAGGCCCCGCTTAAGGCGGGGCTTTTTTGTAGGCGTTAGTTGGGGGCGGTGGGGTTGCCGTTGCGGGTTTCGAGCTGCAACGCGGTTGTGTAGCTGCTATCTGTCAGGTTGTGCGTGACTTCGGTGACGATCCACGGCGTGGCGTCGATCTGTGGTTTCCATCTAGTGCTTTGGTTTCGCTGGTGTGTGTGCATAGGCGCTGTAAGCAATATCTTACAAACGTAGCGATAATGGCTTACATCACGGAGCTGGATTGTCTGTTAGGTTAGGTGGGCGCCTGGATGCGCGAGCCGGAAGGAGCCAGCTTTGCTGTAAGGATACGGATACCAAAAACCCTCGGCCATTGGATGGCCGGGGGTTATGTTTTTGGGCTTATGCGCTTTTGCGAGTTCTAGCCAGCTCGGCCATCGCAACGCGTGCGAGAAAGCCGCTTCGTGTTTTATCCCCAGGGTGGCTAGCCACAAAGTCGTCAATTTGCTTGAGCAGCAGATCGGGCAGGGTGACGTTGATTTTATGGCTCTTGCCCAAGTAAGGGGTTACGTCGATATCGACCACGGCCCAGATCCAGCCCTCAAAATCCGGATTGTCCATGTGGTGCTCAATGGATGTGGCTTCGGGAATGGGGTCGCCGTAATCCACGGCCACTTCCAGCCAACCCTCAATGGCCTCCTTGGCATTGGCTAGGGCTTCTTCAAAGGTATCGCCAGCCGAGTGACAGCCCAGCAAATCGGGTACCACGACGCCATAGGCGTGCTGTTCGTCGCCGCGCTCAATTGCAATGGGAAATAACATACGTAGACCTCTGTCGGTGTCGGTGCGGGGCAGCAGTGGCTGGCCTCATTCGAGGCCAGCGCTTTTTCTGATTCCCTTTACAAGCCCTATTTTCAAATCCTTTTTGGGATGTGGCACTGTCACTGTGCCGGGCTTGGTAGGGTGCCTGAAGTGGTGGTGGCTTCCGTTGACTCTAACGAGTTCCCAACCATCTTTCTTCAGTTCCTTTATCAGTGCTCTGCTATCCACCTCCTGCCCCTTCGCTTTGAATTCGGGGTTACTATAACCCCTCATAGCTTGCGGATCAAGAGTTATAACTCCAGTAACCCCAAGTTATTGCGCTAAGTAAGCGGCCGTGTCTCAAGCTGTAGCGCGGTGGTGTAGCTGCTATCCGTCAAGCTGTGGGTGACTTCGGTAATGATCCACGGCGTTGCATCGATCTGTGGTTTCCAGCCAGTGCACCATACGGGCGTTTCAGGGAATACGTCAGGGTCGCCTATGGCTTGAGTGATGCTGAAATAGGCCACGCCGCGCTGAATGCGCTGCCATTCCGCTTGCGCGGCTTCTAGCGCTTCCTCTTCGCTCGCGTAGGTGTGGCGCAGCTGTTGTGCGTTTTGTGGCTCGCCGACTGTTACCGCTTCGCGGGTAGCGTGTGCTTTGTTATTCCAGAGCGCGGTGACGCCGGTGAATGCGTCGCGCTCGGCCATTAGATAGCGGTGCTGGTCGCCGCTTTGGCGGTGCAAGTGAATGGGCGGGATCTCTAACCCGGTCGCTGTTGTGGCTTGCCCTGTGGGTACAAATATCAGGTGGCCGGTTTTGACGGTGGCCACCGCGTCGAAACGTTCGGCCAGGCGGGTGAGGAAGTGGAGGTCTGATTCGTCGGTTTGATCAATATGCGTGACGCGGGCACCGGCCAACGTGGCCCCTACGCTGGGCGTGAGGTCGTGGCGTTTGGCGATGGTGGTAATGATGTCTCGGACGGTGACGCTATCCCAGCTCTGGGTACGCTTGCCCGGCAGGCCTTGTCGCATATTTGCACTTGAGGCGCGAATGTTGAGGGTGTCGGGGGCACCAGTGTGCTCCACTTCATCGACCGTAAACGTGCCGCGCTCGGTTAACGGCTGGCCTTTCCAACCGATGGCCAGGGTTAGTTCGGCGCCGGTGGGCGGTATATCGAGCATGCCGTCGTCGTCGGTTAGCGTTATGTCGAGTTGGTCGGCCTGCATGCCGCGCCGGTCGTGAAGCGTGAGCAGGGATAAGCGGGCACGAAACTCGGGGCTGATGACCTGGCCTTGCAGGGTGATGCGGTAGTCCGGTTGCATGCTCATGCCAGCGCTCCGGTGATTGCGCGTAGGGCGCTGCTTTCCAGAACACCAAGTAGCTCGGTTCTTGCCTCATCAATGCGGGTTAGCTGTAGGTCGAATTCGATTTGCTTGGCGGCGCCGTCGCGGAAAAACTCACTTTTGCGCTCCTGCAGGCTAGTGATGGTGAACATGCCGTAATAGGTGCCGGTGCCTTCGATCAATGGCCACGCTTGGCCTTGATCTGCCAGGGCGCGCAGCATATCTAGATTTTGTTGACCGCCTGTAAACATGGGCAATAGCGTACCGGTTAGGTTGATTGTGTCGTCGCCGGGGCCTAAAAACTGGTGTACCGGGCGGGCATTGATGCGGCTTTGGCTGGCGTGGCGCCAAGTGGTTTGACGCTGTAGTTCTTGATACGCCGCTGTACCCAGCCCGAAGACGAACATTCCATAACTCATCATCATTTGAGTGGCTCCTAATCGTTATCGTAAAGGTTTCGGCGCGCAGCAGCGGCGAGACGCTGCTCGGCCAAGCGCATACGGCGGTCTATTTCTTCGCCCACCAGCCGTGCCAAGGTTTGCTCATCCATCGCCGGTGCGGCGTTAACCGTTAGCCCGCCCAAGTTGATAGTGACGCTGATTGGCTGTGAGCCAGCATGGCTTTGAAGCGGTGGGCGGGCGTCGATCTGCACGCCGGTGGTGTCGATGTCAGCGACGGCACTGGTGGAGAGCCCCGCGCCAAGAATGAGCCCGCCCGCTGCGTTGCGCAGGTTGTTGGCAAGGATGCGCACTTGCTTCAGCGGGCCATCGGAATCGCCCTCGATACCGTTGGCCAAACCTTTGGCCACGTCGACACCGATGCTACGAAACACGCGGCTGGGGGAGTGGGTGTCCAGGCGTTCGCGTGCTTCATCTTCCGCCCCACCTGTTAGCCGGTTTATGGCCCCTCTTGCCCACCCTGTTGCACTTTCAATGCCATCGCCCAGACCTCTGGAAATATCTTTTCCGACATCGACCGCACCACTCACGGTATCGCCCATCCAGCCTGCTATGTCGCTGGCTAAACCGGTTACGTAGTTGCGCAGCTCGCCGATCTTACCGGTGATGCCATCGATGATGCCGTCGACTATCATGCTGCCGAAGTCGCTAAATTTTTCCGGTACGGAAATACCTAACCTCTCCACGGTGCTGATGATGGCGTTATAGATCAGCCCATAGGGCGACCAATTGAGCAGCAAGCGGGCAACGCCGCCGATCCCTTCGCTGAACGCATCTTTCACTTGCTGCCATAGGCCGCTGAAAAACGCCTTGATGGGTTCCCAGTATTTGTAGATGACCAATGCCGTGGCGGCGATGGCGAGGATTGCCCAGCCGATGGGATTAGTGGCCAGGAATATAGCGGTCGCTTTTAACGCGCCCAATAGGCCAACCGTAATGGCCTTACCCACGGCAAGCAGCGCGCCCCCAGCGGCTTTTAGTGGTGTGGCCAGCCACGTTGCCTTTATGCCTAACGCGGTTATTGCAAAACGGGTGAACAATAGCGGCCCGAGTATACCGGCGAAAGTCATAGTGACGGCACCGCCAACAGTAGCTAGGGCGATCATGCCCGCTGCCACCTTGGCGATAGTCCCGGCTAGTTCGGGGTTGGCCTTTATCCAGTCGCCGACAGCAACAGTAATCGACGTTATACGCTGCACTAATTCGCGCAAGGGTCCTTCGTTAGTATCAGTAATGGCAATGCCAATTTCAGCCCAGGCGCTTTGCAGTTCTTTTAAATCTCCGCCAATGTTATCGCTCATAACACGGGCCATCTCAGCATTTTCACCGGCGTTGTTTCTTAGCTCTTCCAGTAACTCGGTTAGGCCACCCGCGCCTTGCTGATTAATAATTTCAGAAATGCCAGCACCTGCCTCGACACCAAAGATCTCTTGGAAAATGGCCGCGCGCTGCACATTCCCTAGGTCTTTCGTTGCCTGGAAAGCGTCATTTAGGATCTTTTCTATATCGCGCATGCCACCCTCGGCATTGGCAACCTCTATACCGTATTGCTCCATTAGCCCTGCTGCTGCAGCGGTGGGCTTGGTTAAGCGGTTTCCTAATGCACGAACAGCGGTACCCGCTTGGCTGCCTTGAATGCCGATATTGCCCATTAAACCGGTCATGGCGGCGGCTTGTTCCAGGCTGATATCAAGGCCCTCCAAGTTGCCCAGGTACTTGAATGTTTCCCCTAGCATTTCAAGGTTGACGTTAGTACGGCGCGCTGTACCAGAGAGAATATCCGCCACACGGGCAAATTCACCTTCCCCTTCCAGGTCGACTTTGAAGCTACTACCGATGTTTGAGGCTATATCGGCAGCGCGAGCCAGTTCTGTGTTGTTTGCCAAGGCAAGGGCTAGCACGTCGTTCATTGATGCTTTGATGGCATCGCTGCTCAAACCCGCGCGCATAAGGAACTCTTGCCCAGCACCTACTTCATTGGCACTAAACGCCGTTGAGGCACCAAGATCCCGCGATTGCTGGCGTAGCCCTTGATAGCGCTCATCGTCGGCACTGAAACCGCCAACGGCTTGTAAGGTACTCATCTGTTCCGCCCAGGCGACGCCTGGCGTTAGCAGACGGCTAGCGGCATAGCCTTGCACCATGCCGGTACCGAGCATGCCCGCGCCCACGCCTTGGGCGCGGGAAACGCGGGCCATGCCATTTTGGTAGCGGTCGCGGGCTTCGGTTAAGCGCCGCTGCTGGGCGGCTACTTCGGAGAGGTGGCGTTTTTGTTGCTGTAGGGCAGTGTTTAGTCGCTCCTCTTTTGTTCGCAGCTCGCGGGCGCTTCTACCGAGGTTATCGGTGCTAATGCCCGCTTCATCGAGGCGGGTTTTTAGCCCACGGATGCGCTCGGTTTGGGTCGCGTGGTTCTGGGTGAGCCGCTTTACTTGCTCGGCGGCGGTGCGGGTTCGGTTTGTGTATTCGCGCATTGCACGGGCGGAGCGGTCGAACTCGGTTTGCTGGCTGTGCAGGCGTATTCGTGCGCGCTCCAACGATGCGTTTAGCTGGTCGCTGGGACGCTTAGTATTTAGTAGCTCGGTCGCAAAACGGTCGTATTCACGGCGGGCAACCGTGAGGCTTGATTTAATACCTGCGTGGGTTTCGCGCTGGCGTTCCAGTGCCTGGGTGTACTGGCGGTTGCGTTCGCGGGCGTCGCGCATTGCGCGCGTAGTGGTGCGTAACGCGGCGTTAGCCTTGCGGTAGCTGGTGACGTCGCTTTGTTGACGCTGCAGGGCTTGGAGCTGGTCGCGGGTTTCGCGCATGGCTTGGCCGGTTTGGCCAGCGCCTTGGCGCATGCGTTTTAGCGGACCGGTGACACGGTCCACGGCGTTGAGCATCACTTGCAGTCGTAGATTACGTGCCATCGGTTTTCCTATTTACTGCGCTACTTGCCGCCCTTGGGCTTGCTGCCTTCGTGACGCTTTCGGGCGCGTTCGCGCCACTGCATTAATTCTTCCAGCTCCATTCCGTCCATCGCGCTGGGTTCCCAGTGGAACACCATGGCGAGATCCGCCATGGCGTCTTCGACGAACTCGGGCAGGCTTACGCCTCGATGTCCTTGTACTTTTTTGGTGTTAAAAAACCGTTCAGCGCCGTGCCGAGCTGGACAAGATCCACGATATCCATGGTTTTAAGTTCGGCTTCGGTGAGCGCGGGCGTGGTAATGCGGGGCATAACTTTCGTAAGGGCGGCAACGTCCAGGTTCATGATGTCGACCAAGGAGACGCCACGCATGCCGCCTGACATGGGTTTGCGCACGGTGATTTCTTCCACCAGCGTTTTGCCACGCTGTAGCGGTGTTTCCAGCTCGACGACTTCTGTCGGTACGCCTGGGGCGGTGGCTTTGGCTTCTTCGGCGGCGATCTGGTTTTCAGTCTTGTCAGTCATGGCTTTGCTTTCCTATGTGTTGGGTGTGGCCACCGGGGTGGCCGTGGTGAGTAATCGGATGGTGGTTACAGGCCGAGGGCGCGGCGGCGTTCGGCGAGGCGGTCCACGCCGTAAACGGTAAATATGTAACCGGGCACGTCGCGTTCCATTACTTCTTCGCCGTCAACAGTGAGCTTGAAGTAAGTGAGCGTCGTGGTAATGCTCATCTGGTTGTTATCGCCTTTGCTGGCATCGCCCATACCAATCGTTTTGTGGCGGCCGCGCATGACGATCGTGACGGGAATAATGCCGCCGGTTTCATCGGATTCGTAAGAACCTTCAAAGCGCAGCATGGTGGCGTCGTGGATTGGGCTTCCGTAGCTTCGAAATACTTCGGCAATCATTCCACCGGGCGTCCATTCGAACGTTTGCAGTTCGTTACCATGGTCGACTTCGATGGGGCCATCCATACCGCCGCCTTCGTACTCGACCATTCGCCGCGCAAGTTCCGGCAGCGTCAATTCTGGAATCATGCCCTGCCAGTTATTGCCGTCGCCGAAGAGGTTAAAGTCCTTGAGGATGTGAGGTAGTGCCATTGTGGCTTTCTCCTATTAGTGCGCCAGGTGGCGGCCGTTAGGCGGCGACGCGGTCGGCAAAATCAACGAGGTATTGGTCGGTAATGCGCTGTTGGAACATGAGATTTTCGAGCGGCGGTACAGGCGTGTAGTCGTAGTCGATGTAGAGCTTGCCGCTTTTAAGTACTTCGGGAGTGTTGATCTCGGCATCGAACCAAGCGGAACCGCCCAGGATATAGCCGCCCCGTTTTAGCTCACGGAACTTGGCGTTGACGCCTTCGATGATGTCGCGCGCTAAGCTGGGGTGCATGGGCTTATCGATGGCCCAGAGGTGCGCTTCCGCGATTGTGTCGGCCAGCACTTGGGCGGTGCGTGTATAGGATTCGAACGCGAAGAGCGGATCTGCAGAACACGTGCGCGAGCCCCAGAAACGGAAGCCTTCTTTGCGGATGAGCGTTGTTACATCAGCTTCGTTGAGGTAGCCCGCGTCGGTGTTTGGATCTTGCAGATCCCATGAGACGTCTTTGGTAATACCGGTCACGCCGTTTACCGGGACGTTGGACAGGGTTTTATGCCAGCCCACTTCGTTATCCAGCCGGGCGCGGTGGCCAAGGGCTTTGGCAACGGCGGGCAGTGGGCGGGTTTCTTCGGCGTCTACGTCAAACGCTTGCCAGTTCGGCCAGATAATCATCACTTCACGTTGACCAAAGTTTTCGCGGTACATGCGGGCCTGTTCTTTGGTTTCGCAACCGTGGGCGAACGCATACACAAACCCGCGTAGCTGCTGTGCGATGCCTGCCAGGGCAGCGGTAACGGCCTGGGTGTCGAGATCTGGTGCGCCGAAAATCCTTGGTTTGACGCCGAACTTGGTTTCAGCGGCAGTAAACGCCTGAATGCCGGTTTTCTTGCCGGTGGCTTGATCCACGCCGCCGATAACGTTAGCCGTAGTAGCCTCAGCGTCGCTGCCTTCTGCAACACGGACCAGCACAACCACTGCTTTGGTTTCTTCGACGATGGCACGCAGGGCATTGCGCAGCGTGCCGCCTGCGCCTGCTTGGCCAATGGCGGTATAAATATTGGTGATCAATACCGGTTCGTTGAGCGGGAAGGGCTCATCGACACCGCCCGCTAGCCGGACGCCTTGGGCAGTGGAGGCGATGCCTTGGCCGTCGCCTGCAACAGTGACGTTTACCAGAGCAGAGGCAGCATTATCGGCATCAATCGCGCTGGCGACTTCGTCGGCGGTGCTGAGCAGTTCGCCGTCGGCGTCGGTGGCTAGCGTTACCGTGATGTGCTTTTCCAAAACGCTGATATTGATGGCGGTGGAGGGCTCGCCGGGGTGCAGGTGGGTAACGCGAATATTGTTTCCTGTGATACCGACCTGGGCGGCGGTGTAGGTGAGGTTGCCAGCAGTTGCAAGGCCATTAATCACCGCGCGGGCGGCAACGCCTGGGCTTGCGTTAGGGGCGGTAGCCGCTAGGCCAATAACGGCGGTACTAATAGTACGAATTGGGCGAGTGCCTTCGTTAATTTCGGTAACGCGGGCGCCGTGATGATAGTCGGGCATGGGGGCTTGTCTCCTGCGCAGGTTCAAGCGTGGTGCAATGAGTAATGAATCAAAGCACCAATGCTGAGGGGCTTACGCGCGGGAGGGTAGCGGCGGGCGTTGTGCGAGAGGTGAGGGACAGAATAGAAATGATGGAGCACAAAAAAGCCCGCCGGGTGGCGGGCTTGCTTCGGCTATCCGAAGATTGGCCAATACGGCCAGTGCAAAATGACTAATTCCATAGCTTTTAATAAAACTTCAAAAAAAGCTAAGGCTAGTTCTAAGTTCTTCATTTCTCCCCCTATCGCCTATGCGATTGTTGGGAGACTAGCCACAATATGTAAACAACGCTTGAATAAAGCATCATTTTTGATATCTTGGACTTAAGCGTTTAGGGTCCGAGGCTAGCCTTGGGGTCTAAAGTTCGAAATTGCCTCGGCTGGTACCCGGGGCTTTTTCACGTCCGAAGAAAGCTTTCCTCGTTAGGCAAAGACTATATATACCCCATGAGAAAATCAATTCAAGCATATGTGGTATTTTTTCATCCACAGGTTATTTACAGTTAGTGCCCAACTCTACCCTCGGAAATAAAAAAACCGCCTTCTGACATTGGGTAGGTTTATACGTTATCTGCAAAACAACTAAACAAGAAAGCCCGCCGATTGGCGGGCTTTTGTTTGTTGCTGGCTTACCAGCTGATGGCTTCTATCACTTCGCGCTCTTCGGCTTCAAATGCCGCGTCGAGTTGGTCCTTTAGATCCCAGCTTTTTTGATAGATCTCCTCGATGTGGCTGAGCGCTGCCAGCGTTAGCTTGTCGATCTCTGACGCTGTGAGTTCACGATTGACGTTTTGCAGGCCTCGGAACGTTAGTGTGGCGTCTGGCTGACCGGCGACGATCAGGCGTTGTGCCTGGGCCTGCAGGCCGAGCAGGTTGATTTGATCTTGGGGGCGCGTCTGGACGGTGTCGGGTTCGCCGTTGATTTCGTATTCGAGGCCTTCGGCGAAGGCAGTATCGCGGGCGTTGTCCAGCTCGGCGCGCTTTTGAGCGGCGAGGTCGGCGAGGGGGATGGGCGGCGGGTCAGTAAGAACTGGGTAGCCGTTTTCATCTGCCGTTATACGCTTGATACCTTGCCCATTGAGCAGCTCTTGATGATAGTCGTCACTGATTTCGACAGCGTCCGCAGGCAAGTTGCAGTCAGGGTTGGGCACTTCGATCATTGGCGGTTTGATGGATTCGTCGCGCACCTTGATCATCGGGGCTTCGCCTTCGCCCTGGTGGTCAGGGTCGGGCACTTCGATCATCGGCCACTTAAACGCTGGATCGACAATGTGCATCGTTTTGGCACCGAATAGCTCGCTGCTGTAGAACGTTCCTGTTGCTTCGCTATAGTAGTTTTTCATTTCACCATCCCGTAACGATGTACTTAACAATAACGTTTGGCGTCGTCACGACTGAGTGAACAAATATGCTCATCGACCCGTTATTGATTGGTTTGTAGCTAATATCTGTATCAGCAGGCGTATCCGACAGGATTGCGAGCGCTACACCTGATATGCCATTCGGGAATGTTGTCGCGAAATTTGCTGTACCACCGTTAGCAACGTTGGCACCTGTATTAATAATCACTTGCCCTGATTGCTGTATCCAGCCGCCGGGTAATTTGCAGTAGCCGTTGACGGCTAGAGAACGGGGGAAAGCACTGGCCAGATTCCCCTGGTGGTAAGCCCCCATGGCATCCCGAACCTGGGCGGGTGTAGAAGGGCGCATGTAATCGCCGCCAATAGTCTGGGTAGTGTAAATACCAGCAATATTCGCGTTTGTGCTTGCGAAGCTGCTACGGAATAATCTTGCCCATGTATCCCCTGATGCGTTACGAGTCATTAAGGTGTTAGCGGTAGCTGCGTCAGTAGCAGATAAGTTAGGGACGTTGCTTAAACCTACGTCTGCCTTAGTAGTGCCTGTTGCACGTAAAGAAGCGGTGCCTGTTAAGCCCGCCCCATCACCGTTAATCTTCCCTTTAAAAATGGCGTGACCGCTAAAATCCAGCTCAAAGACAACCACCCAACGAATAGTTTCACCTTTAACCACTGCCTTATCGGCACGTTCTACTGTGAAATTACCTGTACCGGAATCATTCTGTGCCACGATACGCCAAGGTCGTCCGGGTTCCGTCGCAATATTACCGTCTGCACCAAAGGCAATCCCTGCATTACCCGAGCCGTCGTTATTGAATAGCTTGTGACTACCTCGCCCCCACAATAGTTGGTTAAGGTCTAAATCCCCCTCTGCGTGGCCGTGTTCTTTTGCTGCATAGCGTTCGTCGTGGTCGCCGGACTGGCGGTGGTCATTCATCGCCTTGGCTTGCAGCAAGATATTAGTAGCGGTAGAAGTGCGCTGTGCGGTGGTACCCATGGTTGCCGATGCGCCCAGGCCCAGATTACTACGGGCTTGGCTTGGGCTGGGCAGGTCGCTTAGGTTGTTGCCGCGCTGCGGGTACCGGTCGTCGTGGTCGCCGCTTTGGCGGTGATCGTTCATCGCTGCCGCTTGGAGTAACAGCGTGGTACTTGCCGAGGTGCGCAGGGCGGTATTGCCCAGCGTTGCTGAGGTGCCAAGCCCTAGATTGACGCGGGCGGTAGCGGGGCTGGTGAGGTCGGCAAGGTTCTGGTTTTTGCCTAGCCGCGTGTTGGCGTTGTCGTTTGCCGCTTTCACGGCGCGGGGCGTTGCCGCTTGGTTTTGCGCGGTGCTGTCGGTGGCATTGCTGAGGGTGACGACGCCGGGCGTGGTTAGGCTGGCCGGTGGGTTGCTAAACGAAATATCGCCGAAGGTTAGTGAGGCGGTGGGCAGATCGGCGAAGATTATGTCGTTTGTCAGTAGCAGCGTGGCAGCCGCTGACTTTTCAATGATCGGCTCTTCCTGGCCGTAGACCGCAAAGAGGGTGCCAAACTCGGTTATTAAGCCGAAGCCTCGCACGGTGTATGTATCGGGGCCTTCGTCCTTCGCTGTTACGCTGATTGTGTCTTCGGCGACTACTTCGCCCGCAATGCTAGACACGCGCTTAATCTCATCGGGTAGCGCGGTCATCGCCTTGCTGGGCGTGAACACTGTTTCAGTGAAGGCAATATGGGTAATTTCGACCGGGCCGGTGCCGGTATTGTCGGCATTAATAAGTTCGGCACGCCCAGCGTTGGTAACGGTAATCTTGAGCGCCATTTTATTCCTCGATCTGTAAGCGTCGATAGATGATTGGGCGAGCAGCGGCGTAGGTTCCGATGCCACCGGTGGCGGCAATGCCTGCTATCAGCGTGAAGTGAGAGCGCACCGGCTTTACGCGGTGCACCTCTTGAATGATGTCGTCTTGGAGTTCTGCGGCGTTGTTGTCGCCACGCACGGTAAGCACTAGCTCGAAGGTATGCGGTATCCCTTTGGGTTCGGTTTGCCACCATTCGCGGATGGCCACCCCGGCGCCGAAGGATTCAACGACGCTGCGTACTGATTGCACGGTTCCCCGGCGGCGGTGGATCTCGACGGCTTGGCGTATGCGTTCGCGTTTAATGCGCTCCGACCAGTAGGGCTTCCAGGCGGCGACGCCGAGCGACCATGCGAGCCAGGGCAGCAGCTCAGTGGGGCAGGTGTCCGGGTTCCAGAGTGTGCGTAAGGGTGTGGGCACTTTCGATACGCGGGCGGCTACTTCGGATAGGCCGCGTTCCAACTTGGTGGCATTGGGCGGTAGCAGATGGTTATTCATCGACACCCCCATCTTTCAACGTAATGGAGGTGCAGTGCGCGGCTTGCTGACGATCCACCATGATGGTTTGCGTTGGACTGGCGAGTTCGACGCGCTGGACACCGGCGCGGTGCAAGGCGGCGTAGACGCCGGAGAGGGTGATATCCATGCCTAACCGGTGTTGGCGGTCGGCATACTTTTGAGCCTCATATCGGGCTTCGGCGAGTACGACCTGGCTGTCTGGTCCTGGGTAGAAAAAGAGCGTGGCGTCTATTTCATAGCTAACGATGTCGGCGCCTTGAACGATAACGTGATCCGTTAGTGGTCGTACATGCTCAGCACTGACAGCTTGGTCGACCGCTTCAAGCAGTTCGGGTGGGGCGGTGCCGTCGCCTTCGCGCGCTAGAACAGTAACGACCACATCGCCGGGGGTTGGGCTGGTGGCACTGGCGTCTAATACGCTGCCGCTGGCTGATAGGGCATGGAAAATATAAGCGCCTTCTGGCCCGGCGGTTGATAGCCCTTCGAGTGATAGCAGAATACGTCGGCGGAAGTCTGCGTTGGTTTCGTACTCGGGCGGGACCGGCGGGATGGCGTCGGGGTCGCCTGCGTAGGTTTGCAGACGCTTGACGTTGAACAGTGCGCCGAGGTTATCGAGGTCTTCATCTTCGGCGTAAGCGAGCATGACAGCGCGGGCGGCTTCGTTGACGCGCTGGCGAACCAGCATTTCCCGGTAAGCGGCGACTTCCAGAATCTTATAGGAGGGGTCGGATTCTGCCGGGACGTTCAGCTCTGGGAATCGGTAGGCGAGGTCGTCCAGCAGCTCGGCCAATATGGTTTCGTAGTCGATAGCTTCAACGATACGCGGTACGGGTAGCTGCGATAGATCAATGGCAACGCTCATGCGATGGGCACTCCGGCGGTGATGGGTTGGCCGTCGGTGGTTTCGCCGATTAACTCCATGACGGCGGCACCGGGCGCGGTGGTGCTGACGATGCGGCGGGTACCGGTAATGCGAACGCGAGGTTCCCACTTGCTAACGGCGATCACGGTGGCGGCGTAAATCTGCATAAGCAGGGCATCGGTCATGGGCATATCAAGCAGTTCGGGGACTAAGCTGCCGTAGTCGCGGCGCATGACGCGGCTACCGATGGGCGTGGTGATGATGTCCGCGATGCTTTGGCGGATGTGCTCGATGCCGTCGAGCTTTTTGCCGGTTTGCGCGTTGATGCCTGTCATTACGTGGGCTCCCCTGTATTGCTGCCGCCGGATTGCACACCGCCGTGGGTGTGATCGCTGCCAACGTTTTTACCGTTGTGGCTCAGCTCGCCGCCGTTTTGCTGGTAGCTGCCTTCGCGCTGCATATCGCCCTGGTGTGCGATGCTGCCCATCCATTGGGTGCCGCCGGGGGCGTGTATCTCGATAGAGCCAGGCAGGTTGATGCGCAGCACGCTGCGCGCGTGGTCGTATTCAATCAGCGCGCCGTCGGGGTATTCGCGGCTGTTTTTGCCGGGCTCGTTACTGGGTGGCTGTGCGCTGAGCTGGAACAGGCTGGGCATGGCGACGCCGTTAGCCAGATCCCCGCCGGGTGACAAGATCATTACCTGCTCGCCCACCGTGGGCGGGTTCCAATCGCGGGTAGTGCCTGCGCGGCCATTCGCCCAGGGCAGCCAGCCTGTGAGCAATTGCCCAGAGCGCACGCGCACGGCGGGCAGGCGTTTATCGAGTTCGCCGTGGTCCACCTCGGCGATTACGCCAAAGCGGAGTAGGTTTTCAATCAGGCGGAGTAATTCGGCGACGTTATTCATGCCGCCAATGCTGCGGCGGTTACGCGCGAGAGGGTAGCGGCTAGCGTTGTGCCAGCCGTTCAAGACAAGCGACGGTTACGAACCGGGCGGGGTGAGGTGGTTTAGCACGCTGTTGGCAATGCGGTTTTTGTCGACGGCGGTGATGCCTACCAGTTCGCGGCGAGCGTATTTATGCATCGGGCCGCCGGGTTCTACGCGGTCGCGCAGGCCGTAGTGGTGAACGCGGGCGATTTTGGCGACGCGCCCGGCAAACTGGACGGCCGCCTCGTCGGCGGTGGTCTTGATCTTGAGGTGTTTGGCCGTGCGTAGCTTGGTGAACATGGCCTTGCGGCGGATGGCACCGCGTCGCCCGCGTAGTTGAGTGCGTGGCTCAAATGGGGTGCCGTCGGGGTTGGTTTGGGCCTTGATGCGCTCGCGGTTTGCAATGCGCAGATCCCGGGCGACCTCGCGAGCGAGAACGCGGCGTTCTCTGGGGCTGAGCTTTTCAATTAGTGGCGTTAACCATTCATCAAGCTGCTGCGGGTCGACGCTCATGCGGGGCTATCCCACTCGGCGGCGGTAGTGTAGTCCGTGTCGCCGGGGTGTTTGATGTTGAGCTGCCAATGCGTTGCGGGGCATGCGTCGGCGGAGTAGGCGGGCATGCGGTGCTCTGAATCAATGCTGCCGGTTTCGCAATTGACCAGGGCGACGACGCGCTCGGTGAGACGCACGGTTAGCGCGAGATCCCAGTGGGTGTTGTTGAGGATTTCGGCCTCGATCTGGACGGCTTCATCTTCAACTAAATCGGGCTGGTAGGTATTGAGCCATTGCAGCAGCGGAACCATGACGGTGTCGAGCGAGCCGCTATAGTCGGTGATGAGGATCTGGGCGTCGACGCGGTACTCGTGACTGAGATTGGTGCCGCGCGCGAACTTAATTTTTCCATCGTTAACGAAGGTGTGGAGCTGCTCGGGATTGCGGCGCAGCTCTTCGACCGATGCGAGCAGGTGGGCGCGTAAGGATTGGAGTTTGATCATTCGAGGCTTTCCACTAATCCGTTATGACGGGTTGCGCAGCGGTGATATTCGGTGGCCCACGCGCTCATGGTGAGCGCTACATCTTCGCCGGTGCCGGTGCTGAGCAGTGGCAGTACGCTAGGGCAGCGCTGCATTAGGTTCTGTTGGTTCTGTGCCGGTGGCGGCGTGGTTGAGCAGGCGGATAACGTCAGGCTCAAGGCACACGCGCTGATAAATCGGTTTCTGGATTTCACGGATGATTCCCCTATCGATGATCCGCTCGTTTGCACTCAGCTCGGCGAGGCGCGTTTCGACGTTCGCGGCGATCTCAGATTCACGTGCGAGCCCGGCGTCGATGGCTTGCTGGGCTGCGCGCTCTGCTGTTAAGGCGTGGCTGTCGTTCTGCCAGCTGGATATTTGCCAGCCTGCGGCGAAGGTGGCGGCCAGCGCGGCGGCGCTGGCTAGTAGGGTGAGGCGGTTCATGCCGCCAGCCCTACGCATACCGCGCTCACCAGCTCATCGCCTACTGCTTTTACACAAGCGTCGATATTTTCGAAGTAGCTGGCCAGGTCACTCGGGTTGGTGATGAAGAACAGCTCGACGATGATGCCGTTACCTCGATTGATGAATGCTAAACGACTGTGCTGCCCCGAGGCCTCGCCTTTCGCGCCGCGGTTGGCAATCCCGAGCGTGCTTGAAATGGCGGCACAAAGCGCATTGCCTAGCGGGTAGTGGTGACCTGCGCTGAGTGTCTCAACGCCCGTGGCGGTAGGGCTTGAAAACGCATTGCAGTGAAACTCGACGGCTACGTCATGTGCGGCCGCTTCGTTGGCGGCGACCGTCAGCGGCAGGTTTTCCCCACGCTGACCATCTTTGCCAAAAAACACTTTATCGCGCAGGTAGTCGGCGAGCTTGTCGCGGAATTCGAGCACAATCTGTGCCTCGGTATAACCATTACCGACGGCGCCAGGGTCTTTGTCGCTATGGCCCGCTGAGATAAAGAGGGTCTGTGTTTGAAGTGCTGCGTATTTGATGGGTGCGTTCACTCTATAGCCTCCGTAGCGGGCGGATAAGGTGGGCGACGTTGCCGCCAGTGCGGACTAGGCCGATGGCCAGCGCGACCATGGCGGCGTTGACGATCCAGCGCCCCGCGAAGCTGGGCGGTGGGCCGAAGATAGCGACGCAGGTGGTGGCAACGATAATCATCCATGCCAATAGAGCGACGCCTGGGCGGTAACGGCCCGCACGGCGGCGGAACGTTAGTAGCCGAGCTATGACGACGAGCGCGGCGGTGATGGTGATCAGGTAGGTAATGCTCATTAGCGCCCCCCTAGCCATTTCTTGAGGTCGAGCGTTTTTACTCCTTCGATTGCTCGTAGCCCTGCGGTGACGGATACGGCGGCGGCGATAAACGCCGCGACGGCGGTGTGTTCCAGCATGCCGCCGAGCGTTGCCGGGCCGCCGAGGTAGCCGATGCAGAATGATATAAACAGGTATACAAGCCGCTCGATCAGGCCGAGTTCTTTAGCGCTCATTACGAACAGCGTGGCACCGCAAAACGCGCCGACTACTGCGTTTGCGTCGATGCCGGGTAGCAGGCCGATCACCATGGCGGCGATGCTTGCGGTTCCGGCGGCTGCCATGGTTGACGGTTCTGCCATGTGATCCCCTTATCTTTTTTCTCAGCTCCAAAGCTGAATTTTTGGCTTCTTGGTTTCGCGGGTTTCCGGCGGCGGCGGGAGCGTGACCGGAGTTCCTTCTTTGAGCACCGGGCCTTGTTCAGCCAGGTGTGGGTTTAGCTGCAGCGTTTGCTCTGTTATCGCGGCGGTTTTGCCGTACACGCGGTAGAGCAAGGCGTCTAACGTTTCGCCCTGATGGGCGCGGACGATGCGGTTCATATCAGCTCGACCGTGGTGTGATTGCGGCCGGTGAGTTCTGCAATTGCCCAGCGTGCATCGGCGCGGTAGTCGTCGGCGGCGAGGTCTTTGGCTTCGCCGCGTTCGTCTCCTTTGCCTGTGGCTGAGGCATCGCGGTAGCGCTCTAACAGATCCGCTTGGGCTTGGGCGTAAACGGCGCGCAGGTAGAGCAATTGCAGGTCGCCGGGTGATTGCCAGGGCTCGATGGGTACTTCGTCTATCGTGGTGCGCCCGCTTTCCTGCTGTTCATACTGGTAGCTGGCCAATTGGCGGTTGATATCAGCTACGGCAGCGCGGAGTGATTGACGAATGCGCGGTGGCGTGACGTTGTGCACGCGCTCTTCTTCGCGGAATTCGTTGGGGTTGATCTCAGGCCAAAAGCCATTATTGGCTATGGGCTCTAGCGGGGTGATTGCTGGACTGGTGCCGTGGGCGATCATGGGGCCACCGTGTTAAAGAAGGGGGTGGACCACTTCGCGCTGGCTAAAAAGCCTTGCTTAGCGGTGCCCCCTTGCCGTCGGGTGCGACTCGGTTTTAGCAATCAGGCGGTGGCCTGTTCGCCCTGTTTTTTGATAGCGCTTTCTAGCCGCTGGATATCCTGCTTTACGCCAATTTTTTCATTCAGCTCTAACGCGCGCTTGAGCTGTGCCAGTGCGCCTTCGGCATCTTCGGCGGCTCGGAGTGCGTAGCCGTAGCTTTTATGCACTTTTGCTTTGATCTGGTCGTGCATATCGGCATCACCGACGATGGCCACGCAGCGGGCCATGACGTTGGCGAGCGCGTCGGCATCGGCACCTTCTTTTTCGAGCTGCGTTTTGACGCCTTCGGCGATCTCTTCCGCGAGGATGCTTACGGTGTCACGGTCGAACTGGTCGGGTGTGTCGATACCGTGCTTCATGGCGTAGGCTCCAATTTCTAAGGCTTTCTCAAAATCACCGATATCAATGCACCAGATCATCAAGGTCATGAGCACGTCGTCTTTGGCTCCGTTGCCTTCTGCTAACACGCCGGTGATGTAGGGCATGAAGTCGGGCAGCAATTCGCGCTTCTTCTCGATTTTGGCTTGCGTCGATTTGATGGTTTTTAGGGTTCGGCGCGCTTCGTAGAGAGCGTGCGCGTGTAGCTCGTATTGCTCGCCTTGCTGCTGCTCGCCTGGGGTGGCAGCGCCCGCCGCTTTCGCGGCGGTCACTTGTTCAAAATGCTTGCGGGCTGGGCTTTTCATGACTTCCCCTTAGGCCATTTCGATGTTTTCTACGAGACAGCCGAAGCCGTAATCCTCAACGACATAGGCGTCGTTAGAGCTTTCGTAGTTTTCGATACGCTTACGCTTGGGGTTGTCCAGTACGTAGCGACGGCGGCTGCCCAACTGCCAGTACAGCGACAGGTTGGTCAGCGAGGTGATGAGAATGGAGCCGTCAGGTACGAACGGGGCACGCACTGCCTGGAGGCCACCGACGCGCTTTTGGCTGATGATCAGATCCAAAGCACGAGCTTCGGTGGGCGTTTCGGCATTCTGTTGGATTAGCGGGAAGTATTTATCCGCCAACATTTTGCGGCCCATGATGGCGACGAGGTCGGTGTCTTCGCGGTACCAGGGGTCGATCATTTCGTTGACCGCGTCGAATACCAGCGCATCGAGGTTTGTGTAGTCGCCATCGGCACCTACGGTGACTTTTCCGGCGACGGCGCCGCCGGTGAGTACGCGGGCGTTGGCATCTTCGCGGTACTTTTGCAGCCAGCCTTTGTTGACGTCTTGCAGCATGGGGTTAGTGGTGCGGTCGGTTTCGGTAGCGACGTTGGTACCGTTAAAGCCGACCATAATGCGGTCGAGCGCTTGGCGGCGAAGGATGGCGTTACGCACGCGGGCTTGAAAGTCAGGGAAGCGCGCCCAGGCGTCGAGCGATGCCCATGGAATATGGGTGTCAAATTCAGTGCTAAAGCATTCGTAGGTGTTTTCGGTCAGCGCTGTGAGATTGCGGGTTTCGCGCTCTTTTACTTCTACGTTGGTGCGACCAGCGATTGGGCCAGAGACGCCGACCCCTACCTTTTGCCCTTTGATTTCGTCAACACCGATCATGTTGATGCGGCTAAGGAAGTCGCTGGACTCCTGCATGGTCGATTCAAGCGTTTGCTGAACGCTGGGCTCGACGTTGAATTGCTCGCTCGCGCTGTTTACGCCGCTTAGCTGTGCTAACCGATCCCGGTACTGATTGAACTTGATTCGTGTGTCGTTGCGCATTGGTGTTTTCCCTTGAATTTAGTGGCTCTGGCTGCTGGCTATTGGCTGGCCAGGGTTAGCAGTCGGTTAGCTGTTCACCGCCACCGGTGGCCGGGGCGCGGTATGAGGTGTCAGGCGTTTGGTCGAGCTTGGTGTACAGCTCATCGAAGCGTTTTTGCAGGTCGTCGTGATCGGCTTTCAGCTGGCTGAACTGATCGGCGGTGGGTCGGGTTTCAAGCTCGGCATTCATAGCGTCGTGACGCTTTGCGAACTCTTCAAACGCGCCTTTGATGTCAGCGCCGAAGGCTTCAAAGCCTTTGTTAGTTTTGGCGTCCTGACGGCTGAACAGGCTTTTAACGAACTCGCCGATGCTGGGCTTGGGCGTTTCCTCTTCATCGAAATTCAATTCAACTTCCACGGCAGCACTGAATACGTTATCGGCATGCTGTTTGCGGCTGGCCAGCGGGGAAGCTGCGCCGGAATCGCGGCTGAACTTGATCATTTCGGTACCCAGCGAGGCGGGAGAGTCCGTTACTGCCAGACCTTCGAGGTAGGCTTCGCCGGTGTCGCTGAACTTGGGGTTTACTTCAATGGAGCTGTAAACTTTTTGGCGCTTTTTGTTCATCGCCTTGAGTTCGTCGGTGGGGTCGATTTCGGCGAACAGGGCGAGCTTGCCGTCTTCCACTTCGCGGGCTTCAACTGAAAGCACATCGCCCAGAGCATTGAAGATGCTGTCTGCCGTTAGGCCACGGATGTGCTCCATCCAGACGCGGGCGCCGTATTTTTTCGGGTCGTAATTAGTGGCCATCTGCTCAATCCATTCACGTTGGATCTCGCGGCCGTCTGTGGTTGCGCCTTCTGTGGCGACGCGGAAGAACTTGGGCATGTTGGGCATCCTGAGCGGGTTGGCTGTTCGATAGCGCTCAGGTTCCGCGTGTATGCGTTTTGGCTCAACGGTTGCGCGTTGTGCGGATTATCCAAGACAAAGCAGGGCAGGCGTGGGCATCGCGCGCGACGGGTACGCTTGCGACATGACGACGACAGCCCCCGACTTGATCCCCAGCGCGACCGAATCACCGCGCATGACTGCCCGCCACCTGTATTGGCAGGGGTGGCGAGTTGCGCGTATTGCAGAACATATTGGTGAGAAGCCAGCCACCGTGCACAGCTGGAAAGCCCGTGACCGGTGGGAGGATGCGACGCCGACCGAGCGCGTCGAGCACTCGCTTGAAGCGCGGATGGTGCAGCTAATTGCGCTGCCCGAAAAGGAAGGAAAACACTTTAAAGAGATTGACCTGCTCGGTCGACAAATTGAGCGGCTGGCCAGGGTTCGTAAGTATCACGAAACGGGCAGCGAAGCGGATTTAAACCCGAATATCGAGGCGCGTAACGCGGGGCCGAAACGCAAGCCAAAGCGTAACGCGCTGGATGATGAGCAGATCGAGGCGCTGGAAGCGGCGTTCTTAGATTCGCTGTTTGAGTATCAAGCAGTCTGGAATGAGGCGGGGCAGAAGCACCGCATTCGTAACATCCTCAAAAGTCGCCAGATAGGGGCAACGTGGTATTTCGCCCGAGAGGCCATCGTCGATGCGTTCAAGCATGGGCGTAACAAAATCTTCCTGTCTGCCAGCCGTGCCCAGGCGCATATCTTCCGCAACTACATCGTTCAGTTCGTTAAAGAGACTTGCGATGTGGAGCTTAAAGGCGATCCGATTGTTTTAGATAACGGCGCCGAACTGCACTTCTTGGGTACCAATAGCAAGACGGCGCAGGGCTACCACGGTGACGTTTATCTTGATGAGTACTTCTGGATTCACCGGTTTGCCGAGTTCCGCAAAGTCACCAGCGGCATGGCGATGCATAAGAAGTGGCGGCAGACGTATTTTTCTACGCCGTCAAGTGTTGGCCACGAGGGTTACCCGTTCTGGAATGGTGATCTTTTCAACAAGCGCCGAAAGAAATCAGAACGCGCCGAGTTTGATGTTAGCCATGAAGCGCTGAAAGCCGGGAAGCTATGCTCCGATGGTCACTGGCGTCAGATCGTTACCGTATTGGATGCCATGGAAGGCGGCTGCGATCTGTTCGACCTTGAACAGCTGCGCCTTGAATACTCGCCAGAGGAATTCGACAACCTACTGATGTGTGGGTTTGTTGATGATAGTCAGAGCGCTTTCCCGCTGGCCGTGATGAAGGCCTGCATGGTGGATAGCTGGGAGGTTTGGGACGACTACCGACCATTCGCACCGCGACCGGTGGGTGATCGTGAAGTCTGGATTGGTTACGACCCGACCGGGCAAGGCGAGGATGGCGACGGCGCTGGGCTTGTTGTAGTTCTACCCGCGCGAAGCAGCGAGGAAAAGCACCGCGTGCTGGAAAGACACCGGCTCAAGGGGCAGGACTACGAAAAGCAAGCCGAGTTCATCAAATCCTTTCGCGACAAATACAACATTGGGCATATCGGCATTGATACCACCGGCATTGGTGGAGCGGTGGCTGAGTATGTCGAAAAGTGGTTCCCAACAGTTATCCGGTACCGCTATGACGTCGCGCTTAAAACTCAAATGGTGCTGCAGGCTCAGCAGATCATCCGCAAAGAACGGCTGGAATTTGACGCGGGTTGGTCGGATCTCGCCGCGTCGTTTATGTCGATCAAAAAAGAGCTGACGAAAAGCGGTCAGCAATTCACTTATAAGAGCGGGCGCAACCAGGCGACCGGTCACGCCGATTTGGCGTGGGCGACGATGCACGCGCTGCAGTTCGAACCTATCGACGGCCCCGCAAATGAAGGTGTTGGGCAATCCTTAATGGAGATTTACGAATGACGACGACCGCTGCGGCCAAGCCGCGAATTCGCGTGCCTGCATATCAGACTGAGACGGCCGCCCCAGCGGTGGCCACCGGTAGTGGGCGAATGGAGGCATTCACGTTTGGCGACCCCGAGCCGGTTACTTCAATGCGTGACGTTTGGTATGAGGGGGTTTGGCTTACGCCTGATGAATGGTACGAGCCGCCGATCCCGTTGAGCGTCTTGGCTAAGAGCTACCGGGCGACGCCGCACCACGGCAGCGCAATGCAAGTTAAGCGGAACATTTTGCTGAAAACGTTTGTGCCTAACCAGCTGTTAAGCCGTCGGGATTTCAGCGCGCTGGCGTTAGATTATCTGGTGTTCGGCAATGGGTACCTTGAGGAAGTGAAAGGGCGGCTAGGGCGGCGGCTGGCGTTGAAACATCGCGCGGCTAAGTATATGAGGCGGGGCGATGATGATCGGTACTGGTGGATACCCAACTACATGGAGCGCACCGAGCTACCAGAAGGGCGAACCATTCACCTACTTGAACCTGATATTGATCAAAGCATTTACGGGGTGCCGGATTATATCGGCAGCCTTCAAAGCGCTTGGCTGAATGAAAGCGCTACGCTGTTTCGCCGCCGGTACTATCTGAACGGTAGCCATGCCGGTTTTATCATGTACGTTAACGATGCAGCGCACGATCAGAAAGATATAGACGATATGCGCAAAGCGCTGAAAGACAGCAAGGGGCCGGGCAATTTCCGAAACCTGTTCCTTTACTCACCGAGGGGGAAAAAAGACGGCGTACAGATCATCCCGGTTAGCGAGGTGGCGGCCAAAGATGAGTTCTTATCCATCAAAAACATTACTCGGGATGATCAATTGGCCGGGCATCGAATCCCGCCTCAGCTGATGGGCATCATCCCCCAGAATACCGGCGGGTTCGGTGACATCGAGAAGGCGGCTCGAGTATTCGTGGCCAACGAGCTTGAACCGCTTCAAGCGACGATGCGCGAGATAAACGAGCATGTGGGCGAAGAGGTGGTGAAGTTCGACCCTTACCGGCTAGTAGATCCCGACGCTGACTAAATTGACCCACTAAATGATGCCGCCCACCTGGGCGGCTTTTTTGTGCGCACACACATGAAGCCAATTTTTAAATGATACGCATTAGCTCTTTTATTAGCTCTATTATTCATTTTAAGCACTGCTATTCTGCCCCTGTCCCGACCACTCGCAACATTAGAACGCGCCCTGTGCGAGCTGTACGGCCTACCTACCCACCAACCGCCGCGACCCTCGCCGCGCTATCGTCACCCCGCCCCGCCCGCGCGCTAAATGTAGTGGTTTTTATGCAGTGTTCCGGCATGGGCTCAGGCCGCGTAGCTACTGGGCGGAAGGGCTGTTATAAGGGGGTGTTTTTTTATGCGTTTTCATGCGCAATTATGCAGTTTTTGCACTGGTTAATCAGACGGCGTGAGGTAATGCGCGGCGAGCATTTCAAGTATGGGTTTACGGTGGGCTTCCCAAATTCGCTCATCGACTAGGCCCGCAAGCGCGGTGGGCATTTCGGCATAGGTAAGCCATAGCTCTTCAGTTTCGAATGGCGTTAAGCCGATCTGTGCACCTTGATTTTGTAACCGGGCATCGAACTGAATGTAGCGCTCATTGCTCTGGGTATAATGGATTTTGTAGTTGAAGCGCTTCATTGAAAAAGGCTCTTCTTTAGCCAAATAAACTTCATAGCACATTGAGCTAAGCTATTGAATTATATAACCTCGAAAGCTGTGATTTACATAGATATTTTTGGCATAACTAATTAATTTATATGCAAAATGGCTATATCTTGTAATCAGTAGGTCCCGGGTTCGACTCCTGGTGTCGGCACCATCAAAAAGATGGTTAAAAGCAACACGTTAGAGAATTAGATTAAGCCGTCCGAAAGGGCGGCTTTTTCGTGTGCGTTTGAAAAGTGCCCCTACGAATTAATCTGTCGACCTTTTCTTGGCACCATATGCACAATTGAGTATCCCCTTGATGATTAGCGCTATTTTTATACGCGCAAGAAAGTAATGCTAGAACAGAGCAATAATCAATGAGGTGGAATTGTAAGAAGATCGCTATCGGCAGGCGCTAAGCGTATATCTGGCTATTGATACAACGCTATAAGGGATAGCCCAATAAAATGAACTGATAGGTGGTTGGTATTGGTTAGCTTGGGTAGGTAGATGATGGCCCTCCCTGGCCTGTCGCGCTTCCTTGGTCCTTTCGCATGCTGCTTCCCTCGGCCCTTCCATGGGCTAGCGCGACTCAAATGGGCTACTGCGATTCGTAGCAGTTAGAAGTGTAGCTACTTTGATAGAAAAAAATGTAGTCAATCAACGACAGTTTTTGTAAGCATTTTCTTACATGAAAGTAATAATTTCATAAATTTCAAATGCCTATGCCGTGCCATGTTAAGTCTTCTTAAATTTAATATAACTAAGAGGCCAAGTGAGGTATCACGATCCGATCACGATGAACTGGCTCTTAAAATGACCAGCATGTGGCGAGCAAGGACGGGATATAAGAAAAATAATGCAGAGAATAGAAACAACAACGCCCCGATTAAGGGGCGTTTGATGTACTCATGCCTTCCTGGCGTATAGTCACTCATCCTGAGTGGAAATTCCTTTTCGTGGAGGCTTCCTGCCGCCGACAACTTCATACTAGACCATGTATAATATGTGCACAAGTGATGTGTGGGAAAAAATTGTACGGAAGTTTATATCATTCCTTTCTAAGCTCATTTCCTTCACCCCACACATTACTAGCTCCTCAATTTATGGCTGTAAGGCAACCCACATTGAATAGAAATTGCCGTGTACGGTCTAGCCAAACCATGCAATGTGCCCTCTATAGGCATTATGAAGCCAGCCGCATGATCAAGGCAGGCTCGCCGCCGAACGTGCTGACAAGTCAACCACTGCGTCAAAGCTTCGATGCCATATCGCTAAATTTTGAGGACTAGAAACGGGGCATCCTTCTCTTTCAGACTGCGTTATGCATGATCTCTTCAGCGCTGCGCCCGCAGGTGCTATATCGGTTATTGGGAGGGAAAACTTAGTTACGGCTCGTTGAGGGCGATTTTCTTGCATGGCTTAGTTAATAAGAGAATAGAATACATATATTAAAATTTTATTATAATATTATCAGTATCATACAATTCTTATTTATTTAAGTTGATGAGAACTTTGATAATAAGCAGTAGTGCTTAACGACAAATATTAAAAATATTACTTATTAGCTATATCACTTGAAACGTCTTATGGGTTAGCTACGCTCAAATTACTCGATGAGTTAATCGAGTTCCATGGAATGATTTGGTTTTACCGAATACAGGAAAGGAGATTAATCATGGCTGGCAATCGCAACGACAATGGAATGAGTCGCGAAGAAGCAGGCAAGAAAGGTGGCGAAGCTACCTCTAAAACTCATGATAAAGAATTTTACGAAGATATCGGTCATCAAGGCGGCCAGAAGAGTGGTGGTAACTTCGCAAATGACCCTGAGCGCGCTTCCGAAGCCGGTAAGAAAGGTGGAGAGAATAGTCACGGGGGTCGTAATTCCTGACGATAGCCGAATAGGTTGACGATTAGGTTTTACACAAGCACCCAAAGTAGCCCCTTTATAAAAAAACATAGTGATAGCGTATCTATATTATCACTGTTTTTCAGGGGTTGTTATGCAGAAGATTGAATTGCTTAATTAAGCTCAAGTAAGGAGCTAATATTTTTATTGAGTGGCAAGGAAGCCTTTATGGAAAAGGGCAGTTGAGTAATAAGATCGATACTGCGTAACGTTTAATTTTGCTGCCAGGAAGTTCTCTTTCTGGCAGTTAATGTCGGAGAGGTCATTATGTTTCACCACTCAGCAAAGCTGCAATACCCAGTCAAAGTTGATAAGCCTAATCCTGAATTTGCCATGCTGCTCCAACAAGCGATTGGTGGTGTAGAAGGGGAAATCCGGGTAGCAATGCAATATTTCTTCCAGGCAATGGGGACGCGTGGTGATGACCGCATTCGCGATCTGCTGATGTCGACGGCTACAGAAGAACTTGCACATGTTGAAATGCTTGGTCATGCGGTTGCCCTTAACCTGGAAGGTGCTCCCGTCTCTTACCAAGAGGCTACGGCAAAAGATCCCGTCATGAATGCCATTCTTGGCGGTGCGAACCCGCGTCATCTATTGTCTTCAGGGCTTTCGGCCATGCCGGTAAATGCTAACGGCGTGCCGTTTGATATGAGCCATATCTATGCCACAGGAAATGTGGCAGCAGATATGCTGGCGAACGTGACCGCTGAGGCGAGCGGCCGGGTACTGGCATCGCGTCTTTATAACTGGACTGATGATCATGGCATGAAAGATTTTCTTTCTTTCCTGATTGCACGCGATACCTACCACCAGCAGCAGTGGCTGGCAGTCATTGAAGAGCTAGGGGGCCTTGGCGCGCATCTTCCCGTGCCCAACTCCACGCCTGAAGATCATGAAGCAACGCAGCACTCGTATTACTACCTCAACACCTTGCTGGATAAAGAAGCACCCAAAGGCCGCTGGGGTGAAGGCCCATCATTTGATGGTCGGAGCCAGTTCTCGGTTCGCAACCAGCCAGCACCTGAAGGTCAGGAGCCGACGCTCGGTATGGCAAAGGAGAAATCAGGCGCGCAGAAAGAGCAGATTGATCCGTCTAAATAAGCAACTATGAATTACTCAGTGTATTAAAGGAGAAAGCACGATGGAAACCAAGTATCTAGAAAACTGGTTGCGCGATGCACATGCTATGGAGCAGCAAGCTGAGAAAATGCTGAAATCCCAAGCAGAGCGCTTGGAAGATTATCCAGAGCTTCAAGCGCGAATTGAGCAGCACCTAAATGAAACTCGCCATCAGTCCGAGCGTCTTGAACAAGCCATGGCCGGGGTGAATATTGATACTTCCGCGCTAAAAGATCTAGGTGGTAAATTAACCGCTTTTGGTCAAGCGCTGGGCGGTATGATGGCTGGCGACGAAGTCATGAAAGGAAGTATTGCCTGCTATGCCTTTGAGCATTTTGAAATTGCCAACTATAAGGCGTTAATCCAGGCCGCTGAAAGTGCGGGCCAGACTGGCGTTGCTCAGGTATGCAGAGAGATCCTCAAAGAAGAAGAAGCTATGGCTGCCTGGCTATCTGATCACCTTGAATCGACCACCACACAGTTTTTACATCGCGCGGACGATGACAACCTACGCGCTAAGCGCTAAGAACCTTCGTCACGCTCGTCACTAGTTAAGCCCTTTCCTCGGTAGTGAGTTACCGAGGTTTTTTCTAGCTAGTTTTACCTTATGCGTTAAATCTTGTTGCTACATAATAAAGCCGCCCCACTTGGGCGGCTTTATCGGGTTTGATGGCTCGTTAGCCTCTATAGAAAGAAACTGCTCTACAGAAGATCCCGCGGAATAGTCGATTTCCAGTTTTTTGAGAACACCCGGTACTGCCCTTCATAAGCGTCTAACTGAGCATGGATAATAAAATCGGTTTCAGTGCAGCTCAGCACGGTACGCGTATAAACTTCCGTATGCCAATCGCCGCGTTTAAACGAGCTTTCCGTTTTGGTTTCCCCACGTGCCGAGGTAAAGTCGTTATCTACGGTAGTGTAATACTCATAGGCACCCCGGTGAATCTCGGTGCCTATATCGTTAATGCGAAAACACCCCTGATCATTAACGACTTCTAAGGTGGACTCCTTAGTAGCCAAGTCTCGATGCAGTAGCCAGTTATGCTGACTGGGTGCCAGATTAGTGATATCTAAAGGTGGAGCAGACTGAGGCGCCTCAAAGTGCGTTAAGCCATCCTCGTGATGGTCAGCTGTGCGAACAGGCAGCTTAAGTACGCAGTGATTAAAGGAAATATCCACCTGAGCAGGTTTTGGGGGCAACCAGGCAAGTGGCCAGTAGGAGGTTGAGATAGAAACCCGTAATTGATGCCCCGCCGGAAATTTTTGCGCGATACCATTCATATCAACCTTGACCCGGTAAGTGCGATGCGGCTCAAGTGGCGTTGGCTCTGCATCGCTATCACGGTGTGTAAGGTTGAGCAGACCATAAGTCACTCGGGTGGCTTTACCATCTGGCGCTACATCAGAAAGACGTACTGCCAGCATCGCCTGTGGCTGATTGCTGGAAACTTCCAGTTCCAATGAGGGCGTGCCAAATATATTCAATGGCTCGGCTAAAGCATCGGTACTAAAAATAAGTGAGCCACCGTCTTCCTCGCGCTGGTCACCAGGCAAATCTGGCGTAGCGGCATAAGAACACCATTTACCGGCTGCCAGGCCTACGCTTAAGGGAGATTGTAGCCCCATGCTAGTCGGGGCAGTGTTGTGTTCAGGCTCGCTATCCGAGGACAGAGGCGTTAACCGATAAGGAGATAATAAATAGCACTGTTCCTGGATGTTGCTGGATGGCCACGAGGGTTCTGCAATCCAGCGGCCAGGCCTGTCTTCGTAGGAATTATCCGGAGGTACGCTATCTTGCTCCCAAGCGCGTAGCATGGGTTCATCCATAATTCCGTTTTCTTTACCTTTCAACCAGTAATCCCACCAGCGCAGCGCTTCCTGAAGAAAGCCAATGGCAGGCCCTGGAATACCCTGATGAGGGTACTTATGGCCCCAGGGGCCAATAAGCCCCTTGCGTGGAACCTCCAGATGCTCCATTAATCTGAAAACGGTATTAGTAAAGCCATCCGCCCAGCCTCCAATAGCATACACCGGGCAGCGTACAGCCTCGTAGTATTCGCAAATGGAACTCGTAGACCAGTATTCGTTGCGACGCTGGTGGCGCAGCCATTTATCAATCCACAGGCCGCTATCTTCCATGCGCTCATGCCACATATCCCGCCAGCGGTCACCGACAATAAGTGGATCTGGAGGTAAGGCATTGAAGGCGAGCATGACGGTCGCTTCGGATAAGTTATCCCCAAGCAGGCAGCCACCCATATAATGCATGTTGTCGGCATAAAGATCATCACTTGAACATAAGCTGATGATTGCTTTTAGCGCCGGGGGCTGTTTAGCAGCAACTTGCAGGCTATTAAAGCCACCCCATGAAATACCCATCATGCCAACGTTACCATCACACCAGGCCTGACGTGCAATCCACTCAATGGCATCTACGGCATCTATCTGTTCTTGCTGGGTATACTCATCGGTGAGTACTCCGTCAGAGTCGCCGCTGCCGCGCATATCCACTCGAACGCATACATAGCCATGGCCGGCCAAGTAAGGGTGATTGGCCGCATCACGGCCTCGCGTAATATCGCGCTTGCGATAAGGGATATACTCCATAATGGCAGGCAGTGGAGTATCCTGAGTAGCTTCTGGTAACCAAATGCGCGCGGCTAGGCTTTTGCCATCGCGCATGGGAATAAAGACATTTTCTATCTCGCGGACGTTATAAGGAAAGTCGTTGATAACTTCCATTTTACCTCCTTTAAAGATCCACTTTTTCGATTTCAAAATCTAAAAAGTCCAAACAGAACTTATAGCGTTCTTCGATATCCTCATGGTTATTGCCGGTGATATAAAGCGTGCCTAACCGGTAGCAGAAACTATCCTGGTGTAGTAAATCGCTAAGGCGCTGACCTGGGGCAACATCAAGACATACATCAGTATGAGGTAAGCGTTGTTGTAGCGCTTGTATGTTCTCTTTGCTTGGAACTCGCTTAACGATTCCATCCTCGTGAGCGTAGGGGATAAAACACTTTGCCGCCACAGGTGCCACACCCTGACGGTTTAGAAGTGAAGGGCGTTGACCCAAGGCAATATCGATAGCCACTTCATGATTAGACATCCCATCGACTAAAACGAATATCTCGCTATGGGATTGTGAAATACGCGTATTGAATTCAATTAGCCAAAGTTTGTCAGTCGCCTCGTCCCACATGAATTCAGCATTAAAGCAGCCATTATCGTAGCCAATATGGGTAAGAAACGTTTTAGCGGTTTCCACCATTTTATGGTGTACATGCTCTGGAAGATTGCTGGGGTATTCCAAACGGTCAAAAAGAGTTAATGAACCATCCGATTTAGGTTGAGAAATAATGCCATGTACGTTGAATTCACCTTGGAAGACAGTGCCTTCAGGGGCCGCTTGGACGCCCTTTACGATTTCTTCAGCAATACAGGAATTGCCATCCAGCTCTTTAATCTCTTCCGGCAGGTCGGCGTACTCAAGCGCTTCGTTGAAGGGATCGCCAAGCTGGCGAATACCTTTACGTATTTCTTCAATGGCTTGATCAAATTGCGTCTCATTCTCCACCTTGAAGCCAAGATGGGAAGAAAATGCTTTTACCGGCTTTATCCAAAAAGGAAAATCCAGAGTGACCTGTTCAATTGGATTATCCTTGAAGGGGTCAACACCGCAAAACTTAGGGACTACCTCCGGAATGACCTTTTGCTGTTCAATACGACTCCAGAGTTTATGTTCGCAGGTTAAAACACTGGTGATAGTAGGCGAGGGAATATGGTACTGCTGGCAGAGTAGCGGAACCAGAACACTCGTTGGGAAATCCCATTGAGCAATAATGCCATCGATTGAACCTGAGAAATTATCTAGCTGAGCTTTTGCTTCTTTTAAAAGTTGGTTAAACGATATTTTTTCAGCTTCAACTGCAGTATCAACACTAAGTAACTCATGAATTTCTAATTCTTTCGCTTTACGTAGTGTTTCCATTGCATGACGTTGTTTATCTTCCAAAGCAATAACAAAAATATTTCGCTTCATCATTCTCTCCTTGAATTTAGAAAAGGCTATTCCTGATGCTGCAAGTTAAGTGTACGATAAATGGACAACAACATGTCTTGATATATGTAATTTATATAAGTTCCCTATGTGCTATAAACATAACCTATGTTGTAATAGGTTTTATAAGTAGTAGTTTCTGTTATTAAAATATAGCTGAGGTTTCATCTTGCTCGTAAATTTAACGTTAATCATCGAATGAAGTTGACAATGAAGAGGTTTATAGAATGAGTTAATTAAGGGATGAGAGCAGGTAGGACGAAATTTTAATAATTGTTAAATTTTAATCTTGCTGGTTGGTCAGGAGGGGTCTTTCCCCTAGCTTGTTTAAACAAATAGTCCTTGTTTATATTTTCGTAGTTGACTATATTTTTCTCGCCCCTTGTTTCTTTTAGTTATATAAAGACTTTACTTTTAATCTATTTTGTATAGCTTGTGTCTAACTACAAAGGAGTGTAGAAATGGATCAGGTAATTGTTGGAAACCATGAGCTTATGGATAAGAAAATTTTTAGTAATTGCGTTAATAACTTCGAGACTAAAAGTTTCGATATAACGCTAGAGGGTGTGTTGGGTTTATATGAAGAACTGAGCGACGAAACAATAAATTCTTTAAATGAAGTGCGTAAAAAACCAGTTGAATTAAAAAGAAATCAAAAAATGTTTTCCCTTTCCGATGGGAGAGCAGATATATTTTTAGTTAAAGAAGGATGGGCAAGCTTAAGTCATGCTACTAGTAAGCGTGGCCAGGATATATGTAATGTCTTTATGCCCGGCGATATCATTGGTGTGCGCGAGAGTTTCTTTGAAAACCATGATATAGTTATTTTAGCGCTAACTAACTGTAAGCTGGAGAAAATATCAGTAGAAAATATACACGAACTCTTTAAGACAAACCTAGAAATAAGAAAAGCTGTGATGTCTTATATTATGGTTAACGATAACATCACGATTGAGCGTTTGCGAAGCTGCACACATCATCGTTCTGAAGAACGTGTTGCCCATTTTTTATTAGAAATTTATTCACGTTTTTGTTTTAAAGGTTTGCTAAAAACCAATATCTATTCATTTCCTATTACACAAGATGTGGTAGGAGAGCTTTTAGGAATTACTAGTGTTCATGTTAGCCGTTGTATGACTGCTTTGGAGCAAAAAAAGTTTATTCGTAAAACGAGAAGCAGTATAAAGCTTTTAAAACCTGAAGAAATGGCCAAATCCACAGGGTTTGATAGTGATTTTATTTATGGTCATATCCGTCTTGACTAAAGCGAGCGCATGTTAGTTTAATAGCTCTTTCCCTTATGAAGGAGCTTTCCACGTTTAAATGGCTGTGTTAAAAACTGCATTTTTATTTTAATAGTAATATTTTGTTTTTTTATATTTTAATAAATAAGTAGTAGTAAAGACTGACAGTAATATCTTTGCCGCTAGCGTTGTTGCATAAGATTTAAAATTGAAAATGAAAATGCAGGAGTAAAGCTTATCATTCGGCATGTATTTAAAATGCAACTAAGAGTTCAAATAAATCCGTGTTTATTAAGATTAATAAACAGGTTGTTAAGGAATGATGTTCCAATATTAATCCTTTAAAGATATATGGTTGGGTAATTTTAATCTAAAATCATTTTAAAATACGCAGTAGAATTACAGGTAAGAGATTTGTAGCCAATTGAGATGAATGTGGTTATACCCTTGAGAAATAACGGTTTTTCATAACACAAGTTATGAAGCTCGGTTAACGACTTGCAGTTACGTGTATGTCGTCTACCTTGTTAGGGCATGACATTGATCTGAAATTTAATCATACAAGGAGTGGATTAGATGACAGTCAGCAATCTATCTCTCAATAATGTAACAGCGCACAAGCAATATAGTGAATTAGCTGATATACCTTCTTCACAATCTGCAAATGTTCAGGATGCCTATCCATCACGTTTGGCCACCCCTCCAGCAACGCTCTGGCAGCCACGACAAGATGCTGTCATTAAGGGGCGACATCTATCGGGCCCCTTAAGCGAAGCTCAGCTTGATGAGTTCGAGCGGAAGGGATTTTTATTTATCCCTAACCTGATTACAGGTGATGAGCTTGATGAGCTGCGTGAAGAAATGCAGTCTTTGATGAGTACTGATGAATACCGCAATAAGGATTTCAGTATTACCGAACCCGACAGTAATGAAATTCGTTCCTTGTTTGCGGTGCATCAATTATCAGAGCGTTTGGGTGCCCTGGCAAAGGATGAGCGCGTGGCCGGTGCAGCCCGCCAAATCATTGGTGATGACCCCTATGTGCATCAGGCGCGTATCAATTATAAACCTGGGTTTGCAGGTAAGGGCTTCAATTGGCATTCTGATTTTGAAACTTGGCACGCAGAAGACGGCATGCCGGGCATGCATGCAGTCAGTGCTTCATTGATCTTAACCGATAACCATGAATTCAACGGTCCTCTGATGTTGATTCCTGGCTCGCACATGAAATTTGTACCTTGCCTTGGGGAAACACCTGAGGATAATCACAAAAGCTCGCTGAAGGCGCAAGAAGTCGGTGTGCCTAGTCATGAAGCACTGACTAAGCTCGTCGCAGAACACGGTATTGAAGCACCTAAAGGTAAAGCAGGTGGACTCTTACTGTTCGATTGCAATACCTTGCATGCTTCTAATGCCAATTTATCGCCTGATCCACGCAGTAACGTTTTCTTTGTGTTTAATCGCCCGGATAATCGCTGTCGTGAGCCTTATGCAGCGGCTAAACGCCGTCCGGATTTTCTCGCCCACGAGCCAGACGAAAGTGGCCGTTAGGTTCGCGATTTTTTGAGTAAATGTAATACGCGTATTAGGTTGTGGAACATTCGCATAGGTAAGGTAGACTGTTGCGTCTGTCGTTGAGAAGGCGACACGCACAATGAGAAGGAGAATACCCCCCATGCGTCTTGTTCCACACTTTACCGATGGTCAGGAATTCCCCCACGCGTTGGGAAAAGTTGTATGCGTTGGCCGCAACTATGCAGATCACGCGAAAGAGCTGGATAACCCGGTTCCCAGCGAACCACTGCTTTTTATCAAGCCCGCTACCAGCGTTGTTGATATTGAACAGCCGCTTAACCCGCCTTTTTCACGCGGTGATGTCCACTATGAAGCCGAGCTTGCGCTCCTGGTGGGTGAAACGCTGACTCATGCCACGCCCGATGAAGCCGAGCGTGCCATTGTGGGTATTGGCCTGGCGCTTGATTTAACGCTACGCGATGTTCAAACGAAGTTAAAAGAGAAAGGCCACCCTTGGGAAATTGCCAAGGGGTTTGATGGGTCTTGTCCGTTATCCAAATTCCTGCCCCTAAGCCGCGTACCTAACTGGAATGCACTGGCGTTCACGTTGGAAATTGATGGCGAGGAGCGCCAGCATGGGGAAGGCTCTGATATGATTTTTGCGATTCCTTCACTGGTCGCGGAAATGAGCCGACATTTCACCCTCGAACCGGGCGATGTCATTTTGACCGGCACCCCAGCAGGCGTTGGCGAGTTAACCCGGGGTATATCATTACGCTTGACGCTGACCGGCGGTTTGGAAATTAATACCTCCGTTGTCGAGTAAGCAAACGTTTTTTCTCTTAAAAAAGCGCTCCTGGATCACCAGGGGCGCTTTTTTGCTAAAGGGTAACGTGAAGGCGTTACTCTAAATAGGTATAGCCTTCCAATCCCTCACTTAGGCTTGCCGCGAAGCTTTCCTGTTCTTGTTTCGAAAAGCCGCTATTAACGATCTGTTCGGTCAGTTTTTGCTTGAGCACATTGGCATCGAAGTTAACGTATGCCAGTACAGCAGCGACGGTATCGCCAGCCAGCGGGTTGGAAAGCACCCATTCGCCGTGTTCGTTTAACGCCGCATCAACCGAGTCGGTATCGCCGAACAGGTTGTGCAAATCGCCCAGAATTTCCTGGTAGGCGCCGACCAGAAAGAAACCCAGCCAGCGTTCATCCTCAGATGGCCACTCAGGTAGCGGGAGAGTGCTTTCCACGCCCTGGCCATCCACATAGCTATCAATACGCCCGTCGGAATCGCAGGTAATGTCCTGAATCACTGCCCGGCGCGTTGGGGTTTGGTTTAGCCCACTTAACGGCAACACCGGGAATATCTGCTCAATGCCCCACACGTCAGGCACCGACTGGAATAGCGAGAAGTTAACGAACAGCTTGTCAGCCAGTTTTTCGGCCAGCTCATCCATGATTTCACGGTGGGCGCGGTTACGGGTATCCAGCTGGCTGCGCAAACGCGCGCAAGCCGCTAAATAAAGGCGTTCGCCTTCAGCGCGGGCATTAATATCACTTAAGCCCAGCACGAAGCGGTCCTGAAGCTCGCTCACTGCCTGTAGCAAGTCATGCCAGGCCTCGACCAGCATGCGCGGCTCCTGAGGAGTGGCAAGCTGGTCGAACACGCGCCACAGGGCATCGACCTGCATATCCTCTTGGGGTGATTTCTCCGGCGGTGTATCGTCGATGCGCTCCTCGCCAATCACGTTAGTAATCAACACCGCGTGGTGAGCGGTTAACGCCCGGCCGGATTCGCTGATCAAATGAGGCTGGGGCAGGTCAGCCTCTTCGCAGAGCTGGGCGAACGCGCTCACCACGTTGCGAGCGTATTCGCGCATGGAGTAATTGGCCGAGCAGTAGCTGCGTGAGCGAGTGCCCTCGTAGTCAATACCCAGGCCGCCGCCCACGTCGACCGTGTCGATAGGCGCACCCAGGGTAATTAGATTCTGGTAAAACCGGGCGCACTCACGCAGGCCGCGCTGAATATCGCGGATGTTGGCAATCTGTGAACCCAGGTGGAAGTGCACCAGTTGAAGACTTGCCAGCGCGTCCTGCGCGCGCAGCGTTTCCACTACTTCAAGAATCTGACTGGCGGTCAGGCCAAATTTGGATTTTTCCCCACCGGTGTTCTGCCACTTGCCCTTACCTACAGAAGCAAGGCGTGCGCGCAGGCCAATGCGTGGTGTGACATCGAGCTCCCGCGCTTCGTCCATGATCATCGCAAGCTCTGAAAGCTTTTCCACCACCAGATAAACGCGATGGCCTAGCTTTTCCCCCAACAGTGCAAGGCGTACGTACTCTCGATCCTTATAACCGTTACACACAATCAGCGAGGAGCCACCGCCAGACAGGGCCAGCACGGCGAGTAGCTCGGGCTTGCTGCCGGCTTCCAGACCCACACGGCCATTACCCCGCTCAGAAGTGGCCAGAATTTCCTCTACCACGCGGCGCTGCTGGTTGACCTTTATGGGGTAAACCGCCGTGTAACCGCCCTGATAATCAATATCGCTCATGGCGGCATCAAAGGCGCCACATAGCTGTTCTACCCGGTCATGAAGGATGTCGCTAAAGCGAACCAGAACAGGCAAACGCAAACCCGCGTCCTGCAGCTGGCATACCAGTTCACGCAGGGGCAGGGCAGGGCCTTCGGCATCGTTGCCCAAAGGGCGCACCAGCGCTTGGCCATGATCGTCTACATCAAAGTAGCCGCTGCCCCACTGATCGATGTTCCAGGTCCGGCGGGCACTCAGCGCCGATCCGCTTGTCTGCGTTTCTTTCATAAATAAGCCTCAGGCAGTGGTAAGGCACCGTGCGCGATGCGCGCCTTTAAAATGGTATGAAAACGCTCGGGATCATGGGGCGTCAAGTCGTGAGCCGGTGGATCAACGTAAACCACCAATAAACGCGATAACCAGTAACGCAGCGCGGTCATTCGCAGCATGATTGGCCAGACATTGCGCTCATCCTGGGTCAAGGGGCGACGCGCCTGATAGGCGCCCAGCAGCGTGTTATAGCGCTCGGCATTGAGAGTACCGTCCTCATTAGAGGTCCAGTCGTTAATCACAATGGCCAGGTCAAACAGCAGATCGCCTGTGCAGCCATTATAGAAATCGATAATACCGCCAAGCGTATCACCATCAAACAAGGTGTTATCGCGGAACAGGTCGCCATGGATCGCGCCTTGAGGAAGCTCAGCGTACTGGCTAAAGGCACTTTCAAAATCATCGACCTCGTTTTTCATTAAGCTCTGGTCATCTGGGCTTAAATAGGTCAGCACCTTATGGTGCATGGCTTGTAGCCAATGCAGATCCCGCGGGTTTGGGCGGTGGCCGGAAAAGTGTTGAGATACCCCATGCAAACGCCCCAGAGTGTCGCCCAGTGCTTGGCATTGCGCCAGATTGGGGGCTTCCGGGTGGCGGCCAGGCATGCGTGGGAAGAGCAGGGCCGGCTTGTCCGCCAGGCTGTGCAGCGCAATACCGTCGAGGTCGTGAATGGGTCCGGGCACCGGCAAGCGATGCTCGTCGAGGTAGTCAAGCAGGTCAACAAAGAACGGAAGCTCCTCGTGTTCACCCTGTTCAAACAGGGTGAGCACCAGTTCACGGCGATCAGTGGTAACAAAAAATGTCGAATTTTCCGTGCCGCCTGCAACCCCTTGCAGGGAAACGAAGTGACCAACATCAAATCTTTTTAAAAACGCTGCGACCTGTGCGTCGCTAAGCGGGGTAAATACAGCCATGAGAATCTCGCCCAGGTTGCTAAGCCCATTATTGTAGCGGCTTGCTGCGCCAGTTGGCAGCGTTGTTAACTACCGGTGCCGATTTGCCCAGCACGGTTTGTTTCTGCCGGTGGCGCTTAACGCGTATCATGTCTCTATACTTTTTTTTGCAATGGATATTGGTTATGGCCCGTGCTCCGATCGTGCTCGTCGATGGTTCTTCGTACTTGTACCGTGCTTTTCACGCGCTGCCACCGCTCACGGCCTCTAATGGCCAGCCAACAGGTGCCGTGAAGGGCGTGATCAACATGCTCAAGCGGCTAATCAAGGATTATCCGGAAAGCCCTATGGCGGTGGTGTTTGATGCCCCGGGCAAGACCTTTCGCGATGAAATTTATACTCAGTACAAGGCGCATCGACCTCCAATGCCGGATGATCTGCGCAGCCAGGTTGCTCCCTTGCATGCCTGTGTAAAAGCGCTGGGTCTGCCGCTACTGTGCATTGAGGGTGTAGAAGCGGACGACGTGATCGGCACCTTGGCCCACCAGGCGACCCAGGCCGGGCGCGACGCGGTGATTTCCACCGGCGACAAGGATATGGCACAGCTGGTCAATGCTCATATCACGCTGGTGAATACCATGAAAGGCGAAACTCTGGATGTGGCGGGCGTGGAGGAGAAGTTCGGCCTGCCGCCTTCGCTGATTATCGATTTTCTTGCTCTGATGGGGGACAAGGTCGACAACATTCCCGGTGTGCCTGGGGTAGGTGAGAAAACCGCCCTTGGCCTGCTCCAGGGAATGGGGGGCGGGCTGGATACTATCTACGCTGATCTGGAACGGGTAAAAACGCTTACCTTCCGGGGTGCCAAAACGATGCCCAAGAAGCTTGAAGAGCATCGCGAACAGGCGTACCTCTCTTATGAGCTTGCCACCATCAAGGTCGATTGCGAGCTGGCGGTCGGGTTGGATGACCTGGATATTGCCCACCCGGATCGCGAAAAATTGCTCGAGCTTTATAAAGAGCTGGAATTCAAGCAATGGTTGTCCGAATTACTGGAAGGTAAAGACGAAGGCGTTGATGATGTAAAAGGCGGCGAGCCGGTACCGGCAAATGCCGGAGAGCGCGTCAGTAATACTCAGGGTAATAGCCAAGGTAGTAACGAAGACAATAGTGGCGATGCAGCGCCTGCGCGAAGCGAAAGCCGCCAGGACCACATTATCGTCGAGCAGGCCGAGCTTGATACATGGCTTGCGCGGTTGAAAAGCGCCAAGCGGTTCTGCTTTGATCTGGAAACTACCAGCCTTAACTATATGGACGCTGAAATTGTAGGTATTGGCCTGGCCCTTGAAGCTGGTGAAGCCGCCTATATTCCGTTGGCCCACGACTATCTGGACGCCCCCGCCCAGTTGGATAGAGCCACGGTATTAAAGGCCCTCAAGCCGCTGCTTGAAGATCAAAAAATCATCAAGATTGGCCAGAACCTTAAATACGATATTTCCGTGCTGGCAAACTACGATATCCAGGTCGCAGGACCCCTTGCCGATACCATGCTGGCCTCTTACATACTGAACTCAACCGCCACACGCCACGATATGGATTCGCTGGCGCTTAAATACCTGGGTGAAAAAACCACCTCGTTCGAAGAGATCGCCGGTAAAGGCGCCAAGCAGTTGAGCTTTAACCAGATTGCTCTGGAGCAGGCGGTGCCTTATGCCTGTGAAGACGTGGATATCACTCTGCGCCTATACGATACGCTTCGCCCGCAGGTTGAGAAGGAAGGGCGCCTGGCCGAGGTGTTGGATCATCTGGAGCTGCCGCTGATCAAGGTGATTTCTCGTATCGAGCGCAACGGGGTGGCGATTGATGCTGAGCGCCTGCACGAGCAGAGCCAGCAGTTGGATAAGCGCATTCGCGAGTTGGAAATTGAAGCGTTTGATCTGGCAGGGCGCGAGTTCAATCTGGGCTCGCCCAAGCAGCTCGGGGAAATCCTGTTTAACGAGCAGAAAATTCCGGTGATCAAGAAAACCCCGAAAGGCGCGCCGTCCACCGCAGAAGCGGTGCTTGAGGAGCTTGCGCTGGATTACCCGTTGCCCAAGGTGATCATGCAGCACCGGGGGCTTGCCAAGCTCAAATCCACCTACACCGATAAGCTGCCGCGCTTGATCAACAAGGTAAGCGGGCGAGTGCATACCAGCTATCACCAGGCAATCACGGCGACGGGACGTTTATCGTCCTCTGACCCGAACTTGCAGAATATTCCGATCCGCACCGAAGAGGGGCGCAAGATTCGTCAGGCGTTTATCGCTCGACCAGGCTACCGCATTGTGGCAGCTGACTACTCGCAGATTGAGCTGCGCATCATGGCGCACCTTTCTGAAGACAAGGGCCTGCTGGAGGCCTTTGCGGAAGGTCGCGATATTCATACGGCCACCGCCGCGGAAGTGTTTGGCACCGCGCTTGATAAAGTGAGCAATGAGCAGCGGCGCAGCGCCAAGGCGATCAACTTCGGGCTGATCTATGGCATGAGCGCCTGGGGTCTGGCGCGACAGCTGCGTATCGAGCGCAATCAGGCGCAAACCTATATTGATCGCTACTTTGACCGCTACCCGGGTGTAGCCCGCTATATGGATCGGATTCGCACCCAGGCGGCGGAAGATGGGTTCGTTGAAACCGTGCTGGGGCGGCGCCTATATCTGCCGGAAATCCACTCGCAAAACCGCAACCGCCGCCAGGGTGCCGAGCGCACCGCCATCAACGCGCCCATGCAGGGCACTGCGGCCGATATCATCAAGCAGGCCATGATTGACGTGGATGCCTGGCTTGCAGAAGGTACGTTTGATGCGTTGATGGTCATGCAGGTGCATGACGAACTGGTTTTCGAGGTGAAAGAGAGCCAAGTGGAGAAATTTATTGGCGAGGTACAAAAGCGCATGCAGGGGGCTGCCGAGCTGAAAGTGCCATTAATCGTGGAGGCTGAAAGCGGCGCCAACTGGGATGAAGCGCATTAAATGCTTACCATGAAAAAGGCCCGCCATCTGGCGGGCCATATCATTTTTGAAGAAAGAGATTAGCGCCAGCCCACGCGATCAAAAATGCGGATAGCTTCGGGGTTGTTATTGCCAAGCTCACTCACGTTCAGCTCGTCGGTTTTGAAGTCGCCCCACTCTTTCAGCACATCATGGCGCGTTACGCCATCCACCACCGGAAACTCGAAGTTGCCGCTGGCAAAGATCTCCTGGGCGGTATCCGAGGCAAGGTACTCTAGAAAACGCACGGCGTTGTCATAATGCGGCGCATTAGCCGCCACACCCGCGCCGCCCACATTTACATGGGTGCCACGATCGTTCTGGTTGGGGAAGATGATGCCCACTTTTTCGGCTTCGGCTCGCTGGGATTCGTCATCCGAGGTCAACAGGCGCACGTAGTAGTAGTGGTTGGCCACCGCGATATCGCATTCGCCGCTGGCCACGCCGAGGATCTGGTCGGTATCGCCGCCCTCCGGGGCGCGCGCCATATTGTTGACCACGCCCTGAGCCCACTCTTCGGCCTCGTCAGCCCCGTGATGGGAGATCATCGACGCCAGCAGCGACTGGTTGTAGATATTATTCGATGAGCGAATGCACACCTGGCCCTCAAGCGCAGAATCGGCCAAGTCTTCGTAGGTTTCGATTTGCTCAGGGTCGACGTTATCCAGGTTGTAGAAAATCACTCGGGCGCGTTGGCTGAAACCAAACCACAGGCCGTCAGGATGGCGCATGGCCTCGGGCAGACGCTCGTTAAGCACGTCCGACTCCACGCTTTGGAAAACGCCTTCCTGCTCGGCACGCCATAAACGTCCTGCATCGACGGTAATCATCACGTCAGCGGGGCTGGCTATACCTTCGCGCTGAATACGTTCCATCAGCTGGTCGGAATCACCTTCAAGTAGATTGACTTTAATGCCGGTCTCTTCGGTAAATGCCTGATAGAGTTGCTCGTCGGTATCATAATGACGGGCCGAATAAATATTCAGTTCGTTAGCCAAGGCGCTGTTAGCAACGGCAGTGCTTGCAAAAATAGCCGCGATAGAAGCCGAAAGACGTGTTATTTTCATATGGTTAGCACTCTAAATGATTATGATAATAAGTTGCATTACGGTGTTGGGTATTGAAGCCTTTCCGCGTAGTTAGGTCAAGCAATATCAGAACAACCATTCTTGCCTATGCAATCCGGCGTGCATAACGACGTTCATGAAAATACACTACGCGTAACTTTTTTATGCTTGGGTCATGGCATCCGCCATGCGCCGGTCAGGTCAGTTAAAGGTGGCATATGGCGATTATTGCATCTCCCTCTGATAAAGCAGTTCAGACGACGGCATTGTCGCTGAGTGGCGTGCGTCATACCTTCGATACCCGGCTGGTGGTAAAGGGGATCGATCTTGATATTGCCCCAGGTGAGGTAGTCTGCCTGCTGGGACCTTCGGGCTGCGGCAAAACGACGTTGCTGCGCATTGCTGCTGGGCTTGAAGTGCTGCAAGAAGGAAGTGTTAGTCTGGAAGGGCGGACTATTGCCGCCCCTGGCCAGCGCCACGTGCCGCCGGAAAAGCGCAGCGTCGGGCTTGCGTTTCAGGACTCCGCTCTGTTCCCGCACCTGAATGTGCTGGAAAATGTAAGTTTTGGCCTGAAGCATCTGCCTGCACGGGCGCGCCATGAACAGGCGCTGGCCCTGCTTGAGCAGTTGGGTATGGCCGACTACGCACAAAATTACCCGCATCAGCTCTCCGGCGGCCAGCAGCAGCGCGTGGCACTTGCCCGGGCGTTGGCGCCCCGGCCGCAGCTTATGCTGCTCGACGAGCCTTTCTCAAGCCTGGATGCAAGGCTTCGCGACCGCATTCGCGATGACACTCTGCACGTGTTGAAAAAGCTGGGATCGGCCACGCTTCTGGTCACCCATGACCCGGAAGAAGCTATGTTCATGGCCGACCGGATTGCACTGATGCGTGATGGTAATATCGTCCAGACCGGTACGCCCCGAGAACTTTACTGCGAACCGGTAGACCCCTTTGTGGTGACATTCTTTGGCGAGGTCAACATACTCAAGGGAAGTATCCACAAAGGCTGCGTACAGACGCCCATGGGTAAAATCGATGCGAGCTGGCTGCCGGAGGGCAGCGGCGTTGAAGTAATGATTCGTCCTGAGGCGTTAAAGCTTGCCGTGCGGGACCTGCCTGCCAAGGCGCACAACCACAGCCACGTGATCATGGCCAAACTGCTGGGGCGCAGCAGCTTGATCCACCTCTGCGTTCACGGTGAAGACGGTCAGGAAGCTCATCTTCACGCTCGCGTACCGGGTGTGTTCCTGCCTGCCGAGGGCCAGCCGGTAGATATTGATCTCGACCGCTCTCAAGTGTTTGTCTTTAAAAGCGCGGATGCTATCACTTAAACCGCTTTACTGCCGGGCCTTGCCCGGCGCATGGCAAGGCTTAACAGAATTACCGGCAGAATACCGACCACCACGATGGTCAGTGATGCGGTCGAGGCCTCGGCCAGGCGCTCGTCCGAGGCAAGGCTATGCGCTCTGACAGCGAGCGTATCGAAATTGAACGGGCGTAGAATGATGGTGGCAGGCAGTTCCTTCATCACATCTACAAACACAAGAATACCTGCCGCCAGCAGGCTGCTGCGCATCAGCGGAGTATGAATATGACGCAGCGTGCCGCCTGGGGTTTGCCCAAGGGTACGCGAAGCGGCGTCCATGCTGGGGGTTACCTTGCCCAAGCTCGCTTCAACGGCATTGAATGAAACCGCCAGAAAACGCACTACGTAAGCGTAGATCAGGATAAATGCCGAGCCGCTGAAGATCAGCCCGACAATCTTGCCGTAGTAGGCGTGCAGCCAACTGTTAAGCGTGTGATCCAGCCAAGCGAAAGGAATCAGGATGCCCACGGCTACCACTGAACCGGGAATGGCGTAGCCCATGGCGGCAATGCGGGAGAAGAGCCGGGTGCCGGGGGTGTCATAAAGTCGAACGCCGTAGCTGAGTACAACCGCCAGACCCACAGCGATGAGGGCGGCCACCGCCGAAAGGCTCAGGCTGTTGGTGGCAAAACGGATAAAACGCGTGCCAAACAGGCTGTCGCCCTGCTGTATGGCCAGGTTCAGTAAAATCCCTGAAGGAATCAAAAAGCCCACCAGAATGGGTAGCAGGCAGGCAAGCGTTGCCCCCAGCGCGCGCCAGCCTTTTAGATGGTACTCGGGCAGCTGTTGGTAGCGGCTGGAGGTATGGAAGTAGCGCCGCTTCCCCCGTGACCAGCGCTCAAGAAGCACCAGTGCAATCACGAACACCAGCAGGCAGGCGGCCAGCTGGGCAGCGGCAACCGGCTCGCCCAGGCCAAACCAGGTGCGGTAAATACCGGTGGTAAAGGTATCCACGCCAAAAAACTGCACCGCGCCAAACTCGTTTAAGGTTTCCATCAATACCAGCGAGACACCGCCCACCAAGGCGGGGCGGGCAAGTGGTACGGCAACAGTGGCAAACAGCTGCCAGGGGCCGCGGCCGAGGGTGCGGCCCACATCCAGCACACAGACTGATTGCTCAAGAAATGAGGCCCGGGTCAGCAGGTAGACATATGGATAGAGTACCAAGGTGATCAGCATCGTCGCCCCGCCCAGCGAGCGGATATTAGGGAAGTAATAGTCGCCGTGCTGCCAGTCAAACCAGCCACGAAGCGCAGTTTGTAAGGGGCCGGCAAACTGCAGAAAATCGGTATAGGCGTAGGCAATCACGTAGGTAGGCACCGCCAGCGGCAGCAATAGAGCCCACTCAAAAAGCCGCTTGCCGGGAAACCGGCACATGACCACCAGCCAGGCGCAGCCGGTGCCAATCACCAAGGTGCCAAGGCCCACGCCGGTTATCAGCCAGAAGGTGTTGCCCAGATATCGAGGAAGCACGGTGCTGGCTAGGTGCTGCCACACGCCGTCGGTGGGCACTACGATATGCCCAAACACCACCAGGATGGGAAGCGCCACCACCAAGGCTACGCTTAACAGCACCATCACCCATGGGTTTAACGACAGCGGCAGGGGCGAGAGAGGCGCCAATAAAGAGCGGCGGGGAGGTGTCGTCACGGTGTCTCCTAGAATAGGCGAAGCGCTTGGTGCGAATGAATAACAGTCGCAAAGAGTATCATTTGACGAGCAGGGTAGCAGCTGCTGAATTAAGGCGGGCAGATATGAAGCTACCCCCAGCAAAAGTGGGGGTAGGGGGAGTTAATAACCAATCATCAAGCTGGGCAGGCCCGTGACCAGCCAGGGGAAGAAGGCCATCAGCAGGCATGCCAAAAGGATTAAGGCCACAAACGGCACCACGGCTTTATACAAATCGACAATCTCCACACCGGGCGGGGCCACGCCTTTTAAGTAGAACAGCGCATAGCCAAACGGTGGGGTAAGAAACGAGGTCTGCAGTACCACAGCCACCATTACCACAAACCATAGTGGGTCAACGCCCATCTGCTGAATGATCGGCAGCATGATCGGAAAGCTCAGCAGCACGATGCCCGTCCAGTCGAGGAACATTCCTAATACAAACACCAACAGCAACATCATGATAAGCGCGCCGGTCGTGCCACCCGGCATGGCCAACAGCAAATCCTGAATGACCTGCATGCCGCCTCCCCGGGAGAACACGCCGGTAAATGCGGTCGCGCCCACCAGCACCAGCATCACCATGGTAGTGGTTTTACCCGCCTCCAGTAGCGTTCTAAAACAGGTGGAAAGCCGCCGGTCACCAAAGATCAAAAACAGAATGAACGCGATGAAAACGCCGATAGCAGATGCCTCCGTCGCGGTAGCAATGCCGGTAAACAGTGCGCCCAGTACGCCAAGTATCAACGACATGGGGGGCACCACGTACTTGCCCAGCATGATTAAAAGCTGCCGAGTACTTACCTCCGCACGCTCTTCCTTGGGTACTGGCGGGCCATAGGAGGGTTTGAAATGGCAGATCAGCAGAACATAGAACGCATACATCACACCAAGCAGTAGTCCCGGTACCATGGCACCAGCAAACAGCGCGCCCACCGAAACCGGTGAGTAGCTCGCCATCAGAATCAGCATAATGCTGGGCGGAATCAAAATGCCCAGGCAGCCGCTGGCCATGATCACCCCCGCGCTAAGCTCCTTGTTGTAGCCATATTTGAGCATGGGCACCAGGGCGATCATGCCCATCACAGCAATTGATGCGCCCACAATGCCGGTCGTGGCGGCCAGCAACACCGATACAATAACCACGGTCAGCGCCAGCCCGCCGCGCAGATTGACCAACAGCAGGCGCATGGCATCGAACATCCGCTCGGTAACGCCTGAGTCGTTCAAAAAGCGCGCCATAAGGATAAACAGCGGTATCGCGACCAGCACATAGTTATCGATGGCGTTGCCGTAGATATTATTGATCAGAGTGCCCAGCACCCGCTCTCCAGGGCCCAGGAAGGCGCCAATCACCGCCACACCGCCCAGCACGAAGGCGAGCGGATGGCCCATGAAAAGCCCGACCAGCAGACCGCCAAACATCACCAGGGCAAGTAATTCAGGACTCAGGCTCATGCCGGGGTCTCCTCGCACAGCTGTAAAATGGCCCGTAGTACAATGGCAATGGCCTGGAGCAGTAGCAGGGCCGCCGCCAGCACAATCACGCCTTTAATGGGATAGACCGGAATCGACATCATGCCGTAGGTAGTTTCGCCACGGCTAAACGCGCGCTCGAAAAACAGCCATCCGTACTTGAGCAGCATCCAAATAAACGGCACGAAGAAAACCACATAGCCCACCAGCTCAAGCAGCGCCTGTTTTTTGCGCGATAACAGGCGCTTTAGAACATCTACCTCTACATGAACATGGTGACGCAGCCCGTAGGCCGCCATCAGCATGAAGTGTGCGCCAAACAACATCTTGGTGACATCAAATGCCCAGTCGCTTGGGCGGCCAAACACAAAGCGAGACGTAATATCGAACAGTACAATCAGGGTAATGATGGCAATCAGCGGCGCAATCAGGCGTCCAAACGCTTCATTGAGCGCATCAATGGCTTGGGCAATTGCATTCATGAGAGATCTCCGGTCAGCACAACAACGGCCCCGGCACTGCCGGGGCGCAACATGAGCGCCTTACAGGCAGGCTTCGATCTCTTCCAGAGAAGGTAGATTATCCATGGTGCGGCTCATGTTGAAAGGCACCGACACGTCACGCCAGGTAGCGTACTCCTGTAGATAGGTAATCATGGAATGGTAGACCTTGGCATGGTCGGGGTTCTCGCACGCCCCTTGCACAATCACCTGATTCGTAACTTCCTGGATACGTGCCAGGTCCTCTTCCGAGAACTGATTGATGGTCACCCCGGCATCGACAAATTTCTGCGTGGCGGCATTGGACTCATACTCAGACCAGGCCAGCGACCAGGCCATGGTAGCATCAGCGGCAATGCGCAGCTTCTCCTGGGCCTCCTCGCTTAGCGCGTTCCAGGCATCCATGTTGATCATCACGCCAAACACGCTGGCCGATTGATGCCAGCCCGGGGTGGCCCAGTTATCGGCAACTTCAGCAAAGCCTGCGTTGAAGTCGACGCCAGGTGTCGAGAATTCACCGGCATCAATCACGCCACGCTCAATAGCTTGATATACTTCGCCCCCGGCAAGCGTTACCTGGGAACCCCCCAACTGCTCCAGCACACGCCCTTGGTCGCGGCCGGAAAGGCGCAGGCGTTTGCCCTCAAGGTCAGCAATGCTGGCAATCGGGGTGCGACCCATAAAACCTGATTCATTGTTGGTAATGCCGTAGGGCAAATACATCATGTTGAACTGGCCGTAGATCTCTTCATAGAGTTCGCGGCCACCCCATTGCTGAATCCAGTTAAGATAGTCGACGCCGTTAAACAGGCTGGTAGTGGTTGCCAGCGGGGAAAAAGCCGGATTGACCCCCGCCCAGTAGCCGGGCCAGTCGCCTGCGGCTTCGATACTGCCGGTTTCGGTAGCATCAAATACCTCTGATCCGGGCATTAACGTGCCGCCTGCGCGAAAGTTGATCTGGACTTCGTCGCCTGCAAGCTTGTTAACAAGCTCAGCCCAGTGCTGGTCAATCTTGATCAGGTCCAGGTTTTCCGGCCAAGTTGAGGTCATTGTCCACTGCTCCTGGGCATGAGCAGTCGTGGTGAATGCCGCAAGCGCGATACTTGCCGCAAGGCCTGTGAGGCTAAAACGGGTAGTCTTTTGCATGGTGGTTTTCCTGGTTGGCATAAGGCGTTATTAGGGTTGTTACCGAAATGCAGGAAAGTGCAGCTTTAACTAACGTTTACGTAAAGAAGCGAAAGCAACGACTGCAAGGCTAACCTAGCACACTCTTCATGTCGCAGCGCAATATGCGTAAAAGGGAATTTCAAACGCAATATGAATTGTTGTTTGAGTATAAAACTATATATATCAATAGCTTGTCGTTATTTAGAGCTCGCTTGATTAAATCGGTTTATCTATAAAACCGTTGAAATAAGCCGTTTTGTTCAACCAAAGTTTTAAGAAATTGGCCTAGCTCAGGAATTCTATGCAAGCGCTACCCCCACACAGGTTGACGAAGACGTTAAGCAGCGATGAGCAAGCCATCAAGGCGTTGCTTGTCCATGGCAAGCGCTTACACCGGCGCCGTTGGCGACAGCTTGTTTGGCTTGTGGGTGAGCCCGGCGAGTGCCGAGCCCGCGCCCAGCAGCTGTGGCAGGCCGCCCCTTGGCAGGCGCCGTTGTGGGTGGCGAATAAGGCTGACGATGTGCCCGTTAAGCCCTGCCTAACGCCACGCAAGGCGCGTACGCGCCTGGGCGCTGAGCATCAGCTGGTGGTGCTTGATGCCAGTGGAAGTGCGGGCTTTGACCCAGAGGCCTTAGGAGCGCTGGCAGGCACGCTGACCGCCGGTGGCTTGCTGGTGCTTATCACGCCCCAGGCTTGGGGCACGCAGCCAGACCCTGATTACGCACGCTTTTCCGACCACCCCTGGCAATGGCAAACGCTAACGTCTCACTATCTGGCGCGTCTTGCTCGTCTTCTTAGGAGGGAACTGCCTGTGGTGACGTGGCAGCCCCCCGGATTGCCGCACCTTCCCCGCTTGGCGGCGCAATCAAGTGATACGCCGCCGGTCGCTGATACGGCCTGTCGCACGGCCGACCAGGCGCTTATTGCCGATCAGCTGGTGCGCTTGAAACGCCGCCGTCCGCTGGTAATTACTGCCGATCGCGGGCGGGGGAAAAGTGCTGCGCTGGGGATTGCCTGTGCCCGGCTACTGGAGAGCGGGGTGCCCCTTGTCGTGGTCACCGCCCCACGGCAAAGCGCTCTGGAAAGCCTGTTTGAGCGGCTGGAGGCGCTTTGCCCTGAAGGCAGGCGCATTACATCCGGCCACTTTCAGCTGGCCACCGGCTGCGAGCTTCGCTTTCTGCCGCCCGATATATTGACCCAAGAGGTCACGGCAGGGCAGCTGGGGGGCGACGGCAGTTATTTGATGGTCGATGAAGCAGCAGCGATTCCCGCCGCGCTATTGGGACAATGGCTTGCGGCCTTTCCACGTATCGCGTTTGCCACCACTGTCGATGGCTACGAAGGCTCCGGGCGCGGGTTTGCGCTGCGCTTTCGCAGCGTGCTGGACCGGCTTGCGCCGCAGTGGAAAGCGCTAACGCTGAATACGCCCATTCGCTGGGCTGCAGGCGACCCGCTTGAGGCTACGGTTAACCGGTTGCTGATGCTAAAGGCGCCGCTACCGACGGTGCAGCGCTGTGATGACCCGTTAACGTCTCAGATAATAATGCGTGGCGAGCTTGCACATAACGAGGCTGCGCTTGAGTCCGTGTTTGGCCTGTTGGTGCAATCGCATTACCGAACCTCACCCAGTGACTTGCGCCAGCTGTTAGATGGGCCCGGTACCACACTGCGGTTGGTAGGGCAGGAAAATGCGCCCCAGGCGGTGCTTGTAGCGCGGGAGGAGGGCGGTTTTGACGCCATGCTTGCCGAGCAGGTGGCGCTTGGCGAGCGTCGCCCCCAAGGGCACTTGATGGCTCAGTCTCTGGCTGCGCATATGGGAAGTCGCGCCGCGCTGACCGCTCGCTGGCGTCGCGTGGTACGTATTGCTACTCATCCTGAACGTCGTCGGGAAGGGTTGGGCCGAAAGCTTATTGATGAAGACAGCAGTGAAGCCGCGCGTCAAGGCATCGCCCTGTATGGCGCCACGTTTGGCGCCGAAGCCTCGCTGCTCCGCTTTTGGCTGGCGCAGGGGTTTACCCCCGTACGTCTGGGCATTACCCGAGAAACAGCCACGGGCGAGTTTGCGGTTATGGTCGCCAAAGCGCTGAACGCCGAAGGGCAAGCCATATTGAGCACTTTGAGGACAACCTTTGCGGCCGCGCTGCCCGGTCTGTTGGCGTTTGAGCTGCCCACCTTGCCGGCAGAGGTTGTCTCACTGCTGCTACAGGCACTGCCCAGGGCACCGCTGACGGCAGACGAGCGCCAAGCGGTGAGTGATGTAGCCTATGGGCATCGTGACCCGGTGCTGGCGCGCCCGGCACTGCAGGCCCTGGCGCGGGAAACCAGCGCCATGCAGGCGGCGTTAGTTGCTCATCAGCAGCTGGCGGGCTGGGCCTTTCAGAATCGCTCGTTGGCCGTCGCACATGGTGACGGCGTACGCGCGCTACGTCAGACCGTTGAACAAGTAGCGGCCTACGGTATGCTTTTCCCTCGCGGCGCGGAAGAGTAAAGTGGTTCCACTGTCGATAATGAAGAGCTTTTATGAACGCACACCTGGAAGCGCTGGCGCCTTCCATCGTTTGGCGCCACTTTCGCACGTTATGCAATACGCCGCGCCCTTCGGGCCAGGAAGCCGCGCTGGTCGCGATACTTGAGGCGTGGGCCGATGCCCAAGGGCTGGCGCACGACCGCGATAGCTTTGGCAATTTACGCATCTGCAAGCCGGCAACTGCCGGCTGTGAAAAGGCGCCTGGGGTGATCCTGCAGGGCCATCTGGATATGGTTGCCCAGGCCAATACCGGGCACGCTCATGACTTCTCACGCGACCCTATCAGTACCTATGTGGCGGACGGCTGGCTGCATGCGGATGGCACAACGCTCGGTGCCGATAACGGGCTGGGCGTGGCTGCCATTCTTGCCGTGCTTGAAGATGCCGAATTGACCCATGGTCCCTTGGAGGCGCTGTTCACCCTCGAAGAAGAGACCTCAATGGGCGGCGCGCTGAACCTGGCCGAGAACTGGCTGAAAGGCTCGCTGCTGCTCAACCTGGATAGCGAAGACCGCGGTGAGGTGTATATCGGCTGTGCCGGCGGCGCCGATGTCGTAGTAGATGCTCAACTACCCAGCGCTGCGCTGCGCGACGACGAGCAGCTGATAGATATTGCCCTGACTGGCCTTAAGGGCGGCCACTCGGGGGTGGATATTCATCAACCGCTGGGCAATGCCAATCGGCTGATGGTGCGGGCACTGCGCACCCTGGAAGCGTTTGATGCGCGTCTGGTGAGCTATCAGGGCGGTACATTGCGTAACGCAATCCCCCGTGAAGCGTTTGTTCAGGTCGCTTTGCCCAGTGATGACGTGGGCGCGGCGTTTGAATCGCTGAAGATGCTGGAAAATACGCTACGTACCGAGCTGGGCAGTGGCGATAGTGGCCTGATGCTCACGGCCAAGCGCGCAGCGGCTGAAGAATCGGTGGAGCCTTTGACCCTGGATGCCAGCGCCATGCTGGTAGCTGCACTTCATGCAGCCCCCTGCGGGGTAGAGCGAATGAGCGCTGATGTCCCGGGCGTCGTCGAAACCTCCAATAACCTGGGCGTGCTCAGTCTTGAAGCCGGGCGTTTGCACTTGTGCGCGCTAGTGCGTTCCTTGCACGATACGGCCGCCATGGCGATGGCCGACCGCTTTCAGGCGCTGTTTGGGCTAATCGGCGCTCGGGTTCGCGTGGAAAACGGTTATCCGGGCTGGGCGCCCAATCCGGGAAGCGCGCTGCTCGCCATCTTTAAAAAGCGCCATGCGGCCCTGTTTGACCAGGAACCCGCCGTTAAGGTAATTCACGCCGGGCTTGAATGCGGCATCCTAGGCAGCAAATATCCACACCTGGATATGATCTCTTTTGGCCCGCTGATTCGCGGCGCCCACTCACCGGATGAGCGTGTTGAGCTTGAATCGGTGGAGGAGTTCTGGAAAATGCTGCGTGCGCTGATGGAAGATCTGGCCAAGAAAGGCTAGCCGATGCCAACATTCAGGCACATAAAAAAACGGCACCTTGGAGGTGCCGTTTTTACTGAAAGAAAACGCCTTACTTACCGAGGTAGGCGTTCAGCATCCAGATGGTTTTTTCCTGCTCGCGGATGTAATCGCTAGCCAGTGAAGCGGTACCTTCATCGTCGGCATCAGATGCCAGCGACAGCAATTCGCGCTGAAGCTCAATCAGGGTTTGGTACCCTTTAACCACGCCGTTGACGCAGGCCTGTCCGTCATGGACGTCTTTGTCTTCCTGAATATGGGAAAGCTTGGCATAGTCGCTGTAGGCGTGGACCGGTTTATGGCCTAGGGTCAGAATACGCTCAGCTACTTCATCCACCTTGGTCAGCAGGTCTGTGTAAAACTCTTCAAACTTGACGTGCAGTTCAAAAAAGTCGCTACCTTTGACGTTCCAGTGGTAGCCGCGCACGTTCATATAAAAAACTTGATAGTTGGCCAACAGGTGGTTCAGCTTCTCGGCAAGCTGGCTGGCACTGCTTTCGTGTAAGCCGATGCTATTGGTATCAGTCATATCATCTCTCCATGTTGGAGCCGTGTAAAACGGCTATCAAATCATTTGATCAGCATAAAACGTCGCCGCGATGTTGCAAAACAGGTTTTCTACATCGTGCCTATAGCGTCATGGCATCGTTATTGCTGCTAAACCTGACGTGCAGCGTTTGTATTGGCCTTGCACTTCTCTATTAGTAATGCTGGTGGCAGAGTGATTTTTCAAGGGGTAGGCTGGTTTATCCACACCCGGATAATATTCTCACAGCGCGCGGCCAGTAGTTCAGCCGTTCGGGGCAGAGCCTGTTCAAGCGTCATGGGGCCATCGGCCAGGGCGAACGCAGCTGTGACGCCTTCGTCAAGGCAGGCCTGCCAACCGTCGCCTAGGCTTCCAGCGAGAATAATCACCGGCTTACCCAGGCGCTGGGCGGCGCGGGCAACGCCAATGGGCGTTTTGCCCGCCAGGCTTTGTCCATCCAGGCGACCTTCGCCGGTAATCACCAGATCAGCGTTATTCAACAGCTCAGGCATTTTGGCCTGCTGCATGATCATTTCAATGCCGGGCTTTAATGTTGCGCCTAGAAATGCGCGCGCGGCAAAGCCCATGCCACCCGCTGCTCCTGCGCCGCGCAAATCACGATAATCTTCACCCAGTACGCGGGCGCTGATATCGGCCAAACGGCCGAGCGCTTGGTCAAGCGTGGCAACCTGCTCAGGCGTGGCGCCTTTCTGCGGGCCGAAGACAGCGCTTGCTCCGCGTTTGCCTAAAAGTGGGTTATCCACATCCACTGCGGCTTCCACGCTGAGCGACGCAAGCCGTGGGTCCAGGCCTGAAAGATCCAGCATTTCAAGCGATACCAGTGCCGCGCCGCCTGGCGGCAGCGGGTTGCCCTGGGCATCATGTAGCTTGGCTCCCAGCGCCTCAAGCATGCCAGCGCCACCGTCATTGGTCGCGCTGCCGCCCAGTAGCAGCAGGGCCTTCTTAGCGCCTTTGTCCAGGGCAGCCAGAAACAGCTCGCCTACGCCAAAGGTGGAGGTATGCAGGGCATCGCGCTCCTGCGTGCTCAAGTGTTGTAAGCCGCTGGCTTCTGCCAGCTCGATAAACGCGGTACGCTGTTCGCCGAGCCAGCCCCAGGCGGCCTTGCGGGGGCGGCCTAGTGCATCCTGAACCGTTATTTCGTAGCGCTCGGCGCCGGTCGCTGCAATCAGGGCATCCAGGCTTCCTTCCCCGCCATCGGCCAGTGGGCAGCAACATGTCTGCGCATGAGGGGCGGCAGCGAGAACACCGTTGGCCATGGCCTTGGCTGCCTGTTCCGCGCTTAAAGCATCTTTAAAACTGTCGGGGCAAAGCAGGATATTCAATGCACGACCTCCGCGAATGATTGTCTTTGATCTATCGTGATAAGAGAGCGAGCTTAACGCGCCGCTCGGTGGCAGACCAGCCGTGACGATCGTTAGAGGATCTAACATGAAGCCGATACCAGTTACGTTAACCTGCCTGTTGGCACTGACGGGCTGTCAGGCCACGCCAGACCGCTTGCCCCAGGCTGAACCTGCCCCTTCAGCCACATGCTACTTTCCTAGTAGCTCGGCCGATACGCAGGCCGTGCTGCGCCAAAGTGTAGCGGTGCTGACCGAATGGGGCTTTGAGCTTGATTCTACCGACACATCGTTAGGTCTGGTCAGTGCCAGCCGGGAAAAAGCCCTGCATGGCTATTACGACCCTTATGATAACGCCTATGGATATGGGCACGGCATGCGCATGTTTGGTGGATTTGGCATCGGGCGCGGCAGTGGTATTGGCATCGGGCTGGGGTTTGGGGGCGGGCTTAATCATCAGCCGATCGAAGTCGAGCGGGTATCGCTGCTGGTGGGTGATCGTGACGTGCGAATCTCGCGTGATCTACGCCGCTATGACCACCTGGGTGATCTACGCGAGTCCTATAGCGCAAGCAACGATGATTTCTGCCGACGTTTTCAAGCAGCACTTCAACAAGCCAGCACACCAGTGGGGAGCGCGCCATGAGGCGATACGATAAACGGTGGGTTAGGTGGATGGGCATTAGTATCTTACTGGCCATCTTGGCAGGCTGCGCGACCACCTCGCCTTCAGCGCCGCGTGAGCTTGTTTACGCTGCCCCAGTGGAGATGACACTTCGCAGCGCAGTCGAGCTGATGATGGAGCAGGGCTATGTCATACGCCATGCAGACCTGGCGCTAGGCCGTGCAGAAGCTTCATTGGCCCGCTGGCCTGAATATCGCCTGCAGCTTCAGGTAAGTGAAGCAGGCGGTGGCAGCCGGGTAAGCGTGGCAGCCTGGCGGGGTGGCCAGCCCTTGCCGCCTTATCTACTGGACCCGTGGCTCGTGAGTTTACAAGCAAAGTTGGGATTAGCACCGTGAAGCAACGCAGTTATCAGATAAACAAAGGCCCGTGTAATGCTAGGCGCTGGGCGATGGGCGTGGGCATTGCCAGCCTGATGCTTAGCCCCTGGGTATCAGCTCATCCTCACGGCTGGATCGATTTCAGTATCCGGGTAATGACCGATGACGAGGGTGTTGCCCGTGGGTTGCATCAAACCTGGCGGATGGACCCATTTTATAGCTTGGTGGTGTTTGAGGAGTTGACCCAGGTAGATGGCGTTAGCCTTGAAGAAGGGCTTGACCAACTCAGCCTTGAAATACGCAACAACCTTGCCCAGCAGCACTACTTTACGGAAGTGCGTCTCGATGGCAAGCCACTGGCGCTGGGCGAGGTGAGCGAGTACACGGCAATGGAAAAGGATGGACGGCTTACCTTTAGTTTTATCCTACCCTTCGAAACGCCCCAGCCACTGGCGGGGCATTCCCTCGATTACCAGATTTTTGACCCGACCTATTACATCGAAATGGTTCATGAAGCGCAGGACAATCAGCCTGACGCGGATGCGCTGATACTTCACGGCGAGCCTGTTTGCGCGCTGAGCATTCTGAGCGCAGATCCCGACCCTGAGCTTGTCATGCAGGCGGCGCTTTTGGATGTAGACGAGGAAGGGGAGCCTGGGCTTGGCAGGCATTTTGCCGAAACCGGGCGTGTTGACTGCCGTTAATGGAAATAGGGTGTTCTGCGCTATGCAATCTCTGGTTATGCGTAAGCCATTAATGTTGACTGGGCTATTAGTAGTGGCCGCTCTAACGATGGTGTGGTTACTTCAAGGTAACTTGCAAGGGGTAAGTTATCAGCTGCTGAGCTGGCAGCGGGACCTTCACCGCGCGCTTACTCTGGCGATTACCGAGCTTGCCCGGGAGCCTACGCGCGCCACCTGGCGGGTGCTATTAAGCGTAAGCTTTGGTTATGGCGTTTTTCATGCCGCAGGGCCTGGCCACGGAAAAGCCGTACTGGCGACGTATTTGGCGTCTCATGGTGGTGCCACCCGGCGAGCGTTGGGTCTCTCGTTTGCTGCCTCGCTGCTGCAAGGCGTAACCGCCATTGTGATGGTGGCCGTTTTAGTTCATGGCCTGGGGTGGCTAACACGCCAGGCCATGGGGAGCGTTGTCTGGGTGGAGCAGGCAAGCTTTTTACTGGTAACGCTGCTGGGTATCTGGTTATGCGTTCGCGCCGCTAAACAGCTACGCCACGCTTATCGCCCGGTGGTGTTTCAACCTGTTGCTCAAGGCCACTCGCCAAGCCATGTTCACCACCACGCAGCAGGTCATGCGCCCGGTCATGGGCATCATCACTGTTGTGGCGGTGCTCATCATGTTGAACCGCAGCAGGCGCTGGACTGGCGTACGGCGATCATGACGGTGTTTGCCATTGGTATGCGGCCCTGCAGCGGTGCCGTGTTACTACTCGGGGCGGCCAGCCTCTTGGGTCAGTTCTACGTGGGCGTGTTATCGGTAATGGCCATGTCGCTGGGGACGGCCATCACGGTATCCGCACTGGCGCTGGCCAGCGTTTTTGCACGGCGCTGGGCAACACGGCGTCTAGCCAAGCAGCAGCAGGCGTCTCAATATATCCATAAGACGTTTGGCTGGGTAGCGTTAGCCGGTGGCTTATTAATTATCCTGCTGGGAATAACGCTTTCCATTGCTAGCGTTTCCCAGCCTGCCAGCACGCCGCTGCTAGGCGAACCGCCGGCCAGGCAGGGCAACCCGTTGATGCGTTGATCGAGGGTCAATCAAACGCTAGACGATCAATATGGGCGATAAGCTGATCGCGCAGGCTGGCAAGCAGCTCAAGCGCATAAGGCTCGGCACTACCGTTACCCCAGACTGGCGCGGGCCAAGTGGCATCCTCGTGTTTACGCACTACAACGTGCACATGCAGCTGCTTCACCACGTTGCCAAGCGTTGCGATATTGAGCTTGTCGCCTTCAAACAGCGTTTTCATAACGCTGCCCAGCTGCGTTGCTTCTCGCCACAGCTGGGCTTGATCGGCCTCAGAGAGTTCGGCTACCTCGCTGATATGGTTTTGGCGAGGCACCAGAATCACCCAAGGGTAACGTGCGTCGTTCATCAATAGCACCCGGCAAAGTGGCAGGTCCCCCAAAGGAAAAGTGTCGGCATCCAGACGTTGATCAAGATTGAAATCGTTCACGAGGGCGCCCTCCAGGCGTTCACAGGATGCTGTGCATCATAGTAGGTGAAGGCATTGCGTGGAAACTTAACCTATGGAAAACAGGCGAAAAAGCCAAAACGCTGTTACGCTGAAAATACTCCTCAGAAAGGCAGCCAATGCTAGAGGGGATTTCCGTTGTTGATTGACACGTTAAGGAGAACACCCATGAAAAAGCTGTTAGCGACGAGCCTTATCCTACTGATGGCGGCAGGCACATTAGCTGGCTGCAACACGATTTCCGGTGCTGGCAAGGATGTAGAACAAGGTGGCCAAGCCGTTCAGGATGCTGCAGATTAAGTGAGCAACACCTTGATGATGTCGAGCGGGCTGGGCGTTTGTCCGGCCCGTTTTGTGTACGGGTAATCTGTTAATAATCAGAACAAAGGTAGGCCTATGAAAACGTGGCGGGACATTACCGTGCAGTACTCAAAAATGATCGTTGTCAGCGGCATGATGTTACTGCTCTCGGCCTGCGCGACCGGGTCCGGTACGCAAAGCCAAGCCGCGAATGAGCCGGGGAATGCTCAGCCAGTGCCCATGGATAGCTGCGATACGGCGGCGATCAGCTATGCGATTGGCGAAACGTTTGACGAAGCCAATGTGCCTCAACTGAAGAGTGAAAGTCAGTCGCGTCAGGCACGGGTGCTGCGGCCAGGCGATGCAGCCACCATGGATCACCGCCCCGATCGTTTGAATATCCATATTGATAGTAGCGAGAGTATCGAAGCCCTGCGCTGCGGCTAACGCAAAATCAGTACGACGCAGGCGGCGGTCAGCAGCCCCATGATGACATTGAAAGCCCGCCAGCCAGTGTCGCTTTTAATCCAGTGACCAATCGCCATGCCAAAGCCCGCCCACACGGCCAGACAGGGCATGGCGATCAGTTCTGCAAACCCTGCCAGTATCAGCGCATTGATAACCGCCGAGCCGCTTTCCGGCAGAAAGCCCGCCATGAGCGCCAGACCCATGACCCAGGCCTTCGGGTTAGCGAACTGAAACGCGGCCGCCTGCCAGAAGGTGAGCGGTACGCTGTGCGCGTCGCCCTTTAAATTGGGCGGCGGCGCACTGGCAATTTTCCAAGCGAGATAAAGCAGATAAGCGCTGCCTACCCAGCGTAGCCCTGTCTGAATGGCTGGAAAACGCTCAAACAGCACGCCAAGCCCCAGGGCAATACTGGAAAACAGAAAAAAGCAGCCGCCTAGAATGCCTGCCATATGCGGCACTGTACGCTTAAAGCCAAAATTGGCGCCTGACGCGGTGAGCATCACATTGTTAGGCCCGGGCGTTAAGGTCATCGACATCATATAAAGGGCTGCTGGCCCAAGTATTAGCCACTCGCTATTCATAGCGGTCTTTCCAGCGTTGACGATTGACTTGCTCTTTGAGCATTTCCAGGATGTCGTACAGCACGAGTTCGGTAATTCTATTGCTGCTTTCATCAACCGTTAGCCAGCTGTCAAAGCCGCTTTCCACGGTGCGCTCAACCAGCTGCCTGAATTCGGGGGAGTGAATGCCCAGCGCCAGTTCGTCCACCAGCCGCTGGGCAACGCCACTGATGGAGGCCTGCACGGCGCTGGCCGCGATCTGGCCCATGGGCAGGCGGTGCAGGCGCTGTATCTCGGGGCTTTCGCGCAGCGTACGACTGACCAGGTTATCGATTGCCGCCATCGTGGAGGCGCGATTAAGCTGGTACGCCTCACCTACGGTGCTCTCCAGGCGCTGCACTATTTCGCTAATCAGTGCCGCCTTGCGCGGCATGATTACCCGGTCGATCACCCGCTCGGTGAGAGAATCGCTGGAGAGAATCTGCTGCTGTACGTTGCCCAGGTGCCGCAGTGCAATACGGTCGGAAAGTTCTTCCATCAGGATATCGTAGTACTTGAAGAAGAACCGATATATTGACCAGTGTGTAATATTGATAATGCGCAGGCGGTGCAGCCGATGAAGCAGCGACACCACACGCAGTACCCGCAGCAGGCGGAAACCGCTTAGCGGAATACAGCCCAGTACGTCGTACCAGTGTACAAAGGGATAGAAAAACCAGCGGTGATAGCGCCGCTCTGCAATAGCGACCGCCCAGCCCAGCAGAATATCAGCCACAAAAAAGCCGATGAAGAAAAGGTCGATCGTAAAGAAACGGCTATGGATTTCACTATCGTAGAATCCGTAAAAACCGGGGGCAACGCTTGCCAGGGCCTGGTTAAGAGGCCCGATCAGAAATAGGGAATCAAAGAGCAACAGCCCTAGATTAAGCACTACCGCGACAAGAATCAGTAAATCCCAGCCAATATGCGCGTACTCAACGGGCCGGGGGAGTTGTGGGTAGCGCCGCCTGATGGGCATGCAACCTCCTTGTGATGGCATTGAAGCGTCAGCCAGTCAACGGTCTGCGCCGGTTAGGTTAAGCCTGTGTCTGCCACGTTAAGCTTGCGTTTGGTAGTGCTGCTGGGTAATTTTTTCTTCCTGCTCGGCCTGCTTGCGGTGCTTCTTGCGCAGTGCTGCCTTCTCAAAGCGAAGTTTCTGAATGGGGGTGGTTAGCGCCAGCGGTGGGACACTTGCTGGCTTACCATCCGGGTCAACGGCCACCATGGTCAGATAGCAGCTGTTGGTATGGCGAATAAGTTTGTTGCGAATATCCTCAGCCACTACTTTGATGCCAATTTCCATGGATGAGCGACCCACATGGTTCACGCAGGCAAGAAACGTGACCAGCTCACCGACGTGAATGGGCTGCTTGAAGAGTACCTGGTCGACCGAGAGAGTCACCACGTAATGGCCAGAGTAGCGGCTGGCACATGCATAGGCGACTTCATCGAGCTTCTTGAGGATGGCCCCACCGTGCACTTTACCGCTGAAGTTGGCCATGTCGGGCGTCATGAGTACGGTCATTGACAGCTCGTGCTGTCCTGGCAGGGCCGTTTGTGCTGCTTCTGACATAGTGAGTCCTTGGTTAGGCCTCTGCCCGCACGAACGGCGGGCAGAACATTCAAAAGCTTAGAACCAGACTAAGCCCACAGAAATAATAATGCCGGTAATAAATAGCTGAACAAGGCAGAAACCCATAATATCCTTGGCCTTCAGGCCTGCAATGGCCAATACCGGCAGCGCCCAGAAAGGCTGCAGCAGGTTGGTCCAGGCATCACCCCAGGCAACGGCCATCGCTACACGTGAAATGTCTGCTCCCAGCGCCTGTGCTGCAGGCAGCATGACTGGCGCCTGTACGGCCCACTGGCCCCCGCCTGAGGGAACAAACAGGTTAACAATGCCAGCGCTAATAAACGACCAGAACGGCAGCGACGTTGCCGTGGCAAACGAAATCAGCCATTCCGACATGCTTTGAGCCAAGCCCGACTGCACCATGATTGCCATAATGCCGGCGTAAAAAGGAAACTGAATGACAATACCCGCGCCGCCCTTGATGGCTTCATTCAGGCTGGTCAGTAGATTACGCGGCGTACGGTGCAGCACGATCGCCAGGAATAGAAACAGAAAGTTGACGACGTTCAGGTTGAGCCCGCCACCACGCAGAATGAAGTGATCAAGCAAGTACAAAAGCCCGGGTACGCCTACCAATAGGGATAAGGCCAGACTATTTTCCAGCTTTTCAGCAGGCCGGGTAATACGACCCTGGGTGACAGGCTCGTCCTCCAGCAGCCGGCTGTCGACGTACACACTGTCTTTTTCATCGGGCAGCATCAGGCGATTGACCAGCGGCACGGCGATAAACAGGCATACCACGATTGCTAGGTTAAAAAAGGCGAAAATGGTCGAGCCGGTACCAATAACGCCGATCTGGTCAGCGGTGAAGTGACCTTCGGTGGCGATCGTCAGTGGTACCGAGCCGGCCAGGCCGCCGTGCCAGACGATAAAGCCTGAGTAAGCGCTGGCGACCAGCAGGCGATAATCGACCCGAACCAGCCGGGCAAGCTCTTTCGCAAACAGGGCACCGACAACCAGGCCAAACCCCCAGTTGATCCAGCTGGCAGCAAGCGACACCAGCGTGACCAGGATAATCGCACCACCGGCGCTTTTCGCCGTGCCCGCAAGCTTTTGCAGCATTCGCTTTACTGGCGGCGAGCTTGCCAGCATAAAGCCCGTAACCAGCACTAAAAGCATCTGCATGGAGAAGGTTAAAAGCCCCCAGAAACCGTCGCCCCACATGCGCATGACGGCAAGCGGTGTCTGGCGCTCCACAGCAATGGCTGCTACCGCAGCCACGATGGTCAGCAGCAGCACGAAGATATAAGGGTCGGGAAGATAACGCTCGACCAGCTTGACGGCCGGCTTGGATATCATTTTAAGCATGGCAGATTCTCTTGTTTATTATAGGAAGTGCGTTGCTAATATACGGCGGAGCGTGAGGGTTTTCACGTTTAAAAGCCAACAGCTTGAGCCGGGATCGAAGAAAAGAAAGCTGAGGCTTGGCGCCTAGCGCCAGTAGGCGTTCCGGTAGTGGCGATAGTAATAGACAAGCACCCCGGAGCGCATCGTAATAAACAGCGTAAAGGCAAGCCAGAGTCCGTGGTTACCCAGGCCTTGGGTAAGCCACCAGGCGGGTAGATAAATAGCCATGGCAATAAAGATGCTGTTGCGCATTTCGCGTACAGCGGTTGTGCCAATAAAGACGCCATCAAAAAGATAGCTCCATACGGCAATCAGTGGCATCGCCACCATCCAGGGTAGGTATAGGGCAGCTGTTGCCCGTACCTCTTCAAGGCCGGTCAATAACGCCACCAGCTGGTTGCCGCCAAGAGCAAAAAGCAGTGATGCGCTACCCGCCGTCCAGAAAGAGAACAGTGCCGTTCGGCGGACAATCGCGGCCAGCTCTTGCCAGTCACGCCGCCCATAGGCCCGTCCCACTAATGACTCCGCCGCATGAGCGAAACCATCTAGTGCGTAGCTTGTCAACATGATGAACTGCAACAGGACGGCGTTGGCGGCCAGTACGGTGTCACCCTGGCGAGCCCCCTGAGCGGTAAAAAATGCCATTACAAAGAGCAGGCCAAGCGTGCGTACAAACAAGTTGGCGTTAATATTGAAAAGCGCGGCATAAGCGGAAAGGGCCAGTAACCGCGTCCGCGAAAAGTGTCCGGTTAGCCGCTTGAGCTGGCGAAGCACCAGATAACCGCCAAACCCCAGTGCACTGTAGTCGGCAATAACACTTGCCCAGGCAACGCCATTGCTGGCCATGCCCAGGCCTACGACAAACCATAGATCGAGCACGATATTGATCGCGTTGGTCAGCACCAGAATCATCAGCGTAACGCGGGAGTTTTGCTGGCCCAGAAACCAGCCGAGAATGGCGTAATTGGCCAGGACGGCGGGCGCCGACCACAGGCGTATCTCCGCGTATTCGCGGGCTAGCGGCGTGGCGGCGTCACTTCCATCTAAAAGCCAAAGGCCCAGATTAATCAGCGGCGTGGAAAAGGTAATCAGTAAAACGCCAATCACGGCGGCGATGATCAGTGATTGGCCCAGCAGGTTCTGTACGTCGCTATCGCTTTCACGCCCCATTGCCTGGGCCACCAGGCCAGTGGTGCCCATCCGCAAGAAGCCAAAGCCCCAATAGAGAAAACTGAAAAGCGTAGCGCCTAAGGTAACCGCTGCCAGATAGCGAGAATCGGGTAAATGCCCGACCACGGCGGTATCTACCAGTCCCAGCAAGGGGACGGTAATATTGGAAAGGATGATTGGCCAGGCAATGGCCCATATGTGCACGCGACCGCTAAACGTCAGGCGGCGGTGATGATGCGGTACTTTTCCAGCAGTTGCTGCTGCGTTTCCGGACGTGCCGGATCAAGCGGAATGCAATCTACCGGACAAACCTGCTGGCATTGCGGTTCATCATAGTGACCAACACACTCGGTGCACAGGTTCGGGTCGATGACGTAAATTTCCTCGCCGGGAGAAATCGCATCGTTAGGGCATTCAGGTTCGCAGACATCGCAGTTAATGCATTCGTCGGTGATCATCAGGGCCATGGGCATACCTCGCGAATGGCTGGCACATCGGGGTATCACCCAACTGGATACCCGAGTGTTTTACTCAACAATGTGGGTGGTTACGTATTGTAGTGCTTACGCAACGCTTCTGCGACCTGGGAAGGCACCAGTGGTGAAATATCACCGCCCAGCTTGGCAATTTCACGCACGATGGTAGAAGAAATATAAGAGTTTTCCACCGCCGGTGTCAGAAAGACGCTTTCAAGCTCGGGGTTCTGGACGCGGTTCATGTTGGCAAGCTGCAGTTCATATTCAAAGTCTGATGCCCCCCGCAGGCCGCGCAGAATAATCGTGGCGTTCTGCTCACGCATGAAGCTGGTCAGCAGGCCGGAAAACCCTACGGCTTCGACGTTAGTCAGCGTCGAACAGGCAGCCTCGGCCAGCTCAATACGCGTAGGTAGATCAAGCGTTGGCCGTTTGCCGGGGCTTGCCGCTACGCCGATCACCACCTTGTCGAACATGCGGGCCGCGCGCTCGATAAGGTCGAAGTGACCGTTAGTAATCGGGTCAAAAGTACCCGGATAGACGGCGATATTGACGCGTGGCGCGCTCACTGCGAGCTCTCCTCGTCGATTCGACCAAAGGGGTTATCGCTTGAAAGCGAGACTGCCTGAGCGTAGCCCGGAATATGAATCCGGTCAGCGTGAATTTCAAGCTCTGGGCCTTCAAGCACTTCTTCGCCAAACTGGTAGCGGGGTGCATACTGGCCTGCGTCTGCCTGGGCAAGGTACGCCGCTGCCCCTGCGCGTACCGCCTCACGGCGCGCTTTCCATGCGCTGATCGCAGCCGCACCGTGGCGTTGTAGCAGCAGCCGCTCGGTTACATCAGGTGACAGTACCACGCCGGTGGCGTTATTGCCGCCAAAGCCTTTAGCGTTAATAAAGGAAGCATCTGCCTTAAACGCCATGGTGGTCTGGGAAAACCTTAGCCGATCGGCATACACGTCATCGGCTACGGCATCGAGCGTGGGTATGCCGGGGATCATGCCATGGGCAAAACTGCCTAGTGCGCTGGCAAGCTGGTCACCTGCAGCCGACCCCTGGGAGTGTCCGATAAAGGCTTTGATCGCGGCTACCGGCCAATCGCTGATCCCATTGGCACGGGCGATTTCATCCAGCACATGGGATTCGGTTGTGCGGTTCTTGGGCGTGCTGGTACCGTGGGCATGCAGGAACGTACGCTCTCTCAGGCCTTTCTCGCCCAGTATGTCGCGTGTCAATGCTGCTGCTTTGCCCAACGTCAGGTAGTTGCCAATTCCGGGAGCCGAGATTGAGCGTTTGAAACCATCGGCGTTGACAAAAACCTCGGGCACGGCGCCCAGAATATCGGCACCTGTTTCCAACGCCAGCGCGTCATCCATCAGCAGCACAAACTGGCTGGCTTCCGCCATGGTAAAACCACAGTTGCGCGCAAAGGGGCGGCTGGCACGTTGATAATCCGCATCGGTGAGAAGCTCAAGCGCATCCAGCGCCTTCAGGCTGGCATCATCGGCAAGTGCCCCCATGGCCCGGAACCCTTCAATAATTTCCGGGGTAATCGGCGCATCAGCGGTGCCCACCATGACCACTCTGCGGCGACCTGCGCGAATGTCCTCGATACCCAAGCGCAGGTTATAGAGAAAACTTGCGCAGGCACCCAAGACTGCACCGGTACCACCGACGCTGCCCAATACATAGGCGTTCAGGAAGTCGGCAGGCATTTGCCCATAGCCCAGCGGCATTTGTTTGGAAGTGGCGCGCTGGCCGCTGACCAAACTTTTCATCAATCCACCCCAGCCAGAATCATCCAACTGGCCGATAGAGTTGCCGGCATAAACCGCAATATGATCAGGGTTCAGGGTTTGGCGCAGCGTCTCCCAGGAGAAGCCACTGGCCCCCAGGCAGTCGCTGGCGCCAAACACGGCCATTGATAACCCGCGCGGATGATGCACGCTGCGGTAAAGGCTCGCCGGGTCAAAGCCACTGGGTAACTGAGCGGCCGCGCGTACTTTGGGGATTTGGGCATCGGGCAGCAGCGTTTCAAAAACGCCGGCAGGCACAGTGACCTCTACCTCGCGGGCATCCAGTTCACGTACTTGCCAGGTGTCCGGCAGACTGTCGGGCAACTGGCGACGGCGCAGCGTAAAGCGCAACGGCTCAGCAAGCTGAAGGCTCGCCTGGCGATTGGCAGGCAGCCCAGGGTCAAGGAACCTGGGATCCTCGTTGCAACGAACCAGCGTGTGGTTCAGCACCTGCTCGCGCAGTGACTGAGCAGGGGAGTCTACAGGCTGGCCTGTACGGTCATGCCAGCCCTTTTCAGAATGCTCGACAAGCTGCATAAGGGCCGCAAGGCCCTCCAATGTCTGGCGCTGCTGGTCTGCAGGAAGGGCATCAAGTACGGTGCGGCGGAAGGCCTGGTGGCCCGAGGTTCTGCCGGCGGGATTGATGCCGCCCATGCCGACAATCACCGGTAAGTGTGACAAGCCGGGTTCCTCGTGGTGCGGTGGTTTTTAATAACAGTTATTGTCAACGGCAGGCTAAAACGGACCGTATCGTTGAGCTTAATAAATATCTCGGGCGTGATCATAGCACCGGGTACCTCATGACGTCATGCTGCAACCACTGGAGACTGGTAGAATCACCTCTTTTCAATCCGAGAGATGGCATGCAGCACAATTCTCGCCCCATTATATCCAATCAGCCAGGCCCCCATCATGATTTGGCACGCCGGGTAGAGCGCGCGCTTGCCCAACCACTGCGTAAGCCAATTGCGGATCACACCCAGAAGGCGTTCGAGCAGGCCCAGCGCTGGTATCAAGCCCGCCAGGCCCCGCTTATTCTGGATGCAGGGTGTGGCGTGGGGCTTTCGACACGGCATTTGGCTGCGCAGTTCCCGGATCACCTGGTGATTGGGATTGATCGCAGCGAAGACCGGTTAGGGCGTGATCATGGCGCGCTTCCCGCTAATGCGCTCCTGGTGCGGGCAGATCTGGTGGATTTCTGGCGCCTGGCGGATCAGGCACAATGGGCGCCGGCGCGGCATTATCTGCTGTACCCCAATCCCTATCCCAAGGCCGCGCATTTAAAGATGCGCTGGCAAGGGCATCCAATATTACCCACACTGCTGGCGCTGGGCGGGCGCCTTGAGGTGCGCTCCAACTGGCAGCTGTATATCGAAGAATTTGCTCTGGCGGTAGCGCACGTTACCGGTAAGCAGGCTGAAACCGGCGTGTGGGCACCGGACGGTGAGTATTTAACTCCGTTTGAAGCCAAGTACGATCAGAGCGGGCAAACGCTTTGGCGCTTGCAGGTTGAACTGGAACGGCGGTGATGTGGGTGTGGGTGTTTTTAGCTTGATGATGGCAGACATGATTGCTCTGCAGACATTTTTCACCATGAATGGGTATTGAGGCCGATAACAGTGACGTACTTCTTTAAGTCAGCGGTGCGCCCATGGCGCTGTATAGTGATGGCAGGGGTGGCGGCGGCGTCGCTGATGGCCAGCCCCTGGCTGCTGGCCGATTTCAACCGCTTGAGTCAGCTGCAGGAAAAGGGGTTTTCGATCAGTGCCGAGGCGCGTCTGTTGAATACCGATACGCCTGCCTTACTGGGCAGCCTGAATCCCGAGCGCCAGATGGCTCCTGCTTCGGTGACCAAAGCCTACATGGCGGCTGCGTTATTGAACCGCTTTGGGCCTCAGCATCGTTTTACCAGCCAGCTCGTCAGCAGCGGTTCCATTGATAATGGCGTGCTGCGCGGCGATCTGGTGTTCGAGGGAGGTGGCGACCCGGGGCTTACCACGGAGAATCTGTGGCGTTTGGTTCAGCGTCTGCAAATAGCGGGTGTCAATGAAGTTGATGGTGCCCTGGTAATCAGTCAGTGGCGTTTTGGGCCCGTTGAGTGTATTACCACTGATCGCTGCAATGCCCGCACCCGCGTTACCAATGCCTACAGCGCGCCGTTGACCTCGGCGGGAGTCAACTTCGGCAGCTGGTGCGTTAATGTGGCGCCTGCAGCCGTTCCGGGAGAGCCTGCCCGCACTGCGCTTTGCGATAGCCAGCAGCCGCTTATCCTCATTGATAACCAGGTGATTACTCGGCCCGCTAATAGCGGCACCGAGATCAGCGCCGAACGGATTACCGATGAGCGTGGCGATGTGATGCGCTTAAGCGGTCAGATTTCAACCAATGCCTTGGCCCAGGATATCTATCGTGGTGCGGGCGATGCCGCCGAAGAGACCGCCCAGGTACTGCTGGGCATGTTGAATCAGGCCGGTATTCATGTGCGTGACCCCTGGCGTTTGACGTCAACACAGCCACCCAGTAGTACACGGCGCTTGGCGGCGGTAGATAGCCAGCCGCTGCAAGAGCTTCTTCTACGCACCATGAACTACTCCAACAACTATATGGCCGATGTGCTAGCGCTGAACTTGGTGCAAACACCGCAAGCTCAGCTGCGGCAGGCCGGTTCGGCTATCGAAACGTATGCCCAGCAGCTGCCGGGGCACGGGCCGATTACCCTCTATAGTGGCAGTGGCTTGACCACGGAAAACCGTACCTCGGCCCACGGTGCCAACGTCATGCTCGAAGACATGTACCGCCAGAGCGCATTGTTTCCAAGCTTTGTGGCTGCTTTTCAGTCGCCCGCCAACGGCGTGATGCGTTTTATACGGCGTGGCTCACCTACCTTTCAAAACAACGTCATGCTCAAGACCGGCACGCTGAATCAGCCTTTTGCTGTACGCGCAGCGGCCGGCTACTTTCGTACTGCCAGCGGGCAGTGGGGGGTATTTAGTGTGTTTGTGAACGGAAGTGGTAACACACCTTATTTAAGCTGGTCTGAGGTGCTGGATCCATTGTCGCTCGATCTGGACGCGATGATTCTGGCTAACTGATTTACTTACGCCTAGATGAGGCAAGCTGCATGAAACCAGGGCATACCGGTTTACTCCATTTGATGCACTCAACGCGTTATTCCTGGAAGGGATTAAAGGCCGCGTTTCGAAATGAGACGGCTTTTCGTCAGGAAGTGGGTATTGCTGCCGTGTTGCTGCCATTTGCCTGGTGGCTCAGCAACGATTCAATCAGTTGGTTGATGCTGGTGGGCAGCCTGTTTTTCGTTCTGATCGTCGAGCTTTTAAATAGCGCGATCGAGAATGTCGTTGACCGTATTGGCACCGAGCATCACGTGCTTTCCGGCCGCGCCAAGGATATTGGCTCGGCGGCAGTTATGCTGTCACTGATTATGGCCGGGCTTACCTGGGGCCTGCTGGGCTGGGAAAAATTCTTCGGCTAGCGTTTTCGATTGGCAATGAGGTGGTTATGCAACTAAACGATAGTTTTTTATCCGTACACACCGTGCCTGAAGCGTTGAAAGATGTAGTGCAAAAGGCAGGTCAGCGGTTAAACGATGCGCTTAGCCAGGCTGACAATGTAGCCTCAATGACCAAGCAGCCGCTGCCTTCCCGGCAGTGGGAGGAGCTAACCGAACCGCGCCGTAAAGCGCTGACCAGGGTGCTGGCGGTATCTACCTTTGCCACGGATACGCTGGTGCGCTACCCCTTGTGGCTTGCCGAGCTTAAGGCCACCGGCGAGCTTGATGCCATGCCCGTCTACAGTGAGCTGCAACAGCGGCTGCATGCCGCACTGGAAAGCGCTGAGGATGACGCAGCTATGCATCGTGTCCTACGCCGTTTTCGGCGGGCGCGAATGCTGGGTATTGTGTGGCGCGATTTAAACCGCCCGCCAGGCCATACCATGTGGCATACCGCGCAGGCGGTTTCCCAACTCGCCGAGCTATGCCTTGAGGCCGCACTTGGCTGGCTTGAGCAGTTCTACGCCGCGCGGTGGGGACTACCCGCCGCACGTGCCGACGGTTCGCCGCAGCGGCTGGTCGTGCTTGGCATGGGCAAACTGGGAGCAGGCGAACTTAACCTTTCCTCCGATATTGATTTGATTTTTGCCTTTCCCGAGAAGGGCGAAACCCAGGGTGGGCGCAAGCCTCTGGAGCATCAGGAGTACTTCACCAAGCTTGGCCAGAAGCTGATTGCCGCACTCGATGCGATGAGTGCCGATGGCTTTGTGTTTCGAGTGGATATGCGCCTGCGCCCGCTGGGTGATGGCGGCCCGCTGGTGGGCAGTTTCTCGATGCTCTCGAGTTACTACCAGGATCAGGGGCGCGAGTGGGAGCGCTACGCCATGCTCAAGGCGCGTCCGGTAGCTGGAGATATTGAGGCAGGCTTGGAGCTTCTGGCCAGCCTCAGGCCCTTTGTGTATCGCCGCTATCTGGATTTTGGCGCTATAGAGTCGCTGCGTGAATTGAAGGCCATGATCAATCGCGAAGTGAAGCGCAAGGGTATGCAGAGCAACATCAAGCTTGGCTCTGGCGGGATTCGTGAAGTGGAGTTCGTGGTTCAGGCCTTTCAGCTGATCCGTGGTGGCCGCGATACCGAACTGCAGGTCACGTCGTTGCAAACGGCACTGAAACGTCTGCCAGAGCTGGGGCTGCTACCCCAAGGGGTGGTCGATGAGTTGTTGCCTGATTACGCCTTCTTGCGTGATATCGAGCACGTCATTCAGGCTCTTGAGGATCGCCAGACGCAAATGCTGCCCGTTGATGAGATCGATCAGGCGCGCGTTGCCTTTGCCATGGGGTACATAGATTGGATAGCGCTGCTTGAGCAGCTTGATAAGGTGCGCGAGCGCGTGCGCTGTCACTTTGATGCGGTGATTGCTGACCCCGAAGAAGATGCCGAGGAAGCCAATAACGAAAGCCGTCTTGCACCTGCTCGGTGGCGGTTAATCTGGCGCAACGAGCTTGAGCAGGACGAAGCAATTACTTACTTACGTGATGCGGGGTTTGCCGAACCTGATAAAATACTAAAGCGTCTACAAAGCCTGTATCAATCGCGCCAAGTGCAAGGCATGCAACGAATCGGTTTTGATCGCTTGGATGCGTTGATGCCCTTACTGCTGGCTGCAGTGGCTGAAAACGAGCAGCCGGATACCGCACTTGCCCGAGTACAGCCACTTATTGAGGCCGTGCTGCGGCGTACGGCCTACCTTGCGCTGCTGCGCGAAAATCCCCAGGCGCTAGAACACTTGATGCGCTTATGTGTCGCCAGCCCTTGGATTGCCGAGCAGCTGGCACGTTACCCCATTTTGCTGGACGAGCTGCTAACGCCTGAAACACTTTATACCCCTGCTGACAAGGCACGCCTGGCAGATGAGTTGCGCCAGACGCTCAATCGGTTACCTGAAGATGATGAAGAAGCCCAGCTAGAGGCACTACGCGTTTTCAAACATGCACAAATGCTCCACGTTGCCGCTTCAGATGTAGCCGGTACGCGTCATTTGATGAAAGTAAGTGATTACTTAACCTACATCGCCGAAGTGATACTGGATGCCGTGCTCGCCATGGCCTGGAAGCACGTAACCCGTAAGCATGGCGTTCCTCAAGGCCTGAACGAACACGAGCCAGCCTTTCTGGTCATCGGCTACGGCAAGCTGGGGGGCATTGAGCTTGGTTATGGTTCTGACCTGGATCTGGTGTTTCTTCATGATAGCGATGGTAAAGGTACCACCGGCGGCCCGCGCCCGATTGATACGCCACTATTTTTCACCCGCCTGGGGCAGCGGATTATTCATCTATTAACCGCCGTCACCCCTGCGGGCAACCTGTTTGAGGTTGACATGCGCCTGCGCCCTTCGGGTAATGCAGGGTTGTTGGTAACCTCACTGGATGCCTTCGCCGACTACCAGCAGCAAAACGCCTGGACCTGGGAGCACCAAGCGCTGGTGCGCGCACGGGTGGTGGCCGGAAGTGGAACACTGGCCAAGCGGTTTGATCAAATTCGCGGCGATATCCTCAGTCGTAAGCGCGATATTCACACCTTGCGCGAAGATGTCGTAAAGATGCGCCACAAGATGCGCGACCACCTGGGCAGCAAGGAGCCCGGCAATGATTTTAATCTGAAGCATGATGCCGGCGGCATGGTCGATATTGAGTTTTTGTGTCAATACGCGGTGTTAGCGCTTGCTCACCAAACGCCTGAGCTGCTGGTTTACAGCGACAACATGCGCATTTTAGATACTCTGGCCGAAAGTGGGCACTTACCTTCAGGTGAAGCCGAGCAGCTGAAAGAGGCCTATCTGGCTTATCGCAGCCGAACCCATCGCGCGGCTCTGACCGGTGAAAAAGCCGTTGGCAAGGCCGAGGATTTCAAAGTGCATCGTGGGGCGGTGGGGGCTCTTTGGCAGCGCTTTCTGGAACCTGGATAAACGCGTTAACCCATTGCCAGTACGGGGAAGAACATAACAATAAGAGGATGAGAAATGTATCAACGTAAATCTGGGCGGGGTCGATGATCGCGCATATTCTGGCCACGCTGCTGCCGGTTTTCCTGATTGCGGGTAGCGGCTCGCTCTATGGACGTTTTCGTAAGCCCGATATTAAAAGCCTTAATACACTGAATATGGAGCTGTTTGTTCCTTTACTGGTGTTTGCCGTGCTGGCAGATCGACAGGCGCCGCTTACCGACTACGCATGGCTGGCGTTTGGCGCCGCCGCCGTGGTGTTGGGGTCAGGGTTTGTATTATGGCCGCTGGTGGCCTGGCTGAAGCTGGATATAAAAACTTTCCTGCCGCCCATGATGTTTAACAACACGGGCAATATGGGCGTACCTCTACTGGTGTTGGCGTTTGGCGAAGCCGCGCTTCCTGCTGCTGTGGTGGTCTTTATTGTGGAAATGATGCTGCATTTCTCAGTAGGGCTGTACATGATAAACCCGCGTACCTCCATGTGGCATATTCTGCGTATGCCCATTGTGGCTGCGAGTGGGGCGGGGCTTTTAGTCAATACGAGCGGGATGAAGCTGCCTGTCTGGCTGCTTGAGGCCATGCATATGCTGGGTGGCGTAAGTATTCCGCTGATGCTGTTTGCCTTAGGCGTCAGGTTACTTGAGGTGGACTTGAGTGATTGGCGCACGGGCCTGTTAGGCGCGCTACTTTGCCCGCTTTCAGGATTGCTGATTGCCCTGCCACTGATGTGGTTATTGCCGCTGGAGCCGCTGCAGTTGGCGGCGCTGCTGGTCTTTTCCGCGCTGCCACCTGCCGTACTTAACTACTTGGTTGCCGAGCAGTTCAAGCTGGCCCCTCAGAAAGTGGCGTCACTGGTATTGATTGGAAACCTGGGTAGCCTGATCGTAATGCCGCTGACACTGGCGGCTACCTTTGCATGGGTGTATGCGCCGCTTTGAAAGTGGCGCAAGGAGTCGGATCGGGAAAACACGCTACTTCAATTCATCAGCCGTTAGCGGTGGGGTGCTTCCTGCTTGACTTCATAACTACCTTCTAGCGCGTCCTGATAGCCTGAACGCCGTTGGGTATGAGCATAACCCCCGCCAATATCCTGGGCTTGATCGGCCCGCATTTGTTCCATGCGCTTTTTCATCTTGTGGCGTACAAAAGGCATCATCGCCCAGCCAATTAAGAGAAATACCAAGCCAAGCACAACACCAACCACCATCAATGCACCAAACGCCAGCCATGTTAGCAAAAGCTTCAGGCTGCCCATCAGTCCGCTGGGTTGCGTTTGTGCGGCACGGGTACGCCATTGGTGAGCAGCCTGCCAAGCAGCATTACGTTGGTCGCGATTCATCTGTGGCATAAAAGCCTCCATCATCGTTTGCCCCCATTGGAACACAGTTGACCGGGCAAGTTCACTGCAAGCTGGCGCGTATCTTGCTTAGGTAGCCGGTAGGGGAAGGATCTTGTTTGAACTCTTAGGCTGAACAGCAGCATGGGTATCAAGAAAGCATTTTATAAAACTCGGATTAGGTCAGAGGACGATAACTAGTAGTAGACGAACGATTTAAAGACGCAATACACCCTCAAAATAACGAAAACTGTACATAAATATTGATGAAGGGCTAGGGTTATAAAAGTTTATGTGTCGTTTCCGATCAAGTGCTCATCTAACAGGGTGGTTATATGACAAATCATGGAGGAAAGTCGGTTTTTATTGCATCGACTGTGGTCATTTTTAGCTTGGTGGTGGTAGGAGCCGCCTTTCCAGAGGGTTTCGGCAATGCTGCCGAGGCGGCACTGGAAACCGTGACACGACTGTTTGGCTGGTTTTATCTGTTCTCGGTCTTTGGCTTTGTCGTGTTTCTGTTTGGCCTGGCGTGCAGCAAATATGGAAAGGTACGCCTAGGGCCACAGGACAGCACACCTAACTACAGCTTCTTTTCCTGGGTCAGCATGCTGTTGGCGGCAGGGTTTGGCGTCGGGCTAGTGTTTTATGGCATGGCAGAGCCTATGACCCACTATATTGAACCGCCTTACGGTGATGTAACAGCAGAAACGGAAGCGGCTGCACGTTACGCCATTCAGTACAGTTATTTTAACTGGGGCATTCACCAGTGGGCGGCGTTTTCGGTAGTGGGACTTATCATTGCTTACTTCCAGTTTCGCAAAGGCCAGGCGGGCCTGGTCTCATCGGTGCTCTCATCGGTTACTGCCAAAAATCCCCGTATTCGTCCTTATGCCTCGTGGCTTGATGTGTTCGCCGTTGTCGCGACTGTCATGGGCGTGGCAACCTCTTTGGGGCTGGGCGTGCTGCAGATGAATGGCGGGTTGAATGCCGTTTTCGGCCTGCCTGAAAACGGGTTTTGGCAATTCATCATTCTTTTGGTGATGTTCTGCGCTTATATGCTATCAACCTGGTCGGGACTGGATAAAGGCATCAAGCGTCTTTCCAACTTGAATATGGCGCTCTGCATCGGGCTGATGCTTTATGTGCTGGTAACCGGACCGACGATCGCGATACTTGAAACCATTACCTTGGGGATCGGTGATTACCTGCAAAACTTTATCGGCATGAGCCTGCGAATTTCTCCCTATAGTGATAATGAGTGGGCCAGCAGCTGGACGATCTTCTACTGGGCCTGGGTCATTGCCTGGTCGCCGTTTGTGGGGACGTTTGTGGCGCGGGTGTCGCGGGGACGTACGATCAAGGAGTATGTGTTTGGCGTACTGCTGGTGCCGCCGCTGTTGGCTTGCCTGTGGATTGGCGTGTTTGGCGGCGCGGCGCTGAATATGGAACTTAACGGTGATAACGTTGGCCTGGCAGCGGCTACCCAAGACAATATTACGGTCGCTCTGTTTGAAATGTTTGAGCTAATGCCGTTTTCCGGCGTGCTTTCTGTAGTTGCCATGATATTGATCTTTATCTTTCTGGTGACATCGGCTGATTCCGCCTCGTATATTGTGGCGCAGATGACCGATAATGGCTCGATCAACCCACCTCTCTATAAACGCATCATCTGGGGCGTGCTGATTGCAGCTATCTGTCTGACGCTGATTGTCGCTGGCGGTCTTTCAGGGCTTCAGTCAGCAGCGGTGCTTTCGGCACTACCGTTTACCTTCATTCTGTATATGATGGTAATAGTGCTGGTACGTGAGTTGCGTGCCGACCGCAAGGCGATGCTGACTCAGCTTTATCGTCGACATGGCGAAACGCCTGTTGGGGCCGATGCTTTTGAGGCCGAACAGATGGGCGAAGAGGAGCGTTTGCGTCGTGCGCCAAATATCATCAATCGGCGCATTAATAGCTAAATGGGATTAATCAGGCCTTCAGGAGCGGACACATGGAGTGGGGATGCTGATGGCTCGGCAGGGGCGTCACGGTGCGACACGACGTCAACCCAAGGGAGCCACATTTGACCGTTGGCTAGACCGCTGGCTTGATCGGGTGGTGACGGTCGCCGTCGTCACCGCATTGGTAGTGGGTCTATCGGCTGTTTTGGCACATTGGCTTTTGTAGGCCAACCTGTTGTAACGCTAGTTAAAACGCCCGGCTATAGGCCGGGCGTTTGCTTTAGCCATATTCTTACTATCACTATTGATCGCTAATGGTCAGGTTTGTAGTCCCTGTTTGCTGTCCCTACAAGAGAGACCCGCATGTTGTTAAATGACGCTGCAAAGGCTGCTCCTTCCTACGCTTCGCGACGCGAAATCTTCGGTTGGGCCATGTTCGACTTTGCCAACCAAGCCTATACCCTACTGATTATTACGGTGGTCTTTGGTGAGCTGTTTACCACTGTGATTGTAGGTGATCGTGGCGATGGGTTTCGTCTGGCCAATTTCTTATGGAGCCTGGCTTTGGCTATCAGCTACCTGATGGTAGTGATAACCGCACCTCTGTGCGGCGCTGTGATGGACTACCGGGCCGAAAAAAAGCGCTTTTTACTGGTGAGTTATCTAGCCACGGTTGCCACTACCGCAATGCTCTATTTTGTCGCCCCCGGCTACGTCGTTATGGGGCTAATATTGATTATCATCTCCAACTATGCCTATTCCATGGGCGAATCTTTTATCGCCGCTTTTCTACCTGAGCTTGGCCCGCCGGATAAGCTTGGCAAGATTTCCGGGTTCGGCTGGTCACTTGGTTATATCGGAGGGCTGTTCGCCGCGGGCTTTACGCTTGTGGCGCTAGGTGAGGCTACTGAGGAGAACTTTGAGCGTATACGCTGGGTAGGGCCTTTTGCGGCGGGTTTTTTCCTGATTACGGCCATCCCGACCTTTTTATGGCTTAAAGAACGTGGCACGCCACAGCCCACCGGCGTGGCGTACTGGCGTATTGCCCGTCAGCGCGTGCAGTCGACCATGCACGAACTGCGTTATTTCAGAGACCTCACGGTGTTTCTGATCTCCCTGTTATTTTCCATGGCCGGTGTGTACATCATTATTGCGTTCGCGTTTATTTATGGCGCTCAGGTGATTGGCTGGGATGAAAGTGTCCGCAACATAATGTTTATTATCGTTCAGGTCACTGCGGCGGCGGGGGCGCTGGGGTTCGGCTGGCTCCAGGACCGCTTAGGGGCCAAGCGTACCTACCAGATGACCCTTGCCCTGTGGGTAGTGGCGATTATTGCCATCTGGGCAACCCCGGAAATAGCGGCCTTGGCAAATACGCGTTTTGGTTGGCAGTGGCAAGCTCAGCACGTCTTTCTGGTGGTTGGTTGCTTGGCGGGACTTAGCCTAGGTTCCAGCCAGTCGGCAAGTCGTGCGCTTGTAGGATTATTTTCACCGCTTGAGAAATCCGCTGAGTTTTTTGGCTTCTGGGGTTTGGCCAACAAGCTGGCGGGCGTGCTGGGTATCGTGATGCTGGGCGTGCTGCAGGCGATGATTGGCTTGCAGGCGTCTATTCTCTTATGTGTAGGACTATTTGTGATTGCCATGCTTATTTGTGCAAACGTTAACGAGCGCCGTGGCCGTGAGGCCGCGATTGTTTGGAAAAACGCTTAAACATCAAAACGGGGAGCACAAAAATGAATTCAGCGCAGCGTGGCGGCATCGTGATGATGATGCTCTTCTGGGTACTGCTCATTGGGCTGGGGACGTGGTGGCTGGATGGAGGGATGGAGAAAATCCTAAGCCCTAATGCTCATATTGTGCAAACAGCGTCTGACGGCGGTCCCGTAACACTTAAACGTAACCGCTCAGGGCACTTTCAGGCGCCAGGAGAAATTAACGGCGAGCCGGTTACGTTTTTGCTAGATACCGGTGCCACCTATGTGGCCGTATCTGACCAGCTAGCCGCGCAGCTAGGTCTCAAGCGGGGGCGAAGTGCCTGGTTCAATACAGCCAATGGGCGTGTACAGGGTAATCTTACTGAGCTTGATGAAGTGACGCTGGGCGGCATAAGGGTAAATAACGTGCAGGGTTCTATTAGCCCAGGCATGGATGACAATACAGTGTTGTTAGGGATGAGCTTTTTGCATTTGTTAAACATTAAAATACATAGCGGCGAAATGATATTAAGCCTGCCCGACCCATAGCTGGTGCTTGTGAACACGACAGCGATGTGCTTAGCTTGAAGCTCATGGATACCAACACGCTAAGGAACTGCTATGGGTATTGAAGTAGGTGGATTGTTAGGGCTTATCTGGCTCATCATTCTGGTTTGGGCCATTGTTAAGGTAGTTAAAAGCTCGGCAGGCGGCGTCGCCAAATTGTTGTGGATACTTGCGCTGCTGTTCTTCCCTCTTGTAGGTTTGATCGCCTGGCTACTATTAGGGCCCAAGGGGTAGGCCCCGTTACGTTCAAAGATGGATTGAAAAAAGGCAGGCCTTGCGCCTGCCTTTTCCCTTAGGATGTACCGTTACGCGTTATTTCCTTGATCAGGTGGCGCTTTATAATGCCCCGGAATCTTAAGTTTTTCCCCATTAGGCAAATCGCGTACCTGGGTAGGAACATAAATGCGTTTGATGATACTTTTCGCCTTGCTATTTCCCATGGTTCAATCCTTCTGTCAGATTGTCGACAGTCTGCGTCTTCACATTAGACCTCGCCGTTATAAGAATCAAGAGGCAAGTAGTGAGTGATTTTGAAAGGGAAGGCAGGCAGCAATAAAGTCAGATATTTATAGATTTTAAGATATTCTGTTAACAGGTGATAAACTGCTTTTTTATAACAGGTAGCTGGATGGATAATAAACTACCTAAGCAGAGTGAGAGGTAAGATGGTAAATCACTTGGAAGAACGGTTTCAGGCGCTTGGCTCACAAGAAACAGTAATGCCCGATTATCCTGATCAGGACCACATACTGATTATTGAAGATGATCAGCGCTTGGCAGAGCTCACGCGCGACTACCTGGAGGCTAATGGTTTTCAAGTTACTCTTGAGGCTGATGGCGCAAAAGGAGCGGATCGCATTCTTACCCTACAGCCGGATCTGGTTATTCTTGATTTGATGCTCCCAGGTGAAGATGGTCTGTCGATCTGCCGCCGGGTGCGTCCCAACTTTGCCGGTCCCATCATGATGATGACCGCGCGCACAGATGATCTGGACCAAGTACTTGGCCTGGAGATGGGCGCAGATGATTATGTGCCAAAGCCCGTTCAGCCTCGCGTATTGCTGGCTCGCATGCGGGCTTTGCTGCGCCGTGCTGACGGTCCTGCTCCCAATGGGGAAATGCGGCTGCGGTTTGATAATCTGGAAATTGACAATGCGACCCGTGAAGCGTGGCTTGAAGGCGAGCGTATCGACCTAACCAGTGCCGAGTTCGACTTGCTGTGGCTATTGGCACGTAATGCAGGCCGGGTACTCACCCGTGAAGAGATTTTCAACGAACTGCGCGGTATCAAATACGACGGTCAGGATCGTTCAATTGATGTGCGGGTATCACGCATTCGGCCCAAGGTTGGTGACGACCCCAACCAGCCTCACCGGATTAAAACCGTTCGCAGTAAAGGCTATCTTTTTGTGAAAGACAGCTAATGAACGCAAGGGGCAGGTATCATGCAGCGGCCGCTTAGCCACAGCTCGTTTTTAAAATTCTATCTACTCTTAGGCCTGGCGTTGTGCATCGTACTGCTGATCGCGCTGGGCGGCCGCTCGATTATTGAACAGGTGCGCCGTGAGGATCATCGCGAGCAGCTTGCAGCGCTACCCATGTCATTGATGACGCGTCAACTGGCCGACGCCGCCGAGAACGAGCGGGAATGGCTGATTAATCACTTTGCCGAGCGCCTGGGGATGCACTTAACTCTACGGCGCATTAGCGAGGTGAAGCTTGGCTACTTTGCCGCCAAGCGGATTGAGCGCGGCAGCGTGCTTGTTGCTGAAGAGCCATGGCGTCTTCGTCAGCGGCTGCCGGACAGCCAGTGGCTGCTGGAGGCAACCCTGCCCGTCTGGAGTGAGCGCCAGTGGCAGGGCAGTATCGTCCTATTAGGGGAGTGGCTGGCAACGTTGCCAAGCGAAGAGCGTGAAGCCTCTCTGGCTGCGTTGCGCTCCGGCAGTTGGCCGCTGTTACTGCTAACGACTCTGCCTGATAATTTAACAAATCAGCAGCAAGGCCAGCTGGCCCTGGGGAATGTATTAACCCTGCTTACCTCCGAGAAGTTGGCGATTAGTCTTCTTTATCAAGTGCCCAATGAAGAGGCCTGGATAATGGCTGGGCCTGTCGCCCATGGCGATAGACTACCCATGAACCTGCAGCTGCCACTGCTGATCGGGGGCATGGTGGTGCTGTGCTTAATTATCTATCTGATCATGCGCCGTATTGAAACGCGTATGGCGCGCCTGGAACTGGCGGCCACCCGGATCGCCAGTGGCAGGCTTGAAACGCGCGTCAAGGTAGAGAGTGATGACTTTCTGGGCCGCCTGGGAATGGCCTTCAACGGCATGGCAAGTCAGGTGCAAACACTACTACGCGGTCAGCAGGAGATGATTCGTGCTGTTTCTCATGAGCTGCGCACCCCCGTGGCACGAATCCGTTTTGCCGTTCAGATGGTAGAGGACATGACCGACCAGCCGGCTATTCGGCGCCAACTGCAGGGTATTGATGCCGATATTGCCGAGCTTGATGAGCTGGTGGATGAAATTCTTACCTATGCCCGGCTGGGTGGCGAAACGGTTAACGGCGCCGAGCTTGAAATGGCGCTGGTGGACTGCCGGGCCATGGCCGAACGGGTGATCGATACGCTGGCTCCTCTGCACAAGGAGCTTACCCTATCGCTTGCTGAAGGCCCGGAAATCGAGCTTCTAGCCGAGCCGCGCTACTTGCAGCGGGCGCTACAGAACCTGGTAGGCAACGCCTGCCGCTATGGTAAAAAGCACATCACAATTCGGCTTTGGAGTGAAGATCATCTGGTGCGTATCGATGTTGAAGATGATGGTCCGGGTATCCCGTTTGAGGCCCGGGTGGATATATTCAAGCCGTTTACCCGCCTGGATGACAGCCGAGCGCGTAGCCTGGGCGGCTACGGCTTGGGGTTGTCCATTGTCCAGAAAATTATGGCGGGCCATGGGGGCAGTGTCACGGTGGATGCCAGCCCAACCCTAGGAGGCGCCCGCTTTACGCTGCTGATTCCTCGTCGTGAGCCGCTGGCTTGATTCCTGACAGAACGGCGAACGAGGTCTCTTGGGCGGTGCATAAAAAATCCTGCATCCAGGGGGCTTCCAAGGTCTCTTCCCGAACGGCGGCGTAAAGCGTGCTCCAGATGCCACTTTCCCCCAGTTTTACGACGCTGACGTAATCCCGTTCCAGGTATTCCGTTAGCGCCCAGTTGGGCAGCGCGCAGACACCACGTCCGCTGGCAACCAGCTGCATCATCATGATGGTGAGTTCCGCCGTACGGATCTCCTGGGGGCGCACGTTAGCCGGGGCCAGGAACTGGGTGAAAACATCCAGACGAGACTGCTCAACGGGGTAGGTAATCAGCGTCTGGTCCGCCAGTGCCTGCGGCTCCACGAAGCCTTGCCCAGCGTAGGGGTGCTGTTTTGCCACGGCTAGAAGCCCTTCGTAGCGAAATAGCGGCGCATAGTGCACGCCTTCAAGCGGCTGAGGGTCGGCGGTAATCACCAGGTCAAGTTGTTCACGGGCCAATGCTGGCAATGGGTCGAAGTGGTGACCGCTGGGAATATCAATTTCCACTTCAGGCCAGTGGTCGCGAAAGTAGTCTACTGTCGGCATCAACCACTGAAAGCAACTATGACACTCAATAGCCATATGCAGGCGGCCCTGCTCGGTACCTGCCAGGCGCGCCACATCGCGCTCGGCCTTGCGCACTTCTGGCAGAATCTGATCGGCCAGTGTCAATAGCCGCAAGCCGGCGCGGGTAAATTCAACCGGACGCGTTTTACGCACAAACAGCGCGCTATTAACCCGGCTCTCCAGATCCTTTAACTGATGAGAAAGCGCCGACTGGGTAAGGTGAACCCGTTCGGCCGCCTCCACCAGCGACCCCGTCTCACGCAGGGCAAGTAGCGTACGTAAATGGCGTAATTCGATCATGTTGAGCTTGATTCACCTTGCTGACAATAAAAATTAGATCAGTTAATGGTATCGGGTTAGGCTGGCTATGTGAAATTATTCACATAAAACGGTTTTATCGTGACATTTTCTCATACGCTTAGCTGTGTGCGTATTTAATGTTCATGTGAATTTAAACAATTACTGAAGCTTTCTGAAAAGGAAGGTACTGAAAAGAGCTTGTTGGTAGGCTTTTTCGTCTAGTTTGAACGATGCCTCGTTATAGAGGCTGACCACATCTAAATGCATGCCAAAAGCCGGTAATTTCCGGCCTTTGGCGTTAACGTCATGGCTAACTTTTGGTAGCGTAGGCGTAAAGCAGCGTTTCCTGAGCGCTTATAGCGTCACCATTGCCGGGGTCTTGCGAACGGTAGCTGCCATCACTTTGCAATAGCCAGCTCTGGCAGTTATCGACCAGATACGTTTCCAGATCCTTACGTACCCGGGTGGCGAGCTTTTTATCCAGCAGCGGAAAGCAGGTCTCGACCCGATGGAACATATTGCGCGACATGAAGTCGGCGCTTGAGCACCATGTTTCTGACTTGCCGTCATTATGAAAATGAAAGACCCGGGTGTGCTCCAGAAACCGGCCGATGATCGAGCGCACGCGGATATTTTCAGAAATGCCGGGTAGGCTGGGCTTCAAGCAGCACATGCCGCGAATGATCAAATCACACTCAACGCCCGCCTGCGAAGCGCGATAAAGCGCTTTGATCAGCTTGGGTTCAGTCAACGAGTTGCATTTGATGATGATATGCCCGCGCTTGCCCTTGAGGGCCAGCTGGGCTTCACGATCAATCATTTCCACCAAGCGTTCGTGAAGGGTAAACGGGGCGTGCAGCAGCGTATCAATCTTGCGTGCCCGGCCCATACCGGAAAGCTGCTGAAAGACCTTGTGTACATCGGCGCAAAGCGCTTTATTGGCCGTCAGAAGGCTATAATCGGTGTAAAGCTTGGCCGTCTTGGCGTGGTAGTTTCCTGTGCCAAGGTGGGCATAATGGCGCAGCTCCCCCTTCTCGCGCCGAACGATATGCAGCATCTTGGCATGCGTCTTGTACGCCATCACACCATAAATGACGATGGCGCCGGCTTCCTGCAAACGTGAGGCAAGCTGCAGGTTGTCCGCTTCATCAAAACGGGCGCGCAGCTCGATCACCACGGTCACTTCCTTGCCCTGGCTTGCGGCATCCACCAGCGCGCTGACAATAGACGAGTCGGCCCCTGTGCGATAAAGCGTCTGCTTGATGGCCAGCACATCGGGGTCGCGGGCGGCTTCGCGCAGCAGCTCCTCGATGGGCGAGAATGACTGGAACGGGTGGTGCAGGAGTATGTCGTTTTTGGCAATAGCATCAAACAGGCTGCCGCTTTTCAGCGCCTTGGGCAGGCTCGGCGTGTAGGGGCGATACACTAGCTCAGGGCGGTCAACATCACCTAACACTGACATCATGCGGGTTAAATTAACCGGCCCCTGAACGCGGTATAGATCCTCTGCATCCAATTCAAACTGGCGCAGCAAGAAGTTGATCAGGTCATCTGGGCAGTTATCGGCAACCTCCAGGCGTACGCCGCGGCCGTAGCGGCGGGCGAGGAGTTCGCCGCGTAACGCAGAGGCCAGGTCCGAAACCTCTTCTGGGTCCACGGTCATGTCCGCATTACGGGTTAGCCGGAACTGATAGCAGCCACGCACGCGCATGCCAGGAAACAACTCCTCGGCATGGGCGTGAATCATCGATGACAGGAAAACATACTCAGAAAACCCTTCGGCACACAGCTCTTTGGGCAGAGGCATTAACCGGGGAAGCGAGCGCGGTGCGGGGAGTATCGCCATGCCGCCAGCTCGGCCAAAGGCATCTTTGCCTTCCAGCTCAACAATAAAATTAAGACTTTTGTTAACCAGACGGGGAAAGGGGTGCGAAGGGTCAAGGCCGATCGGGCTGATGACTGGCATAATTTCGTTGTTGAACAGCTCATACACCCAGGCTTTCTGCTCATCGGTCCACTGGTCGCGGCGGCGAAAGCGAAGCCCCTGATGCTCCAGTGCAGGAAGCAGAGTATCGTTAAGGATCTGGTACTGGCGGGCGATCTGCTTATGGGCTATTTCTGAGATTTCGGCAAGCACCGCCTTGGGCAGGCGGCCATCGGCGGCTGTCGTATCATCCCCCAGTGCCATTTGATGTTTTAAACCTGCCACGCGGATTTCGAAGAACTCATCCATATTGGATGAGAAAATCAGTAAAAACATCAGGCGGTTCAGCAACGGATGAGCATCGTCCAACGCTTGTTCCAGTACGCGAATATTAAACTGAAGATGGGAAAGTTCGCGGTTGAAATAAAGCTGCGGGTCGTCGAGGTCGGTTTCGTTCAACGCCTCTCTGGCGTGTACGCCGCTAAGCGTACGATTAATACGCAAGGGCAGGCCATCACCTTCGACGCCAGGTGATTCGCTTAATGATAGCGTCGTGGATGTTGAAACGTGCTCGTCCATAATTGCTCCCCCGCAGTAATGGCTTTAACTAGCATAACGCGATCGCTAGCGCTTGAAGCAGTATGGGGGAGAAAGATGACAAATAAGTGTCACCTACCTGTCATCTTAATGACATATGAGCTACTGCTGTTTTTGCAGCAAACGCGCGGCTTCAAGAGCAAAGTAGGTCAGAATGCCATCTGCCCCGGCCCGTTTGAAGCACATCAGCGATTCCAGAATGACCGGCTCCGCTTCCAGCCAACCGTTATCAAAAGCGGCGCGATGCATGGCGTACTCGCCGCTTACCTGGTAGGCGAAGGTGGGCACTTTCAGCTCGGTTTTGACGCGCTGAACAACATCCAGATAGGGCATGCCGGGTTTGACCATCACCATATCGGCCCCTTCGGTGATATCCATGGCCACTTCGTGTAGCGCTTCATCGCTATTGGCCGGGTCCATCTGATAGGTGCGTTTATCTGCTTTGCCCAGGTTGCCTGCCGAACCGACCGCATCCCGGAACGGGCCATAGTATTTGGAAGCGTACTTGGCACTGTAGGCCATGATTCGCACGTTATGCAAAAGTTCCTGTTCAAGCACTTGGCGGATGGCACCAATACGTCCATCCATCATGTCTGATGGAGCAAGTACATCCGCACCCGCTTCGGCATGAGAAAGTGCCTGCTTCAGCAGCGTTTCGACCGTGCGATCATTTTGAACGTAGCCGTGCTCATCCAGAATGCCGTCCTGGCCGTGAACGGTGTAAGGGTCGAGTGCTACATCGGTAATGATGCCCAGCTCAGGAAGTGCTTCCTTGAGTGCCCGTACGCTGCGCTGAACGAGGCCGTTTGCGTTATAGGCTTCTTCAGCAAATTCGCTTTTCAGCTCGCGCCCGACCACCGGAAACAGCGCCAGGGCAGGAATGCCCAGGGCGTAAACTTCCCTGGCCTGCTCAATAAGCAGGTCAATCGACAAACGCTCAACGCCCGGCATTGAGGGGATGGCTTCGCGCTGGTTTTCTCCCTCAAGAACAAACACCGGCAAAATTAGATCAGCGGGGGTTAACGTGGCTTCCTGCATCAGGCGGCGGGAAAAATCGTCGCGGCGCATGCGTCGCATACGCGTACCGGGAAACTGGCGGGGACTCAATGTACTCAACGTCTCTCTCCCAAGTGAATCGAAAATGAGGGCGCCCAAAGGCTTGGCTTGAGTATATCAGGCATGTCTTGCGGCGAAAGCCGTCTTGTGGCTCTCTTCCAGACTGACTAAAGTGAGCAGTTGCTTGCCTGATAACAATAGGCAACCCAGGGACAAGGAGAAAGGCATGACCAAACAGGTGGCAGTAGTATTGGCAGGTTGTGGCGTTTTTGATGGTTCAGAAATTTATGAAACTACATTGACGCTGCTGCGTTTGGATCAGTTAGGCATCAATTACCGCTGCTTTGCGCCCGACATCGAGCAGTATCATGTAGTTAATCACCTTACTCAGGAGCCGGTGGAAGGCGAGTCTCGTAATGTGTTGCAGGAGTCGGCGCGCCTTGCCCGCGGCGATATCCAGCCGCTCAGCGAACTAGAGTCAGATGCCTTCGATGCGGTCATTGTGCCGGGTGGTTTCGGTGTGGCAAAAAACCTTTCTGACTTTGCCGTTGAAACCGAGAATATGCAGGTGCTGGATGCTTTGAAAGATGCGCTGGTAGGTTTTTGGAAAGACGCCAAGCCAATTGGTTTGATGTGCATTGCTCCGGTGCTGGTGCCCCGGTTATTAGGCGATAGCATTGCTGTCACCGTGGGTCATGACCCCAGTGTGGCAGGGGCGATCAGCGCTATGGGCGGCTTGCACCGCAGCTGCGCAGTGGATGATATTGTGGTGGACCTTGAACACCGTGTCGTGACAACCCCCGCTTATATGCTGGCGACCCGGATCAGCGACGCCGCCACTGGTATTTTCAAACTGGTGGATCGAATCGCTGAGATGATGGATTAGAAAGTGTTGAATCTATAACGCCCAACACACCAAACCTAAAAGCCCCTGTTATCCGTGATAGCAGGGGCTTTTTATCGTGTGCGGTTTAAAGAGTTTGAAGAGAACGCCTTACAGGGGTAAAGATTAAGAGTCCTGTTCTTCTGCTTCTCTTTCCTCGCGCTTTTTACGCACTAGGCGGCCAAATAGCAGGCCTACCTCATAAAGCAGATACATGGGCAGGGCGAGCAGGCTTTGTGATACTACATCCGGTGGTGTCAACAGCATGCCCACTACAAAGCAGCCTAAAAAAATATACGGCCGCTTTTTGGAAAGGCTCTCGACGCTGGTTGCACCGGACAGGATCAATAAAAACGTTGCGATAGGTATTTCAAACGCCAAGCCAAAGGCAAAAAAGAGCTTTAGCACGAAGTTTAAATACTGGTTGATATCGGTCATTACCGCGACGTTTTCAGGCCCTGTCTGGGTGAAAAAGGCAAACAGCAGTGGGAATACCACATAATAGGCAAACGCCGCGCCTGCATAGAAAAGCGCGATGCTGGAAACCAGAATGGGTATCGCCAGCGCTTTTTCATTGTCGTAAAGCCCGGGGGCGATAAATGCCCATGCTTGGTGAAGCACGAACGGGATCGCAATAAAGACTGCAACCACCAGAGTCAGCTTGAACGGGGCTAGAAACGGCGAGGCCACTTCGGTGGCAATCATCTGTGAGCCGGGTGGCAGCAGGGCCATTAACGGCTCGGCCACAAAGCTGTAGATATCATTGGCAAAAGCGTAGAGGCCAAGAAAAACTACTAGAACCACCACCACCGCACGAACAAGCCGCATACGCAGCTCGATTAAATGTTCAATCAAAGGTGCCTGGTGTTGGTCATTCTGGGGCCCCCGAGAGTCACCAGGAGTACTCATGGGTAGTTGCTATCCTTTTGAGAAGTCACCTTGACAGATTCTGCCTCAACAGGCTTGGCAGAAGCGGGCTCTGGTGCCGTGTCGTTTACTTCCTGAAGCGCATCATCAAGCTGGGCGCTTGCATGGGCAACGCGTCGTTGGGTTTCCTGTTCGGCGGTTTCCTGCCTGGCTTGGGAGAAGGTAGGTGCCGCTCCAGAAGAGCGCGTCGGTTCGGCAATGCTCTCTACGTCCTGCTTGGCTTTTTTCAAGCTGTCGTTGAGCGTCTTCTGCTGTTCCTTGAGCGTTTGGCGCAACTCTTCCGCTTCAAGCTGAGCGCTGATCTCGCGTTGCATGCCGGATACCGTACGCTTGATCTTGCCAATCCAAAGGCCGGTGGTACGCGCCGCCCGGGGAAGACGCTCAGGGCCCAGCACCAGAAGGCCCACGACACCAATAAGCATCAGTTCAAGAAAGCCGATATCCAGCATAAATTATTTGCGCTCTTCGTTGCGGGCCGTGGTGTTTTCTTCGGCTTGAGCGTCGTAGGTGTTTACAGGCTCTTCGTGGCTTACCTTGGCCTGAGGCGCTGCGTTATCCTGCTTCGCATCGTCCTTGTCTTCTTCATGCACGGCATTCTTGAAACCTTTGACCGCGCCGCCCAGGTCGCTACCTACGTTACGCAATTTTTTGGTGCCGAAGATCAGGATGATGATGCCTAATACAATCAGCAGCTGCCAAATACTGATGCCACCTAACATATGCATTTCCTCATTGATTCTGTTCGTAGGGGTTGTTATGGCGTACGGGCGGCTTTTTCATCATGGCCGGAAATGCCAAAACGTCGCGCCAGCTCGTTTAAAACATCCTGATGGTCAAGCTCCAGGTGAGACAGCATGACCAGGCTATGAAACCACAGGTCGGCTGTCTCTGCGATCAGCGCTTGGCGCTGCGCTTCACTACCGTGCTCGGCATCCTTGGCGGCAAGAAGCGTTTCGGTGGCTTCTTCGCCCACTTTTTCGAGTATCTTGTTCAAACCCTTGTGATGCAAGGAGGCAACATAAGAATTATCCGGAGAGGCGCTACGCCGCTGTTTCAATACCTCTGCAAGAGCGTCGAGCACAGGGGCGCGGTTGGGCGTCGAAGGTGTGTTCATATGTCTCCTTTCATACAATAAGCATAGCCGTTGGCCACCCTATTGGGCAGTGTCTGGAAAAATTGGTGCTATTGCCATAGCAGTAGCAGTAGGCCAATGGCGGCCGCGGCCAGAATCGGCCAGTCCTGAGTAACGGCCCACGTGCTAAGCGGCTGCCAGGCCAAGGCGATGGCTACCAGCAAAAGCCCAATGCGCAGGCGATGCTGGCGTTTACTCTGGCGCGACATATGGCGCTGCATATGATGGATGGCATTGACCTGCTGGTGGCGCTGGCGATGTTCAATTTCCATACGGGTAAGTGCCTGATGAGCAAGCACGGGAAGTTCCGGCAGTTGGTGAGAAAGCTCGGGTGCTTGGCGCTTTAACGACTCCCAAAGGCCGCTGACGCCCGCGCGCTCCTTCATCCACTGCTCAAGGTACGGCTTGGCGGTACTCCACAGGTCCAGCTCCGGGTAGAGCTGGCGACCAAGGCCCTCAATATTGAGCAAGGTCTTTTGCAGTAGCACCAGCTGCGGCTGTACTTCCATATTGAAGCGGCGTGCGGTTTGAAAAAGCCCCAATAGCACCTGGCCAAAGGAAATATCCTTTAAGGGTTTTTCTAATATGGGCTCGCAAACGGTGCGAATGGCTGCGGCAAACTCATTGGCACGGGTATTTTCGCCTACCCAGCCTGATTCGATATGCAGCGCCGCCACTTCGTAATAATCCTGATGAAAAAATGCCAGCAGGTTGCGGGCCAGGTAGTCCTGGTCTTCACGAGTCAGGCTGCCCACGATGCCGCAGTCGATGGCAATATATTGCGGGTCTTCAGGGTTGTCGCAATTAACAAAGATGTTGCCGGGGTGCATGTCAGCATGAAAGAAGTTGTCGCGAAATACCTGGGTAAAGAAGATTTCGACGCCGCGCTCGGCAAGCTTTTTAAGATTGGCACCCTTGGCGGTCAGCGTCTCCAGGTCTGCCACCGGAATTCCGCGAATCCGCTCCTGAACCATCACATGACGACGTGTGTAGGGCCAGTAGATGGTCGGCACAAACATCAGCGGTGAGTCTTTAAAGTTACGTTTGAGCTGGGAGGTGTTGGCCGCTTCCTTGTAAAGGTCGAGCTCATCGAACAGCGTTGATTCGTAGTCGCGGATAACTTCCACAGGGCGCAGCCTGCGCGCTTCGGGCACCTTGGAAAGCAACTTGGCGACCTGATACATCAGGGCCATGTCCTGGCGCATGATGCGGTCAATGCCCGGCCGAATGATCTTGACCACCACCTCTTCTCCGCTGTGTAGCTTTGCGGCATGCACCTGAGCAATGGAGGCCGAGGCGAGTGGCATCTGCTCAAATTCGGCAAATGCTTCCACCAGTGACATCTCAAGCTCTTTTTCAACCCGTGCTACGGCAAGCTCACCAGGAAAGGGCGGTACCTGGTCTTGAAGGCGCTTAAGCTCATCTGCGATATCCTCGGGCAGCAGGTCACGCCGCGTGGAAAGCATCTGGCCAAATTTGATGAAAATGGGGCCGAGTGCTTCCAGCGCCAGGCGTAGCCGTTCACCGCGTGTACGCCGGCCGACGGCCATTAACCGCAGCGGCGAGAACCACATCAAGGCGCGCAGCCAAAAGGGTAGTCGCTCCATGGGGATCAATGTATCGAGCCGGTGGCGTGCAATAACCCAAAGAATTTTGAACAAGCGCAAGCTCATGAAGAGGGCTCCTGGGAAGCAGGCGATGTTTCAAGGGTTAAGCGTCGGTGCAGCCGATTAAGACGCGCTTCCAGGCGGTCGGTAGCCACCTCAAGCTCGGTTAAGTGGTCACGCAATATATCGCGCTGCTGGCGTCCAGGTAACAGACGGGCTTCTTCAAACACATACTCAGAGACATCCTGAAGTAGCTCGTCCTTGGCACGCAATCCCCAGCGCGTCAGGCGGCGCACGCCTTCGGCAAACGAGTGGGCGGGCATATCGCCCAGCCAGCGGGCAAGCTCGCCTTCCCAGTCGATATCAAGATCAAACAGCAGGTCACGCGTGGCTTCCAGCAGATGGATTCGCCCGCGAACGGCAAGTTTGCCGTCAAACATGAGCCGCTCAATGGACGCACCGCTGACCCACTCGGAAAATGTTTCCGGGGTAAGCTCTACCACCGCATCCACGTCAGTCTCTTCCACGTCATCGCCGCGCAGCAGATCGATTCCCGCCAGATGGTAGTGCAGCACCAGCTGGAGATGAGGCTTTTCCAGACGGACCAGCAGGCGGCTGCCTGCAAGCGCTGCCAGGCGGGAAGGGGCTGCAGGGTCACGCGCCAGCAGGGCATTAAGCGTGCGTTCACAACCGGCCAATAGCAGGGTCGGGGTTACCAGCATGCTAACCTCTTGATAGATGGCATCTTCGGGTGTAGCCAGATCATCCGGTGCTGCAATGTCATAGCTTGATGCCGCGGTGCAGGGCGACGATACCGCCGGTAAGATTGGTGTACTCTACCCGCTCAAGACCTGCGGCCTCCATCATGGCCTTGAGAGTTTCCTGGTCTGGGTGCATACGAATTGATTCAGCCAGATATCGATAGCTTTCGCTATCGCCTGCAACAAGCTCACCCATTTTGGGCAGCAGGCGGAAGGAGTACTCATCATAGGCTTTGGAAAGTAGCGGGTTGTTGGGCTTCGAGAACTCCAGCACCAACAGGCGGCCGCCCGGCTTCAACACTCGCGCCATGGAGCGCAGCGCAGCGTCTTTATCGGTGACGTTACGCAGGCCAAAGGCAATCGTGATGCAGTCAAAGCTGTTATCCGGGAACGGCAGGCATTCGGCGTTGGCCTGAACGTACTCCACGTTACCGCCGACGCCGTTATCGATCAGCTTGTCGCGGCCGACCTTGAGCATCGAGGCGTTGATATCTGCCAGGACCACTTTGCCACGCGGGCCAACTAAACGTGAAAACTTGAGCGTTAAATCGCCTGTACCCCCTGCAATATCCAGCACATGCTGGCCGGGGCGGACGCCCGCACGCTCGATAGTAAAGCGTTTCCAGACACGGTGAATACCCATCGACATCAAATCGTTCATTACGTCGTAACGGGCGGCGACAGAGTGGAAGACATCCGCCACACGCGATGCTTTTTCATCGACCGGGACTTCTTGGTAACCAAAATCGGTGGTGCGTTTTTCCGTGGGGCGCATGGGGCTCTAGCTCCCGAGTTCGAGGCGGTAACAATCGACCATATGGTCGTCGTGTTAATAGGTTGACGATATTGTAGCCTTGTCTGCCCCGATTTGTCTGCGCCTGAGCAGGCGCGCTGTATTAGAGTGACTTGAAATGAATACTTGTGGGTTCCCGTGAAGCACCGGCGTCTGCAAGACGCTGCAAGTAGTTATCCCAGTACGCCTGCTGATGAGTGGCAAGCTCGAACAGATACTCCCAGCTGTAGAGACCGCTGTTGTGACCATCATCAAAAGAAAGCTTTAACGCATAGTTGCCCGACTGGGTAATATTCTCGAGTCCGACGTGCTTTTTGCCCACCTGCAGCACGGCGCTATCGCCACCGTGGCCGCGCACTTCGGCAGAAGGGGAATAGACCCGCAAAAGCTCGACCGGCAGTCGATAGGTGTCCCCGCTTGAGTAGCCAAGCTCTAGCTCGCGAGCCTGCTTGTGGTAGTGAACCCAGCGTGGGATGGGGGCAGGAGTAGGGGCGTTCATAAATGGCATCACCTCTTGACGATAGACAATAAAAAGCAGCTTGCCCCACCATTTATGCCGTAGCGAATGCGCGAGGACAAGCTGCCTTCATCCATACCGATGGGCGGATTTACAGAATATAGCGCGACAGATCTTCGTCAACAGCCAGTTCACCCAGCTGAGCGTTCACGTAGTCCGCGTCAATGGTCAGTGGGCTATCCATATCGCCACCCTTGAACGAGGCCTCTTCCAGCAGGCGCTCCATCACGGTGTGCAGACGACGGGCGCCGATATTTTCGGTGCCTTCGTTGACCTGCCAGGAAATCTCCGCAATGCGCTCGATACCATCGGGGGTAAACTCGATATCCAACCCTTCGGTTGCCAGCAGCGCTTGATACTGCTTGGTCAGCGATGCCGATGGCTCGGTCAGGATGCGCTTGAAGTCGCCAGGCGTTAGCGCATCAAGCTCAACGCGAATCGGCAGACGGCCCTGAAGCTCAGGGATCAGGTCGGACGGACGCGACAGGTGGAAGGCACCTGAGGCAATAAACAGGATGTGATCGGTTTTCACCATGCCGTACTTGGTGGAAACGGTCGAGCCTTCAATCAGCGGCAACAGGTCGCGCTGCACGCCTTCTCGGGAGACTTCGCCACCGCTGGACTGACCGCTGCCCTTGGCAACCTTATCGATCTCATCGAGGAACACGATGCCGTGCTGCTCGACGGATTCAACGGCGCGAGCCTTGATCTCATCTTCATTGACCAGCTTACCCGCCTCTTCGTCGCGTAGCAGAACCAAGGCTTCTTTAACCGTTACCCGGCGCTGCTCGCGCTTTTGCTGCCCCATGCTGGAAAACAGGCTCTGCAGCTGGCTGGTCATCTCTTCCATGCCCGGAGGGGTCATGATGTCGACGCCCTGGCCCTGCGACAATACTTCGATATCAATCTCTTTATCGTCAAGCTGGCCTTCACGCAGCTTTTTGCGGAATGACTGGCGTGTGCTGCTCTCTTCGCGGGGCTTGTCTTCTTGACCACGCGGCGGCGGCAGCAGGGCATCCAGCACGCGATCCTCGGCGGCATCCTCGGCGCGGTGGCCAACTTCTTCTTTGGCGTGCTCGCGCACCATCTTGATAGCCGCTTCCATCAGATCACGAATGATCGACTCAACATCACGGCCGACATAGCCCACTTCGGTAAACTTGGTAGCTTCGACCTTAATAAATGGTGCGCGGGCAAGCTTGGCCAGCCGACGGGCAATTTCAGTTTTACCTACGCCCGTGGGGCCAATCATCAAAATGTTTTTCGGGGTAACTTCCGGACGCAAGTCATCATCGAGCTGCATGCGGCGCCAGCGGTTACGCAGGGCAATGGCCACGGCACGTTTGGCGTCCTGTTGGCCGATAATGTATTGATCAAGCGCGTGAACAATTTCGCGGGGTGTCATCTGGGTCATAAGGTAACCTCAACGTTCGTTGATATTCAGCTCTTCGAGCGTCACGTGGTGATTGGTGAATACACAGATGTCACCAGCGATTTGCAGCGATTTCTCGGTAATTTCCCGCGCTGAAAGTTCGGTGTTTTCAAGAAGCGCCCGGGCGCTTGCCTGGGCAAAGTTGCCGCCCGAGCCGATGGCGATAATGCCGCGTTCAGGCTCTACTACATCGCCGTTGCCGGTAATGATCAGCGAGGCGCTATGGTCGGCTACGGCAAGCAACGCTTCGAGGCGGCGCAGGGCACGGTCGGTGCGCCAATCTTTTGCAAGCTCGACGGCCGCCTTGGTCAGGTGGCCTTGGTACTTCTCAAGCTGAGCTTCAAAACGCTCAAACAGAGTGAACGCATCGGCGGTGCCGCCTGCAAAACCGGCAAGCACCTTGCCACGGTACAGGCGACGCACCTTGCTGGCGTTGCCTTTCATCACGGTATTGCCAAGCGATACTTGGCCGTCGCCCGCCAGGGCAACCTGATTGCCGCGACGTACAGATACGATAGTGGTCATGGAGATGACTCCTTGGGGGAGGCTGGCTCCCGGTAACTGATCGGCCGCTTAATGAACGAAAGAGCGACCGCTTACAAAGACAATGGACAATAAAATGCGGGCGGCTGATAAAAAATCAACCGCCCGCCGGGTAACACGCGTCGCTTTTCAGTTTTGCAGCTGAATCAGCAGGGGCTCGATGCCTTGTGTAGCCATTAAATCCTGGGCACGGTTTAGCTCGCGGGTGTCCTCATAGGGGCCTACCTGGACGCGGTGCCAAGTGTCGCCGCCAGCCTGCACTTCGCTGATTTGTGCCAGCAGGCTCAGGTTGCGTAACCGGCTACGTAGCTGTTCGGCGTCGCTTAGATCGCGGAAGGAGGCGGCTTGTAGCACGTAGCGTTTCGGCTCTGTACTAGCGGAGGCTGCTGGTTGCGCGGCACTTACCTGCTCTTCGGGCCGCGTATTAGCCGCGATAACCTGGGCAATCGGATCATCTCCTGCGACTTGCGTATCATCAGCATCGGTGGCGGGCTGCTCGGTGACTTCAGGGCGGGTAACGTTGGAAGGTAGCCGAACACCCGGCGCAATCACCTCGGTTTCAGGCAGCAGCGTATAGAACTCAAAGGTAGGCATGGAGGGCTGGCTGGCTGATTCGCTATCCCGGGCAGCGGCGCGTTCGGCGCTTTCCGGCTTGGAAAGCACCGTTGCCTGGGGCTGGTCGCTGGATGTGTCTTGCCAGGGCGCTGTGCCGTGCTGATGCTGGGCCAGGAAAAAGCCTGCCGCCATGCCAGCAAGTCCCCAGAGCCAGCCGGGCAGGCGAAACCCGCCACCGGAAGAGCGGGGGGCTTTACGCTGCGAGGTGGCACCGCGGCGGGAGGGCTTTTTGCGCGGGCTAGCCATGAATTACATCTCCTCTGGGGCGCTAACGCCCATCAGATCCAGCCCGTTGCGCAGCACCTGACGAGTCGCCAGACCAAGCGCCAGGCGAACATTGCGCAGCGTATCGTCGTCGACCATTACCTTGACCGCGTTGTAGCAGGTGTGGAAATCGCCAGCCAAATCCAAAAGATACTGGGCGACCTGCTGGGGTTCGCGGTTTCGGGCCGCATTCTGAACCACTTCCGGGTAGCGCGCCAGGCGGTTAAGGACAGCCTTTTCCTGATCGCTATCCAAAAGGGCCAGGTTAGCCATGGCACGCGCGTGGTCAAACGGCTGGTCTGCTGCCTCGGCCTTGCGCAGCATACTGCTTACCCGGGCGTGTGCGTACTGGATGTAGTACACGGGGTTGTCGTTGGACTGCGAGCGCGCCAGATCGATATCAAATGTCAGCTGGGAGTCAGCACGCCGGGCCGCCAAAAAGAAGCGCGTAGCATCCCGGCCCACTTCGTCGATCAAATCGCGCACCGTAACGTAGCTACCGGCACGCTTGGAGAGTTTTACCTCAACGCCTGAGCGCGTGACCATGACCATCTGGTGCAGCACGTAGTCCGGCCAGCCCTTGGGAATACCCACTTCCAGCGCCTGAAGCCCTGCACGTACCCGAGTAACGGTCGAGTGGTGATCGGCGCCCTGCTCGTTGATCACCGTAGTAAAGCCGCGCTGCCACTTGTTCAGGTGGTAGGCCACATCGGGCAGGAAATAGGTGTAGCCACCTTCACGCTTGCGCATGACGCGGTCCTTGTCATCCCCAAAGTCGGTAGTGCGCAGCCACATGGCGCCGTCTTCCTCAAACGTGTGGCCGTTGGCGACGAGTTTTTCAACCGTTTCGTCCACCTTGCCATCCTGGTAAAGCGAGGATTCGAGGAAGTAGACGTCAAACTCGACGCCGAAGGCTTTGAGGTCCAGATCCTGCTCACGGCGCAGCCAGGCCACGGCAAATTCCTGAATGGCTTCCAGGTCGTCCGGGTTGGCCTTGGCCGTCACTTCACGATCATCTGCGGTCACGGTTTTGCCGGCCAGGTAGTCGTTGGCGACATCTGTAATGTATTCACCGCGATAGCCGTCTTCCGGCCAGCTGGCGTCGTCCGGGCCCAGCCCCTTGGCGCGAGCTTGAACCGAGCGCGCCAGGTTGGCGATCTGCGCACCGGCATCGTTGTAGTAGAACTCGCGGGTAACGTCGTAACCTGTGGCTTCCAGCAGGCGGCTTAAGCAGTCACCAATGGCCGCACCCCGGCCGTGGCCTACGTGCAGGGGGCCTGTGGGGTTGGCAGAAACGAATTCAACCTGCACCTTTTCCCCTTTACCCACCAGGCTGCGGCCAAAGGCGTCGCCGCTATCCAATACCTGGGCGACAATTTGCGCGGCGGCGTCGGCGGCGGCAAAAAAGTTGATAAAGCCGGGGCCTGCGATCTCGGTTTTCTGGATAGCGTCGCTTTCCGGCAGTGCGGCAATCAGTGTTCCAGCCAGTTCACGGGGATTTTTGCCGGCTGGTTTGGCCAGCATCAGCGCCAGGTTGGTCGCGTAATCGCCGTGAGCCTTGTCTTTGGTGGGGTCAACCTTGATGTTGGGCTGAAGGTCAGCGGGCAGCACGCCTTGGTGCTTGAGCGCGTCTACGGCGCCGTTGAGCAGGGAAATAATCGTGTCTTTCATTTGGGTATCCGGATAACGTCGGTGGCGGCGTGTGCAGGCGCGCACTTAACTAGGTACATCAACGCAGATGTATCAATCAGACCTAGGTGCAGCGGCAAAGCGATCATTATCAGCATTTGGCGCGCAGTTTCAAAGTTGTTGATGCGATCAATGCCTCAAGTCTTTCCTCCAGCTCAGCGCCGCTGGCTATACTTTAAAAGGAAGGCGTACCGCTCAGGCAAGGGTTTGCGGGTCGATATCTATGGACCAGCGTACCTTGCGCGCTTCGCGATTGGCTTCCAGCCACTGCACCAGCCAGCTGGCAGCAGTGTGCAGCTGGCTGCGTTTAGTGGCGGTCAGCATGAGATGAATATGGTAGCGGCTCTGACGACGCTCCATGGGCGCAGGCACAGGGCCAAGGCAGTTGGTGGCAATCGCTGTCTCCTTAAGCCACTGGCGAAGCGCTTGGCCGGCCTGCTGGGCAAGCGCCAGCGCGGCTTCCTCCTTAGGGCTTTCAATGCGCAAAAGCGCCATAAAGGTAAACGGCGGCAGCTGAGCCAGGCGCCGCTCTTCCAATAGGTTTCTGGCAAGCGCTCCATAGCCCTGTTCAGCCAGCTGACCCAGGTGCGGATCATCCGGGTGCAGAGTTTGCACCAGCACCCGGCCCCGGTCGGCTGCCCGGCCGGCCCGGCCCGCAACCTGCTCCAGGAGCTGAGCACTATGTTCAAGCGCGCGAAAATCGGCAGCATATAAACCGCCATCTGCGTTAACCACCACGACCAGGGTAACGTGGGGCAAGTGGTGCCCCTTGGCCAGCATCTGTGTGCCTACCAGCAGGCAGGGCTCGCCGCGCTGAATTTCTTTGAGTATTTGTTCAAAGCTATCTTTCTTGCGTGTGCTGTCACGGTCGATACGGTACACGGTCACTTTGGGAAAGAGTCCCTGCAGCGTCTCTTCGGTCCGCTCGGTACCGCTGCCCAGCGCGCGCAGGTCGCCACTGCCGCACTCGGGGCAGGCGTCCGGCAGGGCGCGGCGGCTGTCGCAATGGTGGCAGGCGAGTAACGGCGGTTGGCGGTGTAGCGTCATACGTGAATCACACTGGCCGCACTCCGCAATCCAGCCGCAGGCGTGGCAGGCGAGTGTCGGTGCAAAGCCGCGCCGGTTGATAAAGATAAGCACCTGCTTGCCTGCGGAAAGCGTCGATTTGATGGCCTTGATGGCATCAGGCAGTAGGCCGCCCTGACGACGCTGATGTCGTAAATCGATCAGCTCCAGCTTGGCAGGCGCGTGGCGGCTGGGCCTCTGGGTAAGCCGCAGATGGCGATAACTGCCGGACAACGCCTGCTGCAGGCTTTCAAGCGAAGGCGTGGCACTGCCTAGCAGCAGCGGAATGCCATGGTAGTGGGCGCGCGCCACGGCTAAGTCGCGGGCATGATAGCGAAGCCCGTCGTGCTGCTTGTAGGAACCGTCGTGCTCCTCATCCACAATAATTGCGCCGGGGTTGGCCAGAGGCGTGAAAATCGCTGAGCGCGTACCAATGATAATCAAGGCGCGTCCGCTGGCGGCAGCTTCCCAGGCGTCCAGTCGCTCGGGGTCGGTCAAACCCGAGTGCAAGGCCACTACAGGAACACGGAAGCGGTTTCTAAAACGGGCCAAGGTTTGCGGGGTCAGGCCAATTTCCGGCACCAGTACCAGCGACTGCTTGCCCTTGGCGGCCACCGCTTCAATAAGCTGTAGATACACTTCTGTCTTGCCACTGCCGGTCACACCCTCAAGCAGGCAAGGGTGGTAGCTATCCAGCTTTTCGTGCAGTGCTGCAAGGGCTGTTGCCTGTTCACGATTGAGGGGCAGCGCCGGGGTGGCAAGCAGGCTCCCTGTGGGCGGTTCGGGAGCCGTCAGGGTGATTTCCCGCTTACTCGCCAAGCCTTTTTTCATCAACGCTAGCAGCTGTTCTCGAGTAAAGCCGTGCGCACTGACTGCCCGAGTGGGTAGGCCGTGGGGATGTTGGTGAAGAAGCGTATAAAGCTCGGCCTGTTTCGGAGCTCGGCTTAAATCTGAAGACGCCTGTGTATTGGCAAGCCACAGTGTTTGCGTGCGCCCGGCCATGGCGTGGCCCTGACGCAGCCTGGCTGGCATGGCGTGGTGGAGCGTATCGCCCAGACTATGTTGGTAGTAGCGCGCAGCAAAGCGGCACAGCCATAGCCAGTCTTTGGGCAAAGGAGCGTCATCCAGTACCTCAATAACGGCGCGTAGCTGACTGCGTGGCAACTCACTGCCATCCGCAAGCTCAACAATCACACCTACCACGTCACGCCGTCCAAAAGGCACGCGCACGCGAAGCCCCAACTGCCAGCCGCAAGGGGGAGGGCGGCTAGCTGGCAAATAATCAAACAGACGGCGCAGTGGGGATGGCAAGGCGATTTTTAGCACCTGCGAAGAAACAGAGTCAGGCAATTGGCCTCCGGCGATTAGTTTTGCTAAAATGTACGGCCGCCAGAATCTAAACGATCGGGCGGCTAACCGGTTAGCAGTTTTTCCAAACCCGTATGCGGTGCCTGGCAACGGATCAGGTGGCGGCATATAGCTCATGAGGTCATCACGATGAAACAAGGTATTCACCCGAATTACAACACGGTCACCGCTAACTGCTCTTGCGGTGCAAGCTTCCAGGTTGGCTCTACTTCTGGCCAGGACTTCTCACTGGACGTCTGTTCCAACTGCCACCCGTTCTACACGGGCAAGCAGAAGCAAGCGACTACCGGTGGCCGCGTAGAACGCTTCAACAAGCGTTTCGGCGCTGCTGTCAAGCGCGGCTAATCCTTACCGGATCAGCCTACTGCAAGCACATCATGTGCGTTGTAGAAAAACCCACGCTCTGGCGTGGGTTTTTTATTGTCAGTAAAAAATGGAAGAAATTTCCATAAATGCTGCATCACAGCAATAAGCAAAGCGTTATAGCTATCGTGTCTTTATATAAGTTTCAGCAAATAGCTGTGAAAAGTAATTAACGTGAGAGAAATTCGCTAAAAGTGGAGTTTTCTCTTTGAGTTGACAGCATGCTTGAGGCTGCTTGAGTTTTTCTATATTCTGAAAGGACTTATCTACTTTAGGCTAATGGAACCCGACCATGACGGATGCAATTAAGCAGGCAGCACTGGATTATCACGCAAAACCGATTCCCGGTAAGCTTTCGGTGGAGCTGACCAAGCCTACTGCCACGGCTCGGGATCTGGCACTTGCATATAGCCCAGGCGTTGCCGAGCCCGTTCGTGAAATCGCGCGCGAGGCTGAAAACGCTTACCGTTATACGGGCAAGGGCAACCTGGTCGCCGTTATCTCCGATGGCAGCGCTATTCTGGGCCTGGGTAACCTGGGACCGCTGGCCAGCAAGCCGGTTATGGAAGGCAAGGGTGTGCTGTTCAAGTGCTTCGCCGGGATCAACTCGGTGGATATCGAAGTTGATTCAGAAAGTCCGCAGGCGTTTATCGACACGGTCGCCCGGATTGCCGATACTTGGGGCGGTATCAACCTTGAAGATATCAAGGCGCCTGAGTGTTTCGAAATTGAAAAGGCGCTGATTGAGCGTTGCAGTATTCCGGTATTTCACGATGATCAGCACGGTACGGCCATTGTAACGGCGGCTGGCATGCTGAACGCGTTGGAAATCGCTGGTAAAACGATCGATAGTGTCAAAATCGTTTGCATGGGCGCAGGGGCAGCGGCCATCGCCTGTATGCGTCTGCTGGTTTCTTGTGGTGCCAAGAAAGAAAACTTGGTGATGCTGGATCGTCGTGGCGTTATTCATACCGGTCGCGATGGCATCAATGAATACAAGGCCGAGTTTGCGCTCGACACCGAGATGCGCACGCTGGATGACGCCATCGACGGGGCCGATGTGTTTATCGGCCTCTCCGGCCCTGGCCTATTGTCAGCGGAGCAGGTTAAAAAGATGGCCGCTGATCCGGTCATTTTTGCCTGCACCAACCCGGACCCGGAAATTCACCCGGATGTAGCCCGTGAAGCACGCCCGGATGTGATCATGGCGACCGGCCGTTCCGACTTCCCCAATCAGGTCAATAACGTGCTGGGCTTCCCGTTTATTTTCCGTGGCGCGCTTGACGTGCGTGCAACGCGCATCAACGAAGCCATGAAGCTTGCCGCCGTACATGCCCTGAAGGACTTGGCCCGTGAGCCGGTTCCGGAAGAAGTGCTTAGCGCGTATGAACGCACGGAAATGAGCTTTGGTCGCGAGTATATTATCCCAACACCGGTCGATATCCGTCTGCTTGAGCGTGTTTCATCCGCGGTTGCCCAGGCGGCAGTGGATTCGGGCGTAGCGCGTAAGCCTTACCCGGCCCACTACCCGTTGAAGACAATTAACGACGTTTACGGCGCCTAATCGGCTGCTCGAAAGCTTTCAGTAACGCCCGCACATGTTGCGGGCGTTGTACTTTTTAGCACTGACTTTTAGCGTTCTTTAATGGTTAACGGATAGGCGCGTCATGCATTCGGGTCAGGCCTTCCTGCGCGGTAGAGGCAATAAGGCGACCATCTCGGCTGTAGATATGGCCTCGCGCCAGCCCTCGCGAGCCGCCTGCCCAGGGGGAATCGATCACGTATAACAGCCACTCATCCAGGCGGGCGTCTTCGTGCAGCCACAGCGTATGGTCCAGGCTTGCGATCCGCAGCTTCGGGTCGGTGAACTCGATGCCGTGGGGCAGTAGGCTAGTGGTTAGCAGGTTGAAGTCAGAGGCGTAGGAAAGCAGATGCCGGTACAGTGCCGGGTCATCGGGTAGCGTGCCTGAAAAGCGAAACCACAGGCACTGCCCGGCCGGAGCGCCGCTGTCCGGATTACCCTTGATATGTAAAAACTCGATAGGGTGGCCAGGAAAGCGCGAATGCTTGGCAGTACCGCTCTCAATCAGTGTTTCTGGCGTGCTAACCTCGGGCATGGCGCGCTGGTGATGAAAGCCATCCTCAGGACTGTGAAACGAGGCGCTGCAGAAAAATATCGGCCGGCCTTTCTGAATGGCCGTGACGCGACGGGTGGTGAAGCTACCGCCATCGCGCACGTTATCGACCTGATAAACGACCGGACGGTGCGGGTCGCCGGGGCGCAGAAAATAGCCGTGCTGGGAGTGCGGGCGACGCTCAGCGGGCACCGTGCGAGAGGCAGCGGCAAGGGCCTGTCCAAGTACTTGCCCACCATACAGCTGAGGAAAGCCTAAATCCTGGCTTTGGCCACGAAACAGTGTCTCTTCGAGGGCTTCAAGCTCAAGTAAATTTACTAGCGTGTTCAGCACGTCGGTCATTCTGAGTATCCTTGGGCTATCCAATGCGGTCCATAGTAGCGGGCTACCGCCTACGGCAAGTTAGCCGTACACAATCATTTTGCTACCTTAGCGGAGTTTGCCTTGATACGCAGCGATGAATTTTACATGCACCGGGCCCTGGAGCAGGCGCATCTGGCGGCTGAGGCGGGCGAAGTGCCGGTGGGAGCCGTGGTAGTGAGTGCCGAGGGCGATATTCTGGCCGCTGCGCACAACGCCCCTGTTGCCAGCTGTGATCCTAGCGGGCATGCGGAAATTCGTGCCCTGCGTGAAGCTGGCCAGCAGTGCGGCAATTACCGTCTGGAAGGCTGTACGCTATATGTCACGCTGGAACCCTGCATGATGTGTGCAGGCGCTATTATTCACGCCCGTGTGAAGCGCTTGGTATATGGAGCCGCCGAGCCGCGTACCGGCATGGTCGAATCCAAGGCCAATCTACTGGCCCAGCCATGGTTTAATCACCAGGTCGAGGTTGCTGGAGGCGTTTTGGGGCCAGCGTCCCGGAAATTGTTGAAAGCGTTTTTTGCGGCAAGGCGCTAGGCTATTCGGGATAGACTGTGTATCAAGTGGTCACTTGAGGTGGCGTGGAGACTATATGCTTGCAGTGTGGAATACCTTAATCGTCCTGCTCACGATCGCTGGCATGGAGATTTTCGCGACGCTTGCCCATAAGTACATCATGCATGGCTGGGGGTGGGGCTGGCACCGCTCGCACCATCGGCCGCGTACCGGATGGTTCGAACTTAACGATCTGTATGCCGTGGTGTTCGCACTGTTCGCCATTGGGTTGATTGCGCTAGGCACCGCCGGTGTGTGGCCTTTGCAATGGGTCGGCGCAGGTATGACTGCATATGGCGCAATCTATTTCATCGTGCACGATGGGCTGGTGCATAAGCGCTGGCCGTTTCGTTATATCCCAAGGCGCGGCTACCTGAAGCGTCTCTACAAGGCGCACCGCCTGCACCATGCGGTCAAGGGGCGCGAGGAGTGCGTGTCGTTCGGCTTTCTATATGCACCGCCGGTAGACAAGCTGCAGGCAACACTTAAAAAGCGTCAGTCAGCTACGCTGGCCGCTGCCAGAGCCCCGGCGGACGAGGAGCTGGCGTCGTCACGCGAGAGCTGAGCGCCAGCACACTGCCTTTGGTCAGTAGTGCTACCTTTTCCTGGCGGCTGGTGCTCTGACGTTGATCCCAGGCATTCGCCCCGGCGCGCTGCACTTTCAGGCCAATCTTGCGGTATACCCCGTGCGCCGTGGCAATCGCCCAGGCCGAGCGCAGTGGAAGCCCGGAAAGTCCAGCCTGAGCAGAGGCGTAGTAGGGTTCGGCCTGGTTAATCAGGCGCTCGGCAAGCCGCGCCACGCGAGGACGGTGGCTAGGATCAGCTAGTGTGGCCATGGACAGCTGTTCTTCGGCTAACCAGCTTTCCGGTAAATAGCAGCGCCCAATGCGGGCATCTTCCACGATATCCCGGGCAATATTAGTGAGCTGAAACGCCAGTCCCAAGTCGCAGGCACGGTCCAGTACTTCTTCATCACGCACGCCCATGACCTGGGCCATCATCAGACCCACCACTCCCGCCACGTGATAGCAGTAGCGCAGCGTATCCTCAAAAGTGGCGTAGCGTTCATCACGTACGTCCATGGCAAAGCCTTCAAGGTGCTCAAACGCCCGTCGTGGGGGAATGTCATGTTTGAGGGCCACTTCCTGAAATGCCGCAAAGGCGGGCGTCTCCATCGGCTCGCCTGCATAAGCCTGTCGGGTTTGCGTCTCAAGGGTAGCCAGACGCTGCTGTGCGCCGGTCGCGCTGGCAATGCCGGTGTTGAAGCCTAGCGCCTGGTCGTCGATCACATCGTCACAGTGGCGGCACCAGGCGTAGAGCATCAGGGCGCTGCGCCGGGTATCAGCATCAAACAGTTTGGCTGCCGTATCAAAACTTTTGGAGCCAACGGCCATGGTGCGAGTCGCGTGGTCAAGCAGGGGCTGATTCATGGGGCCAGTTGCTCCACTATCAATCCGGCAGTTGCCTTGGCTGAGCCGATCACCCCCGGCACACCTGCGCCTGGGTGGGTTCCCGCGCCTACTAAATAAAGGTTGGCAATGCGGCTGTCGCGGTTATGGGGGCGAAACCAAGCGCTTTGCGTCAGGATGGGCTCGATTGAAAACGCCGAGCCCTGATATGCTCCCAGCTGGTCGCGAAAATCAAACGGCGTGAACATCCGATGGGTAACCAACTGCTCGCGAAGCCCCGGCATGTAGTGCTGATCTAAGTAATCAAAAATACGCTCGCGCAGGCGAGGGCCTTCTACCTCCCAATCCAGGTCGGCAGTCCCCAGATGGGGCACAGGGGCAAGTACGTAGTAGCTGCCGCAGCCGGGTGGTGCCAACGAGGGGTCGGTAACGCAAGGCGCATGCAGGTAGAGGGAAAAATCCTCGGCCAGCGCGTCGCTATTAAAGATATCATCAATCAGCTCCTTATAGCGCGGTCCGAAGCAGACGGTGTGGTGGGCCAGCTGATCGTGGTGATGATTGAGTCCAAAATAGAGGACAAACAGTGAGTTGCTCATACGCTTGCGCTTGAGCGAGGTGCTGCGCGCCTCCCCCACAGGATGATGGCCGAGGAGCTTTTCATAGGTATGCACTACGTCGGCGTTGGAGGCCACAGCGCTCGCTTCAATGCGCCGGCCGTCGGCAAGCTGTACCGCCTGCAGGGTATTGCCCTCGGCTTCAAGCTGCGTGACTTCAGCATTGAGTTCAATCTTGCCGCCCAAGTCCTGGAAGAGCTTCACCATGCCCTGCACCAGGGCGCCGGTGCCGCCGCGCGGAAACCATACGCCCCACTCGCGCTCAAGCGCGTGAATCAGCGTATAAATGGAGGAGGTGGCAAACGGGTTGCCGCCCACCAGAAGCGAGTGAAAAGAGAACGCCTGACGCAAATGGTCGTCTTCGATAAATTTTGCCACCATGCTGTAAACGCTGCGCCAGGCTTGCAGGCGCGCCAGTTGGGGGCCTGCGCGTACCATATCGCGAAACGATAGAAATGGAACGGTGCCAAGCTTCAGGTAGCCCTCTTTGAATACCGCCTGAGAGTAGTCTAAAAAGCGCCGATAGCCTTCCACATCACGCGGGTTAAACTGACCAATCTGCTTTTCGAGATGGGCCTGGTCGTTATCGTAATCAAATACCTTTCCCGACTCCCAGCACAAACGATAAAAAGGCGTGACCGGCATGAGCTCGACATAGTCGGCCAGGCGCTTGCCCGCCAAGCTAAACAGCTCCTCAATGGCGCTTGGGTCGGTGATTACCGTGGGGCCTGCATCAAAGGTAAAGCCTTGGTCCTGGTAAACATAGGCGCGCCCGCCCGGTTTGTCGCGCTGTTCAAGAATCAGGGTAGGAATACCCGCTGCCTGTAAACGGATAGCCAGCGCCAAGCCACCAAAGCCTGACCCAATTACGATAGCTTTACTCATCATGAAAGGCTCACAGCCGTGGAGTTTGTTTGAGAACGGCCTGTAAGGCCTCGCGCACGGGTACCGGTGGTTTACCCGTCAAAAGTCGTGCCTGATCGGCAAGAGTCAGCTTGCCTGCATAAAACCGGGCAATTAGGCCGTCATTCAAGCCGTAAAAGCGTTGCATTACCTGCCAGCGTTTGTCTGCCGGCCCTGCCAGAAACAGCATCCGGTTGAGCATGCGAAAAAAGCGCTGCTCTCGCCAGCGCTGGCTGGCGAAGCGGTGAACAAGGCGATAAAGCGATTCAGGCGTAAAGCTTGCTTGGGTGGCGATCAAATCCGCCAGCGCCACCGCTTGTGGTAATGAGTAGCCTGTGGTGGGATGAAACAGTCCCCCACGCAGACCGCTGCAAGGTTGCCCCTGGGCCGCCTGCCAGAACGCTTGATGATTGCCTGTCAGGGTGATGGGCAGATTGCCCTGCTCTTCGCGCTGTAACGTCTCGAGCTGCCAGCCTTGAGCGCTCGCGTAAAGCCGGATATTGTCACGCGCCTGCTGCGCTTTAAGCGTGGCCTGGTCAATGTAGTGGGTATCTTCAATCAAAAGCTCCGTCGCGGACAGAGGCAAGGTATAGACAAAGCGGTAGCCGCCTTGCTGATCTACGGTGGCATCCATCAGCCGTGGGCGGGTTAACCCGTGAGGGCGCTCAAGCTGCCACTGCTGACCGAGAAAAGCCTGAAGCCCGACAGTGAGGTATGGGCTTGGTCGGTAGCCTTGGCCATCAATAACCGCCCTTGCTTCAAGCGTGCGTCCATCTTTCAGAGTTACCGAGGTGGGCGTTAGCTGAGTAATCATCGTATGGGTGAGCAGCTGCTCGCCAAGTGCTTGGCTGATGATGTCGGCAAAGCGCTCGGACGTCACACTGTAGTAGCTGCCCGCCACGGTGCGGGTGAGGGCTGGAAAGAAGACGTCGTAATCATCCCAGCGGTGTACTACCAGCGGGGCAAGCCAGGCGTGCTGGGCAGGGCTGAGGTCGCCGTGATGATATGACCAGGTATGATTGCCGCCGGGAGTCGGGCCCGCTTCCAGTAGCAATACGTTAAGCGCAGGCTGGCGCTGTTTCAAGCGCCAGGCAATCAGACCGTTGGCTAACCCCGCGCCCACCAGAATAAGATCCCACCGGGTATTCATCATGCTGCCACCGCCAGCACGGGGCGCCGTTCACGAAGCGCCTGTTCGGTGATCAGGGCTGCCTGTAGGGCGCCACCTGTTTGAACCGCACTTTCTGGGCTACCAAGCGAGGCGCGCATGGCCCGCAGGCGAAGCCGATAAATATCATTATTGAGCAGATTGCTTAAACGCGTGGCCAGAGTGGCGCTGCTGGCAAACCGGGAAGCGCGTAGCCCAATACCATGGTGAACAACGCGTGCCGCCACTCCCGGTTGATCAAAGGCCAGCGGTATTGCAAGCATGGGTGTGGTGCTTTCAATGGCATCAATAACAGTGTTCAGGCCGCCGTGAGTAATCACCGCGCGGGCTTTGGAAAGCACGACGTGCTGGTCGGCAAAGTCGGTAACAGACGTCGTGGCGTAGGTTGCAAGCTTGGCGGCTTGCGTTGTGTTTAGTCCGCCGCAGTGGGCAATCAGCAACGGCATCTCCAGGCGTTGGCAGGCCCTGGCAATCTTGTTAAATAGCGCGTAGCGATGGCCTTGCAGCGTGCCTAACGAGGCAAATACAAACGGCTCGGGCGGTATGGCCGCCTGTGCGATTGATAAATGACCGGCAGGTCTGCCTTCCCGTAGTGGCCCTACCGCATGAAAGCAGGTGGGCAGGGAGTGGCGAGGAAAATCAAGCGTCACAGGCGTTTGGCTGATCTGGGCAAGTGTGGACAAACACTCATGCAACGCATGGCGCGGTGTCAGACCAAAGCGCTGGGCATGGCGTGCAATCACCTGGGCATGGCGGCGCATCAGCCAGTCATAGATTTTTTCACTGGCTTGATAGCGGTGGCGGGCCTGGATGCTGGTGGCGTAGCCAAATGGCATGACGGGGAGTGGCAGGCCTGGCTCGCGGTTAACCGGCAGGGCGCAGGCGACCGATACGTAAGGCAGTTTTAGCGCATCAGCTACCAAGCTGCCAGCGGCTTCCATCTGATCGACAATGAGCCCGTCAATACTTAACGCTTCAATGGCCGCAGGAAGCTCATTGCAGAGCATATCGGTGGTGGTGGCCAGGTCGTTAATCAGCCGAAGCAGGCCAAAACCGGAGGGGCGGGCAGCAAGCTTCAGGGTATTGGCCAGGCTGCCTGAAGCAAGACGCGTTTCGGCCAGAGGGTAAAAACCGATACGCGGGTCATCAAGCAGCGTGCGTGCCTCGAACTGCTGGATAAACGTGACTCGGTGGCCGCGCTCAATCAAACGGATAGCCAGCGCCTGCAGCGCTTTAACATGGCTGTGAAGCGGTGGCGCGACAACCGCATAGTGGCTCATGGCGTGTTCTCTAACGGCAGTAACGCTGCATGCTTTAGCGCGGTCAGGTCAGCGCTGCCGGTGCAAAAGCAGACCACCCGCAGTTGTTCAATCACGATTTGAAAGTGCTCGACAACCGCCTCCAGGGAGGTGGTTGCGCTATGCAGGGCCGCCGCTGCCTGGCCTACCAGATCAGCTCCCAGACACAGCGCCTTGGCCGCATCGATACCGTCGTTGATACCGCCTGAAGCGATCAGCGGCATGGTAGGCAGCGCTTTGCGCACCTGACACAGGGCCTGCGCGGTAGGAATCCCCCAGTTGGCAAAGGCCATGGCCACTGCGCGCTTGTGCGGTGTGCTGGCGCGCTCGCCTTCAACGGCGGCCCAACTGGTACCACCAGCACCCGCAATATCCAGCATGGCAACCCCGGACTCATACAACTGCCGGGCAACCGTGGGCGAGAGTCCTGCACCTACCTCCTTGACGACTACCGGGGTGCCCAGCGAGGCCGTGACCCGCTCAATGGCTGCCAGAATGCCACGCCAGTCGCGATCCCCCCCAGTTTGCAGTGCTTCCTGCAGCGGATTCAGGTGGATAATCAGCGCGTCGGCGTCGACCATCTCTACCGCCCGCTTGGCGTAATCGCTGCCGTGCTGGCCAAGAAGCTGCGCGGCGCCCAGGTTGGCGAGTAGCGGGATATCCGGGGCCAGTTTACGCAGCTCGCGGGTTAGTCCCCAGTTGGCGTCACTTTCTAGTGCCACCCGCTGGGAACCCACGCCCATGGCCAGCCCCAGCGTTTGCGCTGCTTCGGCCAAGAAGCGATTGATATTGTTGGCGCGGCTGGCGCCGCCGGTCATGGAGCTGATCAGAAGCGGCGCTTGCATGGCCCGGTCGAAAAGCGATGTGGTTAGATCAATACGGTCTAGGTCAAGCTCGGGCAGTGCGCAGTGTTCAAAGCGCCAGTGCTCAAACCCCGTTCGGGTCTTTTTTATCGCCAGCGCCGGGTCGAGTACGATGTCCAAATGATCGTTTTTACGCCGAGTCAGCTCTGTATCCTTCATTGTCATTCCTTTGAACCTGGATATGGAGGCACACCGCCGTTGTGTTACTGGCTTCCCATACCGATAAGATAGCAAGGGCTGCGCTATACGTATGAGAAATCAGCCGAACATGGTCAGCTGCTTTTCAAACCAGCGGCGCATAAAATGCCGGGTAACGGCCTTGTGACCGCAGGCATGTGAAAGATGCTCATCGGCACTGATCAGATGCTCTTGTAGACGCTGATGTACGGCCTCTGGGCCGAGGATGGCGACCAATGTCGACTTGCCGCTATCTTTGTTGATGTCCTTGCCTGTGGTGGTGCAGCCGTCGGAAAGATCGTCCAGCAGTTGAAAAGCTTGCCCCAGATCCTGGGCAAAGTAGCGCAGGGTTTGGCGGACTTGCATTGAGGCGCCCGCTGCCAGGGCTGCCATTTGCAGCGTCGCCTCAAACAGCGTGCTGGTTTTAAGCGTATTGGTCGAGAGAATTGCCTCGGCGCTACGTGGCTGGCTGCCCTCGCTTAAGTCGCGAAACTGGCCCTGAACCAGGCCTTGCAGGCCTGCCGCGCGCGATAGTTCGGCGGCCGCCTCGGTTTTGCTGGCATCTCTAAGGCCTTCAGCCTCTGCCACGACACCAAAGGCCCGGCTGAGTAGCGCCACGGCCGCCAGGATTGCGACATTTTCACCAAATTGGCGGTGAATGGTAGGCTTGCCGCGACGCATTAATGCGTTGTCCATGCAGGGGATGTCATCAAGAATCAACGAGGCCGCGTGGACCATTTCAATCGCGCAGGCCAGATCAAGAAGTCCTGGCTGCCCTAGTTCGCAGCCTAAATCCTGGGCTGCCAGTATCAATAGCAGCGGACGGATGCGTTTACCCGGCACCAGAGTCCCTTCACGCATTGCCGTACACACCAAGTCGTGTTCATGCCCTTCGGGCAGCAGCTGCGCAAGGCGTGTTTGAAGCGCGTCGCGCAGTGCCTGCAACTCGTCTTCATGGCTTGAGAGTGTATCGACGCTGGCGTTCATTAAAGCAATCCCTGGTTTCCCATTATGGCGATATGTCTGTCAGACGCTGAAAGTGCGCGGCGGCCACGAGTGCCAGGCCAGCATGTTCCTTCATAGCACTTTACAGAATCTGCGCCTGACGTTGTGTTAACGCAACTAACGCTGATGGTGAGCATATTTTTATTCAACCGTTAGAAAAGCGTAATCCATATGCCGTGAATTTTCTTTAATTCCTCAGTTTAGGTAATTATTTTTTATATAAAAAAGGCATACACGCGGGTTGGGCTGAAAGAAGTGAGCCCAAGCGTTACTGGCTTAACGGCGGGACAAGCTCAAACGGAAGCATCGACATGCTGTCATTGCCCGCTTGTTCTAGTTGAAAAAACTGCTGACGACTGCGCTCCACGTACTCAATCATTTCGTAATAGCGGCGAATATTGCGTACGTAAATAACCGGTTCACCACCGCGCGCATAGCCGTGGCGCGTTTGGCTATGCCACTCCTCGTGCTGTAATAGCGGCAGCGCTTCGCGAACATCGCGCCACAGATTAGGATCGCCGCCGCGCATTTCAGCAATTTTTCGCGCATCGTAGAGATGCCCCAAGCCAACGTTGTAAGCAGCCATGGCCATGTACAGGCGGTCGTTGCCCGTGATGCTTTCAGGAAGACGGTTCTTGAGACTACGCAGGTAGCGCGCACCCCCATCAATGCTTTGTGCCGCGTCGCGGCGGTTATCCACGCCCATTTCGCTGGCCGTTGGGTGGGTCAGCATCATCAGCCCGCGCACACCGGTAGGCGATACTGCCTCCGCATCCCAGTGTGACTCTTGATAACCTACGGCGGCGAGCAGTTTCCAGTCGAATCCGGTTTCGCTCGCTGCCTGCTGGAACAGATCGATAAACGATGGCAGTCGGGCATCTAGATGGGCAAGAAAGGTGCGGGTGCCCACATACTCTAAGTAGTCATCGTGGCCGAAGTATCGGTTTATCAAGTGATTAAGCGAGCCGCTTTCCTCAAGGTCCTGTAGAAACTGGTTGGCTGCTTCCAGTAGCCCCAATCCCCGCCCGCTGGGCACAGCCCATACCATGGAGAGTGGGTCACCGAGCAAAAAACCACGCTCGACATTAGGGAAAAATAGCCGGTTAAGCCGAAACTGATGGTCGAAAATAACCGCAGCGTCCAGCATGCCGTTCTCTACCTGGGCAAGCAGTTCGGCAACCTCCAACTCGGAAGACTCTTTCCAGCTTAACGCAGCATAGTCGCGCTGAAGCTCGCGCAGCGCCTCGCTGGTACCCGCCTCGCTTAGCGTGCCAAGCTCCAGCCCCACCAAATCACCAGGTTTCTGTATTCCATAAAGGCCGCGTCGATAAACCACCAGCGGCTGCATCTGGATGATCGGGCGGGTGTAGTGGACGCCCGACGTGGCGGGCAGTAGCGGCAGGGCCGCCGCGCCAAGGTCGCCCTGTTCTCGCACCGCCGACAAAACGCTTTCAGGGTTATGTTTGGCATTCATATTCAGGCTGACGCCGAGATACTCGGCGAACAGGTGCATCAACTCGTACTCAAACCCGGTTGGCCCCAGGCGCCCTTCGTAGTAGGTCGTTGGGGTATTGCGGGTCTGCGCCGTGATGAAATCTTTTATTTGAATTTGCGTTAAATGCTCCCCTGGCGCCACCTTGGGAAACGTCGGGGTGAGAATCATTAATATGATGAAAAGTAACGCAAAATAGCGGCGATAATGCGCTATGAAATGTGGGTGGATCAACGTCGGCATGGGGGCTTTTCGGCATGAAACATGCTGCCACGATACCCAGACAGGGGCATGCTGTCACCTTGTTGATTTCGTGTGGCCGCCGCTTTCCAGTATCATAGTGCCTAATCAGTGTCATTTAAGGGGGTCGCATAGCGGCCTGCTATTTCCCTGCTCGAATTCTCCCTGCTCTAGAGGCTTCTGGATATGCTCGAACTGCGAGGCGCACCCGCCCTTTCTGCCTTCCGTCATACACGGCTGTTAACGGTGCTGCGTGAACGTGTTCCCGAGGTGGAGGCGCTGTCTGCCCACTATGTTCATTTTATTGACCACCGTGAAGAGCTCAGCGACGCCTCTGGTGAGCGTCTAACGCAGCTTTTGGATTATGGCACCGCTTCTCAGGTTGAAGCGCCAGCCAACGCTAAACGTTTTCTGGTGGTGCCACGCTTAGGCACACAGTCGCCCTGGTCATCCAAGGCTACTGATATTGCCCATAATTGTGGCCTGTCAGAAATTCGCCGCATTGAGCGTGGGGTCGATTACCAGATAGGGTTTAGCACGGCCCCCAGCGAGGAGAGCCTGACGGCCGTAGCGGCATTACTACACGACCGTATGACAGAAACCGTGCTTGATGACGCGTCTGATGCGGAAAGGCTGTTTGCCCACCACGCCCCGGCGCCGCTGGGTAGTGTGGATATCCTGAACAGCGGCCGCGAGGCGCTGGTGACGGCCAACCGTGAGCTGGGTCTGGCGCTGGCTGATGACGAAGTCGACTATCTGGTAGATGCCTTCAACGAGCTTGGGCGTAACCCAACGGATATCGAACTGATGATGTTCGCCCAGGCCAACTCCGAACACTGTCGGCACAAGATCTTCAATGCCGACTGGGTGATCGATGGGGAGCTTCAGTCCCACTCGCTGTTCAAGATGATCAAGAACACCTTTGCCACGTCTCCCGATAACGTGCTTTCCGCCTACAGCGATAACGCGGCGGTCATCAAAGGTAGTCAGGCGGGCCGCTTTTATGCAACGCCGCTGACCGGCGCAGACGATGAGCGTGCGCTTTACGGCACGCATCAGGAGCCCATTCATATCCTGATGAAGGTGGAAACCCATAACCACCCTACAGCGATTGCACCTTTTCCTGGTGCGGCGACCGGCTCGGGTGGCGAAATTCGCGATGAGGGCGCAACGGGTATCGGCGGAAAGCCCAAGGCTGGCCTGTCAGGCTTCACCGTTTCAAACCTGCGTATTCCTGAGTTTGTTCAGCCCTGGGAAGCGTTTGACTACGGCAAGCCGGAGCGCATGCAGTCGGCGCTTAATATCATGCTGGAAGGCCCGATTGGCGGTGCGGCATTCAACAACGAGTTTGGCCGTCCCAATCTCACCGGCTATTTCCGTACTTACGAGCAGGAATCGCTCAACGAGGGTGGCATTGAGCGGCGCGGTTTTCATAAGCCGATCATGATTGCCGGTGGGTATGGCAACATCCGTGCCCAGCACGTCCAGAAGGGTGATATTCCGGTTGGTGGCAAGCTGATCGTGATGGGTGGTCCGGCGATGCTGATTGGTCTGGGCGGTGGTGCTGCCTCCAGCATGTCTTCCGGCACTTCAAGCGCCGATCTGGACTTTGCCTCGGTGCAGCGAGAAAACCCGGAAATCGAGCGGCGCGCCCAGGAGGTAATCGACCGCTGCTGGGCGCTGGGGGATAAAAACCCGATCTGCTTTATTCATGATGTGGGCGCAGGGGGGCTCTCCAACGCGCTTCCAGAGCTTGTTAAAGACGGCAACCGGGGCGGGCTTTTTGATCTGCGCGCCGTACCCAACGCCGAACCGGGCATGAGCCCGCTGGAAATCTGGTGTAACGAAGCCCAGGAGCGCTACGTACTGGCGGTAGCGGCTGAAGACCTGGCCACCTTTGATGCGCTGTGCAAGCGAGAGCGCTGCCCCTATGCGGTCGTGGGTGAGGCCCAGGCGGATCATCACCTGGAAGTGCGCGATGGTCACTTCAATACCAAGCCAATTGATCTGCCCATGAGCGTGCTGTTCGGCAAGGCGCCGAAAATGCAGCGCAGCTTTGAGCGCCACGAACCCGAGCTTTCCGGGGTGATGCTGGATAACCTTGATCTTCGTGAAGCGCTTGATCGTGTATTACGCCTGCCCGCCGTGGCCTCCAAGAGTTTCCTGATTACCATTGGCGACCGTTCAATCACGGGCCAGGTGGCCCGCGACCAGATGGTCGGCCCCTGGCAAGTGCCGGTAGCGGATGTGGCGGTCACGACCGCCAGCTACGACACACATGCCGGTGAAGCCATGGCGATGGGCGAGCGTCCGCCGGTGGCCTTGATTAACCCCGCGGCCAGTGCGCGACTGGCGGTAGCCGAGACGATTACCAACTTGGCGGCGGCGCCGATTGCCAAGCTGGGGGACATCAAACTCTCCGCCAACTGGATGAGCGCAGCCGACCATCCTGGCGAGAACCAGGCGCTGTATGATGCGGTATATGCCGTCGGCATGGAGCTTTGCCCGGCGCTTGGCATTGCGGTACCGGTAGGTAAGGACTCGATGTCCATGCGCACTGCTTGGCAGGATGAGAATGCTCAGGGCGAGCGCGAGGAGAAAAGCGTCACTTCTCCGCTCGCGGCCGTGATTACCGGTTTTGCCCCGGTGACCGATGCCCTGGCCACCCTGACGCCCCAGATCAACCTGGAGCAGGACGAGTCGGATCTGATCCTGATCGACCTGGGTAACGGCCAGAACCGCTTGGGCGGCTCTGCGTTGGCCCAGGTCTACGGTCAGGTGGGCAATACCTGCCCGGATTTGGATGACCCGGAAGATTTGAAGGCGTTCTTTGAAGTCATCCAAGGGCTTAACCGCGACGGCAAGCTGCTGGCCTACCACGACCGCAGTGATGGTGGCCTGCTGGTCACACTGTTGGAGATGGCCTTCGCTGCGCATGCCGGGCTTGAAATAAAGCTGGACTGGATGATTGATGAGCCGGTTGAAGCGCTCAATGCACTGTTCTCTGAAGAGCTTGGCGCGGTCATTCAGGTCAACCGCAAGCACACTGAAGAAGTGCTCTCCCAGTTCGCCGTGGCGGGTATTGAAACCTGTGGTGTGATCGCAAGGCCACGTTACGACGATCAGGTGCGGGTGACGCTGTTTGAAGAGCCGCTTTTGGAAACCACGCGTCAGCTGACCCAGCGTACTTGGTCAGAAACCAGCTACCGCCTGCAGGCGCTGCGTGATAATCCCGAGTGCGCCAAGAGTGAGTTTGATAACCTGCTCGATACGCGCGACCCCGGCCTCTTCGCAACACCGACGTTTGATATCAACGAGGATATCAGCGCGCCGTTTATCAACACCGCTAAACCGGCCGTGGCGGTGCTGCGTGAGCAGGGTGTGAATGGTCAGGTCGAAATGGGTTGGGCGTTCGACAAGGCCGGTTTCGACGCGGTCGATGTGCACATGAGCGATATACTGGAAGGTCGCGTTTCACTTGATGAGTTCAAGGGGCTGGTTGCCTGTGGTGGCTTCTCCTATGGCGATGTGCTGGGGGCTGGTGGCGGCTGGGCGAAATCAGTGCTGTTCAATGAGCGCGCGCGTGATCAGTTTGCGGCCTTCTTCACCCGCGACGACAGCTTCTCACTAGGTGTGTGCAACGGTTGTCAGATGCTATCTCAGCTGAAGTCGCTGATTCCGGGCGCAGAAAACTGGCCAAGCTTTGTGCGCAACGAGTCCGAGCAGTTTGAAGCGCGGGTTGCCATGCTGCGGGTTGAGAAGACGCCCTCGATTCTGCTTGCCGGTATGGAAGGTTCTCAGCTGCCTATCGCGGTTGCACATGGCGAAGGCCGCGCCGAGTTTCGGGATACGGCGCATCTGCGCAGCATGCAGTCCAGCAACCAGATTGCGCTGCGCTACATCGATAATTATGGGCAGGTAACTACGCGTTACCCGGCTAACCCCAACGGCTCGCCTTCAGGTATTACTGGACTAACTACACCGGATGGCCGTGTCACGATCATGATGCCCCACCCGGAGCGCGTTACCCGGGCGGTGACGAATTCCTGGCGTCCGGCAGAATGGACAGAAGACGGAGCCTGGCTGCGCCTGTTCCGTAATGCGCGGGTATGGGTGGGTTAAGCCTCGCGGTACTGAGGTAGTAGCAACGCATAACGGCGGCCCTGGGGCCGCCGTTATCGCTAATGAGAGGTGAGCCAGGTCGGCAGGCTCAGTAGCTTGCTGATCCATTTTCATGCCAATGGAGTGTTATGTCGTCACCTGCCTTGCGGCCATATCAGACAGATGCCGTGAAACGCGTAGTGGAACACTTTCGCGCCTCCAGCGAGCCTGCCGTGGTGGTGCTGCCTACCGGCAGCGGCAAATCGCTGGTCATTGCAGAGCTGGCGCGCCTTGCACGCGGGCGCGTGCTGGTGCTGGCCCACGTGCGCGAGCTGGTGGAGCAAAACCACGCCAAATACCAGGCCTATGGGCTTGAAGCGGATATCTTCAGCGCGGGGCTAAAGCGCAAGGAGGCTTCCCGTCAGGTAGTGTTTGGTTCAGTGCAGTCGGTGGTGCGCAATCTGGATTCATTCAACGATGCAGGCTTCACACTGCTGGTGATTGATGAGTGCCACCGTGTATCGCTTAACACAGAGGCCAGCTACCGCCAGGTGATTGATCACCTGCGCAAGCAGAATGCCAATCTCAAGGTGCTGGGCCTGACCGCCACGCCTTATCGGTTGGGGCAAGGATTTATCTATCACCGCCACTACCATGGCATGGTGCGCGGCAGCGAAGAGAGCTTTTTTCGCGACTGTGTGTTTGAGCAGCCGCTTCGCCTGATGGTGAAGCAAGGCTATCTGGCCGAGCCAAAACGCCTGGATATGGCAATCGAAGGGTACGATTTTTCCCTGCTGGCGCCCGCTGAAAGCGGGCATTATCGTGAGGCGGAACTTAACCGGGTGGTTGCCGGTAACCGCGCCACGCCCATGATTATCAGCCAGATTATTGAGCGCGCCGCTTCGCGTCAGGGTGTGATGATCTTTGCTGCTACTGTTGCTCACGCCGAAGAAATCATGGGGTATTTACCACTTGATCAAGCGGCCCTTATTACCGGAGCAACACCTTCCATCGAGCGCACTGAGCTGATAAACGCTTTCAAGGCACGAAGGCTTAAATACCTGGTCAATGTCTCGGTACTGACCACCGGTTTTGATGCACCACATGTGGATTTAATTGCCATACTGCGGCCCACTGAGTCGGTGAGCCTGTATCAGCAAATTGCTGGGCGAGGGCTACGCCTCTCTGAAGGTAAGGAAAACTGTCTGATTCTGGATTATGCCGGTAATCCTTGGGATCTTTACGCGCCGGAAGTGGGCGAGCCTAAGCCGCCGGGGGACAACGAGCCTGTCCAGGTGGAATGCCCGACCTGCGGTCACGCCAATCTTTTTTGGGGCAAGCGCGATGGTGAGCTGGTGATTGAGCACTTTGGCCGCCGCTGCCAGGGGCTGATTGAAAATGATGCCGGAAAACGTATCCAGTGCGATTTCCGCTTTCGCTTCAAGGTGTGTGATAACTGCGGCGCTGAAAACGATATTGCCGCACGACGCTGCCATGGCTGCGAGCAGTTGCTAGTGGATGCGGACGATAAGCTCAAGGACGCATTAAGGCTCAAAGATGCCCGAGTGCTGCGAGTCAGCGGTATGCAGCTGGAGGCTGCTCAAAATGGGCGTGGGCTGCCGCGTTTAAAAGTTACCTATCACGATGAGGATGGTACAGCGCTCTCCGAGTGGTTTGCTCTGGAAACGCCCGCTCAGCGTCGAGCATTTTATGCGGTTTTCCTACGCCATCACCTGCGGGCACCGGGCACTTCCTGGCAGCCGGTAACGCCCGAAGAAGTGATTAACGAACAGTGCCGCTTACGCCATCCGGATTTCGTGGTTGGGCGTAAGGCAGGTCGGCATTTCCAGATTCGTGACAAGCTTTTCGATTATCAAGGTCGTTACCGCAAAGCGGACGAGGCTGGCTAAGATGGTCGCTACTTCAAACGCTACGCCTCGCCATGCGTCGACTTTGTTACACTGCGCGCCAGAGCCCATTGATCAAGAGACATCTACTGCGTGAGCGAGATACAAAGCGCCACTGTCGATTCAGACCAACCGATTACCCTTACGTCAGAGCCGGTGGAGGAGGCGCTTGGGCGGCTGTTTGACGAGCCGATTACCCAGTTGCCCGAGGATTTATATATTCCCCCCGAGGCGCTGCGCGTATTTCTGGAAACGTTCGAGGGGCCGCTGGATCTTCTTCTGTATCTTATTCGTCGGCAAAACCTGGATATTCTTACGATCAACGTGGCGGCGATTACGCATCAGTACATCGAGTACGTAGAGCTGATGCAGGCCATGGAGATTGAGCTTGCCGGTGAGTATCTGCTGATGGCGGCAATGCTAGCTGAGATCAAGTCACGCACGCTGCTGCCGCGGCCGCCCAAGGCCGAAGGGGAGGAGGAAGAAGACCCGCGTGCCGAGCTGATTCGCCGGCTACAGGAGTATGAGCGCCTAAAGGCTGCTGCGGAAACCCTGGATACGCTACCCCGCATGGGCCGCGATTGGTTCAGCGTTCAGGCAGGTCTGCCGCCTCTGGAAGCGCGAGTCATTCATCCCGATGTAGAGCTTGATGAGCTGCTCGGTGCGTTGTCCGATATTCTCAAGCGTGCCGAGCTGGTCAAGGCCCACCAGATCAGCCGAGAGGTGCTTTCGACCCGTGAGCGCATGCTCAGGATAATGGAGCAGCTGACCAGCGAACACTACACGCCCTTTGAAACCCTGTTCACGCTGGAGGAAGGGCGGGCAGGCGTCGTGGTGACCTTTATGGCAATCCTGGAACTGGCAAAAGAGGCCATGATCGAAATTGTTCAAAATGCGCCGCTATCGCCCATTCACGTGCGTGCGCGTAGTGCTGCGCTGGCCGACGGAGAAGAGGGTGTCTTTGAAGCGTCTGATGTGGACGAGTCCGCTTTCGAAGAGTCCGCCTTTGAGCTTTATGAGAAGTCGCCATGAGAGATACCACCCTAGACGATATTATTGAGGCGGCGCTGCTTGCCGCAGGCGAGCCTCTGGCACTGGAGCGGCTTGAAACCCTGTTTCTGGAAGATGAGTGTCCCGCTCGGCGTGAGCTACGTGACGCGCTTGCGCGGCTCTCACAGCGCCACAAGGAGGGCGCCTTGGAGCTGGTCGAGACCGCGTCAGGATTTCAGCTGCGTATTCGTCCGCGACTGTCGCATTGGGTATCGCGTTTGTGGGATGAGCGCCCTCAGCGCTATTCACGGGCTCTGCTTGAGACGCTTGCACTGGTTGCTTATCGGCAACCCGTTACCCGCGGGGATATTGAAGAAGTTCGAGGGGTTAGTGTCAGCAGCTCGATCATGCGAACATTAATGGAGCGCGGCTGGATCCGCGTTGTTGGACATCGTGATGTGCCCGGGCGACCAGCGGTTTATGCCACCACGCGTAGCTTTCTGGATGATTTTGGCCTCAAAACGCTGGACGCCCTGCCACCCATGCATGAACTTGCCAAGTGGGAAGAAACGGACGAGGTAGAAGCGCCCAGCGCACAAGAAAGTATGATGTTCTCCAATGCTGATAATGACGAAGAAAACTCGGAAGAAATACTGGACGAAGCGCCTGAAAGCGTGCAGGATGCGCCACCCAAGACGGCTGAGATAGCCGACAACCACGCCGAGACGGCGTTAACCCAGCCGCTGAGCTTTGCAGACTTGGAAGCACGGCTCGCGGCACGTGCGCAGCGCTCAAATGATGACAGCGCACGCATGAAGACCAATGATATGAGGTCAGATAATCATGACTCAGAGCAATAACACCCCCCCCTCCAGCGAAAAGCTGCAAAAAGTACTTGCTCGTGCAGGGCTTGGATCGCGGCGTGAAATGGAAACCGTGATTGCCGATGGCCGGGTAAAGGTCAATGGCCAAGTGGCTAAACTAGGCGACCGTGTTGAAATTCGCGACAAGGTCAGCCTTGATGATCGCCCGGTAACGCTGCGGCCTGAAAATGAGACGCCGCGTCGGGTCATCATGTACAACAAACCAGAAGGTGAGTTGTGTACCCGTAAAGACCCGGAAGGCCGTCGTACGGTGTTTGATCGCTTGCCGCGCTTGAAAGGTGAACGCTGGATCGCGATTGGCCGACTGGATATTAATACCAGTGGCTTGCTGCTGTTCACTACAGATGGCGAGCTTGCCAACCGTTTAATGCACCCTTCAACCCAGGTTGAGCGTGAGTACGCGGTTCGCGTTATGGGTGAAGTCAAACGCGAACACATCGTCGCTATGGTTGACGGGGTAATGCTGGAAGATGGACCCGCACGTTTTACCGATGTTCAGGAATTCGGCGGCGAAGGTATCAATACCTGGTTCCACGTTGTCATTCTGGAAGGCCGAAACCGCGAGGTGCGTCGCCTGTGGGAGTCGCAAGAGCTTACCGTAAGTCGCCTAAAGCGTGTTCGTTACGGCAACATCTTTATCGATAAGCGCGCTAAAGCAGGGGAATGGGTTGAACTTTCGCAAGACGAGGTCGACGACCTATCTACGCTGGCCAATCTTGAAACACGTAAAGTGCCTGAGCTTACGCCTGACGAAAAGAACCGCTGGAGCCGCGATAAAAATAAGCGTCGACCAGTACAGACCATGCGTAAAGCCAAGCCTAAACCTAATCGCCATTAATTGTTTGTCTTTTAAGCATAGAGCGTAGTTCTTATCTCCCGGGGGTGGTTAGCATGCCTAAAAGTTGGCACCTTGATCGCTGACTGCCCCTCGCTTTCAGGCTGGACCAACATCCTTCAGCGATCAGTCTGGAAATTGAGAAGACGACCTCGAACGACCCATGTACTCTTTGTGCTTATGTGACGGCTTTTCTTCCCTTGGTCAAAGGATATACGTCGAAAGATAAAAAAGCTCTTGCTATGCATAAGCTGTATCTGTACTATATGCATCCGTTCGAGGGGGTCGTTAGCTCAGTTGGTAGAGCAGTTGACTTTTAATCAATTGGTCGTAGGTTCGAATCCTACACGACCCACCATTCGAATGATGTAATAGCCGTTTTGAGCGGCGCCGTTGTAAAAGTTAGAAGCAAAAATTTGGGTCGTTAGCTCAGTTGGTAGAGCAGTTGACTTTTAATCAATTGGTCGTAGGTTCGAATCCTACACGACCCACCAAATTTTACGCCCCTGGTAGCTTGCTACCAGGGGCGTTTTGCTATGCGCGTTAAGGCAGGGCGGCAGGCTATATTTCGCTTGTGGCAAGTATTGCTTTGCTACCACAATAATTGGAAACTGGCTGATAGTATTTCCAGCTGACTCACCAGCAAGAAAGAGTTATTTGAATAGTAGCAAAAAGAACGTAGCTAGTAGCGCAGCAGGCCAGGCGAAAGACGCATCGGCTTGTTGCAATCGCGAGCGGTAGGTGTGGATCACACAAACCGCGATAGGTGTTTAACAGGGGGATTCCCTGTTCGTCACAGTGGTAGACACGATGACTATAATGACTTCTCAGGCTGAGCTCGATGCTCCGCTGCCTAGCCCTTATTGCCCGACCCGTATTCCCGCTGAAGATCAGACACGTGTTGCAGAGATAAAGCAGCTGCTCAAATCGCGCAATGCGGTACTGGTCGCGCATTACTATACAGACGATGCAATCCAGCAGCTGGCCGAAGCAACCGGCGGCTGCGTAGCAGACTCCCTTGAAATGGCCCGCTTTGGTGCGCGCCACGATGCCACCACCCTAGTCGTGGCCGGTGTGCGCTTCATGGGCGAAACAGCCAAGATTCTTTCACCTGAAAAGCGCGTATTAATGCCTACTCTAGAGGCAACCTGCTCGCTGGATATCGGCTGCCCGGAGAAAGCATTCAGCGCTTTCTGCGATGCCCACCCTGACCGCACGGTAGTGGTCTACGCCAATACATCAGCGGCTGTAAAGGCACGTGCTGACTGGGTAGTGACTTCCTCCATTGCGGTCGAGGTGATTGAACATCTGCAGTCGCGGGGCGAAAAGGTTTTATGGGCGCCGGATAAGCATCTGGGTAGTTATATCCAGAAAAAGACCGGCGCCGACATGCTGATGTGGGACGGTGCCTGTATTGTCCACGAAGAGTTCAAGGCCAAAGGAATCGAGGATTTGAAGCGCCTTTACCCCGAGGCAGCGGTCCTGGTCCATCCAGAGTCGCCGGCGTCGGTGGTCAGCATGGCGGATGTGGCTGGTTCTACCTCGCAACTCATTAAGGCGGCCCAGTCGCTGCCCAATGATAAGCTGATTGTGGCCACTGACCGGGGGATTTTCTTCAAGATGCAGCAAGCGGTGCCGGGCAAAATACTATTTGAAGCGCCCACGGCTGGAAACGGCGCCACGTGTCGTAGTTGTGCCCACTGCCCGTGGATGGCGATGAACGCGCTGGATAATCTAGCTGGCGCGCTACGCCACGGCAGCGGCGAAATTCATGTAGATGAGTCGCTTCGTCTGCGTGCACTCAAGCCCCTGGAGAGGATGCTCAGTTTCAACGCCTGATCGAGCAGGTTGAAGGCATTCCATGCAAGAACGCCCGCCCGGCGGTAACAGGCCGGGCGCCCTTGTTGGCAATAGTGGAAGACGTAATCGGCCGAGCGGGTGCTCTTAAAAGTCCCTTAACGCCTCGCGGTATTCAATAAAGGCCTCGCGGCGCTGTTCAATGCGTGCCAGCGCCTGTTGATCGTTATCCCGTTCAGCGGCATCACGCGCTAGCGAAAGCTGGCGTATGCCCTGGTCTACTCGTCCGGTAAGTTGTAGGTGCTCGGCGCGAGCCAAGTGCCCCCAGCTATTATGCCCACTCCGGCCTGCCGCCTCGGCAAGCAGGTTGAAGCCCTGAGGGTTCTCAGGGTGGCGTGACGTGATATCGTTGAGAAGCGCGTAGGCAGCGGCTGGGTCTCGCTGTAGCTGCGCTTCGGCCAGAGTCAGCTGGGCGGGTAAATAGCCGGGCATTATTCTCAGCAAACGCTGACTGCGGGTAATAGCGTCATCATAGCGCTGGGCATCCAGGGCAATGCTGGCTCCTGAGGCGGGCAGCATGCTGTAATCGGGAAGCTCGGTCGCTAGCTGGTCAATTATTTGCAAGGCGCGGTCGGTTTGGCCGTTGCGGGCAGCAATCAATGCATCCAGATAGCGTCTTGCAGGCTCCTCGACGCCTTCCTGGGAAAGCCGGGAGGCGGCTTGCTGCGGTGAGCTGCTGTAAATGCTCAGCAGCGCGCGAGCGCGCATCATGTCATAAAGTGTATCGCTGGTGCGCGCATTGGCTACGCTTAGCTGCGAGGCGCGTGCTTGGGTGTCACTCAAACGGCTATCAGACACGGGGTGAGTCAGCAGAAATTCGGGCGGCGTGCCGCCCTGCAGTCGGGCCATTCGCTGCATGGCGGCAAACATGCGTACCATCGATTGCGGGTCATACCCGGCGTCTGCCATGGCTTGTAGGCCGATGCGGTCAGCCTCTTGCTCAAAGCGCCGTGAATAGGCGAGCTGGTCCTGAATCAGCGCCGCCTGGGAGCCCATGGCGGCGGCTATGCCGGCATCGCCGCCACCGCTAGCGGCTACCAGCATACCTGCCAGCATCGCGGCCATGGCAGGTAGCTGCGTCTGTTCAGCGCGGGCACTTCCTCGTGCATAGTGGCGTTGAGAGAGGTGGCCCAGCTCGTGAGCGATAACTGACACAAACGCGCCTTCATCTTCGGCAAATGCAAACAGCCCTGAATTGATGCCAATGACGCCGCCAGGCACCGCAAAGGCGTTAAGGGAGCGATTATCCACCATTACGGTCGTGGTCTGCAGGCCGCCTAGCTGGCTATAGGGCATCAAGCGTGCCACCAGGTTTTCAAAATAGTCGCTGACAATAGGGTCTTGCCATTGAGGCGCTTGCGCACGGAACTGGCGTAGCCAGGCTCGTCCTAACCGAGACTCTTCGCTGGTAGCCGATGACGCAGCACCGCCAAGCGAGGGCAGGTGGTAGTCATTGAGCGCGTAGCTTAGCGGGCTTAATACGCTAAGGCTGCAAGCAATGACAAGCGCGCGAAGCCCGCGCGAGTAAACAGTCCGTAAGTGCGGCATGGCATCCTCATTTATAAAGTAAGGCGCAGCGATCAACCTGTGACATTGATGATGCAGTGAAGTGCCGTTAAATCAAGTAGTCATTGAGCATCGCAAAGTAAACAGTTTATGCAACAATGCGATGATCATGCAGGCATTTTTAGGAGTACGTATGTCTGAACCATCAACAGGTCTTCAACCTGACGGCGTGCTGGATGCACGTGGGTTGCCCTGCCCGTTGCCATTGCTGAAAGCCAAGCAGGCGCTCACAGGGCTTGCTGCCGGGCAGTTGCTGGAAGTGCGCGCGACCGATGCCGGATCCTGGCGAGATATGGGCTCCTTCACGGATCAAAGTGGTCATACTATGGAAGCTCGCGAGCAACGCGAAGATGAGTATGTTTTCTGGATACGCAAGGCGGGAGATATGCGTTCATGACCATGCGAACGATTTTAAAAAGCTGGGTTGAGCGTTATTTCTCCGATGAAGAAGCGCTTGTTCTACTGCTGATACTGATCGCCGGTTTTGCCGCCATTATCTTGTTTGGCCGCATGTTGGCGCCTTTTTTTACCGCGCTAGTGGTTGCCTTCCTATTGCAGGGCGTTGTGAGCGCTTTGACACGACGCGGCGTACCGCATCTGCTGGCGGTTATTATCATCTTTCTAGCATTTGTCAGCGCGCTATTAACCCTGGCGCTCATTTTGATGCCGCTTATCTGGAATCAGTTGGTTGGACTTGTTCAGGAAACACCTCGGATGTTTGCCAGCGGCCAGTTGTGGCTGGATGAGATGCAGGCGCGCTATCCCAACTTGATTACGCCGGATCAAATGCAAAGCTGGATTGGCGTGGCGAGCCGGGAGATTAGTCAGTTGGGCCAGCGCGCCCTAACGCTATCCCTGGCTTCGTTGGGTAATGTGATGTCGTTAATAATTTACCTGGTATTAGTGCCTATCCTGGTGTTCTTCATGCTTAAAGACCGTGAGGTGCTGGTAGGTTTCGCGCTTTCGTTACTGCCCCAGAAACGCGCGTTATTAACGCGGATCTGGAAAGAGATGGATCACCAGATCGCTAACTATATTCGCGGTAAATTCATCGAAATCCTGATCGTGGGCACCGTCGCGTTTTTTACCTTTACCTTCTTTGGTCTCCCCTATACGGCGTTGCTGGCTGTGTTGGTTGGGTTTTCGGTGCTGGTGCCTTTTATCGGTGCAGCGGTCGCTACCCTGCCCGTGGCAGCAGTGGCTGGTTTCTATTTCGGCTTGAGCGACCAGTTCTTTTACGTGCTGGTGGCTTACGGTGTTATTCAAGCGCTGGATGGCAACGTGCTCTCCCCAATACTCTTTTCCGAAACCAACAATATTCACCCGGTTTCCATTATCGTAGCTGTACTATTCTTTGGCGGAATCTGGGGCTTTTGGGGCGTGTTTTTTGCTATTCCATTGGCAACGCTACTCAAGGCGCTTATCTATGCGTGGCCGCGAGGTATCCACAGGCAGGAAACGGCCAATGGCATTGTCAGGGTGGATTCATAAGACCGCGTACAAGCGGCTGGGTAGCGCGGTGAGCTGTTGCGTTCTTTGGGGAGAATAGATAGGTAAGTACAGATAAATAGGTAGGCTTAGTGACCAGACGTTGCGCCCGCTCGGCTAGAAACCGGGCGGGCGTTATTGATTAGCGGTTGGCGTTGAGCGCTTGCGCCGCTGCCAGCACTTCATCAACATGGCCAGGTACTTTAACGCCACGCCATTCGTTAGCCAGTTTGCCGTCTGCATCAATCAAGAAGGTGCTGCGCTCAATCCCCAGATGCTCTTTACCGTACATTTTTTTGAGTTTGATCACATCGAAGTGTGCACAAACCGTTTCATCCTTGTCTGAAATCAGCGCAAAGTTGAAACCCTGCTTGGCCTTGAAGTTCTCCTGAGCACGCAGACCGTCCCGGGAGACACCCAGTATAACGGTATTGGCTGCGTCAAACGCGGATTTGCGGTCACGAAAGTCGCCGCCTTCGGTGGTGCATCCCGGCGTGCTGGCTTTAGGGTAAAAGTAGATAACGACCTGTTTACCGCGTAGCTCCGATAACGTTACGGTGGTATTACCTGTAGCGCTAGCAGAAAAATCAGCCACAGGTTGGCCTATTTCAAGGCTCATGGAAACTCCTTATCGTTGGCAATATATTGGGGTGATTACACGCAACCTGAGGCTGTATGTCAAAGGTGCAAAAGGCATGCGTCACAAACTCACAGCGGTTTGCGCTGTACAGGCTTGAATCGCCTGAGTACCATTTACCCTCTGTAAGCCCAAAAGGGCGATAACACTGCTGCTCTAGTCAGTAGTTCGACTCCTTGTCTCACTACCCGTGTTGGGCTTGATTTCATAATTTTTCAGGTGAGGAATAAACGGATGATCACAGGCAGCATCGTCGCCCTGGCGACGCCGATGAAAGTCAATGGCGAGATCGACTGGGAGGCGCTTCGTCGTCTGGTAAATTTCCACCTTGATAACGGGACTGACGGTATCGTGGCCGCAGGTACCACGGGCGAGCCAACGACCATGTCATTTGCCGAGCACTTTGACGTGATCAGAAGCGTGGTCGAGGAAGTTAACGGGCGAATACCGGTGATTGCCGGAACAGGTGCCAATGCCACCTCAGAAGCTGTGGAGCTTGCCCGTTATGCCAGCGAAGTAGGTGCTGATTACTGCTTGTCAGTGTGCCCGTATTACAACAAGCCGACGCAGGAAGGCTTGTACCGGCACTTCAAGGCCGTGGCAGAAGGCAGCAAGTTGCCGGTCATCATGTATAACGTACCGGGCCGTACCTGTTCTGATCTGTACAATGAAACCGTGGTACGTCTGGCCGGTGTGGACAACATTATTGGCTTGAAAGATGCTACCGGGAACCTTGAGCGCGCAGAAGATCTAATTGCTCGCTTGAAAGGCAGCGATTTCATGCTCTACTCCGGTGATGATGCAACCGCCTGCGATTTTATGCTAATGGGTGGGCATGGCGATATTTCCGTCACTGCAAACGTTGCCCCGAAGGCGATGCATGAACTGTGTGCGGCCGCTGTTGCTGGCGATGCTGATAAAGCGCATCAAATCAACACCCGCTTAATGCCGCTACATACCAATCTAGGCGTTGAGTCGAACCCCATTCCGGTAAAATGGGCGCTTAACCGCATGGGCTATATGGATGCGGGGATTCGTTTGCCGTTGACGTGGCTGTCTGAAAAATACCATGCCACTGTGAGTGAAGCGATGCAAATGGCGGGTGTGATCGAGGAGTAACGCTCTTCCATTACTCCGGCGCGATACCTTGTGCTGCCCGACGCACCCTAAGGCGTTGCCGGGCAGCTGATTTGTTGACTGTTAAGGTGGCTTGATGAACTCTGCGCTTAAATGGATACCGCTGGCACTCGTAACGGCTGTCACCCTGGCCGGGTGCGCGCGCGATGGTTATTATCACGACCGCAACCTGGATTACACGGAAGCCGCTCCGGCGCCGCCTCTGGTACTACCCGAGACCCGCAATGTTCAGCGCTACCAGGATGCCTTGCCCGTTCCTCAAGCGGCCGTTCAGGGCGCGCGGATCAAGGAGGCGGCAGAAGTACGCCCGCCTCAGTCACTGGCGATTGGCAGTGGTTTGGAATCAGAATACGTTGAACGCCGCCAGGTAGGCAACCAAAGCTGGCTAGTTGTCGCTGCCGATACAGGCGCTGTCTGGCCGCAATTGGAAGCCTTTGCCCGTAGCCGCCAGCTCGGCATACAGCAAAGCGATGTCTCGCAAGGGTTGATTGCCACCTCTCAAGCTGATCTGCGTCTGCAAAGCGCCATGCGGGCGGGTAGCAGTGAAGTGCGTTGTGAGCGCGGTGGTCAGACGGTGACGAACTGCCTGGACGCCCTTGAAGAGTATTTGGGCGCTCGCAGCGCATCGCAGAGCGTGACTTCTTCCTGGAACGCGCAGCGCCTTAACACGCAGCAAACGCTGCAGATCCGTCAGCAAGGTGATGAGTGGGAAGCTGTTATCCCCCAGCCAGTCGACCGCGTATGGGCCGAGCTGAGCCACTACCTGGCCCTGGACTTTACCCGGGAAGGCGAGCGTAACCTGCTGGCCAGTAACCCTGAGAACCATGAGTTTCTGGTTGATTACATGACGGCCACCGAGCGTGACCGCAATCCGCTACAGATTATCTTCAGTGCGGACGTACGTCAGATGTCTCAAGAAATACGCCTTGTTCTGCAGCCTGATGGTAACCAGACCATTCTGCGTGCGGTCAATGCCAGCGAGCGCAAGTTTACCCCCGATGATCAGCGTGAGCTGATCGAACGTGTGGCTGGCTATTTACGTTAACCTGTTACTTGATCCCCTTCGGAGCTCTCATGGAAAAGCGCCAAGAACTCTATGCCGGCAAGGCAAAATCTGTATATACCACCGATGATCCGGACCTTTTGGTACTGCATTTTCGTGATGACACCAGCGCGTTTGATGGCAAGAAGAAAGAAGCCCTTGCCCGTAAAGGGATGGTGAATAACATCTTCAACGCGTTCATTATGGAGCGCTTGCAAGAAGCGGGAATCCCTACGCATTTTGAAAAGCAGCTTTCGCCTACCGAAAGCCTCGTGAAAAAAATGCAGATGATCCCGGTGGAGTGCGTGGTACGCAATATTGCGGCTGGTGGTCTGGTGAAGCGTCTGGGCGTTGAAGAAGGCATTGCACTGACGCCGCCGACCTTTGAGCTGTTCTTGAAGAACGACGAAAAGGGCGATCCGATGATCAACGAATCGCTGGCGGAAACCTTTGGCTGGGCAACACCTGAGCAGTTGGCCAAAATGAAGGTACTCACCTTCAAGGTCAACCATGTGCTAAAACAGCTGTTTGCCGAAGGCGATATGCTGTTGGTGGATTACAAGCTTGAGTTTGGCGTGTTCAAGGGCGAAGTGGTGCTGGGCGATGAGTTTTCGCCGGATGGCTGCCGCCTGTGGGATGCCAATACTCGCGAGAAGCTGGATAAAGACCGCTTCCGCCAAGGACTGGGCGGCGTGATCGAAGCCTATGAAGAAGTTGGCCGCCGTTTGGGTATCACTTTCCCGGCCTAAGCTGCGCGCATTCCTCCGTGGCCACGTCGATAGCCACCACGTTCAACGTGGTGGCTTCGTCGTTTTGTAAGGCGCAAAATTTCACATCCACATCGCGTAGGCGTACGCCATAGACACGCTCACTCTCTTCACCGCGCTTATAGGCGGGGCGAGGGTCCTGGCCGAGCACCTGCGTAATGAGCGCATGCAGCGTGGCGCTGTCGGCGCGTGCGGCCAGCGTGTCCAGCGCGCTTTGGCTAAAGCTTATAGGCAGCAAGTCAGGAACTTGGGGGGCAAAGCCAGCACGGGCCTCGGGATGCGCCTCTGCCCAGGGCAGGTAGGGTTTAATGTCCACCACCGGCGTGCCGCTTACCAAATCGCAGCCTTCAAGTTTCAAGCGCACGCCGTGCCGGGTTTCAATACCGGCAAGCTTCACCAGCGACAGCCCCAGCCGATTAGGGCGGTGCGTGCTGCGGCTGGCAAATACACCTACTTTGCGATTGCCGCCAAGCCGGGGAGGGCGTACCAGAGGTGTCCAGCGCTCGGGGCTCTGGTGGAAGATAAACGACACCCAAAGGTGGCTAAAATCTTCCAGGCCGCGCACGGTTAGCGGATCGTTGTAGGGAGGTACCAGTGCAAGAACGGCATCAGCTGCTGGCGCTAACCCCGGTTGACGGGGAATGCCGAACTTGTCTGGGTAGTCGCTCTCAACATAACCAATGGTCGTTAATGTAAAGGGCGCACATTGGGGGGCGTTGCGCATCATATTGCCTTATGCTGAGATAGGTGCCCTTAGTATAAAGCAACCTAAGTATAAAGCAGACTAGGTATAGACAGGTTAAGTATAGACAGGCTAAGTGCAAAGCAGCCTGGCGCCATGCGCCAAGCAACACACATAACCTTCCTTTCGATATTAGCGTAGAGGTGATGCATGCCAACCACCGAGCAGCTTTCTGCGCCTAAAGCGCCTACCGCCCGCGTGACTTACCGTGCGGCGCTAACGCGCGACGCCTCAGACCAGGCCGAAGTGTTTTATCATGCGGTCATGCAGGGCGCGGCTAGCCACTATGAGTTGAGCCAGCGGCGTGCCTGGGCTAATGCGCTGCCCCGTGAGGCCAGCGCCTGGGCAGCACGACAAGCAATTTACACAACGCTAGTAGCCGTATGCGATGGACGTTGCGTTGGCTTCCTTGAGCTGGATATTTCTAAAGGACGTATCGAAACGCTGTATGTCTGGCCGTCGCTCACTGGTCGCGGAATAGGCACTACGCTATTGATTCATGCCGAGCGAATACTGCTGGAGCAAGGCGTCGGTCGGGTAGAGATTGAAGCAAGTCTGGTGCTGTTCGACCGACTGCTGCGCCGCGGATGGAAGAATCTGGGCGAGCAGTGGGTCGAGCGCAGCGGTGAGTCGTTGAAGCGCTACCGGCTGGAAAAGCGGCTAAGCGCCATTGAAACCTAGCCTGGGTTGAATGTTAAACGTTGAACGTCTGGGTAATGCGCATGGAAAGATCAATTGATTTAATATCTTTGGTGAGTGCGCCGCTGGAAATACAGTCAACCCCGGTATCGGCAATGGCTTTTAGCGTAGTGGCGTCCACGTTACCCGATGCTTCAAGCGTAGCTCGGCCGCCGTTTAGCTCAACGGCGACGTGCAGGTCTTCCAAGGCAAAGTTGTCCAGCATGATGATGTCGGCGCCGGCGGCAAGCGCCTGATCCAGCTCTTCAAAGGTTTCAACTTCAACCTCAACCGGTAAAGCAGGTGCAAGCGCCCGCGCTTGGGTGATGGCCGCCTGAATGCCGCCACAGGCTGCAATATGGTTTTCCTTGATTAAGAACGCGTCCCACAGACCGATACGATGATTATGGCCACCACCGCAGGTAACTGCATATTTTTGCGCCAGACGCATGCCGGGCAGCGTTTTCCGGGTATCCAGTAAACGTGCTCCGGTGCCTGCAATCAAGTCCACATAAGCACGCGTTGTGGTGGCGGTCGCCGATAGCGTTTGCAACATGTTCAGCGCAGCGCGCTCACCGGTCAGCAGGCTGCGTGCAGGGCCTTCAATTTCAAGAAAACACTGTCCAGCATCCAGCCGATCACCGTCAGCTGCCTGCCAACGGAGCGTGACGCGCTCGTTTAGTTGACGAAAAATTTCCTCAGCCCAGGCTGCGCCGCAGAGCACAGAGGCTTCGCGGGTAATAATCTTGGCCGTTGCCCACTGGTTTTCGGGGATTAGCTGAGCGGTAATATCGCCACTGCCTACGTCTTCAGCCAGCAGGCGAGCAGCGCAGAGGCGGATCTCTTCAGCAAGCGCATTCTGATCATTCATAGCAGTGAGTTCTCTGGGCATCGTCAAGTGTGACCGGCATTATAGTAAAAGAGAGAGTGAAAGTACGTGCCAACCGAAAGGAGACCTCGCGCGTGATTGATAACGGGAAGCCAGACGGATGGTATAAGCAGGCGCGAAAGGTGGCATCACCTAACTGTGACCCGCGGCCTGCGGACGAAGTGTCCTTGCTGGTGCTGCACGCAATCAGCCTACCGCCGGGCCAGTTTAGCGGCCCGGCTATTGAAGCGTTATTTACCAATCAGCTCGTCGCGGATGAGCACCCTTATTTTGCCACTATTGCGCACCTTCGCGTTTCTGCACACTTTTTGATTCGGCGCGATGGTGAATGCGTGCAATTTGTTGATACAGATCAGCGCGCCTGGCACGCGGGACGCTCAAGGTGGTGGGATAAGCAGCGAATGGAGTGGCGTCAGGCGCTCAACGATTTTTCGCTAGGCGTTGAGCTTGAAGGTGACGACACTACGCCGTTTACCAGGGCTCAGTATCATATGCTGGTGGAGGTCGTGATATGGCTAAAAAACCGCTATTCAGCGCTTAACGTTTCACGAATTACCAGCCATGCCCATGTCGCGCCGCTGCGTAAAACGGACCCTGGGCCAGCGTTTGATTGGGCTTATTTTCATCAATTATTGAGCGCAAGTGACCTTGATGCGCTTTAAAGCTGTGTGTTAAGTGATTAATCAATAAGTAAATAAAACGGTAGTTTATTTACAGTGATCGTTTTTTCAGAGAATAAGGAAGACACCCATAAATCGCTAATGTTGCGGTGCAATAGTTTGTTTTCGATAGTCTTTTCCGTAGCTCTGGAATTGGCAGCGTGACGACTTTGCGGTATCTTCCTATATACAAAAGGCTAACTTTTACGACATTTGTGTAGCTTTACTACATTCAGGTTGCTGTAGCTCATTGAATGTAGGGATAAAAATACCATTAGCGTTACCGCGCAAATGCATTTCTGCGGTGGCCACCAATCATCGCAGCCGCCCCAAGCCCAACTGGGTTGGCGGGGCTCATGTCATTTATCGTCATTCGGAGAGACCTCTATGAGTCTGGAGACAAGAGAAGATCTCGATCCGATCGAAACCACGGAGTGGCTGGAATCCCTGGAATCGGTACTGGATCGTGAGGGCGAAGATCGCGCCCGTTACCTGATGACCCGCCTGGCGGATCGCTTACGCCGTGACGGTATGAAGGTACCCTTCTCGGTGACAACCCCGCATCGCAACACGATTCCACTTCATCGTGAAGCCCCGATGCCTGGCGATCTGTTCATGGAGCGTCGTATCCGCTCTTTGATTCGCTACAACGCGATTGCCCAGGTTATTCGTAATAACCGGGCCAACCCCGGGCTTGGCGGCCACATTGCCAGTTTCATGTCATCGGCAACCCTGTACGATGTGGGCTTTAACCACTTCTTCCGCGCGCCTAAAGGTGACTTCGCCGGAGATTTGATCTACATCCAGGGGCACGTGGCGCCGGGTATTTATGCGCGTTCCTTCCTGGAAGGCCGTTTGTCTGAAGAACAGATGGACAAGTTCCGTCAAGAAGTGGATGGCGACGGTTTGTCATCTTACCCGCACCCTTGGCTGATGCCGGATTACTGGCAGTTCCCGACCGTTTCCATGGGCCTTGGCCCAATCCAGGCGATCTATCAGGCCCACGTGATGAAGTATCTGCATCATCGCGAAATGAAGGACATGTATGATCGTAAGATCTGGTGCTTCATGGGCGATGGTGAGTGTGATGAGCCGGAGTCCCTAGGCGCCATCTCCCTGGCAGGCCGTGAGAACCTGGATAACCTGATCTTCGTCATCAACTGCAACTTGCAGCGTCTGGACGGTCCGGTACGCGGTAACTCGCGCGTCATGGATGAGTTCGAAGGCGTTTTCCGTGGTGCTGGCTGGAACGTCATCAAGGTTGTCTGGGGCCGTCACTGGGATCCGCTATTCGAGAAGGATAAGAAAGGCTTCCTGCAAAAACGCATGGACGAAGCGGTCGACGGTGAGTACCAGAACTACAAGGCTAACGGTGGCTCTTATACCCGTGAGCACTTTTTTGGTAAGTATCCTGAAACCGAAGAAATGGTTAAAGACCTTTCCGATGAGGATATCTGGAAGCTCAACCGCGGTGGCCACGACCCGTTCAAGGTTTACGCTGCCTATCATGAAGCCGTCAATTCCTCTAACGGTAAGCCGACGGTTATCCTGGCGCATACCGTGAAAGGTTACGGTATGGGCAGCGGCGATGGCGAAGCAGCCAACGAAGCGCACCAGGTGAAAAGCATGGAGTACGAAGCGCTGAAGAAATTCCGCGACCGCTTCGGTATTCCGCTTACTGATGAGCAGCTCAAGGAAGTGCCTTACTACAAGCCGGAAGACGATTCTCCCGAGCTCAAGTACATGCATCTTCAGCGCGAGCGCCTGAACGGCTACCTGCCCAGCCGTAAAAGTGATTTCGAAGCGCTGGAAATTCCCTCGCTTGAAGATAAGACCTTTGCCACGCAAATGGCGGGCTCTAAAGGCCGTGAAATATCCACTACCATGTCGTTTGTGCGGATACTCAATGGCTTGGTAAAAGATAAAAAGCTTGGCAAGCAGGTCGTGCCGATTATTCCTGATGAAGCACGTACTTTCGGTATGGAGGGTATGTTCCGTCAGCTGGGCATTTATACCGCCGAAGGCCAGAAGTATGAGCCGATGGATAAAGGCCAGATCATGTACTACCGCGAGGACCAGAAAGGCCAGGTCCTTGAAGAAGGTATTACTGAAGCGGGCGCGATGTCAGCGTGGATTGCGGCGGCAACGTCCTACAGCAATAACCACCTTACGCTGCTGCCGTTTTATATCTACTACTCGATGTTCGGCTTCCAGCGTATCGGTGATCTGGCCTGGGCCGCAGGTGACCTGCAGGCGCGTGGCTTCATGGTGGGCGGTACCGCTGGGCGTACCACGCTTAATGGTGAAGGCTTGCAGCACCAAGATGGCCACAGCCTAATCCAAGCGTCCACCATTCCCAACTGCCGTAGCTATGACCCCACCTACGGTCACGAAGTCGCCGTCATCGTTCAGGATGGTTTGAAGCGCATGTTCGCTGATAAAGAGAACTGCTTCTACTACCTGACTGTCATGAACGAGAATTATGAGCATCCGGAGCTTGAGAATGTACCGGTTGACGATATCGTCAAGGGTATGTACCTGCTGCGCGAAACGAAGGGCGATAAAGGCCGCGTTCAGCTGATGGGCTCTGGCACCATTCTGCGTGAAGTAGAAGCCGCGGCTGAGCTTCTTGAAAAAGACTGGGGTATTGGTGCTGACATCTGGAGCGTAACCAGCTTTAACGAGCTGCGCCGTGAAGCGCTGCTGCTCGAGCGTGAGTCCTTCTTGAACCCGGACGCCGAGGCCAGCAAACCGCACGTCACGAAATGTCTGGAAGGTCGCGACGGCCCGGTGATTGCCTCGACTGACTACATGAAGCTCTATGCGGATCAGGTACGTGCCTGGGTGCCAAGCGACTATACTGTTCTGGGTACTGATGGCTATGGCCGTTCGGACACGCGTAAGAAGCTGCGTTACTTCTTCGAGGTAGATCGTTACTTCGTCACCGTCGCCGCTCTGCGTGCGCTGGCTGAGCGTGGTGAGATTGAACGTAAGCAGGTTGGCGAAGCCATGAACAAATATGGCATTGACGCTAACAAGCCGAATCCGCTGACCAGCTAAACCGCTGCCCGGCAGGTTAAGTACCTGCCGGCTCGATCCGATTTGAAAGGAGCGCGACCTTGAGTAGCGAAATCATCAAAGTGCCCGACATCGGCGGAAGCGAAGGTGTCGAAATCATCGAGATCGCGGTGTCGGAAGGCGACGTCATTGCAGCGGAAGACACCCTGATCACGCTGGAATCTGATAAAGCCAGCATGGACATTCCTGCCCCGAAAGGCGGTAAGGTCATTAAAGTGTTGGTAAAAGAAGGCGATACCGTTTCTGAAGGTGACGATATCGTTGAGCTGGAAGTTGAAGGTGGTGGCGATGCCGGTGAAGACGAGCAACAAGCGTCTGAACCCAAGCAGGAAGAAGCCCCCGCGGTCGAAGAGAAGCCCAAGACTGCGCAAAAGAGTGCCAAGAAATCCAGCGGTGGCAAGCAGACCGTTGATATCAAGGTGCCTGACCTCGGCGGCTCGGATAACGTAGAAATCATCGAAGTCGCAGTAAGCGAAGGCGATACCGTCGATGCTGAAGATACGTTGATCACCCTGGAGTCAGATAAGGCTTCCATGGATGTGCCGAGCCCACACGCTGGCAAGATCGTATCCTTTACGGTCAAAGAAGGCGATACGGTTTCCGAAGGCGACGTCATCGGCCAGATGGAAATTGCCGGCGAAGAGGGTGAAGGCGACAGCGAAGCTGCTGACGCGCCGCCACGTACCGAAGATCCAAAAGTATCTGACGACCTTGAAGCGGCCGTAGACACCGCCAATGAAGAAGGTAACAGTACTGGAGAAACTGAGAGCTCTGAATCTGAAAGTGCTGAACCAGAACGCAAGGAAATTCGCGTTCCGGATATCTCGGGCTCTACAGACGTACCGATTATTGAAATTGGCGTCGCGGTAGGTGATGAGATCAACGAAGAAGATCCGTTGATCACGCTTGAGTCCGACAAGGCCTCCATGGACGTGCCCAGCCCCTATAAAGGCAAGCTCGTTGAGCTAAGCGTTAAAGAGGGTGATACCGTTTCTGAAGGCGATGTAATCGGCTACATCGAAGTGGCTGGCGCGAAGAAAGCCGCCTCCAAGCCAGCGCCGAAGAAAGAGGCTTCTCAAAAAGCTTCTGAGAAAACGGCGGACAAGAGCGCTGCCAAGCAGGATAAATCAACGGCGACCGGCGGCATGCCAAGCCCAGAAGCACAAATGGCGGCCCACAAGCCACGTGACGGCAAACTGGTACACGCAGGCCCTGCGGTACGTATGCTGGCCCGCGAGCTTGGTGTTGACCTTGGTTTGGTAAAACCGAGCGGCCCTAAGGAGCGCGTGCTTAAAGAGGACGTGCAGGCCTATGTGAAACAGGTCATTGCCAATCAGGGTAAAGCGCAAGCCACCGGTGGTGCAGCAACGGCCAGCAGTGGTGCTGGTATACCGCCGATTCCGGAAGTTGACTTCAGCCAGTTTGGTGAAGTGGAAGAAAAGCCGATGGGCCGCCTGCTCAAGATGGGCGCGACCAATCTGCATCGTAGCTGGCTTAACGTGCCGCACGTTACCCAGTTTGACGAGGCGGATATCACCGAGCTTGAAAACTTCCGTAAGTCGATGAAGGCAGAAGCAGAAGCTCAGGGTGCCAAACTGACCCCGCTTCCCTTCCTGGTGAAGGCCTGTGCCTTTGCACTGCGTAAGTTCCCGCAGTTCAATGTCAGCCTGAAGGGCGATGGCGAAACCCTGGTATGGAAAAATTATGTTCATATCGGTATCGCCGTTGATACACCGGATGGTCTGATGGTGCCGGTACTGCGTAACGCCGACAAGAAATCCTTGATCGAGATTGCCAAGGAAATGGCGGAGCTGGGCAAGAAGGCACAAACCAAGAAGCTCAAGCGTGAAGAAATGACCGGTGGCTGTTTCACTATTTCGAGTCTGGGCTCGATTGGTGGCACGGCGTTCACACCGATCGTCAATGCGCCGGAAGTGGCTATTTTGGGTGTTTCCAAAGCTCAGATGAAGCCTGTCTGGGATGGCAGTGCCTTCCAGCCGCGTCTGATGATGCCGCTGTCGCTCTCTTATGATCACCGAGCGATCAACGGTGCCGATGCGGCACGCTTTACTGCCTTCCTGGCTGATGTACTGACCGATATCCGCCGCTTGCTGCTGTAATGATGAGTCAGCAGTAATCAGTTAGTAGCAAGTGATACGGTCTATCGCGCGGCGCCCATTATGGGCGCCGCGTGCGTTTAGAGAATAAAAATAGTAGCCATGGTGCAAGGTTTACGTCATTTAGCTGTTTTATTTAAAAAAAATTCAGAAAAACATGTTTCTCAGGCTTTTGGGGAGTTGTGCCGCCTGAGTGGCCCGGTTATTGTCAGTTAATTCATTGTGTCGCATTTTTTTTCATTCAAGGAGCAGTGCCATGCGTTTAATCCTGTTGGGTGCCCCCGGCGCGGGGAAGGGGACTCAGGCTCAATATATTTGTGAGCAGTTCAAAATTCCCCAGATTTCCACCGGGGATATGCTGCGCGCGGCGATTAAAGACGGCACCGAGCTGGGGCTTAAAGTTAAAGAGATTATGAATAGCGGCGGCCTGGTGTCCGACGAGATCATTATCGATTTGGTGAAAGAGCGCATTAGCCAACCTGACTGTGAAAACGGGTTCCTGTTTGACGGTTTCCCACGCACCATTCCTCAGGCGGATGCCATGAAGGAAGGCGGCGTGAAGATTGACCATGTGCTTGAAATCGCCGTGCCGGATGAAGAGATCGTGAACCGTCTGGCAGGGCGTCGCGTTCACCCAGCCTCTGGTCGCGTATACCACGTTGATCACAACCCGCCGAAAGAGCCGGGTAAAGATGATGTGACCGGTGAGCAGCTGATTCAACGTGAGGATGACCAGGAGTCAACCGTGCGTAATCGCCTGGCGGTCTATCATGATCAAACGGCGCCTCTGGTGAATTACTACCAGCAGTGGGCAAACAATGACCCCGCCGCCGCGCCGCAATACCACCGCGTTGAAGGCGTAGGCAGCGTTAATGAAATTACCCGTCAGGTTAAGGAAGCGCTTAGCTAAGATACCTTGATGTAGTGCAAACCGATGGCCCGCCTTTAGCGGGCCATCGTCGTATCGGTACGCTAAAGGTATAATGGCTGGATACTTATCATGAGTGCTGAATTGCTATGTCGTTACATCTTCTTGCGCTAGACGCCTCATCCAGCGCCTGCTCTGTTGCGCTGCTACGTCAGGATGGTGGCACTAGTGAATGCCTGGCACGTCATGAGGTGACGCCGCGCGCCCATACCCGGCGGCTGATGCCCATGGTGGATGAACTGCTGGCTGATGCGCAGATTACACCTGCTACACTCGATGCCATCGCGTTTGGGCAGGGCCCTGGGTCGTTCACCGGCCTGCGTATTGCGGCAGGTGCGGCGCAGGGGCTGGCATTTGGTCTCGATTGTCCGCTACTGGGTATTTCAACGCTCAAGGCGCTGGCCCTTCAGGCTCATCGACGCTTTCATTTTCGCCATATCGTCACTGCGCTTGATGCGCGCATGGGGGAGATATATGGGGCTACCTGGCACTGCCTGAGCGACAGTGTAAGTCTTAAGCGTGCTGAAGCCGTACTGGCCCCCGAAGCGTTCCATCTACCGGAAGATGAAATCGATTGGGTGGGCGTAGGCTCGGGTTTTACCCTATGGGAGCGTTTTGCGCCCACTGTGCAGGTACGCATGTCTCAGCATCTGGATAATCTTGAGCCGCGTGCTGAAGAGATGGCCTGGCTTGCTGCGGACGATTTCGCCGCTGGGTTGGGTCTGGCCGCCCATCAGGCGCAGCCGGTTTACTTACGCAATGACGTGGCTTGGAAAAAGCCGGTATGAGCTTGTCTCATACGGTTGAGTTACCTTCAGGATTGGCACTTGTCATGCAAGATGGCCAGTTGGTACTGGCCGGGGATGAAAAACGCTACGGTAAGCCGTTAAGTGTTGATTTTGCTGTAGGCAAGGCGGCGCATCGTCGTCAGTTTGGCGGCGGGCGTGGCCAATTGGTGGCTAAGGCGTGCGGGCTGGCTAAAGGCGTTACGCCATGTATCGTGGATGCAACCGCCGGGCTTGGCCGGGATGCCTTTGTACTGGCAGGCCTAGGCGCTCGGGTGCTGCTAATCGAGCGTGTCGAGGCCATTGCCGCTCTGCTTGACGATGGCTTAAGACGTGGGGCAAAAGAAGCCGAAATCGCCGGTATCATCGCCCGAATGACGTTACGCCATGGCGATTCGGCCCAGTCGCTGGAAGCACTGATCGCAGAGGCAGCGTTTGATCCTCAGGTCATTCACCTGGATCCGATGTTCCCGCATCGGGAAAAATCGGCGTTGGTTAAAAAAGAGATGCGCCTGTTTCGTGAACTGGCCGGCGATGACGATGATGCGCCACGGCTGCTGGAAGCTGCCCTGGACATCGCCACGCACCGGGTAGTGGTAAAGCGCCCGCGCAAGGCTCCTCCTGTCGCAGGACCAGCGCCTCAGCATGTGCTGGAAGGCAAAACCAGCCGCTATGATCTTTATGTCAAACAGTCGTTGCATCGTTAGGTCGAAATACATCGCTGAAGAATGATTCATGCAACAAGGAGCAGGACTATGAGGTATCAGCCTCTGACATGGCACAAGGGAAACCGGTTTACCCTGCTGCCCGAGGCGTCACGCTTCCTGCCCGCTATGCTCGAAGCCATCAATCATGCCAGCCACTATGTGCTGGTAGAGCTTTACCTGATGGAGTCGGGGAAGCTTGCTGACCAGTTTATTGAGGCGCTTGATAAAGCCGCCCGGCGCGGGGTAGGCGTCTATGTGCTGCTTGATGGCTTCGGGTCCATGGGGCTTGCAAGGAAAGATCGAGAGCGGCTTTTGAAGGCCGGCGTCGCGCTGCGTTTTTTTAATCCGTTAGGGCTGCACTCACTGGCGCGTAACCTGAGTCGCGATCATCGCAAGATTCTGGTGATTGATGGAGAGATTGCCTTTACCGGTGGTTTTGGCGCAGTCGATGAGTTTCTGGAAGCCTGGTATGAGATTGCGGTACGTATCGAAGGCCCAGTAGTTGCCGACTGGGAAACGCTCTTTCGCCGTCTATGGCGCTCGCGGCTGGCGCGGGCAGACGATAAGCGCGGCCCTGAGCCGCTTCCCAAACAGCGCAAGGCGATGGTGTTCGCGGATGGGGCGACAGGGCGGGCAATGCATGGCAGGGGATATCGGTATCAGGCGATTCGCCACTCGCTTTACCAGCAGGTGGGTAGCGTTCAACAGCGCCTATGGTTATGCACGCCTTACTTTGTGCCTACGTTCACCCTGCGGCGCCGTTTGATCCGTGCTGCCAGGCGTGGTGTGGATGTACGGCTGCTGCTTCCCGGCTCCAAGCATGATCACCCCAGCGTGCGCTATGCCGGGCAACGTTTCTATCAGTCAATGCTCAAAGCAGGCGTACGTATCTATGAGTTCCAGCCCACCTTTATTCACGCCAAGTTCGTGCTGGCGGATGACTGGGTGAGCATTGGCTCGTGCAATTTCGATCACTGGAATCTTCACTGGAACCTGGAAGCCAATCAGGAAGCGATGGATGAACGCTTGGCCTGCGATGTACAGGCGATGTTTGAGCGCAATTTTTCGGCCAGCAAGGAAGTGCTGGCCGAAGAGTGGGCCGAACGCCCTTGGACACAGCGTATTTTTGAATGGGTATTTGGTACGCTGGACTCGGTGATTACCCGGCTTAAGTAAAAAAACCACGTAAGACAGCTAGTCACCTAGCGGCGCTTGCGACCCTTGGCAGGCGTTTTCTTGCGCGGTTTGGGCTTGGGCGTTTCCGGCGGAACGCGGTAGTGCAAATATAGGTCCAGCACCAGCTCAGGAAGCTGTGCAACCAGCCCTTCCTGACGCTCGGTGTCGCTGGCCATCTCGGCCATGTCGGGCTCATCATCAAATAGCCCTGAAAGTAGCATGAAAGGTAACAGCAGCGTTGCAGCGGCTTCTTCATCGTCCTGGAACCAGGCGCTTTCGTCACTGAACACGCCCTCCATAAAGCCCGCGCACCAATCGCCAATTGGCGTTTCTTCAGCGGGCAAGCCATCAAGGGTCAGCTCAAAGGGCAGCTCGGGTAGGCCGCCTTGTTCTAATACCGCCATCGCGTTATCGCGCAGTAACGTCAGCAGAGTGACGATCTCGTCGCGCTCGCTGTCATCTTTATAGCGTGGCTCGCCTTGAAACAGCTCGGTAAGCCACTGGGCAGGCGGCACCTCGCTGGGGGCTACCGCCAACGCCACCAGAAAGCCGTGGGCGGAGATCAGGTCTAGCGCATCCTCGTCCACCTGGTCGGAGTCGAGGAAATCATCCAGCCGATCAAGCTGCTCGTCGGTAAGCAGCGGCTGTGGTGGGGCGGTCTCGGGCGCTGCGTCGTGGGGGCGTTCTGCCATGGCAAGCCTCATGAATTTAGTAGTTTAATAGGTAACAATGTTCAGGCATTCATTAATGACCAGTTTATCACTAATAGGGGGATCACCAATGGGCGTATCGCCGCTGCCCTCCTGGCCAGTTAATGAGCTGGCTGCACTTTCGGTAGAGGCGCTGCAAAAAGCAGCATTAAGTCGGGTCGAGCAGGCGTGGCAGCGCTGCCTGGAAGTTTATCCACAGCTGCCGTGCCCTCGTGTGTGGTTTGATCTGAAAGGGGCCTCGGCTGGCCAGGCTCATCTCGGACGGGGCGGGTTGCGCTTTAACCCTATTTTGCTGAATGATAACCGCACCGCTTTTTTCGATGAGGTTATTCCCCATGAAATGGCTCACTGGCTAGTCTTTCACCTCCAAGGTGGGCAGCGCTTGAAACCCCATGGACACGAATGGCAGTCTGTCATGCGCAACCTGTTTGGGGTAGCTCCCCTTGTGACCCACCGCTTTGATATTCAAAAAGCCCAGCCAGCGCCTTATAGCTATCGGTGTAGCTGTCGTACCCACCAGCTAACGGGCAGACGCCATGCCCTGGTCGTGAAGGGGCGCCGCTATCGCTGCCGCCATTGTCAGCAGACGTTGGTCTATACTGCCTGAAGAGAATCGTAAACTAACTCTAGGTTGCTGTTTTTAAATTAAAAATTCTTAATACCAATGTCTAAGATGAAGGCGCCTAAGGGAGGTTTATGCTAGAGGAATATTTAGTGGTGTCGGCGTGCCAGAACAAATACCGACTACATTTCCTATAAGAATGTGTTTCCACGGACAGAGGCAACTATGAGCGAACATCAAAACGTCTATCCGGTGCGCGATGCTATCGCCGCCAATGCCTGGGCCGACAAAGATAAATTCACGGCCATGTACCAGCAGTCTAAGGAGGACCCCGAAAGTTTCTGGGCAGAACAGGCCAAACGTCTTGACTGGATCAAAGCGCCGACCAAAATCAAGAACACCTCCTTTAAACGCGATAACGTGGATATTCGCTGGTTCGAGGATGGCGTGCTCAACGTAAGCGCTAACTGCCTTGACCGGCATCTGGAAAAACGTGGCGATCAGACAGCGATCATCTGGGAAGGCGATAACCCTGATGAATCCAAACATATTACTTACCGCGAGCTGCATGCACGTACCAGTCAGCTTGCCAACGCATTAAAAGAACTCGGTATCAAGAAGGGCGACACCGTTACCTTATATATGCCGATGATTCCGGAAGCGGCCATGGCGATGCTGGCCTGCGCGCGCATTGGGGCGGTGCACTCGGTAGTGTTTGGCGGCTTCTCACCCGATGCGGTAGCCCAACGTATTGTCGGTGCTGATTCAAAACTGATCATTACGGCCGATGAGTCGGTACGCGGTGGAAAGCATGTGCCGCTCAAGGATAATGTTGATTCAGCGCTGACCCGTGATGGCACCGATGTCTGCAAGAACGTGCTGATCGTCAAGCGCACCGGTGGTGATATCGAGTGGAATGAAGGCCGCGATCTCTGGTTTGATGAGTTGGTGGACAAGCAGTCAACCGAGTGTGAAGCCGAGCCGATGGGCGCGGAAGATCCGCTATTTATTCTTTACACTTCAGGTTCTACCGGCGCGCCCAAGGGGCTTAAGCACACTACCGGCGGATACCTTACTTACGCCTCCATGACCCACCAGTACGTGTTCGATTATCAGGAAGGTGAGGTCTACTGGTGCAGCGCCGATGTAGGCTGGGTCACCGGACATAGCTATATCGTTTATGGGCCGCTGGCCAATGGGGCAACCACGCTGATGTTTGAGGGTGTGCCCAGCTACCCGACCCATGGCCGCTTGGGTGAAATTATTGATAAGCATAAGGTCAACATTCTCTATACCGCGCCGACCGCCGTGCGTGCGCTGATGGCTCATGGTAACAATGTGATGGATAGCAGCTCGCGAGACAGCCTGCGCCTGCTTGGCTCGGTGGGCGAGCCCATCAACCCGGAAGCCTGGGAGTGGTTCTACCGCGTAATCGGCAACGAGAAGTGCCCTATTGTGGATACCTGGTGGCAAACCGAAACCGGCGGCATCATGATCACACCGCTGCCTGGGGCAACCGATTTAAAACCCGGCTCGGCAACGCTGCCCTTCTTTGGCGTGCAGCCAGCGCTAGTGGATAACGAAGGCAACCGGCTTGAGGGCGCCACTGAGGGCAACCTGGTGATTCTTGATTCCTGGCCGGGGCAGGCGCGCTCTATCTGGGGTGATCATGAACGTTTCGTCCAGACTTACTTCTCCACCTACGATGGCATGTATTTTACCGGTGACGGCTGCCGCCGCGATGAGGATGGCTATTACTGGATTACCGGCCGCGTGGATGACGTGCTTAACGTGTCGGGCCACCGTATGGGCACCGCAGAAATCGAGTCTTCTTTGGTAGCGCACTCGGCGGTTGCCGAAGCGGCAGTGGTAGGTTTCCCCCACGATATCAAAGGCCAGGGCATCTATATTTACGTTACCCTTAATGACGGTATCGACCCGTCCGATGAATTGAAGAAAGAGCTGACCCAATGGGTGCGTAAAGATATCGGGCCTATCGCGTCACCAGATGTCATTCAGTGGGCGCCGGGGCTGCCGAAAACTCGCTCGGGCAAGATCATGCGGCGTATTTTGCGTAAAATTGCTGCCAATGAATGTGATGGTCTAGGGGATACGAGTACACTGGCAGACCCCTCGGTGGTTGATGATTTGATTGAGCATCGCGCCAATCAGTAGTAGCTTATCACTCAGTGATCTTAGCCTGACTAAGATACCTGTTTTAAGCGCCAACCCGAAAGGGTGTGATTAGCAGCATACTGCGCTTACGCGTTGTAGTGCCGGCCACAGAGCCGGCACTGTTGCGTTTAAACGGGTGACATAACGATGACAAAATGTGCATGGGATGTTTGGGCTTGAATAAGCCCATGGGGTACCATGTGACCGTATGAGCCTAGCGTCGCGGCGGCTTAAAACCGCTGTACGAGGAACCGGAGGAATATCCATGGCAGTAGCCCATAAGTTTATCGTTGCAGACGACCATCCGCTGTTTCGCGCAGCGCTTACCCAGGCGTTGCGTCAACTGGCCCCGCAGGCTGAGATTGTCGAGGCTGATACCATGGAAGCCACAACGGAAGTGGTTAATCGTCATCCTGACGCTGACCTGATTTTGCTGGATCTACATATGCCGGGCGCGCATGGCTTTTCCGGGCTAATTCAACTGCGTGGCCAGATGCCGGATATTCCAGTGGCGGTGGTATCGGGTAGTGATGAACCTTACGTGGTCCGCCGCGCGATTGATTACGGTGCCTCGGGCTTTATTCCCAAGTCATCATCTTTACAGCTGATCGCCGAAGCGGTAGGTGAAATCCTCCAAGGCGAAGTCTGGCTACCGGAAGCGTTGGCTAACGTACTTCAAGAAACCAGCGAGGAAGAGTCGCGCTTTGCCGAGGCGATTGCCTCTTTGACGCCCCAGCAGTTTCGCGTGCTGAACATGTTGACCGAAGGCCTGCTGAATAAGCAGATTGCCTATGAGTTAAACGTCTCTGAGGCGACCATCAAGGCCCATGTTACGGCTATCCTGCGTAAGCTCGGTGTTCACTCGCGCACCCAGGCAGTTATTGCGGCTCAGAAACTAGAAGTCGAACCCCCTAAGGTCGAATCCTAAGCGTTTTTCTCCGGTATAAAAAAACCTCGCTTGCTTCAGTTGCAAGCGAGGTTTTTTTATAGACGAATGCTAATCGACAGGTTATCAAAAAACGCGTGGGTAGTACTTATGAGCTGGCGCCTATATTGCCTCGGCTAGCCTGAAGCGTGCGGGTTAGCAGGGCGCGCAGGGCGGCAGGCTTGACCGGTTTTAACAGCAGTTGATAGCCACCCCGTTTGACTTCTTCTGCCACGGTTTCGGTTCGATCTGCCGTTATCACAATGCCCGGAACCGCGCCAGATAAGCGCTCGCTAAGGGCTTCCAGCGCCATTAAGCCGGTCACTTCGTTATCCAGATGGTAGTCTGCGAGAATCGCATCCGGGTCGCCATCCATGTTACGCAGTATCGATTTTGCGCCGCCAATACTGGTGGCGGTAAATACTTCACACCCCCAGCCACTTAGCATGGCTGTCATGCCTTCAAGTATGAGCGTTTCGTTATCAATACAGACAATCCGCGCGCCAGCAAGCTTGTTGCTGCTGCGACGGCTTGAAGGCTCCTGCTCGGCAGCGGTCATTTCTTTAGCCCCCACCATCGGCACGCTGACGGAAAACACCGTGCCGATGCCTTCCCAGGAACGGACCTTGATCGGGTGGTCGAGCACTCGGCTCATGCGATCGGCAATGGATAACCCAAGCCCCAGGCCCTTTTCGCTCTCCTTATGGCGAGTGGTCTGATCCAGACGACGAAACTCTTGGAAGATCTCGGTGAGCTTGGATTCTGGAATGCCGGGGCCGCTGTCCCACACCTCTATGATTAGCCGCTGGTCCTTGCGACGACAGCCCAGCAGTACACGACCATGCTGGGTATAGCGGATCGCGTTGGAGAGAAAGTTTTGCACAATCCGGCGCAGCATTTGCGGATCAGAATCAACCCACTGCAGGGTGGGAACCACGTCCAGGTCCAGGCCGTGATTATCCGCCATTACCTCGAACTCAGCACGCAGCGGGCGGAAAATATCCGCCAGCGCGAAGTGGCTGCGCCGTGGCGTCAATGCGCCTGCATCCAGCTTGGAGATATCCAGCAGGGTTCCCAACAGCTCTTCCGCGGCTTGGAGCGAGTTATCGATATGCCCAATGGTGCGCTGGGTATCCGGGGCCGTCACGTTTTGCATCAGCGCTGAGGTAAATAACCTTGCAGCATTGAGCGGCTGCAGCAGGTCGTGGCTTGCCGCGGCCAGAAAGCGGGTTTTGGAAGCGTTGGCGTCTTCCGCCAACTGCTTGGCCTGGCGCAGGGCCTGCTCGGCCTCAGCGCGTACACGGTTCTCTTGGCGCAGCGCGGCATTGGCTTCGGAAAGTGCCTGGGTGCGTTCGCGAACACGCTCTTCAAGGGTTTCGTTGGTCTCTTTAAGCGCAATCTCTGCCCGGCGCCGTTCGGTAATATCCTGATACAAGGCAAAGAAACCAAGAATAGACTGGCTGTCACCAAAGTGGGGCGTGTAGGTAACCAGCATATAGCGCATGACGTCGTTTACGCGCATGGCTACCTCAAAACTCACCCGTTCTCCGGCTAGCGCGCGCTCAACCCAAGGGACGCGTTCTTCTGCCTGTTTTAGCGAAAGCACGTCTTCAAAGCGTCGTCCAATGACCGCATTACGATCAATGCTGAACGCCTGCTCGTAGGCACGGTTGGTGAATAGATAACGGCACTCTTTATCAAAATAGGCGATCAGCGCAGGGACGTTGTCGGTGTAAATACGGATATTGTTTTCCGAGCGAATCAGCGCTTCTTCAATGCGTTTTTGCTGGGTAATGTCCTGGTAAGTGTAAACAAACCCGCCGCCGGGCATGGGATTGCCCTGGACTTCAAGCACGCTGCCGTCCTGGCGATAGCGAACATAGCGATGGGGGTGGCCATCGCGAATGTTATCCAGCAGCAATTGAACATGCTCTTCCGGGTCGCCCGGGCCATACTCGCCGTTATGCGCGTTATAGCGGAAGATACGATCAATTGGCGCGCCGACGCGAATCAGATGGTCCGGAAAGCGAAACAGTTCAAGGTAGCGCTGGTTCCAGACCACCAGGCGCAGGTTCTGGTCGACTACGCTAATGCCCTGGTTGATGTTCTCAATGGTAGCCTGAAGTAGTGCGCGGTTGAACTCAAGTACTTGGGATGCTTCATCGACAATCGAGATGACATCGGAAATGCCAATTCCACGACCCTGCAGCGCCGAGTTCACCACAATGCGCGCCGAGGAAGCCCCTAACACTGAGGCAAGAAAGCGTTCGGTAAACTGAATAACGTCAATGGATGCCCGCATGCTGTTATCCAGAGGTTTGCCTGTGCGGCGGGCGTAATCCTCAAATGCCCGGTCGACTTGTCCAGCCCCTAGAAAGCGCTCGCATAGCACCTTGAGATCACCCACAGTGGTAGCGCCTGTCCAAGGGCGGTTAACCGAGGTCTGGCGGGTTTCAACGCTATCTACAAACAGCGAGGCCTGAATACGCTCCACCACGCGCTGCGAGGTCACCTGGGAAATGAAGATGTAGCAAAACAGGTTAACCCCGAGCGACAGCATCACGCCGTGGGTAAAGTTGTCGCCCAGGTTCAGCCCGAAAAGCCCGGTGGGCGAGAGCCAGGCCACGCCAAGTGGCCCGCCTTGGAGCCACATTGCAGGCAGCACCCCGGCATTGATCATGGCAGGCATCAAAAGGCTGTAAGCCCAGATGGCAAAGCCAGCATTCATACCTACAATAACGCCCAACCGGTTACCACGTTTCCAGTAAAGGCCGCCAATCAAGGCAGGAGCAAACTGGGCCGCAGCAGCAAAAGAGAGCATGCCAATAGAAGCCAGCGAGGTGAACTCGGCGATCATCCGATAGAAGCCGTAGGCCATGGCCAGCACCACGGCGATGGTAATACGCCGTGCACGCAGCACCAGACGGCCGTAATCGCGGGCTTTGGTATCAAACCAGCGCAATCTAAATAGCGCCGGTATGACAATCTCATTGGAAATCATGATGGATACCGCCACGGCCGCCACTATTACCATGCCGGTGGCGGCTGAAAAGCCGCCAATAAAGGTAAGCAGTGTCAGCCACTGTTGGCCGGACTGCATAGAGAGCGCCAGCACGTAGGTGTCGGGTTCCACGCCGCTTTCTGAAAACAGTAACAGCCCGGCGGCGGCCAGCGGCACCACGAAAAAGGCAATAGCTAAAAGGTAGAGGGGAAACAGCCAGCGGGCCTTGGTGGCATCATCAGGGTGGATGTTCTCGACCACCGCGACGTGAAATTGGCGGGGAAGGCATAGAATCGCCAGCATGGCGAGCAGGGTTTGTGCCCAGAAGCTTTGTCCAAAGTCCTGGTTGGCGAGCTGGCGCTGCAGTTCAAGCTGGCTCTCGGCATGGCCCATCAGCTCGCCCAAACCATCAAACATGCCCCAGGTAACGAACGCGCCCAGCACTACAAAGGCCAGGAGTTTTACTATCGACTCGAACGCCACAGCGTGAATTAGGCCTTCATGGTGCTCGGTGGCATCGGTGTGGCGGGTGCCAAACAAGATTGCAAATACCACCATGACAATCGCCACATAAAAGGCTGTGTCGCCAAATAGCGGCGCGCCCGTGGTATCGGTATCGGTCAAGACGCTAAAGGTTGTCGAGACCGCTTTAAGCTGGAGCGCGATATAGGGAAGCGTGCCGACCAGTGCCACCAGACTCGCAAACGCCGCCAGCGATTGGGTCTTGCCGTAGCGTGAGGCGATAAAATCGGCAATGGACGTGACATTTTGATGCTTGGCCACGCGAATCATCTTGGCCAGCACCGGCCAGAACAGCAAAAATGTCAGGATGGGCCCAACGAAAATGCTGGCAAATGACCAGCCTGCAGTGGCTGCCTGGCCGACCGCCCCGTAAAAGGTCCACGAGGTGCAGTAGATGGCCAACGCCAGGCTATAAATAATAGGCCGCCGACGGCTAGCCCCGTGGGTACGTGCACGACGGTCGCCATACCAGGCAATACCGAACAAAACCGCGATATACAGAAGTGATACCGCGACCAGTAGCCCACCGTGAAACATGCCTATTCCCCCACCAACGTTTATCTCGCCTAGCGAGCGGCGCGTACAAAGAGCCTCATTCTAGGCGAAGACGAACACTTACGTCTCGCTTACACGCCAGCGAGACCGCACACGGTGGTTAATAGCGGAGATGTTTCGCGCAGTCGGCGAAGCTCGCTAAGCTGTGCTTCTCCTGTGTCGGTATTCATTGGTATCAGCTCGCGGCTTGCGCAGTTTAGAACGTAAGGCTGGGTGATCAGGATATCGGTATGGTGGCGCTCGAACTGATACAGAATGAATTCCACCACCTGCGTGCCATCAATCTCACGGGTAACGATATTGTCGCTATCGACGACGCTAAACTTGGTGGTCATGGGAAAAGCAAAGGTCCAGGGACGCCATACGGCGCTTGAAGTATCGCTTGAAATAACCATGGCAGTATCAGGCAACTGTGCCTGCTTATGTTCAAACCACATGTACTCAACTTGGATCTGGTAGGCCAGCATGCCAAGCCCACCGAAGACAGGCACGATCCATTTGGGAAGTCGTTTGCCGCTTAACGTGCGAAGGAGTAGGCCAATCCCTGCGCCGGCAAGCCCGGCAAACACGGCGGCGATCAAGTGCCATATCATAAAACATCCTTTCTGAAAGTCATCGGGCCTCCCTGAGGAGGCCCGATGGTCACTCTATGATTTCCGACGCGTAAAACGCTCGGAATGATTATGGCTTAGTGATCAATCGCTACACCAGCACCTTTTGGATAGCGAACACTTTCCACCAGTTCGCGAATTTCTTGCGGCGGTCTGGCCGTGACGCTGGATACCGCGAAGGCCACGATAAAGTTGATCATCGCACCTACTGCACCAAAGGAGAGCGGGGAGATACCCATGATCCAGTTGTCAGGCGTATTGGCCAGCGTATTGGTGCCTGGGATAAAGAACCAACCCAGGTAAGTGAAGATATACAGCAGCGTGCAGATCAGACCTGACAGCATACCGGCAATCGCGCCCACGTTGTTCATGCGGGTTGAGAAAATACCCATCATCAGCGCCGGGAACAGCGATGCACCGGCAATCCCGAAGGCAAGTGCCACGGTCTGGGCCGCAAAACCGGGCGGGTTCAGGCCCAGGTAAGTCGCCAGTAGGATAGCACCCCCCATGGAGATCCGAGCCGCGAGCATCTCACCTTTCTCGGAAATCCTCGGATTGATCATCGTCTTGATCAAGTCGTGGCTGATTGCTGAGGAGATCGCGAGTAGTAGCCCGGCCGCCGTTGAAAGGGCCGCGGCAATACCGCCAGCAGCAATTAAACCGATTACCCAGCCTGGCAGGTTAGCGATTTCCGGGTTAGCAAGCACCAGGATATCGTTGTTAACCGTTAGCTCGTTGCCTTCCCAGCCACGATCGGCGTAGTCAGCGGCATCGTTGTAGAACTGAATGCGGCCATCGTTATTCAGGTCATTGAAGGTGATGAGCCCGGTATCCTCCCAAGTGCGGAACCAGCCTGGGCGATCTTCATAAAGAATGGGCGTTTGCGCTGCTTCTTCATAGTTCTCAACCTGGCCTGCCATTTCCGGATAAACCGTGGTCATCAGATTGAGGCGCGCCATGGAACCTACTGCCGGAGCAGTAAGGTAGAGCAGGGCGATGAACACCAGCGCCCAACCGGCTGACCAGCGTGCATCGGATACCTTAGGCACGGTGAAAAAGCGAATGATAACATGAGGAAGGCCGGCTGTACCCACCATCAGCGAGAGCGTGAACAGCACCATATTGAGCTTATTGTCCACGTCGGCGGTGTAGTCCTGGAAGCCCAGCGCGCTGACTACGTCATCAAGCTTCTGCAGCAGGGGGACGCCAGACTCGGTGTGCGTACTGAACATGCCGAACATGGGAATTGGGTTGCCGGTAAGCTGGAATGCAATAAACACCGCAGGAATGGTGTAGGCAACAATCAAAACGATGTACTGAGCCACCTGGGTATAAGTGATCCCCTTCATACCGCCGAAAACGGCATACAGGAAAACGATCAGGGCGGCGAGCCAGATACCCCAGGTGTTGCTGACTTCCAGAAAGCGTGAAAAGGCCACGCCAGCGCCGGTCATCTGGCCGATAACATAGGTGACCGATGCAATAATCAGGCACACGATGGCGACAAAGCGGGCCGTGTTGCTGTAGAAACGGTCGCCGATGAAATCCGGTACGGTGAATTTGCCGAATTTACGCAGGTACGGTGCCAGCAGCATCGCAAGAATAACGAAGCCGCCGGTCCAGCCCATCAGGAACGTAGAGTTGGCATAGCCACCGGAGGCCAGAAGGCCTGCCATGGAAATAAACGAGGCGGCCGACATCCAGTCAGCGGCTGTCGCCATCCCGTTGGTAATCGGATGAACACCACCACCCGCCACATAAAAGTCCTTGGTAGACCCCGCACGCGCCCAGATCGCAATGCCGATATACAGGGCAAAGGAGGCGCCAACGAACAGAAGGTTAATCGCAAACTGGCTCATGTTGACTTACTCCCCCAGGCCAAATTTTGCATCGAGCTTATTCATTCTCCAGGCGTAGAAGAAAATAAGAACGATGAAGGTAAGGATGGAGCCTTGCTGAGCAAACCAGAAGCCCAGGTCTGTTCCCCCCACAGGAATGCCCGCCAGGATCGGACGGAACAAGATCGCGCATCCATAAGAAACGAAGGCCCATACCACTAGGCATCCGAAGATCAAGCGAACGTTGGCTTTCCAGTATTCAGCAGCATTGGATTTGTCGTCTGCCATTGTGTTGCTCTCCACTTGTGTTTTTTAAGGTTTGGAAAGTTCACCAGGAATAGCGTTTGGCGTATCAGGGTAATTACACGCCAAAAGCCACTTATCTCTTAGTTGTCAGTTATAAGATCGGTTCAATTTGGCTGAGTTGTCGTTTAAGCGCTAAGGCAAGTTTTGGTTGATCATATGAGATTACCCTGAATCATACAGTGTTAATACTGGACAATAATAGCTAAAAAATAAATCCCAGACTTTGGTATCACAACCGTTTAGAAATACAGGTGCGTTTTAATACTGCTGTAATAAAAGAAATTTTTTGTCTCGCGTCGAATGGCTGCCGGTTAATAGAACGATGGTCTAGGGTTTGGTTTAAGCTATTGTTTGCTACTTTTAATAAGCGGCTAGTTATGTCTGTTTTAGACTTTTAAAAGCACTACTTTAGTCGTTAATCCAAACGTCGAGTCGACGTTAGCAGCATAGCTAAAGGTATATGAAGAGGTTTGAAAGCATGCTGTTTAAATAAATTTTAATAATTTTTAACTTTAATTAGTTGTTGTCTGCGTCGACTGGCTGTTAACAAAAGATGCTTTCCCGTTTAACAATAACAAGCGACATACGGCACACAAACCGTATGCAGGAATGGTTCCCATACGTACGATTGATCTGATCGCCTTTACGTTATCCGTCGCTTTCCTCTTTAGTAAAAGAGCTTTGTCGTGAGGGCATGCCCCATGGTTGATGTTGATCTGTCCCAGCCGCCGTTTACGCTGCTTGATGATGAAGGGCGCGACCACGTTCGCCGAGGCATGGACCTTGCTTACTTTGAGCCCGATACGATCATTCTAGAAACGGGCGAAAAGGGCGAATATGTCTTTCTTGTCCATAAAGGCGAAGTCGCCGAGATCGACACCACCTTGCCTGCCGCCAGCGCCCGTATAGGCCACTACACGGCAGGCGACCTGTTTGGTGCTATCAGTCTCTTGAACGGCAAAAGCCGCTATCGCTTTCAAGCCGAGCAGGAGTGCTTATGTTATCTCATGCCCAGCACGCTATTTACCCAGCTATGTCGGCAGTATCCGCCGTTTGAGCAGTTTTTTAGGCAGACGCTGGCGCATAAAGCGCGTTTACTGACTGAAAAGCGTGCCGAAGGTGGCGTGACCATGGCGGGGTTCATGCTGGCCAAAGTCAGCGAATGCATGCGCCAACCGCTGCTGATGGATGCATCAATCAGCATTGCCAACGCCGTAAAAAAGCTCAATGACAGTCATGCCGACAGCCTGTTGGTCGAGACCCAAGGCAGGCTTGGCATGGTTACTAAAACGGATTTGCTCAACGGCCTGGTCGTCAAAGGGTACACGCAGGCCGCCCTTATTGATCAGGTAGCGCACTTTTCGCTGGTCACCGTGACACCCGATCAGTATCTCTTTGAAGCCTTGGTATTAATGACCCGGCACAAGGTGACGCGGGTCGTGGTCATGGAGCAGTCAACGCTAAAAGGGGTGGTCGAGCTCACTGACGTACTCAGCTATTTTTCCAGCAGAAGCTACGTGGTGAGCTTGCAGGTGGAGCAGGCCAATGATCTGGAAACATTGGCAGCAGCGAGCCATCGCACTCCTGAGCTGGTCAGCGCGCTCATGGCGCAGGGCGTCAAGCTGCGCTTTGCCATGGATCTGCTTGCAGCACTCAACGGCCGCATCATGAACAAGGCCTGGGAATTTACCGTGGATGAACAGCATCATTCCCAAGGCTGCCTGATGGTCATGGGCAGCGAAGGCCGGGGTGAGCAGATTCTGAAAACGGATCAGGATAACGGGCTGATTCTGGCCGACGATGCGCAGTGGCCCGAGGTTGCAGGGGATATGCAGGCCTTGACCAATACCCTGATTACTTTGGGATACCCGTCGTGCCCAGGCAATATCATGGTATCCAATCCACAGTGGGTGGCAAGTGTCACTGAATGGAAAAAAAGCATTGCCAGGTGGGCTGACGTGCGCGATGGCGACAGCCTGATGAAACTTGCCATTATGCTTGACGCCCACTCGGTTGCGGGTAATCCGCGGCTGCTAGAGGGCGTGCGCGAAGCGCTGTTTGAACGCTGTGCTCGCGATGAAATTCTGCTTTCCTATCTGGCCCGTACGGCGCTGCGCTTTTCAACGCCACTGACCCTGTTTGGCTCGCTTAAAAAGCCCCAGCACGGTATCGATATCAAGAAGGGCGGTATTTTTCCTATTGTGCACGGCGTGCGTACCATGGCGCTTGAGCGGCGTATTGGCGTGACCTCAACGCTTGGCCGGTTGAAGGCGCTTGCCGATGACGGCCGCCTGGAGCGCCGCATGGCCGATGACCTGGGGGAGGCTCTATCGCTATTGACCGAACTGCGCCTTAAGCAACAGCTGAGTAGCCAGAAGGTTAATGATACCCACTCCAACCGTGTCATCGTTCAGGAGCTGTCCTCTCTTGAGCGCGATCTACTGCGGGAGTCGCTGCATATCGTCAAGGACTTCAAGCAGCACCTTTCCCACCGCTACCACTTAGAGTATTCATGAGCAGCATGCAGGGAATCGATAAATACGTCACGCTATTCGGACGCTCGCTGCGCGGGTTAGTCAAGCGTGAAAGGGACCGTCGGCGCTACGCGAATACGCCCTATGCCTGGCTATTCCAACCCTATATGGGGGAGGAGTTGGTGGCCCTGGCCTGTCAGGTAACGCCGGGAGAAACACCTACGGTAAGCCTTGCCGCGGTGATTCTGGATCAGCAGCAGATTCACCTGAGCCAGGCCTGGGTGACGACCTTTTCAGACCCGCAGGCAGCATGTGAAAAAACAATCCGCCGCCACAGGGAGCTTTATAATATCGAAACGACCCTTCAGTTCAGTGTTCAGACGCTGAAAGGCTTGGCTGATTTTATCGGTAATCGGCCCTTGATTGGCTGGCAGCTGGATCAACAACTGTCGACGTTAAATAACGCCTTTAAAGATCACCTGGGCTTTGGGTTGCCTAACGCCCAGGTGGATGTCGCTAAACTGCACCAGCGCCAGCTACGCCGCAGACATCCTTTGGTAGAGGCTCCCTGCCAGTTTTCTGACGCGCTGGCGTGCTGGCAAATTCCCGCTATCGCCACACGTGGCTTATTGGGTAAAGCGACCGCCAGCGCCTTGCTTTATATGCGTTTACAGCGTGATATGACCCAATCTGGTTAGCATTTAACGGATAAATGACCTGAGCTTGCCAGTTGGGGGAATGGAAGGAGTATTGTTAGAATAGCCTCTGCTCCTTCTACCATTGGCAGTGCTTATACCATGCAACACATTGATCATTTTGACCCCGCCTCCGCAACGGTTGCACCGGCAGCTGGCCTTGAAAGCCAGCAAGACCATTTTGATGCCAAACAAAAGCGCGAATTCAACAAGTTGCAAAAGCGACTGCGGCGTGAAGTGGGTAATGCGATTATCGATTACCAAATGATTAATGAAGGCGACCGGGTCATGGTCTGCCTTTCCGGTGGTAAAGACAGCTATACCATGCTTGAGATCTTGCTCAATTTGCAGCGCAATGCGCCGGTGAATTTTTCGCTGGTGGCCGTCAATATGGACCAAAAACAGCCCGGATTTCCCGAGCATATACTGCCCCGCTATCTGGATAATCTTGGCGTGGAGTATCACATTCTCGAACGCGATACTTACTCGGTAGTGAAGGAGAAAACCCCAGAAGGCAAAACGACCTGTGCGCTGTGCTCGCGGTTAAGGCGCGGGTCGCTTTACGGGTTTGCCGAAGAGATTGGCGCCAACAAGATCGCCCTTGGTCACCATCGTGAAGATATCCTGGAAACGATGTTTCTGAATATGTTCTTTGGCGGCACCTTGAAGGCGATGCCACCCAAGCTGCTTTCCGATGACGGCAAGAATATCGTGATTCGCCCGCTGGCCTACTGCAAAGAGGCGGATATCGCAGAGTTTTCCCGGCTGATGGAATTTCCGATTATCCCCTGCAACCTTTGCGGCTCACAGCCCAACATGCAGCGCCAGGTCGTCAAGGAGATGCTGGCCGAGTGGGATAAGAAACATCCAGGCCGCCTTGAGAGCATGTTCAAGGCCGTCACTAACGTAGCGCCATCCCAATTGGCTGACCGTGACCTGTTTGACTTTGCCGGCCTTGAAGCCAAACAGGCCGACCTGATGAGTGGACGTATCCAGGCGTTTAACGTGAACTGACCGTCTGGGCGTCTTCTTCGGCCAGAGCAATCAGGCGCTGCATATCAAGGATATTGACCTCCCGTCCAGAGACGGCCATCACCTTTTGCTGCTGAAAGCGGCTCAAGATACGGCTGACCGTTTCGACCGCGAGCCCCAGATAATTACCGATATCTGCCCGGGCCATGGAGAGGCGAAAGCTGTAAGGGGAGTAGCCGCGGCGCCGAAAACGCTCCGAGAGCGTGAGTAAAAAGCTTGCCAGCCGCTGGTCGGCGGTTTTGCGCGATAAAAGCCGCATCATGCGCCGGTCATCACGAAGCTCTTTACTCATGCTGCGATACAGCTGGCCACGTAGCTCAGGTAGCTCCTCTGAAAGCATGTCCAGCCGGTCAAAGGGGATTTCGCAGATGGTCGTGGTCTCCAAGGCAATCACGCTGCCTGGGTAGTGCTCTTCGTCAATACCGTCCAACCCGACAAGCTCGCTGGGCAAAAAGAAATTGGTGAGCTGGTCATTACCGTTACCTTCACTGGTTACCTGCTTCAGACTGCCCGAACGTACCGTATACACGCTGGTAAAGCGGTCGCCTTGGCGGAACAGCGGCTCGCCTTTTTTAAGCGGTGCCCGGCGCCGGATGATGGCGTCAAACTGGCCCATATCTTCAAGCTCAAGCGCAAGCGGCAGGCATAGCGAGCTTAGACTACAGGTCTGACAGCGGGCTTCTTGAAGAAGCGAACGTCGTTGGCTTGCCGGTAGTGACATATATTTCTCCGTGTCGTGTCGTGTGCCCTGAAGGGGACTGCGTGGTCAACCCGCTACACAATCTTTGAATAGCGCGGGCTTGAGTGACCGGGCAGATAGGTATCGAACGCCATGGCCAGGTGGCGAATCAGTAAACGACCCATAGGCGTTGCACTAAGCGTATCACCCTGCCAAGTGACTAGCCCATCCCGCTCGGCGGTGCGTAGCTTTTCAAGCGCGTCGGTAAAATAGTCAAATGCGTTGATTTTCCAGTGCTGGCCGACAGCGGCCAAATCCAGTTGCATATCGCACATCAGCCGTTCAATGACGTCGGCTCTTATCAGATCGTCCCTAGTTAAGCGGACGCCTTTTGCCGTAGGTAGACGACCTTGATCCAAAGCGGCTTCATAGCTTGCCAAGTCAGTCGGGTTCTGGGCGTAGATATCATCGATGCGTGAAATGGCCGAGACGCCTAGTCCAATCAAATCGCACTGTGCATGGCTTGAATAGCCCTGAAAATTGCGCTGCAGCGTGCCGTTGGCCTGGGCAATCGCCAGGCTGTCATTGGGTTTGGCGAAATGATCCATACCGATATGTATATAGCCTGCGGCAGTTAACCTTTCGATGGTCGCGCGCAGGATGGCAAGCTTCTCTTCGCTACTTGGCAGGTCGTCACTCTGGATGCGCCGTTGGGGTTTAAACCGCTCGGGCATATGGGCGTAGTTGAATACCGATAGCCGTGCCGGGCTCAACTCGATTACTTGTTCCAGCGTTTCGCTAAAGCTCTGTTCGGTTTGAAAGGGCAGCCCGTAGATGAGATCCAGGTTCAGGGAGCGAAAGCCTAGCCGGTGGGCTTCGTCCATCAGCGTTTCGGTCAGCACGCGTGGCTGGCGACGATTGATCGCTTTTTGAACCTGAGGATTCAAGTCTTGAACGCCGAGACTCAAGCGGTTGAAGCCCAGCGACTGTAAATGGCGTAGGGTAAGCACATCCGCTTCGCGCGGGTCGATTTCAATGGCGTAATCGCGGTCGGCGGCACTTGAAAGACCAAACCGGGCATCCAAACGGTCAATCAAATCGCTCATTTGCGAAAGCGATAGGAAAGTCGGCGTGCCGCCTCCCCAGTGCAGTTGCTTGACCGGGCGCGATGTGTCCAGGCGACGTGAGGTTAGCACCATTTCACGATCAAGCCGCGAAAGGTAAGGCTCGGCCAGCGAGATATCTTTGGTTGCGATCTTGTTACACGCACAGTAAAAACAGACCTTGCGGCAAAACGGTACGTGCACATACACGGAAAGCGGGCGGTTGCGCTGGTTGCTACGCACTAGCGCCTGGGTAACGTCATCCGCCGTAAAGTGCTCATGAAATGCCAGAGCGGTTGGGTACGACGTATATCGCGGGCCGCTTCTATCGTAGCGGCGCAGTAGCGCTTCGTCCCAATGGGGCATTGATGGCACTGGCGCCATGGTGGTTAGGGAGGCAGCAGGGGCACTAACGGGCATGAAGAACGCCTCCGATCTACTGTAGTTAAGTCCTGCCGACAGAGTAAGTGAAATAGCGTCGCGAAGAGTTGAGCCATATCAATGAATGGTGTGAGAGAACGAATGCGAAGCCGGATGAGAGGAAGAGTGAGTGGGGGAGTGTGAAGAGGCGTGATCACCTGAATGCGCGTTCAGCGCCCACAGTTGCCATACTGCAAAGGCCATGATCGTTAGTGCGGCCAGCGTGCGTGTCGCCGGTTGGCGGATAAGGTGGCCAAGTTTGCGGGCCGCAAGCCCGGTGGCCAGCAAAGCGGGTAGCGTGCCGAGCCCGAAAGCGCCCATCAGTAGCGCCCCCTGAAGCGGCAGAGCCGTTGCCAGGCTCCAGGCCAGCATGGCGTAGACTAGTCCGCAGGGCAGCCAACCCCAGATGGCGCCCAATGCGAACGCCTGGGGAAAATGCACTACCGGCATCAAGCGTCGGCCTACCGGCTCAATGTGTCGCCAAAGACGCTTTCCCAAGGCTTCTATACCAAGCAAGCCTTTCCACCAGTTGGCAATGTAAAGTGCCATTAAAATCAGCATGACTGCCGCTAATCCCTGCAAAAGCAGGCGGGCCAGCAGCGAAAGGGAAATGAGCGTGCCCAGGGCGGCCACTAGCGCCCCTGCTGTCATATAGCTTGAGATGCGGCCAAGGTTGTAGCTCAGCAGCAGACCGCCCATGCGCAAGGGGCTGCGCATGCTGGGCGGTACGGTAAAGGTGAGCGCGCCCATGATTCCCCCGCACATACCGATACAGTGGGCACCGCCCAGCAGGCCAAACACAAAGGCCGCCAGCAGGGGCGGAAGATCAAGCCCGCTAGGATTCATAAATTGCCTCTGGCCTGAAAAGGGAAAAGGCGTGAAAACCGCTGCGTGTTACCAATCACTGCCAATGTGCTTAAGGCAGCGCCCATAACAGCACCCCAGGGTGGAAGATAACCCAACGCGGCCAAAGGCAGCAGGATTAGACTTACGCCTAGGGCCACACATCGGTTTTGTCTTATGTATCGTCTTGCAAGACGGGCAATGTAGCAAATGTCTTCATAGCGGCTTGAGCGGGGGCTAAGCACGATCACTTCAGGGCAAGACGCCATGAGAGCAGACTTAGTGTGGGGCGCTTGCGCCAATGAAATCAGCGCGCCTGGGTGGGTAACCACCACGCCACGCCTGCGCAGCTGTTGATAACCGGCAAGCAGGCCCGCTGGAGCCGCCAGCGCCAGGGCAAAGGGGCTTCCCACGACCAGCATGGCGAGTGTTCCATCCAGCGTCTGGGTTGGCCCAAACCGCCATCCAATTGCCGCCATCGCGGCAGTTGCCAGCAGTACGCACACAACCCACCCATGTATTTTTCGAGAGTCAACCTCGGCCAAGAGCTGCTCGCACCAGGCGGCTTTCACCTGAGCGTTGATGCGCGCGATACGGGTATGGGGGCCTATCTGCATTACCTTGATGGTTAACGGGTTCTCCAGATTCTGGCAACCGCACAATACATGATCGCCCACTTTACGTGTGACGGGTAGCGGCTCACCGGTAAGGCTTACCTCATTCAGGCTTGATTCCCCCTGAACTATCGTGCCATCAACCGGAAGGCGCTGACCTGCTTTCACCACTATCAAATCGCCAACCATCAGTTCACTTAAGGGGAGCATGCGCTCGCTTCTTGTGTCGCCCTCGAGTCGCGTTGCAGAAACGGGCAACCTAGCGTGCAGAGTTTCTTTCAGGGCGTGCCGAAGCTTTACGTAGCGGCCTAGTAGCAGGAAGGTGGTTAACAAGGCAATAAAGCCTGCATAGGACTCGCCGACATGCAAAAACACGCTATAAATACTTGTCAAATAGGCAGCGAGCAGGGCAATTCCCGCAGGCAGCATGGGCCCAAAACGGCCGCGTTTGAGATCGTCAAGCGCCTGGTGAAAAAAAGGCTTTGCGGTAAACATTACGGTAGTGACGAGCGCAAGCGATAGCCAGGCAAGTAGAATATCAGCACGGTCACCGCTTGCTTCAGCCCCACCCATAGGGCGATAAAAATTCAAAAGGCCAATACACCCAAGGCTTGTTGCCGCTACTGTCAGGCGCCTAGCCGTCAGGCGTTTCTTATTCTGCAAACGCGTTTGGTCAGGGGCAGGCGTAAAGGGAAGGCTGTTGTAGCCAATAGCCGCAAGCTCGGCCATGAGTCTGGAAAGTTTAAGCTGATCTGGTTGCCAGCTAACAACTAGCCGGTGGTGGGTCAAATTCACTGCGCTTGAAACAATACCATCAAGCGCATTCAAGCGGTGTTCAATCAGCCAGGCGCAGGCATTGCAGGTAATGCCTTCCACTGCCAGCGTGGCACTTGCCTGACCGATGTCACCTTCATGGCTCACGAAGGTGCTCTGCAGGTCAGGACGATCAAAATGCGCCCAGAGGTCGCTATCCAGCGCCTCGCTAGCGGGCCTGTCGGGTAGCTTGGTGCGCTGGTAGTAGTAGCTTTCCAGGCCGCCCTCAACAATGGCATGGGCCACGGCTTCGCAGCCTGGGCAACACAAAGGGCGCACTGTTTCATCCAGCGTAATATGCCAAGGTGCATTGGCGGGTACGGGGTTGCCGCAGTGATAGCAGGCGCTGGCTGCAGACATTGTCATGACCTTGCTGTCAGCACTTTGAATCGCCATGTTATCAACGCTTTATTAGGCAAGAAACGTTCCTTGAATGAACAGGCCATGAATAGGTGGTCACTAAATAGTAATGCTTAATGGCTCGAAGAGACTAGCAGGATACTCAGCAGGCTGCTGACAGATATGGATACCAGGAGAAATAACGGTGACGCAAGATGCTTACCCAGGTTACGCACCCATTCAGCCAGCAACATTGGCTGATGCGTTAAAGCAGGCCACCCCGTCGCGTTTTCTGGTGGATGGGTTGGGCCCCTTGGCCGTGGCGGGGGAGGCGCGTATTGGGCGGCTTTTATGGGCCCATGGAGCTGGCGCGGGACAGCAGTCGCCGTTTATGCAGCAGATGATCAGAGCACTTGCTGCAGAGGGCATTCAGGTCTTCGCGATTGATTTCCCGTACATGCAGCAAATGATGCAGCAGGGTAAACGCCGCCCGCCACCCGCGGTTGAGCGCACACTGGAAACATTTGCAGCATGGCATCGCCTGCTTAAACCGCTCGGTGATCTGCCCTTGTGGGTAGGGGGAAAATCCATGGGTGGTCGGGTTGCGACGCTACTGGCAAGCCAGCAGAGCTGCCCTGGCGTCATTGTGGCAGGCTATCCGTTTCATCCCCCTAAGGCGCCTGAAAAACTTCGGTTAAGCCATTGGCCCGATATTCAATGTCCACTGCTTGTACTGCAGGGGGAGCGTGATCCTTTTGGCACCCATGAAGAAGTAAAACGTTATTCACTGACTCCCCGTGCATGCCTAAAATGGCTCGCCGATGGCGATCATGATTTCAAGCCAAGGCGTGCTTCCGGGTTAAAACATGAGTTTTTGATTGACGAAGCAGCCCAACTTGCGGCATCCTTCGTCCGCGCTCATGGAACGCCTTCGGGAATGTGAGCAACGCGCTGGTTTAAATCACAAAGTTTAAACATAACGTGTTGACATTCAGGCAGGCTTCTGTAGAATGCAGCGCCACGTGACCAGCGGGTGGTTAGCTCAGTTGGGAGAGCACCAGCCTTACAAGCTGGGGGTCACTGGTTCGAACCCAGTACCACCCACCATCGTAAGATGGCCTGGAAACGTGAAGCAGTATCAAAGTAGCATCAGCATGATGTAACAGCGGACCGGTAGTTCAGTTGGTTAGAATGCCGGCC